>DEXK01000011.1:81862-554030 GCA_002364085.1 Balneolaceae bacterium UBA3186 | reverse complement strand
AGCTGATAGCTGATAGCTGATAGGAATGTTTATGCTAGTAGATTATTTATTCAGAGGTTATTTAGTATTCTCTTTTTTAATTTTTCCTTTATTTCCTCATCCACAAAAGCAGCTTCGATGGCGAAGAGATTAGTTGCTAAATAGTCTTTTAATTTCCAGTCAAAATGGGTGTTCAGGTTTTTGTATTCATCAAACAAACTCACATTGGAAAGTGATCTGCCGTCTGTATTCACGCTCAGAGAAACGCCGGATCTGTAAATCTTATCGATATTATGATTTGCCAGTTTTGGATAGATTCCCGTTTTGATATTACTAGTTGGGCAAACTTCCAGATGAATATCTTTTTCTTTGAGATATTCCATCAGTGTAGAGTCTTCATAACTTCGCACTCCGTGACCGATTCTCCGGACATGAAGCTCATCAATGGCTTCCCAGACATTTTTAGGTCCACATGCTTCTCCTGCATGACAAGTACAAGGAATTTCGTTTTCACTTGCAAATTCAAAAGCCGATTTATGCTCATCAATTGGATAGCCGGCTTCATCCGCAGCAAGATCAAAGCCAACTACATTGGTGTCTTTGAAATCACGAACCAACTGAACGGTTTCTAAACTCTGTGCTTTCGAGAAATGGCGGAGAGAGCATAAGATCAATCGAACTTCCATTTCAAGATCAGCTGTGGCTTTCGAAATAGTTTCGTTGACGGTTTCAACGACTTCTTTTGCGGTTAAGCCTTGCTTCAGGTGTTGCAGAGGTGCAAATCGAACTTCACAATAAATGACATTATCCGCTTTTAGCTGCTCAATAAAATCCAGCGTAACTAATTCCAGCTGCTTTCTGGTTTGCATGATGTCTATGCTGGCAGAGGCACATTTTATGTACTCAACTAAGCTACCACAGTTTTCGGGAGCTACAAAACGCTCGTTGTATTCTTCCTGAGTTGTTCCGGGGAGTAATTTCTGAACCACCTGAAAGCTCAGTGAGCAATCCAGATGAACGTGTAGTTCTACTTTTGGGAGTTGTTGAAGTTGTTGAGTAAAATTATTCAAATGATTTAGAATCTGAATTCGGAATTAATGTCAAAACCTTTAGTTTCAAAGACTACAATTTCGACAAATAAAAGACTACATGTCAAAGAAACTTCTTTTTTTACTTGATGGGATGGCACTGGCTTATCGTGCTCATTTCGCATTTGTTAATTCCCGACTTAAAAATTCTGAAGGAATAGCCACCGGTCCTGTGCTTGGATTCGCGAACACATTGGTTCGTATGCTGGACGAAGAAAAACCGACACACATTGCCGTTGCCTGGGATACCAAAGCTGCTACATTCCGTCATGATGCCGACGAAACCTACAAAGCTCAACGTCCACCACAGCCTGATGAACTAAAAGTGGGAATTCCTCTGATCAAGGAAATGGTAGAGAATTGGGGAATCAAGAATATTGAGCAGGATGGTTATGAGGCTGATGATATCATCGGAACCATTGCTTCAGGTGCAAATGCAGATGATGTGGATGTGTATCTGGTTACTCCTGATAAAGATTTTATGCAATTGGTGCACGATCATGTGAAAATGATGAAGCCTGATAACAAAGACGGTGGATTTAATATCATCGACAGAGAAGGAGTACACGATTATTTCGGAGTGTATCCTGATCAGGTGATTGACGTGTTGGCAATAATTGGTGATGCTTCTGATAACATACCGGGAGTTCCGGGAATCGGAAAGAAAGGAGCTCCAAAACTGATCAATGAATTTGGTTCTTTGGAAGAAGCCATCGCCAAAGCTGACACCATTTCCGCAAAAAGACAGCGTGAGGGATTACAGGAATTTGCAGATCAGGCGATGCATGCCAAATTCATGGTTACCATCAAAACGGATGTGCCAAATACGGTCGAATGGGAAGAGTTGGAATGGAATGGCCCCAATAGGAATGATCTTGGTGCTTTTTTCAAAAGAATGGAATTCAGAACTCTGACAAAGAGATATTTAGGCGAAGAACCCATTGAAAATAAAGCCGGAGATCAAGGAGATCTTTTCGGGACTTTTGTGGAAGAAGAACCGATTGAAAAGCTGGACGAAGAAAAGAATGCCTATGAGCTTGTCAAAGACATTGATGGGGTAAAAAAACTAGTTGAGGATCTAAAGAAAGAGTCCGTGATCTGTTTTGATACAGAGACAAATTCACCCAATCCTGTTTCGGCTTCATTAGTAGGATTTTCATTTTCAGCCAAGCCCGGAATGGGGTTTTATATTCCTGTAAATGTTGAAGGAGCTTTGGATGAAAAAGAAGTGGTTGATATCATTCGTCCGTTGTTTGAAGATGAAGGTAAAACCCTTGTGGCACATAACTATAAGTTCGATTGGCTGATTCTCCATCGAGCAGGAATTCAGATCAAAGGAAAGCCATTTGATACCATGATCGCTGCATATCTCATTGATGCGACCCAAAAGATCAAGATGGATGAACTGTCGAAAAAGTATCTGAATTATGAGCCAGTTCCGATTGAAGCATTGATCGGAAAGGGAAAGCGACAAATTTCCATGGCTGATCTGACTCCTGAAGAAGTGTATTTGTACGCCTGTGAGGATGCCGATATAACTTTACGATTGTATGAGATATTTAGCGAACAGCTCACCAAAGATGAATTGGATGATGTTGCGAAAACGGTAGAATTTCCGCTGATGGAAGTATTGGCTGAGATCGAATATCAGGGAGTAAAGCTGGATGTTGGTATGCTGGAAGGATTTTCGGAAGATTTGGCTACCGATCTTAAAGAACTGGAAAAGCAGATCTATGAAAAAGCAGGAGAGGAGTTTAATATCAATTCTCCGCAACAGTTGGGAACCATATTATTTGATAAACTGGGATTGCCAGCAGGAAAGAAAACTAAAACGGGTCAATATTCTACCAATGAATCGGTGTTGACTAAGCTCGCCGTTAAATATGAAATGCCGGATCTGATTTTGGAATATCGTCAGTTGGCGAAACTAAAATCTACTTATGTTGATGCATTACCTTCCATTGTTGACGAAACAACCGGTAGAATTCATACAGATTTCAATCAAAGTGTGGCGGCTACCGGTCGACTTTCTTCGTCCAATCCGAATCTTCAGAACATTCCGATCAGAACAAAACGTGGACGTGAGATCCGTAAAGCGTTTATTGCTGATGAAGGATTTAAAATGATGTCTGCGGATTATTCTCAGGTTGAGCTGAGGGTGATTGCTCATATCGCTAAAGATGAAGCGATGATAGAAGCGTTCAAAAACGGGGAAGATATTCACTCCAGGACAGCCAAAGAGATCTTTCATTTAGATTCATTAGACGATGTAACAGCTGATCATCGTCGGAAGGCGAAAGAAGTGAATTTTGGAATTCCTTACGGATTAAGTGCATATGGATTGGCTCAAAATCTCGGCATCGAAAATTCCGAAGGAAAAGAGATGATAGATGAGTATTTCGAGCGATTTCCGAATATTCTGAATTACATCAACGATACTAAACAGTTTGCCAAAGAACACGGTTATGTGAAAACATTGATCGGAAGACGTCGGTATGTACCGGATATCAACTCAGGAAACTGGAATGTTCGCGGATTTGCGGAACGAGTAGCGATCAACATGCCGATACAGGGAACCGCTGCCGATGTAATAAAACTGGCGATGATCAATATCCATAACTGGCTGAAAGACAACAACAAGAAAAGCCGGATGTTACTTCAGGTTCATGATGAACTGATCTTTGAGATCCATGAAAGCGAACTGGATGAAGTTCCGAAGAAGATCGAAGAATTGATGGAATCAGCGTTTGAAATGGATGTTCCGTTAAAAGTGGAAGCTGGGATTGGGGAAAATTGGCTGGAAGCGCATTGAGGAATTAGGAATAGGGGAATAAGTGAATTAGGAATAGTTCTGATTTACAATTTCATCCTCAAAAAAAGGACGTCATCCTGAACTTGTTTCAGGATCTTTGTAAGGAATGGTAGCCGAATCTGTCTTACTAATCATGAGCAAAGGATACGTCTATTTTCTAACAAACTTTCAAAGGACCACACTATATATTGGGTTTACTTCTAATCTCACTAGAAGAATTTTGGAACATAAACAAGGAAAAGGTTCAGAGTTTACTTCAAAGTATAAGCTAACTATTCTGGTTTATGCAGAGGAATTCGATTCAATAGTGGATGCTATAGATCGCGAAAAGCAATTAAAGAATTGGCATAAAGAATGGAAATGGAATCTGGTAAAGCAACATAATCCAAAGCTGGAAGATTGGTATGAGACTTTAAGAGGTTGAATTATTGATTCATAGATATGAGGTAGCTCATAAGATCCTGAAACAATACTGAATCAAGTTCAGCACATGGTTCAGGATGACGTCAATTAAATGGAACACTTTAGCTAATAATTGTTGTTCTGCTTCCATGACTATCAACAAAGACTACGACGTAATTATAATCGGCTCGGGAATGGGTGGGATGAGTGCAGGGGCGATGCTTGCCAATGATGGCTATAAAGTTCTGATCCTGGAAGCAGCAGCTGTTCCGGGTGGATGCAGTTCATCGTATTACAGAAAAGGATTCACGTTCGAGTCGGGCGCGACTACACTTATCGGATTTGATGAAAATCAACCATTGTGGAAACTGGAGAAAGAAACTGGAATTCAAATTCCAAGAGAAGAGATCACTCCAAGCATGACAGTTCGATTAGATGGGGAGGAGATAATCCGGTACAAAGATCGGGAAGAATGGATAGAAGAAGCCGGACGAGTTTTTGGAAATCCTCAGGCACAGAGGTCATTCTGGGAAGAGGCTCTAAAAGTCTCTGATATCGTTTGGGATGTATCACTCAAAAATCCCTTTTTCCCACCGCAGAATATAACCGATTGGGGAAGACTGGCGATCTCAAATTCTCCATTAGATGTCTGGGTGTTACCTTATGCGATTCAGTCGGTTGAGGATGTAATGAGAAAGTTCGGTGTGGATACACCTAAGTTTCGTCGGTTTGTAGACGAACAGTTAATGATCACAGCTCAATCCAAAGCAGAAGGCACACCGTTTTTATTTGGTGCAGCCGGTTTGACCTATACCAATTATTCTAACTTTTATGTACCCGGTGGATTGTTGGAAATGATCAACTCCATCCGAAGTTTTATTCAGGAAAAAGGAGGGGCACTTCATACAAGAGAAGCAGTTACTCATCTGAGTAAGAAAGAAGAAGAGTTCATCATTCAAACCAAAAAAGGAAATATTTACCAAGCTCCGATCGTGGTTTCCAATATCCCGATATGGAATATGAAAGACATAACTTCATCAGAAATGAAAGAGTATTTTGTAGAAGAATCTGAAGATTTTGATGAAGCTTGGGGAGCGATCACATTAGGCATTGCAACCACGGATACTTATCCCGATGAAATGAGTTTACACCATCAAATTCATTTGGAAGAAGGAGATACTGTTCCGTTTACAAATTCAGATTCGATATTTGTATCTATGTCTCAAAGAGGAGATACCGAACGAGCTCCGGAAGGAAAACGAACGCTCAATATATCCTGTCATGCTTCTCCGGAGCACTGGTTTTCACTAAATGGTGATTATGAATCTGCAAAGAAACAAACAGAAGAGTTTATAGTTGAAACACTAAAACAAAAACTTCCGGGTTTTGAACAAAGTGATATCGAAACAATTCATACGGCTACTCCCATTACATGGCAAAATTGGGTATACCGCAAAAAAGGCAGAGTTGGTGGGATCCCGCAAAGCATGGCACGCAGCTTGCTTAAATGGACTCCGAACCAAACGCCGTTCTCAGGATTATATCTTGTGGGCGATACAACTTATCCGGGGCAAGGAATTCCCGGCGTAACTTTAAGTGGTATCAACGTATATTGGCGTATCAAAAAAATCAGAACAGAATTAAAAATCAGCGATAAGGTTTTCAATTGAATCAATTTTCACCGAATACTCAGTTTTCATTTTTCCCGCCGGCAATTAAATACTTATTGATCTGGAACGGGATCTTCTTTTTGGCCACCATTAATATTTTTGGTTCAGGATGGACTCCGATGGGATCAACTTTGGCTCCATTACTTGTTTTACAGCCTTTCGGGGATGGGTTTTTGCCTTGGCAGCTGGTAACTTATATGTTCTTACATGCGGACTTTTATCACATCTTCTTCAACTTGTTTGCGTTATGGATTTTTGGGCAGGCTTTAGAACAACTATGGGGAACCAAACGCTTCTTGATATACTATTTTTTAACCGGGATAGGTGCCGGAATTATTCAATTATTTGTAAGTAGTGGTTATACTATTGGAGCTTCGGGAGCTGTATTTGGGATTTTGCTTGGTTTCGGGATGATGTATCCAAATCGCAGGATCATGCTGTTATTTCCACCAATTCCGATTAAAGCTAAATATTTTGTTGGTTTTTATGGTGCACTTGAATTATTTAATGGATTAACTAGAGTTGATAGCGGAATTGCACACTTTGCACATTTAGGTGGATTATTAGTAGGTTTCATTTTGATCAAGTTGTGGGGATTAAAAAAACCTTCGGAATACGCTTAGGTACAGGTAATTAGAAAGAGATGAGAAATCAATCATACGATTCATTCGGAAATACTTTTAAGCGAGGCTTTATGCGGATGCCTGTTGCCATTCGTGCGATCATAGCGATTAATGTTATAATTTTTATCGTTCAGCTTTTAGTTGGAACAAAGCTTAATGTTTGGATTGTAACACATTTTGGTTTTGAGCCGAATTTGCCAATAGCATATTTAGAGCCTTGGAGAATTATTACATATGGTTTCCTGCATGCAGGCTTCATGCATATAGCTTTTAATATGCTTTGGCTTTGGTGGATGGGAAGGGCAGTAGAAGAAACCATTGGCCCTAGATCATTCTTGACTATCTATTTTTTGGCGTTGGTTGCTGGAGCTGTATTTCACTTTACTTCAACATTTATATTTGATTATAAACCAGTGATTGGAGCTTCAGCTGCGGTAAATGGAATTATGGTAGCATTTGCTGTTCTTTTTCCAAGAACTCCTATTATGCTTTTTTTGTTACCGCCAATCGAAGCTAGGTATTTTGTAACGGGCTTAGTAGCTATCGATATTTTACTTCTGAATAGCGGTAGTAATGTTGCTCACTTTGCTCATATTGGTGGAGCTTCGGTGGGATATCTGCTTACAATGGCACATAAAAACGGAACAGATCTGAGTAAAGTAATTCGATATTTTGAGTATCTTTTTGGTCGTTTGAAACCAAGTCCTTCTTCAAAGCCGAAAAATAAAAATATGAGCATTGTGAAGGATGTTGAGATCGTTGAAGAAGTTGATCAGACCGAACTGGATGAAATTTTAGAAAAGATATCCAAGAGCGGATACGATGCTTTGACGAAGGAAGAAAAACAGAAATTATTCGAATTAAGTAAGAAAAATTAGGGCATACATGGCTTCTATAAAAAGAAGAAAGTCAATTCAAGTAATGGTTGGTGATGTTCCGGTTGGTGGAGGAGCTCCGATCGTTGTTCAATCTATGACCAATACAGATACCGCCGACATTAATGAAACGGTAGAACAAATTGATCATCTGCACAAAGCAGGTTCTGAGATCGTCAGAATTACGGTGAATAATGACGCGGCGGCCAAAGCAGTTCCTCATATCAAGGAGAAATTGATGAATCGTGGAGTTCCTGTGCCTATCGTTGGGGACTTTCATTATAATGGTCACGTGCTGTTGACGAAATATCCCGACATGGCGGAATCTTTGGGAAAGTTTAGAATCAATCCGGGAAATACAGGAACGAAAACGCGTGATGAGAATTTTACCACGATTGTAGAACAAGCCATTAAATACGATAAACCCGTTCGAATTGGTGTAAACTGGGGATCGCTGGATCAGCAGTTACTCGCTCAAAAAATGGATGCCAATAACGATCTGCCGGAACCTAAATCAGCAAAAGAAGTGATGCTGGATACTATGGTTGAAAGTGCAAAGCGTTCTTCCAAATTAGCGGAAGATGTTGGCTTGGCTTCGGATAAGATCATCATCAGTTGCAAAATGAGTGGTGTTCAGGATGTTGTAAATGTATACACACGAGTAGCTGAGGTTGTAGATTATCCGCTTCATGTAGGATTAACAGAGGCAGGAATGGGGATGAAGGGTATGGTAGCAAGTGCATCGGCTTTGTCCGTTATCTTACAAAGAGGAATTGGAGACACGATAAGAGTTTCACTAACTCCTCAGCCTGGCGCTGATCGTGCTCTTGAAGTTCAGGTTGCTCAGCAAGTGTTGCAATCATTAGGTATTAGAAGCTTTATACCGCAAGTGACGTCTTGTCCAGGGTGTGGACGTACAAAAAGTACATATTTCCAGGAATTAGCTGAAGAGATCCAGGATTATATTGTAGAATCTATGCCGGTTTGGAGAGAAGTGTATCCAGGCGTTGAAGAAATGGACGTAGCAGTAATGGGTTGTGTGGTTAATGGGCCAGGTGAGTCCAGAGCTGCTAATATTGGAATATCGCTTCCTGGAACGTTTGAAGAGCCCAAGGCTCCTGTTTATGTAGACGGAGAGCACTTCAAAACTCTAAAAGGAGATGGAATTGGCAAAGAGTTTAAATCTATTCTAAATGACTACATTGTAAGAAACTATAAGAACTAATATTTAGCAGCCGCTTCAAATAGTTTCTGAAAAACAAGTAGTTACTTGTTAGTGTTTATTGTTCCACTCCGTGTTTAAGAGAGACTTAATATTTCTTAAATAAATTCAAAAATGTGTTGAAAAATGTAAGCGCTTTCATTATTATAATCTCACCTTGATAAAAATCTGTTAGCAATCAATGCGTGATCATTTAATTTTACTTTCCTGTTTGCTGTGTTTCTCGTTGGGAGCGCTTTCCTGTCAGGATAAAGTAGAAAGTGATGTTCTAGCTCGAATTAATGAATATTCAATTACTGAAGTTCACTTTGAAAATGCCTTCAAAGAATATTACTTCAGAACCGGACGAGCGATCAGCGCAAACCCATCTACTAAGTTGTCTGTTTTAAATGCAAAATTTGATAATTATGTATTGGCTACCTATGCTGAAGACAAAAAGTTAGATAAAACAGAAGCTGCTTTTCAGAAGAGAGGAGAGATCGAAAGAAGAGTTTTAAATGAGGAATATCTGAATCAGATTATTTTAAAAGATATTCAGGTAAGTGAGGAAGAGCTTAATCAATATTTTGTTCGATTTAACACAACGTTAAAGGCTTCACATCTATTTGCGAATGATCTTACTTCAGCGAACATATTATACGAGAGATTGAAGAATGGTGAGTCTTTCGAAAAGTTGGCGAAAGAAGTATTTCAGACTCCTTATTTGGCAAACAATGGAGGGGATATAGGTCGATTTACAACCGATGAAATGGATATTGCTTTTGAAGAAGCTGCTTTTGGATTGAAAGTAGGAGAAATATCAAAACCGGTTCCAACAGCTCAGGGGTATAGTATTATTAAACTGACTGATAGGTTTACAAAGCCTATACTCTCCAAAAATGAATTCGCTATAAAAAAAGCTGAAATTGCTTCTTATGTCTATAAAAAGAAGAAAGAGCTTGCTACAAGAGAACATCTTTACAACTTCAGAGACAATTTAGAATTCAATTCTGAGGTTTTTGATGCACTTTGGAATAAGATGAATGAAAATTATTCTTCAGCTGTATCCAAAGATTCTGAATTTATATCAGGGCTTAAGTCAGATGAAATATTAGCTTCATATAAAGGATTTGAATTTACTCTTGAAGATTTTTCAACAGAATACAGATTTACTCCTCTTTCACTAATCAATGCTATTGAAGGCAAGGATGGATTTGAAAATTTTGTAATAGGAACTGCATTAAGAGCTTATTTATTTAAAAATGCGAAAGAGGCTAACCTTCAAGATCAACCTTTGATAAGAGAGTCAGTTGACGAGACTTTTTATAGCTATTTAGCTCAACAAGCAATTGAAGATCTTAAGAAATCAATTTCCAATACAGATGAAGAACTTCGTATTGCTTTCCAAAAAAATCAAGAACGTTTCTATAAACCGCTAGAAGTTAACCTTTCCAGAATAGTGGTAGAAACAGAAGAAAAAGCGAGCTCATTGATAACTCAATTACAGTCAGGTGCAGACTTTATATCATTAGTAGAAAAACACACTATTGTTAATGAAGATCTTCTTACAAGTGGCGAACTGGGTTTTAAAAGCGTTAGGAATTACGGGTCTTATTCAGCAAAGATTTCTGAGCTAAAAATCGGAGAAATTTCTGAAATCATTAACTATCAAACAGGACAGTATACCATTTATAAAATGAATGGAAGGATCGAAGGGAGGCCATATACTTTCGATGAAGCAAAAGAATCTGTTCATGCATTTTTGATGGATCAAAAATTAAATGATCTAAAGGAAAAGACTATTCAAGATGTTAAAGAAAAGCATAATGCTCTCATTGATATCGAAAAATTAAATAAAGTTACTATTCAAATCTGAAGCAGTATATGAACTTAAAAAAGCTACTACCGGTTTTATTTTTATTAGTGAGTGTAGGGGTGCAAGCGCAATCAGGGAAAATTACGGGTAAACTCCTTGATGCGGAAACCGGAGAACCTCTTATTGGAGCCACTGTTGGAATTAAAGGAACTACAAAAGGAGCTGTAGCCGACATTGATGGTAATTATCTAATGTTAAATGTGGCTCCTGGTACATATACTCTTGAAGCGAGATATATAGGTTACGCAACATTGGCAGTTCAAGAAGTTATTGTAAGAACTGACTTAACCACAGAGCAAGATTTTCTACTTGAGCTAGAGGCATTTGAAGGGGAAGAAATAGTAGTAGTTGCAACACGGCAGCCTGTTTTGAAGGATGTTACTAGTTCTGAGTCCAGAGTAAGTAGCGAAGAAATAGAAAAATTACCGGTACAGGAAGTTTCGGATGTAATTGGGTTGCAGGCAGGTGTTAGTGTTGATAATGGTGGAGGAATCCATATTAGAGGTGGTAGAACTTCAGAAGTTTCCTACGTAGTTGACGGAATCAGGGTGACCGATGATTATGATCGATCGAATGGAGTTAGAATTGAAAATGAATCTGTTCAGGAATTACAAGTTATTTCAGGTTCTTTTAATGCAGAGCATGGTCAAGCGCTTTCCGGAATTGTAAATGTAGTTACCAAAGCGGGAGGGAGCCAGTTTGATGCTTCTTTCAATGCATGGTCAGGAAGTTACTTAGCAACAAACCAAAGCGATATTTACGATGGAATTGGTACCAGTTTCAGCACTATAAATCCGGACAGAATGTATAATTTCTCGGGTTCTGTATCAGGTCCGATCGTAAAAGATAAACTTACATTTTTTGCTACTGCAAGACGTTTTGAAAATAAGGGGCATTTAACTGGTCGCAACGCTTATTCTCCACATGGACAGTTCCGTGACACACTAAATGTGAATACAAACTTTGATACCTATAGAACCATCTATAATGAACGAGTAGACTTTAATAAACCTTGGTATTCTGTTGATACGGTAAACTTTCAAGGTACGGACCGATTAGTTTTGACTGATGATGGTACCAGAGACAGTTCATTGGTAAATATGAATAATTATCAAAGTTCAAGTTTTCAAGGCAATTTAGAATATCGGTTTTCCTCAATGTTGAAATTCAACTTAATAGGTTCTTATGGTCTGGAAGAAGGACAAGGGTATGATCATCAGAATAAATTAGTACCACTGGGCAGAGGAACAAGCTATAGAAACAATTATGCACTAAATTTTAAAACTACTATAACTCCGTCTGCGAAAACTTTTCTAACTGTTAATCTTGCCAATAGATATAACGAGCAAAAAAACTACTTATATGAGGACGCTTGGGATCCTCGCTATTTCAACTTTGACAGAATTGTTGATTTTTATTCTCCTGCTGAACAAAGTGTTCCGGGAGCTGCACAATTCAGCTTTTATGGAACGGATAATAATAGATTTTTCAGATCAACTGATACTTTTATTGGAAAAGTAGAGATTTCCAGTCAGGTGAGCCAGAACCATTATATAAAAGCTGGTGTAAACCTACAATTTGATGAAGTTAGTTTTGAGAACGTTTCTTTAGTTCCGTTTACAGATTCCTCCATTAGTTTTCCACCGGGTACTCCGGAAGATATAAAGCCTTTTGTAAAGCTTGGTTTTCCTGAAATTAACACTCCTGGATATCAGAAGTATTCTGAGTCTCCAAGAAATTACAGTGCTTATATTCAGGATAAGATCGAATTTGATAATTTGATTATTAATGTGGGATTGAGATTCGATTACTTTGATCCTAATTCCAGAGTAGTTTCTGATTTGGAAGATCCTGATATCACTTCACCAACAAAGCAAGAAAATCAATACAGAGATCTAAATGACAACGGACAGCAAGATGCGGGAGAGCCTGATGTTACTTTGGAAGAAAGAGAGGCTTATTGGTATAAAGACACAAGTGTTAAAACTCAGTTAAGCCCAAGAATTGGAGTGGCATACCCAATTAACGATCGTGGAGTGATATACTTTTCTTATGGGTATTTCTTCCAAGTTCCGTCCTATAACTTTATGTATACAAACAGTAGGGTTTTTGTTGGTGAAAGAAGCGGCAATTTAGGGCTTTTCGGAAATCTGGATTTAAAACCTGAGCGCTCAACCCAATATGAGTTAGGTTTAAAGCAGGAGATTTTTGATGGTACAGCAATTGAATTAACGGGTTATTACAAAGATACAAGAGATTATGTGTCTAGCCGCCCGCAAGTAACAGGTGCTGCATCTACAAACTATGGGATCTATTTTAACAGAGATTTTTCTAAATCAATTGGATTTACTTTTGCTTTCAATCAGTTTGTAAGTCAGAAATTCAATTTTGGGTTAGACTATACATTCAGCTCAGTTGAAGGAAGTAACTCTGATCCCAGCTCCGAGTATTTTGATATTGTAAATGCCGGGACTCAGATTGATTCTACGAATCAAACTTCTTCAACTACAAAACTAATTCAACCATTAAACTGGGACAGAACACATATTGTTAATGGTTCAATGTTTTATTCCGGAAACAATTGGGGAGCTAATGTGATTTCGCGTTTTAGTACCGGAACTCCTTACACTCCACAAACGGATATTCCGGGGGTAGAAATTGGTGTTGGAGCAAGTACCAGAGATCTTAGAAACACATCACGACTTCCAACCAGATTAACAGTTGATTTAAATGCTTACAAGAATATTACATTACCTAATAGTACTAAACTGGAGCTGTTTTTAAATATTTATAATCTACTGGACAGCAAAGTGATTAATAATGTGTATGGAGATTCAGGAGAAGCTACCTCACCATTACCGATTAATACAGTAGGTACAGCAGATCCGGGCTATTATTCTAATCCTGCTTTTTATGCTGAACCAAGACGAATTCAACTAGGACTTTCAATCTCTTTTTAAACAATGAATAGAAATAAATTAAATAACTGCAGCTTATTCATTTTTCTGGTAGTAGCATTATTTCCTGTTTTCTTAGGAGCTCAGGACTATGTGCCAAGTGATGAAAGATCCTCATTTGAAGACAGAAAAAAATCTACGATGGATGCCAATCGATTGAGAGCTTCTTACTTTAATACCGGGCATGCCGGGCGAAGAAATAGCTCCAGTTTGGATGAACTTATTTATGAATTTCCACGAAATACAAACAGAGAGTACATGTACTTTATGAGTGTACATTTTGGAACGGAAGTTCAAGCTCAAAATAGTTCTGATGTACTCCAAATAGTTAATGTAGCTTCTTATAAAACTAACAGAGATGGAAGCCAGAACTGGTCATTAAATCCAATTGAAGGATATTCCAGAGATGATTCTAAAGAAATTGCCAGAAGCGACCGTGGTCCAAGTTCTCCCCTTGGAAACACTTGGCCTAACACTTGGCCCGACAAATTCGAAGACGGTGGTGATGGCTGGGCTGGTTCATGGAATGGGTTTTTTGGAAGAGATCAATTTAACGCTGATCTGGAGTTTTATTATAAAGCGGGTGATGATAATTACAACAGATACAGTAATTCTGGTGCATTCAGACCGGATGATACTGATCCAACCAGAGGCGGATTAGGAATTGTGATGGATACAAGAATCCTTGCTTGGTCTCAAATCCTCATCAATTCTGTTCATTTTAACATATTTGAAATTACCAATGACGGAAGCTACGATTATCCAAGAATGTCTTTCGGATTATGGATCGCGGATTTTGTTGCCGGTGGTGGCCCTACAGATCAGCCGGTATTTGATAACCTTAGAGCAATAGCTTATTTGACTGATACAGATCGAAACAATGCTCCTTCGTCATTTGATGGATTACCCATTGGAGAAATGGGTTTAAGTTTCCTTGAAACTCCCGGAAATGCAGGAGATGGCATAGATAATGATGGGGATAGTGATACGTATGATTCTGAAAATGCAGATTTCTACGACCCCGATAATGTTGATCTATTCAGCTTGTTATTGGAAGCTAATGGTGGCTTTTATTCAAGTACAACATTAAGAGATACCGTAGTTAGAGAATTTGAAGCGGCAGACTTTGATTCAAGAACTATCAATGTAGGTGACAAGATCGTTTTAATCGATGTAGATGGAACTCGAGTTGTTCGTGAGTATGACGGCAATAGTTTTGTGTCGCAGGGTATTACCTATAATTTAGGAGCTTCATTTACTGTTCAGGAAGAATTGTTACCTCTTTCAGATCCAAATTTTGGAGTACATATTGATGGATTAGATAATGATTTCGATGGTCTTATTGACGAAAATACTCCAAACCATTTAGAGAAAACCACTTTCGTAAATGGTAATTCTATAACCAAACCGGTTAGATTTGTTAATTATTTGTATTTCAATGATGGAGACAGTCTTAAGAAAGGATTGATTGTTTCGAATCAAGAAATAAGAGCAAGAATGTCTTCTGATCAGGATTTCGCAGATCTAGTTAACGATACTTACGACGGGAGATTCCAAAATCACTTTACCAGTGCACCGATGATTGATGAAGGTAGAGGAGATTTGTTTGATAACGATAATGATTGGAACGAAAACTTTGATGATGTTGGAATTCAAGGAGATCCTGAGACAGCAAGTGAGGGGCAAGGTGATGGAAAAGCAACTTCAGGCGCTGGAACAACTTTTCCTGGAGAGCCCAACATAGATAAAACAGATGTTAGTGAAACAGATTTGATCGGTGTTTCAAGAGCGATCATATTTTCTGCTGGAGCTTTACAAGTCAGTCTTGATTCAGATATTTGGTTCAATTATTTGATTCCTGGAGAGTTTGATGTTATTGGGAATCCCGGAACCGATCAAGATATTTATGTGTCTTCAGGACTTTTCCCTCTTGCTGTTGGTGAATCTCAAAGTTTTGCAGTTGCTATTTCTGCAGCGGCTTCAACTTCACCAACCGGATCGGCATTACAAGACAGAAATCAATTAAACGATAACTTAGATCAGGCAAGGGTTGCTTATGAAGCTGATTATCAATTTGCAGTAGCTCCCGATCCACCTATTCTTACTGCTGTTCCCGGGGACGGAAAAGTTACGTTGTACTGGCAAACTAACTCGGAGTCATCATTCGACCGCTATTTAAATAACATTTCGGGCAATGGTTTTGATTTTGAGGGATATAAAATTTACAGATCTACAGATCCTTCCTTCGAAGATATTTTTAATGTAACGGATGCATTTGGTAATGCTACATACTACAGTGACATCGCAATTTTCGATAAAGATAACGGGATTCAGGGATTGCATCCGGTAGATGTGAATGGAGTAAAATTTGATCTGGGGAATGATTCAGGTCTTCAACGATCATTTGTTGATACAGATGTGGTAAACGGGAAAACTTATTACTACGCAGTCACAGGTTTTGACTTCGGATACGTTCCTGCTGGGATTTCACCATCGGAGTCACCAATCCAAATTAGTCAGGGACCGGATGGTTCGATTACATTTGGAGTTAATGTAGTTGAAGTTCGTCCTACAAGATCACAGGCAGGCTATATAGCTCCAGATCAACCACAGGCCACAATTGTTCAAGGATCGCCCGGTGGATCAGTTATAGTTGATATTATAGATCCATTTGAACTAAAAGCAGATAACTTATATGAAGTTACTTTTGAGGATACTTTGATCGATGGTGGCACAGATCCTGACACCCTTAGAACAGAGAACTTCACACTCAGAAATATAACTGACGGTGCAAATGATACATTAATTGCACGTTCACCTAATGTAAATGGAGGAAATAACCCAATTACAGAAGGTTTTTCTATTTCTATGAATAACGTAGAGACTTTTGGGGTAAATGCATCCAGATCGGGTTGGAATGAGACTGGTGATCCTAAACCCCATCAATACTTTTTTGCTACACAAAGTGTTTCCAAGGTTTCAGACTATGAATTAGTAATAGGGTCTAGTGTAGGTTATGGGCAATCTACTGAACGGGAAATTGAAGTTGCTCCGGGATCATTTTTTACCGCTTCCTCTCAATCAACAAACTTCAAAATATTTAATATTTATACAGAAGAAGAAGTAGAATATGCATACTTAGATCTAAACAGAGATAATACTCCTTTTTCTCCAGGTAGATGCGACCCTTCTGTAAATGCGCCTAACAATTATGTGTCGCCTGATCCAGGCATATTTTCAGCAGTAGCTGGTCTAAATGGTCAATGTTCTGATATAGTATACGTAATTGAAGATGCAAGAGACTTTCAGGATACGCTAACTTATCGCTTTGAATTAAGGGCACAAATTGCCAACAATAATCTAACTACTAGAAATCCTCAGGCGGGTGATACATTACGAGTATTCACCACCAAACCATTCTCCAGAAATGACAGATTCCAATTTAGAATGGATCCGGAGAATTTACCTAGTGTTGATTCTGATTCAGCTAAAAATGCTTTGGATGAAATTTTAGTAATTCCGAATCCGTACAAGGTCTCAAGTATTTATGAACAGGAAGCTGCAGGGGGCAGCAGGCAGCAAAACAGAGAGATTCATTTTACAGGCTTACCGGTTCCTTCAACCTTGAGAATATTTACATCATCAGGTGTCTTGGTACGTGAGATTGAAGTTACATCTTCTAATACGCAGGGTGAAAATGGAGGAACCTATATATGGGATCTCTTAACAAAGGATAATTTAGAGATATCTTATGGGATCTACATTTACCATGTAGAGGCTAGAGGTGTAGGAAATAAGACAGGTAAATTTGCGGTGATCAAATAATGAATTCAATGAAAAAAATATTCTACACTTGTTTAGTTCTTCTTGTATCAGGAATTGGAAGTAGTACTTTTGCTCAACTTTCTAAGGTAGGTACTACCGCAGGTGATTTTCTTCGTTTCCCGGTTGGTGCTAGAGCTTCAGCAATGTCTGCATTTACAGCAACCTTAAATGATCCCTCTGCAATGGTTCTTAATCCGGCAGGTTTAGCGGAATTACAAGATGAGGAAGTTCTTATCGAGTTTACAGACTATTATCTGGATTTTACACATAGTTATGTGGGGATTGGTATTCCTACAAAAAGCGGTGTTGCAGGAATTCATGTTCTAGCGATGAATTACGGAGAATTTGAAGAAACTACTGAACAGGCTCAGGGAAAAACAGGTCGAACATTCGGAGCATATTCTGTTACGGTTGGAGGGAGTTATTCCCAATACCTTACAGAAAAGCTATCAGTTGGCGGAACCATAAAATTTGTTCACGAACAGATAGAAGATGTATCAGCCTCCGGACTGGCTTTTGATATAGGAACCGTATTTATTACACCTTTCGATGATATTCGTTTTGGAGTAAGTGTAACTAACATAGGTTCAAAAATGCAGTTGACCGGTAATGGACTGATCACAGAATGTGACCTGGATAACAGCAGTTCCGGAAACAATGAAACAGATTGTTATCTGGCAACACAAGAATATGATTTACCACTAATGCTTAGAGTAGGTTTTGCTTGGGATGCTTACAGTAGTGAGGACATCAGAGCAACACTAACATTGGATGGAAATAACCCATCTAATAATGTTCAAAGTTTTAGTGTAGGAGGAGAAATTTCGCTATTAAATGACACTGTGTTCTTAAGAGGTGGTGTGCCTTATATAGGACAGAATAATAGCAGAGAGACATTCAATGCCGGGGTCGGTTTTAAATATCAAGTTGATAGTTCATTGAAACTTGGTTTTAACTACGCATATCACGGATACGAATACTTAGGTGATGTTAATAAACTAAGCCTTCAGGTATATTTCTGAGAGCTTTAAAAATAATCCAAAAATAAATACATGGAGAAATATGATACGACTAATAAATAAAAACTGGCTGAGTGCTTTTGTAGGAGCTTGCATTATGCTTGCGCTTGCAGTAGATATTCAGGCACAAACTCTTAATACTCTTTGGGAACGAACTTCCCGAACCGGAGCTGCTGAAGTATTGCCTTCGTGGTTCACTGTGGGGTCTGTAAGAGGTATGGCTTACGGTACTGTTGACGGTAATGCCAGAGTGTATGCTGCCGACAGAGCAAACTCTACCATTCAAGTTATGGATGCAACAACCGGAGCGGATGTAACATTGGGTACAGCATTTGACTTATCGGGAGTTTCAGGTGGAACTCTTCCTATGAACGATATCGAAGTTTCGGATGACGGTGTTATTTTTCTTGGTAACCTAGCTTCGAGTACGTTACCATTCAGGTTATACTGGTGGACACAAGAAGGTGGCGCTTACGCTGATTCTGTAACAATACCAGTTGCTGGGAGAGTAGGTGATAAATTTACGGTAGTTGGTTCTTTAGCTGACAATACTATCGAAGTTTGGATGGCTACTGCTTCTACTGATCCAGGTATTGTTTATGTAGCAACTACTGCAGATCAAGGAGCTAACTGGAATGTTGAAACAATTACATTATCAGGAACAAATACTGTGATTGGTAGCAGCGCTGATGTCGCTCCACTTGCTTTAGGAAGAACTTCTGATTTTTATGTTGGTGGTAATAGTTCAGCACCAGCTAGATATAGTAGTGCAGGAGCGTATGTAGCAAGTAGTGCATTTGCTTCAGCTTCAAGAAATGGTATGGAAGTATTTACTTACGATGGAAAAGATCATTTAGCTGTATATAGTTACAGACCTGATGGCGCAAGCAGCGGTAACAAAACCGGACAAGTATATATTTATGATATTTCGGACGCAACAGCGCCAACGATAGTATCTGAATCTCCTCTTATGGGTGATGATGCTGATTCATTCAGCTCTATCCATGGAGAAGCTGAAATCTCTTTAAATAGTGATGGAACTTTTAATGTGTATGCATTAGAAGGAGTAAATGGTCTAGCTTCATTTACTAATGCTGAACCACCATTGGTAGACGATCCTTCAAACTTAATCTTTTCAGAATACATTGAAGGTTCAAGTAATAATAAAGCTTTAGAGATTTCCAATCTTTCAGATTCTACTGTATTTCTTGCAAACTACAGAATCGCTCAATCCGCGAATGGCGGAGGATGGCAATTCTTCCATGAATTCAAAGCTGATGCAAGCATAGCTCCAGGTGAGCAGTATGTTGTGATGACTGATCAAGTTGACCCAACATTATTTGCGGCTGAAGATGCTGATGAAGTACTTGGGTTCCCAAGTCCAGTTCATCATAATGGAGATGATGCCAGAGGTATTATTCATATTGATTCGCAAAGTGGAGATACTACTTGGATTGATGTGTTTGGTAAAGCTGATGAAGATCCGGGTAGTGGTTGGGATGTAGCTGGAGTTACTACAGGTACTAAAGAACATACCTTGTTAAGAAAAAGTACCGTTGTTTCTGGTAACGCAGTTGCTCTAGCTTCATTTGGTACAAATGCTGACGATTCAGAGTGGATTGTTAAGGATCAAAATGATTTTTCCAACCTTGGTAAGCCAACCGGTGCAGGAGAGCCTGTAACAGTTACTTTCCGAGTTAATACATCTACCGTTCCTGATACTCTTATGGAAAACGGATTTGTTCAGATCAGAGGAAGTTTCATTGCTTCATTAGATAGCGCTGCTTATGGTGGACAAAATGTAACTTGGGATGGTGCTTCCACTCCGGTTGCGACTAATGTAGGTGGAGATTACTGGAATATTGATGTTCAAATGGCTCCAGGAGATTCTTTGGTTTATAAGTATTGGGTAGGTTTAGATGGATCTACTGGTGCAAATGACAACGGTTGGGAATCTAACGGTCCATTTAATGGAAACTATTTATATGTATTACCTGATACTTCTGAAAATGTAACTTTAGATCTGGATTACTTTAACAATAGTGGCGATGGCCGAGGAGCTCCATTTACTTCAGAAAGCGACTCTATTTCTGTTTATTTCAGAGTAAACGTTGGTGCTCAGGCACAAGATGGATCATTCGATCCTGAAACCTTTAAAGTAGGAGTAAGAGGCGCTGGTTCATTCTTTACGAATGATTGGGGTACCGGAGACTTCTTGGAAAAAGGTGGCTCAAAAGGAGATAACCTCTTTTACGAAGGTGTAGTTAGAGTTCAAAAGGATTCTGCAGCTACAATTACTGGTCCAATTGGTTATAAATTCGTATTAGAAGATGCAGCAGGTACTGTTACCTGGGAATCTTTTGCTGACAACAGAACATTTAATGTTCCTTCAGCAGATTCTACAATTCGCTGGGAGTTCTTCAATAATACTAAGCCTACAGATGCGGTTATAGTAAATACTGCTCTTAGCTTTGAAGTAAATGTTGGAATTCTTGAGGGTTTAAATCTATTCAACTCTAGTATTGATACTGTATCCGTAAGAGGTACATTTAACAGCTGGGGTGAACAGAGAATGAACTTCAACCAAATTCTTGGTACATATGAAGCTAATAACATAGCTTATACCAAAGCGGAAGGTACCGTTGAGAAATACAAATACTACATCAAGTGGGATTCAAGAAGAGATTCTGCTGAAAGTGAGTTTTTCTTAGACGGGATCGAATCTGCTAACACTGGTTGGGAAGAGCCTGGTGTAACTGGTGGTGCTGACAGAACCTTTACTATTGAGAATAAAACTAGCCAGGATAAGCTGTCTGAGTTTTACAATGGTGTAGAGCCAGAAGCGTTATTGACTGCAAACAATGTTGAAGGTGGAGCAATTTCAGTAACATTTAGTGTTGATATGTCACCTGCATTGCAGCACACAACTCCATTTGTACCTGCATCGGATTCAGTATTCCTGTTCGTGGATACTCCATTCTTTGCATTAACAAACGGAATTACAGTTCCTGGCGACAATGGACAAAACTTCATTACTCAGTCTCAAGCAGAGATCGATCGTTTGATGTTTACTGATGATGATGGTGACATGGTTTATGAGTTAACTCTGGATCTTGTTCTACCAACATTGAACCATATTGGTTTCAGAATTGCATATGGTGAGCCAACCTCAGCGGATGGTTCTATTTTAGCAAATGGCGGTGGATTTGATGCCGGCCGTAGACATTACCAGTACATTTCGCCTCAGGTAGATGCAGAAGGTAATGTTACATGGGCTTCAACATTTGCTTTCCCTCAATTAACATGGAAAGCATCTGATCTTCCATGGGAAACACCACCTGATTACCAGACAGTTTCTAATGAAGAAATAGTTGGTAATGTGGAAACCTTTAGATTAGATCAAAACTATCCAAACCCGTTCAACCCTAGTACAACCATTAGTTTTAATCTGCCGAACGCAGCAGATGTAACGCTAAGTGTTTACAACGTACTTGGACAAAGAGTGGCTACATTATTAAACAACAGAAAATATACTTCTGGTAGCCATACGTTAAGTTTTGATGCAAGTAATCTTGCTTCCGGTATTTACATTTACCGTTTAGAAGCAGGGTCGTTTACAAGTCAAAAGAGAATGACTTTAATCAAATAATTTCTCTCTAATAAGTCTTCGCAGATGCTTTGAAAGGCATCTGCGTTTTTAAATATATACTGAATTTGGCATCTACTATTTACGATATTGCAGAAAAAGCTGGAGTAAGCATTGCTACTGTTTCACGGGTTTTCAATCAGAGAGAAAATGTTTCTGAGCGAACTCGAAAAAAAGTAATGGATATTGCAGAAAAAGTTGGCTATCACCCTCAAGCCAATGCTCAAGGTTTAGCGAGTAGAAAAACAAATACAATAACTGTTGTTGTACCTGTAATTTCTAACTATTTCTTTATGGAAGTTTTAGGAGGAATTCAGGATAAACTGAATAGTTATGATTATGAGTTAACGATCTTCAATATCAGTCCAAGCAAAAATACTTTTGATCAGGTAGAGCATGTTCTTAAGCGAAGAGCTTCAGAAGGATGTCTTTTTATTTCTATTCATTTAGAACAAGAAGAGTGGAATTTACTCGAAAAGTATAATATCCCTATTACTTTAATTGACGAATATTTTGATGGATTTGACTCTGTAAGTGTTGATAATTCTGAAGGGGCATTCAGGGCAACAAAATATCTTCTAGACAGAGGGTTGGATAGAGTTGCCATGCTTTCAGCTTTAATTACTTCAAAACCGATACAAAGCAGGATCAAAGGGTTTAAAAAAGCTTATGAAGTAACAGGGAAGAAGTTTTCTAACTCATACATTGTAGCGGGAGACTCAACTTACCGTGATGGATTCACAGAACGCGGAGGATATGAAGCAATGATCAAAATCCTCACGATCAATCCTGAAATTCAAGCATGTTTTTGTGCTTCTGATATTCAGGCAGTAGGAGCCTTAAAGGCCATGCAGGATATGAATAAAAGTATTCCCATTATTGGTTACGATGATATCGAACTAGCTGAATATATGGGGTTGTCTACTATTCGTCAGCCAATGAGAGATATGGGATTCTTCGCTACACAAAATTTGATCGAAAGAATAGAAAATCCCAAAAAAGCAGTTTCACAAACCGTTTATACACCCGAATTAATTTTAAGAGACTCAACAGAGTAAATAATTTTTATGAAGAACTTTTCAGTACTAAGGTTAAGCTTTCTTGCTATACTATTTTTACCAATTTCAGCATACAGCCAGGTAGTAACGTTCGAACCTTCCTTTGCCACTCAGAACGATACATTAACTCTTACTTTTGATGCAACTCAGGGAAATGGAGAATTGGTTGGATTTTCAGGTGATGTGTATTTGCATACGGGATTGATTACCGACAAAAGTTCAAGTCCATCAGACTGGAAATATGTACAGTCAGGTTGGGAATCATATCCTGCAAAATTGAAAGCAACACCTCTTGGAAATGATAAATGGGAATTTAAATACCCATCATCGGTAAGAGAATTTTATAGTGTTTCTGTGGCGGATAAAGCTGAAGAAATAACATTGCTTTTCAGGGGTACACTTGATGGAGCCGGAGCACCTGACAAAGTTGGAAGGGCTTCAGGAGGAGAAGATATTTTCCTTGAACTTTTTGAGAATGAAGTATCTGTGCAGTTCTTAAATCCGGGAGAAAAGTCTAAGATCGTTAAAAAAAACGAAGAAATTGAGATCGAAGGGATTGGAAACTCTCCGGCGGGAAACCTTAATTTGAGCTTGAAACTAAATGGTTCAGAAGTCGCGCAAACTTCTGTTTCGGATACAGTTAGTTACGTATTTTCTGCGGCATCTGAAGGGAATTATAGATTTGATCTTATAGGTGATGATGGGGCAGGCGAAGAGGATTCGACTTCTGTTACTATTATTGTGACGGATGGCGCGGTTATGGAAGCCCGACCTTCAGGACTTGAAGATGGCATTACCTATGGCGAAAATGGGACGTCGGTTACTTTATCACTATTTGCTCCGGGTAAGAGGGAAGTGTTTGTAGTTGGAGATTTTTCGGATTGGGAATTAGATTTCAACTACCAAATGAAGAAAGATTCTCTGAAAGCAGACAGTGTTTGGTTCTGGACTGAAATTACCGGCTTAACTCCGGGAGAAGAATATGGCTTTCAATATGAAATTGACGGAAGTTTAAGAATCGCTGATCCATATTCTGAATTAGTACTCCACCCTAATGATGATAATTTTATTTCTGAATCTATATTTCCAAATTTAAAAGAATATCCAAACGGAAAAACCACAAACTATGTAGGTGTTCTATTTCCCGGAAAAACACCATACCAATGGAAAGCAACTGATTACGTAAAGCCTAAAAAGGAAAATCTGGTTATTTATGAACTATTGGTCAGAGACTTTCTTGCAGACCATAGTTATTCAACCCTAATAGATACGTTGGATTATTTGGATCGATTAGGAATAAATGCCATTGAACTAATGCCGGTGAACGAATTTGACGGAAATGAGAGCTGGGGCTATAATCCAAGTTTCCATCTTGCTTTAGATAAATATTACGGTACACCCGATAAATTCAGAGAGTTTATTGATGAAGCACATAAAAGAGGGATAGCGGTTATTTTGGATGTGGTGATGAATCACGCTACGGGACAAAATTCGTTGTACAGAATGTATGAAGTTGGAAGCAATCCATATTTCAATGTGGAAGCTAAACATGAGTTTAATGTGTTTAATGACTTCAATCATCAGTATTCCGGTACACAGTACTACAACAAAAAAATGATCGAGCATTGGATCAATGAGTATAATATTGATGGATTCAGATGGGATCTTACAAAAGGGTTTACTCAAAACTGTAGCCCGGCTGGAAATGGCTGTACTAGTTCTTATCAACAAGACAGAGTCGATCTTTTAAAGAAATACGCAGATTATCAATGGGCAGCTGATCCTGATTTCTATGTGATATTTGAACATTTGGGAACTTCAAATGAAGAAAAGCAGTGGGCAGATTACCGTGTTGATGAAGGAAAAGGTATCATGCTTTGGGGAAATATGAACCATCCTTACAATGAAGCAACGATGGGGTATACATCCAACTCAAATTTGTATGGAGTGCTTTCTGAATCAAGAGGATTTCAGGAAGAAAGATTGATCGGTTATATGGAAAGCCATGATGAGCAATGGTTGATGTTTAAAAATATCAGTTTTGGTAACTCTTCTGGAGACTACAACATTAGAGAATTAAACACCGCTTTAGGTAGACAAAAATTAGCAGGAGCTTTCTTTTTCACACTTCCGGGACCCAAAATGATATGGCAGTTTGGTGAAGTTGGATATGGCTACGGAGACAATGGAGAACAATGTTTGAATGATTCTGAAGATTGTCCGGCTAGCGCTCCGGGTAGAGTAGCAAACAAGCCGATTCGTTGGGATTACTGGAATACGAAGGGAACAGAACGTGTTAAGTTGTACAAAACATGGGCAGCTCTTATTAATCTTCGTAACAGCAGTCCTGCGTTTACTGAACCGGAAAGCACTACCTATGCTTTATCAAATCGTATAAAAAGAATAATTCTTGAACATTCAGACACTGATGTGGTTGTAGTTGGAAACTTTGATGTTACTGCAATCACAACAACAGGAGACTTCCCTCAAACTGGAACTTGGTACGACTACTTTGATGGAACAGAGTACGAAGTAACTAATGCAGAGCAAGCAATTCGATTAGAACCGGGTGAATTCAAGGTGTATACAACTAAGCAATTTGATGCACCTGAATCGGGTATAGCAACTTCAAATGAAGAGCTGCCAAGCGAAGGCCCTGAATCGTTTAAGTTGTATAGCAACTACCCAAATCCGTTTAATCCTTCTACAAATATCAAGTTTGATGTTGCAAAAACGGGAGTAGTTAAACTGGAAGTATTTGACATACTTGGAAGAAAAGTCGCCACACTCTTTGATGGTAAGAAATCGATTGGAACACATACAGTAACATTCGATGCTTCTTCACTTTCAAGTGGGGTTTATTTTACCCGATTTACAGCCGGAAATACGGTGCAGGTTCAGAAAATGACATTACTAAAATAATTTAAAAAGCATAGAATGAGGAAATTAACCGGGTTATTAGTACTGTTTTTGATTTGGGGATGCTCCTCAGAAATTAACATCAATTACGGAGATCAGATCGTTGGGTTAGGATCTCCAATAACTCTGGGTTATGATTCCACAGTTGTGATCATGGAAGACTATTTCATGGATCCATCAACGATAGATGATGTTTCTACACCTTCTTCAATCACTTATTATTTAACTGAGGACAATTCAGAATTAGTTTTGAAAGGTGATATCTCAGGAAAACTTGATATCATTTCTTTCCATGATGGCGATGTTTCTTACGATATACTGTTAAAAAAGACTTCAAAACAGGAAGTTACTTTTAGTTTAGAGGATAAAGGTTATGATCTTGTACAGATAAAAGGAGAGATGAATGCCTGGAATCCTAATGCTTCTGATTTCAAAAAGGAAAATGGCGCGTGGACTTTCAGCATGTTGGTTAACGAAGGGTTATATCAGTATCTGTATGTGGTTGATGGAGAGGAAATGAAAGATCCATCAAATCCAGAAACTGTTTCTAATGGTATGGGCGGATTTAATAACCTGCTTAAAGTTGGAAATATGGATGCTGAAAAGCCGAAATTAGATACGTATGATTTTTCAGACGAACGAGTGTATCTGCAATCAGGAGAAGCTGAAAACGTAATTGCTCTATGGGAAAATCATCAGCTCAAAACTGAATTCAAAGACGATATCATCCGGGTGTATTTACCCGAGAATTCTGATCTTGAAGGGAGAACGCATATTCGCGCATGGACTTTCAATGAAAGCGGGATATCTAACGATGTACTTATTCCTTTGGAAAACGGTAAGGTTCTGGATGATTCTGAAAGTCTTACCCGAAAGGACGTAAGAGCCTGGAATATGTATTTTGTTCTTATTGATCGATTCAAAGATGGAAATCCATCAAACACCAGAAAAGTTGATGATCCTGATATACATCCCAAAGCAAATTATTATGGTGGAGATCTTGTAGGAATTACACAAAAGATCAAAGATGGATATTTTGAAAAGATCAATGTAAATGCACTTTGGCTTTCACCAATTTCCCAAAATCCGGAAGACGCGTGGGGATTATGGGACAAAGGCGGTGTAAAAACTAAATTTTCGGGCTATCACGGATATTGGCCTGTCTCATCTTCTAAGATCGACGATCGATTCGGAACATCAGAAGAGTTTAAAGAGCTGCTAAATGTTGCACATGAAAACGGAATGGCTGTGATTTTAGATTATGTAGCCAATCACGTTCATAAAAATCATCCGGTTTATCAAAGAAACCCTGAATGGGCAACAGATCTGTATCTGCCCGACGGAAGAATGAACACGGAATTGTGGGACGAGCAGCGTCTAACAACTTGGTTTGATACTTTTATGCCTTCGCTGGACTTTTCAAATCCTGAAGTAATAGAAACCATGACGGATTCAGCTCTGTTCTGGGTTCAGGAATATGAATTGGACGGTTTCCGTCATGATGCCACAAAGCATATTCAGTTAGAGTTCTGGAGAACATTGACCAGAAAAGTAAAAGAAGAAATTGTAGTTCCTGAAAACAGACAAGTATTTCAGGTGGGAGAGACTTACGGAAGTCGTGAGCTGGTAGCCAGTTACATCAATTCCGGAATGCTTGAAAGTCAGTTCGATTTCAGCATGTACGATGCAGGATTGAATGCATTTGGTCAGGATCTTTCTTTTGAAGGATTACAAAGCCAGCTTCAGGAAAGCTTCAATTACTTTGGTTATCACAATATGATGGGGATAATTTCAGGAAATCATGACAAGCCTAGATTCATCACTTTAACCAGTGGCGAAGTAAAATGGAATGAAGATTCTAAGCTAGCAGGATGGACCAGAGAGATTGGTTCACCTCAGGCTTTTGCTTATGACCGACTAAGTTTACTTCTAGCTTTTAATCTGACTATTCCCGGAATTCCGGTTACGTATATGGGCGACGAATTCGGAATGCCCGGCGCCAACGATCCTGACAACAGAAGATGGATGCGATTTGAGGATTCTGAATTAAGTCAGCTTGAGTTAAGGAACAGAAGCATCTATTCAAAATTGTCGGAGCTGAGAACTTCAGAAATGTCCATTCTTTTTGGAGACTTCCAATTCCATAAAGTTGAAGATGATGTTATGGCATATTCCAGAGCTTATTTTGCACAGCAAACCATTGTAGTTTTCAACAAAAGCAAAACACAACAACAAGTTTCAGTTGACCTGAGACCGGGTTTTGATTATTCAAGTTTGGCAAATCATTTTGGTAATTCTTTTTCAGTTGATGGAAATACTTTGACTGTGACTTTACCTTCAAATTCATTCGAAATTTTAACGCTTTAAAAAATAAATATGCTTAAGCGAACTTTACTTTTATCCATTTTTGTAGCCTCGGTATTTGCGGCTTGTTCACCTGCAGAAAAACCGGTTGAGAAAAAACCAAGTCAGGTAGTACATCCTGAATGGAGTAAAAATGCGAATATTTATGAAGTGAATATCCGTCAGTATTCTGAAGAAGGAACATTCAAAGCTTTTCAGGAAGATCTTCCGCGATTAAAAGAAATGGGTGTTAAGATCTTATGGTTGATGCCTATTCATCCGATTGGAAAGATCAACAGAAAGGAAACTGAAGAAAGCAGAGGCAGTTATTATTCTGTAGCGGACTACAAAAAAGTAAATCCTAACTTTGGAACAGAAGAAGACTTTAAGAATTTAGTTGATGCAGCCCATGAGCAAGGCTTTAAGCTGATCATTGACTGGGTTGCTAATCATTCAGCTTGGGATAATCCATGGACTGAAAACAAAGATTGGTATGAGTTGACAGAAGATGGAAACTTCATGCCTCCAAGAGGAACGGACTGGTCGGATGTTATTCAGTTGAATTATGAAAGTGAAGAAATGCGTGCAGCAATGTTAGATGCTCTCGAATTTTGGGTTAGAGAATTTGATATAGACGGCTATCGCTGTGACGTAGCAGGAATGGTTCCAACAGATTTCTGGGAAAATGCCAGAGTAGAATTGGACAAAATTAAGCCGGTATTTATGTTGGCTGAAGATGGAGAGCCTGAGCTACTTCACAAAGCTTTCGATATGAATTATGCGTGGGAATATGCTCATGTAATTCGCGAGATCGCTAAAGGAGAACAAACATTCGAAGATCTGGACTCACTCTTTGAAAGAGACAGTAAACGCTTTCCTGAGAATGCATACCGAATGTATTTCACTTCCAATCATGATGAAAATTCATGGAATGGAACCGATCCTGAAATGTATGGTGATAATTTTGAGAATTTTGCAGTGTTGTCTGCTACCGTGAAAGGAATGCCATTGATCTACAACGGACAGGAAAGTGATCTGGATAAACGATTAGAGTTCTTCGAAAAAGACGAAATAGAGTGGAAAAACTATAAGTATGCTGACTTCTATAAGATGTTGCTGACTTTGAATACAGAAAATGAAGCACTTTGGAACGGGGACTTTGGTGGAGAAACGATCCGAGTTGAATCACCTGAAGGCACTTATGCTTTTAAAAGAAAGAAAGGAGATCATGAGATTTGGGTAGCGATCAACAATAATTCTGAGACTTCTACAATTAGTTTTCCTGAGTCGAATCAAGACGAGCTTAATGTATATGGAGTATTGGACGGTATTTCCGAATTTTCTTCAATTGAGTTACCGGCGAATGAATGGATCATCATTTCAACAAAATAAAAACAAATAAAAGGGATACTTAAATGTCTGAACAGCAACAAGATACTAAGCCACGCCTGAGTTTTTGGCAAATATGGAATATGAGTTTTGGGTTCTTGGGAATCCAATTCGGATTTGCACTTCAGGGTGGATTCATGTCCCGGATCTTCCAAACATTGGGTGCTGCTAAAGATGATATTCCTTTACTTTGGATAGCAGCTCCATTAACCGGATTATTAGTTCAACCGATTATTGGATATTTGAGCGATCGTACTTGGAGCGTAAAGTTTGGTCGCCGCAGACCTTATTTCCTAATTGGAGCAGTTCTTAGTTCAATTACTTTATTGTTTGTTCCTCATTCACCTATTCTATGGGTTGCTGCAGGTTGTTTATGGATTCTGGATGCATCCATCAACATTAGTATGGAACCGTTCAGAGCTCTTGTTGCTGATAAACTTCCGGAATCACAACGTTCTTACGGGTTCGTGGTGCAAACGCTGATCATTGGTATCGGTACCTGGATTGCCAGTAACTTGCCCTGGATGGTGAGTCAGCTTGGTGTTGCAAATGATGCAGCTCCCGGAGTGGTTCCTATGTCGGTAAAAGTGGCATTTGGAATAGGTGCTTTTGTTTTCATTTCAAGTATACTGTGGACGATTTTCACTACCGAAGAGTATCCACCGGAAGACATGGAAGCATTCGAAAAAGAGAAAAAAGAAAACTCTGGATTTTTTACCGGAGTAAAGGAGATCTTTTCGAATATCGGTAATATGCCGGTTGTAATGAGAAAATTGGGAGTGGTTCAGTTTTTTAGTTGGTTCGCTTTCTTTACAATGTGGAGCTTTGCTGTTCCTGCACTAACAGAACATGCTTTTTTAGCTCCCGTTCCAATGCCGGATGCAGTAGATTTTGATACAGCCAATGTGGCCTATAACAACGCTGCAAATCTTGTTGGTTCTTATATGGGTACCTATGGATTGTCTTCCATGTTTTTTGCTCTGCTTTTGACTTTTGTAACCAGCAAGATCAGGATCAACAGAAAGTTGGTTCATTTTGGTTCGCTTTTAATTGGTGGAGCAGGATTTATAAGTATGTACTTCGTTTCTCCTGAAAATACCGGAATGCTGAATTTGAGTTTTATTTGCGTGGGAATTGCCTGGGGAAGTATTCTCTCTATGCCATACGCCATGCTTTCGAGTAGTATAGATCCAAAGAAGATGGGTTTGTATATGGGGCTCTTTAACATGTTTATAGTAATTCCACAGATCATTGCAGCGTTGGGAGGGATCAACTTCCTCTATAAAACGATCTTTGGAGAAGCTACTATAGGAACAATGCTTCTTGCCGGAGTTTGTTTAGCAATTGCAGCCTTCAGTAACTTCCTTATTACAGAAGAAGAAGCCATCAAGTAGCAGTAACCTTGATTTGAAAAGTTGCAACTTTTATTTAAATTGGTTGCAACTATTATTTTAGGTGATCATTATGGCAAAGAAAGATAAAGATATTGTTTGGTTTGGGATGAAGTTAACTCCCGAGGAAAAGCAGAAGATCGAATTACTTGCTGAGAGAAAAGGTATTTCTAAAAAAGAAGCCGTAATGAATGCTGTAAATGAACAGGTTACAGAATACGAGATTGTAGCCAAGCCGGGGTCAACATTAGAAAAATTGCAACATATTGTTGGTATAGCTGATGGTCCTGGAGATCTTTCAACGAATCCTAAATACATGGAAGATTTTGGCAAAGATAGCCTTTCTTGATACCGGTCCTTTAGTCTCTTTCATCGACAAAAGGGAATATCATCATACTTGGATCAAGTCTGTTTTTTCTGAAATTGATGCTTCATTAAAAACTAATACGGCAGTAATTACAGAAGCGTTCTTTCTTTTGAAGCGATCGAATCGAGGAGAGGAGGGACTTATGAAAATGATAAATAGTGGCTTTTTAGAAATTCAAGATCCATTTTCTTCAAATCAGAGATTCGTTTTGGATGTAATGAATAAATACAATGACGTGCCATGCGCATTTGCCGATGCAAACCTACTGGCAATGTTTGAAAATGATAAAAATTCTGTAATTATTTCTACCGACTCTGATTTTCTCATTTACAGGGATTCACAAGGAAAAAAACTCAACCTGATTTCACCTTATTTAAAATGAAAGCACTCTACTCTATTATTATAGCATTAATTTTTTCAGGTAGCCTATTTAGCCAGGAAAATGATAAGATCGTTTCTGCTTTTATTGAAGACGAAAACACTATTTCTGTAAAGTTTGCAGGAGAGGTTGATGAGGATCATCATTTGAAAATTGAATTATATAACGATTCTGATCGAATTACTAAAGTGCCATTCAGAGTTTCAACCACTGAGTACTCGATAAAAACTAATATTAAATTAGATTTCACTAAAAAATATATAGTTAAAGTCGGTGATTCAGAAAAACAGGCGCAACCTCACTGGAAAGCTATTGACAAGCTTTATACATACGAAGGAGAATTAGGCTCATTCTATAACTGGAACAAAACTGACTTTAAATTATGGGCTCCACTTGCTTCAAAAGTCGTTCTGAATTTGTATGAGAAGGGATTGGATGAAGAACCATATGAGACAATTGAATTAGGCAGAAAAGATAAGGGAGTCTGGCATACTTCTGTTCCCGGAAATCTGAAGGGAAAGTATTACACCTATTCTATAACTAATTACGGATTAACTAAAGAAGTAATGGATCCCTATGCCAAATCAATGGCTGAAACAGTACGAGAAACATTTTTTACACCTAGAGGGGCAATTGTAGATCAATCTTCCACAGGTCCAAGTTTAGATTACGCACAAATTGAAGGATATGAAAAAAGAGAAGATGCCATTATTTGGGAAGCTCATGTTTGGGATATTACCGTTGATCCTGATATTCAAACAAAAGCTCCTTATGGAACATACGATGCATTTTCAGAACGACTTGACTATATAAAGGATCTGGGAATAACTCACATTCAACTGCTTCCTGTGCTCAGTTATACCTATTCAGATGAAATAGATCGGGAGCGAAATTTGAACTATGAATTGGGAGCAAACTATAACTGGGGTTATGGACCCGATAACTATTTTTCTCCGGAAGGAATGTATTCCGTCGATCCAACCGATCCGGAATTGCGAATCAAAGAATTGAAAGAACTCATTAAAAGCATCCATGAAAAGGGAATGGGTGTTACTTTGGATGTGGTTTATAATCACACCGCCAGACTGGAATTTTTGGAAGATATAGTTCCCGGCTATTATCACTTCATGGATGCGAAGGGTGTCGCAAAACAAAGTTACGGAGGAGGGCGTCCGGGTTCTACTCACGCAATGGCCAGAAAACTGATCATTGATTCAATCCTATACTGGACACAAGAATATAAAGTAGATGGTTTTCGATACGACTTGATGGGAGATTTGGACGGAGAGACTATTCAAATAGCATACGATGAAGCCAAAAAGATCAATCCTGATATTCTTATGGTTGGAGAGTGCTGGAGAACTTTTGCCGGAGATGATGGAGAGTCTGTTATTCCAGCCGATCAGGACTGGATGGATCAAACCAATAGTGTTGTATGTTTTTCGGATGAAATCAGAAATGAATTGAAATCCGGTCATGGTATTGAAGGCGAGCCAAGGTTTGTTACAGGAGGTGCAAGACCGATCCAAAACATATTCAATAATGTAATTGCTAAACCTGATAACATGACTGAAGATGATCCGGGAGATGTTCTGCAGTATGTAGCTGTGCACGATGGACTTACCCTTCACGATATGATTGCTTATTCGATCAAAAAAGATCCGAAAGATCACCAGGAAGAAATTCATAAAAGGATCAGATTAGCCAATACAATTGTGTTAACCAGTCAAGGAGCAGCCTTTTTGCATGCCGGTCAGGAATACGGTAGAACCAAGCAATGGTTTTCTTCAACCCCACCGGAAAGAGAATTTATGAAAGTAGATGAGTTTGAATATCCTTACTTGATAAGAAACTCCTACGACGCTTCTGCCGCAGTGAATATGTTTGATTGGGATAAGGTGACCAAGGAAGGAACTCACAAACAAACCATGGAATACACAAGAGGTCTTGTGGCTTTACGGAGATCCACAGATGCATTTCGTTTGGGAAATGAAAAGATTGTTTCCGAAAATGTAACATTGATCGAAAGTAAAGATATCAAAGAAGAAGACCTGATATTAATATTTAATGCTGAATCTACAATAGGAGAGAGCTATTATGTTGTTGTAAATGCGGATTCAGAACAAAGAACGATCTCTTTAAATATCGATCTTACTTCAGGAATTGTACTGGTAGATTCTGATGAAGCAGGAACTGAAGCTGTATCTGAAGTATCAGGGATTCAGATCAATTCGGATTCGATTGTAGTCGACCCACTTACATCTGTAATAATAAAAGCCAAGTAATTTCAGAATAATTCTTTTTGAAATAGCGTAATCATTGAAGACAGATTTCCTTAATTTCAGATCATGAGATTAGATACCAAATACTTCCCGGCATTTATGGCGGTTGTAGCAGTGCTTACTGCTTTAGCCATCGTTTTTTCCTCACTGAGATACAAAGAAACTCAAAAAGAACGGTTTATTGAAGCAATTCAGGAAAGTGATTCTTTACTTAGTAAACCGTTGCTGCTTATTAATGAAAGTGACTCAGTTACAATCAATCAGTACAAAGGAAATGATATCGTTGTGATTTTTTGGGCAAGTTGGTCTGAAAAATCCGATCTGTTACTTCAGGAAATCTATACACTTCAGGATCAAACGGATTCGTTGGTAGTGATCTCAGCTTTGGTTCTGGATGCCACTGATGATATCTCAAACACTAAGTTTTTAGATGGTTTTGTACACGTAGACGGAGCTTCTTTATACAATGAACTAAAGGTTCCCGGAATTCCGTCTTATGTTTTATTAGATAAAAAAGGAGCTTTGAAATACGCTCACGTGGGATATCAGGAAAATGCAGGGTACAGTTTATTGAGAAGTAAACTTGCTGAATGAGTAGTTTTGTAAACATAAATGGAACCTTAGTTCTTGAAGAAGAAGCTTCACTTCCTGCTACTTCAAGAGCGCTTTCTTATGGTGATGGATGTTTTGAAACTCTAGTAAGTTACAAAAGTAAATTCCTGCATTTTGAAGATCATTTTGCTCGACTCCAATCCGGTTTGAAGTATCTGGAAATGAATCTTGATCTTACAAAAGATCTACTAAAGTCAGAGGTTCAAAAGTTGTTGAAAAAGAATGAACTTGAAGACGAAGATTCTGTAGTTCGGATACAATGCTACAGAGAAGGAAGTTCGGGTTACTTTAATATTTCAGATCGTTCAGGATTCATTATTTCAAATAGTCCAATTCCGGAAAGGGGGGAATCGCTCAATCTAAAAACAGTTTCGATTCCGACTATTCCTTCCATCGCTCTAGAAAGAAAAGTGAAACTCAGCAATTCCATCAATTATATAAAAGCGGCCCAAGAAGCCAAAAAGAAGGGCGGGGATGATGCTTTAATGTTGACTATTGATAAAAGGATCAGCGAGACAACCATTTCAAATATTTTTTGGGTAAAAGGAAATCAGGTTTTTACACCATCTGTAAATTGTGATCTTTTGCCCGGTGTAACCAGATCGATATTAATTGCATTAATAAATCAGGATTCGGAATTGGAGTTAATTGAAGGCCTTTTCGGGCTGGAAGATATTTATAGTGCTGAAGCTGTTTTCTGTACTAATTCAGTAATGGAGATGAAACCAGTATCCAGAATTGATGACTTTTCCTATAAAACTGATCATTCCATAGTTGAAAAGCTAAAAGATGATTTTAAAGTGTATAAAGAGAAACTACTTAGTTGAATTTTCTAGAATATGGTCATCCTTGTAGATGTTAGACCATTCGCTGACAAAAACTGTCCTGTTTATAACCCAGACGATTTCAGAAAAAGGCTTTCAACTAGACCGAACTTAGAATTATTGGCGAGCTAAGAACGTAATGGAATCGACGGCTCCGCAGGAGCAATCATTACACTCAGGCTGATTCTTGAATATGCATCATATGAAAGAAGACCTTTTGTAATGATTAGTCGGTGTAATGGAGTTCGCGCCAATAATTCTTGTCGGGAGTTTTTGGTACTGGCGCCTGTGCTGAGGAAGCTCAGTATCGGCACAAAAGTACATGAACATGTATAAATTACTGGATGGATATTAGAAACCCGGGGATAAATCCCCTTCTAGCTTATGTTCTTGCCTTAAAATCGTACATAAACAAGCAAGGACTTTAGTCCTGCGACTAATGTTGCAACAGGTAATAAAATGGGATCTGCTATTCCATCTTAAATACTAAGAGCGGTTTTTTTGAACTATCAATACTAAAATTGTCAACGAAATAATTAACTTATCAAATACTCATCTTACCTTAGAATCTTATGAGCTGACTCTTAACTTCCTTAAATGAACACATTCAACAACATTAACGAGGTATGGGAATATCTGGATAAGATCCCGAAATTTCAGGATAAGGGAGCATCTGCATCTAGCTTTGAGTTAGGGCATATCACCAAATTCTGTAAATCGATAGGTGATCCTCAAAATTCATTTCCATCTATTCATGTTGCAGGAACAAACGGTAAAGGAACAACGTGTCATTTGCTGGAAGCGGTTTACAGAAAAGCAGGTTATAGAACCGGATTATTTACATCTCCACATTTATTCAGATATCACGAACGATTTCGAATTAACGGAGAAGAGGTTCAAGACGAGTTGACCCTGAAATTTTTCCAATCCTATTCTAAAGAACTGGAAGAAGTTCCGTTGACTTACTTTGAAATAAGCACCGCGTTGGCTTTTTGGATATTTGCAAAAGTAGAAGTTGATATCGCAATTATTGAAACCGGATTGGGAGGGAGGCTAGATTCTACCAATATCATTCATTCTGAGCTTTCTATCATAACAAGCATAGGTTTGGATCATCAGGATATTCTGGGGGCAACTGAAGCCGAGATCGCAAAAGAGAAAGCCGGGATCATTAAATCAGAGAAACCTGTTATCCTTGGTAATATTTCCGGAGAAATCGAGCATGTAATTGACAGAATTGCAGAAAATCAGAATGCTAAGGTCTTCAAAGTAAGAGAGCTGATCCCCGAATTTTATAAAGGCTTATTCTCATTAAAAAATGAATCACTATCTGTTCAAACGCAATTAGCGGAAGAAGTGAATAAATGGAATTTTGCTGCGGTTTATAAAACGGTCAAAGTTTTAGGTGATAAATTCCCTGTTGTTGAAAATGATCTGTTGGGAGTTTTCGAAAAGTTCAAAGGTGTTCCGGCTCGGTTTGAGAAGCTGGATAAGAATAAAAAATGGTATTTCAGCGGAGCACATAATGCACAAGCTCTCACATCAACACTTAAAACCATTGACGGATTGGGAGAAGAAGAAGCGATATTAATCTTCTCAATAATGAAAGATAAGTTGGCTACTGAAATATTTGAAATTATTAAAAAAAGAAGAAGTAAGTTTTTCCATGAGTTACATACAGAACGGGGAGCAACTTTAGAGGACATTGAACAAAGTATTTCAGTGAAAAGCATTGATGAAAATAACTTCAAAAGTATTTTAAAGGAATTTGAGACTTCATTAGTTATTTTTACAGGAAGTTTTTACTTTTACAGTACAGTTAAGCGATGGGTTAGTAATTGTTAGTCCCATCAATCTTTCCTTACCTGATAGAGCTTCGCAGGAATTATCCAAAATTGATAATGCGTCGCTCACCCCAAACTCAGTAAGAATCATTATTTATACAATAATAATATCCACAATTTTTTATGTCAGATAATCAGACCGTAAATCTAACGGCTGGGGAATTGGAATCCTTAGAGAAGAAGAAATTACCCGAGTTAAAGATCCTCGCCAAGATGATTGGTGTTAAAAGGGTTACCGGCGTTAAGAAGCAGGAATTGATTGATAATATCCGTGAAGTTTCCAGCTCTAAACCAAAAGGAATAACTGTAAAGTTACGACCTAAGAGTGAACGGCCACCGATTCCAAAAGAAGTGATCCCTACAAAGGCAAAGGAAGAGAAGAAAGCTAAAGCTGTAAAAAAGACCAGAAAGAAGGCTGAACCTGAAAAAGTTGATATAAAAGATATTCAGGAAGAAAATGGTAGCAACTCTTCTCAAAAGAATGATGAACTAGCGACTTACGGTGGCGAATCTCACATCGTTTCTTACAAAAAGAAAGAAGAACCTAAAGAAAATAAGAAACCCCGACATAATAATAACCGCAACAACAACAAGAAGAAGCAGGAACATGATCTGCTTCCGGAATCTGATGCGGAAACGTTGGAAGAGCGTATTAAAGAACTGGAGCCGGAATTAGGCCAGTATCTGTTCAATGAAGGAACGTTAGAAATTTTACCTGATGGCTACGGGTTTTTGAGATCTGTGAATTATAACTATAAAGCCAGTCCTGACGATATTTACGTGTCACCTTCACAGATCAAACGATTCAGACTTAAAAGCGGTGATTGTGTAATCGGTATTATTCGTCCACCTAAAGTTGGTGAGCGTTATTTTGCTTTGTTGAGAGTAGAAGGAGTGAATGGGCGAATTCCTCGTGATATGGATAATCGTCAGGAATTTGACGATATGTTGCCGATCCATCCGGATGAGCGTTATGTGATGGAATATGATCCAAGTAATTACTCTACACGCTTTATTGATCTTTTTGCACCTATTGGAAAAGGTCAACGTGGTTTGATCGTTGCTCAACCGAAAACGGGTAAAACTACTTTACTTCGTGGTATTGCTAATGCTGTGGCAACAAACCATCCGAATGCAAAGATCTTAATTCTTTTGATCGATGAACGACCTGAAGAAGTAACCGAAATGGAGCGCACAGTTAAAGGTGCTGAAGTTGTTGCTTCTACTTTCGATGAAAAACCTGAAAATCATATCGATCTTGCTGAAATCACCTTCCAGAAAGCCAAGAGATTGGTTGAGAGCGGCCATGATGTGATTTTGCTCCTTGACTCCATTACCCGTCTTGCGCGCGCTTACAACGTAAAAGCGAGCAACAGAGGACGAACTATGAGTGGTGGTGTGGATTCAGAAGCGTTGAAGATCCCAAGACAGTTATTCAGTTCTGCCCGTAATATCGAAAATGGCGGTTCTTTAACTATTCTGGCAACAGCTTTGGTAGATACAGGCTCCAGAATGGATGATGTGATCTTTGAAGAGTTTAAAGGAACAGGTAACATGGAAATTGTACTCGATCGTCGTATTTCTGATCGCAGAATGTATCCGGCTATTGATGTATTCCGAAGTGGAACTCGTCGTGAAGAATTACTTGTTGCGGAAGAAGAGAGAGAAAAGGTGGTGCTTCTTCGTCGTTACATGACTCAAATGAATGCATTTGAAGCCATGGAATTTTTACTGAAGCAGATCAAAGGCACGAAAACGAATGAAGAGTTCCTGATCTCGATGAATAAGTAGGAAAGGCAACATTCAACAGCCAATTTCCAACATTCAAGTTCCAGTGTTCAATAATTTCTTGACAGGCTACTAAAATAAGCTTGTGAAGTTGATATTTTTGGTTGTTTTAAGCTCTACTTGATTAAGTTCTTTTTACGGAATTAATTTTACGCTAGAAGGACATTTATGTCCGCCTTAATGACCATAATGAATTTGCTGGTTATCTGTCATCTCGCGGCGTATGCCCGAGATCCGAATCAACATAAAGATTAGTTTATCAATAGACGTATAGAAGGTCTTTAAAAACTTTCATTGGAAAGAGCATTATATTTAAGCTATGCAATCAAAACTCCTTTTAGTTACGCCACCATTTACTCAGTTGAATACGGCATATCCCGCAACTGCTTATCTGAAAGGGTTTTTGGAAGAACACGATGTTTCTGTTTCGCATTGTGATTTGAGTATTGAGCTTTTTACTTCCGTTTTTACTGGTGATTTCTTAAGTGACATTTTCCAGGAAGCTCATGATCTAGGAAATGATCTCTACCCCGAAATGCGGGAAATGAAAGAACAATACATTTCACGAGTTGATAAAGTCATTGGTTTTCTTCAAAAGAACGACATCAAAACTGCTCAAGAGATCTTAGACACTGATTTCTTGCCTGTAGGACATAGATTGAAGGACGTGAACACCGGGATCAAATGGGAAGCCGGAGATGAAGGCATTATCGATAAAGCAAAGCATTATTCAACACTATTTATAGAAGAAATAGGAGATTTTATTCAGGCGAATGTGGATGAGTTCTTCGCATTCACCAAGTATGCCGAGCAAATTGCTACATCAGCCAGCAGTTTTGATCAGTTAGACGAATTTTTGAGATATCAGCCTACGCTTATTGAGGATGAGATGTTGAATATTCTGGAAGAACAGATCGAGACCCATGCTCCAAACCTGATCGGCTTTACCATTCCTTTCCCAGGAAATTTATTTGCAGCACTACGATGCGCTCAATTCATTAAACAGTTCTATCCGGATATTCAGGTAGCCTTTGGTGGAGGCTATTGCAATACCGAATTACGCAGTTTAGAAGATCCTAGAATTTTTGAGATCGTTGATTTTATTTCGCTGGACGATGGGGAAGGACCTTTACTTAAAATGATCCAATATCTGGATGGTAAGGTTGAGATAGATGATCTTGAAAGAACCTATGTTTTAGAAGATGAGAAAGTTGTTTATAAGAACAAATTGCCGAATACTATTCATCATCATCAGGATCTGCCGGCTCCGAATTATTTAGGATTACCGTACGACAAATATGTCTCTTTTTTGGATGTGGTAAACCCAATGCATCGTATGTGGACGGATAAAAGATGGAATAAATTGACGATCTCGCACGGATGTTACTGGAGGCAGTGTTCCTTTTGTGATGTGAGCCTGGATTACATCGGGAATTACCAAAACACAACAGCGGTAGCTTTAGTCGATAAGATCGAAAAAATAATTGCAGACACCGGAATTTCAGGATTCCATTTCGTTGATGAAGCTGCTCCGCCAAAAATGTTGAAGGCGATGTCAAAAGAATTGATAAAAAGAGACCTGTCTGTTACCTGGTGGACGAACATACGATTTGAAAAGACGTTCAATTTCGAGTTGTGCGAATTAATGGCAAAAGCAGGATGTATTGCTGTTACAGGAGGATTGGAAGTAGCTTCTGACAGATTGTTGGGAAAGATGAAAAAGGGAGTAGATATTGCTCAGGTTACCAGAGTAACCAATAATTTCTCTGAAAATGGCATTATGGTTCACGCTTATCTGATGTATGGCTTTCCAACTGAAACTCAGCAGGAAACCATTGACTCGTTGGAAGTAGTAAGACAATTATTTGAGAAAAATTGTATTCAGTCCGGATTTTGGCATTTATTCACAACGACTGTTCACAGCCCGATTGGTAAAAATCCGGATGAGTTCGGGATAAAAATAACCGGTCCGGAATTTCAGGGCTTTGCACAAAATGATCTGTGGCATGAAGATCCCGAGGGAGCAGAGCATACAACCTACACTCAAGGGCTAAACAGGGCTTTAAATTCTTATTTGAATAATGAAGGGCTTGAGAAAGACATTGAAGAATGGTTTGATTTTCCAGTTACTCCAACCAGTCATCCTGAAGACCTCATCGAAAGTTTTTTAAATTAACTATTTAACATTGAGAAAATCTGCAGAAAAGATATGATTTTACTCTTAGTTTCAGTTCTTCTCACTCAGTTCGTTAAATCTCTTTTTAACAACTAATTCCAATTCTTCATTATAAGCGTCGATTCTCGCTTTGGCTGTACCATCAATCAGTAGAATAACTACCATCATTGCAATGGTGGTGATAGCACTAGCGCGCCAAACAGGCTTGTCCATAAAAACGATCAAAAGTGCAGCAACCACAATAATGAATGGAATAGCTTTAAAAACGATGGTTCGGTATTCCTTTAACGTACTTTCAACGCGAACTAACTCGGATTCTACAAAAGATGCAGCATCCTTATTATAAGCTGTTTCAAATTGTGTGATTCTGGATTTGTTGGTGAACACTAAACCAAGTCCTATGATCAAAAGTAATGATCCGGCAACCAAGGTAGGAATGATATATGCTTTTGCCATATCAGTTTTACCAAGTTGCCAAAACCCTATGCTTGCCAATACAAAGAGCACTGCAAAAAGGATAAAAAATGATGTTGAAAAAACTTCGGCTTTTGCCCAGTCTGTTGCTGTTCTTAGTATATCCATGATTTAATTTAGTTTGTATTTTTCTCTATAAGCAGATGGGCTGATGCCTTCTTTCTTTTTAAATAACCGCGAAAAATAGGGCGGATATTCAAAGCCCAGTTCATAGGCCACTTCAGAAATGGTTTTGTTAGGGTTTAACAGAATATTCTTGGCTTCATTGATCAAATATAATTGCAGATGTTCGGTTGAAGTTTTGCCTGTTTCCTTTTTGAGGGTATCGCTTAAATAACGCTGTGAAACCGACAGCTGTTCTGCGATCTGTTCAATACCGGGTATTCCATGTTCTTCAAAATACCCCGATTCAAAATATTCTGATAAATGATTGTTAAACTGCTCCAAAAGATCATTCGACAACTCCTTTCGGTTTAAAAACTGCCTTTCGTAAAAGCGATTGGCGTATTTCAACAGCGTACTGAGCTGTGAAATTATAATATCCTTGCTGAATTCATCCTGGTTGTTCTGATATTCAATATCAATATTTTCAACAATTGATTCGATCTGCTTTTCTTCTTTGGGCGATAGGTGTAGTGCCTCGTTAGCCGAATAGGAAAAGAAGCTATATTTCTTGATCTGATGCGCCAACTCTGTGCCTTTCAAAAAATCTTCGTGGAAGTTGATCGAAAATCCTTTTTGGTCGTAAACTACACTTTCATCCCATTGCAATACTTGTCTTGGAGCGATGAATATCAATGCGCCATTGGTGAAATCATATTTTGTACGACCATAGTTTAAATTTCCTTTTACGATCTTCTTCAGGCTAATGGAATAGCAATCATTCGTAATTGGAGGTGAACTCTCTTTCGGGCAGGGCAAGAAACCATCTCCAATAGCAGAAAACACACTCAACATCGGATGCTCCGGCCTCGGAAGTTCCAGATAATCTAAGTAAGCCGATAAAGTTTTAAAGTGCTGCATATCGCTAATTTAAAAGTTCCATTTTAAGTTCGTTGCTTTTTCTGATACTTCCCACAACTTTTCTGCAACAACTTTGTCTTTGGCGTGTGCTTCCAGTTTATGTGCTCCAACAGGTCCTTTAAAGTTGTTAAATCCTGTAGGTCCATAGAATTTTTTGTGATCCAAATCTTGTTCAGTAGCACACATTAACATTGGATAAGCACCTTTTTCAGCTGATTGTGTCAATGGTGAAAATTTCATCAAGTTAAAGATCATACGCATCATAAAACTACCGCTGGTATCGATCAGTGACGTTCTGGATGAACCCGGGTGACAAGCATATACTTTAACATCAGTTTTACCTGCGTTTTCCAATTTATCCTGTAGTTCATAAACAGACATGATCTGTGCTAGTTTGCTCTGGCTATAGGCATCATTTGGAGTATAATCTTTATTCCAGTTCATGTCGTCAAACTTTATGGTTTTCAGTCCCATATTATAGCCCATACTGCCCACAGTTACGATACGTCCTTTGGATTCCTCAATCAAAGGAAAGAGCAAACCTTGTAGCGTGAAATGACCGTAATGGTTTACACCAAGCTGACTTTCAAATCCATCAACGGTAAGTTTCTGATGGGGAACCTGGGCAATGGCAGCGTTGCATATCAATGCGTCGATACGTGTAATTTTTTCCAGAACTTCTTGTGCAGCTTTTTGTACAGACTCCTGTTCTGCCAGGTCCATTTGGATAAATGAGGCATCTATTTGGCCGCCCAGCTCTTTTTCAAAAGTGGCAATAACACTTTCTGATTTTTTTGGATTGCGGTTCAACATCACCACTTTTGCTCCCTTAGACAGAAGTATCCTTGCTACTTCAAATCCTGTACCACTTGTAGTACCAGTTATTACGAAAGTTTTACCTTCAAGGGATCCTATTCTATCGGGAGTCCATCCTTGTTTGCCAAATTGATTTGTTGTCATCTTTGTTTTGTTTGTTTTAAAGAACAAGATTAAGATCGACAGACAACTACTTTAAAGCCTTATACACAATTTCGTTTTATGTATACTTTTTGGTTTTATTGATTAAAGGTTGCATAAGAATAGTTAAGGGACTTGTGTTCAGAGGGTCTTCTAAATGTACTTTTATTGATCATCTGTTGTCGGTAAGCACAAACTTTTGATACTAAATTTCTTTCTAATTAGTCCCTTTCTTTTTTTCGCTCTCCCATAATTGCTGGTACAACTCAGCCCTAAACTTATCATTCATTTCATATCCCGGAGGGTGCACTTCATTATTCTGAGACATGATAATTCCTACAAAATTACGTTTCGGATCGGCCCAAAAGTATGTGCTTTCATAACCTCCTCCAATCCATAATCCGGCTTCTCCCTGATTCATTGTTCTCATGGTATCACCGCTAACCCACAGGTTGTAACCGTTATAACCATACGGACTATCAAGTTGGGTATGTGGCGCATAAATATCTTCGACGGTTTCTCTGTTTAAAAACCGATAGCCGTTCAATTCGCCTCTTTGCAAAAGCATTCTAACAAAATCTGCATATCCATCAGCTGTCGCCACCATTCCTTCACCTCCTAAATACAAAGAATGATCAGGGTCATAATCCGGTACATCAGGTCCGAATATATCTAACTCTCCTCTGACTGCCGTTCTTAAAACGGAGTCTCTTCCAGTAAACTTCGGGAGAAGCCTTTCATTGTCAGGAAGCCCATATTGTAATCCCTGAATATTCATTGGCTCTGTTACACGCTCGGTAACTAATTGACTTAGATCCTTACCTGTAGCTCTTTCAGCAACCAAGCCCAATACGGTTGTATTTGTTCCATAAAAATAATCTGAGCCGGAATGTTGGATCAATGGTAGTTTAGCCATCCGGTCTATAAGTTCATCGGAATTTTTTGCAGTGGGAAGATTTTGTTCTGCTACCAACGAATCCAGACAAGGGAAACCGGTTACAGCATAATAAAAACCTGCTTCATGATTGATCAAATGGAGTACCGTCATTACAGAATCATTCGGTACCAGCTGAATCGGGCAGCCTTGCTCTCTTGCTCCCCAATCATATTCTGATAAGCTTTTACCTTCGTCTGAAACAGCCACCTGCAGGTCTTCGAATTCCGGAATATATTTTGATACAGGATCATCCAGAGTCAGGATGCCGTCTTCCACCAGATCTAATACAACCGAAATGGTAACTATTTTACTCATCGACCAAATTCGAATCCAGGTGTTTCCATCTACTACTGTATTAGGTAATAGCTCTTCGTTGACAGCGCCATGTTCGTAAACCACGTTCCCGTCCATGTCTTCTAATCGGGCATAGATAAAAGGATAAAAACCTTCTTCAACGTAATAATTAACAACATTATCCAATTTTTCAGGAGAAGAGATCTCTATCGTACTTTCGGTAGTTTCTTTTGAACAGGAAAGACTTGCAACGGCTATAAAAAAGGCAAAAGCAATAGTAAATAGATTTCTAGACATAGCGTGGGGTTTTTATCCTTTCCAATTTATAGATTTCTTTCTCTTTTCCAAGCTTCAATTTTTGCTTTGAAGTCTTTTACGATATCGGGGTACGTTTCCGCTAAATTATGATCATTATTAGGGTCTTCATTCATATCAAATAAAGCTATTGTCTCTAATGTAATATTCCATTGAAAGAACCAATTCTCTGTTCTTGCCCAATAAGCTTCTATTTTCATGCCCATCATATCATCTTCTGAACGCATTTGTGTGGCTTGTCCAATGATGATGTCCCTGCCTGCTTTTGATGTGTCTTCAATTAAGGCTTTATATGATCTTCCAAAATAGTTCTCCGGAATAACAATATCTAAATAATCTAGAATTGTAGCTGGTATATCCGCGCTATGCATCAAGGCATTTGATCTTTTGCCTGCTTCAATTTTTCCATTCCATGAAAAAATAATAGGAGTTCTAAATGATTGATCATAAATAGATAATTTCCCTTTATCACCACCATTGTGCCACCTCAATGAATCATGTCTGAATTCTTGATCTGGTTCTTGTTCCCAACCATTGTCATTAACATATACGAAAAGAGTATTATCAAATTCATCTTGTTCTTTCAGGTATCTAATCAATTCGCCAATCCCATCATCAAACCAAGTGCAATTCGCGTAATAACGTTTTGCAGATTCCGTCATGTCTTCATCCTTGTAGATGTTATAATACTTATCGGGTGCATCAAAAGGATAATGAGGAAGCTCTGGTGCAAACCAAATAAAAAATGGATCTTCTTTATTAGCTTCAACAAAGTCATACACAGGTTCCATAGTTGCTCTGGCTAATTTTCTACCTTCGCCACCCATAAATTTTAAGAACCAGTCTTTCTTTTCTTTGTCGCCTTTATTCCAACCAGTTGTCATTCCTTCATCAAATCCTCCATTTTGATAATTGAACTCCCACCATTTTCCACCTTGAAAGCTTTTGTATCCTTTCTGCGACAAAATCTTTGGAAGGGTTTTAAAGTATTGCATCGCATGATGTCTAAAATTAACTATAGAGTCTTCAGGAATTGATTTTTCTTCTATTAATCTATCTACATTCTGATTGTAATCGATAGGTAATGTTCCCGTCATTAAGGTTTGCAAGGAAGGGCGGCAATGATTTTGAGAAACATACCCATTTGTAAAAAGCGTGCCACTTTTTGCAAGTTGATCCATGTTTGGTGTTTTTACATAATCGGCTCCCATGAATCCGAAATATGGATATCCTTGGTCATCGCCGATCAGCAAAATTATATTCGGAAGCTCTTTATCTGATGTAGCGACTTCTCTTTCACAAGAAATAACTGTAAAGCACACTGCTAAAATTATTAGTGTATATCTCATTTGTGTTAGAATTAGATCATTATAAAAGAATAAGACTCACTTTGGACATCATATCCTGATTTTATGCTCAGGTTTTAAGATTGTTATTTATAAAAAATTGAAACTATTATCAATAAAAGCCAATTAATTAACAAGCGCGAGTCAATTAGTTTCGGTGGGACGACTCCAAGCCGTCTGACCGATAAGCTTTAATTCAATACTCATAAAAATCTTTTACTACAAAGCCCAGCTCTTCCTGTTTTGGCTTGATCAATGAGTTCAAATAGTAGCGATGGAAAAACCCGTTTAGCACCACTATTCTTTTGCCTTCATATTCATCAATGAAGTGAAGGATGTTTTTTGCCATTGTTTGATTTCTTAAGTCCCAGAACTCAGATGCCTGCTTATAACCTTCTGCATAACTAATACTATCACCATCTGGCTTAAAATGAAAAGTATTAGAAAACACAGGATGTTGATTCATGATATTTAACAGCTCTTTATACTGGTAGTGTTGTCTCTTTTGAGCAAGTTCATCCGTTTGGGAATTGTTAAAAGCTTTTGCTCCTGCGTATACTAAAGAGTTTAATGAATCATTGACGGAATGGTATTCTTCATAGACGGCTTTGTGTTCTGATTCTAGCAGATCATTCACATACAAACTGTCCAATAGTATGGTTGCTTTGCTGTCAGTAGGGCGGGCTCCGATTGCTATTCGGTATTCATTTCTGCCGGTGAATTCATAAGGTCGCACATCCACATCAAAATTCTCCATGTATTTTATAGTGGCAATATTTTCATTGCTTTCCCAAGTTCTGTTGAATTTGAACTCGTCCGTAAAAAAGGAAGAATCAACTTCAGCGAGTATCAAGTCAGGTTTTATTTTAACTAAAATATCGTAAAGGCTGTCGGGAGTGAAGTTTTCAATGGGTTGATGAACGGTGCCCAGAAGTACTAATTCTGTTTCTTTATTCGTACAACTGAATAAAAGTAAAGAAGAGAATAGAAGTGGTAATATTGTTTTCATTTGGGGGCTCTTCTCCTAATTTTGGAAAGCTGTGAAATTAATTTGTTTGTAAGCTTTCACTACTTGAAATTTTGGGTTTTTACGAGTTCGCCTGCTTCATTGTAAACAGTCCAGGTACCCGTTTTTTTGCCGTGCTCAAAGCACCCTTGATCCCAGAGTAGTCCATTGGTATGGAATCGTTTCCATTCACCGTGCTTCTTCTCTTCATCATCGAAACCGCCCATTGCCCTAGGCTTACCATTTTTGAAAAACCATTTCCACTGACCTACAATTTTTCCTTCTTTAAAACTACCGGATGATTGCATCTGACCATTGTTGAGAAAGTAGGTCCATTTTCCTGACTTTTTTCCGTTCTCGAATTCACCACGACAAGAGATAAGCCCGTTCTTGAAGAACGTCTGAAAGGGGCCATTCTTAGGTTTGCCTTGTTCATCGATTCCGGGAATGTCTTTCATCGGGTTTCTTATAGTTTAGCTTTTGTTAGGCGATATTATTTTTTTTCCTTTTAAAGTGATCGAAAATTTCTTGTTCGGAAAGCTTGGGAACTTGGTGAACTGTGTAGGAAGATCTAGATTCTCAATATAGACGGCACACATAGTGTTGGACACATGGTATAGATTTTTATGTTTTTCTTTAGGAATTCCATCTAAAATTCCTTTCAGAGTGCTGTATCGGGTATTTTCTGTGTTAAAGCCATAGTCATGCCAAACGATGATAGATTGGTCGTTCTTTCGTAATGGAAAAACTTTTAAAGTGTCATTCAGCACTCCTTTATAGGAATGATCTCCATCTACAAATATGAGATCAAACTTTTTGTTGAGTTGATTAAAATCATAAGTATGTGAATTTGCTCCAATTCTATTGATGGTATCTATGTGGTCAGAGAATACCCCATGAACTTTGATAAAATCTTCTTTGAAATTTAATGTTCTCATTTCATCAGGTGATAGTGTAAGTGAAGTACAATCTTTTGTAACATTAGAAACATTCACTAAACTCTCGCCTCTCCAGCTGCCTATTTCCAGATAAGCACATTCATCGTATTTTTGGGCTAATGATTTTAACAAAACAAGATCAGTAATAAGAGAAGTACCTATTAAAAAACTATAAGAATCTATTTCTTCGTTTAAATCTGGAAAAAGATCTAAGATATCAATAGTTGGTAATTGTTCGGTATTGTGTTCAGAAATAAGCTTTTTTTTAAAATAAGCTTGTTCACGTACTCTTATTCCTTCCTTGATCACTTCTATAGGATTATTAAACAGTACTTTTAATGCTAACTTTTTGTTCATTTAATTTACGCTAAAATTGTGCCTAAAGTGTCGGGCTATGTTCAGTTGGTTTAATATAGTAAGGGGCGGGATGAGTTGCTTCGCAACCTCTGAAGTCAGCTTGGCAGATTGAAGAAGAAGGGTGGAAGGCGTTTCTAGTACAAAGAAGTCTAGATGGCTTGGAGCTGTTGACCGATAATGAATCGAGCTTAGAGTAGATAGATTCAAAAATCTCATTAATGAGTGATATCGGAGTGATCTCTCTTTCTTTGTGTGATTCTTATAAAGTAGTATTTGGAGCAGGAGCTCCTATGTGTTTTCCCAAGCAGGAGCTTGGAAAAGAGGTGAAGGTTTACAGTACCGTTACTTCTTTTTTTTCGATTTCTTCTCTTTTTTAAACAACGGACTGGTGTACTCATTATAAAGCTCGAATAAAAACTCAATGCGATTGGTTTCAGTGGTGAAAGGTTGTGGGCGGTAACACAAATCTACGGCTTTGTCGAGTTCCTGATGTGCTTTTACCAATTTGGGAGGCATAGTTAATGGATCGTACAGATCGGCTAGACTGCTATCCGGAAATTCTTCCCGCACATCCAACACTTTTTGTGCCTTCGTTTCTACCAATTTTTTGTTTTTATCACTCGGGTCTTTAGGCCAGGGGTAGTTGTTGTAGACTGCTGGTGAATATGAAATTCTGCTTTCAAGTTTTCCTGAAACATATACTGTCCAAATATTATGCATTTTGCTCATCAACATTCCAAACATATAAATGCTAGCATTAGGGATAATCTGCAATTTATTACTACATATAACTTCCGAAGATAGAAATCCCACTGGGACATATTCTCTGTTTTCTGACGATACTTCAGGTAAGCACAAATAATCGCTATCAGGCTGTCTATCTTGTGTAAAAAGAGAAGGGAACTTAGCAAAATCATTTACACTTTTTGTTGGACTTTTAAGTCTAGATTCAGTGACTTTTTTTAGTCTTTCCAATACTAAAGGCATTTTCTTCAATGAATTAGGCGGACAATTCTTAAGCCACAAACAATATCTCTTCTTATTTTTTAGAAACTCTGCTCCACCTATAAACTCCTTTATCCAAGCTTTTGATTCGGGATTCTCTTTAATTAATATTTCTTTTTCCTCTGGACTTAAAGTTAAATATCCTCCATCCGTTGGTTGGCTTCCTTTAAACAAATTTGGAAAATGGTGTGCTGGTTTACCTCTTGAAGCGATATAGATATTCTCACCAGAAGTTAAGTATCCATTTATATTCGAAACAGAACGAACATGAGCTTCTCCATTAATATTTTCATATTCATATAATTCTTTTTGGTTTGGAACGGTTTGGGCAAACCCGACGATAACTACATGGACTGCAGCTTTTCCTTTGGCTTCATTAGTCCATTTAAAAGTTTGATGTCCAAAATGGATGATCATTTCAAACTCTTCAAGAAGTTTCTTCCATAAAATTACAACTTGCTCACCTTGCACAATGGAATTTGTAGAAACCAAAGCTGTTTTAATATCTGTTCCTTGAATAAAAAGAGCCGACTTGTAAAACCATGCTGTAACATAATCTAATCGTTTAGTTTTGCTGTTTTTTCCGAAAACTAAATCCATGTCTTTCATTTGTTCTTTAGTACGCCATTGATGACCGACAAAAGGAGGATTCCCCAAAATATAGTTCAGTTCCTTTTTTGGAACTACATCTTCCCAATCGGTACGTAAAGCATTTCCATGAACAATAGTGGCAGATTTTTTTAAAGGTAAACGCGCGTAATACAACCCAAACGCTTCAGAAATGACCAAGTTCATTTGGTGATCCATCAGCCAAAGTGCAACTTCTGCAATTCGTGCGGGGAATTCATCGTATTCAATACCAAAAAATTGATCTACATCTACATTTAAAATGGCTTCAATATCAATGATCTGTTGTTTACCGTGCAGCTTTTTCAGCACTTCCAATTCCAGTAATCTCAATTCACGGTAAGTAATGATCAGGAAATTTCCACAGCCACAAGCGGGATCAAGGAATTTAAGCTCTCCCAGTTTTTTATGGAATTCTTTAAGCTGTTTTTTGTTGGTTTTGATCTTTTCGAACTCTTCCTGAAGTTCATCCAAGAAAAGAGGTTTTATCAGCTTTAAAATATTTTTCTCTGAAGTATAATGTGCTCCCAAATTTCGGCGCTCTTCAGGATTCATCACACTTTGGAACATACTTCCAAAAATAGCAGGAGAGATCTTTCCCCAATCTAAGGCACTGCATTCTAATAAAATCTCGCGCATTCGGGAATCGAAAGCCGCAATAGGTAACGATTCTTCAAACAGTTTTCCATTCACATAAGGAAAAGCCTGCAAATGTTCATCTAAATTGTTTTGGCGTTTTTTAACGGGTGTATTTAACACTTGGAAGAATTGGGCGAGTAGGCCTCCGAGATTACTGCCATCTTCTGAAGTTTTAACTTCAATAAGTTCTTTGAAGGTATCTTTTTCAAATATTCCGGTGTCATCGGCAAATAAGCAGAAGAGTAAACGAACTAAGAATACTTCCAGTGGGTGACCTTTATAACCGCTTTCTTCGAGTTGGTCATGGAATTTACCCATCAGCTCGGCAGCTTTTATATTGACAGGGTCTTCGTCTTTAAAGCTTCGCTTTTGATAACCCGCTATAAAACCGAATAGCTTTATATTTTTATGGAAATCTTTGAGTTTAAACTCGTGCTCTATTTTCTCATCCAGATCATATAATCGAAAGTTCTCAAAATCTGATACCAGAACATATTTAGGAAGGTCATGTTCTTTTATGCCATAAAAATAGTCTGTGGCTTGTTCAAAGGCGGCATCAAGGTCTTTACCTCTGGATTTGTGTTCTACTAAGAGTGTTCCTTTCCAGAAAAGATCAATAAAACCCTGGTGGTCATTAAGTTTTTTAACAGGTTCTTCGAACGTAGCTAGTCTTCTGCGGCTAATACCAAAAACATGAAAGAAGTCATTCCAAAAGGTGTCTTTTTCCGCTCTTTCACGACTTTCACCTTCCCATTCTTTTGTGAATTTTAGAGCCCGATCTTTTATTTCATTCCAACTTAAAGCCATTAGCCAGATAATTTACATTTATTGCTTTTAAAATTTCATGCTAAGATGAATAATTTAAAGAGAATAACAAAAGATATTGCTCAAGAATATCACTGCTTCCAAAAAGCAGGAGAGAAGATGATCAGAACGGTAAAGATCTCAAGTCGACCGATCATCATCAGCATGATCATTACCCATTTTCCGAGATAAGGCATTTTAGCAAAGCTGTCGGTGGGACCGAATTCACCCCAACCGGGACCAATGTTTCCAAGTGCGGCTATACTTGCTCCGGCCGAGGACATGATATCGTACCCAAATAAAGAAATGATAAAAGCTCCCAAACCAAATATGAACATATACAGGATGAAGAAACTCAGTACGGTTCGTTGAATATTCTGATTGATGGCCTGATCTCCAATTCGGACAGGAAGAATGGCTTTTGGGTGAATGATCTGTTTGATCTCGCGCCCTGTATTGCGGATCAAGATCATCCAACGGATCATTTTGATTCCGCCACCGGTAGAGCCCGCACTACCTCCGGTAAAGAAAAACAGAAGCAGTAAAAAAGCTCCGAAAGAATACCAGAGTTCATAATCGTCGGTTCCAAATCCTGTAGTGGTAATAATAGCTACCGCCTGAAATGCTCCTGATCGAATAGCTTCAAGAATAGTGTATCCATCAAAATGCCAGAGAGAAAAAGAAATTCCGAGAATTCCGATCATGGTAATGAGGGTATAGAATCTAGTTTCCCGGTTTGCAAAAAATGGTTGGAATTCACCGCGCAGCAAACGAAAGTGCATGGCAAAGTTAATTCCTGCCAAAAACATAAATATGGTAATGATGGTATCAATGTAGGCAGAATCGAACGCTGCAACACTGGTATTTTTAGTGGAAAAACCTCCTGTAGCGAGGGTTGCAAATGCATGATTGATCGCTTCGAACCAATCCATGGAAGGATGAAGCCACAATAGTAAAAACTCCGCTCCGGTAAAAGCTACATACACTACCCAAAGTAATTTTGCAGTTTCCTGAACTCGTGGAGTTAATTTATCGGCAGTAGGTCCGGGCGATTCTGCCTGAAAAAGCTGCATTCCACCAATTCCCAAAAGGGGTAGAATCGCCAAAGAAAGAACTATGATTCCCATTCCGCCCAACCAATGAGCTAGTGATCGCCAGAATAGAAAGCTTTTTGGGAGGTCTTCGATAGCAGGGTTAACAATTCCTGTACTGGTAGTTCCACCCATAATGGTTGAACCCGTGGTAGATAAACCGCTCATGGTTTCAAAAACGGCATCGGTATAATTAGGTAGAATTCCTGAAATAGTAAATGGAAGAGCACCTACCAATGAAAGAACAAGCCATGTTAAACTGACGACTAAAAAACCCTCTCGGATTCTTAATTCTTCTTTTGGTTTAAAGAAATACCAAAGAGCTCCACCAAGCCCAAATGAGATCCCGGCTGAAATCAGAAAGGTATGCCAGGTATCTTGTCCGTATATAAGATCAATTCCTGCAGGTAAGAGGAGAGCAAATCCCATGAAAAAAATGAAAGCTCCTAATATTCCCAATACAACCAAAAAATCTATGGTAGGACGATTAAAAGCGCTTATTACACTTTTGCTTCTAGGCATTGCTGAAGAGCTTGGTTACTTTATCTATGGCTTCAGGCAAGCAGAATACCATCACGCGGTCATCCGCCTTAATAACTGTTTTACCGGTAGCAATTTCAACTGATCCATCGCAAAGTACTCCACCAACGATGCATCCATCTGGGAGTTTGAGTTTTTGAATTTGCTTTTCGACTACTTTCGATTTTTCAGAAACCAATAATTCGATTACTTCGGCTTTTATCCCTCGAAGCTCTGTTACTGAAATAACATGACCTTTTCGCACATAACGGTGAATTTCGTTTGAAGCAGCCACTTTTTTGTTAACTACGGCGTCCAATCCAATAGTTTGGGAAAGAGGAATAAAATCAGGTTTTGAAACCAACGCTACTGTCTTTTTTACATCTAAATGCTTCGCCATCAAACAGGAAATAATATTGGATTCCTCATCATCGGTTACGGCAATAAATGCATCCATATCCGTAATTCCCTCAGACGCTAACAGATCCGGATCCGTTGGATTTCCATTCAGGATCATCGCATTCTTTAATTCGATCGCAAGTTCTTCGGCACGTTCATAATTTGGTTCAATGAGTTTTACCGACCAGTCTTTCTTTTCATCTCCACATAAGATACGCGCTATGGTTGTACCGATCCCTGTACCGCCGGCTATCATAATTCGGTTCAGATCCGTTTCAGATTTACCGGTAGTTGCTATGATAGCGGGTATGTCTTCCGTTTTTGCCAGAATAAAAACCTGATCAAAAGTTTGGAGTTTCATGGGGCCGCGAGGCATTAAAGTGCGTCCACGACGTGCAATAGCTACTACACGGAAGGTGATATCTTTATTTTCAGAAGCATATTCGATCAATGTTTTTCCGATTAGTGGTGCGTTTCTATCTAATCGAATTCCAACAAGTTGAATTAAATCATCCGCTAAATTGATCACATCACTTGCAGCTGATCTTTTTAGCAGTTGTGCAATTTCCTGAGCAGCACTCAATTCGGGGTTGATCATTACATCAATTCCCAGATCGGTAGCTTTTAAAGGGGAGTCTTTGTGTGAAAATTCATCATTTCGGACTCTGGCGATGACCATTTTTGCACCCAGTTTTTTACTGATCATGGATGCGATCATATTTACTTCATCCACACTGGTAACGGAGATCACAATATCGGCTTCAGAAACACCAGCTTTATTAAGATCATTAGCTGATGTAGCGTTTCCTTCTTTACAGAGTACATCCAGAGTTTCAGAAGCTTTGGATAGGGATTCTTTGTCACGGTCTAGAATTATTACATCGTGTTTCTCTTTGGAGAGTACACTTGCGAGGTCATAACCTATTTCTCCGGCACCAATTATTATGATCTTCAAAAGAGCATTTTTTTGTAATTAATTAACAAACTAAACTACTGTGTTTTTGTTTGAAATGAAAGGTTGGGAGATAGTTCGGGTCAATTCCTATTCCGCAATAATTACTACATCTATGCTTATTGGGCTCGATCTTGCAACCCTTTGGTCTGCAACCTGAACGGTAAATCTATTTTCTCCTTTAACCAATTGAACTCCAATTTGTTTACCAGTTCCAATGGTGTTACCTCTTTGTTTCCAAGTGTAGATAACGTCGGAGTCTTCGCGGTTAACAGAAGGTGCCTTAAGTATTAAAGAAGGATTTGCAGGGTTCCAATCTACTGTTTTGGTTTCAGGAGTTTCAGTAAAGTTGAGTCGAGGAATAACCTGTACTGAGAATTCCTGAGAAACAAGTTCAGTTCCATCCAAAACATAAGATAATGTCAAAGGTCGGGTTCCGGAAGTTGTGGCCGACCATGTAAGTTCGAATCGTCCCTGGTTTTTGAATCTCCATGGATTGCCCATTCTAATATCAGCTAAAGTAATTGCTCCACCAACCGCTATCAATTTAGGTAAATCAGGTGATGCAGTAGGAAATTGCTTTGGAGTTACGCGAATTACAGCACTGTCAACAGAATTAGAAAGACCTCTGTTATCGTTTTGTATGAGTACCAGCTTATGCCCATTTTGATTTGTAACCTCAAAAGTAGGGCTTGCAATTATATTTCCATCCAGCTTCCATGTTGATGTTAGAACATCCTGATCTCTGTCTGTTGTGGAAGCAGATCTGTAACTAACTGTTTGATTTAGAAATACTGATTCAGGAGCAATAATAACCGGTGATGGTTTACTGTTCGCAAAAAATGATTTTTCCATCGATGAAGTATTATTTACAGCAGTGGTATTATCAGCAATTTCCAACTTAACGGTATGCTCGCCCGGCTGAATAGCTTTAATAATTTCAGCACCATTTTCACTGATCAGTTCTCCATCCAGATACCATTTATAAGATTTGATGTACCCATCAGGATCTTTGGAACTTAAACCGTCTAGTTTCAGATCAGTTCCTGCGGCTATATTTGCAGGTAAATTCCAGGTTATAACCGGTTTTGCATTCACTTTAATGCTCTTCGTTAAGCTAACGGTATTACAATTTGTTTCAGAATTGGTGGCTAGTTCCAGACTTACTAAATATTCTCCGGGTTCATTAAAGGTGTAACTGGATGTTAGCCCTTCAACAACTTCCTGACCATTTTCTGAGTCAATTACCCATCGTGCAGATTTGAAGCCACCTTCAGCTGTAGAATTTGTTCCGTCTAGAGTCACTGCTTGTCCTGGAACTGTATATTCAGGAAGTTCAAATACTGCTTCAGGGCCTTCAACAACTGTTACTGTAGCTGTTGCTTGACTTATGTTGCTGCAACGTCCAGATCCGGATCCTTCTACGGTTAGTGTAACAGTATACACTCCCGGAACAGTAAACAAATGATCGATCACGGCGCCCGGTTTAGACATTCCATCACCCATATCCCAACTAAAAGAAGGGAGAGAACCAGAAGGATCAGTACTAGATGAACCATCAAAACGAACTCTGTTGTTCACACAAATAGTCGTATCAGACAAGTTTAGCTTAGCCACAGGTGAGCCTTCAATAATTACAGGAATAGTAGCTACAGTTTGCTCGTCGGTAAAACCATCATTTAGAGTAAGTTTGGCTTCATAGATACCCGGTTTTTCGTACACATAAGAAGGATTAGCCTGGTCAGACGAAGCTCCGTTTCCAAAATTCCAGTTTACACTGAAAGGGTCTCCATCCGGATCAAAACTTTGTGAACTGTTAAATAATACCGTTTGTCCTGTACAAGAAGCGATTTGTGATGCAACAACAGCTTTTACCGGTCTGTTTATAAGAACCCTGATAGATTCTTTAGCAACACTGTTTTCCAGCCCTAGTCCATCATCAACAGTAAGGCCTATAAAATGTACTCCGGGCTCATTGGCTTGCCAAGAAAATGAAGATTCATTTCTCTTTGTACCGTCCGGTAATGTCCACTCAAATTTGAGTGGGTTATTATCAAGATCATAACTGGAGGTGGCGTCAAGTTTTACTGATAGAGAATTAGAACGCAGTACTGTTTCTGTAACAATAAGTGGTTGATGATTTACTTTTAATTCTCCGGAAATGGATGAACTGGAGTTAGATAAATTATCATTGTCGATAACTGTAAGTGTAAACGATTTAGTACCACTTTCACGGAATGTTCGCTGAATAACGCGACCCCGAAGTGTAACGCCATCGCTGAATTCCCAAATATAGCGCGAAATACTTCCGTCAAGATCAAAAGATTCAGCACCGGAAAACCTTATTCCTTTGTTTGGTGCTATATAATCAACATCTGAAACCCAAACAGCAGTAGGAGGAGTGTTTACTCGAATTCTTTTGGTTTTTATTCCTTCAGCCAACTCATACCCTGAATCATCTTTAACCTTCAGGGATATATTTGCATTTCCTGTTTTGCTTAAACTGGTAGTTATTCTACTTCCTGTTCCGATAAGTTCACCTTCGTTATACCATTCATAACTGGTAATAAGTCCATCACTATCAGAACTGGCAGATCCATCTAAGGTGAATTCTTCTCCGGGAGCAACAACAACTGGAGCAGTGAAATCAGCAGTTGGATATTCATTAATTAGTAAAATATGTTCGGTAGTTCGGGAGCTGTTTGGTAATCCTTCACCATCATTTACTTGTAACGTTACTCTATATTCGCCTGTTTTCGTATAAGTATGTTGTACTCTTGGGCCCGATCCGGTATTTCCATCACCAAAATCCCAAGTAAATGTATTCAATGTTGATTCAGGGTCACTACTTTGCTCGGCTGAAAAAGTAACTTTAGAATTTGAAGTAACTTTTGCGGCTGTAATAACCGGAAGTGGAGGAGTGTTAATACGAACTGTTTTTACCAGCTCTTGCACAGAGTTAGAAACCCCTCTGCCATCATCTACAACAAGTTTTACTCTGTAAACTCCCGGGTCAGAAAATTGAAAATCGGTAACTGCTTCTGATGCAATTAGATTGTCATTTACAAACCATTTATACGATAAGGCTGTATTGTTGCTTCCGGATGAAGTAGTAGCGTCGAATGTAAGGCGTTCTCCGGGCGCTGCTTTTTCTCTTAAAGAAAATGTAGGAACAGGCGGTGCATTTACCTCATATCTTTTCGAAATGGAGTACAGTCCATTACTAGAACCAGTTCCATCATTCAGAGTAAGTACTAAAGTATAGGTTCCGGGGTTGGTATGATTAATGGTAACAGTCTTTCCGTTTGCAGAACCGGTGATACCTTCTCCTCTCCATGAAAAGGTAAGAGAATCATTATCAGCATCTGTTTGTTTGCTTACCGTAGCTTGTATGCTTTCGTTAGTTCCAATTAAAGAAGGAACGCTTAACTCGGCATAGGGTTGAGTGTTAACGCGTATTTGTACTTGACGCTCATCAATAGCACAACTGGGATTCGAACCTCCGTCTGAGACTCTTAAAGTGACATTATACGTGCCAGAAATAGTGCTCGAAAAACGGAAAGATGCCCCATTACTTCTGGGTGAACCATTTACAAACCATTGATATGTAAGTGGTTTCCCTTCAATATCATAAGAATTTGAACCGCCTAACAGAATTGTTTCGGTTGGGGAGATCACTCTTTTAGGAACAGATATTCTTGCAACCGGTGGGGAATTTATAAAAACAGCTTTAGTGTAAGTCCAATATTCAGGAAACAGGGATCTTTGGTTAGGAACCAGAACGGTATAATTTATTTCACCCGGTGTATCAGATGAAATGGTAGGAGTTTTTCCAGATGCAACTTGTTGATTATCGAGTATCCATCTGGAATTACTGATCTCAGTGCTACTAAAGTCATTTCCGGCTAATTCAAATGATTTTTCAACACACTGTTGCGTTGGAATTTCATTTATTGCCAGATTTGGTTTTCGATTATTATCACTTACAAAAGGTTCTAAAAGCCAAAGCACAGGTGAATTAAAACCATAAACTGTTAATGTATTTATGCGCTCTGATGAACCGGTTATGGTAAGACCCCAATTATTTTGCATTCCATATTTTGATGCAGGGATGCCTGATCTGGATAATTCAAATACTTCTCCGAAAGAATCCATTTTCCGTACTCTGGAATCTTCCTGTCCGCTTGCAACAAGTCGGGGTGAATCAGATGATCCGTTTAAAAAGTATGGCTTTAATTGAAATAAAGACTCTCTTTGAGAGTTGAAAAGTCCGATCGAAAGGTCAATTCCAATGAGTTTCCAATTTCTACCTGTCAGAACCTGTCCTTCGGGTGAAGTTACCCGGAAATTGAAACTGTTTACATCATCTCCGTTATCAGAAGTAACCCGAATTATATAGCCGTTTTCATTTGCGTTGTTCACGTCAGATAGAGCAACCCATCTGTTTTTAAATCGTTCTTCGTTCTGTGTGGTAAGCTGAGTTATTGTGTTTGCAGTGCTACCTTTTGAAATAAGTGATCCATTTTCAATGCTGTATAGATCATCAAAAGAATAAAGAGAAAAAGAAGTGGATGTATTAGCTCCGTTTTGGGTAACAATATCCACAGAGCCACCTAAACCGGCATCAAATATTTCTATTTTACCGTTTTGAGCAGTTTCAACAGGCTTGATCCAAATATCATATTGATGACGACTGTCGCCACTTATAATAGAGGAGCTTTTACCTGATATGGACAGGTATACTTCTTGAGCAAAAACAGGAAGCGAGATCAATAAAAAAGTAAGAACGAGTGTTAGTCGTTTTATCATAATAACCCGATCGAATTTACTTAACCGTATAAGATTTGGTCAATGTTTCTATGCCTGTTTGATTTGCCTTAAATGTAATGGAAAGTTTGCCTTGTTGCACGTTCATTGTTACACCCCATCTGCCTTGAGAATCTGTTTTAACAGTTTTTACAGTTTCTCCGTTTTTAAGCTCTACTTCCATCTCCGGGAAAGCACGTCCCGTTATTGTTTTTTCTGTATTTGAAGCTGATATTTCATCTTTTATATCAACGCCACCAAGTTTAACATTAAAGAGATAATCTTCGGTTAATTGAACAACTCTAAGTTCTTTACGAGATGTATTTTGAGAGCCATCCGTGGATGTAACTATTACAATTTCATCTATTGATTGCATTGAAATGTTATCTGTAAATGTACCTGAATTTGAAACCTTAACGGGTTTTGCATTTATAGTAACAACAGCATCAGGTTCAGTTACTCCTGAAATTTCAACCGAGTTTGACCTTACGAAATAAATACTTTTCCTAAATTGGTCGCCAAATATTGGTGGAGCTTTTGTATCCTCATTTCTTATAACTCGAAGAGTTTCTGTAAAAGGCCCTTTCAGTTCAAGCTCATCTATAGATTGTATTCTTAAAAAAGTAGTCCCTAAAGCGAGGTTGTTAATTAATAATCGTGGGTTGTTGATTTCCCGAATAGTTACGCTTTCATCGAAGTCATACGAGGAACTGTATTCTACCCTGTAACGAACTGCATTTTCTACACCTTCAAAAATAAGCAGAAAATCGTTTTGATAAATAATAGTGTCTAATTTTGAAGATAGAAACTCTGGAGCAGGTAAAAGTTTTACAGGTGGGAGAGGGGCATCATTACCTCTGATAATAGTTCCTTCGTCTTTTCGGATAGTTACTATTACATTATTTGCAGAGACCATAGCCTCACCGTCGTAGTTGGAAAGTTTAACATCGGTTCCACCGTTATTTTCAGCAAGAAAGTTTTGGGTATTTAATTCAGTTGAAGAATTTCCGGCATTCAAAACATATTTACTTCGTTCTTTTCCTGCAGCTGAAAGCTTTGAAAGCAAACCGCCTTCTACCAGCGTGATTTCTGCATCAGCGCTTTTATCGAGCTTATCTATTCTTGATTTTCTGATAATAGCAGTAGTATTCGGGTTTACTATAATATTGCTACCATCGGTAAAAGCTAAAGTTGCATAACTTTCTTCACGGGTTCTTACTCCATGCGATTCCTCAAATAGATCTCCTACAAAGGCTTCTGTCCAACTAGCAAGTAAACCGAGCCTTTTATCAACATCGCCACCTTTAGCAGTAAGCTGAGCTTGAACTGAAACCAACCGATTTTGATTAAGAGTTCTTTCAAGAGCGTCGACCGAGGGTTTAAGTTGTTCACTTACAGTTAATACGTTTTCCAAGTTTCCATTTCGGACTTGATTCAGGTACTCTTTAAACAATTGATTTGCATCATTCAGCTGGTTTTTAGCAAAAACAGTTGCTCCTTCACTAATAAGTTCATTTACTCTTTTCTGTTGATCCTCATAAATGAGTGTAGTGTTGGTTAAACTTCTAAGTTTTAAAAGGGCAGCCCTGCTTAGAGTAAAGGTGTTGTTCGAAATGTCATGATCTGCAAGATTTACAACTACAGGCCAGTTAAGAGAACTTCCGGCGTATCTTTGTGAAATTTCCTGAAGTTCATCGCTTGAAAAAGAAATGGGTTCTTGAGCAAATACATCAAAAGAGACAAAAAATAACAAAAAAGATGATGCTAATAATCTCATTGATCGGGGATATATTTTTTTGGGAAAGTTAATACAAATCTGGTACCGATATCGTGAGAAGATTCTAAAGATATATCACCATTATGCCTTTGCATAATTTGTTTTACGTACGCCAACCCAAGTCCCGTTCCTTTTTCTTTGGCTGCTTTCAGATTAGATTTTACACGGAAAAACTTTTCAAAGACTTTTCCTTGGTCTTCAATGCTAATACCGTAACCATGATCTGTTACGGCTATAGAAACTGCATCTTTTAATGATTGAAGTTCTATCTCTATTACCCTTTCAGGATCTCCATATTTAACTGCATTACTTAATAAGTTTTGTACAGCATCGAAAACCAAGACCCTGTCAGCTTCAATACGAAATCTTTGTCCTTTTTCAGTATGTGTAATGGAAAGATTTTTAGAGGATAATAATGGCTTGGTTAATGTAACCACTTCACCTATTACTTCTTTTACATCAATTTCCGAAACATTAAGCATTGTATTACCTGCTTCTAGTTTTTGAACTTCTAAGAAGCGATTTACCAGCTCATTCATGCGTTCGCCTGAATTCAAAACTTCCTTCATAAGTGTTTTAGCTTCTTCAGGCTGCATATTGTCCGTTTCAATAATTAGCCTTGATAAGCCTACAACTCCAGTAATTGGATTTTTAAGCTCATGTACAATAACGTTGATCATGTCATTACGCTTTATATCCAGCAAACGGTCTTCTGTCTTATCATGTATAATTACATTGGCTCCAATCTCTTTATTATTTTCATCTAAGATTGAGAGATACTGAAAGTCATAAAAGTACTCTGATCCTTCTTTTGTAGAATGTGTTAATGAAGATTGATTTACTTTTATAGTAAAGGGATCAGGATAGTGCACGGATTTGTTAGACTCAGAAACCCTTATGTTGGGGTGGCGCAGAATTTTATCCAGAGAAGTGTTTTTAGGATTCAGTTCCAGATCTTCTAAAAAAGAAATGAACTGGTTGTTGAGAAAACTAAAAGAACCATCTTCATCGATAATACCAATCAGGTCTTCTGAATAGGTTACCATATATTTGTTCTTCCATTCCTCCAGAATGATCTTCTCAACATTAAGTTTTTGGTAGCGACTAAGGGTAGCTCTTATGTTCTCTAGAGTATCGTGCATGGGCTGAAATTCTGGAAGAGAGACCTGTTTGATGCGGTGATCAAAATCTAAATTCCCAAGGTATTCCACATCTTCAAGTAAAAGCCTAATTGGCTTATTAACACGTAAACTTACGTACCAACTAAACCCAAACATAAGCAACAATACAGCAAATGCGGTATAAAAAGTAAACCTAACTAGTTGATCAACAGGTTCTAAAATAAAGGTGTCTTCAACAGCAACTAAATGCCAAAACGGAATGGTTTCAAATCTGGAAGAAAGTATATACCAGTTTTTTGAATCTACAGTAATCACTTTTTCATCGGAAAAACTGGTTTCTCCGATCAAGTCATTCGGGAATTTAAAATTGTTTGTAGGGGTAACACTTTCACCCAATGAATTTGAAACACTTGCAAAGTAATAACCTCCAAGAGGGATGGAGATTAGGCTGTTGTTCAAATTTTGTGAATTAAAATACATCCGCAATTTGAATACATTTGATCCGATTTGAAAAGCTCTTTCAGTTATAAAAAAATCAACTGATTGTTTGGGGTCAGTAATCCAGGCGGTATTTGTGGTAGCGTCAATTCTTGATGGGTACCAGTCAATTTGATCAAGGGTAAAATCAATATCATTATAAATGCCACGAACCAAGTCAATTTCTTCATCGCTTTCAGTATCCGCGATAATAACTCTCATCAACCCGGGAGTATAGTTGATCGCTTTATTCGATAATTCCGGAGCATTGGCAGGATCGACAGTCAGATCTTGTGAGAGTTTGATTGTAGAGCTGAGCCAATTTCTGATCGTGCTATCAGTTTGGCGTAATGTATACTCTTGAAGTTGAGATACGATAGTAGTGCGCTCTTTTACGATCTTTGCTTGGTATTCAGGCTTAATAAATATCCAAATCAGAGCAATAGCAGCCAATATTAATAAAGAAGAAATAAGAAATATTCTATTTCTAAGAGTAAGTTTTTGAAACATGTACCAATTTTTATTCTAAGCTAAGGTCTGCTTTTAAACTCTAAAATACGAATAGAAAGATATCATAAATAATGAAAAATTTGTTTTGGCAGAACAAAGAGTTAACGAAAGGATAATATTTAGTTAACAAAATTGTAAGCTTAAAAACTGATTTTCTGAAAAATGAAAAATCAGGGCTTTGAAAATAGGTAGTGACTTCAACTTAAAAGCGAAAATTATTCTAAATAAACTATTCGAATATAGTGATGGGGAAGTAGGAGTTCGTGTTTCTGTTGAGAAAATTTGTAAAGAGCTTAGTATTGATAAAACAGAAGCCAAGAATCTGTTTGAATATCTTCAGGATAAAGATTGCTTAAAGATCGAAACTTTAGGAGGGGCTTATTTGTACGGGCATGTTTCTTTAACTAAAAGAGGTGTGGCAAAGTCACAGAAATAAAAAAGGCTCCTGTATTAAAGGAGCCTTATGATTTAACTGCTAAATTTTAGTTTTCAGAGTCTAAGATGTCATCAATTCGAATTATAACATCTTTTAAATGAGCTTGAGTAGCGGCATTTGCTCTACTTGAGATGCTATTTTGAACTGCATTTTTAAGCTCGCTCAATTCATGGCGCAGTGCAGGTCTGATATCAGAATCTTTAATATCGATTGATGGACCTCTGAATCCACCTCCCTGAGTATCTTCTTCAAACAACGTAGCTATAGTGCTGAGATACTCCCTTTGAAGATTTCTTCTGAAGGCGTCAATATTATTAGTTCCTGATTTATAGATCTCACTCCAAATACCTTTGCGAATATCTTCCAGAGCTTCGTGTAACTGGTAAGAATTTTCATCGAATTCTGCTTGCTCAGATAGTCTGATCATTGCTCCGGCATTCATGGTTGAACGTAAAATACCTGACTGTAGGTTTTTAATGGTATTTGTTGCTCCTTGAGCCTGAATTCGATAAAGAATATCTTCATCCAATAACCAATCGGGCGTAGTGAAAGCGTGTTCATTTAAGAATTCGATCGCTTTTTTCTGGTAATCTTTTGGAACGGGAGTATATACCCAACCTTCCTGATCAGATGCTTTTCTGGACTGGTAAACACCACCGACATTTGTGGCTACATGTCGGGCATAACGTGACCATTGGCCGATCAATTCACCATAAATTTCTTCGAGATCGTCATATCCTTCGCCATCAGTTGATGTCCATTCTATTAAGTTTGGAACAACTCTTTTCAAGTTCATCAATCCATAAGTACTGGATTTAACAGGGTCGTCTCCAAGGTCTTCAGTTTGTGACGAAGGATCATAGCCTGTTGATGAAGCAAATCGGTATACAGGATCATCTGCTTTAGCTTCGATCCAGTTATCAAGAGTTTCCAGTTCATCTTCAGGAGTTTCAGCACCCGGAATTACACGATATCCCCAGTTTACAGAATAATTATCGTAAGGTCCGATCTGTCTGATCCAGCGAATGTTTTCATCACCGGGTTGTGCGATATAGTTCTGTCTTGCATATTCCATGATCGTGGTAGCAATTCCCCATTTCTGAGTGAATTTTCCTGATCTTAACGAATCAGTAGGATAAGCAGAACTGGATTGCATGTTATGTGGCAATCCGATTGCATGACCAATTTCATGAGAAATAACTCTTCTCATTGTTTCACCAATTAAGTCGTCGTCTAATTTAAGTTTTCTGGCTTCAGGATTGGCTGCCCCTGTTTCTATCATTAGTCTATTTCTGTAAGATCTCATATGATTATGAAACCAAACGATATCACTTTCAATGATCTCACCGGAACGAGGATCAGAAACGCTAGGTCCAACTGCATTTCTCACTGTACTTGCTACCCATCTTACGGTTGAGTATCGGATATCTTCCGGGCTCCAATCAGGATCTTCTTCTTTGGAAGGAGGTAATTTAGCTTGAACTGCATTTTTAAATCCAGCTTCTTCAAATGCTTCGTTCCAGTCCAGTATTCCCTGAATAATATATGAGCGATATTTTTCAGGAGTAGCGGGATCTAAATAGTATACAATTGGTTTTACAGGTTCTACTAATTCTCCACGAGCATAAGCTTCCGGATCTTTGGGCTCAAGCCTCCATCTTCTGATATATTCTTTCTGAGCTGCTTTTTGCTCGTCAGAACCGTAATCGATTTGACGAATACTGAAATAGCCAACCCGATAATCAGCGTATCTTTTTCTCATAGGTTCTTCCGGTAAAAGTACAATTGATTGACTTACTTCAACCGAAAGTGTTTGAGTATATTCAGCGCTTGGTGGATTTCCTGCAACATAGGTCATAACCTGTCTGACTTCTATATTTTCAGGGAAGCTCTTTACTGATTCAACAAAGCTTCTGTCCGAGTCTAATCTTCGTATTTGGTAGGTTCTTCTTAAATAGGAAGGTATCCCACTAATGGATTCTACATCTTTAGTAAATAAGTCGGTTACATCAATAACAATTCCTGATGAATCTTTGCTTAATGCTTCTATGTTAAAAGCAGCTATTACAGGTTCAAAGTTATTTGCTCTTACTGACTCATATACAGGAAGTTCTTCGTCAGCAATTGCTTCATAAGACTTTTTTCTTAATAAAATTCTATCCTTACTTCTTGAAAATGTAATTACTTGTTCTGCAGATTTAGAACCAGCGGAACTAAAGCCGGAAAATCCCGGAGGAACGCCAGCTATCCTGCTAACCATTAACATTTCTCGATCTAAAAGATCGTTATTGATCTCAAAAAAGTATTTCCCGTCTTGCTCATAAACAGTGAATACGCCTTCATCTTTTCGGGCATCTTTAGTTATAACTTTGTCAAAGGCCTTTATTCCGTTCTTAGCCGCCATTTTTGAAGGAGGTGGGGTAGAAGAGGATTTGGAGTTGGCTGTATTCTTAGCTCCCGTACATCCTGCAAAAGCAAGTGTTGAAGCCAGAATGACACTCAAAAATATAGTTCGGTTTTTCATGTATTTAGGATAGTTAGTAAAATTTGATGAACGAAAGTATGTAAAAAAAGAAACCTCATTCGTAAAATGGTTTTATTTATTCAAGATTTGGACAGATGCGTCACTTTCAATCCCGAATCGGTCTATATAAGTCACTTGAACTTCCTTAAGAAATAAAACGACTGGTAACGCTAATGAATCTTCTTCCGCAGCTGGAACTTCAACTGTATAAGGTAAGCCGAAGTTTTTCTGTTTTTTACTGAGTATTTTTTCTGACCATTTTTCATCGTATTTATAATAAACAATCCAGTTAGAAAGTTCTTTTTCATCATTTTCAATTGTAATGGAAACTTCATTCTCAGAAAACTCATAGTTAATGTCCGGAATGCCTGGAGAACTATTTTGCAACCATGACAGGGCAGGAACAACAGCCTTTTTGTTATATGGTTTAGTAGTTAATTCTGTTTGAAGTGAATCATTTCCTATTAATGGGCCAATACTCCAATGTACTATACCAGGAGCATTTGGGTTCATTCCTCGCGTGATCATAATATTATTAAGAATTTCATCGGCCTGTTTTTCTCCTTCAAAACGTCCAATGCTAATTCCCGGCCATACATATCTGTTTTTGTGATTTTGCTCATTCCACCAACCTAAAAGAACCGGAAAACTTTGGGGAACCTGATTGATGGGCCAATATAGCTGAGGAGAAAAATAATCAACCCATCCTTCGTTTAGCCAGAGTTTAGCATCAGCGTATAAAACATCGTATTGGTCAAATCCTTGAATTGAGGAAGGATGTTCGGGGCGCCAGATCCCGAACGGACTTAGCCCAAATTTCACATACGGTTTTTCATTTTTTATTGAGCTATACACCCTTTTTATGAACTGGTTAACTGAATTTCTCCGCCAATCACCTCTGCTAAGCTTTCCACCATTACTTAAATATTCATTCCAGCTTTTGTCGTCAGGGAAATCTTCATCATTGTTGTAAGAAGGGTAGGGGTAAAAGTAATCATCAAAATGAACGCCGTCTATATCATACCTTTTCACTATGTCCATAACTACTTCAACTCCATGATCCTGTGTTTCCTTTAAGGATGGATCAAACCACCAATATCCATTTTGGAGCTCAACGATCAGTTCACTTTTAGTTTGAACAAGTGATGTTTCAGAAACTTCTCCACCTTTGGGATGATGAGCACGATATGGATTCATCCAAACATGTAATTCAAGACCTCGTTTATGAGCTTCTTCGATCCAAAATTCTAATGGGTCGTAATAAGGAAAAGGAGCTTCTCCTTGTTCTGCAGTCAAATAATAAGACCAAGGCTCTAACTCACTTTCATACAATGCATCGGCTTGAGGTCTGACTTGAAAGATTACAGCATTAAAATTATTATCCGCAAGTAGATCAAGTAATTCTAAAGCTTCTTTTTGCTGAACAGCTACCGGTAAACCTGGAGAGCTTGGCCAATTAATATTATCAACCGTGGCAACCCATGCTGCTCTGAATTCTCTTTGTATTTCGGGATGAGTTTTTGGTTCGTTAATTTGCGCATTCTTAAGGAACTGGCAATTTAGAATCAATAAGATCAAAGAAAGTGATAGAGCAACTTTTCTATACATAAAATGCTTTTTTAATATTTTTTAGTCCGACTGAAGATGGTAAATAGACGTGTGAAATCAGTGTTATTTTGAAGGGAAGCAAATTAAACATTTAACAAAAATATGGAAGCGTTTTTTTCAGAAAAATACCTACCTTTAAGTCTTTCAAAAATTTCAAGCAAATAAATTCAGAAGATTATGATTATTGGTGTACCTAAAGAAATTAAAACTCATGAAAACCGAGTGGCACTTCAACCGGGTGGAGCTTTACAACTAAAGCGAAATGGTCATGAGGTAATTATTCAAAAAGGAGCAGGTATTGGAAGTGGATTTCCTGACGAGCATTACATCGAAGCAGGTGCAACCATAATTGATGATGTAGAAGAGGTTTGGAAGCGTGCCGAAATGATAATGAAGGTGAAAGAACCTATTGCTGAAGAATATCCTCGAATGAGAGAAGGACAGGTTATCTTTACTTATTTCCATTTTGCTGCTGATGAAGCATTGACAAAAGCTGTAGTTGACTCAAAGTGTATTGCTATTGCTTATGAAACGGTAGAAAAAGCAGACGGATCTCTTCCTTTATTAATTCCTATGAGTGAAGTTGCAGGACGTATGGCTGCTCAGGAAGGTGCTGTATATTTAGAGAAACCAAAAGGTGGACGTGGAATGTTGATGGGTGGAATTCCAGGAGTTCAACCTGCTAAAGTACTTGTTTTAGGTGGTGGAATTGTTGGCGTAAACGCTGCCAAAATTGCTGCGGGAATGGGAGCTGATACTACTATTATGGATATTAACATGCCAAGGCTTCGGTACCTTGATGATGTAATGCCAAAGAACATTCACACATTTTTCTCATCAGAAGCAAATATCAGATCAATGTTACCAAGTGTTGATGTTATCATCGGTGCAGTTCTGAAACCGGGTGCAAAAGCACCACATTTGATCACAAGAGAAATGCTGAAAGAAATGCGTCCTGGTACCGTTCTTGTTGATGTTGCTATAGACCAAGGTGGATGTTTTGAAACTTCAAAACCAACTACACACAAAGACCCTGTATATTTTGTAGAAGATGTAGTTCACTATTGTGTTGCTAATATGCCGGGAGCGGTTCCTTACACTTCTACTTTAGGATTAACAAATGTTACCCTTCCTTATGCTGTTGCTTTAGCAAACAAAGGCTGGAAACAAGCTCTTAAAGATGATAATGAATTGCTTCAGGGATTGAATATCGCAAATGGTATCATCGTATATGATGACGTTGCTGAAGCGTTTGGTATGGATTGGGAACCTGTTGATTCTGTATTGAATTAATTATCCTACTTAGACAATCTAAAAGCTCTGTTGTTTATTCGACAGGGCTTTTTTTTATGGAACTCTATGTCCTTTGGAAGCCACCCAGATCTTATACCATTGCTCTAAACTCATCTTTATTTTTTCAGCTTCTACAGCTGATTTAATGCGCTCTATCTTACCGGAACCTACAATTGGTAGAATTTGAGCAGGATGATTTAATAGCCAGGCATAGATCACAGAATCGATATGCTCCAGATCAAGTTCTTCAGCCACCTCTCTTAAAGTTTTTGCCAAGCGATGTCCTTTTTCTTCTTTTGGATAAAAAATCGCACCACCGGCTAATGGAGACCATGCCATAGGTTTAATCTGTTCCTTTAAAAAGAAATCAATATTTCCATTATCAAAATGTTCGAGATTGTAAGGCGAGATCTCAACCTGATTGGTAACTAGTTTTTGATCCAAATGTGATTGCAATGATTCGAATTGCATCGGTGTAAAATTAGAAACGCCAAAGTGTTTTACTTTTCCGGACCTGTGAAGATCATCAAATGCTTTTGCAGCTTCAGCCGGGTCAAAGAATGGGGCAGGGCGGTGGAGCAGAAAAACGTCGATATGATCGGTTGATAGATTTTTTAGAGAACATTCAGCAGACTGAATTATGTGTTCGTAGCTATAATCATAATAACCTATTGAACGCTGAGGAAATTTATTAGATAACTTCTTAATACCGCACTTGGTTATTATTTCGATCTTATCTCGAAGAGAAGAATCCAATTTCAGAGCATCCCCGAATTTCTTTTCACATCCATAGTCTCCGTATATATCTGCATGGTCAAAGGATGTTACTCCTAGATCTAAGCATTGTTCTATAAAACTTAGAAGTTCCTTATCAGATAAATTCCATTCCAGTAATCTCATTTGGCCATGAATGATTCCGGAAAGCTCTAATTCTTCAGATAATTTAATTCTCATATTGTATCACTTTTGATTTCGAAATGGTTTACTGTTCAGTTTTTGACTCGCTTTATTTTTTATTCCTTTAACAGCACCATGTTCGGATAAAAAAAGCAGATCTTCTCTTTTTACATCTGTGTGTTCTAACAACAAATCCTGCAGTTTTTTGTGATTGGAATTCAAAATTTCAGACCTTACTTCATCAGAGATCTTTGTTTCGAGCAATTTTATTCTGATGCGTTCCGCTTCATCATCCACCACGCCTTGTGATTTAAGAATTCTGGGATCTTCGTAAGGCGGTAGTTGCAGCATCAGCTCCTCAATTTCGGATACAACTTTTAATCGGTCTCTGGAACAAAATTCATAATGAGGATTTTCCCAATCACCAACCAGATCAAAATCCTGAGTTTTTGAGTTATAGTGCTCCTCCAGATTGATTACTCTGAGGATAAATTCACCATCGTAATCTTCTTCAGGCCTCCATTCTAAATTAATAGCTCTTTTCATGTTTCTGTTATAAGCATGGAGTAAGCTACTTCCTGAGAAGTCAGTCATATCATCCGGATGAGGATCCGTTTTCATAAACGTATTCCATTCTATAGTCCATCCTGATGTGATCCGCAGAGGTTGAAAGTTTATCATGTCTGAAATTAGAATTCATATTTCTTAAAACAAAAAAAGCCGGATCTTTTTTAGGGATCCGGCTTTAAAAATAAAGAATATGTTATTTGATGAGAGTCAGTCGTCTTGTTTGTACAAAATTACCCGCCTGCATTCTGTACAAGTAAATTCCACTAGAGTAAGTGCTCATATCAAGTGTCAGCTGATAAGCACCGGCCAATTTTCGTTCGTTAACCAAGGTGGATAGCTTCCTGCCCAGCATATCATAAAGTGTGATCTGAACATTTGCGGTTTCAGGTATTTTATATGAAATACTGGTTGTTGGATTAAATGGATTAGGGTAATTTTGTTCCATTAGATATTTGTCGGGTACTTCAGACTCATCAAAAATATCAGTAATAATAGTTGTTGTTGATTCATTGGATGGATCACTAACATTCCCGGAAAGATCGAAAGCTCTTATAACAAAGAAGTATTGAGAGCCACCATCAGGTAAACCTGAAAGTTCAAATTCATCAAAAGTAGAAATAGTTATTGGTGATTCTCCTTCATTCGCATCTACGCCATCGTATACACCACTTTCTGATCCATAATAAACCAAATATCCGGCGAGATCTGTCTCTGAATTCAATGTCCAGTTGAGAGTAATATTATTTTCATTATCAGGTGAGATCATAGATGAAAGACTGGATGGAGCAGTAGGAGCAACCAGATCAGGAATACTTATTGAGCGGTTAGCCTCTTTAGCTTCTGCGTTATCAGCGTCTACGGTTACTTTGTATTTATTAGGTCCTGAGACATTTTTATCAGCTCTAACCATCCATTCAACGGTAAGGGATTCCTGACCGGGAAGTGCAGCTTCATTAATAACAGAATCTTCTCCAACCAGAGTAAGTCCATCAAATAAAATTATTTTAACGACAACATTTTCGGCGTCAACTGTACCCTGATTGAAGATATTTGCGGTCACTTTAAATGGATTTCCTGCAAGGCTGTCCTCTTCAATTTCTAATCCACTTGGAGCAGTTACTGAAATAGGAAGGGGAGGAAGTAAATCTTTATTAGGCACAAGAGGTCTTATAATCGTATTGTTTGAACTATTAGATTCTTGTATAAGATCTTCAGGATCTACCTGTAGAGATAACGTTCTGAATTCGGGGTCTTGTGGAACTACAAAATCAACACTTATAATGGCAGAATCTTGAGCCGCTACAAGTGGAATCTCTTCAAATCCTATAACAGGAGCTGTTCCCTCACTTGAAATATCTCCATCATAAAGTGCTACTACAACATTTTCAGCATCAACAGGACCAAAATTTCTTATTACTAGGGAAACCGTAACTTCATCTCCTTCACCAAAAACACTGTCTGGTGGGGTAAATGATAATCCATCTTCACTTATAGCCAGATCCGGAAGTTGTTGTGCGAAGCTAAGGGGCATAAAATCGGCTCCGGCTCCTCCATTACTTTGAAGTACAGATGAATTTCCAGTAGACTCTACTTTGTATACATTATTACCGGAAAGAGTTGTGAAATTATATCCTTCTCCCGCATTAAGAACACCTTCAAAAACGGTATCCATCGTTGCAGTTTCATAAGGGTAGGAGGTATTATGGCCTAAATAGGTTATTCTTACGTCGTTTTCATCTTCAAAAGAAAAAACATCCAATCTGGAAGAAATAGTTGGTACATAGAAAAGTTTACCAGCACCAATGCCGGTTTCATCAATAGTTCTGGTCATATAAAAGTAGTTGCCAGACCAACCTGCGTATGGAATGTTAGCTACCGTAACCGTTTTTTGTGCTTCTACTTTCCAGTATGTTTCTTCAACAATAGAATGTGTTACAACCTGCCCTTGTCCTAGAGTATCAGCGATCAAAGTGTCTCCAGTAACGGAATTAAAAGCGTAAACAATATTATCATCATGGTAAGAAGAAATAGTAATACTGTTAGTCCAGTTTCCAATATGGGCTGAAAATCCATAAAAAATATTTCCTGAAAACCTTCCATTAGCTGCAGGTACATAATAATCTTGATCCCCATAAGATAATGCAGATACAGGCTTACTAGCTGAAACTTGTAAATAAGTTCTGTGTGGACTAACCGGCATGGTGTAATGTTCACCTTCGTTTAATACGCCAGCGAATAAGACATCTCCTGTGACTAGGTTTTTGATACTAAAACTGGTGTTATCCTGATATCCAAAAACGATAAAGCGTTCTTCGTTCTGAAAGTTACCCACCATATATGTATTCAGAAGCGTTGAGGTTCCGCGCCCGCTTTGATCAATTGCAAAATAACCTTGAACAAGGTTTGATACCGCATCACCAACTAAAGCTGTGTAAGATTTCCCACTGCTAATACTAAAGATGCCGTTATTCGCATTGAAGGTGGTGAATCCGTTTGCAGCTAAAGTGTCAGAAAAAACAGTGTCTCCGGCAAAGCTGGTTATGGTGATATCCGTATCATTGAAATAAGAGAATACGGTGATATCATTAAATGTATAAACCGTTGTGTTAAATTTACTTTCGTCAGCTTTAAAAACCCCTTTGTAAAATCTAGGCTGATTCGATTGCTCTTGAATGGTCGCAGTATTTTGGGCACTTCCTGCTTGCTGAGCTGTTACATTATCGATGTTTAGGATAGCCACAAACGCGACTAAAATTGGAAATAAAATCCACTTTTTGAGAACTTTTGCATTGTTCATATCTCCCCACTTTTAAAAATAATTGCTAAGAATAATAAAGTATTTACTAAGCTAAAAAGGAAGGGGAAATTAGTAAACACCTTCTAACGTACTCTAAATCAATAAGATAAATGAGTGAAAAGTAATTAAGGAATTACCTGCCGTAAGAAATTACTTTCAGCGGGTCAGTTTTTGCAGCAACTCTGGCAGGAATCCAGGAAGCTAACGCACATAAAACTGTAGTTACTATAGTAACAATGAGGAAATCGAAAAGGTGTGGTTCAACAGGAACGTAACTCATGTAATAGTTTTCTTCAGAAAGTGGGATAAGTTGAAATTCCAGCTGTAAATAGGAAAATAGAAGCGATGTACCAATTCCAAACAACAGCCCCACAAATGAAACAAGCAAACCTTCAAAAAGAAAAATTCGACGTATAATAGAAGATTTCGTACCAATTGTTTTCAGAATACCGATGTCTCTAGTTCTTTCCAGGATCATCATGAGTACCGCACCTATCAAATTAAAAGCAGCAACTATAATCATAACACCTATAACTAAAGGAATCATTTGTTCTTGTAGTTCAACCCAAGCAAAAATATTGTAGAATTTTTCTAGAATTGATTCCGTAAAAAAAGGGAAGGAGAGAGTACTGATCAGTTTATCTTCAAATGCTTCAATAGCATTTTCGTCTTTTAATTTAACTTCAATAGCATGAGCTTCATTAGGCTCTAATTTAAAAAGATCTCTTGCTTGTTCTCTCTCAACAATAACAAAAACATCATCAAATTGATCAATGCCTGTTCTATAAATACCGGTGATTATAAATTGTTTAATTTCCGGAGAATTAATGAGAGAAGGAACTCCATTGACAGTATATATTGTAACAATATCACCAATCTCAGCACTTAATTGTGTAGCTAATTTTGTACCTATTACGATTCCAAACATTCCGTTTTCATGTTCGGAAAGATCAAATTCTCCTAAATCAACATATTGAGAGAGATTAGACACTCCTCCTGATTTATCTACTCCTTTTAAGATAGTACCACTTATCTCATCCTTAGTTTGAATCATCACCTGCCCTTGAATAACAGGCTGTTTTTGCGCAATTTCAGGGAGTTTTTTATCAATGAAGCTGATCAACGTATCAGCACGTTCAATAGTAGGAGTAATAAATGATTGAGTGGCAATGGTATAATGTGGAGCAAAGCCAAGCACTTTATTGTTGATGGTAGACTTAAATCCATGAACTACTGAAAGAGCGATCAATAATCCGGCAGAGCCAATGGCTACCCCTGTTATCGACATGATCTTAATGAATGACAAAAAGCGGGCGCCTTTACGGTTGCCTTTGAAATAACGAAGCGCTAAATACCATTCGAAGTTCATAGTGTTGAGTTATTGGTTATTAGTTATTAGTTAAGGATACTCATAACTAATAACTTAATAACTATTCACTTTTTTCCGGTTTCATTTGTGGAAAGAAAAGTACGTCTCTTATAGAGGCTGAGTTAGTCATGATCATTGCTAAACGATCAATCCCAATTCCAATACCTGCTGTTGGAGGCATTCCATATTCCAATGCACGAATAAAATCTTCGTCTATGGTCATTGCTTCGTCATCACCATCGGCACGTAGCGAAGCTTGTTCTTCAAGTCGTTCTCTTTGATCAATTGGATCATTAAGCTCAGTATATGCATTAGCAATTTCTTTCCCATTACAGATACACTCAAAACGTTCAACCAATCCCTCTTTAGAGCGATGCTTTTTTGTAAGCGGGCTCATTTCTATCGGATAATCCGTTATAAAAGTAGGCTGAATTAATTTTGATTCTACATATTCTCCGAAGATCTCGTCGATAATTTTACCTTTTCCAAAGCTTTCATCGGTCTCAATGTGAAGTTCTTTGGCCACTTTCTTCATTTCATCCAATTCCATTCCAGAAAGATCTTTTCCGGTTTCTTTTTCAATGGCTTCCAGCAAAGGAATTCTTGGCCATGGAGCTTTGAAATCAATTTCGTGTTCGCCAACTTTAACAGTGGTGGAACCATGTAGGTCGAGAGCTACTTGCTCAATCATTTTTTCAGTGAAGTCCATCATCCAGTTGTAGTCTTTGTAAGCAACATACAACTCAACTTGCGTGAACTCGGGATTATGAAATCTGGAAAGACCTTCATTTCTGAAATCTTTAGAAAACTCATATACACCATCAAATCCACCTACAATTAATCGCTTAAGATATAATTCATTGGCAATTCTCAGATATAGATCCATATCCAGAGAGTTATGATGAGTTACAAACGGTCTTGCCGAAGCGCCACCATAAACGGGTTGTAGAATCGGAGTCTCAACTTCAAGATAACCGCGCTCGTTCATGAAATTTCTCATGGTTTGAACAAGTTTTGTTCTTTTTCGGAAAGTATCACGTACTTCCGGATTTACAATCAGGTCTACATAGCGTTGACGATAACGCAATTCTTTATCAGCAAAAGCATCGTATACTACTTTTTCACCCTCTTCATTTTCCACTTCTTTTGGGATCGGAATTGGTCGAAGTGTTTTTGTCAAAAACTCGAATTCTTCGGCATGAACTGTAGTTTCTCCAGTACGAGTTTTGAAAACAAAACCTTTGATTCCAACAATATCACCTATGTCTACCATCTTTTTGAAAACCGTATTGTAGTTTTCAACACCTACATCATCTCGACGGATATAGATCTGAATTGTACCTTTGGAATCCTGAAGATTAAAGAAGGCAGCTTTACCCATAATGCGTCGTGTCATTACTCTTCCTGCAACGGAGACGATTTCGGATTCAGGATTTGATTCTTCATCTCTGATCAAGCTTTCATCAGCTAAAATTTGTTTGCTTGAATGAGTTACATCGAATGAGTACGGGTAAGGATTTACTCCAAGCTTGTTAAGTTCAGTAAGTTTATCGCGGCGTATTTCTTCTTGTTCAGAATGTGTAAGTTCTTGGTTCGACATGTAATCGTTTAATTAATATGTTATGTTGCGAATCAGAAGCACTAAAAATACCGAATTAAGCGGATAATTGTGGCATTAACCTTAATCTTTATTCATTCTTTTGGAACTGCTGAATACATCTTCTAGAACCGACTTTCCTGACCATGTAATTATAGGATTTTCTGAAATTAGATCAGGTTTATCAAACGAATTACTCTCTGAAAATGAAGGTGAAGAGTGGAAAAAGTTCACAAATCAACAAAGAAAGGATGAATACCTTTCAGCCAGATACTTGTTCAAGGAAATGCTTACAGCTTCAGGTCTGAGCTCTCAATTTGAAATCCGCAAACATCCATTGGGTAAACCCTATGCTCAAAACGGAAACGAAACACTTTTTGTAAGTTTTAGCCATTCAAAAAATCATGTGTTTTGTGCGATCTCTGAGTCTACCGATATTGGTATAGACACTGAATGGTTAGATAGGAAAGTAGATCAGCGTATCGTTAAAAGAATACTAGGAGAAACGGAGTGGGATGTGTTTTCTGATGAAGATCCAATACTGCTATGGACAATAAAAGAAGCCGCAGTAAAATGCTTAGGAACAGGGCTAAGAACTAATTTAAAAGAGCTGGAAATACAGAAAAAGAACCATATTCAATTCTTAGTAAGAATTAATGATGAAAAAACATTTCAAATTTGTAGCTTCCAAGAACTGAATCATCAAATTTCTATTGCTTATTAAAGCTCTAAAATACGGTTCTGTAATTTGTAAGCCTGAAGAGACTTAATCTCATCTAATGGGATTAGTGTCTTTAGGCTTTTTTATGTTTAAGAGTTAAAAATATATCATCACATGGCTTTTGCAAATATTACCAGAGAGGAATTGAAATCATCGTTAAAGAAAACAACACCTGTTTCTTTAGAGCTCAATAATATAAAACTCCTTTTTGTTCCAACTCATATCGACCCTGAAAACCCAGAAGAACTTACATCCATTTATAAAAATGTGTGTTCTTCTCACTTTGATACTTTAGTTGTTATAGAATCGTATAATGGTGAGCTGGAAAAAAAATTAAGTATTCCTTCAAATCATTCTTTTACAACTCCATTTGGTGAGGTTTTAGTTAATGACAAACTCAGAAATGAGCTATGTGATGAGGAAGATGATTTTTATATAAATGATGGCGGCATGAGTGACAAAATGAGTTTATATACTCAGTTAATGATGCTTCAGGTATGTCAGGATGATTTTGACGTTGTAAGTATTCAAATCGGTGATTATGACCCCGCTATTGTAAAAGAGTTGGCTTTTGCTCTTGATGAATTATTCAGAAATAGAAATGCGCTATTGGTTTTTTGTTGTGATCTTCCAAGTTCAAATACAGCTGAATTGGAAAAACTAAAAAGTTTAATTGAAAGTAATAACGAGTCAGGTCTTCATCACTATTTGAATAGCAAAGAGAAAGAAGTGGAAGGAGCACGTGCCTTTATGACCGGAATTTTAGTATCTAAATATTGGGACCTCGATATTTGGTTTACTCCTGTAAATGAAAAAACAACCTATACGGGTGGTTTTGCTCATGCGCCAATTGTTCAACCTGCAGTATGACTATAAAACCCTCAATATCTATATTTGGCAATGGTAGAGTTGGGGGAGCGTTGCAGAATTCATGTGCCAAAGCTGGGTATAAAATTGAGTCAGTTTATTCCAGAAATTTATTTCCAAGTTCAATAGATGAGTTGGGAGAGGTAATATTTCTTACCGTACAAGATTCTGAAATTGAGAATCTGGCTAAAATATTATCTTCTGCTTTTGACGATCTATCAAAAAAAATTATAGTTCACTGTTCAGGAACTTTAAGCTCTTCAATATTGAAGTCACTGGAAAAAAAGGGATCCAAGGTAGCATCCTTTCATCCTCTAAAGGCAATTACACCAAACGAAGATTCTTTAGAAGGAGTTTGGTTTGATATGGAAGGTGATGAAGGAGCATTAATCGTGCTGGAAAAAATCATAAAAGACTTAGGAGCTAATTGTTTTGAGGTAAAACCGGAAGCAAAGCCACTTTTACATGCGTCAGCTGTAGTTTCATCTAATTATTTGGTATCCTTGCTAAAGCTTGCAACAGATATTGCAGAAACAGGGGGAATTGATCCTGATATCGCTTTAAAAGCGTTAGTGCCCTTAGCTGAATCTTCTCTTGAAAACATTAAAAAGAAAGGCTTCGAAAAAGCTCTTACCGGACCTATTGAAAGAGGAGATGTCAAGACAATACAGGAGCACTTAAAGCAATTAAAAGAGAATCCAGATCTTTTAAATCTTTATAAAGCTCTAGGGCATAAAACAATAAGCATAGCAAAAGGTCTAAACGAAAATCAGATTCGTGACCTAAAACAGTTGCTGGATTAAATGTTTAGAGTAACTGCTTTTTTAAATTTAAAATCCTTTCTACAGAATTATCAATTCTTGTTTCAGTGATTTCACCATTTGCTACTAATTCCTCTATAGTATTAATTGCAATTTCGAGGTCGATTTGCTCCTTAAGAAGATTGTTTCCATAGCAGAATACATCAATTCCTGCTTCCAGGCCCAGTTTAAGAGATTCTTTCATTCCATAATGATCTGAAATAGCTCTCATTTGCATATCGTCCGAAATCACAACACCTTCAAACCCTAATTGCTTTCTAAGCAGATCCTGAATGGTTTTTTTTGAAAGAGTGGCAGGGTAAACATCATCAAAATTGCCATTAAAAATATGAGAAGTCATAATAACCGGACAAAGCTCTTTTTGGATCATGTACTTATAAGGTTCAAGCTCATCTTTTTCCCATGTATCAGTTACATCTACAAACCCGGCATGGGTATCTCCCGCAGCACTACCATGTCCCGGAAAATGTTTACATGCTGTAAGTACATTATTTTTTTGATGCCCATGCACATAAGCTTCAGCATGTTTGTTAACCTCTGATGAAGTAGCACCAAAACAGCGTTCTCGCTTTGCTATGATTGAACTTTCGGCATTTAAAGCAAGATCTACACAAGGTGCAAAGTTGATATTGATACCATGTTGGTGCAAAACTTCTGAAATTAATAAACCTTCTTCTAGGGTTACTTCCGGGTTATTTATTTGGCCAAGTTCGTGATGCGATTTAGTTTTTGGGAATCCATACTCAGGTTTTAATCGGTTTATTAAACCACCTTCCTGGTCTATACCAATAAGTAACGGAATCTCTGATACTTCTTGAAGCTGAGCGGTTAACTTTTTTAGTTGTTCAGGAGACTTGATATTATGAACTGGTTTGTTGAAAACCATGTCTTTATCAAAAAGTATAACTCCACCCGGTTTAATATTCGAGAGTAATTTCGAGATTTCTGAGCCTTCACTGCATTCATTTCCGTGAAAGCCAATAAGAAATAATTGAGCAATTTTTTCTTTCAGAGATAAGTCTTTTATTGTAAGCTGATTAACCTGCATTTTTCGGATTCAAATCGATTTAATAATTAGTTACAGAAGTTCAACTTCAGATGGTTTAACTTCAACTCAAATTGAAAATTAATTGTAATAAAAAGCTATATATGAATATTAAAAATCCCTTGGTTTTTTTAACAAGCATCTTACTTTTTAGTGTTGCTTGTGCTCAAAATCAGAAACAGGAAAAAACCATCAAAACAGGCATAGAAGTGCTCAAAATCAATGATTTTGATATACTAAAAGGAAAAAAAGTTGGGCTTATTACCAATGCCACAGGATTAAGTTCTGCATTAAAGCCTACCATTGATATTCTTTACGAAGCAGAGAATGTGGAACTGGTTGCTTTATATGGTCCGGAACATGGAGCGAGAGGCGAGATTGCCGCAGGAGATAAAGTTGATGACTATGTAGATCCTGTAACGCAAGTTCCGGTTTATTCGCTTTATGGGAAAACAAGAAAGCCCACCAAAGAAATGCTTGAAAATGTAGATGTTCTGGTGTACGATATACAGGATATCGGAGTCAGATCATACACTTACATCAGTACTATGGGATTGGCGATGGAAGCAGCTGCTGAACACGACATTGACTTTGTAGTTTTAGATCGTCCAAATCCATTGGGTGGAAACAAAATAGAAGGCAATATTGCAGAAGAAGGCTACTTCTCATTTGTAAGTCAATATCCTATTCCATATGTATATGGGATGACTCCAGGCGAAGTTGCTATTTTGATCAATGAAGAAGGATGGCTCGGTGAGGGTAAAAAGGTAAATCTAACTGTGGTAGAAATGGAAGGGTGGAATAGGTCCATGACTTTTGAAGAAACCGGATTGCAATGGGTACCGACTTCCCCTCATATTCCACATGCAAATTCAGCTTATTTTTATGTTTCAACCGGGATTATGGGCGAGTTAGGTGTGTTTTCTGAAGGAGTGGGATACACTTTACCATTTCAGGTTTTTGCAGCAGAATGGATAGACGAACGAAAGTTATCAGAAAACATGAATGCACTCAACATTCCTGGGGTAGAATTTCGACCTATAGTTTTCAAACCTTTTTATGGAAGAGACCAAGGAAAAACACTACATGGTGTACAGATTCATTTTTCGGATTATACGCAGGCACATTTAATGAGCTTGCAATACTATTTTATGCAGGTACATAAGGAAATGTATCCCGAAATAGACATTTTTGAACAGGGTAAAAACCGTTGGTCTATGTTTGATAAGGTGTCAGGAACCGATGAAATCCGAAATAGTTTTAGAAAGGCGTACAAAGTAGAAGACATAAAAGAATATCTGAATAAAGATGTAGAGTCGTTCAGAAAAAAATCATCTCAATATTATCTATATAAATAAATCAATGAAGCAGATCGGGCTATTATTTTTATGCTGCATAATTTTTAGTGCAGTTTCGTTAGGGCAGGAAATGGAAGAATCAGAATCTGATTCTTTATATCTCAATATTATTATTCCGGAGCAAGACACCGTTATTTACCCATTTTCACGCTATAGAGTGGCAGCAAATACAAATCCTAATGCTGTTGCCTATATAAATGGGAAAAAAGTAAAAGTGTATTCAAGTGGAGCTTTTATCACAATGATAGATCACGATGCAGATACAACTGACATTATTTTTAGTGTAGAAATGAATGGAGAAAGTCTTTCAGATACAATGATGTTAGTTCGTCCAGCTCCGGAAGAACCGGATTTGAGTAAGAATGTAATTTCAGATTTGATGGTTGAACCACGAAGTGATACATGGCTTGAACCCGGCGAAGCATTACACGTCCAGTTTCAAGGAAAACCGGGAGAGGACGCATACTTTAATATAAATGGGTTTACCGACAATATTAAGATGGAGGAAGTATCACCAAGATTAGTTGGTGGCAAAAAAGGGGTATACCGTGGAACATATTATGTAAAAGATGGAGACATCGTGAAGGATGCCGCTATCACTTTTAAAATTAAAAAAGGATTGCTCGGATACCATAAGAGAGAAAGCACATTTAAAGTAAGTTTCTTACCCGAACCTATCGTTGGTGAAGTTATTGCTGATGATGCTTATTTAAACGTTGGGCTAGGAACGGATCGCTTAGGTGGTACTAAGTACGGTTCAATACCGGAAGGTGTGAAGCTCAATATTTCAGGAATGCAACAGGGAATGTATAAAGTAAGACTATCTGAAAGTTTGGATGCTTGGATTCCAAGTCGTTTTGTGGAACTAACCGGAGATGATCTGGAGCCGGTTTCGTCGCTGACAGGAAATATTCGCGTTTCTGGAAGTTCAAGCCATGATTTGATTCGGGTTACACTTTCAGAAAAACTACCCTTTATTTCTACTCAGGAAATAGATCCAAATAAGATCATAGTTGATATTTTTGGAGCAACTTCTAATACAAATTGGAAAATCAAATATCTTACTTCAGAAGGCATTGAAAGTGTAGACTGGGAACAGGTAGAAAATGATCGGTTTCGTTTAATTATTAAACTAAATAACACTCAAAACTGGGGCTATTCCATTGATTATGGATGGGGTTCTATATTGGATATCCGAATTAAAAGGCCACCAACTTTAACAAGCGTAATAAAACCATTAACCGGAAGAGTAATAGCGGTTGATGCAGGTCATGGCGGAAGCAATAATGGTTCATTAGGTGCAGCTGGGTTTCAGGAAAAAGAAGTTACGCTGCAGATATCGGAGCTTCTTAAAGCTAAACTTGAAGAAGCTGGAGCTGAAGTTGTTATGACCAGAACAGACGACAGCTACGTTTATATGTCAGAAAGAAAAGAAATTACGCTTGATAACAATGCCGATTTATTGGTTAGCATTCATACTAATTCGATCGGATATGGTAGTAATCCTTTAGACATTACCGGAACAGGCTCATTTTATAAACATATAGCATTTAAACCTTTAGCTGAGATCATGTACAATCGAATGACAAGCTTAGGTCTTGATGATTATGGCTTAACTGGGAGCTTTAACTTCACCTTAAATGCGCCTATTGAGTTTCCTAATGTGTTGGTTGAAACAGCATTTATTTCAAATCCGGAAGAAGAGATTTTATTAACTGATACAGATTTCCAGCATAAAATAGCTGAACAAATTGTAGCTGGATTAGAGCAATTTTATTTGGAGCATTCTTTTATTGAATCAGTGTCAGAAATGCCTGAAAAGTAAGGACATTATAAAATCCTGTAGGGGTAATTCATGAATTACCCCTACAGGGTTTGTTTGTGGTTAAAGGTGTAGAAGTTAGATAATTCATTTACAAAATTTCTTTATACCAACCTCAATATTGCAAGCAGGTCATCCCGAATTTATTTCGGGATCTTACGTAAAGACTTTTAGTCTGATCTTGTTTACCATCCTCTTAAGGTATCATACCAATCCTCTAACGTTGGATTGTTTTGCTTTACCAGATTTCATTTCCACTGTTTATGCCAATTCTTTAGTTGTTTCTCCCTTGCTATAGCATCACTTATATTATCGTATTCTTCGGTATATACAAGAACCCCAACTAACGCAAGCGCCTCGCTTGTGCATTTCTTGCAAAACATTCGTCCAAGCGTGACGCTTGAACTAGAAAGGGGAATGTTATTGGTAACTCCGATATAATTTGTAGTTCTTCGATAGGTAGTAAGAAAGTACACATAGCCTTTGTTCATAGTAAGTAAGACTGTTTCAAGAGCAATTCCTTACAAAGATCCCGAAACAAGTTCGGGATGACCCTATATATAAAACCCTGTGGGGGTAATTAATGAATTATCCCTACAGGGTTTGTTTGTGGTAACAGGGACAATTCATGAATCGTCCCTGCCGTATTGATCGACCTAAATATGTTATTTCAACAATGTCATTTGCTTGGATATCACACCAAAATCAGTTCTCAGCTGATAGATGTAAATTCCACTGGAAAGGTTGGAAGCATCAAACTGAACAGAGTGGAAGCCCTGAGGCTTTGTGCCTGCAAATACAGTGGCTACTTTTCTTCCTAGCATATCATAAACCGTAATATCTACCTTGCTGTTCTGCGGCAATCCAAAAGTAATGTTAGTACTTGGATTAAACGGATTAGGGTAATTCTGGTCCAATTTTATATCGGATGGAATATCTGCAAGGAGTTCGTCTTCATTAGATGTTGCTAAGCCCATTTCAACGGCTCTCAAGTCATCAAAAAGAATAAAACCGGTAGAAGGTTGACCCGGAGTATAAGTAAGTTGGTAGCTGTCCAGATAAAGAGTACCATTCAGAGTTCCATTTCCATTTACCCATGCAACAACAGGGTCATTAGCCATGTCCCAAGAGATCAATCTCCAGCCTAACCAGTCAACGGTGTACCATTCGCTGGCTTCCAGTTCTCCGTTTCCATCACGAACTACAAACCTGAATTTATTACCGTTTCCATCGCCAAATACATAGGATTGCAGAATTCTGGAATTACCAAATTTAGGCGTTGTAGTTTGTCCTCTATATACCCGGATTAGGTGTGCAGAATCAGAAGTTCTCCAGCCATAATTTATCCGCAGAGATTGGCTACTATTTGTAAGCAGATTTACGATATCTGTTTCAATTTGCAAATTGGTTTCTTCAGCAACAATTCCGGCTGTACTTCCCGAAGCTGTTGGAGACCACCATGCACCTGCTCTACCTGAAATTTCATTTCTGGTCAAACCTTCCATTTTGTCGACATCGACCTGGTTGTGAATTTCCTGATCGGTTGTTGGGAATGTTCTGTTTATATCAGATCCAAGTGTGTTTCCAACGGTATCACTTATGGAACCACTAAGTTTTAATACATAATTTGTGCTCTTATCCAATCTTTGAGAAGGGAAGAAGTTGATCACACTTTTTCCAAATACTTCATAGTACTTTACGGTTCCTGGAACAGAATATGTGCCTTTCTTTATCTCAAAGCTGGAACTCAGATTTGAGATATCCAAATACTCATCAAAGGTAGCTGAAGCGATCGGAGTTAACTCATTGAGTTGAGTGTTGGTTGGGCGAATATCTGATACTACAGGAGATTGGATATCTGCATTTCCGGTTTTGATTTCCAGAACGAATGAATCTCCTCCAATACCATCACTATTTCCATCCATCTGATGCATATACGAAGACCGATCGATAGCAGTAGAATCTATTTTTAATACATAATTGCTTTCAAATTCTAGTTCATTGGTTATGATCTCAAGTCTGGAATCACTTTTCCAAACTAATCTGATACTATCAGCAGGGGTTAGAGAAAGAGCGTCTTCAACGGTGGTTTTAACCATTTTTCTACTGAATTGAAGTACCAAGTTTTCTCCGGGATTAACTAAAAGCGTGTCTGTATTTTCAAATCCGGTAACGGAAGGTGGAATAGCTGACACTAAACTTACATCATGGAAAGTAAAGTCATCTGTAAGAACATCCACAGTAGCGGTATCAGAATAAAAACCTTCTGCACTAACAATAACTTGCTGGTTTCCATTAGATAATTCTTCCAAATAGTAGAAACCGTTTTTCAGTTCTTCAGGGTCAGAGGAATACTGATTAAATAATGATTGAAAAGTATCGGTAGTATAAGATTGACCGTCTATAGTAACGGTTGCACCATTAAGTGGCTCACCGTCATCATCGTTTGATATAACTCCTGTAGTAATTCCAACTACAGGTTGTTGATCTCTGACCCCAAAATACTCAAGGAAACTCCAGAAAGCAGCTTGTGCTTCTAGGCGTTTATATTCGGTATTTAAATTTCTTTTTTGTTGAAAAGGAACTGTATGAAAACCACCTTCACTTAGAAGTGAAGCCATATTTGTAGTTCTGTTCACAAATAAATAAGGCCATTGATTGGAATGATTTGAAGTGCTGCCACCTTCATAAAAATTCCGGTCTGCAAAATTACCAATGGTAGGAACTCTCATTGCATCAGTAAGCTCTACAATCAGTGCATCACCGTAAGCTTTACCGCCATTTGGAGATTTTTCTACAGTACTTCCGTTTGATCTCCATCCGCCATAAAGGGTAAGTGTGTAATTATTCGTTACGTTTGGGGCATTACTGTGAATGGAGTAATAAAAATCAGCTCCGGTAGCATTTGCAAGATCATCTCTTTGTCCCAATGGAACTTGCTGAGAATCATTTGTTCTTGCAATAAAAACGGTATCAATATCGGTTTGAGTAAGTAACATTTCTTGTAGAGCTAACCCAACCCTGAGTACTTTTTCAGGCTCAGAATATCCATAAAGACCTTGATTTTCAGTTTGGCTATGTCCGGGATCTATAAAGATGGAAACTCCTTCAAGTCCGGATACTTGTTGAGCCTGTGTTGATGTTGAAAAGCTGATTAAAACAATACTCAGCAGGGAATAAAAGGCAAATGATTTCATTATTGTTTTTACTGATCTAAATTTCATGGTTATAATTTCTTTTAAACTTACTGCTGAATATTAATTACATAGATAGCACCTTCATTAGGTACATCGAATGCAATTTTAGAACCATCAGGCGACCAGTTAGGATTTTGAGCTATCATCTCAGTTTGAGAGGTGAGATTAATGCTTTGGTTTCCATCAACACTAAATGCAAACAGATCTCCTTTTGTAACATTGTATCCATCGTCTTCGCTTACAGAAGCTACCACATATCTGCTATCAGGAGACCAACCCGGTCGGTTTGCTTTTCCAAGATCTACCAGATCAGAACCATCTACATTCATTACGTATAGATTTCCTCCGTATACTTCAAAAGCAAGTTTCTGGCCATCAGGAGATACTTCTAGATTTAAATAAGTTGCATCCTCAAAAGGAGAGATGTTTTCTGTAGAATTAGTGGGGATCTTTCCCTTTGCGATCTCATTGCTTTTCAGTACATAAAAAGGAAGGCTTGGTTTATTTTTGAATTGATCGGGGATATTCTTTCCTGAATCAAAAGCTTCTATTTTATTATTCTGAATAAGCACAACCTTTTCTCCATATTGAGCCCATTGTGGTAATGCTTCCATTTTAGGGCGAGATTCGGTGATCTGGTCGGGAGCGCTTCCATCTGTATGAAAAATAGTAATGGCATGGTTTCTTCGTCGGTTTTCTACCGTATTAAGACGTGTTAAAATAGATCGAGAATCGTTAGACCAAGTGAATCCAAATCCTGCATCTGCATCTGTAAGTTGTCGTAAATTTGTACCATCAGCATTTGCAAGCCATATTCCAACATAGCGGTCTGCCGTTACAGCGAGGGTATTCCCATCAGGCGACCAGACCGGAGCCTGAAAATTAACTCCATCTTGTTTCAGCAGAATTTGAGGTTCCCCAACAGTTTGCGGTTGGGCTTGAACTTTAAAACTGACAAAAGCAGTGATTAAAAGTAGAAAAGCAATAAAGGTGTATCTCTTAGATCTCATAGTTGAATTTATTTATATGAATGCTCTTAATGTATAATTACGAAGTTTGTTTTAGTTCCGATGTACTAGGTAGTCTTTTCTTTTTTCTTACCGAAGTCGTCTTCAATTTTGATAAATGGGGTAACGATCATTACCGGAATGGCCGAAATTAGTACCCAGATAAAGAATTGCTCATATCCCACTTGTTCCTGTATAAATCCTGACACGGCACCTGATAACAGCATTCCTAATGCCATTAAAGCAGTACAAAAGGCGTAATGTGCAGTTTTATGACTTCCTTTAGCAACATAGATCATAAACATGAGGAAGGCTGCAAACCCAAATCCATAGCCGAATTTTTCAACTCCTACAAGTGTACTTATTGTGATAAATGATTCAGGCTGATAGTGAGCAAGATACCAATATGCGACATTTGGAAGGTTGATGATGAATATCATTGGCCAGAGCCATTTCTTTAATCCATGTCGTGAAATAACTATTCCACCAAAAATTCCACCAACCGTTAAAGCAAGTAGCCCGATAATACCATTTACAACTCCAACTTCAGTAACAGATAAACCAAGACCTCCAGCTTCTCTTGCATCTAATAGAAAAGGTGCTGCTAATTTAACTAGTTGACCTTCACCTAATCTATATAGTAAAATAAAAAGGATCGAAAGAACGATCTGTTCCTTCTTCAGAAAAACAACAAAAGTATTTAATACCGCTTTTAACTGAGATTCACCCTCAGATTTTACAGGAACATCTTCGGCAGGTTTAGGTAGTATAAAACCATGATAGGCTGACATTACAATCATTAAAACGGCGACAATTGCCAGAATTGAAGTCCATGAGAAGGTTGGGTCATTTGTTTTTGCTGCTATAACTCCTGCTAATACTATAAAAACCCCTTCACCACTCCACATCGCTAACCTAAAAAAGGTAGATCGTATCCCTACAAAAAAGGATTGCCGTTCTTCATTAAGAGCCAACATGTAAAAGCCATCGGCAGCAATGTCATGGGTTGAGGAACAGAAAGCTACAACGAATAAAAATATTAATGAGGTTTCAAAAAAGTTAGGAGTATTTAAGGTGATCGCTGCACCCGCAAAAGAAACACCGATCAAACCTTGCATTAAATACGTCCACCACCGTTTTGTTTTAAAAATATCAATAAAAGGACTCCATGCAGGCTTAAAAACCCAAGGAGCAGATAGCAAACTTGTATAAAGAGCAATTTCAGTATTATCGATTCCAAGATCTTTATACATGATAACAGAAACCGATACCACCAATATATATGGAATTCCTTGGGTATAATAGAGCGTTGGAATCCAGGACCAAGGATTCTTTTTAAAAGTGGCTATAAAACTCATAAATGGATTCCTACTATTTTATTAATGTTATATTTCGAATATCGGTAAAACTTTCTGAACCGTTTACTGCTTTTACTTTTATTAAATAAACTTTGTCATTATCAGAGAAGACATCACAAACATTAAAATAAGTTTTAAAAAAATTTTTAGATTTCAGGTTAAATTCTTTAACAATAGAGCACAATTTGACCCAATTATTTGTTAGTATTGGATACATAGATTTAGAAAAATTCATTGAGAAGGAATGATCGATAAGAACGATACAAATAAACATCTTTACGAAATTATTACCGAAGACCTGATTGAGAAGATTAATGATGATCATTTTGGGCAAAGTGGGAGATTACCTAATTATTTACAATTAACGGAAATGTATGATGTAAGTATGTCCACGATCAAAAAGGCAATGCAATTGCTGAATGATAAAGGATATCTTGTTAGCAGAGTTGGAAAAGGTACATTCATAAATAAAAAGCTTTTAAGATTTAATAAAACTGAAGTTGCTCCAACCAACAAGATCGCTTTCGCTCTTATCAATTATAACGACGCTAATTTTTTTGACATACTTACCGAAGTTGAAAAACTGACTAAAAAACTTAATAAGAATCTTGAAGTTCATGTTTCTAAAACTATTAATGCGCATGAGGAATTGATTTCTAAACTTGTTTCAAACAAAGAGGTTGATGGTTTGATCCTTGGTACTTCAAGAAAGTCTGTTTTTGGAGTAAAACTCTACAAAAAGATCCTGAAGCAGGTTCCTGCTTTTTTTTGCCACGATATTTATGATTCAAATGTTCCAATAGTTACTATCGATAATTATAAAGTTGGGAGTTTGGCTGCTCGTGAACTGCTGAAGAAATCAGAGAAAAAAATCTGTATCGTACTGGATGAAAACGGATATAAATCGGATGATTTAAAGCTGGAAGGTTTTCTAGACGAATTGGAATCACAAGGAGAATCAGGGCGTTGTGTTGTGATTCGAAATTCATTCAAAAACAAAGGCTCTACATACGAAGACGGATTTAATATTGGCAATGTTCTGGATCTTGAAAATTCAGAAATCGACGCTATTTTTGCTTCAAATGATGAAGTAGCCCGAGGTTTTAAAAATGCACTTATCGAAAAGGGGTATAACTTCCCCCAAGACATTTCAATTTTAGGCTTTGGAAATGTAAAACAGACACAAGAACACGATTCCTCTTTAAATACCATAGGAATAGATTCTAAAGAACTTGGAAAAGTTTTGTTCAATAATTTCAAGATCATATTTGAAGAAAATGAATACAAGGTACCTTCTAAAGTTCTGATTGAGCCTAAATTGATCATTCGGGAAAAGAATTAGGCATTATCTAATTCTTTCCACCGTACAAATGCTTCCATAGCTTCGTATTCCGCTAAACCCAGCTTGTCGTAGAGCTTTGCAGTGGTTCTGGTTCTGTCATCAGCTCGTTGCCAGAATTCTCGTTTATCAGTTCCGGGGAATAGCGGTCGGTCTTTTTGGGACTGATGCTTAAATATTCCGGTTCTTTTACGATCTGTTTCTTCCGGGCTTAATGGAACTGCCATTTCAATTTCCTCAATTCCCCATTCTTGCCAAGCTCCTCTGTACAACCAAACCCAGCAGTCTTTCATCCAGGATTCATTTTTGAGTTCTCTTAAAGAATCAAAAATAGCATTCAAACAAACCCTGTGAGTTCCATGTGGGTCTGATAAATCTCCGGCAGCATAGATCTGATGTGGTTTTATTTTCGAGATGAGGTCTTTTGTGATTTTTATATCCTCAGGTCCTATAGGGTTTTTACGAACTTTACCGGTTTCGTAAAACGGGAGATCCAGAAAATGTATATTTTCGTCCGGTAAGCCGACATAGCGAGCAGTTGCTTTAGCTTCACCTCGTCTAATCATTCCTTTAATAGCTTTTACTCGATCAGAGTCAACTTGTCCGGGTTGCTTATTAGCAATAGAAGATTTTACTTCTTCATAGAGGTTGTTAATTTCATTAGAACCTGAGCCAAAACTCTGATGGTAGTCCATTACAAAATCGGCAAATCGCAAAGCTTCTTCATCGAAAACGGCAATATTTCCGGATGTTTGGTAAGCTACGTGAACTTCATGTCCCTGATCTGCTAAACGGATAAAGGTTCCACCCATAGAGATAATGTCATCATCCGGATGTGGACTAAAGATCAATACTCTTTTTGGGAATGGAGATTTTCTTTCTGGTCTATGTGTGTCATCAGCATTTGGTTTACCACCCGGCCAACCCGTAATGGTGTGCTGAACCTCATTAAAAATTCGGATGTTTATATGGTAAGCTCTACCAATGGTTGTGAGTATATCGTTCATTCCATGCTCACTATAATCTTCTTCTCTAAGCTTTAGAATTGGTTTTTCTAAATAGAGACTTAACCAAACTACAGCTTTTCTTAAAGTAACATCATCCCATTCAATTGGGCCAACTAACCAAGGTGTTTTTACTCTTGTTAGTTCGGCTGAGGATGCTTCATCCAGAATTATTTCAACATTAGAATGTTGTTGCAGAAAAGTGGCAGGAATATGTGGCGTTTGTTCGCCTTCAACAGTTTTTTCAATTATGGAAGCTTTTCCTTCTCCCCAAGCCATCAGAAAGATCTTTTTGGCTTTCATTATGGTGCCAACACCCATTGTAATGGCACGTTTAGGAACATTTTCAACTCCAAAGAATCCACTTGCGGCATCCAGTATGGTAAGGCTGTCTAAAGCAATTAATCTTGTCTTAGAGGTAATTCCTGAGCCAGGTTCGTTAAATCCAACATGACCTGTTCGTCCGATTCCAAGAATTTGAATATCAAGCCCACCAGCTTCATCAATTTTTTTCTCATACTCCTGGCAAAAAGTATATACTTCATCTCGGCTTAATGTACCATCGGGGATATGTACATTTTCAGGTTTAATATCAATGTGGTCGAAGAGGTATTCTTTCATAAAATACACGTAACTATGAATCGAATCCGGATCCATAGGAAAGTATTCATCGAGATTGAAAGTAGTTACATTTTGAAAGCTTAAACCTTCTTCTCGGTGCAAACGTACTAATTCATCATATATCTGAGTAGGAGTAGAACCCGTAGCAAGCCCTATAACTGCTTGTTCGTTATTCTTAGCTTTTTCTTTAATAAGATCGGCTATTTGATGAGCTACATGTATCGAAGCGTCTTTTGCGTCTGAAAAAATTGAAGTAGGAATTTTTTCAAATTTCTGCGACTCAGGATTCGTGCTAAATTGGGACATTTCTTTATTTAGAATTTATTTTTTTTGGCAATTTGTGCCATTGTTAGACGGAGCAGGAATAATAACGCTAAGTCTGCTTAAAGTCACATTGAGAACATTGTGACCTTCCAAAATTCTAGGTTTGAATCTCAAGAACTCCGGAACAATGAGAACAGCAATTTTTTAAGGAAGCAAAGATGTATATCAGTGTAAAAAAATGACTGATAGTTGTTAAAACATGAACTCTTTAATTTAAGTGATAAATTCAATGAAATAATCAGCGGATATATTAATATCTTTAGCGCCTTAAACCACTCAAGAATTTAAAAGTCGATTTCCAAAATTTGAAAACAGAATCTAATAATACTAAACCAGGTTTTTGGGATAGAGTAGGAATCGGTTTATCAGGCATTTGTGCAATTCATTGTTTGTTAGTGCCGGTAATAGTTGCATTAATTCCATTATGGCCGGCTTTCGAAGAGTTTCATGAGTATACACACCTGATATTTTTTATTGCTATTGCTCCGGCGGTTTATTTGTCATTAAGGCAAAGACATAAGTCTCCAAAAATCACTATTCTGCTTATATCAGGTTTGTTTCTGATTTTCCTTGCGTGGTATTTTAATGATATACTTGGTGAATATGGGGAAGCAGGAGTAACACTTATTGGAAGCATTCTCTTGATATGGGGACATTGGCAAAATTACAAATCAAAATCTAGGAAGAAGTAATAGCTTTTGACACTCTCTCTGTAGCGTCATCGCAATCAACTTGTGATAATGCAAGCTCTGCCAGTACTAGCTGAATACAACGAAAAGCACAACCCCAGCTTAAAGTAACGCCTGCTCCACCATGTGCATAGTTATGGATCAAAGGTTTTTTAGACGCTTCGTCTTTTTCAATTCGTAACCCATTTTTTTCCTTTCTAACATACCGATATGAATATTGATGTTCTCTTTCTGTAAACTGCTGAAGATCGATATCAAAAGTGTTCTTTATGATATCTGAATTTAATGACTCAATTTGATTTGGAAAAGATTCGGAATCAGGGTCATCAGGAATCCATTGGTTATTCTTATCCAACGTGCCTTTAAACCTGCTTCCTCCTAAGATCCAATCGTTTTTTCTTGGATAACAGTATACATCAAGTGGGGTGCTGTTTGAATCAGAGTAAAGGTTAAATCCCGGAGAGAAATTAAAAGAAATGGTATTCCCATTAGGAGACTTTAAATCAGGAGTATTTTTTACTCTTAGAAGGTGTCCTTTTAAGATAAGAGGTCTTTCGTTTTCATTATGTAATTGATTCGATCCAATTCCCGTACAATTAATTATTATATCTTCATTCAAATCGCTAAGTCGATTAATATCCACATCCTGTTGAACAATGTACCCATTTTGGGCAGTGAATTTTTTTATTAAATGAGGGAAATAGAAGTTCCAGTCTGCAAATAAACAGGTATAGCCCCAGCCACTTTTGGTATCAATTTCAGAATGGCTAGGACACCAATCTAGGTTGGAAAAATCTTTTAGGTCTTCCATTTGGCTAAGATATTCGGGTTGTTCGGTATCAAATGCGAAAAGTTCAAAGTGTTCATGTTTTGTTAACCCCGGGAAGGAGGACATAAGTAGTTTTTTAAAGAAAGACTGGCTAGTGATAAACAATTCGTTTAATTCCCGATGAGATACTGAATGTGGAATTATAGAAGCAGAAGGAAACCGGCTGGCAAATTTAGGATTTGATGTACCAGAGAAGAGGTGTTCTTTAGTGTAAATGGTTACATCAAACCCAAAAGCTTGAAGCAAAACGGCGGTTGTAATTCCGGAGATTCCGGCTCCAATAATTGCTATACTTTTATTCATTCAAATTTCGCTCTGGTTTATTCACTACTAAAGTAAAGAACTTTGATAATACTGTTGTAGTAATTCTGAAGTATAACTAACTTTATATGTAAGGATAATGATGGTGATTAGAAAAGAGTTAGCTTATCTGTTATTAATTTTTGGAGCCTTTTACATAGGCTGTGAATCACTATCTCCGGTCGATGTTAATGATGATTACCCTGTCTTCATAAAAAGATTGGAAATGAATGAGCTTCGAGTTTTGAATGATGTTTATCATCAAATGAATAAAGGGTTGATTTGTTCTACTTTGAATGAATATGGGTTAACAGGATTTAGCAGAGTATTATTTCCAAATGATATTAATCCCTGTCTTAATAGAGAAATAGAAAAACAAGAACTTATTTATGATGATGATTTCCTGAATTTGGTAAAATTGAAGCTTTTCGAAAACGCTGCATTTACCGGGACCAGAGAAATTGAAAGTTTAACATTGGCAGAAATTACTTCGCTTGATGGATGTACGATTTGTGAAGGTCCTGATATAAATAATGTACCACTGCAATGGAAATTCACATTTGAACCTCAACAGGTCAATGGAATAATAGTTTCAGGGACTGAAGTAGTCGTTTATTTAGACTCAAATGGTATAAACAGAATTTGGGGAAACTGGTATCCGGTTGTTGATCCGGGTTTCATAGAGTTTGGATCAAGTGAAGCCAAAAAATCAGTAGTGGGAATGAAAGTACGCTATGCAAATGAAACGAATCAAATATTTGAACAAGAAATAACAGAAGATCATATATTTGAAGCTCCTGAACTAAGGTATGTTGCAGTTAATGTTGATGCTGGACTGGAAATTCATAAAGTGTGGATACTAAAAGTACTACAACACAATACAAGTCAAATACGATGGAATATTTTTTTTAGTACTATTACCGGAGAAGTTCTGGAAGTTAAATTGTTATAAAAGAAGCCATTATTTTTTTACATTGACTTAAGGTTTCAAAAAAAGATTCGATAAGCGAATAAAAAAGTTTCAAAAAATATGAGCGATAGTAAAAAGGTGCTGATCGTAGAAGATGATATGATCATCTCTTTGGTAGTTGAAAATATGATTAAAGAACTTGGTCATTCTGTAGTTGGAAAGGCAGTTTCAGGGGAAGAGGCTATCAAAATTGCAAATCGAGAAAAACCTGATGTGCTTCTTATGGATATTCGATTGAAAGGTGAAATGGATGGAATAGATACAGTAGCAAAGATCAAAGAAATTATAAGTCCTCAAGTTATATATTTAACAGGTAATTCAGATCGGTTGAACTTTGAAAGAGCTAAAGACACTGATTTTGTTGACTTGATTGTGAAGCCTTTCACAATAGGTGACTTGGATAAGTCATTAAAATTGATTGTCTGATTTTAAAAATTCGAATCTTTTTTTAGAAGTTTTCGTAATCATTCTGGAAATAAAAATGGGCAATTATGAGCACAAAATTCAGAAATTTAAAGAACGATCTAAAAGATCTCGAAGACGATACAGTCTCTCAACTTAATCAAGGAAGGCTGGATAAGAATTCCAATTCCGGAAAACTTTCAAATTATATTCTTTTATTCGCATTTATAGCTACTCTCGTTTTTTATGTAGGGTCAAGAATAGATTATTCCGGAATAAATGATATACCCGATAGAATTGAACAAGCAATAAGTGAGCCTAGTGAAGATCTATTGCTGGGCATGGGAGCTTGGATGACAGAAATGGGATATGGTGAGCTCAGTAGAGAAGAATTGATAAACCTAAGAAGGGAAGGGGTAACTGCTACAGAAACTCAACAACTACATGATATTGGTTATACAGATATTACTTTAGATCAACTTGTTGAGCTTCAAAATGCAGGAGTAAGTTCAGACTATGCAAGAATGATGAAAGAATTAGGTTATTCACTCACAATAGAAGAACTAGCAGAAACAAGAAGAGCAGGGGTAACAGCAAATTTTACCAGTAGAATGATGGATCTGGGGTATACTAAAGAAGAGCTCACAAAAGAAAACCTCATGAGGATGCGCGGTGTAAATGTAACTGATGGCATCGCTGCAAGATTAATGGAGCAAAGAGGAGAAAGACTTACTGTTGATGAGTTAGTAAGATACAGGATCAGCAATCAATAGCTGAAAAAAGTGGTATTAGTATTATTTAATGGAACTTACTTAACCCAATATCCATTAAAGTATTATCTAACAACAACTAATACTAATTATGAAACTTTTTATATCTACTCTAACATTAGCAGTTTTATTAACATTTTCATCTCATACCAAAGCTCAAACAGCTCCAACCAAGGATAGGTCAGGAATCGGTCCAAAAATCGGATATTATAAGGCTCCTGATGCCGAAGACGGAACTATGTTTATTGGATTCCAAACAAGAACGCGTGGAGAAGTTTTTGGTTTTGAATTTGCAGCAGAGTACAGAGGAGAGCAAAGCTACTCAACAACGAACGGTGATCTAACTATCAAACAAGTACCTGTAACTGCCACACTGTTAATGCATGTACCTTTGGCTTCTAATTTCCAACCTTATGGGTTAGCTGGGCTTGGAGCATATTATACTTTTTATGATTATGACGGTGGATTTGTGTCTCCGGGTGATGACGCCGAATTTAATATTGGATATCATTTGGGTTTTGGACTCGATCTTCCTTTAAATGAAAGTGCAGGATTGAATATCGATTATAGATATTTATTTCTCGACGACAAAGGTGATGACCTTGATGATACCGAGTTTAGTGGAAATGTTATATCCGCAGGATTAACGTTTTATTTCTAAACTAGAAAAACCTTACTTTATAAATCCGGTGTTCAATTAGAGCATCGGATTTTTTTATGCATATAAACTAATTATTGGAATGGCAGAGATTATCCTCCCGGAAGTTGAATTAAATATTTATTCACCTAAAAACCCAACGGAAGCAACTATAGTTGAAAATTATATTTGCACTACTGAAAACAGCCCTAATATTGTTCGTCATATTACTTTTGATATATCAGGAACGGATTTAGTGAATCGAATCAGAGTTGGACAGTCAGTTGGAGTACTTCCTCCCGGTGAGAATGAAAAAGGTCGTCCGCATAAATTGCGTTTATATTCGGTTTCATCTCCTACAAAGGGAGAAGGAGGTAAGCCACATCTGGTTTCAACAACTGTTAAAAGATCTATAGATGAAATAGATGGAAAACTCTATCTGGGAGTTGCTTCGAACTATCTTTCTGATCTGAAGCCGGGCGATAAAGTGCAACTTACAGGGCCAAGTGGTAAAAGATATTTGTTACCGGAAAATGCTCAGGATTTCAATTACGTGTTTTTTGCAACCGGAACGGGTATTGCTCCTTTTAGAGGAATGATCATGGAATTATTTGAATCAGGTTACACAGGTGACGTAGCTCTGGTATTTGGTTGTGCCTACAGAACAGATATTCTGTATCCGGATTTCATAAAAGAAATGACCGAGAAGCACTCTAATTTCCATTATTTGAGTTGTGTATCCAGAGAAGACCGTCGAAGTGATGGAAGCAAATATTATGTTCAAAGTGTGATCAATGACCATGCTGAAACTTTGAATCCAATTTTTGAAAAAGAGAATACCCTAATTTATATCTGTGGAATGAAGGGAATGGAAACGGGTATCTATCAGAATCTTGCATTACAAGGACATATGGAATATTTACAGGTTCGTGGTGATCTTGCAGAAATTCCTCCTTCAGAATGGAGTTGGGAAGATCTAAAAAAGAATATCAAACCTTCATCAAGAACATTCGAAGAAGTGTATTAAGTGAAAGGTGAAAAGTGAAAAGTGAAAGGTTAATCTTGAGTTGGATAAGTGATACAGCCTAGATCTTTAAGTAAAAAAGCGAAGGACTTCAGCACACAGGGAATAAGAAGAGTTCTAATCAATCTCATTAAGGTTTGATACACCTCCCGAAACCACAAACTTCATAAAAGTAGCGGGATCTTTCTTAATTGGTTTAACATGCATTTTGTCAACTATATATAAATTTCCTGAGAAATTGTATGAATGAGGGCAATACACGGCTACTTCATCTTCCAAACCAAGATCCAAAAGAGATTTTTGGGTTATAAAACCTAATCGTTTTACTCCAGGAACGCCAAAATCAATTACAACAGGGGCTGTAAATTTCTTTTTGTCCCCCACAAAAGCTTCTGTGAGATCTCTTAATGAGCTGTAAATAATACTCACTAAAGGAGTTCTGGTTAGAAGTTTTTCAAACAAATGGAGAATAGGTTTGGTAAACGCTCTTGTAAATATAAAGCCAATAAGTGTAATGGCTATAAAACCGGTTATTATCCCTAACCCGGGAATGTTATAGTCAAACCAGCTGTAAAATAGATAATTTAGCGACTCATTTGCCCAACCTATAGCTATGGAAACTAAGTAAAAGGTAGCTCCTACAGGAAATACAATTAACATTCCGCGGAAGAAAAAATTGAGAATAGTTTTCATAGTTGTCTAGTAAATTTGAATTCTAAATAAATGTCGCCACTAATTCATGAAAGCACAAAATGTTTATTTCGGTTTTTTGATTCCCGAGATTTCAAATAATTAAGTAAACATAAATCAAACGTCGAGTGTGAAGCATATTTTTTTTATCTTCTCCATCTTAATTTTCAACCGATTTCTTAATATAAATTGATGTCCACTAAGACTTCATCACAAATCCGTCAGGAATTCCTCGATTTTTTCAAAGAAAAGAACCACGCTATCGTTGAAAGTGCTCCGGTAGCACCAAAAAACGATCCTACTCTTTTGTTTACAAACGCTGGGATGAATCAGTTCAAATCTATTTTTTTAGGAGAAGAAGCAACGCTTTCTCACGAGGGTAAAGAGTGGAGCCGTGCTGCAGATACACAAAAATGTATTCGAGTAAGTGGAAAGCATAACGATCTTGAAGAAGTTGGGTACGATACTTATCACCACACTTTGTTTGAGATGTTAGGTAACTGGTCGTTTGGCGATTATTTCAAAAAAGAAGCAATTGCCTGGGCATGGGAATTATTGGTTGATAAGTGGGGATTAAATCCCGATCAACTTTATGCAACAGTTTTTGGAGGCGATGATGAAGACGGACTTCCGGTTGATGAAGAAGCAATTGAACTTTGGAAAAGCGAAACCACGATCGATCATTCCCATATTCTGAAGTGTGGTAAAAAAGACAATTTCTGGGAAATGGGGGACACCGGGCCTTGTGGACCTTGCTCTGAAATTCATATTGATCTCAGATCAGAAGAAGAGCGTAAAAAAGTTGATGGAGCAACTCTTGTAAACGCAGATGATCCTAGAGTAATGGAGATCTGGAATCTGGTATTTATTCAATTCAATCGTCAATCTGATGGTTCTCTTAAAACGCTACCAGCCCAGCATGTGGATACTGGAATGGGTTTCGAAAGAGTTTGCGCTGTACTTCAGGGAAAGACTTCAAATTATGATTCAGATATTTTCACTCCGTTATTGGATAAAATTTCAGAACTAGCCGGAATAAAATATTCAAGCTCAGACAGTGAGAAAGATATAGCCGTGAGAGTTATCGCAGATCACATTCGTGCAGTAGCATTTTCTATTGCTGATGGTGCTTCACCGGGAAATGATGGCCGTGGTTATGTTATACGCAGAATATTAAGACGTGCAATTAGATACGGTTGGGATAAACTGAATTTCAAAGAACCATTTTTCTACAAACTGGTTGATGTTCTTGCTGATCAATTCAAGGACGTGTTCCCTGAAATGGAAGCTCAGAAAGAATACGTGATCAACGTGATCAAATCAGAAGAAAAGAGTTTTCTGAAAACACTTGGGCAGGGAATTCAATTATTTAAAGAAGTCTCAAAAGGAAAAGAAGTTATTTCTGGTGATGACGCTTTTAAACTCCACGATACTTATGGATTTCCGATCGATCTTACTCAGTTAATGGCTAGAGAAGAAGAAATCGAAGTAGATGAAGATCGCTTTAATGAGTTGATGAAAGAACAGAAAGATCGTGCACGAGCAGCAGGTAAATTTAGTGTGGATCACAGTGGGGGTGGTGATTGGGTATTAGTTAATAGTAAAGAAGTCAGCGAGACTCACTTTGTTGGGTATGATAAACTTAAAGTAGAAACCCAGTTCGCTTCATTCAGAAAAGAAGGAAAGCGTTTCGCATTCAAGCTTGCTAAGACCCCATTTTATGCAGAGAGCGGTGGTCAGGTTGCTGATACCGGTTTAGTTACAAATGGTAATGAGTACATTCATGTTACAGATGTCCAAAAGGTGAACGGAGAATTTGTGCATTACTCTGAAAATCTTCCTGATGACCTATCCGGAGAATGGATTGCTCAGGTTGACACTTTAAGAAGACAAGAAATCCAGAAACACCATTCTGCCACTCATTTAGTTCATGCAGTTTTAAGAGAAGAACTGGGCGATCATGTAGCTCAAAAAGGTTCTTTGGTAGATGATCATCATTTACGGTTCGATTTCTCTCATTTTGAAGCAGTTACAGACGAAGAACTCAAAGTGATCGAGCAAAGAGTAAATGAAAAAATTCAGGAAAATATCCCTTTAGATGAACAAAGAAGTGTTCCTATTGAAGAAGCCAAAGAAATGGGAGCTATGATGCTTTTTGGAGAAAAGTACGGAGATGAAGTTCGTGTTATCACTTTTGATCCTGAATTTTCCAGAGAACTTTGTGGTGGAACTCATGTAAAAGCTACCGGTGAGATCGGTTACTTCAGATTTACTCAGGAAACTTCAGTAGCTGCAGGTGTGAGAAGAATTGAAGCGGTTTGCGGTAAATCAGCTGATCAGTTATTGAGAAATGAACAGTCTCTCTTAAAAGAAATTAAAGGAGTAATTGGACAAAGCACCGACCTGGTAGCTGATATCAAGAAACTTCAGGAAGAAAAGAAAGCTTTAGAAAAAGAACTTTCAGCTCAGAATCTTCAGAACACAGGAGCTAAACTAACCGAATTATTTTCGAATCCGGAATCATTAGACGGAAATATTACTCTCGTAAAAGGAGAAATTCCCGGCGCTGATATGGATGTTTTAAAGCAATTGGGTTACGATGCTCTTGAAAAATCTTCTTCAAATACAGTAACAGTATTGGGATCAAAAGATGAGGAAGAAGGAAAAGTGTATCTGATGGTATCAGTTACTAACGATCTGATAAAAGAAAAAGGATTGAAGGCAGGAGCGTTAGTCGGTCAGCTTGGACGATTAGTTGGCGGCGGTGGTGGTGGACAACCAAGTCTTGCTACTGCTGGTGGACGACAACCTGAAAAACTAGAAGAAGCATTATCTAAGGTGAATGAAATCATTTTAAATACCATTTAACACTTGTAGTCCAGAGAATTACGAAATCTTCATAAAAATTGAATATATTCAAGCCCATTTTTGAAGGGTTAAGGTTATAAAAAACGAACTATGGCAAAAAAGAAAAGCGGTAATGTAGAATTTGCTCCAAGAGGTATTGGAGATGAAAAATCAGGAGCAGTACAGAAAGGGGTTGATCTTCCGGCTGCTACAAAATCAAAACACAAAGATTTAGGTCTGTCAGCAGCAAAGCTTAAGGCTATGTACGAGCAAATGTATTTGCAGCGTAGATTTGAAGAGCGTGCTATGCAACAGTATCAAAAAGGAAAATTTGGTGGCTTTCTTCACCTTTACATTGGCCAGGAAGCTGTTTCAACCGGAACTACTTTTGCACTAAATGACGATGACGATATCATCACAGCATATCGTGATCATGGGTGGGGATTATGCAGAGGAATTTCAGCAAATGAAGGAATGGCTGAACTTTTTGGTAAAGCGACCGGATGTTCTCGTGGTAAAGGTGGATCGATGCACTTTGCAAAAGCAGAAAATCACTTTTGGGGAGGTTATGGAATTGTAGGTGGACATATCCCAATCGGTGGAGGACTTGCATTCGCTAACAAATATGAGCAGAATGGTAGAATTTCCACATGTTTCTTCGGTGATGGAGCCGTAGATCAAGGCGCATTGCATGAGACTTTTAACATTGCTCAACTTTGGAAGCTACCGGCAATATTTGTTGTAGAAAATAACGGATATTCTATGGGAACAGCAGCTCGTCGCCATACAGTAGCTGATATAGTAGATCGAGCTGATGGTTATGGAATGAAAAGTGCTGTGATCAACGGTATGGATGTATTCTCTGTATATGAGAAAATGAAAGAGATCGCTGATGATGTTCGCAAAAACTCAGAACCTTGGTTTGTTGAGATCAGAACGTACAGATATCGCGGACATTCAATGTCTGATCCTCAAAAGTACAGAACTAAAGAGGAACTGGAAGAATATCAGAAGATAGATCCGATCGAAAGATTAAAAACATATATTCTCGAAAATGACATCGCCAAAGAAGCGGCGCTTAAAAAGATCGAAGAAAAAGTAGAGCAGGAAGTACTAGATGCAGTAGAATTTGCGGATAATTCTGACTTCCCGAAAGCAGAAGAACTCTACGAAGACATGTTTGTAGAAGAGAATCCTTATTTCCATACCTAAAAAGAATTTCAAAGAATAGAATAATGGCTGAATTACAATTTAGAGAAGCAATTAAAGCTGCCATCGATGAAGAAATGGCAAAAGATGAGAAAGTTCTGATAATGGGTGAGGAAGTTGCTGAATATAACGGCGCTTATAAAACCACAGAAGGACTTCTCGATAAATACGGATATAAAAGAGTAATAGACACTCCAATCTCGGAGCTTGGTTTTGCTGGAATAGGAGTGGGAGCTGCAATGAATGGTTTAAGACCTATTGTAGAATTTATGACGTTCAACTTTGCGGTATTAGCAGCAGATCAGATCATAAATCACGCTTCTAAGGTTAAGTATATGACCGGTGGACAGATAAATTGTCCTATCGTGTTCAGAGGTCCTAACGCCTCAGCAGGGCAGTTAGGAGCTACACATTCGGTTGCTTATGATTCCATGTACGCTCATTTCCCTGGCTTGAAAGTTATATATACTTCCGAACCTGGCGATGCCAAAGGATTACTAAAATCTGCTATCCGTGATGATAATCCGGTTATCTTTATGGAATCTGAGCAAATGTATGGTTTGAAGGGAGAAGTATCTGACGATGAAGATTATATCATCCCAATAGGAAAAGGTAAGATCAAACGAGAAGGTAATGATGTAACTCTTGTGGCACACGGAAAGATGTACCATTTAGCTGTTAAAGCTGCAGAGCAATTAGCTAAAGACGGCATCGAGTGTGAGATCATTGATCCAAGAACTGTAAAGCCATTGGATCTTCCTTTGATCATAGAATCGATCAAGAAAACAAACCGATGTGTACTTCTCGATGAAGCGCATCCTTTTGGAGGATTAGCAGCAGAAGTTGGATTCTTAATTCAACGTGAAGCCTTTGATTACCTTGATGCACCGGTTCAGCGTGTTACACTTCCTGATGTTTGTGCTCCATTTGCTAAAAACTTATTTGACCTTTGGTATCCATCTGTTAAACAAGTAGTGGATGCAGTAAATCAGGTTACATACAGAAATTAATTAACTCAATAATTCGAAGAAATTATGGCTATTAAGATAGAAATGCCGAAGCTGAGCGACACTATGGAAGAAGGAGTGATCGCTAAATGGAATGTTAAAGAAGGCGATAAGATTTCTGCCGGTGATATCATCGCAGAAGTAGAAACAGATAAAGCCACTATGGATGTGGAAGCATTTGATGACGGAACTCTGTTAAAGATCATTCCGGCTGAAGGAGACGCAGTTCCTTTAGGTGGACTTATAGCAGTAATTGGCGAAGAAGGCGAAGATATTTCTGATATTCTTGATGGAGCAGGAGGTTCCACAAGTTCATCCTCTGATGACTCGGCAACAAAAGACGAAAAAGAGCCTGAAGAGAAGGAAGAGGATAAATCAGAAGAGAAAGACGAAGCAAAAGAATCAACTTCTGATACGGATAATGGAAGAATAAAGGCTTCCCCGTTAGCTAAGAAAATAGCTGAAGATAAAGGAATTGATATAGCTTCAGTTCAAGGTTCCGGTCCGGACGGTAGAGTGGTTAAAAAGGATATAGAAGACTACAAAGGTGGAAGTACAGGTCTTTCCAAACCAAGTAGCGCTTCTTCCTCTTCAAAAACATTTGAGAGTTTAGAAAGTAAAGAAGTTAAAGTTTCTCAGATGAGAAAAGTGATTGCACGCAGACTATCTGAAAGTAAATTCACTAATCCACATTTCTATGAAACGGTAGATATTGATATGAAAGCGGCCATGGCTGCCAGATCTTCAATGAACGAAGCAAATGATGTAAAGATCAGCTTTAACGATATAGTTGTTAAAGCCTGCGCTATCGCTCTAACTCGACATCAGGCAATAAACAGCTCATGGCATGACGATGTAATCAAAGAACACGGAGACGTCCATGTAGCCGTAGCTGTAGCAATTGATGAAGGATTGATGACGCCGGTTATCACTCATGCAGATAAAAAAGGGTTAGCCGAAATCTCTGCAAATACAAGAGAACTGGCAGGATTGGCAAGAGACCGAAAATTACAGCCAGAGCAAATGGAAGGAAGTACTTTCACAATTTCTAATTTGGGAATGTTTGGTATTGAAGAATTTACTGCCATCATTAATCCACCTAATGCTTGCATTCTTGCAGTTGGAGCGATCAGAGATGTTCCTGTTGTAGAAAACGGAGTTGTTGTTCCTGGTAAACGCATGAAGATAACTCTTTCAAGTGACCATAGAATCGTTGATGGAGCCAAAGCGGCACAATTCTTAAATACTGTTAAGAACTTATTAGAAAATCCACTTTCAATGCTTCTGTAATAGAAAAGGGAAACAAAATTAAAAAGCTCTGTGTAATATCAGGGCTTTTTTTATTTAAATACGTTCGTTAAGATAGATAACAGGAGAAAGATCTGAACTATCTTGATCCAGTGTTGAATAAAGGTCGGTAACTTCGTTCCAATTTGAGAAAGGACGTGTAACAAGATAGTATCGTCCATCATTGAGTGTTTTGATGCTGCTTTGCACATTTAACTCTTCTCTTAAACGATTTGCTAATATATCTACTTCCTGTTTAGTGGCAAAAGAACCTAATTGTATTTGATAACTAAACGAATATTCTACAACTGAATTAGGATCAAACTTGATAAATGCAGCTTCTAAGCCTTCTAAATTCTTGAATCTTTCCAGCCTCTGTTGTGCGGTTTTAATACTACTTAAAGAAAGTGTACTTACTGTATAAGCTTGCAGAGATTTTTGTTCTATGATGGATTCTATATTATGTTCGTTTAGAATAGTTTCTTTGAAAGAGATTGCATTTTGCTCACTTTGAAAGAAGCCTAACTGTATTTGATACTTGAGTGGTTGAGGGCGTTCTCTTCCATTATCATAACATTGCTGTACAAATCCAACTAGTTGGTTTTCATCGAAGTTTTCTTCTATGGTTCTTTGAAGAGAAATGGTTTCAAGAAGTGACTTTTGGCTCTTAGTTCTAATTGAGAATAATGAATTATTATATAAGATCTCGAACTCAAATCCTGTTCGTTCTTCGGCTTGTTTAGCATAGTTTAAGCTATTTGAAAAAGATTCAAAACCACCCACTTGAACAGAATATCTGCATCCGTTTTCAAAATTTCCTACGCTTGTAGGGCTTGTTTCTTGTCTGGTTGGTGGTTTTTGCGGTTTAATTTCTTGAGTAACTTGGTTTGACGATTCCTCGTTAGCTGGAGTTTCTGTTACAGGATTTAGTTCTGCCTCAGTTTTTGTATTGTCTGTTAACTCTTCAATTTCATTTGAAACAATTGGCTCTTCATCAGCTTCAATTTCGTCCGTCTTAGTATCGTCTGCCTCAGTTTCATCCTGAGTAACCACGGCAACTGTGTCAATAGCTTCTGCTTCTTCGCTTTGTACTATTGTAGAATCTATACTGGCAGTTCGTTCAGGAACACCGGAATAAAAGAGCCTTAAAACTACTCGCCTATTTTTATCTTTACTTGCAGGGTATGGATTTCCTTCTTGATCAAATTCAACCAATGGACGTGAGTCTGCGTAACCCGAAGCTTTAAGACGCTCCTGCTCAATCCCCATGTTACTGAAATATTTAACAATGTTTGAAGCTCTTGCAGTTGATAATTCCCAGTTTGATTCAAAGTTTGAAGTTGAGATCGGAACATTATCAGTATGGCCTTCAACATCGATTTCAAAGTCATTATAGCTTATAAGTTTAAAAGCTTCTAAAACCCGGTTTAAAATTATAGAAGCTTCATCTTCTAGTTCAGCTTTTCCGGAATTATATAGATCATCACTTTTAAATCTAATGCGTACATCATTCAATTCTCTGAAGATCTCCAGTTTGCCTTGCTGGATTTCAGGTTCAAGAAGGCTTTCTAATTCTTCCTTAATGTTATCAATGGGAGTGGTTATAAACTCAGATTCATTTATAGAAGACTTGAATAATTCTGAGACTGAAAAAGGCTCACCATTATTTAAATCGGAAAAAGAAAGTAAAATGATCAGAAAGCCAAGCAAAATTGTAATTATATCCAGATAACTAACTTGCCAGCTGTCGTCATCTTCATCCTCTATCTTTTGTTTAGGATATAATGAATTATCAGTGTTATTTGTCTGATCTAAACTCAATTAACAGATCTCTAAAATTGTTGACTAGTTCTATGCATATGAGCTTTAAGTCTATCAAAAATTTGAAGTGATGACTTTTGTTGTTGGATCAATAATATTCCTTCAAGTATCAATTTCTCTCTAAAAAATTGAAGAGAGGCAATATTATTCATTTTTTTAGCCATTGGTATAAAAATGAAGTTACCTATAACAATACCATATAGAGTAGTCATAAGAGCAGCAGCCAGACCTGTAAGCAGGGAGTCCATTTCATTGAAACCTGAAAGGATAACAATCAATCCAAATAACGTACCAAGCATACCAAATACGGGAGCAGTTTTACCCATACTGGCAATAATTTGATTTATTTGTTGCTGTCTCGTGTAGGTTTCCTGGATGTTAATTTCAGCTAATTCCCGAAGATCTTCAGTAGAATAATTAGTGTCTAAAATTGAGAAAAGGTATCCTTCAAATCGCTCGCCATATTCTTCACTCAATTCAGAAACGGCTTTAATTTTATCTACCCGAATCCTTTTTTGCCATTCTAAAATTTTCTCTATGTCTTGCTCAAGCAGTTTATCATCAATGTTACTTTGAGAAAAAAGACGAGTACTTTCTCTTAAAGCAATTACCACTTTTTTAAAAGGATAACTTATAAATACGCTCGCTGAAATCCCTCCAAAAACAATTGCAAGACTAGGTAAATTTAAAAACTCGAATTTAGGTGAAATTACATTGAATTGTGCAAAACCTACTACAAGCAAAGCACCCCAAATAAGTATAATCAATGATACTAAGAAGCAAAAAATATTTAAAAATGATGTACGCATAGCCTAAAGTATAGTTTGATTTCTTAATTCTTCTTCATTGTATTAAGCCCTGTCTCTTTAATTCTTCAACAATAGCAGGAGAGGGTGGGATGGGTAAATTTTCATCCATTTCTAAAGCTTGTCTCCAAAAAGCGACAAAATTCTCAATTGATCCCAATCCCAGGTAAATGCTTCCTTTTAGAGCAAGTACATCCGCAGTCTCCTTTACTCGTAATGCTCGGTTTATCAAAAATAAAGCATCTTGATATTCCCCACTATAAAATTTTTCCTGAGCAAGAATATAAAGTGTAGTTATTCTATTGGCTTTTATTTGGTTCTCTCTATAAATTTCATCTTTATACACTTGTGTAAGTGAATCTCGGACCTTTTGCTCTAATTCAAACTTTGGAGTTAGTGTCTCTGAACTGTCAATTGTAGAAGACGGGATCTCTTCTTGCATGACTTGCGTAGGTTCATTGGTAATTAATTCCTTAGTACCACTACAGCCTGCCAAATACATTACAAGTATAGACGAGAGTATCGTAAATAACTTTATCGATATGTTTGAATTAGTCTTGTTCAACTTTACTCAATTTTAAAGATTTTCTAAGCGAACTGACAAGCGTTTTTTTCGCTTCCAGATTGATTTGATGCTCTCCATTTATTGATTCAAGTTCGAGACGTATCAATTGTTGTTCTCTCTTTGGTCTACCTGATAGTATTTTATCAATAGAAGTGTCTTCAAGGCCAACGAGAGCTTCTAACAGGGTAGAAGTATCTATCTCTTCTATACCTTTTTTAATAACTTCTTCATCCAATTCGGGTATTTGATCTATCGTAAAGAATTCTTTTTCTAAAATAGCACCAATTGGCGAGCCTGTAGATTTTAATTGTTCTATATATCGTTTTTGTTCATCTACAGGTAAGTTTTCAAGAATAGGTAATATGTTCTCAATTCCATAATCTTGTTGTTGCTCATTATCTCTTACTAAGATTGCTTTTTCAAATAGTCCGTTAGAAATTTTACTCTGCTCCTTATAAGACAAGGTGTGGAGGGTAGACATTTTAAGCATAATCTCAGCAGCTCGTGATCTTTCAAAAGTGTTTAGTATAGCAGCTGCTTTTTCTTCAGGTAAATAATCAATAATTAAAGCTGCGCTAACATTATTTTCTGTTTTTATGAGTTCTTTAAGGAGATTATCTGATAGGTGAGTAAGAAACTTAAACAAACCTAATTTAGCATGCTTTTTTGTTGATTTATCTTCAATATTCTCATCTGCTATTACAGAGTTGAAATATTTAGCTGCTCTGTACTTTTCATCAATTGACATAGGAGGAAGATTTCTTAGAGCATTATTTATGATCTCTAACTTTTCTTCATCAATATGATTTTGCAATAACTTAAGAGAACTGGCGTCAATTGCAGAAACTACTTCAGCCACATTTGACGGACCATTTTTTTCATCACTATCTATCCAGAATTCAAAAACCAAAGAGACTTCTTGCGGAAATTTGAAAAAGTTCTCTGATACAAGTTCAAATTCTGAAACTATGTTTCGTGATTGATCTTTTGAATTACCAAAAAAGGCTAAATTGCTATCAGGATTCAAACTTCCTTCTAAAGTTATATCACTCTTTATGTGCTCACGTTGTGACTGTAAATTTGTTTGATCTTTCGAATTCCTAAACATCCCATATCCAAATAGCCCAAGCAAAAATACTCCAAGAAGAATCATTTCAACATAATAGTCACTAAAAGAATCTAGAAGATTTTTAGGTTCTGGCTCTTGAGTATTGGTAATCACAACTGCTGGTTCAAAATCAGGATCAGGAATGGCTAATTGAGTAATATTAATTACATCGCCACGTGTAAAATCAACTTTAGCAGCAAAGCCTGTAACTCTTCTCATAAAATCTAAGTCGCTTACTGAAAGAGAAGTATCTGCATAGATATTAATTGCGAGGTTAACAAGTCTCAAACTTCTATATGTTGCCTGGTTGGTAACAGCTTCTTGAGTAGTTGAACCAGTTTCTGAACTTTGTAAGTTTTCGTCGGGCAGGAAGGGGAGACCGGGTAAAAAGCTTTGTTGTCTTCTTGTTACCGGTTGAGTGCCTGGAGTTTGAAAAGTTTCTTCTACAAATTCTGCGTTTATATTAACATCTACGAAGAATTTTTTTCTGTCAAAGTGATTTGACAATATTAGAATGACCTGAGAATCATAAGCTTGCTCTAAAGAAGCGATTTGGAGCTCTCCTGATTGAGAAGCTACTGATGTAGGTTGAGCTATAGATACAGCACTTGATACACATAGAAATAATAACAGTAATAGAGTTCTATTTACTGTCATTTTAAATGTCAATAATGTCTTTTCCAATGTATTCATTCTGATAGTCATAGAAACTTCTATTCCCCTAATTTCCGGGTTGGGTTCTGATATATTGATCCAATACTTCAATATCAGGAATAAAGATATCAGGGTTGAGTTCTACAGCAAAATCCCAGCTCTTCTGGGCCTCAATTTTATTTCCTTTTAAATAGTATAGACTTCCTCTTAAAGCGTAACCTTGTGCCGTTTTAAATAAACTTAGTGACTCATTGACTAAGACTAAAGCTCTATCAATATCTCTATTATAAAATGAAGCTTGAGCTTGTATGATTAAGCGTAATGTTTGATCGATGTTTTGTTCATACTCTGCCTTTAGCTGAATTATTTCTTCAGTTTGGCTGATATCAGCTAGAATAGTATCGACAGGTATAGTTTCTTCTAATATCTCTTCATAATTCTTAGGAACAAGAGAGAAATAGAGTCCTTCAATAAAATCTCCTTCGGGAATAGGGTTCACATTAAACTCAATATTTCCGGGCCTTGCTTCAGAATCCAGAATATCTAACTGGTTTTTGTCGATAGAAATAGTGTATTTACCCGGAGGAATCTCGTAGGCATAAAAACTACCATCCGAGAATGTTCTAATTTCCTGAGAAAATTCATTATTGTCAGAAACAACTAACAATTTTAAACCTGCAATTCCTTTATTTGTACCACTGGCGAATAACTTTTCAACAGTCCCCTCAATTACACCTGACATGTAAAAAGGAATCTCTACTTTTTTGAATCTGTTAGGATCAGTAATTAATCCGAATTTTTCAAAATCAGGAACCAGCATCGGGTTGCGTATAGCACCTTTATTCATCTCCATATTGTAATAGAAATACGGCTGCATTTGAGTAAAGTATAGAATTCCATTTTTTGTAGTGCTTACGGCTCCTGAACGATTAACACGAACGGCATTTTCACTGATTTCATCATCTTCATCATCGAAAATGCCATTGTTGTTGTTATCAACGAACAGTTTAACTGCTGAACCGGATCTTCCTACCTGATCGCGACTTGTAAATAAGAAGTTATTGTAGTTGCTGTCGTATCCAATAGATCCTCTTATATTTTGAGTATAGTTATAGTTATTTCGAATGCTACTTATGTTACTACTGGATCTTAATTTATCGAAGTCTAAGATGAGGCTGAAACGAACAGAATTAAAATTGTTTACCATGTTTCTACCCAAGGCTAATTGAACTCGACCTTTTCCAAATACATTTTGAGAAGCAAAGAGCTGAACAGATTCTATTTCTTTATTAACTGGTAAAAATCTCATCTGTCCCCTTAAAAAAGCTCCTCTTAAATAAGCAGGTAAGTTTCTATTTCTGGAAATGTTGTAGGTTACTGAGCCTTCTAGTGTAGCTGTATTCGTAGGATTTAAAACATCAAACTCACCGATATACCGATCGGTAAAGCCAAAGCGGAAATTCAATTTATTTATTCTGGTATTTAAATCAGCTCTGAAAGTTGTCGTATTCGATGTAGAATTAAACCTCGAAAAAGCAGATATCCTTAAATTTAAAGGAGCATTAAATAGTTGAAAAGGTAAGAATAAACTCGAGTTCAGCCTTTTATTATCGTTAGAAGGATTGTAAATACTGAAGCCTGAATTAAAATCAATATAATCCAGATTAAAACTTGCGGAGTTAGGGTAAATAGCACTTAAAGTTGTTCTGTAATAAGCATCAGAAGCTCCCTCCAGAGTATATATGTAACTAGAACCTATACGAGACGAAAGTGTTGAAGTAAATGTGGGTAAATCAGTATGATAATCTTGATAGTACTCTACACCGGATTTTAAAGTGATTCTCTCGGAAATCCCATAAGTTCCTGATGCTTGCGCTGTGTAAATATTGTCAACAGTTCCTATAATGGGGTTGTCAAGCTGACCTACATTAACGGTATAATTAAACAAGCCTTTTGGCTGAAAATTAAAAGGTACTTGAATTCGGTTTGATCGTTCTATTATTTGACCGGTAGGTCCATATATCTTAAGGTTCATTTGAGTAGAACCATAAGTTAAAGGAGTTAAAAACCGATAACTACCGCCTTCATCAGCAACTTGAAAGTCGATCAAAGCATTATTCAAATATAATTCGACTTCTGATTGAGGTACTGTACTTCCTTGAACCTCAAATTCATCAAATAATCTTCTTGGCTCAATCGGTTCGTTGGAAATCCGAACACCTGTATACGAACTACGTAAGAGCCCTTCAGTTTGGGTTTGACCTAAAGTCAACTTCGTGATGATATTTTGGTTTCTAAAAAAGCGCCTCCAACGTAAATTATTGGTTGCAAAGTTTGAGAAGTCTTCAGAATAACTTCCAAAAACGGTTCCTTCAAGATCACCTCCATAAAGCTGTAACCCTATGTTGGTGTTGAAGTTGTAAATTTGCATGCTTTCTGAAATATTGGAAGAAAGGTTGTAGTCTAGAAAGCCACCATCCAAAAAAGGAGTATTACGATCAAACCTCAGATCAAATTTTGTGTCTTCAAATCTATTGGCATCTGCAAGTCTTCGTTTTTGAGACCTGAGTGCTCTTTGAACTACAGGTAAGTCTTTAAGAGTTTTTAAATCCAGCTTTAATGTGTTGAAGTCAATAGAAAAATCAAGGGCAAAAACGTCATAGAAAATTTTAGGCGTTATATAATACCCTAGCTCTTTAACTAAATAGTCATCCGAAGTGATAGGGAAGGTTTTGCTTCCAAAAGTGATCAGATTGGTATTAAGATCAATTTTGTATTCTGTTTGTTCGGATGAATATGCTCCACTTAAAACTAAACCGTTTTCATTATAATCCAATTCAAGTAATGAAAAGAGATCATTAATTGGCAGATAAAAAGAATCGTCCTTGTAATAAGATATCACAAAATTACTTATAACTCCTCTATGGCGAAATTCAAGGTATACTTCTTGCCCTTCATTTGCCTCACTCTGAGCAAACAAATTGGTACTTACCACCAAAGAGGAGATTAACAGTAAGTAATAATGTTTTTTTATTTTTAACCAATTGTTCAAAAAAGTTTATAAGTAAAAATTGTCTTATGAATTTTGCTTTATTGAATACTAAAAGTAGTTGTTGATGTTACAGGACTCATTTGAACCAAATCGCTTTCTGAGATATCATTTCTTTCAGTAACAAATTCCACATTTACTGTATACGTTCCATTTGGTAGATCAGAAATATCAAATTCCTGAGCATGGATACTGTTTACATAAAAACTGGTTGATAATGAGGAATTAAGAACTTCCTTACCGCTACTATCCATAATTCTTGAATTGACCGTACCAAGAAAAGGAGAGTTGCCAAGTTTTTGGAAATTTGTTTTAACAAAAAGTTTGCCTTCTTCTCTATTTATATCAGAAGTAATATTATCTATTTCTATTCCAGTTGTTGTATTTCCAACTTTATAAAATAGCCCGGTTATCTGTTTGAACTTAATACCAATTTCGGCACTAACAGATTCTGAAGCTCCCAGTTCTACAGGAGGACTTTCTGCAGTTGTGGTCGTTTCAATTCTTGCCCAATAAGTTTTTTCTTCCAAATCTCTTGGTGCATTTATTCTTAAGCGAACTATTTGGCGAGCTCCTGTTGCTAATACAAAATTCTGAGGGAATGCACGAACATTATTGGCAATGGAGTATTCCTGTTCCATTGTTTCATCGTCGGTTACAAAATTTTTATTTCCATCCTCATCAGTTGCAAAATAACCAAACGAAAATTCCACGGTTACTTCCTGAGGAGTGTTAGTTCCATTAATAACCATAAATGTTCCAAATCGAGAATTTTCCTCTAGGAACAGGTTAGTTGGAGCAATAGTAACTTGAGCTAATACATTTACCGGTAGGAAAAGTATAGATAATAAAAAAACCCTTATTTTTAACATATCAATAAAATTGTTATAGATGATGCCGATAAAGTAAAGAAATAAATCCAGAAATTTTTCTCAATTATTATTCAAAAAAAAAGCCTCGCATAAATACGAGACTTTAAATCATTTAACTATGCAATATCACTGATAGTTGATAGTGAATACTAAATCACCAGAACCATTTGCAGAAGTATAAGTACCTGACGCTTGAGAAGATAAGGCACCTAAATTACCACCTATATAAACGAATAATGCACCACCAGCTGAAGTTTCAGTAGCTGCACCGGCAGTATTTTTTGTAACATCTGATGAAGTAGCAATTGCATCTGTACTGTTAGCAGAAACATCAGGAGTATAAGTCATATTGTTTGCTCCACCATCATTCAATGTAACTGTAGCTTGATTCCAATCAATTACTAGTTGAGTTGAGTTTGCAGCAGCAATTGAAAATTTACCAAAAGTAGCAGATCCACCAACATCGGCAGTGTTAGTACCTTGAGGATCCAATACAGGAGACCCTGTATCTTGAATGCTTCCGAAGTTAACGTTAGCAACAGGAGTGATTACTATGTCAGCAACAACTGTAGCTGAGGATGTAATTGTTGTATTTTCTTGTGCATTTGTAGCAGTTGCAACAGCAAAAAGAGCAAACGCAGTGAGTAAAGTTTTAAGTGATTTCATTTTGTAGAAATTTGGTTGTTGTATAAGTCTTGAAATAAAGCTACAGCCAAGGGTTTGATTAAACAAGTTAGAGTGTTTTAATGAAGATTTATTAATATTTCTAATCAATCATACTCTATACTGAGTATGATATCTCCGGTATAAACACCATTCCTTATATTTCCAATTTCAATAGAACCATATATATATAAATACATTTCCTTCCATATCTCAGACTGAGAGATCTCTTCATCTCCATCATAGATACTTATAAAGCCAGACTTATTTTCTAATATAGTTGCGTTAGAAGCATTATTAACTCCAGTATTGTTAAATGCTATTTCCAGATCTAGAGGGATAAGATCATCAATAGCAGGATTTATACTGGTTAATGCTTCAGGAGTATCGAGAGTTATGATTACACTTTGTGTATGGTATGCCTTAATAGAAAATATTCCCATATTAATATCTCCCAAAGCAATAGTTCTGGTGCCAAAGTTTGTAACCTGAGTTCCAAAGTCAAGAGATTGTTCTACAGTTGCACTAAGTTCTGGTTCAATTCTTAACTGCAAGTTTATAAACTGTGCATTCACTGAATTATTAAAAGCGATGAAGCTCAAAAAAAGTATGGTATATGTCTTTATAGTCTTAGTCATAATTCAGAGTGACCATAATTTGACCGGAATAGCTACCTGCATCTACCGACCCTACATTGAGTGAACCGAATATATATATGTAAGCAGTTTCGTTAAATAAACTAGGATTATATCCTTCATAAACAGGAGTGGGAGGAGGACCTGGAGGTCCACTTTCTCTTTGTAATATTTGAAATTGAGCTGAAGCGACATTTGAAAGCACAGTCATATTATATGCTTCATTAGTATCATTATCGCCTCTGTTCGCATAAGCAGCTTGCAATGTAAATGCTATTCTGCAGGTTGGATCGGTCTCACAACCCAAATCTCCATTGAGTAATAAATAATCATCGGCTGTTATATCTAAAAGTACATCCAGATACTTAACACCTTCAAGAGTCAATACCTTAGCATTAGTAATATCTATGGTTGTGAGTCCTTGGTTTTGAATAATGGTACCGAAGTCCAATTCTTCTGATGGGATTAGTTCTGATAGGGTAAGACTATATGCACTGCTATACTGCCCAAAATCAATTTCCTGTGCTTTAGAACCAGATGCTAATGAAAAGAATATAAAAAATACAAAGAAAGAGAACGACACTTTTATATGCGCAATTTCTGTAAATGTTTTTTTTATGTCTTTTTTAAGGATCATATATAATCTATTTCAATAGTGAAGTCACCTTCATAATTTCCAGGAGCGGCATTTGAGATATCTAATCTACCACCAATCCAAAAAAAGTATCTTCCGCTGGCGTTAAATTGAAAATTTCGATTATTGTTATCCAATAATTCTGATGTAGATTGATTTTCCTCTGAGTTACCGGAAATTTCATAAGTAAAAGTCAGAGTTGCTCTTCCTCCTACTTGGGTAAGTACGCGTTCTGGTAAATAGGTTAGTTTAAACTCAGCACTGGGAGTTCCTATACCAATCATAAAGCCTGCATTCAAGCTATTAATAGGATTTACATAAATTTCTTCTTGACCGGGCTGTAAACTTCCAAAAGTCATGGATTGAACTGTGATTAGCTCAATAGTAGTAGCTACTTCGACTCCTACACCGATCCTTGTTGTTTCTTTTTGAGAATCAGATGTTTGCCCAAAGGCTATGCTTTGAAAAAGCATTATAAAGAAAAATAAGAAGGATATTGATTTCATATCGATAAATTCTTCCTAAATTTCATGATTATAAGGCTGGGAAACCAGTTAGTATTTTTTAATAACAACGATTTGGAAGCCGATTTAATTACAGCTTCCGTTATTTATAAATAAAGTTATTTAATAAGGGTAAACTTTTTTACCATCGTTTTAGATTCAGTGGTTAGCCGGTAAAAATAAACTCCACTAGATAAGTTGGAAGCTTTGAATGTTCGTGTATAAGTACCCGCACTAAGATTTTCATTGATAAGAGTGGCTATTTTTCTTCCTAGAATATCATAAACAATTAAACTTACTTTAGAATCAGTTTCTAATCCAAAAGGTATTGTAGTTGACGGATTAAAAGGATTAGGATAATTCTGATCCAAAAATGAATCCTCAGGAATATTGAGTTCGATTTCTTCGGTTGTAATCTTTAACGTAAATCTAGAACCCGAAGAATTTTTTTGTACTAATTTTTCTTTCTGAAACGGGTTAGCGACCTTCGCTTTATTTTTAGAAGAGTGGAAGAAGGTATATTCTTCTTGTTCCAATAAATTGATTTCAGTCCCGGTTGCGTTATCTATTAACGATATCAACCAGTCATCTGGAATATCATCTAAATTGATAGCTCTAAGTTTAAATTCTCCTGAAATAGGGATCCCATTTATGTATCCATTGATGCCTACAGGTAGCAGGTATCTGTTTTTGAATTCTAAAGGCAAGCTGTTTATTACAAGTGGGGTTCCGTCGCCTATTAAACTAAAAATATCTAATCGATTCCCTGTTAAAGGAAGTAACTCAAATGCATCAAAGCTATCCTTACCTTTTAGACCTTGGTCTGAGAACATAAAACTTAAATCCTTTTTTAACCCATTCGATGTAAGCTCTAAGGTTAATAAGGGTACTTCTGTTACTTCTTTAGGTTTTATTTCCTTTCTTAAAAAAGCACCACCTGTTGTTTTAGCATCTGTTGTAACTCGTAAATCGGGGCTTGCAGCATTGGCTTTGATCCAGAAGCCTTGAAAAGGGGCAATCAATCCATTCCCAAGTGTTCCTGTAGTTCCATTCCAGGTCAAATATTCTCCATTACCTCCATTAGCAGCTGGATCCCATATATAAATTGTGTTCTCTATATTTGTTTTTGTCCAGTTACTTATATCGTCCCAATCAATGGTTGCTCCAAAGGGATTGCCAACTAAATTCCAACCTGTATCGGCATCAGCGGTATAAGTAACACCGAAATCTACTTCGCCGGCAGTTCCATTAAATTCCTGTCCGGCAACATCTAAAGTGTCCGGTAAGGGATCATTATAACGGGCATCTGCTGCTACATCCCCAAAAAAGAATACAAAGACTCCCTGACCTTCAACAAGATTGTCAGTTATATTTCCGGGAGCTCGGTATCGTTGGTTATCAGTTCCTACAAAACTTTCAAGATAAGTAAGTACGTTGGGTTGTAAACTATCCAGAGCAGCATTTCCTAATGTAGAACCTGTATATCCCTGAGTTAATGTGCCATCAAGAAAGTTTCCATAAGTGGAAGCAACAGGTGAAGATAAGATACGCCAGCCTTGAACCCCGGAAATTTTTCTTTGGAAACGAAGAGTTCCTGAGCCATAGTTTATTCCTTCGACTACAAGGTTTGTACCACTTGGGATCAGCAGTTCACCGGAAGTCATAGTCAAAGTATCGCTGATGGTTAAATTTTGTTGAACAGTGACCCCGTTAGAGTTATCAATTACAAGGTTAGTATATGAGTGTGGGTTTGTGATTCTTTGAGAAGTTGATCCATTCAAAACCACAGTACCTACATTTATCGTGGTTACGTCCAGAACATCACCACCAATGGTTAAACTATCTGCGTTGCTACCAAGAATACTGCCTCCTGAAAGATCTCCGGAAATAGTAAAATTAATTCCACCAGAAATTGTTAAAGAAGCTCCGGTTTCCATTGAAACGGAAGCAACACTTGCTCCAGCTACATCAATTACAGGCTGCTCGTTTCCAACATCCGGTGTTGCAGGGATGAATACTACAGAGGATGCCCCAGGTGCAGAACCAACATTCCAGTTTCCGGTATCTTCCCAATCAGAAGCAACACTAGCTGAGCCAAGTTGACTATCCCAGATATGAGTGAATGCAGCATATTCTACATCGGCGTCATCCGTAATGTTCTCTGAGTTTACAGTCCCTGTAATATTATCAGTTCCGGCGGTGGTCGAAGAAGTTAAAGTTGCCGAATATGTTCCATCTAAATTATCAGTTACAGATCCAAGCGAACCCAAAGCGGTAGGAGTGATGGATAGTGTTACTGCGTCTCCACCAGTAGTAATATTATTCCCGAATTCATCTTTTAAATCAACTGTAATGGTTGAAGTACTTACTCCGTCATTTAAAATTACTGTAGGTGAAGCTGTGATTGTTGAGGTTGTTTCAGATGCAGCTCCAGCACCAACGGTAAAACTGTTACTGGTTCCAAATTCAGAGCCTGATGAATTAGTTGCTGTAATAGTACAATTTCCAACACTTTCGATACTAACAGTATGTGACGTAAGGACTCCTGAAGAGAAGCTTGCCGTAGTTCCTTGTCCGGAGCCCATCGTACAACTTGATGAGATTACAACAGTTCCATTAAAAGAGGTTACTGTAGTTGCAGATCCATCTACTCCGGTAATTCTTATGTTGAATGATTGCCCGGCAGATTTAGAGCTGATGTTCCCGGAAGGTACACGTTCTATTACGAACTCGGTAAGAACCCCATCGTTAACAATATTAAAGGGAGAACTTAATGCTGAAGTGAGGCCAGCACTTGTAGCTTGTAATGTGTCAGTTCCTATCGCATCAATACTTAGGTCATCAAACTCTGCAATACCAAGTGCATTAGTATTTACTGGAGTCGTGCCTGAGAGTGTTCCTGATCCGCCAAATAGATTAATACCAACTGATGTACCGGATACTTTAACGGCATTACCGTATTGATCTACAACCTGAACCCTTACTTCTGGAGTGATGGTCGAATCTTTTGAAGTTGTTGTAGGCTGCTGAGTAAATACCAAACTGTCTGCAGCACCGGCTATCATGGTTATGGTTCCGTAATTGGTTCCACCTCCTTGTCCCGTAGTTCCTGCGTTATTGATATTTCCAGTATTTGGTAGTGTACCGGAAGTAGGTCTGATTTCTAACCCGGTAAATTCCAATTGTCCGGGATTACTAGTTGAAGCAGCATCAATTGTAAAAGTGACATTAGTAGCAGTTACGCTGGTGAAAGATGCATCTAATTCTGTAGAACCACCAAAAGCCGGTGACTCTGTAACACCTATGGTCCCCCCGGTATTCCATTCATAACCAGTTGGTGCTGCAAGAACAAACGTTCCTGAAGAACTAAACTCACCAATAAATCCTTCTTGAACAAATGGACCTGTAAGAGATGTATAAGTTGTATTTGCATCATCTGCAGAAATAGCTTCGCCCCCGGTAGCAGGAGTGATTTTTCGTATGGCCTGATCATATTTATCGGCGAGATAATCCTCAATGCTTTCTCTCTCTGTTTGAGAAATGCTACGGCTATAAAAAATAAATTCTGCGATTTCGCCATCCCAGCTATTATTTCCGGTGTCTTTTCCTCCTTTACCCAGCAATGCAGTTGTAGCAGTGGTTATTGTTCCCGATGGAGGTGGATCTGCTGCGGAACTGGGATTATTTAAAATACCATCAACGTACAGGTCGTAGGTTGTACCGCTTTCCCACTGTAAACTTATTATTTGAGCACCTGTAGTTTGGATATCAGAAAAACTTTCTAATTGGTTATCAGCATCATTTCCAAGAATACCTGTTTTTACCACGTCATTAAATGATCCTCCACCATTTGCTCCCGAAGCGTCATACCGGATGGTTAAAATCTCATCAGCTCCGGAAGGGGTGTCTGCAATAAAAAGACCTTTATCTGAATTGGTAACATCAGATTTATAAACTATAAATAAGCTGAATTCAGTATTACTGTTGATGTAATTCGTTTGTCCATCACTATCAAGAAAATGATCTCCGTTTCCAACAAAGCTTACTGAAGGCTGGCTATTCAGGGATGCTGAACTAGCTACATAAGTAGGAGAGGTTCCTGAACCCGCTGTTCCGGTATAATCATTCCCATTCCCACTTTGATCTGCCCAAGTTGTTACTGCAACACCATCACCTTCAGAAATTCCGGCATCTGCTCGAAGCCATACTTCGAGGTCAGGAATGGTCTCTACAGGACTTACATCAATAGTTCTTTTCAGCGAATCACTCTTGAGTTCTCCATCGCTAACAATAAAACTAACTACTCTTTCAGGACCGGAAGCGATCGTTGCTGTATTGATATAATCAACGGAACGAAGTGCAGCCTGATAATCACTTAGAATGTTTGACCCCGTTAGTTTTAGTACTCCTGTTGATGAATTCCAACTTCCCGTGATTCCGAATAAAGTAGAGTATATAAGAGAATCTTCTGCCGGTTTAAAGTTATCTGAAATAACTACTAAAGCACTGTCGAGCATGGTATTGTCCGGATCAGAAACTTCAATTGTATTAGTAATCTGAACAGCTGCATCTGGATAAGGAAGATTCGAAGATTCGATTGCTGTTAATACTGGTTTTGAGTTGACCGTAGCTACAGTGATGTCTCTTGTCTCAGTATTACTATTGTTATCTCCATCATTTATTACAAAAGAGATTGTGCGGTCTAGATTTACAGGATCTGAACTAGTATTTTCATAAGTAATAGCTCTTAATGCAGTTTGATAGTTTGTTTTAGTATCACTGCCGGTTAAGGTTAATATCCCGCTTCCGGATGTAAAGCTGCTACTTATATTTCCAGTATCGTTAAAGTCCAGAAAGTCTTCACCAAGCGTGTAATTGCCAGATACAGTTATAGTTGCGCTTTCAATATTAGTGTCATCGACATCAGAAACCGTAATGGCAGAAGTTATAGAAACCGCACCATCACCTTCTGTGTATGCTAAATCTCCACTTTCAATATTAGCGAGTACAGGTGTTGCGGCAGGATCTGAAATGTTAATGTTTCTGCTAACGGTGTTACTAGCATCATCCCAGTCATAAATAATAAATTCTACAGTGCGTGTATTTGCTGAAGGGTTAATTTGTGAATTTCTATAATTAACAGCTCTAAGTGCTGCTTGATAGTTGGCTTTAGTATCACTTCCGGTTAGAAGTAATACGCCTGTAGTTTCATTATAATTTCCAGTAATGTTCGGAGTGTTGGTGAAAATCAGAGAATCTTGACCGGTTGTAAAATTTGTTGTTATGGACACCTTGGCACTATCCATATTATTATGGGGATCACTATCTGTTACTGTAATTGAATTTGTAATTTGGGTATCAGGATCACCTTCTGTAAAATCAATATTTGTGCCTTCAATTCCTGCTAAAACCGGATTCGTATTACCCCACTTATCATTAAAGTAGTTATATAAACTGGCTTTTTGTCCGCCGTTGAGTGATGTGTTCCAGGAAGCAAATTCTACGATTAGTCCGTTAAAATTACCGTTTTCATTTGCAAGTGTAACTGGATGACGAGTGTTACCCGAATTCCCACCTATTGCTACTGTTTCGCTAACCGCGGGCATATCATCGGCGTTATCAAAAGATTCCAGGAAACCATTATTGAGTTGTGCTGCCCATTCATTCGAGTTATGATATGCAATTAAAATGTAGCTTTCGTTTGGTTGTACTGATCCAAGGTCGATCACCCGATGCCTTTCTCCATTTGCGCCTCCCCAATTGGCATCGCCACGGCTGTATGCTTGTGCATAAAGAGTACCGTCTACTATAGTAAAATTGTAACCTCTGGCACCACTGGCTTGTTCATAAATTATTTGGAAACCTGAAACATCATTCCCGGTTCTGAAAGTAAAAGCAAACGATTTTTGGCTGAAAACACTATTGTTTATAGATGTTTCTGCTCCTTTTTGGAGTTCATCATCTAATCCATCATATTCAACTGCACCTCTTTCTCCAAAGCCAAGAGAATCAAATAAAGCTGCAGTACCTGTAGTAAAATCAAAGTTGTTGGTGCTGAGATCTCCCCATAAAGTAACAGAAGAATTATTGGTTGGGGGAGAGCCCTCGGCAGAATTAAGGGTGCCGTCTCCATCCAGATCTTGTGCATCAAAATGAAAAACGATGTTTGAAATGTCGGTAGTTAAATCTGTTAATGCGATGATTATATCAATATCTCTGACAGGAGTGTTTGTAGCTGATGAGCCATTGTACCCCGTAATAGAAACCGTTCTTGTGAGCTGGCTTGGAGTTCCTGCAAGGCTACTGAAAGTAACTGCTCTAAGGGCAGTTTGGTAATTGGCTAAAGAAGTAGTTCCTGAGAGTAAAAGTTTTCCCGTAGAGGCCGTATATGTCCGGGTGATTCCCAGTTGATCAGAAAAGCCAAGTTGATCATCAGGATTATCCAGATTGTTAGATATTTGAATTACGGCACTATCTAATGTTGTAACAGTGGGGTGACTTCCAATAGTTAAATCAGATGTAATAAATATTGCTGAACCACCCGCAGTATAGGTTTCTGCAGTTGATTCAATATTCTGTAGGCTGGGCAGATCGTCAAGTTCTGTAATAAAGGTTGATGGATTCAATTGATTGCTATATTCTGTTGCAATCCAATCCGCTGATCTATCTACATCTGAAATTCTTACTTCATCGATGATCCCGTCAGCGGCATCACCTGATCTGGAAATTTGAAGAGCGTCTCCGTTTGTGGAAAAAGCTGTTGAGTTTAAATCACTGTTAACCTGTACTCCATTTTGGTAGATAGTTCTTCCTGAAGTACTTTGAACATAAGTTAGGTAGTACCATGTTGAAGTAGCTAAATTAAAAGAAGTTGAAGCAGTTAAATTTGAGCCCCCTTCTTTTTTGAACTGCATTCTGGGTCCACCTCTGATTGTGGCTTCATAAGAAGTATTAGTTCCCTTTGTAACCATATCCGGAGCATTAGTAGATTCCGGGTTATACCAGAATGAAATTGTAATTTCATCGGTAATATCTAAGCTATTATCATCCGGCACTGAGATAAAGTCAGAATCACCTCGTTCAAAATCGCGACCGTCACCGATTATACCTGCAGTTGTTGGAATTCCGCCCGTCCCATTTTCGGTACCATCATTAGCATTAGAAGTTGCGTCATCTTCTGTAGCACCACCATCCATATGCATTACCAGTTGGTAATCTGAGTTCCAGGTATCGGAAGTACTTTGATCAGTAGTAATCCCCGAGTCACCGTAATAGATATAAAATTGGGTATCCGTTGTGGCACTTAAAGAAGGGAACCTGACCCATGCTACAAGTTCGCCGGTACCGGAATCATAAGATTCAAGGTCATGGTCCAGCTGTGTAGTTCCATCAGTAGCTGTAAAAGCAATATCAAATCCATTTGCATTTTCCACATCTCCTGATGGTAAAGTTACGTTTACCAGAACCGGAAAATTTATTAGATCTGAAGCTCCATTTACACTGTCGCTTTCTATATTAAACTTCTTCCTTTCAGCAAAGGACCCAAATTGAGCAATTGCTATCTCACTAAGACCCAAAAAAAGCGCTACAGATATGAAAAGGTATTTGATTGAAAGATTTGTCATATCTACATATAAAGCCGGATTAAATGCTTGTAACAGATAGACTAATATACTACTAAACGTTAATGAGTAAACTAGGATTAGGTAATTCTAACCCTTTTTGAATAGGAGGAAGTTATTACTTAATTAAAGTGAATTTTTCCACAAGTACTTTTGAATCAGTGATTAAACGATAAAAATAAACTCCACTGGCAAGGTGATTGGCGTTGAAAGTGACATCGTAGGTACCTGCTGTAAGCCTTTTATTGACCAAAGTATGCACTTTTCTTCCAAGTATATCATATACAATAATACTTACATCAGCATCTTCGTCGATACCAAATGGAATAGTAGTTCTAGGATTAAAAGGATTTGGATAGTTTTGAGCCAAAAATACTTCTTCAGGAACTTCGAGTTCAATTTGTTCTGTACTTATTTTTAGAGTGAACCGGGCACTTTCTGAAGTGCTTCTGCCTTTTGATTTCAACTTAAAACTTGGAGAAAATGGATCTGTTTTAGAGATTTTAGCTTTTGTTGAATGATTAAAAGTATAAGAACTTTGTTCCTTTAGGTTGATTTCTTCCTGAGTGTCATTATCGATCAAGGTAATTATCCAATCATCAGGAATATTTCTAAGTCCACTCCAAACAAGTTCCATTTCACCTGAAACAGGGATTCCATCTCGATATGCTGCAACATGTAACGGAATCTTATATCTGGAATTGAAGTCAAGAGGTAAGTTATTAATAGCTAGTTCTGTACCATCTTCCAGAAAAGTATGAAGCTCTAAATGTGTTAATGAAAAAGGAAGAAGACGATAACCGTCGCTGTTGTCTTTTGACTTTCTGGCGCTATTGGAAAACATAATATTTGTTTTCTTGTTTAATCCATCTGCTTTCAAAGAAAGCTCCAATTGAGGATCGTTTTGCCCTTCTGTATTTTCTTTGCGGAGAAAACTACCGCCTGTTGTTTTAACTTCTTTATTTACTTTAAGAACAGGAGCTACAGCGTTGGCTTTTACCCAAAATCCCTGAAAAGGGGAGATCAGACCACCGCCAAGAGTTCCGGTTGTTCCGTTCCATGTCAAATATTCCCCATTTCCACCGTTTGCCGAAGGATCCCAAACATAGATAGTGTTTTCAACATTAGTTTTTGTCCAATTGGTATTATCATCCCAATCAATAGTAGCAGCAAATGGGTTTCCGATCAGGTTCCAACCGGTATCAGCTGCAGCAGTGTAAGTAATTCCAAAATCAACTTCTGTACCGTCACCTTCCCATTCCTGACCTTCAACATCAAGTGTATCAGGAAGCGGATCATTGTATCGGGAATCTGCAGCAATATTTCCAAAGACGAACACAAAAACTCCTTGCCCCTGAGACACAGATTGTGTGGCATTAGAAGGAGCACGGTATCTTTGGTTATCAGTACCAACTACAGTTTCCAGATATGTTAATACATTGGGTTGCAGACTATCCAGAGCTGCATTTCCTAATGTTGAACCGGTATATCCCTGAGTTAAAGTTCCATCCAGGAAATCTCCATAAGTTGTGTTAACAGGAGATGAAATTATTCTCCAACCTCTTACTCCAGAAATTCTTCTCTGAAATCTTAAAGATCCACCGGGTCCATAGGTTTTCGAATTGGCAATAAGGTTTTTCCCGGTTGGTATAAACAAAGTACCATCTGTAAGGTTTAAATCTCCGGTTACAGTCAGGTCCGAGGAGAAATCAGCACCTGCAGAGTTGTCTAGTTCAAGATCTACAAAATCATTAGGGCTTGTTACGATCTGCTTTGAGGAACCGTTTAGAATCACATTTCCCAGAGTAATATCAAGTAAATCCAGATTTCCACCTACAGTCAAAGAATCGGCATTACTCCCAAGTATTTTTCCCCCTCCGGATGCTTCATTGGTTACGACAAAGTTGACCCCTCCGGAAACAGTAACAGTAGCGCTGGTTTCGATCGATATTTGGGCAACAGTAGTATTGGTAACATCCACAACAGGCTGTTGATTACCAACGGATGGGTTTGCGGGTATAAGAACTTTATCAGTTGAAAGTGGCACGCTTCCGGAAGACCAGTTTACGGGGTCGTCCCAGTTTCTTGCATCTGCAACTGAACCCACCTGAGATCTCCAGATTTTATTGAAAGCTGCAAATTCAACCTGAGCATTATCAGAAATGGCATTACCGTTTAAAGTTCCTGTAATGGTTGCAGTTCCTTCAATAATAGATGAAGTAAGAGTTGCAGTATAAGTGCCATTAGAATTATCAGTTACACTTCCCAGAGAACCATCAGTTGCTGAAAGAGCAATAGTTGCACCTCCAACAGTTACGTTATTTCCGGATGCATCTCGTGCCTGTACTGTTATAGTTGAGGTAGAAAATCCATCATTAAAGATCACCGTTGGGCTTGCTGTTATTTGTGTAGATGTTGCGGATGCTGCACCGGGAGTAACATTAAAACTATTACTTACACCTGTTTCGGAATCGGCAGAATTGGTTGCTGTGATGGTGCAGGAACCCACACTGCTAATACTAACGGTATGTGAGGATAATACTCCGGACGTGAATGCAGGAGAAGTACCTTGTCCGGCATCTAATGTACAGGAAGAAGAAATATCAACTGTTCCTGAAAAGTCTGTAACTACGGCATCTGTTCCGTCAACAGCTGAAATTTTAATGTTAAAGCTTTGTCCTGCCAGTTTGTTGGAAATATTTCCGGAAGGAACTCTCTCAATTTTAAACTCTGTAAGTTGTCCAAGCACTACTACATCAAATTCGTTGCTAAGTTCTGAGGCCAATCCTGCAGAAGTAGCAGTTAGAGTATATGAACCAGTATCATCAATAAGAAGGTTTGTGAAGTCAGCAATTCCAAGTGAATTTGTCCTGATAGTAGTAGTTGATCCTCCGGTTAAAGCCCCAGAACCACTAACTACATTCAAAGCTACATCAATATCGACGCCACCTTCTTCCACAGAATTTCCAAATTGATCAACAAGTTGTATCCTTACTGATGGAGAAATAGCTGAATTTACAGTTGATGTTCCCGGTTGTTGTGAATAAGCCATTGCGATTTGAGTTCCGGCAACCATTGTCAATGACCCGTAATTGGTTGTACCTCCGGAGCCTGTAGTTCCAATGTTCCTGATATTTCCCTCATTTGGAAGAGTTCCAGTTGTTGGCCTTACTCTGAATCCATTGAAAGTGATTTCAGCGGGATTAGTCGAGGAAGCTGTAGTGACAGTAAAGGTAATTTCACTTGAGGTCCTGCTTGTAAAGGAAATCGCCAGATTTGTACTTCCCCCGAAAGCAGGAGCGACCGTTGCAGAGGGATTAGCACCGCCGGTATCCCATTCAAATCCGGTAGGAGCTTTAAATACAAAAGTGCCGCTCGAAGTGTATTCACCGATAAAACTTTCCTGAACTCTTGGCCCTGATAAAGTAGTGTAAGTTGTTGAAGCATCGTCTGCGGATATAGCTTCTCCACCGGTAGCAGCAGTTAGATTCCTTATAGGAATACTATATTTTAAGGAGAGGTAATCTTCTATATTTTGTTGTTCGGAAATAGAAAGTTCTCGAGAATAGAACAGCATTTCAGCGATTAATCCATCCCAGCTATTGTTTTGGTCTTTACTGCTTTGTCCAAGTATAGCAGTAGTTAAGTTGGTGAGTAAACCTGTAGGGATATTACCTGAGGCGGAAGGGTTGTTCAGAACACCATCCACATACATATCGAATAATTCCTCAGACTGCCACTTTAAAGCGATTATTTGTCCTGAAGTAGTTTGTGCATCAGAGAAACTCTGAAGTAAAAAATCTGAAGATTCGCCTTCCCTTAATCCGGCAGTGATAATATTGGTACCGCTTGTTCCGGTTGCGTCATATCTGATGTTGAAGAATTTATCATCTCCGCTTCCATCGGGTTGGTAGGTTGTCCAAAAACCTCTGTCAGTATTCGTAATATCAGATTCGATCACAAAGAATATGGTGAACTCATCCAGGCCATTCAAATACTGAGTTTCTGCATCGGCATCTTCTAAACGAACAACAGTACCGCCGCCCGGAAATTCAATAGCGTTTTGTGAATTGATACTTCCTACACTAGTTCGGAAGGTTGGTGCAGTTCCTGATGTTATAAAATGGTGATTATTCCCACTTTGATCTTCCCATCGTCTTACATTTCCACCATTTGTACTTGCACTACCACCTGATGTGGCATTGAATGTTCCGTCATCACCTTTTAGCCAAACCGTAAGGTCATTAATGGTTGCGGGAACACTTACGGTTACATTTCTGGTAACAATATTACTGTTATCATCTCCATCATTTGCTGTAATAGAAATAGTTCTTTGCTGATCGGAGGGGTTGGAAGAAGTATTGGCATATCGTACCGTTCTAAGGGCACTTTGAAAATCCGCTTTTGTTGCAGGGCCGGTTAATGTCAGTGTTCCAGTCCCATCAGTCCAGGAATCTGTAACTCCGAAGATATCAGCGAAAACAAGAGTATCCTCAGAGCTGTCATAGTTTCCGGTTATTTGAAAAGTAACGGTCTCTATATTTGTATCATCAGAATCAGAAACAGTAATATCATCAGAAACTTCGAGAGAGTCTCCCGTTGTGTACAGGATCGCATCCTGCTCAATATCATCAAGAACAGGAGGAGTGTTTATACTTGAAACTGAAATGTCTCTAGTTTGCGAGTTACTATCATCTAAACCGTCATTTACAGAAATGGTTACAGTGCGGTCTAAACCGGTGACCGGGTCGGTACTGATATTCTCAAAAGTAACTGCTCTGAGGGCTGCCTGATAGTTTGCAACTGTTGCTGTTCCTGAAAGAGTTAATGTTCCGGTACCCGAATCAAAATTAGATGTTATTCCATTTGCGTTCACAAAATCAAGTACATCCTCTCCTAAAAAGTAATTGTTTGTGATCTGAATGGTTGCTTCTTCCAGATTTATATCATCAGAATCGGAAATTGTAATAGTTGACGTTAATGAAGTAGGACCGTCAGCTTCAGTAAACGAAATTGTAGCGCCTTCAATGGCTGCTAAAACAGGAGTTGCGTTGAAAGGTACTATCTCAATTTCTCGAGATATTAGTCCGCTTGGATCTTCAAAATCAAAAACCTGAAAAGAAATTTCTCTGGTAACTGTTGACGGATTTAACCCATTCGTATTTTCATAAGTTACAGAACGAAGCGCTGTTTGATAATTTGCAACAGAAGATGTACCTGATAGGGTCAGAATCCCGGTAGTTGAATTCCAGTTTCCTGTAATTCCTAATTGATTAGTGAAGGCAAGAACATCTTCAGAATTATTAAATCCTTCTGATATACTCACCTCCGCACTTTCCAAAACAGAATTATCCGAATCTGAAACTACTAAAGATGAAGATATTATTGTTGCAGGATCACCTTCGGAATAAGAAAGTGCTGAACCTTCAATTGAGGATAATAAAGGAGCTTTATTGAACCATTTATCACTTAAATAAGCATATAAGTTCGTGAAATCACCTGCTGATAAAGCGTCATTCCAGGCAATAAATTCACCAATGATACCATTGAAATTATTAGTTCCCGCAGGGTTGTTACCAGTTGTAGCAGGGTCTCTTGTTCCGTCTTCTTCACCAATAACGGCATCACCACTATGAGCTCTCTGAAAATCAACACTTGTTTGTGTTATAATGCTACTACCATTAATATTAGCTGACCAAGTTTTATCAACCAGAGTACCAGCCGTAGCATCATGACTTACTATAATTATGTAGTTTGTATTAATGGAAACAGCACCCAGATTAATGGACTTATATTGGTTTCCGGATCCCCATTCTGCATTATTCCATGCAAATGCGTAAGCAACTCCATCTTTAATGCTTATTTGATAACCTCTGGTTCCACCACCTTGTTCATAAATTATCTGTAATCCTGCGGTGGTTGATCCTGTTCTGAAAACTACTGCGTATGATTTTTCAGTATATGTCCCTGTATTATTTATAGCGTTATCTGGAACATCAAACTTGTCGTTTGTACCATCGAAAAGTAATCCGCCTCTTTCTCCGAAATAATCAGAATCAAAGATGGGCTCATCACTGGCGGGACTCGTTGTACCTGAAAGATCTACTGAACTTCCTCCGGCGTTATCAGATCTGTCTCCCCAGGTAGAAACACCGGTGCCATCCCCGGGTTGGTCATTGGTTAGTAAATCTCCGTCCACATCAAATGCATCAAAATGAAAAACCGTATTCGAAAGGTCAGTAGAGGGGTCAGATATTGAATCCGGTATTTCAATATCCCGGGTAAGGGTAGAACTGTTATCGCTTCCATCGCTGACTGTGAAGCTGAGTGTCCTAACCGACATATCAGGAGTCGGATTAGAATTCAAATAACTGACACTTCGGATAGCATTTTCATAATTTGTTTTAGTAGCAGAACCCGTGAGGGTCAACGTACCAGAAATATCATTCCATGAAGATGTAATTCCATTTTGAGATACAAATTCCAGAGTGTCCTCAGAGTTAAGATAATTTCCTGTTATCTGAAGACTGGCACTTTCCATATTTGTATCATCAATATCAGAAATTTCGATGGTATTACTAACTTGTTTTGCTGAACTACCTGAGAAAAAGAATAATGAAGAAGATTCAATATTTGAGAGAACAGGATCGTTGTTAACTTTTACAACATTGATATTTCTCGTTAGCGTATTACTATCATCTGTTCCATCACTTACGGTGATGCTTATAGTTCTGGTATTTTCTGTAGGAGAAGTATCAGCATTTCTGTAAGTGATGCTCCGAATCGCTGTTTCATAATTAGCGCTTGTAGTTGTGCCGGTAAGGGTCAGAACTCCTGTACCCGAAGCATAACTACCCGTAATACCCAACTGATCTGTGAAAAGCAGTTCGTCTTCAGTTAGCGCAAAATTGTTAGAAATAGATATTTCAGCACTTTCAAGGTTAACATCATCACCATCGGAGACATCAATTGTAGATGTAATATTTTTGGGCGAGTCACCTGAATTAAAAGTAATGGTTGAACCTTCAATGGTTTGCAGAACAGGTTCCGCATTCAATTGAGAAACAAAAAACAGTGGTGAATTTTGGTTGTTGTATTCTGTGGCAATCCAATCAGCACTTCGGGTTGTATTGGAAATTCGAACTTCATCCATACTACCTTCAAAATCGAAAGCAGTAGTAGAGATATATAGTGGGTCGTTGTTAGTATTGAAAGATACACCAGAACCATCGGAGGCATCTAATGACCCATTAACGTATATATTCCTTCCGGATGCAGATCTTGTAAAAGTCAGATAGCTCCAGGTTCCGTTGCTGATTTGATTATTGGATGACCCGTTTAAAGCATTATTGTTAATCTGGAATCTTAAATTTCCATTGTTGGTAATCCAGATTGAATAACCGTCAGTATAAGTTCCTTTTGTAATAAGGTCGGGTCCATCATTGAGATTTGAAATATTTATCCAGAATGAGATTGTAATATTTCCTGTAATATCCAAAGGAGAAGAACCGGGATCCGGAACCTGAATTAAATCTCCTTGATTAGTTCCATAATTACGAGCTCTTCCGATTTGTCCTGCAGCATCTGAAGTTCCTGAATCAGTAGCGTCTGTTCCTTCTCCGGATGCATCATTAGTGTTGTTGTTCATATGCAACACCATCTTGTAATTCGAATCCCAAACATTAGCAGAAGATGGATCAGATACTATACCGGAATTTCCGTAATACATATAGAACTCTGTATTGGAAGTTGCTGAAAGTGTAGGGAACCTTACCCAAATCTCAATTTGACCGGTTGTAGGGTCATAGGTCTCAATCTGATGTGAAAGAATTGAAGTACCATTGGCTGAAGTAAAAAGTATATCGTATCCGTTTACATTCTGAACCAATCCACCATTCCCTGTCGACCTAAGATCCGGAAGGGTAAAACTCATCAATACAGGGAAGTTGCTTAAGTCTGACGAACCACTTACCTGAGCACTATTTACCTGTCCTTTTAACCTGTTGGTATAGCCGGATATTTGCGACAAAGCGATTTCTGAGAAAATCACAATCAGTGCTAATGCTGATAAGACTCGAAGTATGTTTCTCTTGTGTGAATTCAAAAAAAGCTCTTTTTGCAGATGAAGTTGATTAAATATACCAATTATTAATACTTAAATGGTTTCATTAAACAATTCTAACTACTGAATTTAAAGAGGGGAATTTATTTGATTAGGGTCATTCTTTTAATCTGTATTCCCTGAGAAGTTACCAAACGGTATAAGTACACCCCACTTGATTGCCTGCTTGCATCCCACTCATAGATGTGTTGACCGGCCGGTAATTCTTCAGATGCTAAAGTGGCAATTTTTCTACCTAGAATATCAAAAACTTCCAGTAAGGCGTTACTTTGCACTGGTAGTGTGAATTTGATCTTGGTTGAAGGATTAAATGGGTTTGGATAATTTTGACTGAGCATAAATTCATCGGGGAGATCACTAGCTTCAGTACCGGGATCAATTCTTAAATAGAATCTGTTTTTTGAAGAAGCTTTAACAGTAATTTTTGGTTTGCTTCTTAAAACATTGTTTGGAGCTGCTTTTCTTCGCTCTGCAGTGTGGTTGAATAAATAAGTGCGTTCAGTAAGTATATTAATCTCAGTATTTGATTTAGTATCTACAAGATAAACCGACCAACCAACTGGAATATTTTTAAAGTCTTTGAATACAAAATGAAGCGGTTTGTCAGCCGAAAATCCTTTTTCATAGGCATCTATTGACAATGGGATTTTAATCGGAATACCAAAATCTCTGGGAAGGTTATTAATAGAAAACCGGTTTTTATTCTCTGACACAGAAGCTAAATCCAGATATGAAGATATTCCCGGTGGGGGGACTAACCTGTAGGCATCTTTGGAATCCTTGTTAAGCTTCGCTGACTTTGAAAACATAAAGTGAGTGGAGGTTCTGTTTACATCATCAGAAAGTTCTATTGAGAATTTTGGTTCCGGGTTGTTGTTTCCTGACACTATTTTACCTACAAAATTACCATTCGTAGTTTTTGCATCTTCATCAACATTTAATGCAGGGCTTGTATCATTGGCTTTTACCCAAAATCCTTGAAAAGGAGAAATCAATCCGTTTCCTAAATCTCCGGTTGTTCCGTTCCAGGTTTTATATTGGCTTGTGGTGTAATCCCATATATAAATGGTGTTATCAATATTTGTTTTCGTCCAGTTTCCTGAATCATCCCAGTCAATAGTGGCAGTGTAAGGGTTCCCAACGAGGTTCCAACCGGAATCGGCAGCAACTGTATATGTAACACCGAAATCTACTGTACCTGAAGGTTCCTGACCCTCAACAGTGAGATCTACAGGAAGAGGATTATTATAACGGGAGTCAGAGGCGATATTTCCAAATATATAAGTATATAAACCGAGACCATTCTGAGTGGAAGCAGATGCGTTTGAAGGAGCTCTCCACCGTTGATTATCGGTTCCGGGATAAGACTCAACATAATAAAGTACGCTAGGCTGAAGACTGTCAACAGGAGCATTTCCTAAAGAAGACCCTGTATAACCTTGTGTAGTAATAGCATCAAATAGATCAACATAATTTGAAGAAAGTGGGGAGGAGAGCAATCTCCAACCATTTGAACCTGAAATAGTTTGCTTCATTCTAAGTTTACCTGAGCCGATAGATTTAGTATTGGCAATTAAATTATTTCCGGATTCAATAATCAGGACGCCGGATGTCAAACTTAGCGTTCCATTTACTTCAATATTATTATCGAGAGTTACACCAGAAGAATTATTAATGGTAAGATTATTTACAGATGAAGGAAGACCTGAACCTGATACCTGGGCAGTAGATCCGTTATATGTATAAGATCCCGAAGTTGAAAAAGAACGGGTATTGGTTCGAATATTCCCCGTAGAACCTGATGACGCAATACCGGCCGATGAGCCAATTTGAAGTGTTCCTGAAGTGACTTCAAAAGTTCCGGTTCCGGTTATGGATTTTGATCCTGTGGTTAAAATCCCTGCACTTCCAACTCTTAATGTAGAACTGACATTCACCTGAACAGAAGTTTGATTCACTATAGAAGTTGAGCTTGCAATAGTAACCACATCCCCATCTCCAACAATTATAGCAGCGTTGTTAGTATTTCCGGGATTCGAAGTTGCAGCTGATCCGCTATGGCTGGTTCGGGACCAGGTGCTATTTGTGGCCCAGTTTCCGGACTGTCTTGAATAAAAGATAACAGCGCCAACTTTAGTGAATCGCTTTTTATGGTTATCAGAAATTTCACCACCATCTTCACTTTCTAAATTATTCATGGTGATTTCGTATTCTACATCTTCAGTGATTGTAGAAACTGTTAACGTTACTACCCGGCTATTACCGCCTGTATTTAGAACAGCATTACTAATTGAAACAGAAGCAGAATTACTAACCCTACGAATGCTGTAATTCCCCGTATTTTCAGAAATTGCTTCATCCATTGCTTTATTGAAGGTAATAGCTACCGTAGTAAGGGTAGGAGCATTTGCTGAAACTGCAAAAGGGTTTGGACTATTAACTGCTTCTTCATCACCTTGAACTTCTCCTTGTACATCGATTTGATCATCACCCTCAACATCAACGCCACCACCATCTTCCACTACCAAATTGTTTTCGATAACAATTGTATTCCCGGAACCACCGTCTGTGTTTAAAACCGCACCTGAGTCAACCACTACGTTATAAAAAGTTACATCTCCGTTTGAACTTACAGTTTGAGTGGAATCGCCACTGAAAGTAACCGTACTTGAATCTGCATTAAAATTACTTCCATTTTGAACGGTGAAATCGCCTTCCAGTTCTATATTTGCATTCCCGGCATTTACAGTTCCTCCTGATGTAAAAGAAGCGTCTCCGCCTACGTTCAGATTCCCATCATTAAGATCAAAACTTCCGCCACTACTCAGGTTAGCGTTACCGGTAATATTTATAGTTCCATTGTCGATTGAAAGGTTTCCATTACTGGTAAAATCTGCATTTCCTGTTACTGTTACAGTAGCATCTTCAACGTTAAAGTAACCGCCACTTTTAACCTCAATATTGTTATTAACAAAAACAGTCCCGGTTCCCAGATTTGCGACTCCACTGTTTCCTACGAATGTCTCGCCATTAAAATTTATGGTTCCGGAATCGAGATTTAAAACCCCACCACTACGCACATCTACCTCGCCATTAAAAGTAGTGGTTCCATCATTTCCGTTATAAGTTCCATTGATGGTAGAGTTTCCATTTATTATCACAGTTCCATCTTCTGCATTGAAAGTATCGCTGTTAGAGACATCAAAATCTCCAAAAACAGTAAAATCTCCGTTTCCAAGATTGAATGTACCGATTATTTCAGCATCAACATCCTCCGAAGCCGTTCCTACCGTAAAACTACCATTAGTTATATTTACTACCGATTGAGCTGAATTCAGATTAAGATTATTCTGACCACTTTGAGTTGCTGTCATTTCCAAATGTCCGTTTACAATATTGAGTACTCCGGCACCATTTAGGGTGAAATCATAAGTAACGGTTAGTCTTGCATTGTTACGAATAGTTAGTTCGTCTCCAGGATTGGAATAATATTGATTTATGGTAACTGAGCGTACGGTAACGTTAGAAGTGATTACCGGATAAGGAGTGGTATTTCCTCTCATTGAAACCGTTTGTCCTGAAGTAGGAACTCCGGAAGGATTCCAGTTACCGGCAACATGCCAAGAAGAATCAACCGCTCCAGTCCATACCTTGTCTTGGGCTTTGCTCTGCTCAGAGGAGAAAAAAGCAAAAACGACTAAAAGCAGATATGTAACTTTAACTTTCATGCATCAATAAATATACTGAAAGAACGAACCATTAAATACTTTAAACGTCTGTATGAGAATTATTTAATCAAATTTGATAAGGATTAATCAACTCTAATATTAGTTTATAATTAAGTTTAGAAAGAGTAGTTTTAGCCAAATTTCAATTCTATTTGTACCTTAAGTGATAAGTAAAATTATTGACATCAGATCTACGTTATGAAAGGAATTATTTTAGCCGGAGGCACCGGTTCCAGGCTCTATCCACTTACAAAGGTAACCAATAAACATTTATTACCTGTTGGGGATAAACCGATGATCTATCACCCGATAGAAAAATTACTAGAAGTAGGAATTAAAGAAGTACTGATTGTAACAGGTACAGAACATATGGGTGATGTGGTTAACCTTTTGGGTTCAGGAAAAGATTTTAATTGCCGATTTACTTATAAAGTTCAGGATGAAGCTGGTGGTATTGCACAGGCTTTAGGACTTGCTGAAAATTTTGCTGGGATTGATCCGGTAGTAGTGATTTTAGGGGATAATATTTTCGAACATTCACTTCAAAAGGCTGTTAGTAATTACGATGGCTCCGGTGCACAAATTCTAATTCAAAAAGTTGAAGACCCAGAGCGCTATGGAGTTGCTGAGCTAGAAGGTGATAAAGTTATTTCAATCGAAGAAAAACCTAAGGAGCCTAAATCAAATTATGCAGTTACAGGTATCTACTTTTATGATACAAAAGTATTCGAATGCATTAGAACTTTGAAACCATCGGGCCGAGGAGAACTGGAAATCACAGACGTAAATAACTTTTATATTAAAAATGGGCTAATGAAAAGTTCTGTTTTAGAAGGTTGGTGGACAGATGCCGGTACCCCAGATTCATATAAACATGCAAACAAACTAGTTCAGGATTAATTTATGAAGCTTTTGATCACCGGAGCCGGAGGTCAGCTTGGAAGTGAATGGGTTGATTTTTGCCAAGAACGCGGGATCAGTTTCAATAGCTTTACCTCATCTGAACTGGATATTTACGATGTAGACAAGATCGAGAATACAATAGTAAGTCTATGTCCTGATGTAATAATAAATTGTGCAGCTTATACTAAAGTTGATGAAGCAGAAGAAAACAAGGAATCAGCAATTCAAATAAACGGAAGTGCAGTTAAAGTTTTAGCTGATTCTTGTAAAAAGCATAGCATAAAACTTGTTCACTATTCTACTGATTATGTATTTGCGGGTACTAAATCAGACAAAGAAAATAATCCCGAAGGATATAAAGAAGAGGACTCAACAGATCCGGTAAACGTATACGGATATTCTAAATTGAAGGGGGAAGAAGCAATCAAAGATTCCGGGTGCGAATTTCTGTTATTACGTGTTTCCTGGTTATGTGGTCAATATGGAAATAATTTTGTAAAAACGATGTTGAAGCTAGGATCCGAAAAAAAGGAAATAAATATAGTTGACGATCAATATGGTGCCCCAACTTTTACAGACCAGGTAGTGGAACAAACTTTTGAATTGATCCAACAAGAAAAATCAGGTGTATATCATTTAAGTTCTGATGGATTGATAACTTGGTATCAGTTTTCAAAAGAAATATTTAAACAAAAAAGAATTGATGTAAAGGTAAATCCAGTTAGTTCTTCAGAATTTAAAACCAAAGCAAAAAGGCCATTTTTTTCCAAATTAAGTACCAAAAAAATTAGTAACATTGAGCGCATTCAAATCTTAGACTGGAAAGAAGGATTACAAAGATTGTTGGCAAAGCTATAATGAACATTAATGAAAGTAGAATAAAAGGGGTATTTGTTTTCGAACCCCAGGTATTTGAGGATGAAAGAGGATATTTCTTTGAGTCGTTCAGAAAATCTCATTTGGAAGAAATCGGCTTTAATTTGGAGTTTGTACAAGATAATGTTTCCAAATCATACCAGGGAACTATTAGAGGGCTACATTATCAAATCAAGAAGCCTCAGGATAAACTAGTAACATGCTTAAAAGGTGAGATCTTGGATGTTGCAGTTGATCTAAGAAAAGATTCTCCATCTTTTGGTAATTATGTCGCTTTTAAACTTTCTGACAAAAACAAAAGAACATTGCTTGTACCTAAAGGCTTTGCTCATGGATTTTCTGTATTAAGCGAAGAAGCCATAGTTTCTTATAAATGTTCCGATTATTACCATAAAGAAGGGGAAAGAGGCATAAGATGGGACGATCCCTTAATACGAATAAACTGGGATGTTTCAAGACCAATTCTATCAGAAAAAGACAGAAAACACCCTTTATTTTCATCACTTAAAGAGGAAGATACATTTTGAAAAAAATTATAGTAACCGGCGGCGCAGGGTTTATAGGTTCTAATTTGATATTGAAATTATTCAAGGATCACCCGGACTGGACTATTATGAATATCGATAAACTTACATATGCTTCAGATACTGGTTATTTAAAACCTTTGAGGGATTCTGAGCGCTATTATTTTAAAAAAATTGATTTAGTTGATCGGGATGAAGTAAAAGATATTGTCAAGACTTTTCAGCCGGATGGTGTGTTTCATTTGGCGGCAGAATCTCATGTTGATAATTCTATTTCGGGACCGGAACCTTTTATTTTATCCAATGTTGTCGGGACTTTCAATATTCTGGAAGAGTGTAGACAACTTTGGCAAGAAGACGAAGAAAGCTGGAAGAATAATCGATTTGTTCATGTTTCAACCGATGAGGTTTACGGTGAACTAGAAGATGATGGATTTTTTACCGAGCAAACTCCTTATGCTCCAAATTCTCCATACAGTGCTTCAAAGGCTAGTAGTGACATGATTGTAAGAGCTTATTTCCATACCTATGGGATGAATTTGGTGACAACTAATTGCTCTAACAACTATGGACCGCATCAACATGATGAGAAACTGATCCCAACTGTAATCCGAAACGCTATCAATCACAATCCAATTCCTGTATATGGTAAGGGTGAAAATGTCCGTGATTGGTTGAATGTGATTGATCATTGCTCGGCATTAGAAACTGCTTTCTTAAAAGGAAACGCCGGAGAAGTATATAATATCGGTGGAAACAACGAGTGGAAAAATATTGAACTGGTTCACAAACTTTGTGATTTATTGAACGAAGAAGTTGGTAACGGACCGGATGGTGATTACAAGAACCTTATCAGTTTTGTAACCGATCGGCTAGGTCATGATTTCCGCTATGCCATTGACGCCTCTAAGATCAAAAATGAACTGGGTTGGGAGCCTTCTACTGATTTTGATGGAATGCTGAGAGACACAGTTTTGTGGTATGTAGAGAAGTATAATTCAAAATGAAAAATTAGAGATGAAAAATTGGGTTACTGAACCTATTTTTCATCTTTAATTTTGAATCCTTAATTCGAAAGTGATGAGCGAACGTAAGTATTGGCTAATGAAATCAGAACCGGATGTATTCGGGATTGATGATATGGAGAAAGCAGGTGTAGAACCTTGGGATGGTATTCGCAATTATGCCGCTCGTAATTATATGAGAGACGAAATGAAAATAGGTGATAAAGTTTTTTTCTATCACTCTAATGCAAAGCCAATGGCTATAGTAGGTACCATGGAAGTTGCAAGCGAACCCTATCCTGATCCTACTCAGTTTGATCCAAAGGCTAAATATTTTGATCCAAAAAGCAAAGAATCAGATCCTAAATGGCATTTAGTGGATGTCAGATTTGTTCAAAAATTTGAACACCCGGTTACCAGAGAAGCAATGAAAGAAGAATCAGCTCTGGACAATATGGAACTGTTCAGGTTGTCTCGACTATCCATTACTCCGGTTAGGGAAGAGGAATGGAATAAAATTATGGAAATGGCTGGAGTAAAGGGATAGTTAAATGCCCCTTGAAAATAGTATAAAGAGTATGGATTAACACTCTTTATACTATGTAATTAAGAATAAGGTAGTTCTTGCCTGAAAGCTAAAAATAACTCCTTTATCAATTCTGAAGATTGGGAATATCATCCCTTGAAAAATCATACAGATTTTTGGCCTCTTCTTCTTTGTATTTAGTTACCAAAGCTAAAGCATCAGGTACTACATCACTACAAATTACAATTAAGCTTCCTTTTTTTGCATTTGTGATTGCATGTTCAATGGCTTCACTTTCTTTAGGAATTATTTTGACTTTCTTTTTTGGATCAACTTTCTTAATTCCTTCAGAAAGCATTTCTATAAGCTCTGTATCTTTTTTGCCTCGTAAATGTTTGTCTTGCCTGATAATGATTTCATCAAACATTTCGGCAGCAATTTCCCCAATTCCTGTATTGTCTTCCTCGCGGCGGTCACCAATCCCTGCGATGATTCCAACCTTTGGGGTTCCTTCCATTCGTTGTAGCATATTGTTGAGTGCTTTTAATCCGGCGGCATTGTGTGCATAATCCAACAATACATTGAAGTTTTTAAATTCAAACATGTTTAATCTCCCGGGAGTTTGTGATGGAGACGGAATGAATGATTCTAAAGCCACTTTGATATCCTCAAGCGGAACTCCTCTTACATAAGCTGTAAGTGCAGCCGGTAATACATTTTGAATCATAAAAGTGGCTTTTCCTCCAAAAGTAAGGGGAACATTGGTGGCTTTTGTGATTCTCATTTTCCATTCACCTCTGCAAATTGTGATATATCCATTTTCATAAACTGCAGATAATCCACCTACTTTAGCGATGGCTTTAACACGCGGGTTATTTTCATCCATAGAGAATAAAGCTACATTGGCTGAAACACTTTTTCTCATTCCATATACAAGATCATCGTCAGCATTAAGAATCGCATATCCTCCAGCGTGTACCGTTTCGGGAATTACGCCTTTAGCCCTGGCAAGTTGCTCAATTGTGTTGATTCCTTTTAAACCTAAATGATCCGGTGCTACGTTTGTGACAATAGCAACATCACAAGATTTAAAACCTAAGCCGGCTCTTAATAAACCACCTCTAGCTGATTCCAGCACTGCAAAATCAACAGTAGGATCCTTAAGTACAAATTCCGCGCTTGCCGGTCCAGTACAATCTCCTTTCATCATCAAACGGTTTTGAATGTAAACTCCATCCGTAGTTGTATATCCAACTTTATAACCTTTCATTTTCATAATGTGAGAAACCAATCGGGTTGTTGTGGTCTTTCCATTGGTTCCTGTAATCGCAACTATAGGAATTTTATACTCTGTACCTGGTGGAAATAACATATCAACTACATTGCCGGCTACATTTCGGGGCAATCCTTCAGAAGGTGCTAAGTGCATTCTGAATCCGGGACCTGCATTGACTTCTAAAATTGCACCTCCTGTTTCATGAAGGGGAGAGCTTATATCTGTTGTCATGATGTCGATCCCACAAATATCCAGGCCAATTAATTTTGAAATACGCTCGGCCATAAAAACATTATAAGGGTGTACAATGTCTGTTACATCGGTTGAGGTTCCGCCTGTGCTCAAGTTTGCAGTATCTTTTAGCGCCATCCATTCGCCTTCAGGCAGAACTGTTTCCAAAGTTCTGTTATTCTGCTCAAGAATTCCTTTTGTAAGCTCATCAACGGTTATTTGTGTCAATACTTTTTCATGACCATAACCTCTGCGAGGGTCTGAATTTATAATATCAATGAGTTCTTTGATCGTTGATTTTCCATCTCCAGTAACTCCTGCTGGTGTGCGCTTTGCAGCAGCTACCAACTTATAGTCAATTACAAGAAGTCGGTAATCTTCACCAACTATATAACGCTCAACAATTATTGAACGAGAAACCTCTTTAGCCGCATGAAATGCATCAAGTGTATCCTCCCAATTATTAAGGTTTGTTGTAATACCTCGCCCATGATTACCATTTATGGGTTTTATCACTAATGGATAGCCGATATATTCAACAGCATCTTTTAAACCCGCTTCGGTACGTACAATTTCACCTTTAGGAACAGGAACTTCGGCTTGTTCGAGAATGAATTTAGTGTCTTCTTTGTCGCAAGCCAATTCTACTGCGATACTGCTGGTCTCACTGGACACTGTAGCTTGAATTCTCTTTTGATTTTTACCGTATCCTAATTGGCAAAGAGAATATTTATTAAGTCTAATCCATGGAATTCCACGAGATTCAGCTTCTTCAATAATACTCCCTGTTGAAGGTCCCAACCTCTCACCTTCACGTAATTCACGCATATACTGAATATCAGATTCGAGATCATAATCTTCTCCGGCTATTAAAGCTTCCGCAATTTTTACAGATGCTTTTGCAGCAAATCTTCCAACTTTTTCTTCCATATATGAGAACACAACGTGATAAACTCCTACTTCTCCGTAACCACGAGTACGACCAAACCCGGTATCCATTCCGGCAAGCGTTTGAATTTCAAGTGCTATGTGCTCGATAACATGCCCCATCCAAGTTCCCTCGTCAACACGTTGAAGAAAGCCACCCTCAGTACCAACGGAACAACGGTGAGTGTAAATAGATGGAAGCAACGATTCTAACCGTTCACGAAATCCGGGAATTTTATTAGTAGGTTTTTCTTCCAGCTCTTCCAGGTCCAAAACCATGACTATTAATTTGTGACGACGAATAGACCAGTAATTTGGTCCACGCATGGCGTTGATTTCGCGAATTTTCATATACTAAGAATTAAACAAGCGTTTATATTAAGAGTGTACTATCTTTATTTGAAGATAACTTTATCTGTCTGAGATAATAATTTAAAAAGTAAAAGAAAAGTCAAATTATGGTGCCTAAGGGAGTATTGATTCCAATTGGGGGAAATGAAGACAAAGGGTTAGAGCATAGCGAAAATTATACGTTGGATTTTATCGAGGACAGTATTCTAAGCCATGTTGTAAAAGAAGCAGGAGGCCCGGATGCCAACATTGTAATTATTCCGACAGCTTCTAGTATTCCAAAAGAAGTTTCAGATAATTATTTAAAAGGCTTTAGTCAGTTAGGCTGTTCAAACCTGAGAGTATTGGATATTAGAAATCGACTTCAGAGTTCTACCAAAGAAACTATCAAAATTCTTGAAAATGCTGATGCGGTGATGTTTTCGGGAGGGAATCAAAGTAAGATTTCTAAATTTATTGCAGGAACTGATGCTCATGAACTTTTAGTTCACAGATATGAAAACGAGCGATTTGTAATTGCAGGAACAAGTGCCGGAGCGATGGCAATGAGTGAGCAAATGATTGCCGGAGGAAGTAGTAAAGAATCGCTTAATAAAGGAGCTGTTCTTATGGGTAAAGGTTTGGGTTTGGTTAAAGGACTTGTTATAGATACTCATTTTATTCGCAGAGGGCGTTTTGGGAGAATTGCAGAAGCAATGGCTATTCATCCAAATTTACTTGGGCTAGGACTAGCTGAAGACACTGGAATTGTAATAGAAGAAAGGAATCGTTTTAAAGTGATTGGTTCAGGAATGGTTCTGATTTTTGATCCTAGTAACCTAACACATAACAACCATAGCATACTTCCAGAAGGTACACCTATCAGTTTAGGAAATCTTACAGTTCATGTACTGGCGAATGGAGATGAATTTACAATAGAAGACAGAAAATTTACCGTTTGTGCAATTGATGCAGAGTATATTTGATTAAGTTTTATAACTACTTATAAATTCCGATAAATTCTTCGCCTGTACTCTTCTTTACTCCCCTATACATGCCATCGGTGTTGAACTCGAGGCAAGTATTTCCATTAGGATCAACTGCAATAAGGCCTCCATCTCCACCAATTTTTAATAATCGGTTCTGAACTACTTCTTTGCAAGCTTCAGCTAAAGTATATCCTTTATATTCAATTAAACAGCTTACGTCGTAGGCAACTACTCCTCTAATAAAAAACTCGCCACTGCCTGTGCAGGAGACCGCGCAAGTATTATTATTTGCGTAATTTCCTGAACCAAGAATTGGGCTGTCACCAATGCGACCATACTTCTTATTGGTCATGCCACCAGTGGAAGTTGCAGCAGCAACATTACCATATTGATCCAACGCAACTGCTCCTACGGTTCCAAATTTATTCTCTTTTAACGGGGAATGATCAAGTTGAACTGTATCGTTTTCGAGTGCTTCTTGCCATTGTTGATATCTTAATTCATCATAAAAGTAATCATCAGATTCGGTAGTGAATTGATTTTCCTTTGCAAAATCTAGTGCTCCTGTCCCGGCAAGGAAAACATGCTCTGACACTTCCATGACTTTTCTTGCTAAGCTGATTGGGTTTTTTATCCCATTTACTCCTGCTATAGCTCCACCTTTAAGGCCTTTACCTTCCATAATGGAAGCATCCATTTCATGAGTTCCATCATGAGTGAAAACCGAACCTTTTCCGGCGTTAAAAAGTGGAGAGTTTTCCAAAGCTGAAACGGCAAGTTCAACCGCGTCTAATGCAGAATTTCCTTCAGAGAGAGTATTATATCCTTGCTGAAGAGCTAAAGTAAGAACAGCTTTATATGCAGCTTCTTTCTTAGCGCTCATATGGCTTTTGTGAATAGTTCCGGCGCCACCGTGTATAGCTATTGAAAATGGTTTTTTCATATATCAATAATAGGGAATTAGTGATATAGAAATCAGGTGTTTTTAATCTTTTGATCTAACAAAATGATTTTGAACAATCTTGTCCAGAAAAAGTTTTGATTCGATACATTCAAACTTCAACTGGGTAGACATTTTAGAAAATAATGGTACACCATCACCTAAAATAACCGGAATAATTGTTATGATCATTTCGTCAATAAGATCATTTTTTAAGAAGTTTTGAATAGTGATCCCACCATCAATATAAAGGTTGTAATAACCTTTTGAGTGAATTTGTTTAAGAATTTCTTCTAATGTTCCTTTTAAAAAATATACTTGTTCATTTAAACCTACTGGTATTTCAGTTAACGTATTGCTTAGAACAAACACAGGTTTATCATATGGCCAGTCGATGTCAAAACTAAGGACTTTTTCGAATGAGTTTCTGCCCATTACCAATGCATCAATTTCAGAGGTAAATGCGGTATATCCCATATCTATATTTTTGGGAATGGGGAAGGTTTCTAACCACTCAATACCATGATTTTTGTCTGCTATGTAGCCATCCAAACTTGTTGCAATAAAAACGCGATTTCTTTTATTCATGATCTATGGAACTCTGTAAACTTATCTGACATCTTCGAGTATGTATTTTCGGTCCACATCTTTCAATAGTCGACCAGCTTTAGCATGAATTGAGTGATAAAAGAGTAATATTGCATTTTCTTCATAAGCTCTTCTAAGTAAAAGTGTTTTCACTTTCTTGGATTGAAGAGGTTCTACATCCATTTGCTTCATGGCATAGTAATTCAAATGGTTCTCATTAGGAACAAGATCACCAAGAATGTAGGCTGTTTCACTTTCACTGTGAATTTTAACTATTTGATGACCAGGGGTATGTCCTCCGGTTCTTATAAGCTCAATTCCGGGAGCAAGTTCAAAATGAGCATCCACAATATATACTAACCTTTCTTCCGCTGCCAGTTTGTAGAATTCATCGAGATTATAATGTCCACCTTTTTGAAGCTGATCTTGTGCTACTTGTTGTAAAGCAAATGCCCATTCTTTTTTTTGCACAAAGTAATTAGCATATGGTAAGGTAGGTTGAGTACTTGTGGAGTCATCAACATAAGTTGAACCTCCGGCATGATCAAAGTGTAAATGAGTTAGAACTACATGTGTAATATCTTCTGGTGTTATACCAAAAATATCCAAATTGGTTTTTAAATTCGAAGTATTCAGATAAGAACTTTTAGAATCAAGCCCCCAACCTAATCCTGTGTCTACTAAAATATTTTGTTTGCCTGTTTTGATTAAAATTGGATCGATACCAATCTTAGCTGTAAGATTTGTGCCATAACTATCTTCAAACGATCCTGTAATGGTTTCAGAATCCACCTTTTGAAATGACCCATCTTCAAAGGCCTCGAAAATACCTTCACTTAAATGCTCTATTTCGAATTTTCCGATTTTCATGTAGTACTATGGAACTAAAATTATACAGAAACAACTTAATAAATCTTTGGTTTCAATCAATTCATTTTATCTTTGGAGTATGAATAAATACGATGCAATAATTATTGGTTCTGGGCATAATGGACTTACCACCGGATGTTATTTAGCTAAGGCAGGAAAAAAAGTTTTAGTTCTGGAAAAGTGTGGCACAATAGGTGGGGCAGTTCGTACAGAAACGATGTTTAAGTCGGGTGAAAATCCTAATGGTTTCAGGATGGATGTAGGATCTTCTGTTCATATTATGATCCATCAAACGGGCATTATTGAAGATCTAGAACTTGAAAAATATGGACTCGAGTATATTGAAATGGACCCGATCATGTCGTATCCGGTGCCAACAGGAAAAGGCGTTATTCATTTTTTTAAAGATCTGGACAGAACGTTAGAATCTATTTCTAAAGTAGCTCCTGAAGACGTTAAGAACTATAAAGAGTTTGTGGAATTTTGGGGGAAGATCAACAAAGGGGTTCTTAAGATCTTTACAACACCACCTTCTACAAAGAATATTTTTGCAGAAATGGCACTCAATCAGATCAAAGATGGTGCAATGTTCAAAAAAGGAGAACAGGTTTCGGGATTGCAAAAGATATTATCCAGCTATGGAAAAGTAGTAGAGGACTCATTTGAAAATCCGTACATGAAGGCCGCTTTACTTTGGTTTGCGGCTCAATCTGGTCCGTTGCCTGATCATTCTGCTACAGGGGATTTTGTGGGATGGCAATCCATGCTTCATGAAAGCGGAGCCAAACATCCAAGAGGAGGGAGTGGGATGCTCACTCAGGCTATGAAAAATTTCATTGAAACACATGGCGGAGAAGTAAAATCAGACCATCCTGTAGAAAAGGTCCTGATTGAAAATGGCAAAGCATTTGGTGCCAGAACAGAAAGCGGAGAGGAATTCAGAGCAGAGATCATAGTCTCTAACGCACATGTGCAAACAACCATGATGAAAATGGTCGGGCGGGATCATCTGGATGATTCTCTATTTCAAAAAGTAAAAAATATTCACGTTGGTAATGGTTTTGGGATGGTGATTCGTTGCGCTGTAAAAGAACTGCCTCAATACATTGCCGCTCCTGAAGATCCATACATTCACAATGGAATTCAGTTGTTGGCTCCATCAGTACAATACATGAAAAATGCAATTGGTGATTACACCAAAGGGTTTCCACCGGAAAAACCAGCTGCATTAGCAATGACATTTTCTGCTATTGATCCAGATGTAGCTATCGATGGTAACCACACTATGTTTGTGTGGGCTCAGTGGCATCCTTATGAACTTGCAAACGGGATGAACTGGGATGACATCAGAGAAAAAGAGGCCCAAAAAATTTACGATGTTGTAGTAGATTACGCTCCCAATATGAAAGATAAACTCATAGATTGGTATATTCAGTCTCCGTTGGATATTGAACGTAAACACGGTTTGCTTCGCGGAAATGTAATGCATGTTGAAATGAGTTTTGATCAGATGTTTATGTTTCGCCCAATTCCTGAAATGAGCCAATATGAAACACCGATCGAGAATCTGTATTTATCCAGTGCTTCATGTCATCCGGGAGGAGGGGTTTTTGGAGCAGCAGGATTAAATGCAGCTACAGTGATATTAAATAAACACAAAAAGAAGTGGTTTTAAAGGAGTGAATAGTTGAGATCAGAAATTATTGTTGATCTATCAAAATTAGATAGTAATGTTGAAGCCATAAAGAGAAGGTTAAAGCCTGAGATTAAAATAATGGCAGTGATTAAGGATAATGCTTATGGTCATGGAGCAGTTCCTATAGCAAAGCATTTATCAACACAAGTAGATTGGTTGTGTGTAGCTACATTACCAGAAGCGATAGAACTTCGAGAGAACGGAATAGAACTCCCAATACTTGTATTTGAAGTTCCGGAAAAAGAAGATGCTGAAAAATATCTGGAATATAGTATTACTGCTACTGTTTCAGATATTTCGACATTTGAAATTTTGAAAGAAGGAACAGATTACCATCTCAATTTTGACACAGGAATGAGAAGATTGGGAATCTCATTGGAAGATATTGAATCAACACTGAGTTTATTCAAAACATATAATACTCTTAATTGCACAGGTATTTATACTCATTTTTCATCAGCAGATGAACCGGAAAATGAGAGTGTTCTAAAGCAGTTGGCACGATTTAATTCTATCATCAAACAATTTCCTGATCATCTGATAAAGCACACTGCTAATACAGGGGCTATCTTCTATTATCAGGATCTTGATATTCAATTCGATGCAGTAAGACCCGGAGTGTGCTTGTATGGATATATGGCTGGTGAATCTGAATCTTCAGACCTTACACCTATTATAGAATGGAAATCTTATGTTATGCAAACCAGATCCGTTAAGAAAGGAGATCCGGTAGGTTATGGGGAAACTTGGAAAGCACCTGAGGATGGAATTGTAGGAACAATACCGATTGGATATTCCGATGGTATTCAAAGATTGTTAGGTGGTAAATTTAATGTTCTGATAAATGGAGAAATGATTCAACAAGTAGGCCGAATAAGTATGGATTATTTCGGAGTATATTCTCCTCACAATTCATTCAAGAGAGGAGATATGGTTTATCTTTTCAGGGGAGATGAACTTAGCCCCAAGAAATGGGCTAAAGTACTTCAAACCATACCTTATGAGGTTACAACAAGTTTGAACAACAGAATTTCCAGAAGATATTTAAAAGAAGATCGTACCTAATTCAACATCAAATACCAAAGTATCTTCTCTTAAGCTATTACTTGTTCCTGCATAACCCAGTTCAGGGGGAATAACCAAAACTCTTCTTCCGCCTTCTTTCATACCTAATAAACCTTCCGAAAAACCATCGACAAGAGAAGGATTTGCTACTTCAAAGTTAGTTGGATCGGTACGGCCATTCTTGTAAGAACTATCAAAAACTTCGTTATCAGTAGTTCTGCCGGTGTAGTAAACCGCAACTACATCACGAATTGTTACACTATCTAAACTAGTGCCTACTTCTAATTCATAAAAAATTAAACCGGTTTCTGTAGTATCTGGAGTAACTCCGGAAGTAGAAAATTGTTCGGGAACCGTAGAAAAATCGTCTTGAAATAAAAAGGGATCGTCACCGCCACATGAAGTAATAAATGATAAAAGGATTATGCCGAAAAAAGTGTTTCTAAGATTCAAAAGTGTAAGTAAGTGTGTTTGATTTTAATTTCGTACTGTATAACACAGAAATGTGATTTTTAGTACATCAAAAGATAAAAGGATTATTAGTAAGAAACTTAAAAAAGGTTAATCCTCATCATCGGAAAATGCTTTTTCTAATTTTTTCTTTCTTTGTTTAACGGCAAACCGACTTATCATGATTGAAAATTCATATAGTAACAAAAGCGGTATACCAATTAAGATTTGAGAAACAGGGTCAGGAGGAGTCAGGAATGCAGCTAATATCAAACTTGCAACTACAGCATGCCTTCTGAATTTTCTAAGCAAATCGGGGGTAAGTAATCCAATCTTACTTAAAGAATAACTTATTATTGGTATTTGAAAGATCATACCACAGGAAATTACCCAAGTTGTGAGTGAACTGAAATAAGCGTTAATATCAAAATCATTTCTTATTACTTCTGAGATCTGAAATTGAGTAAAAAATTGAAGTGCAAACGGTACAAGTATGAGATATCCAAAAGAAATACCGATACCAAAAAACAGTGTTATAAAGAATGCAGTTAGTATAGTTTTGCGTTTAGTGGTTACTTCAAACGCGGGTTCAATAAATGACCATATCTGGTAAAAGAAAACGGGAGAGCCGATTACAAACCCAACTACAAAAAGTACTCCCCAAAAAGTAAAAAACTGACCAGGGAGTCTTCTACTCTGTAAGGTAAGATCAATGGCGTCAATACGGATCAGATCATACATAAAGAATGTGGACTTTGTAGGACCTAATAAGACATCATTCACAAAAAAATCAGAGAAAAAGAAAGCTATAATTACACCAAAGAGAACGCCGGCCATCCCTTTAATGATTCTCCAGCGAAGTTCTTCCAAATGCTCCAGAAATGACATTTCTTTGGTGCGATCCTCAACCTTAGGGGCTTTCGGAAGATTTTTTTGCATTATTTGTCGTTCAGCCAAATCTGTCTCTTAAACCGTTACAAAATCATAAAGCGGGAAATTTTCACAAAGCGATTTTACTTCATTTGTTACTGATGCATGAACAGATTCATCGTTTGGATTTTGTATCACTTTGTCTATTAAGATAGCCACTTGTCTGAATTCTTCTTCTTTAAATCCACGGGTGGTCATAGCCGGAGAACCAATTCTGATTCCGGAAGTTACAAAGGGACTTTCAGTATCAAATGGAACCATATTTTTGTTCACTGTAATAGCCGCTTTACCTAGGGCTTCTTCAGCTATTTTTCCGGTTACTCCCTTATTTCTTAGATCAATAAGAATTAAATGATTATCAGTTCCACCACTTACGATTTCATAGCCCATTTCCACGAATTGTGCCGACATTGCGGATGCATTCTTTTGTACCTGTGTCTGGTAATCTTTGAAATCCTCATTTAAAGCTTCACCATAAGCCACTGCTTTGGCAGCAATGATATGCATCAAAGGTCCACCTTGCGTTCCGGGGAAAACAGCAGAATCCAACACTTCGCTCCAGTTTTTTACTCTTCCTGATTTAGGTGCAATAACTCCTAGTTCGTTTTCCCCATCCTTACCGATCAAGATCATTCCACCTCTTGGTCCGCGTAAGGTTTTATGAGTTGTTGTAGTAACAACATGTGCATGAGGTAGAGGATTTTTTAAATTTCCGGTGGCGATCAACCCGGCTGTGTGAGCCATATCCATCCACAGAAAAGCTCCTACTTCATCAGCAATGCTTCTGAAAGCTTCGTAATCATAATCTCTGGAATAAGCAGAGGCACCAATTGAGATCATTTTTGGTTTTACGGCTTTAGCTTTTTCACGGATTTTATTGTAATCAAGTCTACCGGTTTCTTTTTCAACGCCGTAAAATTCAGGCTTAAAATAAATGCCTGAGAAATTTACATGAGATCCATGTGTGAGGTGTCCACCATGAGAAAGATCAAATCCTAGTAAAGTGTCACCTGGTTTCATGAAAGCAAGATAAACAGCTGCGTTAGCAGTTGCTCCAGAGTGAGGTTGAACGTTAACCCATTCTGCATTAAATAGCTCTTTCGCTCTATCTCGGGCAATATCTTCTACAACATCGGCATATTCGCAACCGCCGTAGTATCTCTTTCCTGGATAACCTTCGGCATATTTATTGGTTAAAACACTGCCTGATGCTTCCATTACTGCTTTAGAAGCAAAGTTTTCTGAGGCGATTAGTTCGAGATTAAAATTTTGCCTGTTCGTTTCTTTTTCGAGTTGCTCAAAGACTGCGGGATCTTGCTGTTTTAATGATTTCATTCGGGAGTTACTTTTGCGTAAGGGTTTCAATTTTATTTACACGACGTTCATGTCGCCCGCCTTCAAACTTGGTTTCTAACCAAGTTGTTACAATTTCTTTAAGTTGGTCTTCGCTTAGCTCGCGTCCGGGTAAACACATTATATTTGCATTATTATGTAAGCGGGTCATTTGTGCAGAGTTGTTTGAATAAACCAAACCAGCTCTAACTTTTGGGTATTTATTTGCTGTCATGCAAACGCCCTGTCCGCTTCCGCATACCAATATTCCCTGATCATATTCACCGTCATTAACTCTTTTAGCTACCTGAACTGCAAAATCTGGATAATCAACAGAGTCTTCAGAATGAGTTCCAAAATCAACAGGAGTATGTCCCATTTCCTCTAATATTTTTTTAACAGTTTCTTTACCATGATATCCTGCATGATCGCTGGCTAAGGGTATGATCATTGGGTTATTTTTTTGTGAAATGATTAGCTCAAATATCTCTAAAATTTCACTTAGTTTAAAGAACTCAATTTGTAAATCCCTAAACAATATATTCTGTGGTATATAATTATTCTGAAGATCTAAAAGTAGCTAAAGAAGCAGCGGAAAAAGCTTCTGAAATTATACGTAATTATTCTACTTCGGAGTCATTTAGTGTAAGACTGAAGGGAAAAAATGATCTGGTAACAGAAGCAGACGTGGCTTCAGAAAAAGAAATCATCAGTACAATAAAGAAAGCATTTCCAGTGGATGAGTTTTTAGCTGAAGAATCCAATACAAAAACCAAATTGCCGGATGGAAGGGTTTGGATCATAGATCCGATCGACGGAACCACTAATTTTGCACATGGTTTTCCTGTTTATTGTATTTCTATTGCTTTGTGGGTAGATGGTGTTCCAAAAGTTGGATTGATTAAAGAAGTTGCAAAAGGCGAACTGTTTTGGGCAATAGCAGGAGAAGGGGCTTTTCTTGATGGAAAAGAAATAAGAGTTTCAAAAACATCTGATCCATCAACATCTTTGATAGGCACAGGATTTCCATACACAGCCTTCAAAGATGTTGACAAATACTTGAACTTATTACGCAATTTGATGCAAAATACACATGGAATCAGAAGACCAGGAGCTGCTTCTTATGATTTGTGCTGTGTAGCATCAGGAAGATTTGACGGCTTTTTTGAATATGGACTGAGTCCGTGGGATGTAGCAGCCGGAGCATTGATCATTCAAGAAGCCGGTGGGTTGGTAACAGATTGGAATAATGGAGAAGACTGGTTATTCGGAAAAAGTATAATTGCAGGTAATGCCGATATGGTTCAGTTTTTACAAACTCAGATAGATCAGCATTTCAAATAAGTGTGGTGTTTTTACCTTGTAATAAATTTATGGTTACCGTAGCATAATCAGTATCTGGGAATTTTCGACAAAGTTTGTTATTAGCAACCAAACCTGCCTCTTTTATAATTGTGTTGAACACTTCAACTTCAACTATATATTGATCAGAAAAACCATGAGTGGCATCGTACGCTGTTGCTGCGGTCTTGCCTAGATTATTAGCTGTTATATTTGGGGGAACAGTATGAAGTTCAATAACCAGTAAGCCAAACTTTTTAATGTAAGGCTCCCATTTTTTGAAATGCTCGAGTAAAGAATCTTCAATTGTGTTGTTGCTTATGCGTTCTCCCCGAAATGCAAACGCACCCGTAGATTCACTTACTCTGTCTTTGGTAGTAAACGAAGGTTGTTCAAATATTCTGTTGTGATCTAAAAAAGTTCTTACGTTCAAAAGGTCTTTAAGATCAACATCGTAGTTTTCGATCAATTCTTTGGCAAGCAGATCAGGTTTTCCAATATCTCCCCAGATAACTTTTGCCCATATATCAGCTTGAATGAGATTGGCTTTTGTGATCTTTAAAGCTGCTTCGTTGTAATCTGACCCCACAAGTATCAACGGGTGCTCATCCAGCAATTTTCCCCTTAACGTGTGCTTTTCAATTACATCGAATAAATGTTGAATAAATGCTCCGTTACCACATCCCATGTCGAGCACACCCTTGGGTTGTTCAGTAATTGGTTGATTAAAAATCTCAATTATAATTTCATCCACAACTTTAAAATAAGAGGAATGTGCTCCTCCGCTGCCCCAAACATTCATCTCACGATCCACATGTTTCTCAGGTTCACCGGGCTTTGTATCTCTTATTTTTTCCGGGTCTCCGAAAATGAGTTCTTCAATATTTCTGAACATAGGCAGGTAAGAAACGGTAACACCGTATGCACTGGCTCTTTTTGCGAAAAACAGTCCAATATCAGTAAATTGATATGTTCCATTTTTTTCCTTGAACCATCCCAAATAACGCAACATGTCAAGGATTTTCTTGAATCTTTCCGGTTCTTCATGGAATTCTTCGGGTCGGAAGTTTGCTTCCATAAAATATTTGTGAAACATCCCACTCATCCCCAAAAAAACAATGACGGGACCTAAAAGAACTCCTTCAATGTGTTTTAAAATCTGTTGCTGTACCTCTTTTTCAATACCTTTTACGCTTTGATCTATACCATAACTTTCCTGATAGCCGGAGAAAGCTTTCCCCATTTTGGATAAGGGTACATCACCGAAGTTTTTGGGATGAAGTCCTTCGTAATAATTGATCAGCTCTACCGCGTCTTCATAAAGGGGTATATATTTACAAGCAAGTTCAGTCTTATGGGTTACAGAATAAGTAATTTTATCAGTACTGTTTTCAATATTCTGAACTAACCAACCTTGTGAAGCGAGTATTCTGAGAGCAACATTCAAATATCCTTCATTGGCTTCGAAATTCTCAGTGATATCAGATAGTGATGCTTCTCCATTTTTTATCAGATAATCAAGAATCCCTTTTTTAAAAAGGATCAAAGCGGAAGGAGCTGTTCCAATTCCATCTAAGTGACGAAAAATTGTACTCCGGTGAATTTTTTGTTCGTTTTTGCTAAGCATTAGCTGTTAGCTTTATTACTAAAGAATTCATCAAATGAAGATAAAGGAGCAGGACCATTATGATATTTCAGAGGTTCGCCGAATTCAAATCCCGCTAAGTGACCAAAATATCTGGCTCTTGATTCAAGCTGTTTGAAATAGGATGGAGTAGAGATATAAGTTTCGGGTTCTTCTCCGGCCTCGGAAACATTGAACTGAGTTTCGAATGCCAGCAAAGATTTTTTCTTTTGTTCCCAGGTTTCAGAAATGTCAAAAACAAAATCAGGTTCAAAGGGGCGATCCTGCATGTAATGTAAAATATGTTCGGGTCTCCAAGGTTGTTGTCCCCCAGAATCAATTTTTTGTAATCCGGAATAAAATAATGAATCAAGAACCAATTGAGTTGCCTTTCCATGATCAGGATGTCGGTCGTGAGGTGCTCCTGTTATACAAACGTCAGGTTGGCTATTCCTTACTTCAGTAATTATTTTGAGTTGGTTTGCTCTGGTATTATCAAGTTTTGAATCTCCAAGATCTAAATTTTTTCTGTAGTGAAGACCTAAGGCTACAGATGCATTATGAGCTTCCTTTTTACGGGTTTCAACAGTTCCTCTTGTTCCCATTTCACCTTTAGTTAGATCTATTACTCCAACTTTTAGGTTTTGTTTAATCAATGCACAAATGGTTCCGCCAATGTTCAATTCTGCATCATCAGGATGAGCAGCAAATACTAATACGTCTAGTTTCATAAAATTAGATATTCAACCAAAAATTAATTCTTAAGTTAGTGCAACGTATTCTGATTTTGCACGTAGCAATCTCTCAATTATACCAAATTATCTTATGAGATTTATAAATAGCTTAACAGAAGGGATAAAGATCGCTTTTCTGGCACTGAGTATTAACAAAACTCGTTCTTTTCTGACTGCATTATGTATTATCATCGGAATTACGATGGTTTCTGTGGTTGATGCAGTAACGACCGGAATGGATGAAACTTTTGATAGCAGTATGGCTATGTTGGGTACCAATGTAATTTACGTAGACAAACGGCCATGGGATGATGATCAGGATTGGTGGGAAATTGCCGGGCGTAAGGAAATGCAAATTGACTATGTTGATTTTTTAACGGAAAGAAGTAAGTATGCTTCAGATATCTCAGCTTCCGCAAATGCTAATGTCAACATTAGGTACAAAGATAAAAATGCAGAGAGAGTACAATTAAGTGGAACAACAGCGAATCATCTTGAGGTTCAGGGATTAGATATTTCTGAAGGAAGAATGTATACTCAGGAAGAAGTCAGAACAGCTGTAAATGTTGTGGTAATAGGAGCTTCTCTGAAAACAGCACTCTTTGAAGAGCAAGAGGCTTTGGGAAAACAGATCAGAATTGGAGGGCAGAGATTTAACGTTATTGGTGTTCTGGAGAAACAAGGTAGTTTTTTAGGATTAGGAGATGCAGATAATGTAGCACTGATTCCTATTTATGCATATAGTGAGGTTTATGGGTTAAGAAGAGGGATACAATTGGGAGTGAAATTTCCAAATGAAGATGCTTTAGTAGAAGGAGAGTTTGAGATTGAAGGGCTTATGCGTCAGGCACGGCAATTAGATGCTGCAGAAGAAAACGACTTTGCTATTAATAAACCGGAAGCATTTAAAGAACTCCTGGAAGGTTTTAAAAACGGCCTATATGCCGTTGGATTTGGACTGGTAGCATTATCTCTATTAATAGGAGGGATTGGTGTAATGAATATAATGTTTGTATCGGTGAGAGAGCGTACTAAAGAAATTGGAATTAGAAAAGCAGTGGGTGCTAAGTCGTGGGAGATCTTAAGCCAGTTTTTAATTGAAGCAGTTGCGATTTGTGTGACAGGTGGAGTAATAGGAGTTGGATTAGCTGCTATCGCTACATTTTTTATTGATAAGGCATTTACAGCAACTATGAATTTCGGAGTGATTGGTTTTGCATTCTTTATTTGTACAATGGTTGGTGTGGTTTTTGGATTTATACCGGCATACAGAGCAGCAAAATCGGATCCCATTGAATCACTTAGGTTTGAATAATGAATTTTAAAGAAACTTTTTCGCAAGCGTCAGGCTCATTAAGAGCAAATAAAATAAGATCTTTCCTAACACTCTTAGCTTTAGTGATAGGTGTTTTTTCAGTAATAGTATCTACAACAGCTGTAGCAGTTTTAGATAATTTCTTTAATAACACTATGAGCATTCTTGGGAGCGATGTAATTACAGTTCAAAAGAATCCCGCTGTTCAAATGGGACCAAGAGATGCAAGTTTAAGAAATAGAAAGAATATCAAATTTGGTGATGCGGAAGCGTTAGAAGAGCGAATGGAAATTGGAGAAGGAATGACTCCCGCAACTAGCTTCAGTTTTACTAAAGTTACTTATAAGGATAACGAGACCGATCCTAACGTAATGATAAGAGGTGGAAATAATGAGTACTTCGCAAATAATGCATACGAGATCGAAGATGGTAGAAATTTCAACGAAGAAGATATTCAGTACGCAAGACAAGTAGCCATTATTGGAAAAGATGTTCAGAACGAAATTTTTAAAACAGAATATCCACTTCAGAAAACAATAAGAATTGACGGAAGACCTTATACAGTAATTGCTGTTCTGGAAAAGAAAGGACAGATATTCGGACAATCGTTTGATAACATGGTGGTAATTCCTTACACAGCGGGTATTAATGCATACGGTGGAAACAGAGGGATAGGAATACAATTACGAGCACCGGAAATCACAATGATTCAAGAAACCATTGATGAAGTTACGGGGATAATGAGGGTTATTAGGAAAGTAAACCCGGGAGATGAAAATGATTTTGAAGTTATAACCAATGATTCTTTAACCGGAACATTCGATCAATTTACTTATATACTATATTTCGCAGGTTTTGCGGTAGGTTTTATAACTTTACTTGGAGCCGGAATCGGAGTTATGAATATAATGTTAGTTTCTGTTACTGAGAGAACAAGAGAGATCGGAGTTAGAAAAGCAGTTGGAGCTACAAGAAAAGCAATAGTTAATCAGTTTTTGATGGAAGCCGTTTTTATCTGTCAATTGGGAGGAATAATTGGGCTTATTTTTGGAGTAGCTGCAGGTAATATTATGGCTATTTTAATTGATACTGAAGCTGTTATTCCAATCTCATCTATACTTCTAAGCTTTTTTGGGATGTTAGCAGTGGGTTTGATCTTTGGTGTTTACCCGGCTTTTAAAGCTTCAAAGTTAGATCCTATAGAAAGTTTACGCTACGAATAAACTTTTTTAAAGGAATGATTTAAGCTTCCATTCCTATTTACTATCTTATAAGAAAAAGGGCACGATCTATGAATGATGAAATAGTTAAAACTGTAACAGATAAGCTGGATTTAGCATTGGAAAAAGGAAGGCTGCTTATTGAAGAGGAAGAGTTTCAGCAAAAAGTTCAGGATTTGAAAAATATAGCCGAAGATACCGTACGAAAACATCCTATTAAAAGTGTAGCAATAGGTTTAGTATTTGGATTTTTAATTGGGAAAGCTCTTAATGGAGATGAAGACTAACTTATGGATCAATTAGGCCAACGAATTAAACAAGTATCGAACGAGTTCAAAGATTATGTTGAGACTCGGATCGAGCTTTTGATCCTAAACCTGAGTGAGAAAGGTACACTCTTGTTAGGGGATATGATCCAACATACTTTTAACATGATAATTCTGGGAACAGGATTGTTATTTGGTTTGATTGCCCTTGGATTTTATTTAGGAGAACTTTTAAATAGCATGCCTGCTGGTTTTGGAATTATTGGTGGGTTTTTATTTTTAGTAGGATTGATCCTTATAATGTCTAAGCCAAAAAATATATCCAGGAAAATTCAATCTCAGATTATGCATGAGGTAATTGAAGCTTTAGACGCTAAGAAAGATACAGAAGAAATTAAATTTCTTGAAGAAACTAAAAACAGGGAAGCGTAAAATGAGCAGTTCAAGAGTATCAGAAATTGAAAAAAAGAAAGTGGAGCTTGAAAACGAACTTGTACGGATTCAGGAAGGAATTGACAAGTCGATTGATGGAGTGAAAGAAGAAGTAGCTGAAAACCTTGACCCGAAAACAATTATAAGAAAATATCCACTCTATGTACTTGGGGCATCCTTATTGGTAGGCTTCCTGATTGGTAAACCAAGATCTTCAGGAGTATCGGGTGGTTCAGGTTCTTTAATAGCATCCGAAGTAAAAAAAGCACTAACAAAGAAAGGCTTATCAATGCTTAGTGAACTTATAGAGAGTAAAATAAATTCCCGAGAGAAATAAGGTTAATTATCGTCTAACCTTGAGAGATATTTTTAATTTCTATAGAAAAATATCTTCAAACTGAAACTATATATCTATCAATTCGTGAAAGCGAATCATAAACACAAAAAGAATATTTCAATGAAAAAACTTTTTCTTTTAGCGGCATTTTCTGTGCTTTTTATCAGCACATCCATTATAGCACAACAAAAAAGAGTAATTACCCTAAACGAAGCAATTGAACTTGCTTTGGAAAACAATTATCAGCTTAAACAAGCAGAAAATAATTTAGACCTTGCTGAGTATCGAATTACAAGTGAGAAAGCTGATTTTTTACCTGGAATTAGCTCTAGTGCAGGATATTCTACACAAACAGGTCAACAATTTGTGCAGGAAACTCTTTCGTTTACAGATATTACATCGTCAGGTGGGAATGCTCGGTTAAGTGCCAGTTTGCCAATTTTTAATGGGTTCAATAATATCTTAACGCTTAGATCCAGCGAAGCAAATAAGAATTCCAGCGAAGAAAATTTAAAGCGTGCCAAAGAAAACATCATTTTTGAAACGGCTACTCGTTTTTTAACGGTACTTTTAAATAAGCAACAGTTAGAAGACGCTAAAGAAAGCCTGGAAACTTCTAAGAAATTATTAGAGCAAACGAAAGCTCAAGTTGAAGTTGGTTCTCGTCCAAATGTAGATTTGTATAATCAGGAAGCCGCTGTTGCTCAGGATGAACTTACTATCACTCAAAGAGACAATGCTTTAAAATTATCCAGGTTACAACTAGTGAGATCACTGCAAATAGACCCACTTGTTGAGTATGAATTTGCTGTTCCTGATTTCGACCCCGAAAGTGCTAAGAACTCAACTTTGGTGGGTAAGAATGTAAACTCATTGGTTGAAGAAGCTTTGATAAATCGTTCAGATGTCAGAAGTACGGAATTTAACATCGAGTCGCTACGCTATCAGCTACAAATAGCTAAAAGCAGTTTATTTCCAACTTTAAGTGCCAGCGCTAGTATATCATCCAGTTATAGTGATCAAGCAAGAGACCCAAGAACCGGAGGAACTGCAAGTTTTAACGATCAGTTTTTTGATCAACGTGTGAATAAATCTTTTGGGCTTTCATTAAACCTTCCAATTTTTAATAACTGGAATAGAATGACTCAAATACAGTCAGCACAAGTAAGTCTAAAAAATGCTGAATTGGGTTTACAAAACACTCAGCTTCAAGTAATTCAGGAAATCACGCAGGCATTAAACGATTACAGCTCTTATTCCGCACAATTAGTAGCTGCAGAAAAGTCGCTTGTTGCTTCTGAAAAAGCGTTCGAAACACAACAAGAGCGTTATAATGTTGGAGCTAGCACATTAATTGAGTTGAGTCAGGCGCAAACACAGTATTTCAATGCTCAATCATCTAGAACAAGTGCACTATACAATTTAATATTTCAGGAAAAACTTCTGGACTATTATGTAGGAAAGCTTTCTGGCTCCGATATCGGATTTAATTAAACAAATAATAAAGTAGAGATAATGGCAAAAAAAGGTTCATCAGCAGGGAAAACACTTCTTTTCTTCGGAATATTTTTAATAGTATTAGTTGGAGCAGGCTTTGGATTAAGAGCAGCAGGAATTATTGGAGGAGCCGAGGAAGGTGTTTCAGTTGAAACTGAGAAAGCGAAACTTAAAACTATAACCCAGCTGGTTTCCGCTTCAGGTAAGATTCAACCGGAAGTAGAAGTTATCATCAGACCAGATGTTTCGGGAGAGATCATTGAATTGGCTGTAAACGAAGGCGACTTTGTAAGAAAAGGAGATCTTCTTGTACGGTTAAAGCCGGATATCTTTAAAGCAAGAATTGATGACCTTAATGCAGCTTTACTTACTCAAAAAGCAAGATTGGAACAAGCAAGAGCCAGCTTAATACAGGCTGAAGCTGCACATTTGAAAAATAAAGAATTATATGAGAAAGATATTATCTCTGAGTTGGATTTCATTCAAACCAAATCAAATTATGATTCTCAAAAAGCAAGCTTAAAAGCATCTCAGTATCAAATTCAAAGTGCAGAAGCACAACTTCGAAAGGCTGAAGAAGAATTGGAGCAAACGGTTATTCGCGCTCCTCAGGATGGAACAGTTACCGGACTTGCTGTTGAATTCGGTGAAAGAGTTCTTGGAAACTCCCAAATGGCAGGCACCGAAATGATGAGAGTTTCTTTGCTAGATAAAATGGAAGTTCTAGTAGAAGTAAATGAAAATGATATTGTAAATATCTCTGCACTTGATACTACAAGAATAGAAGTAGATGCATATCCTGAGAGAAGATTTAATGGCATTGTTACAGAAATTGCTAACTCTGCAAGAATTACAGGAGCAGGATCTAATGAGCAAGTGACTAATTACCAGGTTAAGGTTAGAATCATAACTCCGCATAATCTTAATATGACAGGTGCGGTATTGGTTCAATCAGAAACTTCTGAAAATCCTGAAGAAAATTTTTCACCCAACTTTAAACCAGGAATGTCTGCTACTGTAGATATTGAAACAAAAACAGCTAAGAATGTAGTTTCAGTACCAATACAAGCTGTTACTGTAAGAGATTTCGCTAAAGATAAAAAAGACAGGAAATCTAAAGCAGAGGATACAACTAATGCCGAAGAGCGATCGTCTGAAGAAGTGGATGATAATCTTATCATTAAAAAAGAAGATATCAGAAAGGTAGTTTTTATTGTTGAAGAGGGAATTGCAGTGCGATACGAGGTAGAAACAGGAATTAGTGATAATACGCACACTCAAATTCTTTCCGGTGTAAATGCAGGAGATGAAATTGTGATAGGAAGCTATAGAACTCTTTCAAAAAACTTAACAAATGGGGAAAAGGTAAAGGTTGATAACAACAGCTCAACTTTTGCATCCGTAAATTAATAGCTAAGAATGGCAAACAGACCAATAATTCAGATCAAAGACCTCACCAGATTTTATCAAATGGGTGAGACGGAAGTAAGGGCTCTTAACGGCGTAACATTTGATGTTCTTGAAAACGAATACATAGCTATTATGGGACCTTCGGGTTCAGGAAAATCCACACTGATGAATATGATCGGTTGTTTGGATACTCCAACAGGTGGAGAATATATCCTGAATAACAATCGTGTGAGCCAAATGGATGATGCTGAACTTGCTGAAGTAAGAAACAGAGAAATCGGGTTTGTCTTTCAAACGTTTAATTTGCTCCCCAGAACTACTTGTTTGGCTAATGTGGAGTTACCACTAATTTACGCAGGAGTAAAGGCTTCAGAGCGTAAAGAAAGAGCTTCTGAAGTACTTACTAAAGTAGGACTCGGTGATAGATTAGACCATAAGCCAAACGAATTATCGGGTGGGCAAAGACAGCGTGTAGCTATTGCCCGAGCTTTAGTAAATAGCCCTTCTATTTTATTGGCAGATGAGCCAACCGGTAATCTTGATACTAAAACAGGGGATGAGATCATGCTTCTGTTTGAAGAATTATATAAAGCCGGAAATACTATCATTTTGGTTACTCATGAAAATGAGATTGCAGAATACTCAAGACGAATTGTGCGTCTTAGAGATGGAGTTATTGAATCTGATGAAAAGGTTGAAAATCCTGTACTAGCTACTCAATAATTCTAATTTTTTTCTTAGAATAAAAAAAGCCATTCATCAAACGATGAATGGCTTTTTTGTTATTAAATGTATGTTTTACCTAAAGCTAATACCAACACCTGCGTTTGCAGTAAAGTAGTTAGCTAATGTAGCCTCTCCGTAGATAGCTAGGATTCCAAGTCTTAATCTGAAACCTCCTAACATATGGATATTACTTTCGCTTTCAATTTCAAGAGCAAACGGATCAGTGATTACATTATAATCATCTTGCGGTGTAGTAGGGTTGAACGAAGCAACAGGATAATCTCCTACCATACTTAGCTCAAAATCAGCTTTTTGATAACCAATACCGCCATATACAGATATAAAAGGCAATGACTTTCCAACTAAAGCATTTACAACAAATGTATTTGTTGTTGTAGTAACTTCCTGAGTAGAGAAATCAGGATTAGGATTAGACGTCAAAGCAGGGTCATTTGGATCACGGGTAGCATTTTGATCAGGTTGGAGATCAAGATTTGCATCCACTGCTATCTGGTTAAAACCAACCATTAGGGATACATCAACCGGAAGTAATTTACCGCCTGGTACATATTGAGTTAATTCATGTTTAACTGCACCACCTAAAATACTCATGCTTCCAAAATCGCTAATATCTGTTTCCGGAAGATATCGTACTGTAACGTCTGTTTTCTTAATAAGACCAACACTTGCCTGTACGATAGGAGCAGGAACAAATGCAAACCCTGTACCTCCGGGCATTTCAAACTCACCTATTTTAGTATTAGGATCATTTGGATCAGCAAAAATTTCCAAAAGAGGACCACCATCTTTACTTCCGGATATAGTTTGAGTTACAGGATCTTCACCTGAAGCTACTCGAATCTTTTCTAAATTAAGTGTAGAAATATCAAAACTTTGATCACTTGATGGTACTACGGCAACGGATGGTCTTAATTGAACGCTAAAACCAAATAATTTTTTTGGTGCAGCAGATTCGGTAAAACCTGCATTTAAACCTGTTCCAAAACCTGTTGGAAATGGCTTGATATATTCTCTGGTAAGGATTGATGCATCATTTGCACCAGCCTCTAAGAAAGCTCCAATATCTCCGAACTGTGCTTTTGCCGGGGATAGGGCCATAAATCCCAGTACTAATGTACTTAGAATAATTTTTGTAATAGTCTTGTAGCGATTCGTCATGTATTCTCCTGTATTTATAGTTTAGACTAATATCTGTAATATTTCGATTAGTTTGAATACCTTAATTGAGGTATTTGAAAATCTTAATTTTCTAACGATTCAAGCATATTTATATAAGAATGATATCGGTTTGGATCTATTTCTCCATTTTCAAAAGCTGCAATAACACCACACCCGGGCTCATGAATATGGGTACACGTGTTAAACTTACATAATTCTCTCGGTTTCAGCATTTCTGGAAAATAGAGCGAAAGTTCCCAATCTTCGATATTTACTAAGCCAAATTCCCTGATCCCGGGAGTGTCTGCAACAAACCCTCCAATCTCAAGTGGTATAAGTCTTGCAAATGTAGTGGTATGTTTTCCTTTATTTGATGAGCTTGAAATTTCTCCGACTTTCAAGTTATAATCCGGATCGATTGCATTTAGAATACTCGTTTTTCCAACACCGGAAGGTCCAATAAATGCTGATATTTTATCCTTAAACAAAGATTTAAGCTGTTCTATGGAATTATCATCGTCAATAGAACAAGAATAAACTGCATAACCAATTGAAGAATATACATCGACCATATCTTCAACAAATTCAAGATCACCCTTTTTTGCAAGATCCATTTTGTTAATGATTATTCCTGCTGTTACATCATAAGCTTCACAAGTAACCAGAAAGCGATTAATAAAGCCTTCATTTAGTTTAGGATCTCGGATAGACTGTACTACAAATGCCTGATCCAAGTTCGAAACGAGGATATGTTCACCACGTTTTCCGTGAGTGGCTTGTCGAGTAATATAATTTTGGCGATCATGTATTTTCAGAATGTTACCGGAACCATCTTTATTAACTTCCAGATCAACTATATCACCAACTGTGATCGGATTTGTAACTTCCTTTTTATCTAAACGGAACTTCCCCGGGAGTCTGCTGTTTATGATCTCGTTTCCAATATCAACTTTATACCAACTACCTGTAGATTCTATCACTCTTCCTGTTTGCATTCTTGAAAATACGGAAGACTTAGGTATAGGCAAGTAAAAACTTAGAATATTGGATAATTCGTTTTTTTTAAGTTCTTTTAAAATCAATTTTTCAACTTAAAATCGAAAGCATGTTCAAGATTCTATTTTTGCCTTTTATAGTATTATTTCTTTTCGATGGTATACAAAATCCAAAGCAAGAATTAGATGCATTTTGGGAAGAGGCCTCCAGAACTGTAGAAGAAGGAGATTTTGAAGGATATGCTAATACATTTCATCCTGATGCAATTTTGGTGAACGGAATTTCAGGTAACAGTTACCCTATTTCGAATGCGCTGCAGGGATGGAAGCAGGGATTTGATGACACTAAAGCCGGGGAGATGAAAGCAAGTGTAGAGTTTAGGTTTTCAAAACGCTTTCACAGTGAAACTACAGCTCATGAGACCGGAATATTTAAATATACATCACAGAACAAAGGAGAAGAAGAAAGCACAGTCTATATTGATCTTGTAGCGCTGTTGACAAAAGCGAGTGGAGAGTGGAAGCTTTTGATGGAGCACCAAGTTTCTATTACTACCGAAGATGAATGGAACGCAATTAAATAAAAAAGGCTCAATTAAGAGCCCTTTTTAATTACTTTGATGTGGAAACCATTTCTTGTTTTCCATTTTTACCTGTTACGGAATTTTTATGAGCATCACTTACTTTGAAAAATTCTTTAGGATCATTTTCTGCTTTATCTTCTAGCATATGATCAAGAAGTTCTTCCATTCTTTCAAGGTAGTTGATCTTAAGATTTCCGATCACCTCTTTTTCAATTTCAGCTACGTCTTTCTCATTTTTCTTTGGTAGAAACACTTGCTTGATTCCTGCTCTTTTTGCAGCAAGAACTTTCTCTTTAATTCCTCCAACCGGAAGAACCAAACCACGAAGTGTAATTTCTCCTGTTAAGGCAATGGTGCCTTTCACCTTTCTTTGTGTAAAGATAGAGGCAATAGCAGACATTAATGAAACTCCTGCAGATGGTCCATCTTTTGGGACAGCACCTGCTGGTACGTGAATATGAAGATCCCAATATTTAAATGCTTCTTCAGGTATTCCAACCGTTTCAGCGTGGGCTTTTAAATAAGAAATTGCCAACATAGCAGATTCTTTCATCACATCACCAAGTTGCCCAGTAATGTTAAGCTTACCTGAACCTTTTGATACACTTGCTTCAATGAAAAGAATGTCGCCCCCAAAAGGAGTCCATGCTAAACCGGTTGCTACACCAGGAACTGTAGTTCTTTCGGCAGCATCACTAAAGTATTTCTGTTTACCCAGAAATTCTTCTACATCATTTTCTGTAACCGAAAACTCTTCTATTTCACCTTTAGCTATTTTTGCTGCAACACCACGGCAAACACCAGCCACTTGTCTTTCCAGATTTCTAACACCGGATTCCCGGGTATATTGATCGATGATCATATGTATTGATTCGTCATCAATATTTATTTGTTCCTTTTTTAACCCGTTTTCTTCAATCTGTTTTGGAATAAGGTACTTTTTAGCTATTTCAGTTTTTTCCTCAAGTGTATATCCACTGATATTTATGATCTCCATTCTATCTCTTAAAGGAGCGGGAATCGTATCTAAACTATTAGCTGTAGCAATGAACATTACTTTTGAAAGATCATATTCCAGCTCCAGATAGTTATCACTGAAAGTATCATTCTGTTCCGGATCAAGGACTTCAAGCAGTGCAGAAGTAGGATCTCCACGATAATCAGAACCTACTTTATCGATCTCATCAAGCATGATAACCGGATTCCCTTTTCCTGCTTTTTTCATAGAACGAATAATTCTTCCAGGTAGGGCTCCAATATACGTTCTTCTGTGGCCACGGATCTCCGCTTCATCTCTAATGCCACCAAGGCTGAAGCGCTCAAATTCTCTGTTTAACGATCGGGCGATTGATTTACCGAGGGATGTTTTACCAACCCCAGGAGGGCCGTAGAAACATAATATAGGAGCTTTCATATCTTCTTTTAGCTTCAGTACTGCTAAATATTCAATGATGCGCTTTTTAACTTTTTCAAGACCATAATGATCTTCATCTAACACTTCTTTGGCAAAGTTCAGATCAAGTTTATCCTCTGAATATTCGTCCCATGGTAAATCTAAAATCCATTCTACATAACTGTGGATAATGCCGTAGTTAGGAGAAGCATTCGGAGTCATTTCTAATCTACGTAGCTCTTTTTCTGCTTCTTCTCTTACATTTTCAGGAAGTTTTTTCGCTGCTAATTTCTCTTTTAGTTTTTCTACTTCCTGGTGTTCAGCATCTTCTCCCAATTCTTCTTGAATAGCTTTCATTTGCTGTCTCAGATAGAATTCTCTCTGTTGATCATCAATATCAGATTTAACTTTTGTTCTGATTTTCTCACTCATATCCAGAACCTGTACTTCTTGCTCCAGAAATTCCATCACCTTTTTTAGATTATCAGAGAACTTTTGAATTTCTAAAAGCTGCTGTTTTTTCTCAATTCCAACATTCAAATTTGAGGAGATAAAGTTCAACAGAAAAGTAGGGCTGTTGATATTGTTTACAGCAATAGTTGCCTCAGAAGGAATGTTAGGGGAGAGGTTTATTATTCTTGTTGCGGTCTCTTTTATATTTCTAATAGATGCATCAAGTTCAACTCCCTGAATATCCATTTCTTTTGGAAAAGCTTTTACTTTAGCTTTAAAAAACGGGCTGCTTTGAGTGAATTCTTCCACTTCAAAACCGGACTTACCTTGTATTACAATGCTTTTACTACCATCGGGCATTTTTATAAGTTTGATGATACGAGCCATTGTACCAATTCTATACAGATCTTTGTCTTCAGGTTCTTCAATGTCTTCATCTTTTTGAGTGACAACACCAATAATTTTGTCACCAGCATACGCTTCTTTTACCAAAGCGAGAGAACGATCTCTGCCTACAGTAATTGGTACTACAACACCTGGAAAAAGAACAGTGTTTTTAAGAGGAAGAATAGGGAGCTCATCAGGAACGATGGATTCCGTTAATTCCTTTTCTTCTTCTTCCGACATTAATGGAATAGCCTGCTCAAAATCATCAAAACTTGCGTCTGATTCATCAAAACTATCAAACGTGTTAAATCTATCTTTCATAAATATTCTTTCAAAATTTCTTTATTAATTACGTTAAGGCAAATACAAAGCCAAACTTCGAGGTAATGCAAAGCGTCATGCTTTTTAAGTAGCTGGCAGAAAGCCAAGGCAAAGTGTCAGTTATAAGTGAAATTGCAGTACTGCAACTCCTACTCCAGACCAGTTTGTAGCAGTTGTAAACGATCTGGCGGATACAGTAACAGCTAGTGATAAATCCCAAAATTTAGTTTCAATTGCTGTTCCTGCGTTAAAAGATCCTGGTAATCCCGGGCCAAGCTGCAAGCCCCCTCTTAAAGGCAGGAAGTTTAGCGGTCTGATTTCTGTTCCTAAAGAAGTAATTAATCTGGTAGAATTAAAAGCATTGTTCGAAATACCTATACTCATATCTCCCATAATTTTAATTCTATTCAGTTCAATCAAAACGCCACCATTGAAAGAAGTTGGCAAAAGGGTTGAAAATGAAGCTGTTTTAAAGTCTGTTGAGTAATCAGTAAATGGATTTCCGTCTCCATGTTCATCTACAAAGTTAAGAAACTGTCCGGGAGCACCGGCAAAATACTCATCCGCAATGGTTGGAAAATTTTGGGGTTCCGATGAAGAATTCATTTCTTCAAGGTAGAGGGTTTGATCGTTGTAATTCACAAACCCAAGATCATTAATTGAAAAAGAAAGTCTTAATGAATTTTGTGTTCTTTGCCTGTTCGAATTTAAAGTTGACAAGTCACTACCGAAAGTAAGTAAATATGTGAAACCGACATCTACTCCAATACCAAACCCATGAATGTTAGTCAATTCATCCTGAAATGATTCGAGAGACATATCAGTTGCTTGATTTGCCGTTGTACCGGATAAATAAGCCTGCGTTGCAGCACTTAAATTACCTGCTGATTGGTAATTAAAAACCTGAGCTCTGTTAATTTCTGTTGAGCCATTTTGCTGGTTGTAATTATTTCTCCATTCTATATTTTGATAAGGTCCGGCAAGAATGAACTTGGGAGCAATACCAATTAAGAAATTGTCTAATCTTGAACTTAAGCCATTAATAAGTTTTACTGATTCTGAGTATCCAATTGAAAATTCATGTAGAACCTGATAACGATGAACAATATCCTGATTAGATATTGATATGCCATCATTTACCACAAGTTGATCAGTATACCAATTTCGACCGGTTTCAAAACTTGAACCAACTCTGGTTCTGCTAGCAATAGAATAAGCTTTATTGTTAGAAATCCAGTTAACACCAAAAGTAGTGGCATCAAATCTAGCTTGATGAAAAGAACTTAATCGGTCTCTTTTGTAGTGAGTATCAATAATTAAATCTCTTTCAGCTTGTGAAGCGCTAAACTCACCCGATTCAAATTTATTGAAATATCTTAAGTAATTGTCTTTTTGATCATTTAGATCTTCAAAATTTAAAACACCATTAAAGAATGACCCTGAAGATAGGAACCCAATGTCGACCACTCTTGCTCTGTCATTAATCAAAAGATTAGCGGGATTATAAAAATTGGCATTAAAATCGGTAATGTAAGTAGTTCCGCCACCACCCAAAGCTAAATTCTTAGGTGTTAATACCGGTTGTGCAAAAATAGAATTCGCACAAATAAAGCCCATAAAAATGGTTGTTAAAACCTTCCACATAGTTTTTGAAGCCGTCCTTTTCTAACCTATTACCTGAAGTGGTGCCGCTTTTAGCATCAACTTCTTTTGTCCTCTTGACTTGAAAAATACAACAACTTTAGCATCCATTCCTAATCCTGTTCTGCTTATGATCTTACCGGGACCAAATTTAGCATGTTCCACAATAACTCCAACCTGAAAAGGATCGTCACCGTCTTGAAGGTCATATTCTATGGTACTTCCACTAGCCGATTTGTAAGTCTTACCGCTAACGGGAGTTTCCCAATCATATTCTATGGAAGTGGCACTTGTTGATTTTTTTGGAGAGGATGATTCATCTAATGAAAATCGATCGGCTTTTTGAGTTATTGTAGCACCTGTTTCAGTTCTAACAACTCCGGAATCTACTTCGTCAATAAACCGTGACCGTATCTGTCGTTGTTCTTCTCCGAATTTATATCTGTTTCTTGCATGACTAAAATACAATCGTTCTTCCGCTCTGGTGATTGCTACATAAAAAAGCCTTCGTTCTTCTTCAATATCTACTTCGAAACCAACTCTTGCACCAACAGGGAAAAGATTCTCTTCCAATCCAACCACGAATACGGTAGGAAATTCCAGACCTTTTGATCCGTGTACGGTCATAAGTGTTATAGCGGGTTTATTCTCATCAAATTTATCAGCATCAGTAATTAGGCTGATCTCCTGTAAAAATGCACTTAGCGAAGGATTAGAATTTCCTTTTTCGTAATAAGCTATCGCATTCTGGAATTCGAGGATGTTATCTCTTCTCATCATAGATTGCTGAGAATTTTCTTCGATCAAAGCTTTAACATAACCGGATTGTTCTAATACTGCTCTTGTAGATTCCGTTAAGCTCAAACCGTTTTCCATCTCAGTGCGCAATCGGTTGATCATATCTACAAATTCACGGATACGAACTTTTGCAGGTTTATAGACATCGGTATGTTCAACTTCCTGAAGAATATTCCAAACGGATCGACCTTCTGAACGTGCTTTCTTTCTAAGGTCTTGAATCGATTTATTCCCAATTCCTCTTGAAGGCTCGTTGATAATACGAATCAGATTCGTTTCATCATTAGGATTCACAAGTAAAGTCAGGTAAGCAAGAACGTCTTTGATCTCTTTACGCTGATAGAAAGAAAGACCTCCCACCAATTGATAAGCCAGATCTCGTCTTCTTAGCGCTTCTTCAAAAACACGTGATTGATAATTTGTTCGATAAAGGATAGCAAAATCATTGTTATTGTATCCGTGCCTTAGTTTCAGCTCATGAATATAACTGGCTACTCGATTTGCTTCATCTCGCTCATCATAATTATCCAGAAGTATAACCGGATCGCCATAATCCTGTTCCGTCCAAAGAGTCTTATCAAGTTGCTTTGTGTTCTTTTTGATAATAGAATCAGCGCACTGAAGGATGGATTTCGTAGAACGATAATTCTGCTCCAATGGGATTCTTTCTGCTTCCTCATAATCTTCCTGAAAATTCAGAATATTTGAAATATCAGCACCACGGAAAGAGTAAATGCTTTGGGCGTCATCCCCAACTACACAAATATTCCCGTACTTCTTAGCCAGCATTTTAGTGACTTTATACTGCGCATGATTGGTATCCTGATACTCATCGATCATGATATACTTAAAGCGATTCTGATACACTTCCAAAACTTCAGGAAATTCTTCAAATAATTGAATAGGCTTTACCAACAGATCGTCAAAATCCATAGCATTGCTTTCTTTTAAACGGGCAATATAGATCTTGTAAACTCGTGCAGTGATATCATCCAGCGTACTTCCCACAAACTTATTCTGATAGGTATCAGGATCGATAAGTTGATTTTTTGCATCACTTATCTTATTCCGGATCGTCTTTGGTTTGATCTCCTTGGGATCAAAATTAAGCTCCTGAAGAATTTGCTTAATTACTGTCTCTGAATCGCTGGTATCATAAATGGTAAAGTCTTTCCCAAAACCAATTTTATCAGCTTCAAAACGTAATATCTTAGAAAAAATAGAGTGGAATGTTCCCATCCAGAGCTTGGAAGCTTTGTCGCCAATTAATCCTTTGATCCTGTCTTTCATTTCACGAGCCGCCTTGTTCGTGAATGTAAGAGCCAGAATTTCGTTTGGTGCTGCCTTAAACTGCTGAAGGAGGTAAGCTATACGGAAGGTTAATACACGGGTTTTACCACTACCGGCACCGGCAATAATAAGCAATGGACCATTAGAATGAGTTACTGCTTTGCGCTGTTGCTCATTTAATCCTTTTAGGAAGTCAGGTTTTCCTTGTGGCTCTTCAGATTGTAGGGAAAATTTCTTCATTAATTTAATCGCAAGGGAGAAATTCCATTGCTTGCTTATTTATGAATCTGGGGGTTAAGTAATTGTGTTCATAAGAGCTTTTAAAACTATTTCTCGTACCAATGCTCTGTGTTGGTGTGTAATCAGAGCCAGATTCGAAAGCTTAGTTCCGACGGAGACCATCGGAACCAGTAGCTAAAATTCTTTGTGCCCTCTGTGGTTTCCAAATTACTGAAAATCTTTCAGCTGTTCTTTAAGCTTTTCGATGTTTGCTTCACCATCCCGTTTTTTGTTGCGTTCGTTTTGAACGACTGCTTCGGGAGCGTTGTCTACAAAGTTCGAATTGTTAAGCTTCCCATTTACGCTTTTCAGGAATCCTTCAACACGCTGAATTTCTTTCTCGATTCTTTCGATTTCTTTATCTACATCAACCAGGTCAAACATCTGAACGTAGATCTCATCATTGCCGACCAATGCCGAAGCACAAGCTTTTGGCTTTTTAAGATCATTAGCTATAAATAATGATTTCAGAACCTGAAGTTTTCTAAGTATCCATTCGTTTTCTTCTATCTTTTCAGCATTAGAAGATTTAATGAGTACTTCAATATCTTTCTTTGGAGAAACCCCCATTTCAGAACGGATATTTCTTAAAGCAGAAACCATTCCTTGCATACTTTCGAACAGAGTAATGTCTTCTGTAATGATCTTGCTTTCATCATAATTCGGCCAATCCGAAACACACAATGCTTCCTCGGAAGATCTTTCGTCAATATGTTGCCAGATCTCTTCACTGATAAACGGCATGAAAGGATGGAGCAGCTTCATCAATTGCTCAAACATTCCTAATGCAACATTCAGGCGCTCTTTATCGAATTTATCACTATAATTAGCCGGTTTAGCAAGTTCGATATACCAATCGCAGAAATCATCCCAGATCAAAGAATACACTTTCTTAAGAGCATCATTCAGTTTATAGTTCTGAAAATCCGCTTCAACTTCTTTGATAGTTTGATGGATACGAGACATCATCCAACGATCAACCAGATTTTCGGAATCAATTTCAGTAGTAGGAGTATATTCCACATCTTCTTCCATATTCATGGATAAAAAACGAAACGCATTCCAGATCTTATTACTGAATTTACTTCCTTGTTCACAAAGCTTTGAATCGAAAGGAAGATCGTTGCCTGCCGGAGTTGCAAACAACATTCCCATACGGATTCCATCCGCACCATATTCTGCGATAAGCTCTAACGGATCAGGAGAATTTCCTAAACTCTTGCTCATCTTGCGACCTTGTTTGTCACGAACAATACCGGTGTAATACACATTTTTAAATGGCAATTCGCCACGATATTCATATCCGGCAATGATCATTCTGGCAACCCAGAAAAACATGATTTCCGGAGCTGTAACAAGATCATTGGTAGGGTAGTAGTAATCTACTTCGTCTTTTTTATAGAATCCGTCAAAAACTGAAATAGGCCATAACCAGGACGAAAACCATGTATCCAGAACATCTTCTTCCTGCTTCAGGTCATCAGCAGATAAGCTTTTGTTACCTGATTTCTCTTTGGCAGCCTTTACAGCTTCTTTTAAAGTTTTTGCTACAACAAAGTCATCGTCACCTTCGCCGTAGTAATAAGCAGGAATTCTGTGTCCCCACCAAAGTTGACGTGAAATACACCAGTCACGAACGTTTTCCATCCAATGACGATAGGTGTTTTTAAATTTCTCCGGATGAAACTGAATGTTATCATTCATTACGTTTTCAAGAGCGGGTTCGCTCAACTCTTTCATTGCTACCCACCATTGAAGAGAAAGACGAGGTTCGATAACTGCGTCAGTTCTTTCAGAAAAACCAACTTTGTTCTTGTAATCTTCTACTTCAACAAGATTGCCTGCTTCATCCAGATCTTTTGAGATCTGCTTACGAACATCAAACCGATCCATTCCAACATACAGTTCTCCTTCTTGGCTGATGGTACCATCCGCATTCATCATGTTGATGGTTTCCAGATTATGTCGCTGTCCCAGATTATAATCATTCAGATCGTGAGCAGGAGTCACTTTCAGGCAACCTGTACCAAATTCCATGTCTACATAGTCATCCAGGATGATAGGAACTTCACGATTTAGCAACGGTACGATAGCTTTTTTGCCATGAAGATGAGTGTATCGTTCATCTTCAGGATTAATACAAACTGCAGTATCTCCCAGAATAGTTTCCGGACGAGTAGTGGCAATAGTTACATATTCATCTGAGCCAACGATCTTGTAGCGAACGTGATACAGTTTAGAATTTACTTCCTTATGAATTACTTCTTCGTCGCTGAGTGCTGTTTTTGCCGCCGGATCCCAATTGATCATTCTGGCTCCACGATAGATCTTTCCTTTATTGAAAAGGTCAATAAATGTATCAATTACACTTTCAGAATACTTCTCATCCATGGTGAAAGTGGTACGATCCCAATCACAGCTGGCTCCTAATTTCTTAAGTTGTTCAAGGATGATGCCGCCGTGCTCGTGTGTCCATTCCCAGGCATGTTCCATGAATTCATCACGGGTCAAGTCTTTCTTGGTGATTCCTTTTTCACGAAGCTTTCTTACTACTTTTGCTTCCGTTGCAATAGAAGCATGATCGGTTCCGGGAACCCAACAGGCGTTGTAACCTTGCATTCTGGCTTTACGAACCAATACATCCTGAATGGTATTGTTCAACATGTGTCCCATGTGCAAAACACCGGTCACATTGGGAGGTGGTATTACAATGGTAAAAGGCTCTCTGTCATCTGGAGTGGAGTGGAAGTAATTATTTTCCATCCAATACTTATACCATTTGTCTTCAACTTGAGAAGGATCGTACTGTGCGGGAATTTCTTTTTTCAAAATCTTTAAATTATGCCACTAAAGCACAAAACCACTAAAATTTTGTGTTTCAGTGATTTTGTGGCCGTTTAATTACTTTACTCTTTCCAATAAAACACCAAAGTGTCCGTCACATCCGTGTTTATGTGGATAAGTCTGGTATGCTTTACCATCTTCTATAAGAATTTCTTCAGGTACATAATCTTCGAGCGGTAGAAGCTCAAAATTGTCATCCATCTTGTCCAGAAGTTTGTGAATCTGTTCCATGTTCTCTTCAGGTTCTAATGAACATGTGCTATATACTAAACGTCCACCAAGTTTCACCATGTTTGCTGCTTCTTCCAGTAATTTCTCCTGAAGTTCTACAGCATTCTTTAAACCTTGCTCATCTCTTCTCCAACGAAGGTCAGCACGTTTACTTAATACACCAGTTCCTGTACATGGTGCGTCTAAAAGAACGGCATCTGCAAGGGGTAGAGACAGCTCAAGAATATCGCCACGACGAATTTTGATATTCTCTGCACCAAAATTCAATGCATTTTCAGCAAGCAGTTCCAGACGGTCGGCTGAAATATCCACAGAAAGGATATCGCTTTTTGCTTCCGTCAGATCTGCGATCATAATAGATTTAGTACCCGGTGCTGCACAAAGATCATAGATCTTTTCACCCGGCTGAGGATCTAAGATAAAAGGAGCAAATCCAGCTGCAAGATCCTGAACATGGCACAATCCTTTAGCAAATAAACCTTTTTCGATGAAAGGTTGAACAGAATCTACTTTATAGAAATTTGGTAACCAATCACTTGCTTCAAATTCGATGCCCATTTTTTCCATGCGTAATTCAAAGTTTTCTGCTTTAGTACGGATGGTGTTCACACGAACATAATAATTTGGTCGGCTGTTATTTGCCTGATACAATTGGAAAGCTTCACGTTCTCCAAAACGTTTATTCCATCTTGCTACTAACCATTCAGGGTGAGAGAAAGTAGTAGCAACTAATTTAGTTCTGTCTTTGAAAGCAGGTTTAGGAAGATTTCCTTCTTCGCGTTGCATATTGCGAAGGATGGCATTTACAAGATCACCTGTTTTAGAACCAAGCATGAACTTAGCAATTTCTACAGCTTCGTTGATAGCAGCATAATCAGGAGTGCTGTCCATGAACAGCATATCGTAAATTGAAAGACGAAGAATGTTCTTCAGTTCCGGCTTCATTTCATCAATACCGATAGAAGAGAAATGATCGATAATGAAATCGAGGTAACTTCTTTTACGTAGTATATTTTGAACGTATTCTCTTACCTGAGCTTTTTCACGTGTGTCTAACTCGTTTGCAAGTGAATAGTCTAGATTATTTTCGCGGTCAAACTCAATTAAGATTTCTACGCTGACGGATCGTGATGATAATTCGGGTTCCAAGGTACTCAGGATTTAAAAAATTGATGTTAGGTGCTTATAAAAAAAGGTGATCCAATCACCTTTAGTTGCATAAATGCGTCAAATAAAACAAGCTGGTTTTTTGCCAGCTTGCTGAATCCCTAAAGATAAAATATTAAGAGGGGAGTTGCTAATTAGAACTTAGATTTTCAAACTATTATTTAATCTATACCAATCAATTTTCCTTGAAAAGAACATGATAAGACCTAAAATTAGAAACAATCCTATACTTCTTGTTAGCAAAGCGTAATCTTCCAGCTGTATAAGCATAAATATAAACAAGTATAATGTTGACAGAATGCTGCCCATCATCAGTGTTAGGTTAGTATTTTTCAATACAGCTTTTGTAAAACCGGTAACCATAATTATGGTTGAGGAAGAAGCAATCAAATACGAAAAATTGAAAGACAAGTGTTCTGAGATCGATACTAATAACAGATAAAAGAAACACAAAGCTATTCCGATCAATGAATATTGAACAGGGTGAACCGGGCGTTTATTTCGGACTTCAATAAAAAAGAAAACCAAGAAAGTTAAGCCAATAAATAAAATTGCATACTTGATGCTTCGCTCAGATTTTTGATAATTATCTACAGGAATATAGAAATCAACACCAAACGCAGCGGAATTTAGGTCCGGTCTGGAGTTCTTCCAATTTTGCGGAAAATTTCTATTCAAATGAGTAACTATCCATGATGCGTTGAAACCGGTTTCTGTGATCGTTCTTTCTTTGGGAACAAAATCTCCGTTAAAGCTAGGAGAATTCCATGAGGAGAATATCTTGACATTGGTTTCCTTTCCAACTGGTACAAATGCCAAACTTTCACTTCCTTTGAGGTTAAGTTGTATTTTAAAATCAGCATTTTCAAGATTCTGAGTAGTAGGAGAAAGCGAAAGAGTTAACGGAGCCGAGATTCCGGTTTTTAAAACATCTTTATGCAGATGAGAAACTCCGGGCTCAAAAGATATTTCATCATTATTCCATTTTACTTTAATGTCGTTCTCTATTCCCTTCATATCCGAAATACCAAGATTAAGACGGGCTTGATCCAGCATTAATGCTTCCGGATCTACTTTTAATTTTTCAAGATCAGGGAATTCAAATTTTCCGCTAAGTGCAGATTGAGAATCATAAACGGCAATTTCAAAAATACCTCGCTTCAAAGTTTGAGGTATAATCTCTCCATTTACATTCAGGCTTTCAGGAAGAATATGAATGTAATTCGTTAATCCATTTGAATGACCAGACTTATAGGGAATGCTGAGAACAGGGCCTGTAATTATTTGATTGGTTCCCCACTTATCACCAACTTCAGCCACTGCTTCTGATTTTGTGCTTTGGCGTTCATTTACCAACCCCTTTATCAAAGATGCTGGTATTAACAGGATCAAAGTGATAATGAAAATGGTTCCCATCTTCCAAAGCACAGAATGATCTCTCTCAGGGGGTATTTCTTCTTGATTATTTTTAGGCATAAAAAGCTCCATATATTTTAGTTATAGCGAGCTTTTAATACTCTTCGGTATGATGGAAGTTCCCTCACCTAGAAACTAATACGTTTGCTTTTAGGATATTCTATTTCAAAATTTAAACGCAGTTTTTTGGTTTGGTTAGCAGCTGGATTCAATCTATAGCTAATAATACGGATGTCTTTTTTAAGCTTAGAACCTGATGAAATCTATGGGTTGTTTCAATATCTTCAAGTAAACCAGAGAGGACTTTAGTCCGGCCTGTACAATGCTGGATGTAGATAGGAATTGTTTCTTATAGCTTCGGGATGAATCCCTTGCTAGTGAACCTGATGAAATCTCTTAGTTGTTTCAATATCATCAAGTTAACCAGAGAGGACTTTAGTCCGGCCGGTGCAATGCTGGATGTAGATAGGAATTGTTTCTTATAGCTTCGGGATGAATCCCTTGCTAGTGAACTTGATGAAATTTGTTGATTGTTCAGTTATCATCAAGTAAACCAGAGAGGACTTCAGTCCGACTGGTGCAATGCTGGATGTAGATAGGAATTGTTTCTTATAGCTGCGGGATGAATCCCTTGCTAGTGAACTTGATGAAATCTCTTAGTTGTTTCAATATCTTCAAGTTAATCAGAGAGGTCTTCAGTCCGACCGGTACAATGCTGGATGTAGATTAGAATTGTCTCTTATAGCTACGGGATAAATCCCTGGCTGGTGAACCTGATGAAATCTCTTAGTTGTTTCAATATCATCAAGTTAACCAGAGAGGACTTCAGTCCGACCGGTACAATGCAGGAATTTATCCCTGCGTTTTATTAGGTAGAAATCATTAATGAATTACAACTGAATTTCCATTCACTATTTGTATCTTAGAGTTATGTTTAAAGTTCAAGATACTATCCTCACAGAAGAAATTGCGACCACAAAATTTGCGTGCGATCTGCCGCGCTGTAAAGGAGCTTGTTGCGTTGTTGGTGATGCAGGAGCTCCGGTTGTAAAAGATGAAATTCCCGTATTACATAAAGCTTACAGGCTATTGAAAGATGAGATGAGACCGGAAGCTGTGGAAGTTGCGGAGAGAGATGGAGTGGTCATCGGAAGTGAAAAAGCCGGATATGAAATTGCCTGTGTAAACAATGCTGAATGTATTTTTGTGAAGTACGGAGATAACGATGTTTCATATTGTTCTATTCAGCAGGCTTATTTTGATGGTCGAATCGATTGGGAAAAACCATTGAGTTGCCACCTGTTTCCGGTACGTTTAAAGAGGATATCTGATTTTGATTACGCCAACTTTGAGTATGTGGATAGTTTGTGTTCCGCTGCTTGTGATAAAGGAAGCAAAGAAGGAATTTATCTATCAGACTTTTTGGAAAAGCCATTAACAAGACGGTACGGAGAAGAATGGTACGATGAATTTAAAGCTGCATGTAACTATATCCGTGAGCAGGAAGTAGACTAGGCATGCTCCGCAACCAACAAAATATTAGCCAAAAGCAGCAACTGGGTCAGCAACAAAAGCTGTCGCCTCAGCAATTGCAGTTCATCAAGCTACTACAGCTACCTACCATTGCGTTAGAACAACGCATAAAAGAGGAACTTGAGCTAAACCCCATTTTAGAAGAAGCGGAACCGGGCGAAATTCGTCAGGAGCGAATAGAAGTTGAAGATGAAAAACCGGTCTCGCAGGAAAAAGAAGACGGTTTAGAAACTCTTGAAGAACATGAAGTAGATTGGGACGATTATGATTCCAACACGGAATATGAAGGAGAGTCTTATTCCACTCCTACTCATCCCGACATGCAGGAATGGCAAGATCTTCCCGATCCGTATCAAGCTTCATTTTTGGAAGAACTGGAAGAACAAGTGAGTTTGCTTGATCTGACCGAGGACGAAGAATTAATAGCTGATCAGATACTAGGGTCGTTGGATGAAGACGGATACTTCCGAAGAGAATTAGAAGCGGTAGCGGATAACATTGCATTCAATCACAGTGTGTATGTAGAAGTAGAAGATGTAGACCGAATCCGAAAACAAATTCAGTTATTGGATCCCATTGGGGTGGCTTCCATGAGCTTACAGGATTGTTTATTGGTACAAATAGAACAATCATCAAATGAATTGGACGGCAGAGAGTTAGCAATAGATATTGTAAAAGATGCATGGGAAGCGTTCGAGAAAAAACATTTCAACAAGTTGTTACAAAAGTTCAACGTATCTGAAGAAGAATTGAAAGATGCTTTTGATGTAATTAAAGGGATGGACCCACGTCCCGGAGCGGTAGCCACAAGTATGGAAGAGTCTCAAAACTATATTGAGCCTGATTTTGAAGTGTATTGGAGAAACACTGACGAATCGAATCTGGATAAAGGGGAATTTATCATAAACCTGAATCAAAGAAATACTCCTTCGCTTAGAATTTCACCGGACTACAAACAGATGTGGAGCGACATCAAAGAGAAAACAGAGAAACCGGATCAGCAGACACAGAATTTCATTAAAGGGAAGATCGATTCAGCTAACTGGTTTATTGAATCCATTAAACAGCGCCAAAATACATTGATGAATGTGATGAAGACGATGGTAGCACTTCAGGAAGATTTCTTTAAGTATGGAGACAGCTTAAAACCTATGATCCTTAAAGATATAGCAGAACGAATCGGGATGGATATTTCAACGATCTCCAGAGTGGTGAACGGAAAGTATGTGCAAACCAATTTCGGTGTGCATGAACTAAAGTATTTCTTTAATGAAGGAATGGAAACGGACAGTGGGGAAGAGGTATCCAACAGAGAGGTTAAAAATATTCTTCAGACCATTATTGACGAAGAAGATAAACGAAACCCGATGAGTGATCAGGAATTGGCAAAGCAGCTTAATGAAAAGGGCTATAAAGTTGCCCGCAGAACGGTAAGCAAATACCGGGAGCAATTGAATGAGCCGGTGGCAAGGTTGAGAAAACAAATATAGATCGCTGATTTGCTGATTTTTTTAGATGTACGCTGATTGCATCAGCGTAATCTGGTAAGGCACATTCCCAAACACTGTTAACCCTAGTTCCGTAGCTCCACTGCGGAACAAACTATTGGAGCTCTGCTCCTAATAATGTAGTTCGAGTAGGGAAATTAGAAGTAGATGATAACCTCATTCCCAAGATCAGTTCGGCTATGTAGCTCAAAAAGAGCCATTCTTCGATAATATGTATTACTGAGGGATTTATGCTAGTAGAGCCTTCAGGCTCGGCGGTATGTATCTGAAATGGCTATAGCTAATGGAAGCAGAGCTTCCGGGATCATTCCGCACCGGAGGTACGGAACGAGGGACAACTCTGCTCGGCAATGCTGTTCAGAAACAACCACCCTTAACCCTAGTTCCGTAGCTCCGCTGCAGAACAAACTATTGGGGCTCTGCTCCTGGAATTTAGTATAAGAGCTAAATATATAAGCTAATTCTAGAATACAGCTTTGTACTTATTCAAAGATGATCCATCTTCGCTTGTAGTGTAAATAAAGTCGTTGTTATCTATATGAATGATGTTTCCAATGGCCGATGTTCTGCCTTCTTTTTCGAAGGAATACAGCAAAGTCCCATTTGAATCAAAAATATCCAGAGAATTTGCAAATACGAGATCCGGAGCATTGCCACTGCGGTCTTTTTTTACATACTCGTTAGAGTCGGTGATATTCGTTGGCCAAAGAGCTTTTGCAAGTAAATATCCGTTGGAAAGTACGCCTAATGGATTCAATCCTCCCATATTCATGATTGTACTTGAACCGCCGCTTTCATAGAAACCGGGAGGCATCAGTTTATTAAAATCACGTGTGATAGATTTAGTTTGTTCGCCATTAAGACTATATAAATTAAGTTCATAATCAGACAGGTGACCTGCTATTAATTCTCCATTGTTAAAAATCACATCTGAGCTGGAACTCATTCCCTGACCGATTTCAATCCCGTTAGAATATTGAACTCTAAATGTATTTGATACAACTGCTGAATCCTTAGTCAATTTTGAAATAAACATATCATCAGCAAGCTCTCCCCAAACCACAGACCTCAGAATAAACTCACTCTCTTCTGTAATACCTTTTATAGACCCAAAAACTATATTCTTGGAAAGTGTGGTGCTGGAAGTAAAATTTCCCTCCGTATCAAAAGCATCAATTCGAGCTCCTGATAAATTAGTCAGATAGATCATACCATCATGGTAAGCCATGCTGTAAACGTTCTCGAGGTCTCCGGGGCCACGACCTTTTTGTCCGGTAACAAACCTGAACTCACCATTGGTATCTAACGAGACCATCTTCCCCTGTCGGGAGTCCACGAAGTACATATTTCCATCATCATCAACCGTAAAAGCATTGATGCTTCCAATGATCAGATCATCTTCGAAAATAAGTTCGGTACTGTTTACTAACTCAAACCGAACAGGAGAGTTTTCTGCATTCTGAAGTTCCCCGTATTCTGGATTTTTGATGATATCAGCACCTTCAGTAATTTCCGTTTTATTTTCTTTGGCACATGAAAAGAGAATAAGCAAAAGCCCTGTCGGGAGAAGTAGTTTGTTAAGCATATCAAAAAATTAATTTAACGCTAAGTGTATTCATTACTTGCATATAATATTTAAAAAACTTTAATTAAAGTTAATACAAGAGGAAGGACATACAAAATATAGGTTTCAAAATAAGCAGTAACTGTAACGTTTAAACTTATTTTGTATGGAAGAGATAGGAAATGCTTTAAAGGTGCTTAAACCTAAAATAAGAGAAGTACGCACTGTTCAAGAGTGGTCAACGGAGATGGGTTGTAATGACCCTAAATATTTCGCACGTCTGTTTAGAAGACACTTTGGAATAACCTGCAAAGATGCTTTAATAAAAGTAAGGGTTGAGAAGCTTTTTGATTGCATTCAGAAAAACCCAAATCAGAAAAATTATTGTGATGCTCAAGAGGTTGGACTCCCTGATGAAGTTGCCTTGAATAAATATTTACGTACGCATGTGGGTAAAAATCCAACAGATTTTAAAATGGCTGTACGTACCGGAGAGATTACTAAACAAACTATTTGGAAAAATCGGATAGTAAAAAAAGGTAGAAATATATACTAGAATTTTCTACTACACCAAAAGACTAATTAAATCTTTTGCTACTCACTTGATGATTTAGAATACTTGAAAAAGCCAAAATTCAAGGATATAAGATCATGGAAAACTCATTAAAAAAATACTTCACATGGATACTTTCATTCATCTTTGTTGCAGCTGGAACTTTGAAAATATTTAGTCCGGATAATACAGGTGATATTCTGATATTTATATTTGAGATAGACTACCAAACTTCTTTGTTGATTGTTTATTCAATTGCTACAATAGAAATAGTATTGGGTATATCATTGTATATAAAGTTCAAAGAGAGGCTCACAAAATCATTAATACTTTTTTCATGTACCCTTTTTCTAGTAATTGCTCTAATAGGTTATTTGGATAATTGGAGTCTAACATGTGGATGTTTTGGTCGGTTTTCATTTGGTCGTTTTGACGAGTTGATGATATTTAGAAATCTCTTGCTCGTGTTAATGGCACTATCGATAAGATTCGAAATGCGAAATTTTAAGAACTTGGTTCAGAAAGAACCAATAGCTAACAATAATAAATAGGAGTTAATCATGAAGATTAAGAATTACTTAAATAAAATTGTAGCAATTGCAGCAGTAGTTACTCTTGTAAGTGGCTTTCAGTTTAATTCAGAATCTGGAGGTATGGAAAATATTCCAATCATTATTGGATTGGAAGAAGCCTACGCAGGCCCTTGTAACGATAATGGTTGTATAGGGGGGAACGATAAATGCATGGTAATAAGAATACTTTGGGGAGCTTTCGAGCGTACCTGCTGGACGACAGTTCAACCTTTAGAACAACTTTAAAATTTAATTAAAGTATCAACTTTTTAAGTTGATACTTTAAATTTTGATATGAAAATTTGATATGAAAAAAAGATTATTAGTTCTATTTGTTTTCCTAGAAATTAACTTTTTGAGTTTTGCTCAAGAAGCTCGAATTTTTAAAGAAGATTTTATTATTGAAAAACAAAGTTTTTATCCATCAGAATATGAATTATTCAGACCTGTGATTTTTGGGATGGAAGAGAATCGAAATAACTTCTTTATATATGATTATTCACAACTAAATCTATACTTATTGGAAGAAGGTGCTTCTCAAACATTTAAAGTTCAAACTTTAGGAGATGGAAAAGGTTCAGGACCAAGAGAATTTCGAAATCCCTCCGATATTTGTATTGTGAATCAAAAAGTAATTATTTCTGATGCAGATTTGGCTCGTATATCTATTTGGGATGCCGCTTCTCATCAATTAATTAGAAGCTTTAAAACTAAAAAATTTGTTCCATATAGGATTGCTTGTTATGATGATAAAATTATAGCATATAATAGCTCTGGTTCTAAAGAAGGAAATTTTTTGGTTTACAATCTTGATGGCGTTTTAATCAAGGGAATTACAGATAATACTCTTAGCAAGGATGGATTTATAGATTCCGGATATATAGTTGCAGACAGCACATTTATCTACTTCGGATCTGAAGGAAAGTCGGAGCTAAAAAAGTACAATTATTTAACAGGCAACTTAGTACAAGTCAGTAATACTATTGTAGGTAAAATTGAAAACAAAAGTAGAATAAGTATATCTAAGAATGAAGATGAAATAACTACAAAAAGAGCTAGTGATTTTAAATACCAAACAAGAGGGATTGGTTTATTCGAAAATTGGTTAATTGTATTTCATTCAGGAAGAAAAGATGCACATGGAAGTACTTTGGACTTTTACAACAAAGTTACTTTAGAATATCTTTTTTCTGAAAAAATTGACCATACATTTAGTAGTATTGATATAAAAGCTGACAAGTTATTGATTAATTCTTATGACTTTGAGAGAAAAGAAAGAGAGTTTTTTGTTTACAAAATAAAGAATGATTAGAATTTTTTGATTTGTGTAAATCTAATTTTGCAATATTAATTGTCCTAATACTAACAGGTATTTTATCTATTTCGTTAATAAAGCCCTTCAAAGTATCAACCCAGTCTATGGAAGAAGTAATCAAAGCAGGTGACATTGCTTTGACTACAAAAAAAACTTTTTTGAGTTATTACAAAAAAAATGACGTTATAGCTTTTAACTATGGCGAAAATAAAACAACATTCATAAAGAGAATAGTCGCTTCAGAAGATGATACATTAAAGATCAGTAGGAATGAAATTGTAATCGGTGACACAAAAATTCCTCACGACTCTATTTTCGAAATGATGGTTGAAGACTCATATAGTCCTGATTCCACCGAGATGTTTTCTGCGTCAAAGTATCTGAATTACATAGTAAGAACCTTGCCGGAATTAGATCAGAAAAGCAGTTTATTGGAATCAGAAAACAGCATTATCGTTCCGGAGGGTTATTATTTCATGGTGGGAGATAACTATTATGAAAGTATGGATTCTAGATTCTGGGGATTTATCCCAAGAGAGAATATTATTGGAAAAGTAGTACTCATATTCTGAAGCGTATTGAACAGATGGAATTATTTACAAGAACAGCAGAACAAGAAGAGCCTCAAAACTGCATATTAAGCTAGCGGTTCGTAATAAGAAGTAACCATGTTTTCAAAAAATGCAACAATGGGATTTAAACTAGCAGAGCCTTCAGGCTCGGCGGTATACATCTGAAATAGTTAATGCTAATGGAAGCAGAGCTCCCGGGGGCTTTCCGCACCGGAGGTACGGAACGAGGAAAATGACTGAAGTTATTCAGGATGAAATTTTGAAGCACGAACCTTATTATTGGAATGTAATATTGAATAATGACTTACTTTGGATAAACTTAGCTCGTTCAGATGATTCAAAACCTAATTGGGTTGTAACAACTTTAAGCGGGGAGATAAAAGAAGTTTTTTTTGGCCCGAAAAAAATAAGAACTGTTCGGATTCACGAAGGTTTCTTATATGAGGCAGAAACCAATGAAAGTGGAGAGACGTTTTTTGTGGGTTATTCCCTAGAAAATATTAAGGATACAGATTATTGAGTATCAGTTAGGAAAAATTGAACTTGAAACAATTTGTTCTTTTGTGATAATGAGTTTTAGAGTACCCTTGAAAGAGGGTTCTAAAACATTAGTCAAATACATAGTTTTTCCAGTGTCTGGCTGCAAAGCTAATTTGTGTCCGCCTAATCTATATATTCTAAGACTTTTTGACATTTGAGGTTGAATATCTTCTATTAAATAATTTTCATCTCCAAAAAAAATGTGCAAGCTGTCTATCGTTATTGGGCCTTTATTATGTACATAAAAATTATGTTTGGGCTTTGAGCAAGCCGTGATAAAAAAGAGAATTGAAAAGACAAAGGATATTCGTTTAAAAAACATTTTTGGATATTCTCAATGAAAAACAAATAACAATAATAATTGGAAACTAAAAAATAATAAATATTTCCAAAACCAAATATTTTCCACTATAATCCTAAGTTCTTATTAATTAACCATATCATTTGCTCTTAAGAAAGCCCATAGCTTCTGTAATTCTGGTGCTCGTCGTGCTTATTTTTGGTGGGATCACGCTGTCACGACTTTCTATTGAGCTGCTTCCGAATGTAAACCCGCCCACGCTGTTGATCAGTACGGAATATAAAGGTGCTCCGGCCGCAGATGTGGAGTACAGAATCAATGAGAGACTAGAAGGGACGCTTGGCTCCGTTCGTGGAGTGCAGGAAACCCGAAGTCTTTCCAGACAGGGACAAAGTCTCATTTTCCTCACTTTCAAATGGGGAACCGACATGGATTTGGCATTTCTGAATGTCCGTGAAAAGTTGGATCAGGCCAGACCGTTGCTTCCTCAAAATGCAGAACGTCCTCAACTGGTATATTCTTCAGCTTCTGATGAGCCTATAGCTACGATCGCAGTCACTTTAAAAGACGCTGAAAACCAAAGTTTCGGAAATCGCTTGGCAAGCAAACGCTGGGCAGAGCAAGTTTTTACGCGTCGGTTGGAGCAGCAGGATGGAATTGCGCAGGCACTATTAGTGGGAGAAGTGGAACCGGAAGTACAGATCAATTATGATCCCAAATTATTGGATCGCTATGGGCTAACACTTACTCAAGTTCAGCAGATCATCAGCAATGCAAACGTATTTTCTTCCACAGGAGAACTTCGGGATGGTTGGTATCGCTATGCTATAAAGATCCAAAGCAGAATTGAGACGATCGAAGATATCGAGTCGATTCCGGTTATTTCATTGGCAAATGGGCGGGTTCTTACACTATCAGAAATTGCAGATGTTGAGATCAGAGAAGCCGATCCTTCTTCTTTTGCTTTATTAGATAATCAGGAAGTCTTGAATGTTCTGGTTAAAAAGGAATATGGAGCCAATACCGTTACGGTATTTGAGACTTTGCAGAATGCAGTAAACGAGATCAAAACCCAAAACCCTGAATTCGATATTCAGATCATCAGGGAAGACGCTACCTACATCGAAAATTCCATTTCTAATCTTCTTCAAACGCTGATCATTGGTGGAATACTGGCTTTTATCGTTCTGTTTTTATTTCTGGATGACATTCGGAGTCCTTTTACTATCGGGATCTCTATTCCTGTCAGTATTTTCCTCACTTTCGTGATCATGTATTTATTTGATATTCAATTGAATATCATTTCTCTGAGTGGTTTAACGCTTGGGATCGGCCTTTTACTGGATAACTCCATTGTGGTTTTAGAGAATATCAATCGTTACAAAAAGAAAGGATTAGATAAGTACGAAGCTGCTACCAAAGGAACCAAGGAAATAGCTTTAGCGGTAACAGCTTCAACTTTTACTACCATTTCCGTATTTCTACCGCTTATTTTCCTGGGAGGATTTGAAGGGGCTTTTTTCAGGGATCTTGCAGCAACACTTTCCATAAGTTTACTTTCATCTCTGCTGATTGCATTAGTGATCTTGCCGGTTTTTGCTGTTCAATTCAGTGGAAAAGGGATTTCGGGTTTTCTTTCTAAGATATCATCCGGATTAGACACTATAATCGAAAAGTATGAAAGAAGTTTAGCGAAGGCTATAAATAAACCACTTCTACCTGTTCTCTTTACTTTAGTATTAAGCGCAATTGCAGTATTCGCTTTTTTAAATGTTCAGAAAGATGCCTTGCCTGAAGGAGAACCGGAACGTGTTGAATATCTGGTCACTCTACCCGGAAATACTTCTTTACGATCAGCAAAAGAGGCTTCTAAAACCATTACTGATTTTATTAAAAGAGAAACAAATTCTGTTCAAATTCTGTCAGTTGGTGGATATACCGATAATACAAGTTTAAGCTCTATTCAGGATGAAGGGCTCAATAAATTCAAGATCACAGTACCTGTCCAAAACTGGCAGGAAGCTTTTCGGGTTGAAGCCCTTTTTTCATCTTTGCAGAAAACTTATCAGACGTGGTCGTTCAGTAAACAAGGAGATTCACGAATTGGCGGAAGTAGTTCATCCGTGGAAGCTCCGGTTCAATTTAGTGTAGTAGGAATAGATCGTAACTTCAGTAAGAGAGTCGGGACCGCACTTAATGAACACATGAATAGAACTTTTGGGGATGTTCAGTTAACAGAAAAGTTTCCTCAGACAGTTGAGGCTTATCAGCTGCAACTTAGAAATGATCGATTGCTGTTTTACGAAATTAGTGAGCGGGATGTAATTGCATATCTGGAGTCTCTCACGCGGGGAATGTATGTAACCGACTGGAACAGGCAGGATGAACAAATTGCAATTCGGTTGTTGGGAGAAGGGGAAGATCTTACCGATCCTCGGGAAATAAAGCTTGATTTAAAAAATAAAGTGATCCCGCTTTCTGAAATTGCAATTATTAATGTAGTGGATGAAGCTGAGCAAATTGAACGATTGGAACAATCAGCAATACTAACATACAATTCTGATTTTACCTTTGCGGACTGGTGGTGGAATTCAGATGAGATCAGAGATCAGGTAAATGATTTTATGCAACAAACAGGGCATGAGATCAAAATAGGAGGAACCGCACTACAATTAATAAATCTATTAAAAGAGTTGGGAATTCTGTTGTCTATTAGTGTGCTGCTGATTTATCTGATACTCGCTATTCAATATGAAAACCTGAAATACCCATTCATCATTATTTTAGCTATTCCTTTTGCATGGATCGGTTCAGTATTCGCGTTGTACCTTGGAGGTGTAAGTTTAAACGCACTTTCATTTATGGGAATTCTGATCCTGACCGGTATTGCGGTAAACGACTCCATACTAAAAGTGGATTTTATGCGACGCTATTATGAAGAAACAGGAAATCTGGAAGAAGCAGTTCGGGAAGCCGGAAAAAACAGATTTCGCCCGGTTGTGATGACCAGTTTAACAACTATTTTAGGATTAATTCCCATGTTGATTCCTTTTGGTGATGGCTATGTATTAAGACAAGCATTGGCAATAGCTTTGATGGGAGGGATGGTAACAAGCACGTTTTTAACGCTCTATTTGATCCCGATGGTTTTTAAATGGATTGAAGGAAGGAAGAGAATTAAGAATGATTCAATTAAGAATTAAGAATTTGTCAATTTGGAATGTGTTAGTTATGAATGAATTTGATCAAGGAAACCCTTCAAGGTCGGTATATTTATATCAAATTTAGCGGTAAACAGGAAAAGGTTTTAACCCATAGTTTTAAAGGATACGAAATGAAAAAAATACTTAAAACATCGGTTGTATTAATAATATTTGGAGGGCTTCTGGCATCCTGTAAAGGGAAAAAAGAAGAAGTAGATACTCCTGATATGGACAGCATTGAGATTTTACCGGAGGTAGTATTTACAGTAGCAGATGATGAAGCTTTACGATATTACATCGAAAGCAGAGGTGTTGTTGAGCCGGCAAAAAAGATATTGATCACTCCAAGAATTGGAGGTTTCGTAGAAGCTCATAATGTAATCGATGGAAAATCATTAAACAAAGGAGATATCATTCTTCAATTTGATAAAGAAGAGTGGGAATACAGAAAGAATGATGCCTACAACAAATATTTAAAAGCCAAGAACGAATATGAAACAGAACTGCGGCTTAGAGGAGAACTAAATCAGGATACAACCAGTAACGATCTTATGAAAATAAACACCGGGTTAGCTGAAGCTGAGCTAAATTATGAAAGAGCAAAACTCGACCTTAGCTATACTACTATTAAAGCGCCCTTTTCAGGATATGTTTCTACCAAAGAAGTTGTTACTAATGGTGCTTACGTTGGAGCCGGAAGAGAATTGGGTAGCTTTGTAAATACAAATACGGTTAAAATCCGTTTTGATGTTCTGGAAAAAGAAATAGTACAATTGAAGAAAGGAATGGAGGTGGAGCTAACCGGACCGGCTAACGAAAATTATACCGGAACGATAGTAGCTATTTCTCCTGAAATAGATCAGGAGTCAAAAACGGGGCAGGCAATAGTAGAGGTTCAAAATCCAAATGGCGCATTGAAAACGGGCATGACCGTTGAAGGACGGATTTTCGTACGTAGTGCAACATCAAAAGTAAGGATGCCACGTGAGAGTTTACTTGCAAGAGACGGGCGAACGCTTGTTTTCAAACTCAACAATGGTGAAGTAGAGTGGATCTATGTAACTCCTGTAGAAATGAACACAGAATGGGTGCTAATAGATCATGAAGAAATAAATCCGGGCGATACTTTAGCAGTTGATAAACATTTCAGTATAAGTCATCAGCAAAAAGTGATTCCGTTAATGGCTAATTAATTTCTGATGAGAGAATTGCTTCGACGAAAATATTTGGTCTCTTTTTTTTACCTGATCGTATGTATCGTCGGGCTTTTCACCTGGGTGAATATTCCGGTAGAAAATGCACCCGAACTCAATCTTCCGAGAATTACCGTTTTTTACAGCTGGGGGAACACTGCACCGGAAATTGTTGAACAGGAAATAACCCGAAAAGTAGAAAGTGCCGCCAATAACCTTCGTGATGTTCAGGAAGTACGTTCCATCACTCAATCAGGAAGATCAAGGGTTACCATCACCTTTAATAAAAACGCTCCGGTTGAATTTCGATCTTTGGAGTTAAGAGAGCAGTTGTTTTCTGTAGAGCAATCATTACCACAAAATGTTAGCCCGGTACAAATTTCCAGAAGTGTACCGGAAGAACTGGAAGATCAGCAAACATTTATTGTATACACGTTAAGTGGAGATTTACCCGGTAAAGCATTGCTAGAATATGCGCGTCAATCTATCAAAGTAAGGTTATTGGGCTTAGAAGGTATTTCTAGTGTCGATCTTGAAGGTGTTGATGATCCGGCTCTTACTATCGAGTTCGACCGTTTGGCTGTAGAGAAATATAATCTCTCAGCAACAGAAATTACCGCTGAAATAAGGGATAAACTAAGTTGGAGGACATCAGGTTTTATTGATTCAGGAAGCTCAAGAATCAGCATGATCTTACCACCTGATTTCGAGAATACTACTGATGTTTCGAATTTAAAAATTTCTATCCCGGGAACTATCCGCCAGATCAGATTAAGTGATATTGCAACCGTTACCGTAAGCGATTATCCATCCAAAAGCATCCGTAGAGTTAACGGAAGTACTGCGCTTACGATAAGATTGAACAAAGAACCTGGTGCTGATGCCATGAGTCTAGCTGAACGGACTCTGGCTGAAATGGAGCAGATCAAATCAATATTGCCAAAAGGGATGACGTTGAGATTACAAGTTGATTCAACTGAAAAATTAAGAGCTCAGTTTAATGAGTTGGGAAACCAAGCAATATTTAGTGGGTTGTTGGTATTCTTCGTAGTTCTGTTGTTCATCAGAAAAGTAAGAGCTCCGATAGTTATTGTGGGGAGTATTCTATTCTCCGTACTTCTGAGTATAACGACGCTTTTTATGGTTAATTACACATTGAATGTAATTACTCTGGCAGGATTGACTATTGCTCTGGGTATGTTGATCGATAATGCGGTAGTAGTTTTTGAGCAGATCAATCCCCGTTTACCAAAAGAGCGATCAGAAAGGGTTGAACATATCAGAAAAGAGCTACCTAAATCTTTTGTACCTGTTTTGGGAAGTACATTTACTACTGTAGGAATTTTTGTTCCATTATTATTCGCACTGGAAGAACTTCGATTGTTTCTACTTCCTCTTGCTGTGGCACTTACCATTACTTTGCTGAGTTCAGTAATCGTAGCTTTTACATGGATTCCTTATGCACTTATCTGGTTGACACCTGCATCTAAAGCTAAACAAAAAGTCCGAGCAAAGAAGCCTTTGAGCAATTTCTTAAAGCGATTTATTTTACGTTCAATTGTATTTAGAAATAAATTACGATGGGTTTTAGTTATCGCTCTCATTGGAGTAATTGGGCTTCCTTTATTTGTTATAGAAACTCCGGATGACTGGGAAAATACGCACTGGCCGCAGTTTACACAGGCCTATTTTGATAACAGAGATAATATTGATCCTTTGATAGGAGGATTAACTTATAAATTTACAAAAGAAACTTATTTTGGAAGTCCCTGGAGGCGTGATACGGAAGAAAAAATTTCAGTGTATATCCGTAGTCCACAGGGAACACCCCTTTCTGAAATTGATAAAATTGTGAGTAATTATGAAGAGATTGCAGAGCCATATACGGATGCTTTTTCTTATTACGAAGCTCAACTTTCGGAAGATTTTGGAGCTTATATCACTTTTTCTGTTAAGAATGAATATTTGAGCGAAGTTGCTCCATATTATTTTCTGTTCGAAGCGATTTATCTAGCTTCCCAAACCGGTAATTTCGCAGTTTCAGTTTCAGGATTGAATCAAAATCACAGCACGGGTTTTGGAGGTGGTTCGTCATCCCAAAGAATTACACTTACGGGGTATGCCTACAATGAGCTTTATGACTTGGCACGTGAAATTCAAAGGAGATTAGAAAAAAATAGAAGAGTCAGGGAAGTCGATATAAATAACAGTTCATATTTTAGCAGAGATGATTTTTATCAATTTAATCTTGAATTGAATGATAAAAAGATGCTGGCAAGCGGATTAAACAGGAGGGAAGTTTTAAATGCATTATCAATGGATATCAACCCCGAAAATTCTTTTGGGAAAGTAGAATTTGAAGGCCAGGAAATGTATTTGATTGGTAGAACTGAGAGTAAACGGCTTTACGAAGAAGATTTGATGGAAAGAATGAGGAGAGGAGGATCTTCAAGTTTTGATTTAGAAACTTATGGCTCAATCAAAAAGGAAAAGGCACTCACTGAAATCAGAAGAGTTGATCAATCTTATGAAAGAGTGGTCACATTCAATTTTTTGGGTAACTATAGAATGGCACAGGATTTTACCGAAGCTATGCTTGAAGAAGTACCTGTTCCGGTTGGAGCAAAAATAAAATATGGTTATAGTGGATTTAGTTTTGATGACGATGCTCAAACAAAGAATCTATGGCTGATTGCATTATTGAGTATTTTGAGCGTTTGGATGATCGTTTCTGCACTACTTGAAAGTTGGACAGGACCACTTTTTGTGATCTTAGCAATTCCATTTAGTGCTATCGGTATCATGTTGGGAACGTTGACAAATGATCTTAGCTTCGATCGGGGAGCTATAGCCGGGGCTTTACTTTGTGTAGGTGTAGTTGTAAATAATGCCATATTGCTTATTCACCAACGAAAATTGGAAAGAAGCAAAGGTATTGGAGGTTTAAGAGCCTGGTACTATGTTTTCCGACAGAAAATGCGACCTATTTTGATCACAACAACAACTACTGTTGTTGGGTTACTCCCGATGGTTATTTTCGGAACAGATGAATTCTGGCAAAACCTAGCGATTGTAGTAATATGGGGGCTGTTATTTAGTACTGCTCTGTTGTTTATATTCTCGGGACTATGGGATAGAAAATTGATACATAGCCACTAGTATTTATTTAACCTCATTCCCATGTTCTGCTTGGCACTACTGTTCAATAAGAACCATTTTCCGATAAAATGTATAACTGAGGAATTTACGCTAGTAGAGCCTTCAGGCTCGGCGGTATGTAACTGAAGTAGCTACTACTAATGGAAGCAGGGCTTCCCGTATCATTCCGCACCGGAGGTACGGAACGAGAATTAGGGTCATCCTGAACTTGTTTCAGGATCTTCGTGAAGCCTAGATTCCATTAACTAGATCAAAAAATCCTTCACAAGCTTGAACAATTTAACTTTAACTGTGAGCTTTACGCTATCAGAGCCTTCAGGCTCGGCGGTATGCATGTGAAATAGTTAATGCTAATAGAAGCGGAACTTTCGGGGCATTCCGCACCGGAGGTAACTAGAATTACAAGTGAATATTTAAACAGAGACAGCCAGTCGGAGTACATCCCACCAACCGTTAAAAATGAGGAGTAATATAACAAGCACACCACTTATTAGAGTATGAAGGCCTACAGTTTTAAAAAGATAAGTATTCCGATGCATTCCCAATCTTTTGGATGCATCAAAAGCAGTGATATTAAAGCTTGAGAACCAGATCAACACGTAGGTGATTGCAAGTATACTGGCTAGGAATGAGGTGCTTTGTCCGGAGAAATAGACCGTAACTAACAAGGTGATCAGAATAAAATCGAGATGAAATATCCAGGTAAATAAATTAAGAGCCTGGTTGAAATGAGACATTTCTTTATTCGGAAAATAGAGCCAAAAAAGAGCGATCATTTCTACTACTAAAATCACAAGTGTAGACAGAACAAATAAGGAAAAATAGTTTTTCCCCATTATTGCAATATATGGAAGATGGTGATACAGAGCCTCCAATCCGGTATCGCTGATAAATATTTTCGAAAGTATATAAGTAACCAATCCCCCAAAAACAGCATGCTGAAATAATAGAAATACAGCGCTTGCAGATGAACGTTCTCTGTAACTCATTATATCATCAACAAAGAAGCGATGGGCTGTAAAATAACGCGGGATTGTTTCCAGATAAGTTGGGTTGGTTGCGACGTTTATTGCAAGACTGATCCACAATAACATCAAAACCACGATAGACCAATGGATTTTAGGTGATTGCTCTGGTAAAAGAGGTACAGCAATTGTATTTGGGTCTACCCCAGATGTTCCTTCAAATGCATTTTTTAGTTCAGTGTTATTTTCTAATGCTGAAATAAACCAACTACTATTCAGAATAAGTGGGAGATCTGATTCTTTAAGTATGTTCTTTAATGATGAAATAGATTCAGGGTAAGTAGACTGGGGTTCAAAAAAGCTAAAAACCGAACTTGAATGGACGTTAACTGAATAAACCTTATTCCCTGTTATTTCAAAAAAGTCTTCTGAACTTGAATATGCTTGTGAACTTAAATATGCCTGTGAAATATTGCTGTGAGTAAATGCAATAATACCATTGAAGAAAGCAGAAGAATCGTAATAAGATTTGGCATCATTTATAGATTCCAGGTATGTATCTGAATTGTTATCAAACTGATTTGCAGTTACAAATTTGTGATCCAATTTGACAAAAAATGAGATTCCTGTGCTGTCTAATGAAGCTATTTCATCTGCAGTTAATGGATGGCTCACGAACAGATATGAGACATTGTGATTACTGAAGAAATCCAGTTCCCTGTTAAAAGCTTTAGAATCAGCAGGCTTTTCCCAATCCAGGGCTACTTTCTTTTGGGCATAGCTTACCGAATAGCCAAACATCAGAAAGAATACAACAAGCACCCACCGCAAAAGATATGTTCTGCGGTTTTTCACTTAAGCTTCTACTACTGCTCCAAAGAATTCAGTGATGCTGCTTTTTTTGATCGGTTTAGCGAGAAGGGTAGCAGATGTGCAATCTGTTATTTCAACTTCTACATAATCGCCCGGCTCAAAATCTCTACGGTCAAATACACAGATCTTATTTGTATCTGTACGTCCGCTCATTTGTTCTTCAGACTTCTTACTGGTTCCTTCCACAAGTACAAGGTGACGTTCTCCGATCTCATTCTTGTTTCTTTCACCCTGAATATCCATTTGCTGAGTAATGATCTCAGATAAACGTCGTTTTTTAACTTCTTCCGGAACATCATCTTCAAATTTACGATGTGCTAATGTTCTTTCACGTTCTGAATAGGCGAACATGTAAGCAAGATCGTATCCAACTTCTTTCATCAAGCTCAAGGTTTGCTGATGTTCTTCTTCAGTTTCATGACAGAAACCAGCAATGATATCTGTAGAGAAAGAAACTCCCGGAATGATCGCTCTCATTTGATCGATAAGTTCTAAATATTGCTCCCGGGTATAAGGCCTGCGCATTCTTTCCAGCATTGAATCGCTGCCTGCTTGTGCAGGGATGTGAATATAATTACACAGATTTGGCTGCTCAGCAATTATATGGAGCAATTCGATAGGGAAGTCCTTTGGATGAGGAGAAGAGAATCTGAAGCGAATCTCAGGATTAACCTGACTACAAGCTAACATCAATTTAGCGAAGGTATTTTCTCCATCTTTGTAAGAGTTTACATTTTGTCCCAGAAGTGTAATCTCTTTAACTCCTTCATTACTTAATTGTGTGACTTCCCTCAAAATACTTTCCATAGGGCGACTTCTTTCTCTTCCGCGCGTAAATGGAACTACACAGAACGAGCACATATTGTCACAACCACGCATAATGGAAACAAATGCAGAAACACCGTTTCCTACCGTTCTTACCGGTGTGATGTCTGCATACGTTTCTTCGAGCGAAAGCAGCACATTTACTGCTTTTCTACCGTCGTCGACCTCAGCAAGCAAACGAGGAATGTCGCGGTAAGCATCAGGTCCAACTACGATATCTACAAGATGTTCTTGCTCTAAGATGCGGTCTTTAATTCGTTCCGCCATACAACCGAGTACACCAACCGTGAGTTCTTTGTTAGATTTTTTGATCTTACGCAGTTCTTTTAATCTATTCCAAACCTTGGTTTCGGCATTTTCACGGATAGAACATGTATTAACTAGCACAACATCTGCGCTTTCCGGATTTTCAGCCAGTTTCATTCCATCTTCAATAAGGATGGAATTCACAACCTCAGAATCAGCGAAGTTCATCTGGCAGCCGTAGGTTTCAATAAAAAATTTCTTATTACTCACTGTACTTCTTTTTTCAAACTAAAAATTCTATTTAGGCCAGGTGTCAGGGTTATCTCTCCAACTGGAAAGTAAATCAAGATCATCACCTGTAACAATTCCTTTTTCAATAGCTACATTGATCAGTGTTTTATAATCTGTTAAGCTGTATACAGGAACGTTTACCTTATTAAAACGTTCGTCTGCTTTTGCAAAACCATAAGTAAAGATAGAAAGTACGGCTTCCACTTTGGCTCCTACAAACTGAAGCGCTTCTAATACTGAAATAGCAGAGCCACCGGTTGATATAAGGTCTTCAATAACCAGTGTAGTTTGTCCTTTGTCTACGCCACCTTCTATTTGGTTTCCCATACCATGTGCTTTTGCTTTTGCACGAACATAAGCCATGGGCTTGTCAAGCGCTTCAGAAACCCAAGCAGCATGTGGAATTCCAGCAGTAGCAGTTCCGGTAACCACATCTACATCTGGAAATTTTTCGCTTATGAATGCCGTAAAATTCTGGGCAATTTTTTTTCTGATTTCCGGATGCCTTAAGGTTAATCTGTTGTCACAATAAATTGGTGAATTCCACCCTGAGGACCATGTAAATGGATTGTTTGGTCTAAGTATAACTGCGTCAATATCTAATAAGTCTGCCGCAAGTTCGCGTGCAAATGAATCGTTAATAATCATAAATGTCTGTATTCTTCTTTTTTCTTCCAATAACCCGAGAATAGGTCTTTATTTTAAGACAGAAAGAAAATAAGGCTTTTTAAGCAGATAAGCGCATACAATCCTGCAAGTAAATCGTCGAGCAAAATACCCATGCCTCCTTCGTATTTTTGGAGCTTATTGATACCTAATGGCTTTAAAATGTCAAATAGACGAAAAAGGATAAAGCCAATTCCCAATGTCATGAGGTCAGTGTCTGGAATACCTGTAAATGAAATCGATACAAATGTGAGCGCTTGACCAGCCCATTCATCCATAACTAATTTTCCGGGATCTTTTCCCCATTCTTTTTCACAGGCAGGACTTACCCATAATGAAAGTAGCGAGGTTACTATCACAAAAGCTGGTAGAATATAAATATTACCGGATGATATAATAAAGTAGATAGGAACCAAAGAAAGCAAGCTTCCCCATGTGCCGGGTGCAAAAGGAAGTAATCCGGAACCAAAACCTGAACCCAGACTTAGTTTTACAAACTTCATGACGAAGCGGAGCTTTTAAAAAGCTTTTTATTTGTAAATATATACTCAATTCCTGAATAAACTGTGATAAAAGTCACAAGCATCATCAACCAAAACATAACGCCGGTGGATAAAACTAACTCAGACCAATCTGCTAATATATTTCCGGTGCCTTCAAACACGCCAAGTAATAAAGCGATATAAAGGAATGTAAGTTGTATGGTTGTTTTAGTTTTTGCAAAAGAACGGGTTTTCATTTGCATATCTTTTTTATTTGCATAAACCCTTAATCCGGTCATAAATACATCCCGAATAATAATTAAAATTACTGCCCACCAGGGAAATTGTGCAGGGTCAATAAATGGCAATACAATGAAGGCACTGAAAGTTAGAACTTTATCAGCCAAGGGGTCCAAAAATACACCTAGAGAAGATTCAATATCATATTTTCGAGCATAATGCCCGTCAAAATAGTCGGTGATAGCTGCAATGGTAAATACAAGGATACTTAATCCCCCCCAAATCAAACCGCCCTCTAAATAGAGCAACAGAAATACGGGTGCTAGAACAATGCGAAGTGTGCTTAGAATGTTTGGAAGACTTTTCATTTCCAGAAGATAGGAAATAGATTGAGATAATGATATGAAAACTAGCTTTTGGGTAAAGGAATTATGAATTTTAAGGATATGAAAGTTCAGATCATCTCTATCGGTAACGAATTGCTTATTGGCGATACTATTAACACCAACGCCTCCTGGTTGGGCGCATATATGACTTCATTAGGTTTTGAAGTAACAGAAGTGCATACTATCTCTGACAAAATAGAGCTTATAAAATCTACTTTATCTAGATCTATGTCTGATTCTGATATGGTTCTTTGTACAGGTGGTTTGGGCCCTACGCATGATGATATTACAAAAGCAGCTGTTGCTGAATTGTTTGGGGTTAACCTGAGGACTGATAAGAGAGTACTGGATTATATCAAAAAGTTATTCGAAACAAGAAATATTCCATTTTCAAAATCAAATAGTGGCCAAGCTGAAGTGCCGGAGAATTGTGAGGTATTGTTTAATAAAATGGGAACAGCTCCTGGAATGTGGTTTCATGAAGAGGATTGTTATTTAGCTTGCATGCCCGGTGTTCCATACGAGATGAAGTATCTTATGGAAAATCATATCTCCAAAAAAATTCAAAAAGCTTTTGGTGATATTGGTTTTTTGCATTCCAGGTACCTTAAAACAGTTGGAATAGGAGAGAGTACATTAAGTGATAATATTATTGGTGATGTGAGTTCTCATTTTGAGAATGGGGTTAGCTTAGCATATTTGCCAATGCCCGGAGGTGTTACACTTAGATTGAATGGAATGGGGAAAACTCTCTCAGAAGCGGAAAAGTCTGTAAATATACTTGCAGAGTATATTTATTCCAAAGCAGGTAAGTACATAATTGGAGAAGGAAAAGAGCTAACGATATCCGAAGCGTTGGGAAAAATTTTAATCCAACAAAATAAAACAATTGCCACCGCCGAAAGTTGTACCGGTGGAATGATAGCAAATGAATTGACAAATATTGCAGGAAGCAGTGCTTATGTTATGGGTGGAATTGTATCTTATGCCAATTCAGTAAAAGTGGACCAATTAGGAGTGTCTGAAAAGGATTTAGAAAATTTTGGAGCAGTTAGCAAAGTGGTGGCTTTACAGATGGCCAAAGGTGTTGCAAAAAAATTAGATACAGATATTGGTATTTCTACAACCGGAATTGCAGGACCTGATGGTGGCACAATTGAAAAACCTGTAGGTACATTTTGGATGGGCTTTTGGAGCAAAGATGAACATTTTGCTATTAAGGCTTTATTCACAAAAGATCGTTTATTGAATAAAGAAAGAAGCTCAAGAACAACACTTGAAATGGCACGAAGAGTATTACTTAACATAGACGAAATGCCTTACAATCTGGAGAAAGAATACATTTGAAAATACTAGTCTGGCTCTATATCGTATGTATAATGTGTTCTACGGGAGTATTTTCTCAGTCTGCTGATTCTACAAAAACAGATTCAGTTCAGATTACTAATAGTGAGACAACTTTAGAAAATAAGAATGCTATATCAGTCCAGAATAATGAAAAAAAGGTAACAAGAGTAAACTTGTGGAAGAATCGTATGCCTTCTTTTTCGAACATGGTTACGAACGACAGTCTGTTGAGATGGAATATTTACCCAAATTGGGGCGATTATTATGCATATAGAAATAATACGATTTCATTCCGGCAAGGAACCATTGGAAGGATCGATGCTTTTAACATTGCAGGTTATGATCAATATGAACAAAAGCTTTGGCTGGATGATATTTTACTCAATGACCCTGTTTCAGGATTGATAAATTATAATTATGTACCTCATCACAAAATCAGCTCGGTTTTCGAAAACCATTCCGGAAATTTCAATTCATATATAAATATTCGGGATTATTACATCACCGAACCTATAAGCTATTTGAATTTTGATGAAGCATCCAATGACTACAGAAATTTGGAATTTTTTGTTTCTCAGAATACAGCTCCAGGAACCAATATTGAAGTATCTTACTGGGACAGGAGAGACGGTGGGTTTTATCCTAATAATACTGCTGAAGGAAGTCAGATAATGGGTCGAATTTACCACCACATAGGTGATAAATACCAATTTCAAGGCATGATCTTACGAAATGATTTTAATAATGATGAATCAGGTGGATATGTAATTAATGATCCAGCTGCATTTAGTTTTGGAGAATTTACTTCGCAACCCAGATCGAGTTCTGGAAGTTCAGAAGTACTTCGTAATGATATTAAGGTTGGATTATATCAAAGAGAAGACACTACAGCGAGTGAATCCGGGGCTTTTATCCTTTCAAGAATGAAAAACGATCGAGCAGTGAAGATAGCTTCAGATACTTTGAGCAGAGAAATAGTATCCCACAAAGCCAGAGCATTTAAGAAAATTAATGCCGGATTATTCTCAACCAAAGCAGACATTAGCGTTAGTCATTCCAAGAGAAAGAATGGAAATTCAATTTCAAGAACTAATTGGATGACTTTAAATGCGGAAGTAAGTACTGAATTAATTCTATCAAAAAAATTGAAGTTATTTGCATCCGGAGAGTACATTTCAAGAAATACACAGCATACAGGTTCATTATTTTCTACAGGTATAGGATTTGGATCAAATGACGGATTTAATGGGAAAATTGTCGGCAGTCATAATGATGAAATTCCTACAATTCAGACCTTGTATTGGTCGTCAAAGAATTATAGCGGAAACTCCAATCTAAGAAATGAAAGAACTTCTTCGGTATATGGAGAAGCTAATATTCCAATTGGTAGTTTTTTAAAGTTAGGTGTATCGGGAAGGTTAAAACTTACAAAAGATCGTGTCATTATTGACAGAGACAGTACATTTAGTAATCTGAAGGCTCAGGATTTTGCCTTTGGATCGGCTTATATTCGTTTTGAAAATCACAGACTAGAACTTGAAAGCTCAACCGGTTATGAAACTACTTTGAGGTTTGATTCTGATCAAGATCATTCGGCATTTGGATCCGTTGGTACCAAATTTTGGATCAGGAACTCTTTTTTTTATAAAAACTATGCCTTTAATAGAGCAGCTTATTTAAAATTAGGCGTTCGAACGTTACTTTCTCCTGTAGCTTATGAAAGTCAATTTTATAATACGGAGTTAAATTATTGGCAATCGAATTCATTAACCAGTGATGAAAGTATGCAATTCTTTGTTCCAGCTTTTTTTAGATTAGATGCGGAACTTTCTGCACGAGTTCGTGCAATAATGGTAGTGATAAGATGGGAAAATGCACTTGACGGTTTAGGTCAGGCAGGCTACTTTGAGACGGCATCATTTCCGATGCCTCCTCGAAGATTAATTGTTGGAATAAGAGCACAATTCAGAAACTAATATGAGTCTAAAATATGTAATTAAAGAAGGTACAGCAGGCTTTAAAAGAGCTAAACTGGCTGTTACCACGTCAATTTTCTCGTTGTTTATAGCGGTGCTTTTGCTCGGTATTCTTGGGAGGGTTTCTTATAATGTGTATACCCAAGCCATGAGTTTAAAGGAAATTCAAATTGAGGTTTTTCTATTTGATATGGACGAACGCTCGGTAGAAGAAGTGCGATCTCAAATTCAAAGAGAGGAATTGGTTACTAATGTTGTATACATTTCAAAAGACAGTGCTTCAGTAATAGCGGCAAAGGAATTAGGAGCGGGTGTTACTGAACTCATTGAGCTCAATTTCTTACCGGCTTCTTTTAAAGTAGATGTAAATACTGATTCCGGCGCTGAGTTGGTTGAAAGTTTGGCATCACGAATTCAGAATATCAGAGGTGTAGATGAAGTAGAATATAACAGAGCTTTACTTAAAGCGCTAGAATCAAACCTAAGCATCTTTACTTTGATGGGTGGAGGGCTAGGAATCTTGATACTTTTAGCAGCGGTAGTGTTAGTTTATAATACTATTAGATTGACAATCTATGCTAAGAAAGATCTTATTAGGGCAATGAAACTTGTTGGAGCTACTAATGGGTTTATAAGAAGTCCTTTTATTGTTGAGGGAATCATTCAAGGAGTTATCGCTGGTGGTTTAGCAGTGCTTTGTGTTTTTGCAATCTTTGAGTTCTTAGTTCCAATTTATGTTCCTGATATTGGGATAGTTGCCTGGCCATTCGGAAGATGGTATTTCCTTGTTGGAGCAATGGTAGGTTTATCTGTGTTGATGGGCTGGTGGGGAAGTCGTCTGGCTTCCAGAAAATATATTGCTGAGACTTATATTTCTGGTTAATTAAGAATAAGAGAATTAGGAATAGGTGAATAATCGAATTAGAAATAAGATCTATCGGTCGCTAGGGGGCTTCTTTTCACTATTAGTTCTAATTAGTCCAAGTTTATTTAGTCAGGAAGTTGATAGGAATTGCGAGTCAAACTCTGAATTGATCGATATTCTCAGGAACTCTTTTGAGGATCAAATGAAACAAGTATATGATGTTTCGAACGATGAAGAAATCTATTCAAGTTTTTTGAATTTTGATCCATTGGTTAATTCATGGTTTGTGAATATTAGTAAAACTGATGTTCCGGATAGTTTGAAAAGGCATAATGATTTTCAAAAAATTTGGACTAAGGATCAAAAAGAATCGGATATAATTTTAGAAGAGGTTATATCAAATGACGGTTATGAGAAAGAAAATGAGAAATCAGAAATTTGGGATGTAGATATTGAAAGCGAATATTTCAAATGTCTCGAAGAAACCAATTCTGAAGATTTTTTTGCTTTACTTAATGATTTAAAAGCAATAGGAGGCTTTCTTAGTCCAAGTTTTTTATCAAGTGTATTGAACAGTATACTAGAAGACGAAGATTATACGAAAGAAGAAGTTCAAAACTTTATAGCTATCAATTTATACTTTACAACTTTATTAAATTTAAGCCAGAATTGAGAATAAACTATTCCTAATTCACCTATTCCTAATTCCCACCTACGCTTCCGCGTTTTCCTTTTTAGCGTTCTCTTCCTGACGAGCTTCACAAGCTTTCTCATCTTTGCAGGTTCCGTAGAAATGCAGAGAGTGAGATGCTATATTCATTCCATGGATCTTGCCTAGTAATTCTTGAATCTCTCCAATTCTGGGATCGCAAAACTCTAATACATGTCCACAATCGTTACAGATAATATGATCATGCTGTTGGTATGCATAAGCACGCTCATAATAATACTGACTTTTACCAAATTGTTGACGCTGAACCAGTCCGCACTCAACTAAAAGATCAAGTGTGTTATACACCGTAGCGCGTGATACCCGTGTTCCTACTTCTTCCATACGATAAAAAATATCATCGGCATCAAAATGACCATCGGCTCTGTAAATCTCTTCCAGAACCATAAAGCGTTCAGGAGTTTGACGTTGTTTATGCTCTTTTAGATAAGATCGGAATATCTCTTTTACGAGGTTGATTGTTTCTTCGTGCGCCGGATGTGCCATATATGGAATTTTTCTTTTAATATAAGACTTGTATTGGTGCATTTGAAACACAAGAATTTCTTTCTAAGAATAGTATATTCCCTGTAGAAAATATTGAACAAAATTTATAAGTATGCCTACAATCGTTCCTTTTGAGACATTAGCTGAACTCCCTGTAAATTTGGCTAATAAATACGCTGGAAGTAATAAAGCTGTTTTTCATCGTAAACCGGACCCTAAGTCTGAATACACACCGATTTATTGGGATCAGGTTATTGAAGATGTTCATTCTCTAGCGTCTTATATGCTTTCAAAAGGAATTGAGCATGGGGACAGAGTTGGTATATTAAGTGAGAACAGGTACGAGTGGGCTGTTGTAGATCTTGCTATTCAAATGATCGGTGGCATTAATGTGTCTCTCTATACTACGCTTCCGGCAAGTCAGTGCGAATATATTCTACAGGATTCTGAAACCAGAATGTTTTTTGTTTCAACGGGAATCCAGCTCAAAAAAGCAGTTGAGGTTTATGAAAATTGTGAGCAATTAATCGAAATAATAGCTTTTGATAACCCAAAAAATAAAACACATGCTTCAAAGGATTTTGTTCATTTATTTGAGGATGTTCTAAATGAAGGAGCCAAGCAAACAGAAAAGTATAAGAGTGAGATAAAGAAAAGGGTAAATGCAGTTTCTGTAGAAGATATTTCTACTTTGATCTATACTTCAGGTACAACGGGCAGACCGAAAGGGGCAATGCTTACCCATCAAAATATAGTGAGTAATGTTAAAGCGGCTACGAAACATATTTACTGGGATGATAAAGACCGATTACTTTCATTTTTGCCTTTGTGCCATTCTTTTGAACGTACAGCCGGCTACTATGCAATAATTTCATGTGGGGCAGAGATCTATTACGCTGAAAGTGTTGATACTGTATCTAAAAACATGCCTGAGGTAAAGCCTACAGTAATGATCAGTGTGCCAAGACTTTTTGAAAAGATCTATAACCTGATCGTTAAAAGTGTAGAAGAAGGAAGTGATACAAAAAAGAAAGTCTTTAACTGGGCTGTTGAAACCGGAAGAAAGTACGCATCAGGAAAACGAGGTTTGGTTTCTGTTCAGAAAAAAATTGCTGATAAACTTGTTTTCAACAAACTGAAAGAACGCACAGGGGGGCAAATTAGACTTTTTGTTTCAGGTGGAGCTGCATTACCACCAGATATAGACGATTTCTTTAAAGCTGCAGGACTAACCATATTACAAGGATATGGACTTACAGAAACATCTCCGGTTATGGCTGCTAATAAAGTTGGAGAAGAAATAACAGGAGTGGTTGGAGCTGTAATTCCTGGAGTAACTGTAGCTATAAAAGATCTGAATACTGGGGCGATCATAGCACAAATTAGTGGGGAAGATTATCCTACAAGTCTAACATCTGAGCCGGGTGAGATTCTTTGTAAAGGTCCTAACGTCATGAAAGGTTATTGGAGAAATGAGGAAGCTACTAAAGAAATGATCGATGATGATGGATGGCTACACACCGGAGATGTGGGGCGTTTTGTGGAAGGTAATCTAAAAATCACAGACCGAATAAAGCACATGATCGTGAACGCAGGTGGTAAAAATATCTATCCTGGTCCAATTGAGGATATGTTCAAAACCAGTAAATGGATCGATCAAATGGTAGTAGTTGGGGAAGCTCAAAATTTTATGGCCGGATTGATCGTTCCGGATTTCGAAGTTTTGGCTAAATATGCTAAAGACAATGGACTTGATTATAAAGACAATGAAGTGCTGATATCACACCCTGAGATAGTTGAAATATTTAAAAAAGAAATCAGAACTTTCTCAAAAGATTTAGCGTCTCATGAAAAAATCCGTGATTTCAGATTATTGCCAAACGAGTTTACCGTTGAAACCGGCGAAATAACTCCAACTATGAAAGTAAAGCGCAGGGTTATTGCTGAAAAATATGCTGATCAGATTTCGTCTATTTTTAAAGACGATATAGGCTAATTAAAACCAACCTGCTCCAGGAATTCTGAAAGGCCAGGGTATGGATGAAAGAATTATTATCAAACCAAGTAAGTAGAATACTGCTACTCTTTTAAATTTGGTAATGCTTTCCTGAGCTCGTTTTGACAAAGAAAATCCAATGGTAATAAGTGCGATTGCAATTATCATCATTGTAAAATGCTCAACAGTGTAAAATCTGAAGATCTCGCTCTTAAGAGCTCCTTCTTCAAAAGAAACCAATGGACTTATAAAGAATAAAGCTAGACCAAGAATTAGCTGAATATGAGTGAAAATAAGTGCAAAAAGAGCACTCTTTTTATCAGCATCGGTAAAATCTTTTTTGCCAAACCAACCGGAGAAAGATTTTATAAGTGCGAGTACAATTAATAAAAGTACTATCCATCTGTTTACGGAATGTAAGTGAACTAAAATATTATACATCTTAAACTATTTAATTGAGTTCTTTGTGTGCTTTTTTTAAGATACGGTTAATTCGTCTTTTATTTACTCCCAAATCAAAATAACCTTCTCTGCTAGAGCTTTTTAAATACACGATTGATCGTCCTGAATACGATGGATCTGATTCTATTTTAATTATAACATCATCAAGCCATCCAAAAACAGGGATCCTATAAATAGCTTGTATTGTTATAATATGGGATTCTATTTCTACTGAAGTTTCTTTTGAACCGGTTTGTGACACCGATTTTTTTAGTGCCTCAAATATTGTGCTCGAATCAGTTTGAAAATATTGCGTTATTCTGAAACAGTTGGGGCTTTCCGGACAGGGTGGAATAGGGTTGACAGATTTTTTTAAGTCGCTTTCGATGGGTTCTATATAATTATTACAAGATTGAGTAAAAAGTACGAAAAGGAATAGTGCTACAAATTTCAAGATATTAGCTATTTAATTTTCTGTTCAAAACAGAAAAAGCTTCTTCTACGTTTGATACAATTGAAAATAATTCGCGGTTATTGCTTCTTACAAAATCATGGTCAATAGCCGTATTAACAAATGAACTTAGCCCATCGAAATAACCAAAAGCGTTGATCAATATAATTGGTTTATTATGAATGCCAAGTTGTCGCCAGGTTAGGATCTCGAAAAATTCATCAAGAGTTCCGAATCCTCCGGGAAGTACAATAAAGGCCGAAGATTTCTTTTCCATCAATGCTTTTCTTGTATGCATATCAGGTGTTTCAATGATCTCGCTAACCCCTGTATGAACCACTTCAGCTCTTTTTAAAGCGGTAGGTATTATTCCGATTACATTGCCGTTTTTCTTTAAAGCGGAGTCAGCAATAACTCCCATCATGCCAACTTTTCCCCCACCATAAACCAAACCCCAGTTATTACCGGCTATTCTGAATCCAATTTGTTCAGCAAGTTCCCGGAATTTATCTTCAGAGGGTATTCTTGATCCGCAGTACACACAAATATTTAAGCTCATGCGGTTGCGAACATTCGTGTTAAAACACTATTTAATTTTTCCACGAAATAGAGCACATCTTCTTCGGTATTTTTTTTCCCAAAACTAACTCTGATACTGGATTTGGCTAAGTTGTCTTCTAAGCCTATTCCTGCCAAAACATGAGATGGTTCAACAGCACCGGAAGTACAAGCAGAGCCATTAGAAACACAAATTCCATCGATATCTAAGTTCAGAAGTAACATCTCACCATCAATGAAATGTCCGTCAGTATTAGAGAACGAAAGGTTTAGAATATGAGCTACTCCCGTTTCAGGATTTCCATTGATTTTGTAATCAACCTCTAATTCTTTATCCATTTTTGAAAGCAGGAGGGAGCGCAAATGCTTATAGTGCTTGGTGTTTTCTTCCATTTCTGATGTCATTAACTCCAATGCTTTAGCAAAACCTACAATTCCTGGAACATTCAATGTGCCGCCGCGTCTACGTCTTTCCTGAGAACCTCCGGTCATCCAAGGTAGCCAACGAGCGCCATTTCTAACATACATGATTCCTACTCCTTTCGGACCATTGATTTTATGACCACTTCCACTCATCAGATCAATTCCCAGATCTTTTACATTAACAGGAATTTTACCCAAACTTTGAACTGCATCGGTATGGAAAGGGATGTTTTTATCCTTACATAATTCTGCTATCTCTTTAATATGGTTTATACAGCCGATCTCATTATTAACATGCATGATACTTACAAGAGCAGTTTTGTCAGATAACTTGTTTTTAACAGCATCGGCAGTTATTGTGCCACATTGTATTGGCTCTGCGAAAAGATTTTTAAATCCTTTCATTTTAGCCATCTCAACAGGGTGTAACACTGCATGATGTTCCAGTTCAGAAGTGATGATCTCGTTTTTATCTCCGGCAACAGCTAACACGCCTTTAATGGCGGCATTATCGCTTTCTGTTCCTCCACTGGTAAAAATTACTTCAGAAGGTTCAGCTCCAATTACAGAAGCTACGTACTCTCTTGCATCCTCAACGGCAACCTTAGCTTTTTGGCCTAAATGATGAGCTGAGTTTGCGTTGCCAAAATCCTCTCGCATATACGGAAGCATAGTATCCAAGACTCTTTCATCAATGGGAGTAGTAGCTGCATTATCGAAGTAAACTGTTTTCATAGATCAAATTGTAGAGTTAAAATCTCTAGTGAAAATATTCAAATTGCTGTTGAATATCACCCATAAAAAAAGCCTTCCGGAGAAGGCTTTTAAAACTCAGCTAAAATGTGATTATTTGATGAGCATTAGTTTTTTTGTTTTTACAACGTTGCCAGCTTTTAAGCGATAAATATACATTCCACTTGCCATAGAAGAAGCGTCCCATGTAGCTAAATGATTTCCGGCAGTAAATCTTTCATTTACTAATGAAGTTACTTTTTGTCCCAACATGTTATAGATAGTAATCTCAACATTAACTGCTTCTTTAAGGCTGAAAGGAATAGTTGTAGTTGGGTTAAACGGATTAGGATAATTCTGACCCAATGTTGTTTCATTTGGAATATCTGACAATGGATTATCTTCATTAGAAGTAATAACCATGGCATCAATAACCGCACCGGTTTCTGCATTAATAAGATATTCGGCACTTTCATACTCGTATTCGCCTGTTGTTTTATGTTTTGAAGTCCTTAAAAAACGCACAGTCCATGTTATTAAAGAACTATCAACACCTTCCGGATGTAACCAATAACGGTTTCCGGCTTGTACTTCCAGATCTAGACGAGCAAGATCAAAATCTGCACCTAGGTTATTCATGAAAGCCGCAGCTCCTTCAGCATTAGCTATGGCAACAGCAGAATCACTGTCAATAATTGACTCTGAGATGCTATTAAGATCAAGGTATGAAACACCTTCAGGTAGTGGGCTAAAAGTATTTCCTGAGAAGTGAGCTTCGCCATTGGCATCAACAAAGAGTGGAGTTTCTGCATTATTTAATTGAGAATAGTATCGATATTCTATGAAAAAGAATTTTCCTTCTGCGATTTCAAGATTCTCATCAGTGATGGAGTTAGCTTTTTTCTGTTCGTCAATTTCAGGATCAACAAATATACTTCCTCTAGCATCGATTAAATAGAGTTTGTTATCCTCATAGAATTTGAGAGCGAGAGTATCAGCAGCAGCGCGTCCATCTAATGCAGTGAATGGTTCATCTTCCTGAAGGTTAGCACCTAAGAAAGTTCCATCTTCAAGATCAATGAAAATATCCAATTCACTAAATTCATAATTGAAGGTTTGCTCGTTAAAGCTCTCTTTTGAGTATATAACACCCCAAACTCCGCCATCAGCTGTTATTCCCTCAGGAAGAAGAGTTGGCGCATTTAAAGCAATGTACTCTACATAAAGGTAATCAGCTGATCCCTGTCTGAACTCACTTCCGCCATTTTCTTCGGCTACTATTGCAGCAGAATCTGAATCAAAGAAAGATGATGGGAGAGGAGCTAAGTCTTCGAATGTAGCACCTTCAAGTTCAAGGTCTTCCAAAAACTCTTGGGTGTCCAAAGTATCAACAAAGCCAACACCAAAGGGATTAACTCCAAAAGCCAATGCTACTTCTGTAGTTGAATTATAGTAAAGTAAGCCCCATTCTTCAGCGGTACCGGTAGGTGTCAATGTTTGATTATCTAGTTTGAAATGACTTCTAACTAGTTTTTTAAGGTCTTTGTTTTTTTGAAAATCATCATTGAAATCATCATACTCAATAAGCTCTTCCTCAGAAAACATAAAGTACAGTTCCAGTCCTGAGTCTAGCTCTGCAGCAACCGAATTCGCAAATGCAGCAGCAGCACTTGCAGTGATTGGCGCAAAAGATTTAAACTGGATATTAACATCGGTTAAATTACCTCCCGATACTGTAATAGAGTTCAAAGAACCATCTCCATCGGGGTCGTAAATTCCAATTGCAGATGGAGAATCTCCAAATCCATCTTTGATGAGGTTAATGGCTAACGGGAAATACTCTCCATCTCTTACCCCTGATATGGTATATGTGCCATTTGTTGTATCAGCAAGAGATGCTCGGGCAATAGAAATATCAGGTCCTTCACTTTCGCTTTCATTTCCATCATCTTTGAATGGATTAGATGTAAATAAAGCCACCATTACTCCATCAAATTCATTTGTTGCTTCAAGGTTTTTATTAGACTCAGTTTGAGTATTTACGGACCCAGCAACGCTTTGACTTCCTGAAGCAGAAGACGTTGTATAATTAAATACATATGGACGCTCCAGAACTCCACCGGCGGTACTTCTTGCTTTACTTACAATCCATGTATAATCGGTATCTGCAGTATGAAGAACTTTAAAGTTCAGTGTTCTTCCTGCATCCGATAAATCGAAACCTACGATATTAATTGAATCAAGAGGGAATGGGATGATCTCTAATTCATTATTAAAGAACCCAAATTCGTCAAACCTTATGGGCGCTTCAAATGTTATGCTAACTGTAGAAGTGTCACTATTTACTGCAACATCACCCTCCGTAGGTGAACTACTTACAACGTTGAAACTAGGTCCATCTTCTAAGTTATTTCCGGCTTTATATAGGAGATCTCCTGTGGAAATATCTATGTAAAATATAAGTGAATCTTGGCTAAAGCCTTCATGATCATTAGTTTGCTTAAATTCGAAATTAAAATCCTCAGCTTCATATGCAACTCTCCAATGTGTAGGAGCAACGACAGTATTATCCAAAGGATATTCCCAATAAGCGTGAGCAGCTACAAATTCAACTCTAGCAAAACTTGCATTGCTATATTCTTGTCTGAATGCAGCTCCACCATTCATTTCTGCTATAGCGGCTGCAGAATCACTATCAATAAAATTTTCGGGAAGCGAATTTAAGGTGCTTATTGAAACTGGTATATCAAGATCACTTGAGGAAACTGTTTCAATTAATTGTGCTCCAAAAGGTGATATTCCAACCAAGTAAACGGAGTCTTTTACAGAATCATAAAAGTACATACTCCATATTATACTTTTGCCATTTTCAGGATCAAAGAAAGGATCCTGATGATCTTGTAAAGAAGCTTTTACCGGTAGTCCTTTAAAAAGTTGTTTAGGCTGAGGATCTTCAAACGTATCAAAAACAAGAGGAATGTTAGCTATTCCAGCTTTTGCTTCTACATCTTCACTAAAGTTCAGGCTGGAAGTTCTGCTGAATGCTTCACCAAGTGTAATCGGCTCAAACAATAACTTTCTCAGATCAATATTATTTAATGTGTCTGTTGGAGCATCAGTGCTATTTACTTTAACAGTATCTAAATTAAAATCTTCATTGGGATCATGAATATATAGATCAGGGAATCCTACATTTTCTTGTTCTGGAGAAAATAAATTTAGACCAAATGCAAAGAAATCTCCTTCTCTAATTCCGTCAATAGAATATTCTCCAGTAGTAGGGTCTACAAGAGCAATATGAGCAGCATCAAGAGGATCATTTTCTTCTTCTTCTTCTTCTGTTCCTTCTTCAGAATCGTCAAAATCTAATCCGATATCCAGAGTTTCTTCGCTTAATATCACAGTTAAACCACCAAGGTGATCAGCTGCAGAATTAGCTTTCATTTTTGCCATTTCTTCTTCAGATATCTTACCGTTTACTACAAACTGTCCAGCAGTTGCATTGGTTGTAAATCGGAATAAATAAGGCGCTCCAAGTTTGTCTCCGTCCTGTGCTTGTGCGTCTAATACTATAAAGGTAAAATCGGTATTATCGGCAAGATTCCCTTCTATGATCATAGATAAAGAATCATCACTTAATCTAAGTTGGGTTACCTGAATCGAATCAAAAGGAAGGACAAGGAAAGGGATTTGCAAGCCTTCGGTAAATGTACTGTCATCAAAGGTAATTTTTTTATTGAATGTGATCTTGATCGAGTCTTGATCAACATTTTCAGCTCCATGAACAGGGCTGGTACTTGTGACAAATAAATTTTGGGCGGGTAAACTCAACCCTATCCCAATAAAAAAGAAAAATAGTATCAGTTTTTTCATTTGATCTCCATATGTTTGGTTTTTTACTAAAATAAAACACAAAGAACGATTCATCTGTGTATTTTACCCCGTGCATTCAGCTAATGAGTAAAATGTACAAATGAGTTATTGAATCTTATTTAATTAAATAAGACAGTTAAAAACAACATTCCTTACAAAAAAAATGGCAAAACTTACACTTACCGATATCCAAGTAAAAGATAAAAAAGTACTTATGCGCGTTGATTTTAACGTGCCGTTAAAGGATGGAATAATTACAGATGACAACAGGATAGTTCAGGCTTTGCCTTCTATAAAATATGTTGTAGAGCATGGAGGGCTGTTAATTTTAACAAGTCATTTAGGGAGACCTGATGGAAAACCGGCTCCCGAATTTTCTTTAAAACCAGTAGCTGATCATTTAGCAACACTTGTAGATGTAAAAGTTCATTTTGCGCACGATTGCATTGGTGAGCAGGCGAAGAAAGTAATTGAAGAAGCCGAGTTTGGGGAAATCGTATTATTGGAGAATGTTCGTTTTCATAAAGAAGAAACTGATAACGAAGACATTTTTAGTGGGCAGTTAGCCAGCCATGCTAATGTTTTTGTAAATGATGCATTTGGGAGTTCTCACAGAGCACATTCTTCTGTTGCAGGTGTAACTCAATTCATGGATCAGTCTGTTTCAGGTTTTTTATTAGAGAAAGAGATCAAATATCTGAATGAAAGCGTAAACAATCCGGAAAGACCTTTTGTAGCAATTCTAGGCGGAGCTAAAGTATCTGATAAAATCGGTGTGATCGAAAATCTCCTGAACAAAGTAGACACGATTATTATTGGTGGGGGGATGACGTACACATTCTATAAAGCGTTAGGACTACCAATTGGTAACTCTTTACTGGAAGAAGATAAAATCGATCTGGCAAAAGAGTTGATTCAAAAAGCTAAATCTGCCGGTGTAAAGCTAATGTTGCCTATGGATTCTGTAGTAGCTAAAGAGTTTAATAATGATGCAGAACATAAAGTTGTAAACGATAATGGTATCGAAGATGGATGGATGGCTCTTGATATTGGACCTCAGTCTGCAATTTCTTTCGGAAATGTAATTAAGATGGCGAAGACTGTGCTCTGGAACGGTCCCATGGGAGTTTTTGAAATGAGTAATTTTGCGGACGGCACTTTTGCTGTTGCAGAAGCAATGGCTGAAGCTACTAAATTTGGAGGAACAACCATTATTGGCGGGGGTGATTCTGCTGCTGCTATTAAAAAAGCTGGTTTAAGCGATCAGGTTTCACATGTTTCTACAGGTGGAGGTGCAAGCCTGGAATATCTGGAAGGAAAAGATCTTCCTGGTGTTAGTTCTTTAAGTGATAAGTAAATAAAAAAGGCAGTGTTAAAAAACACTGCCTTTTTTAAAACTTGGAATTATTTTCCAAATATCTCGTTCAGAAATTCAGCCATTCGATATCCTGATAAAGCCATTCTTTTCTGAGCCATATTATATGCCATCTCTTTGTACTCTTCAGATGGTTGCTCGTTTTGTTTCAGATCTTCCGGGTATACTTTTTTCATGGTGATCTCTTTTCCTTCGTTGTTCCACACTTGAGAATCCTGCAGATCTATCAATCCATTAAACTCGGACTTAGGGTGTTTAGTTTTGATCATCTCAGCATTTGATAAATAATATTCGAAATCTTCAACATCATCTCCTTTTGGATTAGCTACATCGATGATTCCATCCCAATAAGCATGCAGATTCCATGGCCAGCTGTCCCCAAATCTGAAGCTGTTACCGCCACGGTCACCATCCGGTGTGTCTTCTGTTACACGTGAAGTATTGTGCAACGGCATGTGGATATCACCCACTAAATGCAGAATCCATGCTATCTGAATGGCTTTTTCTTCTGCAGAAGTTTCTTCGCTGTTCAAAGTTTCTCTGAATAAAGAGATACGCTCCACAATATGTTCATCATCTACAAAGCCTTCCGCTTCTACAGGACCGCTTTCTGTTTGTTTCCAGTAACTGCCTACGTAATGCCAGGGACCTTTATGATATTTATCGTAGCGTGCTTGTTCATCTCTGTCGCGAACTACATCAGGCCAGAAAGAAGCATTCATGAAGTAGTATTTATCCACATGTTCACTTTCTGCATCATAAAAATCCATAAGATCAGAATCCTCAGGAGCTTGCTTCAAAATAGTCATGATGTTTTCTTTAGCTGTTGGCGTGAGATGATCCCAGGCTATGGCTGCAATTACACGATGTCCGGTTGCATTCCAGGAAATTCCTGAGGTAGGGTTTAACGTCAGCGTTAGGATAAATGAGAGTACAAGGGTAGAAGCTAGAATTTTTTTCATGAACCTGATTTAATTTCAATTTTACTAAGGATACGAAACAACCATTATCAAAACATTAAAAGAAGGCAAAAATTATATAAAAAAAGCCCATTGGTTTTGCAATGAGCTTTAAAGTACAACTTAGTGTAAAGTTTAAATCACATGGCGTTTAGTTCTGCAAGTACTTCCTGCATCTGGAATGTGTGTCTTTGGCTATGAGCAGATATTATCAATATAATTTGATATACATCTACCTCTCCAACAGGAATTGTAGTTACATGGCCGCGAAGATCAGCATCGGTTGAACTTAAAAAATCAATAAGTTGGTTTCTGGATTTTTCAAGTTCGGCAAGCATATCTTCTTTAGTATCCCATTTTCCTGTGGGTTCAAAAGGAGCGGCAGTTTTTACTTTTGTTCCTCTGTTGGCAAGCATTCCGATCAAAATACCGTCTTTACCAGACATATCTTTTTCAGACATGCTTTCATCATTAACTAACGTTCCTTGTGCCATTCCAAAAAAAGCAGTTTCGGTTAATAATATATGCTCCAAAGCATTTGAAACTGACCATCCACCTTCTTTCGGTTTGTAGTTGAAAGATTCTTCAGGAAGATCTTTTACTACTTCAACAATATTATTGTGAGTAGCTTTTAAATAGCTGATTGCAAAATCTCTTTCAGTTTGGCTTAATTGAGCCATTAATGGCATTGTTATGATCCCAAATCCTAGAACTAGTAATATTTTTTTCATGATGTACCGATTTGTTAATTGTCACTTAAGTAACAATTAACAATACAAAAAGGGGACAAACAAAAAAAAGAATTTAAAACGCTCTCACTAATTGAAATGCTTTGAGTTCAAACATATCGAAGTAATTAATTTTAGTAGGCGTTTATTCTATTAAATGAATGAGAGTTTTAGAGCTAATAATTATTTATTTGTCACAAGAAAAAAAGATTGCCCGCTGAATCTTATGAGAGCTTCAGAGAATTTTTCGCTCGAGTGTCAAAAGCGGATATTTCACAATTAGTGTTGGTAAGAAAGAGTTAAGTACATTTTTTATCATTTAATATTTAAATGATAGAATTTTTTTAAAGTTTTTTTGTAAGGATTTCTTCTGAGCTTGTCTTACTTTACAAACAAATTAACTTAATCCAATACGTAATGAGTTCACTAAATAAAGCACAATTAATCGGAAGACTGGGACAAGATCCCGAAGTAAGATACACGCAAGCAAACACAGCAGTAGCCACATTAAGTATAGCTACAAGCGAGCGTTACAAAGACAGTAATGGCGAGCAACAGGAAAAAACAGAATGGCATCGTGTAGTTGCGTGGGGTAGATTGGCTGAGATCTGTCAGCAGTACCTCACCAAAGGTTCTTTGGTTTACATTGAAGGTCCGATTCAAACAAGATCATGGGAAGATAATCAAGGTCAGAAAAGATATACTACTGAGATCAAAGCACTTCAAATGACTATGCTTGATAGCAAAGGCAGTGGAGGCGGAGGCCAAGGTGGTAATCAAAATGCAGGCAATCAACCTCAGCCAATGTCCAGTAATGTGGAACTTGGTAAAGATTTTGATAATATGGATGACGATCTTCCATTCTAATTTATATTCAATATTAAAGGCGGTGCAGGGTTAAACTTTCACCGCTTTTTTTATTTTGTTAGGAAGTGTTCACCTCGTTAAATTCCAGTTAATTAAAATAGCATATATTTGAACGCACTCATCGAGTTACATAATTTAATTTTATTATTTTTATTAGATATTTCAGTCCCTACTATTTCTTCTGAGATAGATTATGTTGTGATTTCGATCCAGTTTGTAGTAATGATCATAGGACTGGCAGTTTCAGCTATTTTCTCAGGTTCTGAAGTAGCTTTCTTTTCTCTTTCTTCAAGATTGGAGAGTCTGACAAACGCTGAAATTCCTCACCCTGCTGATTCCCGCATTCTTACAATGCTGGATAAACCGAGAAGATTGCTGGCTACTATTCTAATTGGTAATACATTTGCCAACATAATTGCTTCCGTAATGGCAGCCGTGATCACCGGTTCTTTTGTTGCTCATTTTGGTTTATCAGAAGTAGTTGTATTTACGGCTGAAGTTGTGGTGTTAACCTTTATGATTTTGATCATAAGTGAAATCACTCCCAAAATTATTGCAATTAATGATCCACTTACTGTTTCCAGACGTTGGAGTACTTTTATTTACATTTTATTTTTAATACTTAAGCCCTTTTCTAAGCTGATAGCAGACAGTACTATTTTTATGGAAAAGTATTTGCCAAAACCGTCAAACAAAATGACAACTGAAGATATCAGAACCATGGCTGAAGTGAGCGAGCAAGACGGCTCAATCAAAGAAGACGAACGAGAGATCATCGAAAATGTAATAGAGTTCGGAAATATCACAGTGCGTGAAATAATGACTTCTCGCGTAAATATTATTGCTGTTTCTACCCAAGATCTACTTACTGACGTTCTGAGTTTGATACAGGAAAAAGCTCTTTCAAGAATGCCGCTCTACGAAAATGATTTAGATAATATTCTTGGAGTTATTTACGCTAAAGACATTCTTCCTTATTTAAACGATAGAAAGGAAGAGCCGTCTTTTAATTGGAAAACCATTTCAAGGAATGCTTTATTCATTCCCGCTACAAAAAAATTGGACGACCTTTTGAGAGATTTTCAACAGGAGAAAACTCACATTGCAGTTGTAGTTGATGAGTATGGTGGCACTGAAGGAATTGTTACCATGGATGATATTCTTGAGGAATTGGTAGGTGACATCACCGATGAGTCGTCTGACGATCAGCAACTGTACACTCAATTCAAGAATGGAATTTATATATTTGATGCCCAGATCGATCTTGATGACATGGAAGATGTAGTTGGGTTAGAATTGAGTTCAGAGGATGATGATTTCGAGACACTTGGTGGATTGATTTACCATTTAACAGAAAGCCTACCAACAGTTGGTGAAAGGGTTACTTATAAAGGGTTGGAATGTACCGTTCATTCTGTTCAAAATAATAGGATCAAAAAAGTACGAGTAAAGTTAACAGAGGATCAAAAGGAAACCTCAAACAAAGAAGATTAACTTTAATGTCTATCGAACTAACTATTAAACAGGATGTCGATCTTAGTTCATTCAACACAATGGGAGTTTCTGCTAAAACTTCTTTTTTTGTTGAAGTTTGCACCATTGCAGAATTAGGAGAAGCAATTCAATTTGCAGAAGAGAAAGGACTTGAAATTCTGGTTCTGGGAGGAGGAAGTAACACCTTTTTCATTAAAGATTTTACAGGTTTAGTACTTCACATTTCCATATTAGGGAAGAAGTTTAGTTCCAGAGAAGATGATATACTGGTAAAAGTGGCTGCCGGTGAAAATTGGCATGCTTTTGTTCTGAAATGTGTTGAAATGGGAATTGGAGGAATTGAAAATTTGTCACTGATTCCGGGATCAGTTGGTGCCGCACCTATACAGAATATTGGAGCTTACGGAGTTGAACTTGAAGACGTATTCGAGAACCTGGAAGCTTTTATGATCGATTCAAAGGAGATCAGAACATTCAATAAAAGTGAATGTAAGTTTGGATACAGAGACAGTATTTTCAAAAAAGAATTGAAAGGAAAGGCGATTATAACTTCTGTGACTTTAAAGCTTTTCAGGAATGGCGAAGTAAATACATCTTATAAAGCACTTTCTGTCCTGCTGGAATCCAAAGGTTTATCTAAGCCTACTATTAAAGATGTAAGCGATGCTGTAATTGAGATCCGGCAAAGCAAACTACCTGACCCAAAAGAAATCGGCAACACTGGTAGCTTCTTTAAAAATCCGGTAATTTCTGTTCAGCAATTTGATCTGCTTAAATCAGAGTTTCCCGAACTCCCGAGCTATCCGGTTACTGAACGGCTGGTTAAAATACCTGCTGGTTGGTTAATAGATAAAGCCGGCTGGAAAGGTAAAAGAATAGGGGATGCAGGAGTACATTCAAAGCAAGCTCTCGTTTTGGTAAACCATGGAAAAGCCACCGGTGAAGAAATTTGGAACTTAGCAGAGGAAATTCGCCTTTCAATAAAAGAGAAATTCGATATAATGCTTACTCCCGAAGTTAATGTTGTAGGCTAACCTCTCTTACTATTCTAGTTCTTTTAAAAGTCGTTCTTTTCTGGGCAGTCCCGCATCTTGTGAGTACCAAATATAAAGTGGTTTTCCAAGAATGTTCTTTTTACTGACAAATCCAAAAAACCTACTGTCAAAACTATTATCTCTGTTATCTCCCAACAGAAATACTTTATCTTTTGGAACAACATAGGGACCAAAATGATCATTGTTTCCTATACTGTTATAAATCTGAGGGTCTTGATAAGTTGAATCTAAAATTCTTTCATTTGTTCGAGTTTTAGTGTCCGTAAAGTTTGCAAGTTTTCCATTCAGGTAAAGAATACCGAATCTAATTTCCACGGTATCACCTTCCGTTCCAACTACTCTTTGAATCCATAAAGTAGAGGACTCAACAGGTGGATGAAATAGAGCTATATCACCTTTAGAAATATCATTATATTTAAAATATTGAATATCACTAATGATAAAATCTCCAATTAGTAGAGTGTTTTCCATATTAGGAGTAGGAATCTTAAAAGATTGATACCGTGACATCTGTCTAATTTCATTACTTATAAGACCGGATAAAAAACCCCATCCCAATAAAATCATAATATAGATCAAAGGATTATTGACTTTCTTAAGCATATAGTCTTTTTTCCCATCTGACTTTTTAGCAGCTTCAAAAGCAGCATAAACTCTAAAGGATGTTAAAATGCCAAAAATGATGTAAATGCCACCATTAATTTTCAAGGTGGGGCTTAAATATAAAACGAAAGCAATTATTGTTGGAGCTAAGAAAAAGAAAATACTCTTTATAACTTCTCCATTATAAAGTTGGCCTAAACCTGGTTGTAGAAAAGATAAAAAGCCTGAAATAATTGGGTTTCGTTTTTTGGTTGTCATTTGTCTTTATCTTTGAAGGAACTATCTTTTTGTTAGAGTGTTTAATTATATGTTATGAAGAAATATCTAAATATGATCCCAATAAAAAAACCATTTATTAAAACAATAATACTTGTTGTAATTACAGCTTTGGTGCTCCCTAACTGTGTTTCCATACAAACCAGTCCGGTTTCCGGAAATAAAAGAGCATACGGTTATTCATGGGAACAGGAATTGCAGATTGGTAAGGATGCAGATTCCGAAATTATAGCTCAATACGGCTTGTACGATGATGATGAACTATCAAATTATGTAAGTGAATTAGGGCAGGAGTTACTCGAAGTGAGTCATTTTAACAGAGAAGACACTCCTTCAGAATATAGAAATACTGATTTTACTTTCAGAGTACTTGCAAGCCCTGTAGTAAATGCTTTTGCATTGCCCGGAGGTTATGTTTATGTAACCAGGGGCTTACTGGCTCATCTAGAAAATGAAGCACAATTGATGGTAGTATTAGGGCATGAAATTGGCCATGTGGCTGCAAGACATGCATCACAAAGAGCTGCAGAACAACAATTCGGGCAGTTGGCAATAATTGGAGGAGCAGTGCTTGGTGAATCTATTGGACTAGATGGAGGTAATATACTTCAACTGAGTAGCCAAACAGCTCAATTATTATTTTTGAGTTACAGTAGAGATGATGAACGTGAATCTGATCAACTTGGAGTAGAATATTCTGCCATGAAGGGCTATAAAGCATCAGAAGGGGGCGAGTTCTTCAGATCTCTCAAAAGAATTTCAGAAAAATCAGGATATAATATTCCATCTCACTTATCATCACATCCTGATCCGGGCGAAAGAGAAGAAAATATTCCAAGGCTAGCAAATGAGTGGTCTGAAAAAGGATATGAGCAAACCATTGTTGATGGTGATGAATATTTGAATATGATCGATAATATCATGTACGGTGATAACCCTAGAGAAGGATTTGAGAGAAACGGCATATTTTATCACCCGGATCTTAAGTTTCAGTTTCCTGTACCGGCGGGTTTTAATGTAATCAATCAGCCTTCAGCAGTAATACTTGTTAATGAAAACCAAGACGCTGTTGTACAGTTTTCAATAGATAATGAAAGCTCAACTCCTGAAGAATCTGTAAAAGCATTTTTAAACCAGGAAGGAGTAAATACTTTAGAGCAAAATGCTACCCAACCTAATGGATTAACAGGGTATGAAGCAGAAGCTAGTCTTCAACAAGAAGATGGCACTTCCTTAACCATCGATATTACAGCTCTGAGTTATAATGGGAATATTTATAATTTCCTTGGATATACCACTTCAGACCAGTTTGGGGCCTATCAATCCGAATTTAATTCAGTCCCTAACGGGTTTGAACGACTAGTTGATTCATCTATTTTGAATATTCAACCTGTGAGATTAGAACTAATAAAAACAACGAGATCAGGTTCGTTCTCGAGTTTTCTTCCATCGAATTTACCATTAAACATCGAACCAATAGACGTAGCTATCATAAATCAAGTTCAGTTAGAAGAAAATATTCCTTCTGGAAGCTGGATTAAAATTCCGAGACAATAAATGAGAAAGCAATATCATATTAGAAAAGTTAATGGTGACACCCTTATTTGGGATGTAGATAAATTGGTAAAAATCTCGGAACACTACCTGCCAAAAGAAGTGATGATTGAATCCATTGATGATATCGATAATAATTTTTGGTTTCAGGATAAAGACAATATTCCTTCGGCAAGGGCTATAGCTAAACACATTGCTTATGCAGAGAAAACCAGCTTTAAATACCCGGTCATACTTTCTTCTGATGGACGTGTAATGGACGGGATGCATCGAATATTAAAAGCATTAATGAAAGGAAAAGAAACTATAAAAGTAGTTCAGTTTCTGGAAGACCCCGAACCTGATCATAAGAATGTGGATCTAAAAGACCTGGATTACTAGTCGGTTAAGCAACTATAATTCCAATCCTAGTTTTTTTAGTTCACTAAACTTTCCCAGAAACCCGTTTTCGAGTTTTAAATATGGATACTCATATCTATATGGACGGTCAGTTCTTAGCTTTTGAAACAAAATATCTTTATCCGGTCTTTGGCAAAGATCTCTAATATCAGCATCATATTCTTTTAAAGGATGAAGTCTCAGAATAAGGTCATATAATGAAAATTTGATATGAGCTAATTCCAGCTTTTTAGCAGCATATAAATAGGAATAGTCTGGAATAGTCAGTTTGAAAAACGCACATAATTTCTCAGCAAGAATCAGTGAAGCGTTAAGCTTAGCCTGCTCTGAATAACCTGCTATATGAGGAGTGGCAATAAAAGCTTTTTCAACAAGATCATTATTAAAGTCAGGTTCGTCTTCCCAAACGTCAATAATTACATCTGAAACCGTTTCATTGTCCAAAGCTTTAAGAAGAGCAGATTCATCAATAACACCACCTCTGGATGCATTAATTACTAGTTCAAAGGAATTATTTGATAGTTTAGATTCGTCGAGCCAGTGAAAAGTAGGATGATCGCTATTTTTATTTAGCGGAACATGAAAAGTTAGTATATCACATTTTAGAATGTCTTTAAGAGAGGCTGATTCGTAGCTGTTGTCTCTTTGTTCCCGGGGTGGGTCATAGCTAAGGCTGTTAATATTAAAGTTGGTTAGTTGCCTTGATACGGCAGTCCCGGCAGCTCCTGCACCGATAATACCTACTTTCAAGCTCTTTAATTCCTTTTGTCTTTTCAGGCTCCACAGCAAAAGTGAAGTGATGACGTATTCGCTTACAGCGTTCGCGTTTGAACCTTTTGCATCAACAACACAAACATTATGATCATTGAAATATTCGATATCAATATGATCAGAGCCAGACGAACCGGTTCCTATAAACTTAAGAGTATCAGGGATGCGTTGCAGCGACTTGGAATTCAATTTTGTAACCGTTCTTACAAGCAATACATCAAACCCGTTTAAAGATGGAAGAGGGGCGCTGGGATTGAAGAGACTTAGCTCTACTTCCTCAGGAAGAAACTCTTTCAGTTTGTAAATATGTTCATCAGCAAGAATTTTCAGCAAGATCAGTATTTATTGAATGATTGATTATTTGATGATTACAGAACCAGGGCATGTATCGGAAACATTGTTCTCCAGGTTACACTCTTCGTAATAATATTGGATATTCGTGAGGAGCCAATAACCCAAAAATATGTTGATAAATTCAGATTTAAACTCATTCGAAAGCACGGTATTTGATAGTAATGTAAAGGATTCACCATAATTCGCTTTTGCACCCAATCTTTTCTTAACAGGACTGCCCTGAATAATAAGATATGGGTTAACTGAATCATCAATATAATGCCAAGTGCCTCCTAAAGGATAGTGATGCCACTCGTTTCCGTTTTCGGTTTTAACTTTCTTTACTGAAGGAGCCCAAATATCTTTTGCTACGATTTGAAATACAGTAGAATCAGATCTGATTATAGTTGAATTCCGTGAAGTTCCAGAAAATTCGTATACAATTGATGTATTATTTTTTTCCATGAGAGACACTCTGAAAATATCTTCTTTTTGTTGATCATCAAAGTATGCTTCAGCTATCATAAAAATCTCATTTTTTGTAATGGGATTTATAAACTTGTCTTCTTTTTTAAAATGGTATGACCAACCATCATCGACAATAAGAGCCCCTTCTTTATATTTGAGGTCTATATGTATATCCGCTTCACTTAAGTCAGGTATATAAGTTAGTTTTCCATCTTTATGAAGGATTATGTTGTCTTTATAGCTATTTGGATCCTCTTTAAATTCCTTTGGATATGGATGTACAATTGTTTTAAAGCTACAACCTGTAAAAAGTGATACTCCTAGAATGTAGACGGTACACATCTTAAGAGAACAAAGGTATGAAAAATCTCTCTTCATATAGAAGAAATAGTAGTTTTTTGGCTATACTTGGGCTATGAATTCAAAGTACAATATTGTTTCCCTAATACGCAAAAAACGAGACGGAAAAGTTCTTTCACAGGATGAGATCCGCTTTTTGATCGATTCATATACAGCCGACGAAATTCCTGATTATCAGATCAGCTCGTTTTTAATGGCTGCTTTCCTAAATGGTTTAAATGATGAGGAATCTGCAGCATTAACGGAGTCTATGCTTCATTCCGGTATTGTTGTTGATCTATCTCATGTTCCCGGTAAAAAAGTGGATAAGCATTCTACAGGAGGAGTAGGCGATAAACTTTCATTGATTCTAGCTCCAATAGTGGCTAGTGCCGGAGTTCCTGTTCCGATGATCTCAGGTCGCGGATTGGGACATACAGGTGGAACTTTGGATAAGTTAGAATCTATTCCCGGTTTTTATGTAGACGTGGACTTAGCTCGGTATAAAGAGATCTTGGAGAAACAGAATCTGGTGCTTGTAGGACAAACAGAAGAAATTGCCCCTGCCGATAAAAGATTATATGCATTAAGAGATGTGACAGCTACTGTTGAATCAATCCCACTTATTGCCGGAAGTATAATGAGTAAAAAACTTGCCGAAGGAATTGATGCCCTGGTTTTGGATGTAAAATACGGCTCCGGTGCTTTTATGAAAACAGAAGAGGATGCCACAAAACTTGCTCAAGCCTTAGTTGGAATTGGTGAGCAGTTCGAGAAAGAAACCATAGCTTATCTCACTAATATGAAGCAGCCTCTTGGCTATAAGATCGGAAATTGGTTTGAGGTTGAAGAATCTGTAGATGCTTTAAAAGGCGTAGGACCAGACGATATAATGGAGCTCTCTCATTTACTTTCCGGTACAATGATCTATCTGGGTGGAAAGGCTGATTCTGTTGAAAAGGGGATAGAGGTTAGTAAGCAACAAGTTGAAAACGGCGAAGCTTATCAGAAGTGGCTGGATATTGTTGAAGAACAAGGTGGCGACACAAGCTTTATAGAAAACACAGCAAAATACCCGATCGCAAAATTTGAGTTTGAGCTAAAATCAAGTCGTGATGGATACGTTACAGCTATGGATGCATTTGAAATTGGAACGGCATCAGTTGAACTTGGAGCGGGTAGAAAAATTAAAGAGGACGATGTAGATCCCCAGGCCGGAATAGTACTCAAAAAGAAAGTGGGAGATAAAATTACAAAAGGTGAAACAATTTTAGTGGCATATACGAACAAGCCAACCACGATCGAACCTGTGACCGCACAATTGTATGGAGCAATTAAGATCGAGGATACAAAACCTGAAAAGGAATATCTGGTTACAAAAGTAATAGACAAAAATGGTGTTCGGGATTTCCGGCTTTAAAATGTTGAATTACACTAATAATCAGTTAATTTGTATCTAATGAACATAGGGCATTAAAAAAAGGAAAAAAATCATGTTTAAAAGATTCATACGTGCATTAAAATCAATGTTTGGTGGGGTAATAAGCTCCATGGAAGATCCAAAATTAATTTTGGAACAGAACATTCGTGATCTGAACGATCAGATTCCGCAAATGAATGAAAACATTGCTACAGTAAAGGCAAACTTGATCATGCTTCAGAAGGAGTCTAATCGAAACGAAAAGTTGATCGGTGAACTTACTTCTAAGATAAAATCTGCAATTCAGGCAAATCGTGATGACATTGCTGAAGGGTATGCACTTCAACTCGAAAAGGCAAAAGAGAATTTTGCACACACAAAAGACCAGTTAGTTTTTGCGGAAAAAGCGTACGATAAAGCTCTTAAAGTGAAGAAAGTTTTCATGCGTGAGAAAGATCGTAAGATCCAGGAAGCAAAAGAAGCTTTACGTGCAAGCGAGCGTGCTGAATGGCAATCAAAAATTGCTGATACACTAGAGCAATTTGAAGTAGGCGGTATGGATCAAACTCATGATGAAATGATCAGCCGTTTAAATGAGAAAACAGCTAAGAATGAAGCACGCATGGAAATTGCTCTAGACGGTATTGATACCGAGACTATGGAAATTGAAGCAAATGCTGAAAAGATTCGTGCTCAATCATTGGTAGAGCAATTCAAGTTAGAAATGGGTGAATCTTCAGGTTCTATAAATATAGATGAAGAGCCGGTAGCAGAAGAATCTCCAAAAAAATCTGTTGGTAATAAAGAGAAAAGCTAACGGAGACTCTTATGAGTAACAAAAGTGAAGAAGAACGCGAACGCCTTAAGCAGGAATACAAGGAGCATTACCGGCGTATTAAAGAAATAAAAGAACGAGGTAAAAGAGCTGAGCAAAAAGGAAAGATCGCTCAAGCCGTCAACAATATGAATCCGGATAGTTTGCTGGAATCTGTTGATGAGTTCCTTGGAAAAGTTCGCGATAAAGTTAGCCACGCAGAGGCACGATTAGACGTTGCTATGGACAGTATGGATGACGATTCTAAGCTTGAAACAGAAATAAAAAATGAACAGCATGAAGCTGAGTTAAAAAAGCAAAAAGCAAAGCAAACCTTACAACAGGTTAAAGCTGAAATGGGTATGCTTTATTCCGAGATCGAAAAATCCGCTGATGAAATTAAAACGGAAAAAACGATCGGAACTAAAAAAGATCAGCTTAAGAATAAAGAAACTGATTCCACACCAGGCAACGATACAGATAAAGAGTAATGTCAGCAGACGAACTAAACATCAATTATACTCGTGAAGCATTTATGAATCCCATTAATCTGGGAGGATTATTAATTGCTACACTCACCGCTTTTTTTATCAGTGATTTTGGAGACGCTTCTAGTGTGATGCTTACAACCGTGTTTGGTTTGGAGTTGATGTACTTAGGCATTGTACCAAAATTACCTCGTTTCAGAAAAAAGACAGAACTTAAAAAGATCAAAGAACGCCATGCTTCCAGCAACGAAAAAGATCTTTTTCAATCGCTGGATTCTGCAAGCCAAAAACGATTTTTAGTGCTTAAACATCTGGCTAAAATGGTGCAGGAGAATTTTGAAAAACTTCCTTACAGCTCTCAGGGATTGCTGGATAATATTGGTAAGAAAATTGAAGAACTGTTAGGAAACTATCTCACACTTCTTGATCTGATAAAGCGCTATGAAGTGTATTTGAATACTTCACTGGAAACAAATTTAAAAGAAGAAGTAATTCGACAGATTGAAGAAATTAAGACCATCGACTCAGAAAAACTGAAACGTACTAAAGCACGTCGTGTGGCGATCATGCAAAAAAGGCTTCAGAAGTTTAAGATCGCCAAAGAAAAATATTTAGTCTGCGAAACCCATTTGGAAACCATAGAAGATGCGGTTAGATATATCTACGAACAATCTATGACCATGAGCAATCCTGAAGAAATTGGTTTCCAACTTGATAACTTGTTAACCGAAGTAGATGAAACTTCACAATTGATTGACGACTTAGATCAGGATATCTTACCTGAATACACTACAGAATGGGAAACTGAACTGGATTTTGATTCTATTTTAGATGAACTTTCTGATGACGTATCAAATGTGTCAAGTACAAGTGCAAAGAAACAGATTAAAGATTAATCCATGAGCTTATCATTCGAAACAATACTTCTTGATGTAGATGAATCAGGAGTATGTGTGCTTACTGTGAATCGCCCCGAAAAAATGAATGCCCTAAACAATCGGGTTTTTGAAGAGCTTGACGCTGCTTTAGATCACATTAAAGAAAGCGATGAAATTAAAGGGTTGATCGTTACAGGAGCAGGTGACAAAGCCTTTGTTGCAGGTGCGGATATCAAAGAATTAAATACACTTCAAGATTCTGAAGCAAAGAAGATATCGTTGAGAGGTCAGCGTGTTTTTCAGAAATTAGAAGACTTAACCATTCCTGCTATTGCTGCTGTAAATGGGTACGCATTGGGAGGTGGTTGCGAGTTAGCAATGGCTTGCCATATACGTATTGCTTCAAATAACGCATTATTGGGATTACCTGAAGTAAGCCTGGGTTTAATTCCCGGTTACGGTGGAACTCAACGATTGCCAAAATTGGTGGGTGAAGCTAAAGCACTGGAATTAACGCTCAGCGGTAGATTTGTAAAAGCAGATGAAGCCAAAGAAATTGGACTAGTTAATCAAATTGCTGAAAAATCGGTTTTGGATGCAGCAAAAATAATGATGAATAGTATGATGAAACAAGGACCACTTGCTCTAAAAAATGCTATCTTGGCCATCAAAGAATCTGGAAATGACTCAGGGTACACATCCGAAGCAAATTTATTTGGAGAATTGTACAACACTGATGATTTTAAAGAAGGTACAAGTGCTTTTCTGGAAAAAAGAAAACCAACTTTTACCGGTAAATAGGAACTAACTTTTCGTTAATGAAAGACGAACCTCCATCGAGTTTCACATATTGTAAAGAAGTAAAAGATAAAGGAGCCTGCTAGTATATGGAATGGCTTCTTATAACCGGAACTATTTTATTGAGTGGATTTTTTTCGGGATCCGAAATTGCCTTTGTTACGGCAAATAAACTCAAACTGGAAGTTGCTTCCAGAAAAAATAACCTCATTTCAAGTTCTATCGGATTCTTTACTAAAAATCCCGATACTTTTCTCACGACTACTCTTGTTGGAAATAATATTGTAAATGTAGTGTATGCTACTTTAATGGCTCTGTTTCTTGTAGAACCCATTATGCATTACACCGAATTGTGGTTTGGTGTTGAGCCATCGTCATTTCAGATACTGGCAATACAAACATTTATAGCTTCACTCATTATTATGCTTTTTGGCGAAATACTCCCTAAAGCAATTTTCAGAGCCCAGGCCGACATCATGGTGAATGTGATTGCGCTTCCATTAAGGCTATTTTATTGGATCTTAAGACCATTAATAGCACTGGCAAATGGATCTTCCAATGTGCTGATCAAATGGTTAGTGCCTGATGCAGAAAAAACAGAACAATTTTACCGCCGCCAGGATGTGGAACTCATTGTAAAAGAACTTCGTGAAAGTGGAGGAAGTGAAGATATTGATGAAGATGATTCTGAGATTCTTCATAACGTTCTCGAACTTTCAAATATGCGCGTTAAGGAATCCATGATTCCACGAATTGATATTGAAGCTGTTGATAAATCTACGCCTATTGCAGATGTTCTGAATACTATGATCGAATCAGGACATTCTAAACTTCCGGTATACAGAGACAGTATTGACGATGTGATTGGCGTTGTATTTGCACACGATTTTTTCAAAAATCCTAAGTCGTTGCATGAGATCATTCGACCAATAAAACTGGTTCCTTCCAGTAAAAAATCCAAAGACCTGATGCAGGAATTTCGTCAGTCTAATTTATCTGTAGCAATTGTGCTGGATGAATATGGTGGAACAGCTGGTATGATCACCATAGAAGATCTCCTCGAAGAAGTAGTCGGTGATATTCAGGATGAATACGATACGGACAGCGAATTAATGAAACGTACAGCACCGAATAATTTTGTGGTTAGCGGAAATGTTGAGATCGATGAATTAATGAATACTTTCGAAGAAATTAAAATTCCTTTGGAACCTTCTCAGTATGATACCGTAGCGGGGTATGTTATCAATCATTTGGGGCGCATTCCAAAAGTGAATGAAGAAGTGCTGATTGAAGGCAATAAATTCATTATTAGTAAGGCAACTCAAAGCCGAATTGAGACAATAAGACTAACTATTATTGAGTAGGGCATATGTTTGATCATTATCCGAAGTGGTCGCGGGAATTTGCGAGAAAATACCTTAGCAGAACCATTAATACTTTTTTGATTCACGGAAACGTGCACGATCTGGTTGCACTCAAAACCGATGAAGGCACCGAATTCAATCGTTTGAAATCGTTTCTTTCAGACGAATTTTTTGGAGCCCGTGATTTCGTTGTATTCTACGACAGAGCATCCGGAATTTATTTCAGAGATAAAGAATCTCAACAGGATTTTAATCAGGCTATCGCAGGACGTGACAGCATTGTTGGAACTGATTATGCCAAAAAAATGCCTAAGGATCCTGTCCGTGTGATGTCTTTGTTGGAGCAGTACTTCCGACTCCGTCTAGATCAAAAGAAAAGCATTGCGCTTATTATTGATTATGCAGAGACCATCGTGCCAATGAGTGATGCCGGTTCAACCGGAAATGAGGACAGAACTTCTCAAGTTTATTTATCAAGATGGGCACACGATCCTATGTTTTTGGCTTCGGATTTTACCTGTGTGATGATCACAGAAAATCTTGCAGATCTGAATAAAACCATTGTTCAGAACCCTTACACCACAGAGATCAAGATCAACATCCCGGGTGAAGAAGATCGTTTGGAGTTTGTGAAATTCGAAACCAAAAATGATGATTTCAAAAAGCTATCAGAGGTTTCTCCAGCAATCATAGCTCAGCAAACAGCGGGATTGAATTATGTAAATATTCGAAGTGTGCTTTCAAATGCTCGTGAAAATCAGGAAAAGATCACTTTCGATGGATTATCGGAAAACAAAAAAGATCTGATCGAAGCGGAAGCTTATGGATTGTTAGAATTTGTGGAAACGCCGTATTCGCTCGATAACGTTGCCGGACACACTCATGTGAAGCAACACCTTCGTCAGGCAGTTAAAGCGCTTAAAGCAGGCCGACAGGATGTAATGCCGATGGGTTATCTGGTTTGTGGTCCGGTAGGAACGGGAAAAACGTTTTTAGTGACTTGTTTTGCGAGTGAAGTTGGAATCCCGATGGTGAAACTGAAGAATTTCAGAAGCCAATGGCAGGGTGTAACAGAAGGAAATCTCGAAAAGATCTTGTCTCTGTTAAAAGCGATGTCGCCGGTAGCGGTGATGATCGATGAAGCGGATGCTTATCTGGGTGATAGAAATGCAGGAGGAGACAGCGGAGTTTCCAGCCGTGTATTTTCACAGATCGCTACTTTTATGAGTGATACCACCAATCGTGGTAAAATTGTTTGGTTTTTGATGACAGCACGTCCTGATCTGATGCCAATAGATTTAAAGCGACAGGGTAGAGCCGAAGAACATTTAGCATTGTTCCCACCTCATACCAAAGAAGAGCGAATTGAGTTGTATGAAGCAATGGCTAAGAAAACCAGCCTGAAACTTACCGAAGATTATATTCCGGCAGTTGTTCAGCAAGGTTTAAAAACATTCTCGGGAGCCGATATGGAAGCTGCTTTAACGCGAGCCAAGTTCCGTGCAGCGGCAGAAGGGAGAAAGAAAGTCACACCGGAAATTCTGGATGCAGCATTAGCAGATTTCATTCCACCAACCTATCCGGAAGAAGTGGAATTACAGACTCTGAATGCAGTGATCGAATGTACCTCTAAAGAATTACTTCCTGAGCGTTACCGCGAAATGGATCGAAATGAGATACTTTCAACGATCGAGGAACTGAAATTTAGAGTAGGTTAGAGTTTCTAGAAACAAAAGACAAAACCCAAATTTCAAATTACAAAAGTGTGGTTTTCAGGTTCCTTTCTCCATCCCAAGCTCTTACTTGGGATTGCAATAAGGGAGCTCCTGCTCCCGATATTTTATTAAACATTATTCTACCCATATTCCAACTTTTGACTTAACACATCTCACTGAAAAAGCATAAGTCGGGTGTTGAGATGCTACCCTGATGGAGTCATTACCAAGTTCAAAAATATAAGTCCATATAAAATGCTCTTCTTCTTTTGAGTTTGACCAGAATAATGTCTTAGACTTAAACTGATTCTCATATTCGCCGTTATTTCCAAAACCCGCTGGTCTTACTGTAAAACCGCTGCTATTGGAATTTACTTCACCTTCCCAATATAGACTATCCTTGTATATACCGGCAACATTACCTCCGTTTGATTGAAGTAGCCTTTTCCAATCTCCATTTGTTGGGAGTTTCCATCCATTAGGACAAATATTACTAGCTGTTTCAAAATCATATAATAATCCAAACGTTTCCATGTTGGTTGAGTCATCATTTGGGAAATAGTATTCTATCGGATTTCCAGATTCATCCTGCTTTGTCTTCAGATTTTCTGTCATCCAAAAAGTGTCTCCATATTTTTTTACTAAATACTTTTTACCATCAGTATCAACCAAAACTGATTCTTGTATTGGGTTGCAGTAGGTAAACATGATCAAGAGTATGATTAGTAATTGCTTTAATTTCATGGTTGAGAATTTGTAATGAAATATAAATAGTGAGTTATAATTTTTTTCTAAATACGATTCTCCCAAGCGGAGCTTGGGAGATATTTGTTAGCGTAACTATTACTTCTTTTTAAAAGAGACTTCCCTTCCAAATTGCTCGATAACTACTGTATCGTTTTTCAAAGTAAGAGTAGCTGAGTTTTCACCATATGGAAATCCATCGATGAATAATTGGTTTTCACCAATAGGGTAGGCTTTCATTTTTTGTGGGTCTTTTGGAGAGTAAAAATTACGATCATACACTCCCATAACTTTTCCTTCTTCATTGAAGTAAATGATCAGATGTAAACTACCATCGTCACCCTTCATTCGAAGCATAGCAGAACTCTCATTAACAAGGAATGGTATGATCTCTAAATTGTCACCAACTCTTTTTCTCATAGAACTAAATCCCAACCTGAATAATCCTGAGTACGCAACAAATTTCATTTCTCCATTGCAGTAAGAAGCAAATCTCCAGTATTGACCTTTCTCTAAATGATTAGAGATGTTCAATACTTTTTTGTTGAGCTCAGAATCTGGAGCTATTGCTGTATTTGGTATAATGTCGGAAAGATTAGAACCACTATAAAACACATAATTCCCTGTTTCTGTTTGCTCAATAACTATTTGTTCTCGAGTATCTAATAAGACATTGTGAGAAGCTATTTTATTATCAGAGCGTTTTGGATGAATTTCAATCTCTTTTCCATTTTTAATATCCCATATTTTATTTGACAGAGAACGGATCTTTTCCCCGCTTTTTCCAAAATCAGTGATGCTTTCGAAAGATCGGTTTGTAAGCAATACATGATGATCTTTGGTTTTGGGATCAAAACTTAGAAAACTTATAAAGCCGTACGTTCCTCCATCATGTTCAACAATGCCATCCCGTGTGATCTGCCATCCATAACCGTAACCAAGATTTCCCAGATCTCTAGTATGGTTAGTTATGAATGTGGCTCTTAATTCCTGAGTAAGGAAATTATCGCTAGTGATAACTTCAACCCATGTGGAAAGATCGTGAGTAGTTGAGTAAACTCCCCCAGCACCAATCGACCATGAATAATGATATATGGGAGCTCTTACGATATTAGAAGGTAAGTATCCAAAGTAGGGTAGAGCGGAATTTGAGTCTGGTAAAAAGGAAGTATGCTCTAATCCATAAGCATCAAAAATCTTTCTTTGGAGGTATTCTTCAAATGTTGATCCGGTTACATTTTCAATGATAGCAGCCAACAGAACATAACCGGAATTACTGTAATTGAACTCTTTTCCGGGTGAACTGATTAGCTTTCCTTCCGAGAATTTAAGTATCAGATCTTCAAGAGCAATCGGCTCTTCTTCAGGAAAGAAAATATCAAGTCCTTGCTCGGTTTGGTAGATACTTGGGATTCCACTGGTATGTGTAAGTAATTGGTGAATAGTTACTTTCTTCCATTTATTATTTGCAAAGCTTCCCAAATGGTCATTAATTCGGTCGTCTAAATTGATCTTTCCATCATGAACTAGATGCAAAATAGCAGCGGCAGTAAATTGTTTAGTCAATGATCCGATATCGAATCTTGAATGCTTATGAATAGAAGTTTCTTTTTCAAGATCAGCATAGCCGAATGACGCTTCATAGTTTATAGAACTTGACGATTGCACCAGTACATTACCATTAAAATGATGATATGCTGCTTCTCTTTCGATGAGATCTTGAACCTGCGCATTAGTTGCAGAAGTAATTAGGAGAAAAAATAATAAAGTGTATATCTTCATGATAGAATTTAATTTTGGGTTGAAATTTAAACCCTTTTACTATCCTGAATGCCTCTGGTTTAAGGTATGTGACGGATTACCATATTTTGTATACGAATGACGGACTTAATATTTAAACAAATACCAACGTACATAAAAGCGATGTCAAGGAAGGTGAAGGCTATCCATCTTTTTGTGTGGTTAGGCGGTATTCTGACTTTAAATTGGCCGGGTTCTGACTTTACGATCGGAGTTTTTCACAGCTCTGACAACTCTCTGTTAATGACCAGTATTTACGGAGCGTTAATGAATGCAGTACTTTTTTATGGAGTAATCTTGTTAGTGATGAAATGGTTTAAAGCAGATCTGAAAAAGTTTGTTGTCAAACTTGGTCAGTTATTCATCCTGATCACAATTATCGAGATAATACTGGATTTCATTTATTTTTATGCTTTCTACAAAAGTTTGCCGGAATGGGTCATATTTGATATGCTTACCGGGCCGTTACTAATGAACGGTATCTTCTTTTTAATCCCAGGATTAGTTTATGGAATTATTATAGATGGGAGGGAAAGTAATTCTGAAGAACCAATTCAAAAGATCAAAATCAAAGACGGAAGTAAAGAGATTTTTATAACACCTTCTGAGTTATACTTCATTAAGAGCGATGGAAATTATGTGGTTTATCATACTGAAAAAGGAAAGATCATGGTTCGGGAAAGCCTTTCGTCTCTTGAAAAAGAATTGCCTGATATCTTTAAAAGAAGTCACCGTTCCTTCATTGTAAATATTAGTCACATCCGCTCTAAAACCTATGACACACTAGTAATTAAAGACGAAAAGATCCCAATAGGGAGGACGTACACGAAAGAGTTTAAGTGAAAGAGGAGTGTCAAAGAGCTTGATTTATATAATTTTGGAATCGAAAGGAAGAATCCACTATTTCAAGATCTGATCCATTACCCAGGCAGTATGAGTAGCTGAACTTCCGGTAGAAGGGTGCAAAAAATTTCTGTCTATCAATTCTTTTTTCATGTCCTTAACATGATAAAATTGAATATGTTCGGGATGTTCTATAAACACTTTCTCTTGTTTGGTTTCGCTATCCAGTTCAATAGCATTGTTCTTAAAAACAGAAAATCGGATCGTTCCTTTACTACCGATGATCTGAACTTCATCTTCATAATGATAGCTCCCAAAATTCCAGCTTCCTGAACCAATTATTCCACTTTCGTATATCCATGAGCCTGTAACCACATCTTTAGCAGTATATAAGCCGAGTTGATTGGCGCTTATTCCATTAGCTGTTCTAACAGTACCGAAATAGTAATTGAATAGATCAAGTCCATGACTAGCCAGATCATCGAAATAACCGGCTTTAGCTATTTTGGCATCAGTGCGCCAGTTATAAGTGCCAAGAAGATCGATTTCCTTTGGAGGGCAGGAGTAGTTCCAGTTTATATGTCTTACTTCTCCGATGCACTTTTGATCAATCCATTCTTTAACCTTAAGAAAACGAGGTAATGACCTGCGATAATAAGCTACAAACAAAGGGACTTTTTCTGATTCGAAAGCACGGGTAATCTCTATGCATTCCTCATAGCTTGGTGCCATTGGTTTTTCAATACAACAAGGTTTTCCGGCTTTTGCAACTTTAATAGCATATTCTAAATGGGAGTCGGGAGGAGTGGCGATATAGATCGCATCAATTTCATCATCATTGATCAATAGATCGGCATCAGTGTAATACTTTTCTACACCATGTCTTTCAGCATAATCGATGAGTTCTTTTCTATTTCTTCTCATCACTGCTTTAAGTTCAAACCCTTCCACTTTTTGGTACGCCGGACCGCTTTTCACTTCCGTTACATTTCCGCAGCCAATAATTCCCCAGTTGATCTTTTTGCTCATAGAGTAGATAGTGATGAAGGATAATTCTTAAATCTGATGTCGGGATAATCTAGTAATTATGAAGTTAAAATGATGATAGTTGACGGTTTTATTTGGGAACATCTTTTCCCCAAAGCTTTGCAATATTTTTACCGGTGCTTTCATAGTCTGCTTTCTTTGCGATTTTATTTCTCTCTTCGCAAAACTGTGGGTCTTCATTAAATACTGATTCTGCAAAATTACGTCCAGCCATTGTGATTGAAGTCGTTTTATCAAATCTTAGTTGTTGGAACTTACTAAAGGCCTCTTCGGTGGTTTCAGCCGCATCTAAAATTGAAACAAAATGCCACGCATCTTCTATTGCTTGACAGGCACCTTGACCTGAAGTTGGTAAAGCAGCATGGGCAGCATCACCAATTAAACACACATTGTTTTTATGCCATTTGGGAATAGGGTTGTGGTCAAAAACCTCAATGTATCTGATGTTTTCTTCGTTGGCCAATGCGATAACTTCTTTGATATTTGGAGACCAGGAGCCAAATAGTTTAAGGAGCAGATCTTTTGGGTTCTCATTTTTGAAAGATGAATTTAGAGGTAAGGATTTTCCTCCCGCCCAGTAACCTTTATATTTATTTATCGGTACGATTCCAAAGCGTTCACCACAGCCCCAATAGTCTAAAACATTGTTATCGGGAAAAACAGGATGCTCACTTTCTACTATTCCAATCCAATTTACAAAATTCTGATAGATTGGCTCGTTGCTACCATTCACATATTTTCGGGCAACAGAATTCATTCTTCCATCTGCGCCAACAATGATGTCGGGTTTAGCTTCAATCCCATTATCAAAATTTATGAATGTCGAGTTTTCTTGTGTGGTAATTTGTTGTGCATTGTGATTGTAATATATCGGAATATTAAGTTTATCAATCTTTTGAAGTAGAATTCTCTGCAGATCTTTACGGCTAATAGCAAAGCTTTTTGCTCCTATGTAGTAGTCAATTTCTTTTATATCTATTGAGCCGATAAATTCACCTTTTTCTGTCCAACGTTGCATTTCATTGATCGAGCCACCAACTTTTTCGATCTCATTAATGAGGTTTAATCGACTCAAAATCTTACTCGCATTTGCCCAAATAACAATACCGGCTCCAATCGTTGTTGCTTTATTTCTACGCTCATAGATCCGGATATTTTTAAAGTCTCTTTGATGCAGAGCTATAGCCGTTGTTAATCCACCAATTCCAGCACCTAAAATAGCTATTTCAGAATCTTTCATATTAGGTTTGTAGTTCCTCTGATTATTTTTACTTTTATTTTGCAAGTAAAATATGTAATAACTTTCATAATGCAAGTAAAAATCAATGAATAATGAAACAAAAATTCAGGTCGAATTGTCCGATTAGTTCAGCACTTGACTTAATAGGGGATAAGTGGTCATTATTAATTATTAGAGATATGATGTTCTCAGGAAAGAAAACGTATAGCGAATTTAGCAACTCAAACGAAAAAATTGCTACGAATATCCTTTCAAACAGACTTTCAATGCTTGAAGAACTGGAAATTATTAACAAGGGCAAACTTGAAGGAAACAAAAAGACCAATATCTATAGTCTTACACAGAAAGGGAAGGAATTGCTTCCAATAATTATGGAAATCGCACAATGGAGCGACAATAATTTGAATGACCATTTGCAAGATGGAGCAAAACCATTTGTTAGCAAATTCAAATCAGATAAAGAAGAATTCGTACAAAATATGTATACACTATTCGAAAAACGAGAAGGGTAATTTTGTTTGCCACTAAGGTTTAAAATATAACAGGTTATAATTCGAAAGAATCGTTGAGCGTATGAAAAAAGGGAGTAAAAGAACAAAGAAGCCATGGCCAACTAAAGATGCTATGGAACAGGTGTATGAAATGAATCTTTGGGGTGGGAACAGATCTGGTTTTTATTCAGGTGATGGATCGCATCATTCTGAAATAATTAATCCATATTTAGATGTTGTAATAACCTTCTTAAGATCATTTAAATCTCCTCTTCGAGTATGTGATTTAGGCTGTGGGGATTTTAATGTTGGGAAAGAATTGGTAAAGTATACTAAGAAGTATATTGCGGTAGATATAGTAAAAGACCTTATTGATCATAATAAATCAATATTTAAGGATGAGAATTTAGAATTCCTATGTTTAGATATTGCAGTAGATGATTTGCCTTCCGGGGATTGTGTGTTATTAAAACAAGTGCTTCAACATTTGTCAAATGCTGAAATACAAAGTATTGTGAGTAAGCTGGATGATTTTAAGTATGTTATTTTAACAGAACATATACCTGAAGGTGATTTTATCCCAAATAAAGATATTATCTCAGGACAAGGTACAAGACTAAAAAAACAAAGTGGGCTAGATGTATTAGCATCACCTTTTAATCTCAAGGTAAAGGAAGAAAATATATTATCGTCCATTACTTTAGATGATGGAAAAGGGGTTATTGTAACCACGCTTTATGAGATGTATTGATTTTCTGTACGACTAGATTAAATTCTACTTCAACATCTCGGTTAAGATCTGTTTAGATCCTAGTTGTGCTAACCTTACTTTTCATTATTTAAAATGTTATTTGCTCCAACAATTTTGAATTTGGGATTATCGTCAAACAATTGATTTAGATGTCTTACGTGTCCGCTACCAAAGATGATTAATATTCTATCATTTTCTTCAGTTCGTTCAAGGATGTTACGGTATATAAATAGATTGCGCTTATACCATTCAGTTGCCATTTCTACCCCAATATTATTGAAATCATAAGACCGCATTAGATAAGGAAGACCATCAATTTCCTGTTCCATCTCTTTATAACTAAACATCACATTTGTGGTGTCTCTAATGGTAATCGCTACGTTGTTGTAATAGTTATGATTATTTAGAATTTGTTGCCAATCATTTAGATAAATCAAATTTTCTTTAACTGTATTTTCTGTAAAGTTTTTTTGTCGGGTTTCCATTTGTTGCTTGAAATCTTCATTGTAATCTTGATACGATTTTATAGAAAGTGTATCAGCAATAAAATCAGCATAAGGCCCTAAATAAACACCCGGATGGTCTACAGCAAGAATTTCTTTAACTCCCAATTGTTTTGCTAATTTAAACCCTAATTGATATACCTCATTTTGTCCGTCTTTAATATTTTGTAATGATAATCGATTCTTTTTATATAGATCAAACAAGCTGTCTAGTCTTACTTGTTGACTTGGAAGGAATTCAACAAAAATCTTATTTGGTTTATATTGTGCTAACAAATCAACAACTTCTTGAATCTCAGCCTGCCTTTTCTCGGTGAAATAATCATCGATCTCTAGATTATAGGTATCCATTCCAGGATTATTAAAATGATATACTCCAAGAATCATTGCTTCTTTTGAAGTCCCAGAAGATGATATTGGTGGTTCATGTTGACTTACATTTTGATTGCATCCAATCATTAAGGATGACGTTAAGAGGACGATTATAACTTTTATATTTCGCATAAGTTTTAGAAAAGTTTATTAATCAATGAATATTTGAATATTGTTGTATGGTGGTACTTTATTTAAGTTTTCTTGAAATCTTTAGATAACTGAATTAATCAGTTCTTGCTTGTTAATATTATGCCAAATGTAGTTTTAGGCAGGTATGTCATGATGTATTGTTGAGTTATCATATAGATTGAACAATATCAATTAGCAGACCGCTTGGGTCCTTAATGGCAAAATGGAGACCGTTGACAGGTTCATTTACCAATGGGACTACGATTGGGATATTCCTTTTTTTTAATCTTTGAAGCTCTGCTTTCACATTCTTCACTTCCATTTGAAGTATGGCGCCTTGACCATTGAACTCAGGATGAAATATCGGATGTACAAAAGGGGAATGAGGGACACAAAACAACAATTCGTAGTGGGAATTATTTTTGTGTTCCAGTTTAACGAAACCATCTAATTCCAATGTTACCTGAAAGTCAAAATTAAGGGTGTAAAATGCTTTACACTCAATTACTTTGGAAGTGTATAGTTCAAAGCTTAATTTCATTATTCTTGTGCAGAATATTTTACGATATCTATACCAATTCCATTCGGGTCTTCAATGGCAAAATGCCTATCTCCCCATGGTTCATCACGAAGTTCTACCTTTATATCAACGCCTTTGTTTTTCAAGTCTTTGTAAATGTTGTCTACTTCATCTACTTCAATAGTTAGATACATGCCTTGTCCGTTATATGGCTTTTGAAAAAAAGGTTGTTGTGATTGATGATGAGGTAGAAGAAAACTTAACTCAGTCTGTTTGTTTGGGGTATGCATCAGGAGATAAAAATCATTTTCGAATGTTACACCAAATCCTAATTTTTCCATATAGAAGAGCTTGCTCTCCATTAATTTTTCTGTGATAATACCGGCATTGAGCTTCATGATTTTAGGTTGTATAATTTTTTTAAATGTTTTGATTTTATAGCTGAGTACTTAGTTAAATGAATTTCTAATAGCTAGAAATCAGAATAGATGAAATTTATTTACTTAATTTTGGTTCAGTAATTTTTTATTCAAATTAATGCTTAATGGTATATATCCGTTATGTAATTGATTATCTATTAACGCATTGTTACTTATACTTACGTCATCTTTTCCCATCTTAAACCTAATATCAGAAATTCCTCCTTCTTTAGATGTATAGCTGATAACTATAATGGTATTATTGGTGATGAGAGTATTTTCAATTAACATCTCTATTTCCCGATAAGATCCAGAATGCCATGTAGTAGCCATCCAACCAAATAGATGATAAAACTCTTGAATTGAACCAACTCCTTTGCTGTGCATTTCTTGCCAAGCTAATGGATCTCTATAAATCCAATCGAACTCAGTTTTAGTTGGTTTATATATTTCGTTTTCTTTCACAAAATTAACCTGCCCTAAAGCGGCTGAGGAATGAAGTACCTTAATTGTCTCTTCATTAATCAGATAGGTATTAAGTATGGTGCTTGTATTAGATCGAATTCCGATGTAAGTAAAATCTTGAGATTTTTTAATAAAAAACCGTTCTGATTTTACTACAAATTTCATTTGAGTAGTGTCTACTACTTCTTCTACAGAGATGGATCCATTAATATTATATTGATCACCTAAATATTTTAGATCTTTCCATTGAGTACTATCTTGCGCATTTAGGTGCCCAATAGATACAACTAAGCTTAGAGCTGCAAAAGTCATCGATTTCATATTTTTAATATGATAAGTATGGTTAAATTTCTAATTAATTAGCTTTTCATAAATTCTGGACGACCATGGACACACACGGTCAACCCCAGTACTATCAGGGTTAGCAGGAAAAGCGTCACACCACTCAATTGAGGCTTCAACTAAATCCCATTCATTATGAATAAAATGCCAGTCATAGTGTAGATTGTACGAGCACTCGCCTGATGAAAGTAAGCCGTTTATATGCTTAATTCGCTCATCAAGAGGTTTGCTAAGTTCTTCACTAGCTTTTCGAATAAGATCTTCATCAGAAGTTGCAGCATTAAAGTATAATGTGTCACTATCTGTGATGAAGATAAACTTGTAAATCGCAGTATCTTTTGAATCCATACATGTGAGACTATTATCGGATTCATTGCTATTTACATTTGTACATGATGTTAACAGCATTGACAAAATAGAAAAAGCGGTAAGTAGATTTTTTATGCGTATTTCCATTGTTCGAATAACGTATTTAAAATTCACCTTTAAAGATTATTTGATTAACCATTTGCTAACCGAGCGTAATTCATGAATAGCTACAAGAATTAAAACTAATGGGGCATAGATGTATAAACTCTTTATGACAATTTCTCCAGGGTGATGAGAACCCAATATATCTATGAAACCAAGGCTTACATTAAAGGATAAATGAAGTAGAATTATAGCAATTATAGAACACTGAGAATGATTGTAGATCATGGACATAAGTATACTCAACAGCATAACTGTAATAGAAAAAGCCCAAAAAGGAATTTTTGATTGTGGTGAATCCAAAAACCAAAGAGGTGCGTGCCAAAAAGCCCAAATTGTTCCTACAATTAAAGCACTTGCTATCCACCCATATTTATCTTTTATCGCTGGATAGAGAAATCCTCTCCATCCTAGCTCTTCTCCTAAAGGTCCCATCAAAAGATTAACGAATATTAGTGGAAACAGGTAACTGACCTTAAAATTCATCCACTCAATTACTGTACCCTTTTTTATCTCAATAAGTAAAAACAAAGCAGCAACAACTATTGGAACAAATGCCAATATCATCCACCATGAATATTTTGGAAAAGAAAACGCAAGTTGAAGTTTAACTAAGAACTCTTTTTTTGTTATCCATATAGTTATCGCAGCCATATTTGGACTCCAAATCGCAATAAGCCATATTGGTAAGCCGGTTAGAGATTCAGGAGTGTGTGCTCCTGAAATGGTAAACATCAATACAAATGATATTAAGGAGATTAAAAAGGTCAATATTAGAAATCCAGTAATGGGTTTTTTCCGCAACATTATCTGTATTATTTCCATAACTAATGAGTGTTTGTTTATTGCTCTTTAAGCCAGCTATTCATTATTTCTATGGTCGTTTTGGCTTCCTCTTCCTGAACAAAGTGTCCTGCATCAAAAACATATGTCTCTTCATTGGAAAAGAAACTTTTCCATTTCTCCAGATTATTCATTTTAATGAAATCATCTTGTTCACCCCAGAGAATTAAAACAGGCTTATCCTTTATCACATCTGCATTTTCCCATAATTCTCCATACCAATCAGATGAACCAATTAATGATTTTCCAATGTTGAGTAAACCATATCTGCTACTTCTATTTGGGAAGGGTTTTTTATAATGCTTATGCACATGTTTGCTTAAGTATTTTTTATTGTGAAATGCTTTTTTGAGTAATACAGATGCAGAAAAATTAGTGTTTAGATAGAGAAAATTACCGAACCTGCTGTGCAGGATTTTGTCAATTTTTTGAGCATCTTTATCGTTCTTTGTTTCCCAAAGCCAAGTGTTAAACATTACAATTCGCTTAACGTTTTCAGGATATGAAAGTGCATAAGACATTCCAATTGGTCCACCAAAATCATGCACAACTAACGTTATATTCTTTAGATTGAGATGCTCAATGAGTAGGTTTAAGTTTTTAGCATGTTCTTGAGGTGTGCCTGGATAATTTTTAGGTTTGTCAGATAAACCGAATCCAATATGATCTAGTGCTACGCATCTATACGTTTTTGAAAAAGCCTTGATGTAATTCCGGTAAAGAAATGACCAGGTAGGTGTTCCATGAACAAACAAAATGACATCTCCTTTACCTTCGTCAATAAAATGTAGCTTACCGTAATCAGTAGTAAAGTAGTTCGACTGAAAGGGATATTCATTCGTATCAAGCCAGCTCTGGGCAATTGAAGATTTATACATTAGAATAAGAATTAGTATTAAGAGTATTTGCTTCATTTTTTATGCAAATATCTATTCTAATGCTGAAAAGTAATTGTAGAAAAGCGACCAATTAATTTCTCAACTCTATTGCTAATGTTGCTACCGTATTTTTAATACTTATCTAGCTGTTTATTTTAATTGGAACAATAATAGAGTTGTTGCTGTGGTATCATAACTAAATCGAGTGCAAGAGATCGTAATTCGTGTAGATGATCTTAATACGGAGATGTACGCTTAATAATAACATTAAATTATTCTCTGCTATATCGATGATAGAGGGTGTCTCTTAAATTGAGGAGTTTTTTGGGCGAAAGCTTGGCAATTGACTTTACTTCATTTATAAGATGTGGTTGATCATGATAGTCGTATTCAACCACTAACTCCATCCAATCTACAGATTCGTTTTTACTTAGGATAAATTCGAGGTAATTATTTACACGAATAATTTTACAATAGTCTTTTGGGGAAATACCCAACCTCGTCTTGAATAACCTTTGTAATTGGCGCTCGGAAACATGAACCTTATCAGCAATATCAGAAACCATAATTACACCCTTAGTTTCTTGAATAACTTCAGTTGCCATATGAAATATGGGGCTTTTAATTTTCTGATTAAGGTTTTCGAGTAAAAACTTTTCTGAGCGAGTAACTCTATCTGCAAAATTAATTTCCTTTAGTTCTGTAAATAGATCTTCATATTTACCACTTAACATGTTTGGAAACCCACTTATAAGTTTTGAGACTGGTTGCTGTATTAACTTATATAGACCTTCGCCAATAAACGAAATACCAAATAAATCAATTTTGCCTCTTTGGTTTATAATTGTACAAGATTTTATAGCTGGGACGATAAAAAATTGTTTTTTAGGGAGGTTGCTTTGAGACAGATCCAATTGTTCAATTGGATCTCCAAAATTGAAAACCAGTATATTTTGACCTTTTGGTAAATAGCGTGAATTTACCCCTACTTTTGAATCAATATTTCCACTCATTTGCCAGTAGCAAAGAACATCTGATTTAAGACATTTATTGGATACTACTTCTTCAACGTAATTCACTTGTACATCTGGTTTTTTTATGGCGCTTATTCAATGTTAGTTGGAAGTTATTTTATTTCTTTAATTGACCAAATCGAATTAGTCTGTTTTTAAGAGCTTTTGATATTGAGCTTCACAAATCCTTCAATGCTGTGAACCTCGAGTTGATTAAAAACCGTATTCAAGTATTATTGAAATTTGGACTTTCATTATTTTTTTTTGAACGGGGACGTTAGGTATAAACATAGTTTTAATGTGGTTTATACATTACTGTATTCAGTTCTATTCCTCGTAAATATCAAATTTGGCTGAAAATGATTTCATTAATTCAGCGTTCGAAAAATCTTCTTGAGTCATGGTAGAAAGCTGTTCTAAGAAAATATCAAATTGACCATTTTTGAAAATTGTAAGCATCTTACCACCGTCTTTACATTTTGCTTCATGCCAAACATTAGGAGCTACGGTTATAGTATCGCCCGGTTTTAGTAAGATAGTCTCATCATCAAAAACTAATTCCATTTCACCTTCAAGCATATAAAACACTTCCGTCATAATTTTGTGATGGTGTCTTTTCAGATGAAATCCTGGTTTAATGGTATCTTCAATAAGGCACAATTCTCCATTTGTATGCTTAGAGGAGACTTTAATAAAGCAGTGATCCTGAGAGTAGTCGTAATTTTCTCCTTCTCCACTTGCTACATACTGTTTTGATATCATAATTTTATATTGAGTATAACGTACCGAACTAAACTATAAAGTTTTACACTTGCTTTAAGTTGGCCGGTTCATGGGTTTTTGGTTTAAGTTGTAAAGCGCTTTTTTCTTTAATAATTGACTTTGCACACAATAAAAGTGTTTCTATCCGAAAGTAGATAGAGGTAATAGATCTTGTCAAATTGGTTCTCAGTAATTAATGACTTGGACATATTCAGTATTTCGAGACCATTATTATAAATGTAATCGTTCAATTCAATATTGAAGTAGAAGGTGCCTTCCTTAAACTTATCATTTGTCAAAATTGAATGTTCTAAATTTTGAAATTCCAGAGAGTCGATTTTAAACAGGCCGTATTCTGCTATAAACTCAGGAAATCCACGTTCTTTTCCTGATTGAATTAGAGTTGGCTTGTAGACGTTGTCAAATTCAGCTATTTCACTAACATCATCAAACAGTTTTGTGTTTGTTTCACAACTGATAAATAAAAAAGTAAGTACTATTAAGAAATGTCGGTTCATTTTAATGAGTTGCCGGACTATAAAAAAAAGCGTTTTAATTCCTTTTATATGATGTTGTGTATAGTTTTAAAGAGTATTAGTAACCAGCTAGTTTTATTATTTCCTCTGGCATAAGTTCACTTAATTCTAGAATGTTTTTACCAGACTTATTCATTGCTTTTCTTACTAGAAAATTTCCTGCTCGGTATCCAATATAGTTCCTTCCATCAGGGTGTTCACCCATTACCCACTGAGCATAATTTGCATCAAGAGGAAGAGCCAATATCTCTTTTACCCAACTATCCGCCTCCATAGGATAGGAGTTTACTTCATTAATAGTTCCGGTATATATTTCTGTAAATGCAACCGCTAAACCTTCATTCACCATTGCATTCGGAATTCCAGAGCTGAATTTATTGTCCTGAATAGCCCAGCCACGCGATAAATGATGGAATTCGTGAAAAATTGTAGCCTTTAAACCAGAATAAAGCGAATCTGCTATTCCTTCCCGATAGTTGTTTGATATTTGAACTAAAACAAGAGGCGGATGATTAGTTTCTGTCCTACCGGTTACGCCGCCAACACTATCCAAATCCCAATCTACCTGTTCGACAATAACGTTGATGCTATCTGGCAGATTCGGTAAGAGCTTGCGAACTTCTTCTTCTGATTTGCTTATAACCATGCTGATGAAAACTTTTTGTGAATCCGTAAATTCAAGAGAGTCTTCTTGAAAGACAATATCTACCTTCGCTATTTGGGGAATTTTTGAATTAGAATTGCATGAAATAAGAAATAGCACTGTGATAATGGAAATAAAGCTTCTAAGCATATTCATTTTATTTTTTAACATGAAGACGGCTTAAAAGTTTTAATGTTACATCAGAGTCTATATAAGATCGGATTGTATGTTGAAGAAGAGGAGAGAATACTTCTTTAATAAGGCAGAGTAAAATGAATAAAAGTGATTTATTACCTAGGCTGAATCAATTAGCGTCGGACGGCTTAGAGTCGTCTGACCGATAAGTGGTAAATTAAATATAGAATGTCATTGCTTCCAAAAAGTAGGGGAGTACTTCGGAACGTCCAATACTGATCGTGAGAAATCAACTCAATGTTGAATCACTTTTTTTATTGGGTAAGTTTCTTATCCCGAGTTTTAAAGTAAGCGTAAAAACTCAAAATGATTGCTAGTGAAGAAACAATGGTCATTACAGTTCCTGGTATGAAATTCACAAACCCACCCAGATCCATAAAAAGGAAATAACCTAAATCTGCAAGACCGCCGGTAATAGCTGCAAGGAAAATTGCATTTCGATTTCCTTTCCACACAAAGAATGCTGAAATGAAAGTTACGATACCAATCCAAAACAGGTTGAATCCGTGTTGACCAATTATTGCTCCTGATGCTTCTGAATAGTCCATTTGTACAAAACTTGGTTCAACTGCATCAGCAATACCCGCCACAGAGGAAGAAATATCATTGGTTAAAATGCCTTTCATTGTCATTACTCCGGCAATTATGTGAACAATGCCCCAGATGATCCACAAGATTGAAGAGGTCTTTAGCAATATAGAAGTTTTCATTTTGTTTGTGATTTAGTAGCTATGAAATTGGAATTATGATGAGTCTGCCTACGGCTACAAATAGTGCAAGAAGCAATAGCGGTACGTTTTTCTTGATTGCATCGTATTCTTTTCTTTGAATATGCAAACCCATGGCACCTAGCATAGTCATGGCAAGACCGATTGCTGCAACGGGTGTTAGTATCGGTAACACATCAATCGCCATAGGCAATACGACACCAACGGCACCTAAAAATTCTAATAATCCAATAAGTTTGAATCCGGGTGTAGAAATGTCATCTACCCAGTCACCCATTTTGGGCTTTAGTTCTTCTTTTGATTTAGCCAGTTTCATTAGGCCGGCCATGAGAAACATAGCAGCCAATAGTCCTTGAACAATCCAAAGTGCTGTATTCATATTTTCTATTCTTTTGAGAGATTAAGATCCTTGATCGTTTTGTTTAACTAGAAACAAATGTCAGGCATAGAGTAACCAATGTCATTAATCTACATTAAGAAATAAAAGAGGCGTAAGAATTACCTTTTATGCGCTCTGGTTTTTTTAGCAGCTGAAAGTGCTTCAGGGGTTATACCCAGGTAGGAGGCAATCAGTTTTTGGGGAACTCGCTGTACGATATCCGGATAGGTTTTGATAAAATGTTCGTAGCGCTCGATTGCAGAAGCACTCATTAACATAATTATTCGATTTTGAAGAACGCCTAACCGTTTAATTATTTTTTTCGAATCTTCGTTGGTGATGGATAAATCATTTTTCTCAGTTGAAATAACAACCGAATCTTCTAAAGCATCGATAAACAATTCACAGGGTATATCCGGCGGTTGATTATCTGCAATGATCCAATTTTCCGGAGCAAACATGTAAATATGTTCTTTCCCTTTTTCGTCGATGGAATAACTGCGCAACAACCCGGACTCAACTTGATAAACCTTAGTGTTTAAGTCACCTTTTTTTTGTAGAATTTGTCCTTTTTTTATTTCGATTTTATTCAACTGCTCAGGAAAGTTTTAATGTCATACAACGGTGTTGTGCGCTGGCTTTTAATCAGTTTTTTGTCCAACGCTATTTATTTCAATCCAATATCCATTTGGGTCTTGAAAGAAAACTTGTTTAATTCCATCTGGTCTGACATTTATTTTATTCACATTTCCAGGCCAATCAGAGTATTCAATTTCCATCGATTGAAGTTTAGCAATTAGCAAATCAAAGTCAGATGTTGTTAGTGCCAAATGCACAGCTTTATTTATTTTTATTTCATCCTTTAAAATTGAAATCAAATGCAATTCTTTTCCTTCTCCTAATGATAACCATCTAATTCCATCAATTATCGTTCTGTTGGTAATTTCGTCCAGATTGAGTACACTTTTATAAAACTCGGCAGATTGGTCAGCGTCTTTAACCGATAATGCAAAGTGATTGAAATTCACAGAAATTTCATTCTTATCCTGTCCGAATACAAATCCGAAAGATTGGATAAAAATCAGAAGAGCGATTATTTTTTTCATAGTTCTATTTTTGATGTTTGGTTCTGTTTTCAGCTTGCGCACAACGGTCTCGGCTATGAGTAGTTGCGTGGTTTAGCATTAAAGTTAGCAAATAAATCACAGATAGAAAGTCCGCGAGGACTTTCGTATGTAAGCTATAACTAGCAATGAATTATACACATTGTTGTGCGTTCGTATTTTTTCAGCGTAGAACTTTTATTGTTTCATTTCCACTCTAATCAGTCGAATTGTTATAGTGTCACTCAAATTTTCTACAGAATGAGGTGCTTCTGGTTTTTTATACATGGTCAAAGGTAAAGTAAGTGGTTCTGGTATTTTGCGAGAATCCATAATTACATTTCCTTCTCCATCACGGTCAATAAAATCTCCAGCTTCCATAATATAAAGTACACTCGGCCATTGATGATGATGAACAGCTTCTAATTCATTTGGCGCAATTGTTACTTCCAGAACTCTTACTTTGTCATTTTCCAACAAAATTTTATGATTTTTCGGTGCAGAAACTACAGCATCTTGTTCTTTAGGCCAATCCGCTGGATTCCCTGTTTTGTATAAAAGTTTTTGTTCTTCATTTATTTGTCCGAGAACTGAAGTAGTTGAAAATACGGCAAGACAAATCAGAGTAATTAGAAATTTAAAAGTTGATTTCATAATTGGTCATTTTTAGTTTTTAATGCTTACTCTAATCGGTTTTCAGCTATCCCGTTTTTCTTTTTTAGAGTTGTTTGTCATATGACGCATTTTGTTCATCATATCCCAGTTTGATGTTTAAGTTCTATTCAAAATCTCACCCAACACCGTATCAAAATCCTTCTCTAACTTAGGCTCAAATTCTTTTCCGGTAAGCAAACCGAATAATTCAGCATAGCGCTCGTACACTTCCATTCGGAAGGAGTCGGGGAGATCGGGGAGTGTTTGTCCGTCTAAACCTTGAAAGTTGTGTTCCATCAACCATTCTCTCAAGAATTCTTTGGAAAGCTGTTTTTGTGGCTCGCCTTTAGCCTGACGTTCTTCATATCCATCTGAATAAAAATAACGAGAAGAATCGGTGGTATGCACTTCATCGATCAATGTGAGTTCACCGTTGTATAAACCAAATTCGTATTTAGTATCTACCAGGATCAACCCTTGTTTGGCAGCGACTTCAGTTCCTCGATCAAAAAGTTTGAAAGCTGATTCTCTGATCTGATTCCAAAGTTTTTCATCAACGATTCCGCGTTTCAGAATATCAGCTTCTGAGATATCTTCATCATGACCTTCTGTAGCTTTGGTAGCAGGGGTGAGGAGAGGCTCCGGAAACTTATCATGTTCTTTCAATCCTTTGGGAAGCGAAGCTCCGCATAATTCCCTTAATCCCGACTTGTAAGTTCTCCATGCATGTCCGGTTAAATATCCACGAATCACAACTTCAATAGGAACCGGGTCACATTTTTTGGCGATCGTTACATTCGGATGTGGAACGTCAATAATGTGAGTTGCAACGATATCTTTTACTTTCTCAAATGAAAAAGCAGCCATTTGATTCAGGATCTGTCCCTTAAAAGGAATGGCTTGTTTCATGATGTAATCAAAAGCAGAGATGCGATCAGTTACAACAATACCAAGTTTATCTGATCCAAGATCATATACCTCCCGGACTTTTCCTTTGTAGGATTGTAATCCTTCAACAGCTGTTTCTGTGATACAATGATTGAGTGCTTCCTGAGTAGTAAAGTTTGCGTTCACTTATTTTTTAGAATTTTGAGTTGATCCACGTTCAATAAGTTCAGGATCTATGGTTGTTTGATAGAGTTTCTGATCAGGGTTTCTGATGATTTCGGCCAGACGTGCAGTTGCCTGAACCCCTGTAGAATACATTTTCTGATCTACGGTGGTAAGATCCATGTATTTTGAAAATTTGATATTATCATAACCCATCAACGCAATATCTTCAGGTACGCTCATTCCAAGTTTATTGATGGCATGAATAGCCCCAAGTGCTTGAGTATCATTTGCACAAAAAATTGCATCCGGAAATTTACCCATATCCGCGTATTTGTTGATGGCTTCAAAACCGGCTTCTTCTGTAAAACCTCCATGCTTTTCAGATTCGCCGGTGATGAACAGATTTTCATCAATATTCATTTTGTAATTTTTTAAAGCATCGATGAAACCTCGTTCTCTTTCAGCTGAAGATTTGTTTTTGGTAACTGTGCTGATCATTCCAATATTTTGGAATCCATTTTTCACCAAATGTTCACCCGACATATATCCGCCTTTGTAATCATTCAGCATAAAGTAGTTATAACTTTCATGAGCAGAATTTACTAATACAACGGGTGTTTGAGTGGCTTGTAGAACTTCATGAATCTTATCAGTTACATCTATGGAAAGTAGAATAAGGGCATCTGCTGTTCCTCTGTCAAAGAAATTATGAACAGCTTCTTCAGGATTTTTTGATCCGGTGTTATACAAGATGATATCCAGATCCATTTTACGGATCTCATCTTTAACCCCTTTCAATACTTCATTGAAAAAAGGAGTAGTAAAGGAAGGAACGGCAATGGCTAACATTTGAGGCTCTTTGCTTGCAAGCTTCCGAGCATTTACCTGTGGTCGAAAGTTTAATTCTTTAATTACCGTATTTACTTTTACTTTGGTTTCTTCAGATACATTTTCAGAACCATTTAACACTCTCGATACCGTAGAAATAGCAACTCCAGCTTTTTTTGCTACTTCGTAAATTGTGACTTTTTTATTCATACATACTCCTGATGTAAGTCGAACTCAACCTTTCATTTAAATTTTTCAAAGCTTTATACCAACACTTTGAACGACGTGGAAGATAGTGAACTTTTTTAAAGAAATTTATTACCTCAATTTTAAATCTTTACAGGAACTATTTACGTAGCATTTAGCATTATATCGTGAACAATGACAAACCTGCTTCAAATACCGTACTCACTTTTCAGGCCCATTTATGAAATGACATCATTTCATAAGTCGGTAATTGACGATGTTACTGACGAAGATCTGAAACTAGCTTATAGTCATTGCCGGGCTATAACCCGTTATCATGCAAAGACTTTTTATTTAGCCACACGCTTTCTGCCAAACGAGAAGCAAAGAGGGATTTTTGCGATCTATGGAATGTGCAGGTATTTAGATAATCTTGTGGACGAGGTTGAAGATCTTATCAGAGAAGAAAAACTAACGCTCTCAGAAATTGATGCTAAACTGGATGAGTTCAAAAAAGAGCTGGATAAAGTGTATAGCGGATACTCTGTAAATGATCCCATTCTAAACGCGTATGCGGATTCTTTAAAAAGATATAAAGTACCAAAAGAACTTCCATTGCTACTTATTGAAGGTGTTCGCCAGGATTTGGAAATAAGCAGGTTTCAGAATTTTCAGGAGATCTATGATTATTCCTATAAAGTAGCTTCAGTTGTTGGCTTAATGACCATTGAGGTTTTTGGTTATACATCAGATGAAGCCATTGAAAGAGCTACAGATCTTGGAATAGCGATGCAACTCACAAACATACTCAGGGATGTAGGGGAAGACCTTGAAAGAGGGCGGATTTATATTCCAAAAGAAGACCTTATAAAGTTCAATGTCACTGAAGAAGAGCTTTTCGCTAAAAATAAAAGCGAAAAATTTATTGAACTTATGAAATTCCAGATTTCAAGAGCTCGTTGTTATTACGATAGTGCTTTTGCAGGAATCGAAATGCTGAATAAAGACAGCAGACTCCCTGTTTACCTTGCTCATAGGAATTATAGTCGAATTCTGGAGAAGATAGAAGAAAACGAATATGATGTTTTCAACAAACGAGCTTTCCTTAATCAATCAGAGAAACTTTACATTCTCCCTCAAGTACTACTTGACCTAAAAAAAGCAGTGTAAATCCACTTGGAGAATCTCTTAGTAAAGCGGTATTATTCCTTAAATAAAAAACCGTTTTTAAATGCCAGATATAAAGAAAGTACTTATCGCCAATAGAGGTGAAATTGCTCTTCGAGTAATTCATTCGTGTAAAGAACTAGGAATTAAAACTGTTGCGGTATATTCTCGTCCTGATGCTGCTTCACCACATGTAATGCATGCTGATGAATCTGTATTTATAGGAGAGGCGGCTTCTTCAGAAAGCTATCTTGTTATGGATAAGATCATTGACGCTGTTAAGAGAACAGGAGCTGATGCCGTTCATCCCGGTTATGGGTTTTTAAGTGAAAATGCTGCTTTTGCAGAACGCTGTGAGAAAGAAGGGATTATATTTATTGGACCCAAACCTCATGCAATTACAGTAATGGGTGATAAAACGGCTGCACGAGAATTGGTTACAAAGCTCGGTATTCCAACTCCACCTGGATTAAAGTCTGAGCTAAAAGATCTGGAAGAAGCATCTACGATCGCTGATGAGATCGGTTATCCAATATTGGTGAAAGCTGCTGCTGGCGGTGGTGGTAAGGGGATGAGAATTGTTCATAAAAAGGATGAATTCGAAAGCAGTATTAAAGCGGCTAAATCGGAAGCAAAGAATGCATTTGGCGACGACAGAATTTACATTGAAAAATATCTCGAGGAACCTCGCCATGTGGAATTTCAGGTTGTGGCAGATACCCACGGAAATGTAGTGCACGTTTTTGACAGAGAGTGCTCAATTCAAAGACGCCACCAAAAAGTTATTGAAGAAGCTCCGTGTGCATTACTTACTCCGGAACTGAGAGAAAAAATGGCTGAAGCTGCAATAAAAGCTACAAAGGGATGTGATTATATCGGTGCAGGAACCATTGAATTTTTAGTAGACAAGCATCTGGATTTCTATTTTTTGGAAATGAATACCAGACTTCAGGTGGAACATCCTGTAACCGAAATGATATCAGGTGTGGATCTGGTGGCAACTCAGATCTTAGTAGCTGAAGGAAAGAAACTTCCTTTTACACAAGATGACCTTAAAATAAACGGACACTCTATCGAGTGCAGAATTTATGCAGAGGATCCTGAGGATAATTTTTTACCAAGTACCGGAATGTTGTACAAACACAGAGCGCCTACCGGAGATGGAATTCGAGTAGATGCCGGTGTGGAAGAGGGACAGGAGGTCACAATAAATTATGATCCAATGATCTCGAAATTAACAGTACATGGTAAAGACAGAAAAGCTGCGATTAGTAAAATGCTTCGGGCTTTAGACGAATATGAAATTGCAGGGTGTAAAACAACAATACCATTCTGTGAATTTACATTGAAACACAAAGATTTTGTAGAAGCGAAATACGATACACATTTTGTAAAAGATAATTTTAATCCTGAAAACCTGAAAAAGAAGGTTGATGAAAACATTCTGGCTTTGGCTGCTACTTTGTTAAAAGAAAAGGAAACTGCGGAACCCGAAGAAGTTTTATCTGCAGGAAACCGTAATTCTGATTGGTGGTTGAACCGGAGATAATAAATAATATGACTGAAGAACAAACTCTATTTGAAAAAATAAAAAACCTGGCAACTGAACAAAGAAACGAAGCAAGCATGAGGATCGATGTTGCTTCACCTGAAGAAATTGTTCGTATAATTAATGAGGAAGATCAAAAAGTAGCAAAACTTGTATCAGAAAGGTCAGAAGTTATTGCAGCAGCAATCGAGATGATCAGTGAAAGCTTCAATCTGGGCGGTAGATTACTTTACTTTGGAGCAGGAACAAGCGGTAGACTGGGAGTTGTTGATGCCTCAGAATGTCCGCCTACTTTTGGATCTGATCCTGAACTTGTGCAGGGGTTTATTGCCGGTGGAAAGGATGCTATGTATGTAGCTAAAGAAGGAGCCGAAGATTTTGAAGAAAATGGCGCTGAAGATATCAAAGATATTGAAGTGTTTCCTCCTGATGTTGTTTGTGGATTGGCCGCCAGTGGAAGAACACCTTATGTGGTTGGTGCTATAAATGAAGCAAAAAAAAGAGGGTGCAAAACTATACTTGTAAGTACAGTGCCTAAAGAACAGATAGACGTAGAAGCTGATTTTATAATCGATGTACCTGTCGGACCTGAAGTTGTAATGGGAAGCACCAGAATGAAAAGCGGTACAGCTCAAAAGATGGTTCTGAATATGCTAACAACGGGAGCAATGATCAGGCAGGGTAAAGTATTCGAAAATGTGATGGTAGATCTTCAGTTAACAAATAAGAAACTGGTTGAACGAGCCAAAAGAATCATTATGATCTTTACCGACTTAAATTATGACGAAGCTACTGAATATTTAAAAAGAGCTGATAATCATGTTAAAACGGCTATAGTAATGGCTCTGGCAAAGGTTGAGAAAGAACAAGCCCAAGCGCTTTTGAATAAGCACAACGGCTTTATAAGGAATGCAATTAAAGATATTTAGAATAATGAAGGCATTATTCAGCGTATTTCTCTGGCTTTATTTTTCAGTCTTATTTCTGATCTTTTTTATACTGATCTCGGTTATATTTTTACTAACATTTCCGTTTGATCCGTATAGAAAAGTGCCAAATAAGGTATTGTCAATAATGGCCAGATTAATGATGAAAGCCAGTCCCAAATGGGATATAAAAATTGAAGGCATTGAAAAGTTTGATCCTGATGTGCCTACGGTATTCGTCGCAAATCATCAAAGTTTTCTGGATATGGCGCTAGCATATCACTTGCCTTGGCAAATGAAATGGGTTTCTAAAAGAAGTCTCGCTTTAATTCCGGTAATGGGTTGGTTGGTTTGGCTTACAGGTCACTTAACTATTAACAGGAAAAGTAAATCTGCTTTGAAACGGCTTGATAACCTGGTACAGCCTTTGAGGGATAAAATTCCTGTTATGATATTCCCGGAAGGCACCAGAACTCTTGACGGCGATCTGAAGCGATTTAAGAACGGAGCCTTTTTGCTTGCTCACGAATATGGGTTTAATGTGCAGCCAATGGTTCTGGATGGAGGACACTTAGCTATGAAATCCGGATCAAAAATTGTGGAACCAAATGTAAATTTTTCTATTTCTATTTTAGATCCGATCCTGACCTCGGAATTTAAGGATATTAACACATTAAAAGATCACGCTTATCAGTTAATAGATGAAGAACTGAAACGAATCAGAGCTAATTGAATTTTTTCGATCTCGATAAATTGTACAAGCAATGGCATTACCGACACAGGTTTATGTTGAGCTTAACTATTTCTCTTCTAATAATGCTCTCCGTTTTTAAACTGTGGCCCAAAATTCAACACACTTCGACATCACAAGTATATATTGAACCGAACCAGGAAATTTTTATAGAACAGTCTATTGCTACAAAACAGGAAACTGCTCCTGCCAGTCCACCAAAGCCTCAGGTTCCGATTCCTGTACCAACCGATGAAGTAATAGAAGATGAGATCTTGACGTTGGATTTTGAAGATATGCTCTCTTTGGAAAAAATAGGAGAGGGTGAGATCGGGCAAACTGGAGACTCTGATGATGCCGTTGCAAGCCCGCAGAGACCTCCAACCCCACTTAAAATTATAGAACCTGTAACACCTGAAGAAGCCAGAAAAGCGAAAGTAATTGCCGAAATCTATGTCACCTTCCTTGTTGATAAAAAGGGATTGGTGGAAGATATATTTATTTCAAGCATGCGAAAGTATGATTCTAATGCTCAGAATTATGAAGTTGTACAGGAAATCGGGTACGGAATTATGGAAGCCTCACTCACTGCAGCAAAAAAGTGGCGCTTTAATCCTGCCAGAGACAATGGAAAGCCGGTTAAAGCTTATACCACACAAGTTTTCTCTTTTGGATTTTAGTTATTGATATACGTTCAGAATAACTCTATCATTGACGCCCATTCTTATTGTTAAACGGAGAGGTGCCGGAGCGGTCGAACGGGCTCGCCTGGAAAGCGTGTGTGCCTCACAAGGGTACCGAGGGTTCGAATCCCTCCCTCTCCGCATAAACAATTTTTCTTTGCAAAAGTGTCTTGCAGAAGCGCTCCTTACGATCTAAGCTAATTCATAACTACTAGAGTATTTTTAAATATAGTTTATAGGTACTAGTGCCTATATGATTGGGTATCTGTTCTCATAGAAAAGGTCGAATAAAAAACACATATTCATAGATAAATTTATTGGGTATTTGATATTAAACTGATAGAATTCTAATTAAATACTTTTATGCCGAAATAGGTGGTGTTTTAATTATTTTATATTCTTAATGTGTTTACCACAAAATGTCCGTATAATTTTTTTCTGTTTGTGTACAGAGAAGAGACAGTAAATATAAATAAAATCATATAGATGGCTAAAATCAAACTTTTCGGGATAGCGCTTATTATTACCAGCGTTATTGCTTCGTGTGACCTGAGCGTACCCGACAAACCAGACTTTACAACAGCACATACTGTTGAGATACCAATCATAAATAATAAGACCTATGTTTTTTTAGGCGATAGTACAGGGGCTTTAATTGACACAACAAGTGAAGATTTAGATTCTTTATTTGTTGTTGATCCTTCAAATGGGGTGATCTCAATCACTGCTGATGAAGAGTTTGATTTTGGCGATCTTGATGATGCAATTCCGGAAATTGATGGAAGTAATACTTCCTTTAATTCTGCGATCGGAGAAATTGAAATTGGAAGTTTTTCATCCGGTGGTAGTGATCTGGGTTCTACTAACTTTGCTGAAATCTCAGGTGGAGCTACTCCGCCGGCAGGTACACCTGTTCCATCGGGAGATAACTCAGCAACTCCGGTTAACATTGACATCGGTGCCAGCTCAGATTTCTTTACAAGCGCTACTATCAAAAATGGATCTCTTGATATTGGAGTTACCAACGAGCTTGGGTTTGATATTCAGACTTTGGAAATTACATTGCTTTCTTCCGGAGTTCAGGTTGGTTCAGTAGCTACTTTTAATAATCTCAGTAACGGTGCTTCTGAAACAGCGAGCATTACGTTTTCTGATGGTGATGAGTTAAATAATATTACTGTAGATGTTGTTATCACTTGGGATAATTTCAATTACCCGGCAAGCGATGGAGACTTGATTATTAATTCTGCTGCAGGGTCGAATCTTTTTGCTTCCTCTGTAACTGCAAATATTGAATCTCAGGATTTTAGCACAACTAGCACTTCAACTTTTAGTGATACAGAATTCCGTTTTACTGATCCTGCCCATTATGTAGAATTGAGTGCAGGCCAGATTTCAATTACCAATATGGCAAACAATATGGGAATTGGAATTGAAACACTGCAAATTTCTTTCCCGGGAATCAGAAACGATGATTATGGTGTTGAAGATAGTTTGGTAATTAGTTTCCCAACTCTTCCTGCAAATACAACAGCAACTGATGTAAATATTGATCTTGCTGACTATAGAATCTTTGCAAACAACAATGAAGTAACTTATAACATTGTTGCTTCTACAGAGAATACACAAACAGGACCTAATGCCGGAGCAGTAACAATTAGTGAAACAGATGAAATTACTGCAACAGTTGATATATCAGGTTTAACAATTAAATCTGCATCAGGTATTGTACTTGCCCAAACAGTATTGTTGGGAGATAACGACCTGTCAAATGATACTGGTTCAGAAGTGTTGGATGTTTTCAATGAAACTGAAGCTGAAATCACAAGTATTGATGGTCTTGATGAGTTTTCTGATAAAATTGATGGCTTCAAGTTTACTGAGCCTGTTATCAATATCAACTACAACTCTAATATTGGTATTGAAACAACAATCTACGCTGCAATGGTTGGAGTAGATGGCGATGGAAATGAAGTTTATTTATCCGGTAAAGCGGGTAGCGTAAATGAAGTTAGCGCAGGCGACCCAATTTCAGGTTTGGTTGCAAATGGTGTTCAGTTGCAACCTGAACAATTAATCAAATTTTCTATTGATAATGTAAGTGATTGCCAAAATAACACTTGCCAGATTTCTTTTAACATTAACACCACAAATGTTGATGATTTCCTTAATAACTTGCCAACTGATATTAGATTTATAGGAAAAGCTGTTGTTAATGAAAATGAAAATGAAGCTTTCATTACTACTCCTTTGGAATTCAACCCAATGCTTAATGTTGATCTTCCTCTTGCTTTCAGAACAGAAGTAGGAGCTCCTGCTAACTTTACAGACTCTCTGGATTTCTCTGTAGATCTTGGAGACGAAACTGAAGTTACCGAAGGACAGTTGTTCATCTTGTACACGAACAACCTGCCTATGGGATTGAATATTTTCCTATCCTTTAGAGATAGTACTACTAATACTGAAATTTTTGCACTCCCTAATCCCGGAAATGAACTGAGGCTTGTTGCATCCCCGGTTGATGATGTTACTGGATTTGCTACCGGAGGACAAGAAAACAACACATTCACTGCTCGTTTAACTGAAGCTCAGTTAGAAATGCTAGACACTGTGAATTTAGTGGAGTTTTCAATAAACCTACGGTCATCCGAAAATAAAGCTGTTAAACTTAGAGCCAGCGATTCGTTCAGGTTAAGTTTAGGAGCTAGGATAAAAATTGAAAATAAAATTGGCGGCAAATAAGGGATAGCAAAATGAAAAAAGTTTTATCAATTAGTTTATTAGTTCTTTTAGCTACTTCTTTTGAAGTACTAAGTCAGTCAAGACATTATGACTCCAGAAGCCTTTCAATGGGTGGTGGTGGAACCGCATATGTAGATGGATACCATGCAAACTTCATTAATCCTGCAAACTTGATGATCAACTCTACCAAAAATAGACCTAAAAGAAGTTTGGGGATAGTTGGAGGAATTGGATTCAGAGCAGGAGGTACCTTAATTAATCTTGATGTTTACGATCAATATTTAACTCAAGGTCTTACACTTGAAGGAGAAGTTGCCGAAGGATTTCTAACAGATCTTTTCGGAGGCACCAACTCTGAACTTACCAAAAGCCAATCTGCAACATTTAATATTGTTCCTTTTGGGTTTTCAAACCGAGGTAATAAATCTGCATTTAGTTTAGCTACCAGAGTTAGAGTAACTGAAAAGTTTACTATAAACAGGGGATTTGCTGAGATAGGTGTTTATGGTTTAGACCCTCAAGAATTAGATAATGTCACTCCTTTCAATTTTAGTTTTGGAGCAGTTGCATTCTCAGAAATTTCTGTTGGTTATGCTCGCCAAGTTCTAAGCCTGCCAAACCTTCTGTTTGCAAAAAATGTAAAGTTATATGCTGGTGTGGCGCCTAAGTACATTATTGGTATTCAAAATTCTACTTTAGATTTCAATTCAACTATTGAGATTCAGAGAGCTACGAATAGTCAATATGCTAACAGAATAATTCATAATTTTGATTATAGATTGAATACTGTTGGTAATGTGTCGGCAGATTTAAGGGAATTCGAGGCCGCTTTTGAGCAAGATAATTCCGTAACTGCTGGTGATTATTTAAGTGGGGAATATGCCAATGTTAACGCTTCCGGTTTTGGTTTAGACATGGGAGCAACCTTAGAAATGGATATTTCAGGTGTGCCTATTATCGATGGATTCTTTGGCAGTAAGAAAACCTTACGTGTTTCAATGTCTGTTACTGATATTGGAAAAATAACTTACGATGTGAATCCAACATCTTTTACTGCAAACGGAACATTTGATTTTACAGGTGCAGGAAATGATGATGATCCGGGAGACTTTTACGATGATCTCGCAGATAGCCTCAAAAACAAAGTTTACGGTGACTTCGATGCAGAAGACATAGATGGTGTTGAATATGAATTACCAGCTATGTATAACTTTGGAGCTTCGCTTACAATGGGTAAACTAACTACTTCAGTTGATTACGGTATAGGATTTAATGAAAGTGGAAATAACTCCAAAAAAAGTACTCTAAATCTTGGATTGGAATATAGACTACTAGGTCTGATTCCATTGAGAGTTGGTACCAGAATAGGTGGTTATTCTTCAACTGTATATTCTGCAGGCGCAGGAATTGATCTTAATTTCTTAGAATTATCGGCAGGTTTATCGATCGTTGGTAATGACTCCGAAAACGGTGGATCAGTTGCCGCAGCTTTTAGTGGTTTGGTGCTGAGATTCTAAAAAAAACTAACAGAATTAAAAGGCTCATCTTTTTATAAGGTGAGCCTTTTTTGTTTCACTGATAATTTAATTAAACCTATTCAGGGATACTTCCGGAGAAATAGCAGTTCCCTCTAAAAGATAATGAGCGAATTCTTTTGCTAGCAAACTGCTGTATAGTAATCCTTTTGATCCTAAACCTGCTAAAATAGAACAACCTTCTATATGAGGATGGTCACCTGCAAAAGGCTTTCGATCAGGAGTTGAAGCTCGTACACCGGCCCATTGTTGTATGAGCTTATATTTGCCTTCCATGTGAGGCATTACACGAAGCATTCGATCTTCTATGTAGGCAAGTCCCTTTCGGTCGGTTTCTTCATTAGCAAACTTATGCTCATAGGTACTGCCAGCTACAAAAGTATAGGGATCGATTCCGGCAAAGTATCCTAAAGCTGAAATAGCAGAACGGTAAGGAAATTTTTGTTCTGTTTTAAATACTGCAACCTGACCTTTGACAGGATGGAGGGGAAGATCTTTCCAAAAATCATATCTGGTTGATTTGATACCAGCTGTAATAACAATGTGATTAGCTTCGATTTCATTAGTAGATTTAAGATCAAGAAACCAGGCATTGTTAGATTTCCTTAGATCAAAATTAATTCCTTCAATAAAATCTACACCACTTACTTTAAGATAACTCGCTAAAGCGTCTAAATATTTCGGAATTGCTACAGTCATTCCCGAGGGCACCCAAACTCCACCATCAATACAAAACAAATCAGGAAAGTTATTATGAAGTTCCTTTTCTGAAAGCCACTTGCATGAACCATCAGACCAGTCAGAAGTTTCGACATTTTCTTTCATTCTTTTGGCAATTTTTGAATCCATTGCCGGTCTTACTATTCCACTTTTTGAGAAGATCTTTTCTGTGGAGAATGAAGAGACTTTTTCCAAGTTCTCTTCCAGAAGATTAAGCGATTCTTCAGCTTTCCATGATTTAGTAGCATACCGACCTGTAGCGGGGTTAGCAAGTCCGATTGGAGATCCGGAAGCTCCTTTACCTATTCCTAAAGGGTCGATAACAAGAATCTTAGTATTTGATAAGGAACTGAGCTCTTTGGCTAAAGAAAGACCTGCTAATCCGGCACCTATTATACAGAAATCATATTTCATTGGAACTTTCTAAAAGAGGAATAAGATAATCTGAAAGAATAAATTCTACTCCGGAATCATACATTTCTTTCATTGCATTTTGTACAGAATTGTCGATATCTATTCCTTTCACGGCATCACAAATCAAGTAAGTATTATATCCCGATTTTATAGCGTCTAAGGCTGTCCATTTAACACAAAAGTCTGTAGCTAAACCTGTTATGAAAACTGTACTTATTTTTAGTGAATCCAGATAACCTTTAAGACCAGTACTTGTAGCCTGGTCGTTTTCATAAAAAGCCGAATAAGAATCTATTTCAGGACGAAACCCTTTTCGTATAAACAGATTGGTGTGAACAGTTTCAAGCTTAGGGTGAAATTCAGCTCCTCTGCTTCCTTGAACACAGTGATCTGGCCATAAAACCTGCTTGCCATAATCTACATCAATAGTTTCAAATGGTTTTCTGTTAATGTGATTAGAAGCGAAACTACTATGATTCGTAGGATGCCAATCTTGTGTTTGAACTATATATTCGAAATAAGGAGTTAATCTGTTAATTGGAGCGATTATTTCATCACCGTTTGGAACCTCAAGTTTACCTCCAGGACAAAAATCATTTTGAACATCTACAACTATAAGCGCATACATATTAGTTGGAATTAGATTGAATAATTCGATCCCGTACTTCTTTCAGTTCCTTACTGATACCCACTTTATAAACATGGGGATTATCAAATCGTTTGTATTCGGGATTTAGTTTTTTTAATTGTTCACGACAGTATTCAGCGCTTTCATGCGCATTTGGAATTGTACTAGTTAGTTTCCCATCTATCATTACCGCTTGTAAAAGAGTAGAAGATTTAAAACCCTGTACCTTAGTTTTCTTAATTGGAAAATGTGGGTGTTCGATCGTTTGCAGACTTTCTTCATGTTCAAGAGAAATACCGTCTGCATAGAAAGAGCCATCTTTATTGTAATAACGGGTTACTTTTTTTACATCAGGTAGCGTTATTTTTTCGACATTCTCTGAAATTTTTAAAGTAGGTTCCTTGTTTATGGATGACAATTTATACACTCCGTCTAATGCAGGATCATCGTAAGCTGTAACAAGTTTAGTTCCAACGCCGAAGATATCAATAGGAGCTTTTTGATCAAGTAAGCTTTTAATTAAATATTCATCCAATTGATTGGAAACAGCAATTTTGACATCGTGAAATCCTTCATCATCGAGTAATTTCCGAGCCTTTTTAGAAAGATAAGCAAGGTCTCCACTATCAAGCCGAATCGCCTTTAAAGATGCACCTTTTTCTTTTAATTCTTTAGCTACTTTTATCGCGTTTGGTACTCCTTGCTTTAAGGTATCGTAAGTATCTACCAATAGAATCGTATTTTCAGGGAAGTGTCTGGCATAAGTTTGGAATGCTGTTAATTCGTCCGAAAATGATTGAACCCAGGAATGAGCCATGGTTCCACTTACATCCAATCCATATTCTAAGCCTGCATACACGTTTGAACTACCATTTAAGCCACCAATAATGGATGCTTTACTAGCTTGAATTCCACCAAATCCTTGTGAGCGTCTTAACCCAAAATCAAGAACCGCTTTTTCTCCGGCCACTTGTTTAAGCCTAGATGCTTTTGTGGCGATTAAAGATTCAAAGTTCAATATGTTTAACAGAAGAGTTTCTATGATCTGAGTTTCAATAATATTTCCCTGAACACGAACCAAAGGAGTGTTATTAAAAACAATTTCTCCTTCTTTTACAGAATGTATATTACACGAAAGACGGAATGATCTTAAATAATTAAGAAATTCATCCTTGAAACCTTGAGTTCTCAGATACTCAATCTCCTCATTTCCGAAGGTGTAGTTTTTTAAGATATCAAGTAGATCACCTAATCCTGCGAATACAGTATATCCACCTTTAAAGGGAAGTTTTCTGAAAAAATAATCGAAGCAGGCAGTATCCTGTTTTCTTCCAGACAAAAAATACCCTTGAGCCATAGTGAGCTCATAAAAATCAGTGTAAATTCCCGGATAGTTTTTTAGCATGTAGAAAGTCAGTTATCCTAAAATAAACAAAGGCTTCCAGAAACTGAAAGCCTTTGAATAAATTCTTATTAATAAATAGGAAAAATCAGGGATACCCTCGATAATTTCTTCGTTCTATGAACTTTTTGATCTTTTTGTTTCCAATCCAAACTTTCTGGTTGGTTTCAACATTTACAAATTCCAGATTAACCGTATAGAATACTGCCAGAGTTCTGCTGTCAACGGCCTCATCAACTATTGAATTTATGTTACCAATCATCATAAAATCTGCTCCAAGCTCCTGAGCCATTTTTTTTGTAGTCTCATAAGAAGCATTAGCTTGTTGGTCTAATCTTTCTTCTCTGATTTCTCTGCGTTCATCTGAACTAGCTACAACCGAAATTTCTCCGGAATTAACAAAAGCTCTTTCTAATTCTTTAGTAAATACTTCGGTTTCGATGTGCTCCATGCTTTCGTTTCGAACTCTACCTACAATTACAACAGGTGGTTTTTGGTTTTTTCTGTTGAATTGATTTAGCCAAGGTTTGGATAAAGCGTCTTCAATCATTTCTTCAGCCACTAATCTGGCATCGGTATCATTCCATTTTCCGGAGAGATCTGTAGTTGTACCTGCATCTATTCGGGTAATTTTTTGTGACGGTCTGCATCCCACCAATAAAAAGGCAAAAAGTAAACCGGTTAATAGTGAATATTTCATAATAGTAGGGTTGTTTTTTTAGTTAAGTTCTTAATTAACATAAATAGATTCTACCAATTCAAGTTCTGTGTTAGGGGAAATAATTACTTCAAATTCATCGAAATACAATACTCTTCCGTTGATCCCAACATATTCTATTCGGATCGTATTGTTACCTTCAGGCACATAAAGTGTCTTCATCCAAGCTTGTCCGGGCATAGTTTGCCAACTTCTTAAGTCTGCTTTTTCAGTTGTCTCCTGAGCTATAAATCCTAATATCTGTAGTAAATCACCCAAAAATTCATTCTTTTCACGAACTGCTCCGGAAATTAATTTTGTTCCTGCTGCTTTTGTGCTTGCCCGTAATAACGCTCTGGAATAAATAATAGGTTGTTTTGCTTTATAGACTTCAGCAGAAACTTTATCCATGTTTTCAATAAGATCGAGAGTTGTTTTGACTGAATCATTAATCACAGCACGAACATATCTTACATTAGATTGAAAAGTATTAATTACAGGAAATGAAAACTTTAAATAGAACTCATTGTCTTTTTCATCATCATAATCATCTATAAATACACGGGCATCTTCCTGAACTTTATATGGAGCTCTTCCTGTAAAGCCTGCTAATAACACATTGTATGAGCTTGGTTTTTGAAGTATTTCAAAGTTACTTGTATTTGAATTTCTATACGGAGTTAAAGTAGACTGCTCTTTTAAAGCAATTTCAAGTTTCTCACGTTCAATTCTGGCGTCATCAAAATCACCGGCCTTTGCATATAAAATTGTAGAAAGATAATGCGCTAGAGCGCTATTCTGAATATTAATATCATCGGTTTTCCAATCTGCTTTACCGCTGGAATCGGACTTGGCAAAAGCACTTGCCAGGCCTTTTATTTTGATATCCAGTTGCTCCATTTTATATGTCATACGCCTGGTTTCAACCAATGCCGCTTCCCAATCCTGAAGATGCATAAAGTTCAATGCTTTAAATGCATTCAAATATAGATCTTCATAAGGTTCTCCATCATAAACTAATTTGTTGTCGTTGGTTAGAAAAGCACCTATTCCTCGACTTACACTCTTTGTATAGTTTTGATCGATCTCATTTTCAGCATTAGTAAAATAGTAACTGCTGGAGTCGAATTTATTTGAAAAGTGATAGATCATTCCACTTTCTAAATTGTAAAGTACCTGGTCTTTGGATCGGTAGATGTTTTTCTTTTTGAATTTTTTTAAAAGCTCTTCAGAATGTTGGTAATCTGCTTCAGTAAAGCTGTGTCTTAAATCAAATTGTGCATCATCTAGTACGTAAGAATGGCAACCCATTAAAATGATAGAAATCATAAAAAAGAGAAAAGGGTTCAATTTTCTAAGCCCGGCACTGTTTAATATTAAGTTCTTGTGTAGTTGCAATCTAAATTAAATAAGTTGTTGACCGCTTGTTATATTAGTGAGATAAATCCAAAACAATAGTACGATAATTCATTGAGATTGATACATCACATAAACGTGTTATTAGTCATCACGTTATTTATTTCTTGTGCAACTCCTGTTGCTCCAACCGGTGGCCCTGCAGATAAAACAGGTCCAAAAATCGAAAATACAACCCCTGAAACAGGTGCCGTAAATTTCGAAGGTAGGAAATTCAGTTTTGAATTTTCTGAATTCGTAAATCGCTCATCATTTCAAACAGAGTTAAATATAGAGCCTGATCTTGGAATTGAATATGAAGTAAATTGGAGAAGAAAAACAGCGGCTGTTGAATTTAAAAATGAATTACCCGATTCCACAACCATAATTATTACAGTAGGAGGCAATACTACCGATACAAGAAGCAATAAAATGGGCGCGCCTGTTCAATTAGCAGTGTCTACTGGTAATGAAATTGATGAAGGAGAAATTATAGGCAGACTTCGTAATGTAGAAACCGGTGAACCTGAAACAGATGTTAAAATACTGCTTTACAGAGAACCATTTGACTTAACAAATGCCGCAAATTATTCATCTGAACCCGATACAGGTGGTGTGTTCAGGTTTGGTTATTTGAGAGCCGGGAGGTACAAGGCATTTGCATTGGATGATAGAAATAGAAATAAGACCTGGGATAAAGTCAGTGAGACAGCCCGACCGTTAAATACAGAATTTGTGAGTCTTTCAAAAGGCAGTAAAGATACTTTAGATGTTGCATATTGGTTTGAAGAAGACACTTTAAAACCAAAGCTACAAGCTATTGGGTTATTATCGTCGCAGCGGTTACGATTACGCTTTGGAGAAGAAGTGAGATTTACGCCTCAAACTAATATTTCAATAACTGATTCTTCTGGAAATGAATATGCAACGGCATTTCCATTATATGTTCCGGAAGAAGATCCTTTTCTGGCTTTTGCATATTCAAGAGAGCCGCTTTTAGCGAATTCAAGTTACAAATTGGTGTTTTCAGGGATTACAGATGTATCGGGAAACGAAGCTATTGGTTTGAATGAGCCTTTCATTGGAAGTAATCAGGAAGATACCGTTCGGCAAGATATTTTAACGTTCAATGGGCAAAACGGACTGTTTCCTGATCAAAGTTTAGCGGTAGAATTCATAAGGCCCATTACCGATCAGGAAGTAATAGATTCAACGGTAGTAATTGAAGGAGATGTAGACTTTAAGAACTGGCCGAATATCACTGCTCAGGATAATAAACTTACTATTCCGCCTCAGCAAAATTGGTTGCAAGGGGTTGATTACAGGTTTTTGGTATGGAATCCTGGAAGTCGAAAACGTCAGCTCATAGATCCTGATATTTGGGATCCGGTAAATTATGGCGGCATAGAAATTGAAGTTGCTTCTTCAGACTCTACAAACCAATTTAAGCTTCAACTTTTTGACGATAAGAATACTTTTTCAGTAGACACCACTTTCACTAATTTTATTTCAATAGACAATATTCCGTCAATAAAATATACTTTGGTTATCTTTCAGGATTCAAATGGAAATGGAATTTGGGATTATGGTTCTGTGGATCCGTTTATAAAGCCGGAACCTTACTATATTCAGCGAAATGTGAATATCCAACGTGGATTTACTTCAGAAGTAAAAATAGATTTTAGATAATGGACGCGATTGAAGACTTGATACCCGAACAATATTTGATACTTGTATCCATTGGGATTATACTTTTTTTAACGATAGTTGCAGCGGCAGTTTCTGCAAAACTTTTCAGAAGAGCGATCAAGAAATCGGAGCAAGCAGAAGGCCTTTCAGATCTAACAAATCTCAAATTCCTGAAAAGAGGGGTTACCGTTCTTATTTACCTTATCGGTATTGGGTTCTCAATTTATGTGGTGCCTGAATTCAGAGTGGTTGCAAAAGGGATGTTTGCCAGTGCAGGTTTGCTAGCTATTGCCATTGGTTTTGCAGCTCAACAAGCGCTTGCGAATATTGTAAGCGGTATTTTTATCGTCATTTTTAAACCGTATAAGATCGGTGACAGACTATCACTGCAAACTACTTTAAATGGAGTTGTAGAGGATATCAACCTAAGACATACTGTTATTCGTAATTTTGAAAACAAGCGGATTATTATCCCTAACTCGGTGATCAGTAACGAAGTACTCATTAATTCGAATTACGGAGATGATAAGATCATAAAATGGATCGATGTCGGCATCAGCTACGATTCTGATATTGATCTGGCTCGTAAGATCATGCAGGAAGAGGTAGAAGCTCATCCCAATTTCATTGATGGCAGAAATGATGAACAAAAAGAAGCGGGAGAACCATTGGTACCGGTCAGAGTTATTTCTTTTGGAGATTCATCCGTAAACCTTAGAGCCTGGGCATGGGCAGAAGATCCTCCGAAAGCATTTGTATTGGGTACAGATCTCAACGAAAGCATCAAAAAACGGTTCGACAAAGAAGGAATTGAAATTCCGTTCCCATACAGGACATTGGTTTATAAGGAGAACAAGAATAACAAGGAGATATGATGAGGGTGGGTGTACAATTTTTCAAATCAGGAATATGTGTAGCATTTTTAATGGTCCTGACTACGAACATTAATGCACAGCATGAAATTAGACCACTTAGCACCGCTGAAGTTGAAAGTTGGATGAAAACCAGAATCGAAACTCATAAGCTTGAAAGAGAATATCGGGCTAATGCAGAAAAGTATGACAGTGTGATAGAAGCCTATTTTAAAGCCAGAGATGAATATTTAGTGAAGAATGGTTGGGATGTTCAGGAGTTTAAAGATATTGAAAGCGCGATCTATGATACCATAACCGGTATAGACGAACAGGAATCCATCGACGAAGAAAAAAAAGAGCTGCAATCAGAGGTAGACGCAGTAAATAAGAATGAATATCTAACTGCGGAGCAAAAAACTGAGATCGTGGATGGAATGTATAAGGTTTTTGAAATACGCCAGGAAATGGTGGATTCTACAAAACACAACTGGCCCGCAGTAAAACCATATCGTGAGAAAATAAGAGTACTAAACGATTGGATGGCCGGCAATATCTCTGACCCGCCAACGATAGAATGATTTTTTATCTCATTTCTAAATAATCCCAACTAAGTAAGACTAAACATTTTACAGTCGCTCTTAGTGCTTGTTTTATTTGATGCTTTTGCTAACTTGAGGTTCGATGATATACGATACTATTCAGATTTAGCAACTCAACTATGGAAACATATGTAATTGAACCAGTATTTAGAAACTTAGCGATTATAAACGTGATTTTAGGCGGACTAGGTTTAGTTTTTATAAGCTCATTGTTTTCGAAAAATAAAGATTCCAAACACGTACAATGGACTGTAATTACTTCTTTAGTATCATCAACTTGTTTCTTTATTAGTGCAATATTTTCTACTTCGGCTATCACTTACACGTATTACTATAATTCAACGAGTGTATATCATATGGCTCGAGAGATACCTGAAGCAATTTCTGCCGTTTTTTACTTTCCATCGGTAACAATATTTTTTATAGGCTTTTTATTTCTATCAGGTAGTATTGGATTATACGGTTGGGTATTCTCTAGAAAAGTAGGAATCGCATCAAGTATTGCAGCTATAGCTTTATTTGTAACCTCTTTAATCATGGCAATTGTCACTTTTTTATACTTTAACTTTACCCAATTCAAATGAGTTGGGGTTGTAAAAAAGCGTTTCAAGCGGGACTCGGGTAGGGTTCGGAGCTTTAATAATAAAAACCAGACTCGCCGAATAAACGCCGGGTCGTTATATCTCTAAAGTTTTATATGAAATTCCAATTAAGTGTATTTCTTTTCTTTTTATTCCTCAACAGCTGTGAGAGGGTAAAATCTGATATTCCTCAAAATGAGTATGCAATTTATAATGCTTACTTTAAAAATTATACTGATAATGAAGAATTTGAAGTGGATAGCGTAAGCATAGGCATTTTAGATTCAACTTCTATTCGGAATGATCTTCCATTAAATGAAGAGCTTATCACGGAACTAGAAAAAGAATGGGACATTGAATTATCTAATGATCTAATAGATAATTTTAATACAAAAAATATATCTGGGCACTTTCTACAAGATTATTTTAAAACTAAGATTACATATCAAATAATAAGAACTGACGAGTATCTTGAAATATTTGGTAATTCTTACCCTTGGTTAAATCTCGAAGAAAAATATCCGAATATTACCGCCTTCCTCAATTTTTCAAGAGTTGGCATTAATTCAAAACAAGATAAAGCGATCCTATTCAGCAGTGTTAATTGTGGTGCACTCTGTGGAACTACATGGTATTTATTTTTTGAAAAAGTTAATGATGAGTGGAAGTTAACTCGTGAAAAGATGATGTCTATAAGTTAGATTACTAAAGAGATGAGGTGTAAGAAACGTTTCAAGCAGTCTCGGTTAGGGTTCGGGACTTTAATAATTTAAACCAGACCCGCCGCTTAAACGCAGGGTCGTTAATGTGTATTTAGAACATGAAATCTTACTATCTACTTTCTCTCTTTTTTCTATGTATTGGTTGTACTGTACAGTTACCTATTTCAAATGGTACTTATCTATTTCAACATAAATTTGCAGAACACCCGAATACAAATAGTGATATCAGGTTCGAAGTCATAATTGATAACCCAAAAATTTTTGTTCGGAATAATGAAGAATCAAAAATTTGGCCTAAGGGTATTATTGAAGAAGGAGAGCTCTTTTTCCACGAAGCGTCACAGAGATGGATAATAATCCATTCAGATAAAGACAAGAATGCTCCTGAAGTTGGAGGTTGTACAGATGGACCAACAGTCGTTGATTTAATTAACAAAATTTACTGGACTTGCTAGAAATTTATATACATAATAAGCTTTCGTTTAACTTGTGTGCAATAAAATATATCAGTTACTTCAACAAAAACTTAATCCCTGCGTCCATTAAACGCCGGGTCGTTAAAGCTTCACTAAACAATTTCGTTGCATGGATACCGTTAATCCATTAAATTAAAGAGTGATTAAATCATTCGGAGATAAAGCAACATCGGATCTGTTTCATGGAAATTCGAGCAGTAAAGTTCGGAGATTACCTGTTCAAATCCTTGATTCAGCTATTTACAAATTGGATATACTGAATGCAGCCACTTCTTTAGATGATTTAAGATCACCTCCAGGCAACAGATTAGAAGCACTGCGTGGAGATTATAAAGGATATCACAGTATTCGAATTAATGCCCAATGGAGAATCGTTTTTCGTTGGGAAGATTCCAGTGCTTTTGATGTAGCTATTGTTGATTATCATTAAAAAAGTGAAAACCATGATTCCACAGAACAGAATTACCACACATCCCGGGACGATTTTACTGAAAGAGTATCTTGAGCCAATGGAATTAACGCAGAAAAAATTAGCTGACCATCTGGATATTCCCATACAACGGATTAATGAAATTGTACGAGGGAAAAGAGGCATTTCTTCGGACACTGCTTGGTTACTATCGAAAGCGTTAAATACCTCTCCTGAATTTTGGTTAAATCTACAGGCTATGCATGATTTATCATCACATCGTCCAAGTAAAGAAATTGCTCCACTTAAAGCTGCTCAGGTATAACTGAGTGTTTTACCTCGGACGTGGTTCAGATCTTTAATTTTATCACAAGACTCACTGCTTAAACGCGGGGTCGTTAGTCCGCCTCATAAATTTATCCCGCGATTGCTTTCGAAGTTCTTTTTGTTCAAATTATTGTATCTAATTTAATTCAGTCATTATGGAAGACACTCTTATCAAAGAACTATCACGACTCAACAAAAACGAGAAGATCATTTTAGTAGAGGCTTTGTGGGATTCTATAGCTTCTGATCCTGAGCAAGTTGATGTACCTGAGCATCATAAAAGTATTTTGGAAGAGCGTTTACAAAGCCTTGATAAAGATACAGCGAATGGAAAGTCATGGGATGAAATCCGGGAAAAATATTTGTAACTAGTGCTTAAAACGTTAATTCTTACCCCACAAGCTGAAAAAGATCTTGATGATGCATATTACTGGTATGAAACCCAAAATTCAGGATTGGGGAAAGATTTTGTTCGTTGTGTAGATGTAAAGATCACATCTCTTCTTCGCGCTCCTAAGCAACACCAAGTTGTTTACAAAAGTAACATTCGAAGAGTTTTAGTTAACCGATTTCCGTTTTCTATTTACTATGTTGAACTAAAAGATGCGATTTCAGTATTCGCCATTTTACATCAACATCGGAATCCAAAAGCTTGGAAATCACGAGTATAATCTAACGAAGCGTGTGAGCTCAGCTCCACATATTTTAAGCCTCGTTTCTTAGCTCTGCAGCTGAACGAAATCTATGAGTTCTGCTCCACATTCTTCGCTATTGTTGATTATCATTTTAAAGCGGTTCAGGAATAACTGAGTGTTTTAAATCGGGGAAACTTTAATAACTAAAACCAGTCTCACCGTTCAAACGCAGGGTCGTTAGGAAAACGAAATGTAATTTGATAATACCCATCAGTTTTCAACCAAAATTCTGCATCAATTTGTTTTAATAAAGACTCTATCAAGGTAGTACCAAGCCCGGATTTTTTATCACTGACAGTTTCAATAATACCACTTCCATTATCATGATATCCTATGTGGTAGTGTCCATCTTCTTCATGGGCGGAAATTTCAATTTCATATCTTTCTTGAGGTCTATTGAAACCATGTTTCAGGCTGTTTGTAACCAACTCGTTTAAAATAATACCAACAGGCACTCCGTGATTAATATTTAAATAAGGAACATTAATATCTAACTTTAGGTCTATATCAAAGTTGTTTTTATTAAAGCTACCGATAATAATATCAGTTAATTCCCGAATGTACTTATTAAGATCAATACGGCTTACATCTTCGGACTGATACAAAAGCTCGTGTACTTTTGAAATTGATATTATTCGATTGGTACTTAATTTTAGTGCAGAACGGGTAAATGTATCGGGTGCTAAGTTTGATTGTAGATCCAGTAAACCAGAAACCACCGCCAAATTGTTTTTGACTCTGTGGTGAATTTCCTGAAGCAGAACATTTTTTTCCTCAACGCTTATCTTTAGTTCCTGTTCTTGTTGTTCGAGCACATTATAGCTTATATCCTGCTGTTCGATAATTTGTAATAAAGATTGATTGAAATTATGCATAAACATAGCAACAATAATAGCCACTAAAGAAAGCAGAATACCATTAACTATCCATTTATAGGGGAGATTTAACGTAGGGTCTAGAGATCCCGGAAACAGCTGACCAGATAAATAACCATAAGCTATTAATGTATACGTTATCATTGTAATGATAAAGATCAGAACTGCCCACTTAACTTCATAAACAAGTACTCCCAGAAAAGGAATAAATATAATTATTGATTTTACTGTAGAATATAAACCGTGTTGATAGAAGTCGGCAATAAAGAATAAGTACACGGCGAAGAGAATAAAGCTTCCTTTAGAAGAGAGTGAAACCTTATCTCTTTGATAGAAAATTATATATAAAGAAATTATAGTAAGAAGATCTATATAATTGTAGAAATTTAGATTTTCGAAATTAAATGGTATTAGTGGTATCAAAAAAACAATGGTGGCAAAAATGGCACCATACAGAATAAAGTTATCAACTAACTTATTTTTGATGGTTTTTATTGAAATTCTATGCTGCTGATTTGTTGTCATGAACAAGCTTATGCTTTTTTTACCAAATTTAGTTATTTGTCATAGCAATAATATTGATCAAATAATGAGTGCCGAATGTAAAAACTGATTCTGCTTTTGATAATCTAGTTTGGTTATTCTTTATCGGGAAATGCAAATTAACCTAAAATCATCAGTCTCACTAATTTCCGAATCATTTTACAGCTTCTTATTTAATAAGGGGCTTTTTTTTGGTATTTTGGAATCGCTTCCATGAAATCATAATTAAAGCACACGTATGTCGATCAAGACAGAAAAAAAATCTACAGAACTTAAAGAAGATAAGTATCCATTTAGCTTAACAGAGCCTCATAAACCTACTCATAAAGTACGTTTTGTAACGGCTGCCAGTTTATTTGATGGTCATGATGCCAGTATCAATATCATGCGTAGAATTTTGCAAAGCAGTGGAGTAGAGGTGATTCACCTTGGTCATAATCGCTCTGTGCATGAGATTGTTAATTGCGCTATTCAGGAAGATGTTCAGGGAATTGCCATTAGTTCTTATCAGGGTGGACATGTTGAGTATTTCAAATACATGATCGAATTGTTGGAAGAGCAGGGAGCAGGTCATATCAAAGTATTCGGCGGCGGCGGCGGGGTGATCGTTCAGGACGAAATCGACGATCTCCATGATGCAGGAGTGTCCCGGATCTTTTCTGTGGACGATGGTAGCGAAATGGGATTGCAGGGAATGATCAATTACATGATCCACGAATGTGATTATGATCCCGTTACAAAAACTGAAATTGATATTGAAAAAGTGCTCGATAAAGAGCCAAAAGCGATCGCCAGAGCTATAACGGCGCTGGAAAACGGAAACGAAGAGTTAATAAGTTTTTCTGATAAACAGTTGTTAAAGAAAGACGGAAAACCACTTAAAGCGGAATCTGAGAAAACGATTCCGGTACTGGGAATCACAGGAACGGGTGGTGCAGGAAAGAGTTCTTTAACAGATGAGATCGTATTACGCTTTCTTACTGAGTTTGAAGATATCACCATCGGAATTATTTCCGTAGATCCTTCCAAAATTAAGACAGGAGGGGCGTTACTTGGTGATCGCATACGAATGAACAGTATCGACACAGAACGCGTGTATATGCGAAGTCTGGCGACCAGAGCGTCAAACAGAAGCACAAGTGCAGCACTTACCGGAGCAATTGAGCTTTATAAGCAAGCCGGATTTGATCTGATCATCGTAGAAACCAGTGGAATTGGTCAAAGTGGTACTGAGATCGTAGATATATCAGATATACCGATCTATGTGATGACCAGCGAATATGGTGCAGCCACGCAGTTAGAGAAGATCAATATGCTTGATCTCGCTGAAATCGTGGTTTTAAACAAATTTGAAAAGAAAGGTTCGTTAGATGCTTACAGAGATATTCGTAAGCAGATGATAAGAAACAGAGGCGAATGGCATGCAAAACCCGAAGATATGCCGGTGTATCCAACGATAGCTGCTCAGTTCAATGACAAAGGAGTGAACAACCTTTTTGCTGCTATTGTTGAAAAGATCAACGAAAGGTACAGTTTTGAATGGGAGCCCAAGCTCTATACCGATGCTTCGCCTGCAGAAGATATTCAGGCTCAGGCGATCATCCCCGGAAAGAGAGTTCGTTATTTAAGTGAGATATCAGAGACCATCAGAAATTACCATGAATGGGCAGAGCAACAATCTGAAATTGCTTCCAGATTATCTGAGGTTAATGGTACACTGAATCAATTAAACAATTGGAAGCCAGAGAATAAAGAAGTGTTAGAAAGCGATCTTTCCAAGATGAAAGAACACTGGATCTCTAAGCTGGACGTAGCTCCAAAAAAGATCTTAGATGGCTGGGATGATCTGTATGAACGATACAAACAAGATACCTTTGATGTAAAGATACGTGACCGTGTTATCAAAAATGAATTGTACCGAGAATCTTTAAGTGGTTTAAAAATTCCTCGCGTAGCCATGCCGGATACCAAACACGAAGGAGAGAGGCTTAAGTTTGCTTTAAAAGAAAATCTCCCCGGTTATTTCCCATATACCGCGGGTGTATTTCCATTTAAGCGCGAAGGAGAAGATCCAACCAGAATGTTTGCCGGTGAAGGAACTCCGGAGCGAACCAACAAGCGGTTTCATTATGTAAGTGAAGGATTGGAAGCTGCTCGTCTATCAACCGCTTTTGATTCAGTAACATTGTACGGAGAAGATCCCGGTTATCGCCCTGATATTTACGGAAAGATCGGTAATTCCGGTGTGAGTATTTGTACGCTGGATGATATGAAAAAACTTTATTCCGGTTTTGAACTAACCAAGCCAACTACTTCTGTATCAATGACTATCAATGGTCCGGCACCGATGATATTAGCTATGTTTATGAATACGGCTATCGATCAGGAAGTGGAAAGATATCTGAAAGCAGAAGGGAAATGGGAGCAGGCGATCAAGGATGTTAAAACAAAGTATGAGAAGCTTGGATTACCGGTTCCACGATATTCAAATGAAATCCCTGCAGGGAATGATGAGTTTGGTTTAGGTTTGCTTGGAATGACCGGTGACGAAGTTATTGACGCTGAAACCTATGATCAGATCAAGGAAAAGACACTTTCATCAGTTCGTGGAACTGTTCAGGCTGATATTTTGAAAGAAGATCAGGCGCAAAACACTTGTATTTTCTCTACCGAATTTGCTCTTAAAATGATGGGAGACATACAGGAATACTTTACAGAGCATAAAGTTCGTAATTATTACTCTGTTTCTATTTCCGGGTATCATATCGCGGAAGCGGGAGCTAACCCGGTCACTCAGGCCGCGCTTACACTGGCAAACGGATTTACTTATGTAGAATACTACTTAGCCCGTGGATTGAACATCGATGATTTCGCTCATAATCTGTCGTTCTTCTTCAGTAATGGACTAGATCCTGAATATGCAGTGATCGGACGTGTAGCACGTCGTATTTGGGCGGTAGCGATGAGAAAGAAGTACGAAGCCAATGATCGTTCTCAGAAGTTGAAATATCATATTCAAACAAGTGGTCGTTCGTTGCATGCACAGGAGATTCAGTTCAATGACATTCGTACAACTTTACAGGCATTATTAGCAATTTATGATAATTGTAATTCATTGCACACCAATGCTTACGATGAAGCAATTACAACTCCGACTGAGGAGTCTGTACGTCGTGCATTAGCGATTCAGATGATCATTAACAAAGAGATGGGAACGGCTAAAAATGAGAATATCAATCAGGGTTCTTATTTCATTTCTGAATTGACCGATCTTGTTGAGGAAGCCATTCTTACCGAGTTTGATCGCATCACTGAACGTGGTGGTGTTCTCGGAGCGATGGAGAGTATGTACCAACGCGGAAAGATCCAGGATGAAAGCTTGTATTACGAAACTAAGAAGCACACCGGAGAACTACCGATCATAGGCGTAAATACCTTCCTGAAAGAAGGAGCCGGTGATGAAGAGCAAAAGCCAATCGAGCTCATCCGATCTACAGAAGAAGAGAAGAAACAGCAGATCGATAACTTAGAAGCATTCTGGAAACGAAATGAAGACAGAAATGCTGAAGCTATTGAACGATTGAAGGAAGTGGCCCGAAACAACGGCAACTTATTCGAAGAGCTCATGGAAACGGTGAAAGTCGCTTCGCTGGGACAGATTTCTCATGCCTTGTATGAGGTTGGTGGGCAGTACAGAAGGAATATGTAGCGGACGTCATCCTGAACTCGTTTCAGGATCTTTGTGAAATTTAGGAATTGGTATACCTAACGACATCCAAAATTCATACTTAGGATGCCCTATTTGTGAGGAGGCCTTGGAAATAGTGAGGGTTTTAAAATACCCGACGCGGCAATCCCCTCGAATAAGACTGTCTCATTCCGCGGCGTATGCCCGGAATCTGGATTTAGCTTAAAGCTTTGAACTAGTTTAAGCAATACGCTTGTTTATTATGCTTTACCTCACCAGCGAGACGCTGGCGCCAGGTTGGGGGGAAGTCAGCATTTCAGAACAAATTCAGCCAAACAGAAAGGACAAAAAACCAGAGCGCATTAGCTAAGGTTAAAACTGCTAATCGTTGCCATTTCAGTTTATGAAAGCCTTCATTTTCCAATTCCATTACAGTTTTTCCAATACGTGGTAGGAAAGTACTAAATGTCGAAATAAAGATATAAGGAGCACACACTATCAGAATTAAGAGTTCTTTTTTTGAAAGACCCTTTGATTTTTTTAACGCTTTTATCTTTTTTCTGCTTTTAGAACTTACGCTCTCATTATGTTCGATCTTTCGGCTTGAATACCCTCGCTTAAGTAACTCCTTTTTTGCAATTAAGACTGCTTCGTTATCCCAGTCTTTGGTATTGGAAGTTATTTCGAATAGCTCTGTGTCCGATCTGGACTCTATTGGCGGATTGAAATTCATTCCTGATGCTAAGAGAAATATTTAATTCAAGCAATTAAATCTCCCTTCGAAGGGAGACGATCATCCAAACAGTTCTTTGGATGATCCGAGGGATGTCGTGAAGTTTAGGAATTAGTAAACCTCACGAAATCCGCCAGTCGGCGGACACCTCCTTCAAAGGAGGATTGTGGTTTCCGGTTTTAGCTAGATTAACAAAAGCAAAGTCATCCTGAGGATACTTCCAAAGGATCTGCACAAATAGATACAAACACTAAGTGTTTTTTTGACTCAGAAACCAGTTCAAGGTTTTACATGGATAGTTACATAACCGCACCAGCGAGACGCTGGCGCTAGGTTGGGGAAGGAATTAGCAAAAACAGCCTCGGTAAGATTCTTCGGAGGTATCCTCAGAATGACAGAGAAGATAAATATCAAACGGTAAGATTTTTGCAGGGTATCCTCAGAATGACTGAAGCAGATACTAAACCCCATACTTCGGAGGCCAGTATCCTAATATTTTACGATTCAGAAACGCAAAAGAAGGGTTCTTATCTCTAATGATCTGTTCCTTTTTCTTTCTGCTTTTGCCCTTTATGTATTTTTCAGCCTGTATAGCTTCATAAGAAGATGGAAAGTTTTCGAAGTACAGCAGCTCATAACAGTAGTATTTTCCTGCGAATGTATTTTTATTTCCACGGTTCTGATAATGTTCAATTAGTCTTCGTTCAAGATCATTGGTGATTCCAGTATAAAGGGTGGTTCTGGATGGATTTGTTGTTATATATACGTAATAATGATTCATGCTATCATGTAAGACAACTTCGATCTCTATTCCTTACAAAAAAGTCATCCTGAGGCTACTGCCGAAGGAACCTATAGTCGAAGAGGCTATGATTTTTGTTGTGAGTGAGAAATGTCTATATGAGGTTAGCTAGTGAAGGAATTAGAAAAAACAGCCTCGGTAAGATTCTTCGGAGGTATCCTCAGAATGACACAGAGAGAAGAGTTTAATTAATTAAATAATTAACAGATCAACTGTAATCTTTTAATTCCTCCGTCCGCCAGTCGGTTTTTACCGCACCAAAGAGACGTTGGAGCTTTGTTGAGGCAGAATGGCTTTCCCTTTTTGTTCAAACGGGAGCATTTTGCACTCAGTTCGGTATTAATCTTTAGCTGTTCTTCCCAGAAACTCATCACTTTTGTTTAATACATGAGATCTTCCATGTGGGGTATGAGAATGTTTCACCAAGATCAACCCATTCACCTACCCAATTAAAACTTTCATCCGTAATTTCATAGAAAGTGAGTCGGTAGTAACCATCAGTTCCGTTTGGGGCTGCCTGACGTCTGTAAAGCACGATCTTATTTTCTTCAACCTTAGAGCCTTCCCAAACAGGAAGAGCGGGAGAGGCTGAAGCTGAAGCATAATAATGAACATACCATTTGCTACTATCTGCATTAAACTGACGGATGCTGCCGGAATGTAATCCATCTTCTTTTAATGTTTCATCCTGAACAGCCATTCCATTCATTATGTATTTCCATTTCCAAAGCATATTAACTTCAGAATTCCAGCTACCATCTGCTGCTCTGCTTTCAGATATGCATTCACTAACTCCAATTAAAGGTTCGAAATCAGCAGTTTGTGGATATGCTGCAGGATTTAGTTTTCCAAAAGGGTTTTGCATACTTGGTTCATATTCATATTGAGCTGAGATTGATACAACAAAAAAAGAAAGGAAGATCAACAGTAATATATTTTTCATACAGGCTGATTGAATTTGTTTGTACTTTAATAAGCAGAATTATTTTATAAGTTTTTTATCAGAAGTGTAAATGTTCGCAAATCAAAGAGTACTAATTATAGGAACTGTATGGCCGGAACCGGATTCTTCTGCTGCCGGGTCAAGAATGATGCAATTAATCGCCTTTTTTAAAGAAGAGGGAGCATCTGTCACATTTGCCAGTTCTGCATCGAATTTTGAATATTCTGAAGATTTAAAATCGTTAGATATTGAAACTGAATTGACCAAAATTAACGATTCGGGTTTTGATGAATTCATTAAAAAGCTAAACCCTCAAGTTGTACTTTTTGATAGATTCATGACTGAGGAACAATTTGGTTGGAGGATAGCAGAGCAATGTCCAGACGCGATCAGAGTTTTAGACACTGAAGACCTTCATTCTTTACGCTATGGAAGACATAAAGCTTTAAAACTGGGCAGAACATTTACTGAAAGGGATCTTTATTCTGACAAAGCCCGAAGAGAAATCGCCTCAATTTATCGGTGCGATCTTTCTCTTATTATTTCTGATTTTGAGTACGAGTTACTTACTAGTTTCTTCAAAATTGATACAGATTTATTGCACTATATCCCTTTTATGTTTGAAGAGATCAACTCTGATCAACAAAACAAGTTTCCATCGTTTGATGAGAGACAGCATTTTATTTCCATAGGGAATTTTTTACATGAACCTAACTGGGACGCTGTAAAGTTCTTAAAATCAGATATCTGGAAGTCAATAAAAAAACAAATTCCGGAAGCCGAACTGCATATTTACGGAGCTTATTCTTCACCTAAAGTAGAGCAACTTCATAACGAGAAAGAAGGTTTCTGCATAAAAGGGCGTGCTGAAAGTGCAGAAGAAGTAATTCGAAGGGCAAAGGTATTACTTGCGCCAATAAGATTTGGAGCCGGATTGAAAGGTAAACTTGTAGATGCCATGAAATGTGGAACTCCGTCAGTAACTACTGCAATCGGTGCGGAAGGGATGATTACAGATCAGGTATGGGGAGGAGAAGTTGCAGAAACTCCTGAACAGTTTGTTAAAAAGGCCATTGATCTATATAACAATCCCAAGAAATGGAGTACAGCCCAAAAAACGGGATTTAGTGTATTCAACAGTTTGTTTTCCAGAGATAAGCATCATCAGAATCTAAAAAACAAGATCAGCTTTATTTCATCAAACCTTTCAGAACATAGAAAGAAAAACTTCATTGGGTCAATGTTACTTCAAAATACACTTCAAAGCTATAAATATATGAGTAAGTGGATAGAAGAAAAGAATAAAAACTTATAAATTGATTCATTACTTTCCTGAAACAGCTTTTGATTAAGAGACATGAGCAGACAAAGAAATAAAAACAGACTTACCAACGATCTTGATTCAAGTGAAGAAGAAAAAGATTTCTCTGATTTTTATAGCGATGAAGCTCCCAAAGAAAAGCGAAAACCTTCAGATCCTGAAGATATCTTATCCAGAAGAAACACTTGGGTTATTGGAATCTTTATTCTAATTGCGATTTTATGGCGTTTTGATTGGAGTCCAATGAAAGCGGCTTACGGAATTGGTAGTTCTATTAGTAACCTTTTCCAGTCATCAGATCAAGTAACTACATCGCAATCTACAGTAATCAACTATACTCAACTTGAATACTTTGATACCATTAAAGATCTGAATTTTGACGGAACTCCTACCTTAGATAACACTTCAATTTTATATCAGAACAGAGTTCCTGTAGAATATTTACAAGCATTAGATGACCTGGATTATTTAAGTGATCTCACTCCTAATCAGGCATTAGCATTACATAGTAGCGGGGTAGATATAGAATTTATAGAAGTTATGGAAGAGCTTGATTACTTGGACGAAGTAAGTTATTCGGGGATTATTGGTATGTCTTCCAGCGGTGTTTCAATGGATTATTTAAGAACGCTGGATGATGTGGATTATCTTGATGAAGTAAATTATTCAGGGATTATTGGTATGTATTCGACCGGAGTTTCAGAATCTTATTTAAGAACTCTTGAAGATATAGATTATCTGGATGAGATTAGCTATTCCGGTATAATAGGAATGTATTCGAATGGAGTTACCGAAGAGTTTCTTAGAGAATTAGAAGATCGGGACATGCTCGAAGATTTGAGCTATTCCCAGATCATACGACTTTATAATCAAAACTGATTATTAGTTATTTCTTGACTGCTCAATTCGATTTAAGGAATCTCTTATATCTTTTAAAATTTCGATTACATTTTCAGAATCCTGAACAATTGAAGAAGGAGAGGAGGATGTGTTTTCAGTAACTACATCTCTTTGATTTAATACTTGATCTCTGAACTCAGAAGCATTAACAATTCCAATTAAAGACAGATCAGCTGAAGCGGAGGCAGAACTTCCGGCTGTTTCAATTTGTAGAATACTTAACCCAAATGCTTTTAAAAGAGGCCCTTCTTTAAAAGTAAGATCCTGAATTTTATCTAAAGGAATGGTTTTTTCAGTTCTGAAAATATAGCCCTTGTTAAATTTCAATGAACGTGTGGTGAGTTCACAGTGCAGCCTGTCGAAGTATTTATTTACAAAATAAGATGCAAAGATCAACCAAATTGGGATGAAGGGAATTGTGAAAATCATAACAACACACATCAGAACACCATACCAAAGAAGATAAGATTTGATCTTTGGATTGAAACTTGCCTTGAGTAATGTCTTTGCGGGCTCTGCCATGTTTTTGAAATTTGATTACATAAAAAAAGCGAGCATATAAAAGCTCGCCTAGATTATAAATAAAAATGTGTTACAGAACTATTGTTCTTTGCTCGCTATTTCATCTTTAGGAATGAAGTCCATAGCTGCTGAATTCATGCAGTACCGTAGCCCTGTTGGTTCCGGTCCGTCATCAAAAACGTGCCCTAAATGCCCGCCACAATTAGAACAAACAATTTCTGTTCTGGTCATGAAATAGCTTTTATCAACTTCTTCTGCTACCAAAGAATCAGCTATTGGCTTCCAAAAGCTTGGCCAACCTGAACGGCTATTATATTTGTGTTCTGAACTATACAGCTTCTGTCCACAACCCGCGCAAACATAGATTCCTTCTTCTTTATTATCGTTGTATTCATTGAACCAAGGCGCTTCTGTTCCTTTTCCGCGGAGAATCTTAAATTCTTTTGCGGTCAAAATTTCTTTCCATTCAGCTTCGGTTTTTTGATAAGGATATTTTTTATCCGGATCAGGCTGTGATTGAGTAGTCATAACATTTTCTCTATGCTTATGCTCTTCAATTCCTTTATCAGAATGTGTTGCCATCAGAAAAAAACCTATCAGAGCTATTGAAACGAATATTACAAGCGTTTTCATAATTATTGTATTTTTTTAGTTTCACCTAACATAACAATAATACGTACTGAATTGTTTCACAGATTTATAACATTCTACAGCTACCAGTCTCTTTCAAATTCAAAAATATAATCATCAATTAACGGTAGGTTTTTTTGTTTGAAGAAACGAATGCCGAAAGTAAAACCAACCCACATTCTGTATTGTCGTCCATTCCACTCAGGACTCCATAAACTATACCAAGTATAATCATTAGCAGTGTTAACTCTGCTAACCTGAATATTGTAACTTGGTCCTCCATAAATAGACAGGCCGGAATTAAAACGATTACCGATCATGTATTTATAAGCGAAAATGAGATTAGTTTGTTTACTCCAATTTTCTTCAAAATGATGCAAGACTGTGAATTCTTGATTCACGAAAAGTTGATCGCTCTCAATTTTTCTAAAGGAATCGTTGATGTTCTTTTCTAAACCAACACCAATACCAAACCGATATACATTTCTATCAAGAGAGGTGTTATAGCCAAGAATAGCCATGTTATACACCCTATGAGTTCCGGTTGTAATTCCGATGTCAGTAAAACCTGCATCGGAATAACGCACATCAAAATTCTTTCTACCGTTTCCATAGAGGCTTAAAAAACCAATAGAAGCCCCTTCAAACTCTTTAGCAATATTTATGACTCCCACTTGTACACCGGTAGCAGTTGTGGCATAATTAAGAATACCTCCGAATTGCATTCCTTCCATTTCCTGGGTTATGTTCGCTCCGGCAGAAATCATCAAGCCTTCCTGATATCTTGAATAGTTTAAACCACCGGTAATCATTAATCCGCTTGAGTATTCCGAAGAAACGTTGAAAAGGGAGGAGATCATCAAGCCTTCCATATCATCGGTAGCAATGTTGGCACCTCCGGTAATGAATAATCCGCTGGCATCACCTCTTGCAGCATTAAAAAGACCCGATATCATAAGTCCTTCCATGTTTTCTAATCCAACATTACCACCACCTGTAATCTGTAATCCACTCATATTTTGCTCAGAAAGATTAAACAGACCGGATATTTGAGCTCCTTCAACATTACCCCGCGCTATATTTCCACCTACTGCACCTTGTAAACCAGAAAGATCTCCTTGTGCATAGTTGAGTACTCCTGCAGCTTGTAATCCTTCAATATCGTTTCTACTAAAGTTTCCAAAACCGGCAACTTGAATACCGGATAGATCTTCAGCTGCATAATTTATCAGACCCGCAATACCTACGCCTTCTGCGTAGCCTCCTGTGGCATTAACTAAACCGGCTATTTGAAAACCTGAACTATACTCTTTGTTGTAGTTGTAAAGAGTGCCTATTTCCAGGCCATTTAATCCGCCATGGTAGCCACCAATCAAGTTGATAGAGTATTTTGCTGTATATCGAGGTGAAGCAACGCCATTTGTACCAATCGGATTGATCAGTGTAAGTCTCCATTTTCTGTAATCTAAATCACCATATCGATCTCCATAACTTTGAGAAAATACAGAGGGTATTAATGAGGTTAGAAAAAGAACAGCAAAAATTGAAAAGGCTAAATTACGTTTCATAACTGGGTCCGGTTTTAAGTTCGAACCCAATTACGAAACTGAAAGTAAAAGGTTACTTTTCTGAAGAAAAAATTTCGATAAGATCTTAATCTGGTCTAGCTTGGAAACCTTTCATCCAGCACTTCATTCCACATTGAAAGTTCTGATACTTTAGAAAGTAAAGCTTCAGTATCTCCTTCAATAGTGATGCTTTCTATTTTATCTCCTTGAGAAATTGAATCCACAACATCCTGATCAGCATCTGAAACTACTTTGCCAAAAACAGAGTGTTTACCGTCAAGCCAGTTCGTTTCTGTATGAGTAATAAAGAATTGGCTTCCATTTGTTCCGGGACCTGCATTCGCCATCGATAATACACCGGGAGTGTCATGCCTTAATTCAGGATCAAATTCGTCCTCAAAAGTATAGCCGGGACCACCTCTACCATCGCCATTTGGGCAGCCGCCTTGAATCATAAAGTTGTCTATTACTCTGTGGAATTGAAGGTTGTTGTAATACCCTCTTTGAGAGAGATTTACAAAATTTGCTACTGTTTTTGGTGTTTTTTCAGGAAATAACTCAAGATTGATATCTCCTTTGTTTGTTGATATTGTTGCTTTCATTGAAACCTATTTAATTATGAGACTTATATATAAAAAGTTTGAATCCAGACCTGGATTTTCGCTGCCGGTCTGGGCATTTGAAATATGATGGAACTTATATCCTGAAGCAAGTTTTATTGACTTAGTAATATGAGTTTGAAGTGTGAAAGATGGATCAAAAGTATAATTTAGCTTTCTTCCTTTGTCAGTAGGAAACTCATCTTTCATAAAAATAAAAGAACCCGAAATAGACAGCTGATAAGTAAAATAGTTATTCAATTTTTTTTCTAATAAGAAACCAATAGGAGAGAAACCTACACCAGAAATTTGAGTTGGTTTATCATTTTCATCTCTTTTTGGGTAATCAAAGTAGATATAAGGAATTAAATCAGCAGTGTAATACACTAATGTATTTTCACCATAGCTACGGATTGCTCTACGATATCCGATTCCTAGAATTGCTGAGGAGGCATTGGATGTTTTCCCTAGAAAATAAACCGAGTTGAAGGAGTATCCCGACCATAACCGCAATTGAAGTGGTTGATCTTTCAATTTTTGCTGAGCTGTTGAAAGTCCTGTTGTTAAAAAGATTATAAAGAATGTGAATACAACAGAAGTGCAGAAATGCTTCAAGATCTATTATTTTGTTTTGTAAGGAGAACGATTGATAAAAGCCAAATAATTGCCCAAGAGCCTGCTAAATACCATTTTTGAATGAACAAAAGAGTTACTAATGAAACAGCATAGATAATATGGTATACCCAGTTAGGAGTGCTGGTTTTAGATGCTCTTTTTTGCAAACTTGGCATAAATAAAGCCAATACTTTACTTAGTAGCAGAAGCCCGGTATAAACCCATAGTATTATAAATGATGTATTACTTGGAAAAAACAGAGTGGATATTATCACTCCCATAAATACCAAGTCTAAAATTGAATCTTTAAACCAGTTCATTAACTATTTTTTGACAGCTAAGGTAGCCCTTAATTCAAAAAAGTAACAGTATTTTCTATTTTTTTGTAAGAGATGTTATCCAGAGTATATCATGTTTATTAGAAGACTTACTTTCCTGAGAGATAGAGCTTGCTGATTTCCATTGTAACCCATCCCTGGTAGCAACATCAACAATATATCCTGTTACATTGATTAGGTGTCCCTTTCTTAACCCGAAAAGGATCTTTCTAATTTCATCGGTTGAAGGAACAACATGCCAGAGTAAAGTTTGACTACTTATTAAGTCGCTTTTTAGTGGTAATCTGATCTTGTTGTAAGAGAAAGATCTATCTTTGAGATCAAAATTTATATAGTCTAGGTTTTTTTGATCGGAAACTTGTCCCCATCCTACAAGAATATCGTAAGAAGAAAACTCGGACATGGTGTCAAAGAAATATCTGTCTTTTTCTAATACTCTAACGGTTGCTTCTATTTTTTTAAACCCTGAAAAAGTGTTTCCATCAAAATTAATTTCCTGAGGGGAGGCAAGTTTGGTTGTTTTGGGTGATTTGTCTGCTATTATTCCAGGGCCTCTGTTTATCGGAATCTCTGACCACGCGATTATTGATAGTCCGATTACTATACAAAGTAAAATATACTTAACCATTTTTTCTCCTTGATTGTCCTTTTTCTTAAAAGAGTCTCAGGAGTATAATGCGTTACAAAAAACAGAAAAGGTCAGGAGGTGAGCTTTTTATAGGCTATGAAGAACTTCTCGAGATCTTCTAAATAGAAGTTTTGGAGGGCGGGGTTTCCATCTGTTCCTAAAATATCAGAAAAAACAAAGGATTGAGTATCATTATAAGTGAATATCAATTCACCATTTTCGAATGAAATACTTTCGATATCATCAAACGAGTATTCAAGTTTTCGCGAGCTTAAAAGAACGACATCGCCAAGAAGGAAATGACCTTCAGAATCTATAAACTGACTTGCTTCAATACTATGCCTGTGTACAATTTCCTGATTCATATAGTCTTTAACAGTACTATTAATTTTCATATACACTGAAGTTTTGGTAAGGCACAGTTTAACTTCTTTGTATTTATCTTCAATCTCAAATACAGCAGGTTTATCATTTATAGGATCATTATTACCTGCAATTAAACCATTGCTAAAAACGAGAATGCAAACTAATATTAATGTGTACTTTAAAAATTGCATTTTAAGACTTTAATCTATGTACATTAATCATTCAACTGATTAATAGACGAACGAAAATTAGTATAGTTTCAATTTATTTTACGTTTTTTAAAATAATACAAAATTTGAAGAAAAAAATTAGAATTCATGGCTCAAAATGAAGTAAATCCTTTAGATTTTTTGATTCTGGTTGTGGACGATTCAAAACAAAATGTACTTTTACTTTCACATGTTCTTCAGAGTGAAGGTTTCAGAGTTGAAAAGAGCTATGACGGTGATGAAGCATTAAAAAAGATCGAAGAAGTTGTACCAGATCTTATCCTATTAGATATAATGATGCCAAAAATGTCAGGGTTGGAAGTTGGAAATGCCCTAAGAATGTCTGAGCATAAAGATATTCCAATCATATTTCTAAGCAGTTCAAATGAAAGTGTTGATAAAGTTAAAGCATTTGAAGCAGGGGGGCTTGATTTCGTTAATAAGCCATTTGATAAAGACGAACTGATAAGCAGGGTGCGTAATCATTTAATGCTGAAGGTATTAAAAGAAGAAACAGAAGAACAACTTAAGATTCTGAAGGAAAGAGAGATAGAGCTCAGTGAAGCTAACCAGAAGAAACATAAGTTGATGAGGATGTTAAGCCATGATTTTAAGAATCCACTTTCTGGCATTATGGGGCTGATAACAATTTTATTGGAAGACGACTCATTAGAAGAAGATGAAAGAACGGAGATGCTTGAATTGATCAAATCCGGAAGTGAGAAATTATTGGAGTTGGTTAAAGACTTACTCGATAAAGAAATTGTAGGTTCTAATTTTGGTACTTTAAATCTTGAAGAGACTGACATAGTTGCCTTTGCGAATGAAGTTGTTCAAAACAACAGAGCCAAAGCAGCCCTGAAGAAGATAAAAATGAATTTTATGTCTGATTGGGATGAACTGATGCTGAATATTGATAGAGATAAAATGTATTATGCTTTGAATACATTGATCTCAAACGCAGTAAAATTTACTATTTCTGAAGGGCAGGTAAGTGTTCAACTTACTCGTTCAAAACAGGGCTCTCTTATAGTTAAAGTAAAAGATAATGGTATAGGAATTCCTAATTCTATGCTACCAAATTTTTTAATATCATCACATAAAGATCAGGCTAAAAATCCTAAAGGTATTTTAGGTATAGGACTTGGTCTGGAAGAAGTTCAATCTTATGTTGACGCACATGAAGGGATAATCTGGGTGGAATCGGAAGAGAATAAAGGAACGACCTTTTTTATTGAACTACAATTGGGAAACTAAAAATAGATATGTCTCACACAATTTTAGTAATAGATGATGATGAGCCAATTCACATCATGGCAAAGAGTTTGCTTGGAAAAGAATTCCAGCTTGTTAACGCTAGGGATTCTCAAGAAGCAATTAATATACTTTCAGAAACTCCGGTAAATTTAATTTTATCAGATATTCACATGCCGGGACTTTCGGGCTTGGAGTTGCTGGAATCAATAAGAGATGATGAGGAAAAGAGTAAGATTCCTGTTCTTATCATGACCAACCTGCCTACTGTTGAGAAAGAGCAAAAAGCACTTGACTTGGGAGCTGTAGATTTTATTAAAAAAGAACGCTTCAATACAGATAGGGAAGGTGTTTTAGAACTCGTTAGAATGAAAATTCTAACAGATGTGAATATCAAAGGATTAGATGAGGATCTTGAAAAGAGTAAAAATGTATTAGTTATGAAGCTAATGGAATCAGCAATTAAAGGTTCATTTAGTGATACGGTTGAAACTTTTTGCTCATATTTATCAGATATTTTGAAATCCGATCTTTTGTCTTTCTTTATAATCGATAATGAAATTCCATCACCACTGATTATAAAAGGAAATGAAAAACCTTCTGAAGAAGAACTAAACTCTTTTAAACAATCCAATTCATTTGAACACCTCAGTTCCAAAAAGGAAGCTTATTTAAGCAACCATATCTATAATGAAGAATTGGGTTGTTTTCTTGATTTTTCAACGAAAAATGAGATACCGGCCGAAATTGGTGTTCCATTATTCTCAGCAAATGAAAAGGCCATGCTCATGAATAATCTGAATGTGCCAACAGAATCAAAATTGTTTGGCTTGCTCATTGTTAAGAGATCAAAATTATTTTCAAGTAAGGAATTCGAATTAATTTCAAGATTGGTAACACAAACCGGTGCAATACTTTGGAGGCTTTACCAGAAAGATAAATGAACCTAGGTAATACATCAGTTTTACTTATTATTGAAGGGACTTATCCTTGGTATAGAGGGGGAGTAAGCGAATGGACTTATCAATATTTGAAAGCTATGAAGCTGTATGACTTCCATATTCTTCAGGTTGCTACAGATGAATTTCAACAATTAGATCCCGAAAATGCACTTTATCCTCTAACTCAAAATGTAAAGTCGTTTACCAGAGTTCCTCCACCAATTTTAAAGTCGAACTGGGATACCGTTAAAGAAACATGGTTTCAATCAATTGTAGAATCAGTTCCCGGCTTTGGATTTGATACAGTACATGTTACAAATACAGGATTTGCAGGTTGGCTTGGTATAAAATTATCCAAGATCTTTAAAACTCCGTTGGTATTAACGGAACACGCCTTATACTGGAAAGAAGTTGAAAAAGGAGCTGTTGCTTTAGAATGTGGGTATCAAATTCCTGATAATTTTGAAGCTAAATCAGAAATAGTCGATATCTTTAAAGAAATTGCTACTGAGGTGTACAATTCAGCAGAAGAAGTTGTTTCCGTTTCAAGAGTGAATATTCCAGAACAGATAAAATTTGGAGCAGAAGTTCCGAAGTATATACCAAATGGAATACCGGAAGAACTTCTCTCACCTGAAAAGAAAAGAGCCAATAATCCTGTAATTGGATGGATTGGAAGATGTGCTGAAATGAAAAATCCCAAACTCTTTTTTGAAGTAGTAGAATATTTTAAAGATGTGGACCTAGAACCTTCATTTTTAATGATGTTGAGTGGTGCAAACGAACTGGAACTTGAAGAAGAAGTCGAAAAGCTTTCCAAAGAGTATCCTGAAGTAACTATGATCTGGAACGAACCAGCTCATAACTATCTTCATGAATTCGATATGATTTGCATTACAAGCCATAATGAATCACAACCTTTGGTTATGTTTGAGGCTCTTTCGCACAAAGCACTACCATTTGGATGGGAAGTCGGTGATCTTACTTCAGAGTTTGGTTTTGTTGTACCTAAAAATACTAGCACTCGAACGCTAGTTGAGCAGGTTGCTTTGTTATGGAATGATTCTGAAAAATTTGAAGAATTGACGGAATCTAAGTTTAATCTTGTTTCTTCAAAACATACCTGGAAATCAATTTTTTATGAATATGACAAGCTTTTCAAGGAACTTTTAATTGAAGATTCTTTGTAATGGATGAAGTAAAACCAGTTGTGCTTTTTGAAACAGAAGGTTCATATCCATACAGTGGGGGTGGAGTAAGTACCTGGGCGCATATTTTATGTACAGAATTACAGGAGGAAGTGGATTTTCACCTAATGGCAATAACTGGTAATCCATTTGTAGAACCCAGATATAAACTCCCCAAGAATGTAACTGATATTATCCATATTCCGTTATGGGGAGTAGAAGAACCTGTTCATTATTTTGATAAAAGCATTCCTTTTTCTGCACAAATCGAGAAAAAAGCAAGAACTACCAAAGAAATAGTAAAACAACAGTTTATACCTTTATTTAAGGATTTTATTTCCTGTTTGAATGATCCTTTTCAGGATGTAGACCGGATTAGTGATGTTATATACGGTTTCTGGAAATTTTTTCAATACTACGATTATAAAATCACCATGAAGGAGCCAATGCTATGGCTTGTATTTAAAGAATCGTTATTCGAAAAATATATAGAAAACTATGATCCGGAGTTAGGTGAAACTCCAAAGGTATTAGATATTACTTTCGGAATGAGATGGTTATATCACTTTATGATGCCTATTGCTTCGCCAATTCCCAAAGAAATTAATATTTCTCATTCCACTTTAGCAGGATTTCCGGCATTAGCTTCCATTGCGGCAAAGTATGAATATGGAATACCAAGTATGGTAACAGATCATGGCGTATATATGCGGGAGCGCTTGATAAATGTTGGGCGATCTGACATGACATTTTTTTCAAAAAAATTGCTTGTTGATTTATCAACCTTAATTACTAGGGCCGTTTACCATACTGCTGATCAAATTTCACCGGTTACTACTGCCAACCAGAAGTGGGAGGAACGATTTGAAGCTAAAGAGGATAACATTCTGCCCATTTATAACGGTGTGGATACGGATCTTTTTAAACCAACCCCGAAGCCTACCAAAACTGAAGGCACACCAACAGTAATAGCTGTAGCTCAGGTATTTCCTCTAAAAGATATTGAGACAATGATTCGTACCTGTCAAGTAGTCAGAAAGAAAATACCCAATGTTCAGTTCATGGTTTATGGTAGCTTAGATGTTGATAAAGAATATGTAGAGAGGTGCAGAGAACTTATTAAAGAATTGGATTTAGAGGATAACTTTACTTTTGGCGGGTTTCATAACAATCCAAGTATGATATTTAATGAGGGAGATATATCGGTCTTAACTTCGATATCAGAAGGATTTCCATATACAGTTATTGAGTCAATGAGCTGTGGTCGACCGGTTGTGGCTACTGATGTGGGAGGAATTAAAGACGCATTAGAAGGATGTGGAATTCTTTGCAAACCAAGATCACCAGAAGAAATTGCTGAAGGAGTTATAGAATTACTTGAGGATACAGACCTTAGAATTGAGCTTGGTAACAAATCTCGCGAAAAAGTACTTCTGAATTTTACCACAGACAGATCTGTAAAGAATTATCTGGAATCATATAAACGTTTGGCAATAAAACCAAGAAAGCCTCTAAAAGAGAAGGTAAAAACTGAATCGGTTTTAAATCTGCTTAAGTTTTTACAGACAAAGAGATTAGTACATGCAAACTGAGGAAAGAGATATCATAACTCAGAAGGCTGAATTGTCAACTTTTGAAGAATTGACGCAACAAGTGTATGACCTTATTGGTAATCCATTAAGTGTTTGGGCTGTTGCTGCAACTATAGAATCTTTAGGAATAAGAGATATAGATGCCAAAACAGATTTTGGCTTTGAATCAGTTTTTGATTTAGCGGAAGATGTATTTAAAAAGCTAAAAAAACATGTTAGGGATAAGGTTGAAAAAGAAGGTGAAAAAGAAGTAAAGCTGGAACTTGGAGATGTTGGTGAAAGTTTCAAACTATTTTTTAAACACTTTGGCATGGGAGTACTTTTCACTATGCCTATGATCTCTCAGATCGTTGCTATCATTATTTTTGAATACGCGCTTTGGGCTTGGTTTAGGTTCAATGTTGCTCAAGCTACTATGATTGCAATGGGAACTATAGGAGCTTTCATTATTACAGGTGGTTTTATTCAGGTTTTGGGTAGACTAGTTTCTAAGTACATGGGAGAATCCAACTATTTCTTAAGTTGGAAATCTATAAAAGCGGTTATTTATTTTGCAATACCACTGGTTTTAGGAATAGCAGCTCTTATTTTTGTAATTAATGTTGTTCTGCCGTTCTATCCCCAAAGAATGATAACAATAGGGTTGACCTATTTTATACTTATATCAAGTATGATGTTATCCGCAGCGGTATTATATGCATCATCTCAAAAAATGGTAATTCTTGTAAGTATATTAACAGGAACACTATCTGTTGCTTTTGGTATGGAGGTATTGGATTGGGGAATCTACCTTTCACAATGGCTGGGAATCGGAGTTACTACCGGAATCCAAATTATCTACATCGTTATCTTTTATCAATATAAGATAAGATCGAATAGACAACAGTTATTTAAGCAATCTCTTCCTAATCTTGAGGTGAGCTATTACAACACCTATCGCTACTTTTTGTATGGTTTCGCATACTTTACCTTTTTGTTTATGGATAGAATTCTTGCGTGGTCTGCAGGTCCGCCGCCGCCGCCATATATAATTTGGTTCAACACTCCTTATGAGTTAGGAATGGATTGGGCGTTATTGAGCTTTATTTTCACTATTGCGTTATTGGAATTTATCATTCATTTATTTTCACACCGGATAATCCCGGCTCAGAAAAAAACGAACATAGACAAGCTTAAAAAATTCAATCTCTATTTCAGTAATTTCTATTCGCTTCAGCTGGTACTTTTATTCTTCGTAGGAATACTATCTATAGTACTCACTTACTATGGAGTAGTTACTTTAAGAGTGTTTGAAGACGACTATCCCGAAATCCGAGATTTCTTCGCAAATCCGTTAACATTTAAAGTTTTTTGGATTGGGAGCGTAGGTTATTTGTTTTTGGTTTTTGGATTATTGAATTCGCTATTCTTTTTTACTATGAATAGGCCAGAATTTGTACTTTATTCTATGCTAACTGCATTAGCTGTTAATGCATTAACAGGTTATATCTGTAGTAGAGTAATAGGATTTGAATACGCTGTAATTGGTCTGGTAGCTGGATCGATAACATTTGCAGCAGTTACCGGTTTAATCGGTAAAAGATTTTTTAAACATTTGGACTATTTTTATTACTCTGCATACTAAGGACATCCCATGAGCAAAGACGTAAAAGATTATATAACCATTATAGGGAGCAGGCTTGGAAAAGCTTTTGCAGTAGATTCGTTTGGAATTGAAGAAGAACTTGAATTTTGGGCACTTTCTGCAGAACACATGTCAAGAAAGGAAAATCCAACCTTCCAAAATATAATCACTTGGATTGACCTGCTTTATCAAGCACCCGTACATTTTGTATACAAATTCGACAAAGATCATTTGATACTTATAAAACGGCAATTAATATCCGAGAATCTCTTACCTGAAAAAAATAAGGGCGGTAAATCGGAAAAAGAAGATGTACAAAGAACCCAGTTTATTCAGGATTTTGAGAACCAGATGCAAAACCTTGAGAAAAAAAGGCAATGGGATGAAGATTTTAAAGAACACGGAGTTTCTGCTCATACGATAGGAAATTGTGAACATATACCCTTATACAAGAAGAACGGTACTTTCTGGGGTATTTACGTAATCGGACCTAATATTAAGAGTCCTGTAAATATGGTTCCTAAATTTTCAATTGTAAGCAGGTTACTTTCTGAATGGTTAATAAAGTTAGATGAGCAAGAAAAAGAATCTCAGCAAAAATACCAGAAGCAAGTTCACGGTCTTGTTAGAGATCTTGGTATAGGAGCTTTAAATACAAAGGGAATTTCTGAGTTATTGTTACTCTATATCATCAATTCCTTTCAAGGAAAATCAGGTGCTGTTATAGAACTGAAGGGAGAGTCACCTGATTTAATAGCTTCAAATAATCTGGATGAGTCACACCTGAAAGCTTTGTTAGGTTTATCTGGAGAAGCAGCATATACATTTTCAGGGAATAGTTTTACTGTTTCTGGATCAGGTAAGGAATTAATAAATCAGCTTGGTGTTGAACCTTTATTTTTACCTTATATCACGGATGAAATTAAAGGATATATTTGGATAAACAGAGCAGAACCAAATAAATCTCAAGAGTCAAACCCTGTACTTGAAGATATTTCGGAAATAGTGGCAAAGCTATTCGAATTCAGAGATGTAAATAAAGCGTTCTCGGATGAACTACTGGAAGCGTTCTATAAAATGCTTCGAGCAATTGAAGTTAAAAGAGAGAAAACAAAATATCATTCACCTAGAATGGTGGCTTTTGTGGAAATGTTTGGAATGCTTTTTGGTTTAGACAATAACGAAATGAATATTCTAAAAACTACTGCTAAACTTCATGATATCGGTTATGTGGGGGCAGCAGGCATAAGTTCACTTGCAAGTATTGGTTCAGAACTCGCACATCCAATTGCAGGAGCAACTATGATCAGTAATTTACCTATTCATAAAGATGTGATTGAAGGCATTAAAACTCATCATGAATGGGTTAATGGAAAAGGGACTCCTAATGAATTGAAAGGGGAGGATATTCCTTGGACAGGAAAAATTATAGCTGTGTATGAATATGTGGTCGATTTCTTTGAATCTAATCCGAATATAGATCCATCAAAAGAAGATGAAATGCTGGAAAAACTGAAATCGAATCTGATCGAACGTGCTGATATTCAATTTGATATGGTTTTAATACCCACAGTTATCCAACAATTGACCATGTTAGGTTGGTCGGGCTGTGCTCAATTAGGAGTTGATTAGGCTTAATTAATGCTCAAATATTTAACACTGATTTCTTTTTATTTGCTTTCAATAAACTGTATATCATCTACACAAAAGATATCTGAAGACTCAGTTTACGATTCTTTTGGAGTCGTATATTCAGCCATTAATCCACGTACTGTTTCAGACTATAGCGTTTTAATTGTTGAACCTTATTTTTATAGCAATCAAGATATAATTGATTTACAAACCAGAGGTATAAAAGTACTGGCTTATCTTTCTCTGGGAGAAGTAAACGAATCGAGGCGATATTTTAACGATTTAAAAGAAATCGGTTTAAAAGGGAAGAACGAAAATCATGGCTCTTATTACATTGATATTTCGAACAGAGAGGTAAAAGAGAAATTTTTGAACCAAATAGTACCCCAATTACTTTCTTTAGGGTACGATGGTCTTTTTCTGGATACCATTGATGCAGTAGCACCATATACTATAAGAAGAGATATGGAGGAAGATATGGTTGAGCTGATACAAGGGATAAGAAATAATAATCCTGATAAAGTTCTTATACAGAATGCTGGGTTCTTTTTGTTGGACCAAACTTCCGAATATGTAAACGCTGTTGCGATAGAAGGTGTGGCTTCAGGCTATGATTTTAAAGAGAATGAATATTTGCTAAAATCGGAGAAAGAATTTGAAGAAAGATTGAATTTTATCGGTTCAATGTATGGTAACTATGGAATCCCGTTTTTGATAATAGATTTTGCTGAAAGCTTTGAGAAGTCTTTAATAGTAAAGGAAAGGCTTACGAAAACAGGTTATCCTTTTTTTATAAGCAACATTGGTTTCAACGGATTGCCAAATTGGAGCAAAAAATCTCCAAAACTTAAGAAAGGAGCATAGGATGCCTTATTGGTTAATAGTGTTTCTTTCAATAGCCCGATTGGTTCTGTTTTTCGTGATTCTGTTTTCCTGGATAGGACCAAAATTTCTTCCACACACAAAAAAGCTGCACGGTATAGATAAAATGCTATACAGTTGGATAGGAATAGGAGGTACCATAATGGTAACCATCTTTGTTCTAACCATTATGCATATGTATGATCTGATTAGTTTGTTTGTGGTTTTGGTTATGATTCCGATTTTAATTGCGATGTTTCATGAGTGGAGAAATGGTACTTCTTTAACATCTATATTCAAGGTAATCGAAAACAAGATTGTTGCGAATCAAGTCAGAGTTATTGAATCTATAAAAGTCTTTACTTATCAAGGACTGAAAGAAAGGTTTGTAAAGAAAAAGGAATTTTCATTTTATGATAATAGGTTCAATATATCAGCGGTATTACTAGGTATAACTGCTTGTATTGTACGCGTTATTCCCGTTTTAAATAATGCGGCTCCTCATAGTAGGTCTTGGTATTATGAACTTCAAGAGATCAAGAATATCAGGCTTCAGCAATATTTTGGTGAACTACCAATTCCTAAGGGCATGCACTCATTAGTAACTATGTTCAGTTCACTGACCCAAGTAGGTCCTGAACTAACTTTAAGTTTACTGGGTAGTTTAACAAGCTTTCTTTTAACTATTATTATTTATTGGCTGATTCGTGAGATCACAAAAGGAAAAGTACTTATTGCAGCGTTGTTTGGTGCCGGAATTTTTGCTTTAATACCTACATTATTACTTCCTATTACGCTGGAAGCCGAAACAGGCATTAACACAGTTCTTTTAGGATTGTGCTTTGCTTTACCAACCGCTTTTATATTTGTTAGAAATCTAAGATCTGTAGATAAAGCTCCTTGGTTTTATGTAACAATGGGAATTGTAGCTACGGCTCTAACTGATCTTTTTGTCCTGGGTGTAGTATTGCTTCCTTTTTTAATATATGGCTTGTTGGCAATTCCAAGAAAGAGATTCGCGATTAACCTCATTAAGGTAGTATTTTATTTATTTGTAGTATTTACACTGGCTTTGAGTCCTTATATAATTTACCTGCTAATTGTAGAGGGTGATATTAACTCATTTTTTGAGATCCAGCTCTTAAATACTCTTATTTTTAGTTACTTCCCTCATTTGATTACAGATATAGAGTCACTGAGTACAATCTATCTTTACATAACCGGAGCTTTGTTTTTAATTTTTGTGATTATCCATTTTGTTCAGAAAAAAGAGTATTTCGCTGACGAACTGGTATTTTTTACAATGATTGCTACTGTTGCATTTCTGTATTCAAAGTTCAATTCATTAGATATGTACTATCTTGATCTTGATCAAGTGAATGCTTTTTATGCAATTCTTATATGTGTTTTATTCGGTTTAGCCTTTTATGCATTTTACACAATAATAGAAGTATCAATAGGGATAAAGCATCGCTTTTTTGCTTATAGTCAGCCAGTTTTGCTGGTTGTGTTGATTGCCAGTGGTTTATTTATCTCTGGTGGAGTTAATGTTGGTAAAACACTCCCTCAGACATTACCGAATGGTTTTTTTGAAGCTTATTATCGAATTATAAACGAAAGACTACCTTATTCATATGCTACGGTTAGTCCGCCGATTGATAATACTTTATCTATGAATAGACATTATTTTATGAACTATGATTTTTTCTTAAATAGTTATGGTAATATCGATTCGCTTTATCAAAAGTATTTGGAAATACCTAAAGAACTTAGACCTGATACTGTAAATATTCCTCCGGCTAGTATTTTTGTTTTTGTGCAAAAGCCACCATATGAATCTGCACAGCAAGGAATATTATTTCAGCCCGGTGAATTGATGGAATCATTAGAAAGTTGGATTAAACGATTTAATTCTCTTCCAAACAGAGAGGTACTCGTATATAGGGAAACGGAAGATGCTGTGGTCTATGAGATAATAAATCAAAAAGACGAATCATATATAGGGGATATTTTGATGAATATTTACCCAAAAGAGGAAGGACGTGCTGCTAAACTTTTTAAATAGATTTAGAATACAAAGTCTAGTGCTTGTGATCCTATTGGTTTGTTACCAACCGGTAAGAGCACAATCTAAAATTTCTCCAATAATTATTTTGCAGAGTGCAAGTGATGAGTTTTCTATCGAAGTAACCAACGAATTAGTAGAAGCTTTCAAATATCCAGAGTTCAAGTACGAAATAATAAACCTTGATGAAGTTACGACCATACCAATACCAAGTGGTACAAACCTTTTAATTAATACGAGTACCAATATCACTAAGATAGATGAGAAAGAACTAAATAAGATCATTGATTATTTGGGCAGGGGTGGAAATATGATCTTTTTTGGTACTGTAACAGATGAGCGCTTTGCTTATATACAGGGTATAAGAGCTGGTGCAGATTATTCCATTGATCAGACAGTTAGAGGAATAAAAGGAGTAGAAAATATCTTTCCGGGATTTAAAGGAATGGAATTCTATTCAAACTTTAGTATTCCTCATAATCGATTAAAGAAAAGCAGTTTTACTGATCAGATCAGGATATTGGCCACGGGTGTTACTGATGAAGAATATCCTATTCTTTTTGAGAATAGCATAGGACTTGGGACGGTACTTGTTTTCAATAGTTATGTATTATATGAAAAGGATTACAGAGGTTTGATGTTTTCATCTGTAGTTAAAATGATGCCTCATATTCCGTATAGAAATGCGAACGTAGCTACAATTTTTTTGGATGATTTTCCTGCTCCTCTTTACAATACTAAATTGGAACCGATTGCCACGGAATATAATATCGAACAAGCCGAATTTGTAGCTAATATTTGGTGGCCTGATATGAAAAACTTAGCGGATTCACTGCTGATCACTTATTCAGCTATGACGGCATTTAACTATAATGCGAATATTGTTCCTCCATTTGATTATTTAGAATGGACCTCGGCAACAATAAGAAGAAAAAACAGACTTGTTAAGGCAAGTGTACATTTAGCTCAGGAAATTGCTAATTCAAGACACGAACTGGCTTTTCATGGATATAATCATTTTTCATTGCTCAATGAAGAATGGGATTCAAATTCATCTTTTATGGAGTCAGCTTTAAACTCTGTGAAAAAGAGATGGAGAATAGATGACCTTGGGCCACTTCCTGTAACTTATGTTCCCCCAACTAATTTTATTGATTCGACGGGTATACAGGCACTAACAAATGCAATGCCTTCGATAAAAGTACTCAGTTCTTTGTATTTGGGAGAAAAAGAATTTGGTGGAGATCGAGGGTTTGGACCTGATCCATATTCTGATAAGCTTTTTAACTATCCAAGGATATCGAGTGGATTTAATATAGATGGTAATTCGGTATTTAATCAGCATAGCATGCAATTACTTACTGGTGTATGGAACCATTTTGTGCATCCTGATGATGTATTCCAAATTGTACAAAGAGATGCAGATTCTTTTGAAAGTAGAAACCCTGATAACCTTGGATGGAGATCAACACCGGATACAACTACTTCTTTATACAATGAATTTTTAAAACGATTGAGACATACAAAAAAGCAGTATCCTTTCTTGAGATTTGTATCAGCTGATTATGGAGCAAAAATCGCTCAGGACTGGCTAAATACGGATTCGGAATATTTTGAGACAGAAAATGAATATCTGGTGGAAGTGATTCCTCCAAAGGAATATCAATCACCAGCCAGCAATAAAGAAGAAAAATATTGGTTCATGTACGTTCCAAAACAAGAAAGGGCCATCATTGAGAAACACCTTTCATCTATCACAGAAGGCTATTCATTTTCAAGTCTTTGGGATGGTTATTTGTTTCATTTTTATAGTAAAGAGAAAGTTATTTCGATCCCAAAACCGAAATCAAGAAAGCGTACAGAACGTGAAATGTTATCCGGTTTAGATTTAGCAAGTAAAAGATTCAATACTTATTTGACAAATCCATTTTACTTAACGGCATCCAGTACATTTGTTCAGCCGGAAATTTCAGCGGAAGAGCAATTATCCAATGCAATTGACCGATATATCAGAGATCCTAAAAACCAACAAGCACAAGAAGAGTTGATAGAGCTGAGCATCGAGAATGATGAAGTAATGCGGGCTATTCAGATTCTTGAGTTCAGACTAAAATCTGATCCGAATTGGAAAAAAGAGGACATCGATCGGTTGGTTACATACTATGGCTTTGAAAGTGCTTACGTCCGTGCAGAAAGTTACTTAGAGGATCTCTGGAAAAAATATGGAGATAAAAAAGTATTAGATCTAAAAGATAGAATCGTAGAACAGCTTGGTTTATACTCTCAAGATTTTGTAAGAAGATGGAGATTAAGAGAAATCCAGGTTTATGGAGAAACCAATGAAACGGTTTTAGCTTATACATCAGCCATAGAGAGTCAAGAAAACTGGCCAGAGATAAAGCAAAGGCTAAGAAATTTGATCAAACAAGATCCAAGTAATGACAGCTTGTATGCATATATAATGCAAAGATCCTTTTATTATGAACCGGCAGACAGCAGCATAGCTTTATTAGAAGAATTTCCGGACTGGTCACACGATCAATTAAATAAGTTTGCTGATCAATTCGCCAATATTTATGGTTATCAGATATTTAATTATGACAAAGCTTTGTATTGGGCATCACGAACCAATAGTATATCAAGCCGAACAAAACTGGAATGGATCGCACAAAAGGGTGAATATGACACATTCTATACATTAGCATTAGATTATCTCCGGGATAATCCGGGTAATGATTCACTACGAGTTTTTGCTGGAACCACTATGTACTATATTGGATTCAAAGAAAAGGGATATGAAATTATGTATCCTTTGTTTGGGGAAGGAAAAAATACAGACACTCAAGCACATCGTTTAATTGAAGAAGAATTCAAGTTTATAACCTATCGAGATAAAAAAGATTTATTTAGAAGATATCCGAACTTTTTTGATAAGAATGAAAAAGAGATATTGGAAACGGATCTAAGATGGAACGAAGGAATACGTGGGTCATTATTCGGTGAATACTTCTCTGATAACTTTGATAATCAATCTGCAAGAGGGGGAATATCTGTTCAATTTGGAAACAGATTAGATATATCACATTTATTTAAGCTTGAGGATATTTTTGTTAATGATAGAGAAGGTAGTGTGAATTTTTCATCTAATTTCACAGGATTTGGATACGAATTTGAAAACAGAAAAGAAGATTATAGCCGTGTTTTCAGATTTGGTCCTTCCATTTTATATGGGGAAGATGGATTGCTCGGAGAAGCATTTGTATCCTATTCTATAAGTTATGATTCTACTTTTACAGCGTTAAATCTATCTATTGAACCTGAATTTACAAGACAAGCGATTGTTAAGGACATATATAAATTGAAAGGAGAGTTCTATAGAGAAGATCCTTGGCTCAAAAATAATTTCTTAACTACGTTATCTGGAACTGGTCAGTTTTATACAAATGAGGTATTTACTTATTCTTTAACGGGGCGTGGTTATGTTCAGCCTTGGGGTACTCCGTTAAGAGCAAGACTAATTGGTGAATTAGGGTGGCAAGATGCTTCAAAAGACTTTCCGAATGCAGATCCTTTCTTTACACAAAACAATTACTTTTTGAAAGGTTTAGGGTTCGATGTTAGATATAGGAATCCTAATGATTATAACTACGATTCTTTGGTAGAACTAGAATTAATGGGTAAACACGGATCTAGTGATGGTTATTTTATGACGGGACGATTCAATCTAGAGCATAAGTTTAAAAAATTCTGGCAAATAAAAGTGGGTACCGAGTTTTCAACAAGTAGTGTTTACCAATCAAACAGAATATTTTTTACGATATCGCATTTTTTCAAAAACAACTTGAAGCACCCTAAACAAAAATAATTTAGAAGCGTATACACTTTCGTGAAAAAAATCAGACCTCATATTGAGTGGGTAGCATTTATGATAGGTTTAATACTTATGGCTACAATGGATCCTATGACCAAAGGAACTTCATTCTGCTTTTTTGAATTATTGGGTATTTCATTTTGCCCTGGAGAGGGGTTAGGTCACTCAATATCTTGGCTGTTCAGAGGGGAATTAAGTTATGCACTTCAAGCGAATCTTTTTGGACCGGTTGCCGTAATCATTTTGAGCTTAAGAATAATTCAGATCTGGAAAGATCTATACACAAATACTACTACACAAATAGGACATACAGATGGCAGAAGTTTATGATTTTATACCTGAAGCAGAAGGAGATGAAGCTCTTTATCTTTCGAAACTTCTTTCTTCATTAGATGATGAGAATAAAAAAAGATTCTCGAATGTGTACCGATCTAGACGTAAAGATCCTCAAACAGTATTGATACTTTGCTTACTTGGTTTTTTGGGACTGGCAGGAGTACACAGGTTTATTTTAAACCAAATTGGGATGGGAATTCTTTATTTCTTTACTGCTGGATTATGTTTTATTGGAGTAATTGTAGATTTAGTAAACTACAAAGACCTTACTTTTCAATATAACAGAAAAGTAGCTCAGGAAGTGAAATCCCTTTTATAATAAACCAAAAATACGGTTTACATTAAATCCGAAACGGAAATTTGGTTCAAAGAAATTAGTTTCCGTTTTGGCTAGCAGGTGTTGTTCTGTAAACCATCTTCCAGACATAAGAAACATTTGGAAAACATGCCCTCCAGTTTCTAGTTCATAGACTAAAGCAGCATGGTTTTTAGTGTCTGAAATTCTGTCTCCAATTACAGGCAGATATTCAAAAGAAATTGATTTACGTTCATTGATCTTTATACGACCTGCAAAACCAAGGCCAAGTAAAGTGTTATATAATTCGGAGTTAGCCTCTCTTTTAACAACTGTGTTAAAATGGGCAACCATAGGTGAGACCTGAAAACTAAAATTATCACTAAACTTTCGTGCAATCATCACCGAACCCAAATAATTTAATCGCTCTTGAAAGGTTAGGCTGAATGACTCTTTCTGGGTTCTGATTCCTAAATCACCTTTGAACACAACTGAGACCGGTATTTTATCTAACTTAGTTTGGTGTAGAACACGATAATCTAATGAAAAATCGATGTTATCTTCCCTGCTGGTTCTTCCTATCCCAATATTTAGGTTGTCAGTAAGCCCATACCCAAAAGCAATTCTGACATTCGCTCCTTCATCAATACCAAAAAAAGTATCTATTCCCCCGCGAATATCACCAAAATTATGTTGAATCATACTATTGAGATCACCTTTTCCCAACAGTTGTACGGTGCCCAATCCGGCAATATTTTTGGTGAGGAAAGTTTCTTCAACAGGTCCATCAGGATCAGCTCTTTTTCTTTCCATTTGAGCACTTAAAGTGGAAATACTGAAGAAAGAGATTAAAATAATAATAGTGATTGTTCTCATATTTTATCCATCTACCGGTTTTAGTAAAGCTTCAATTTTTATTTCCTGTTCTTGATCAACTTTGATGAATAGAATTTTTGGAGGCTCAATATTATAATCTAGTAGTCTTAAGATCCATCCGGCAGTTATAAACAAACCATCTTCTCTCATTTGCATAGTACCGTTAACTTCTATTTCCTGCTCTTCACCATGTATTTTAAAGGTTCCTCTCACTGTTACATCTTGAATTGAAAAAGACTCAGGATCAAAATCGGAAACCAATTTTCCAAAAAATTCAGCAAAAGGATACTTTTTCGTCTCCAGGGTTAGTTTCATATCCTTATCTCTTTTCCCATTGCCGGTATCAAGGGTTTCAAGATCTATGTAGAAGTCTATGGTACCATCATCAAGATTAATAAGTCCTGTTAAGTTTTCAGAATTTCCTTCAAAACTATGAAGAGGAACCTTAGAGTAAAAAGTGGCTTTACCTTCCTCTGTTTTAAAGCTTTGTGCTAAGCAGAATGAAGATGTAAACAACACGAAGAATGCCGATAAAACTGTTCTTTTCATAATAATTGATTTACTAATTGTTTTGAGCACCTTGATTAATCCAGGCTATTATTTTCCCTACATCAGAACTGCTAATACTTCCGCTTAAAGGCATTCTGGAACCAAACTCAGGGGTATTGCCAAGCTTATCAACCAACGGGCTTACGTCAGCACTATCAGGTATCACAATCAATTTCCCATAGCTACTACCCATACTATTGACAGTATTCTGATAGGAGTCAAGATTTACATTATTTGCATTGTCTCCATTGGTATGACAAAATCCACCACCACAAGTAGCGTTAAAAATAGGCTGAATTTGATTTACATAGCTGATAGGTTCATCTGGGATCTCAGGTACTTGATCTTCAATATTTGACATACAATTAGATAGAACAAGAAAACCTAAAGTAAAAAAGAAAAATTGTCTCATGATGCAGGTAATTAATAATTATTTAGACCTAATACCAGTAACTAAAATTAAATTTTAATAACCTAATAAGTAGATAATGATTGAGAAGAGTATCACAAAATGATAAAAGAAAGGAAATAAAAGAAACCCGAGTCGTTCAAAACTCGGGTTTATCTTTAGGGCATTTGGTGCTTGTGCAGCATCCAAAAGCTCGATTGCTCTTCGTGTGACGACTACGGATTAGGTTTTCTTTAGTTTCAGTTTTTTAAAATTAGAAAATTAAATGTTTTAAATGAGTGGGTTTAAACTATAGGCTTATTATCTTTGAGTATGAATTTTGAAAATTATTTTAGTTTTAGGACTCGAGATATTGTTTATGCAATAGCGATTGTATTTTTCATTTTCCTAATAACTTTTCTTTCTCGGACTTCAAGAATCTCTAAATCTCAAGCAGTTATTGGGACTAAGAATACTCACATCATACTACAGGATGATGTTAATTTGGATTCTCTAATATCGATTTTAGAGTCTTCACAAATAGAGTACGATGAAGAAGAACTTAGATGGGTAAGTCCGCTTCTTGGATGGAGAAATTTCAAAAAAGGCTACTATAAATTTGACGGAGAATATTCTTACAACGAGTTTTTAACAAAGCTTGCTTTTGGGAGTCAAGATCCTGTATCAATAACAATTCTTCCGGGAATTACGGTGGAAAGGTTTGCTAGAAATTTAAGTAGGGAAATGAGTTTTGACAGCTCAGAGGTGATGAGTGTGTTTAATGATTCATTATTTCTTTCCTCAAAAAAACTTTCTAAGGAACAACTGTTCGGTAGAATGCTTCCTAATACTTATGATGTTTATTGGACCTTAAGTAGCGAACAAACTATAGAGAGGGTACTTTCAGAATTCGAATCAAGAGTAATTGGCCCTTACAAAAACAGAGTCGATTCACTGGATTATTCAATCGATGATATTATAGCGATGGCTTCTATTGTAGAATGGGAAGCAAATATTGAAGACGAGAAACCAATTGTAGCCGGTTTATATTGGAACAGATTAAAAAGGAGAATGCATCTTCAGGCAGATCCAACCATAAGTTTTGCAGTAGGAGAGAGGCGTAGATTGTTATTGGCTGACTATAAAGTTGAGCATCCGTTTAATACGTATATCTATTTAGGACTTCCACCCGGACCTGTTACAAACCCAAGCCTTCAAACAATAAGAGCAACACTTTACCCTGATGATCATCAATTCCTTTACATGGTTGCTAATCCCGAAGGAGGTCATATTTTTAACAGAACTTATGAGCAACATTTAGAAGATGCAGAAAAATGGAGAGCTTGGTTGAGACAACAATACAGAATTAAACGTCAAAGAGAACTTCAGGAGTCTGAAGATTAAAGGTTATTTTTAATTCTCTTTGAAAATAGATTTTATGAGTACTTTTTGGTTCACGTGTTCATTGTCAAATCCATACGCGCTACTTAGACCACGGTAGTTCTTAAGTTCTTGTAAACCTTGCTTTAAATAAGCAGGATTTCCCACTCTGTTCAAGGTTGAAAGAACCAGATTGGCAACATCGTAACCTATAAATGCGAATCTATTCGGATCAGTTTGAAAGCGCAACCTAAAATTAGAAGCAAATTCCTCTACATCAGAGTCGCCATACCTTACTTCATAACTTTTGGTATAATGAATAGATGTTTCGTTTAATCGGGTGTTTTCAAGATCAGTATCTTCCCATTCTTCAGAACCAAGGAGCACATAATCACTTTGAGATGCTTCTAAATCAGTTAGCAAATTCCTGATTAAAGTTGGTGCTGCAGCTCCCGTAAAAGGAGCATAGATTGCTTTTAAACCAGGAGAAGGAATAAGAGTATCTGTTTTGGATAGATATGCAGTGAATTCTGAAATGTCGTAACCATTAGATTCTAGATCTTCCAGAAAGAAATGTTGAACAAAGGCTCCCAAACGTTCCGCTTCATGTCTGAATGCTAACGCAGAAGCTTCTCCCAATGAATTCATCTCTGCTAGAACAGCTACAGTATCTGCACCTAAAGAGTTAACTGCATATTGTGCCATTTTCTTTCCTTGAATAGCAAATGTAGGATTCGTCTGAAACATATAGTTATTGGCAATGTTCAATGAATCTGAATTAGCCAAAGGAGTTATTACAGGTACTTCGTAGATCTCGGCAAGGTTAGAAAAAGATTTTGCTACATTTGAAAATAATGGACCGATTATAGCATCAACATCTTTATTCCAGATTAAGTCATTTAAGATGTCTTCAGGTTTGTCAGAATTTAAATTAGTTCTTGAATAGTTAATGAAAGCTTTTTTACCCGGTTGATTTGCGTTGAATTCTTCTATAGCTAGTTGAATTCCAAAGTATAGATGTTGCGGTATTTCGTAATTGTCTGATCCCAATTCAAAAGAGGGTAATGCTACACCTATTTGATATGAGATTCCAGTTGGTGGAAAGGAGTATTTTCTAAAAGGGTGTCTTGAAGCATAAATAAGAGAGTCTCTTAAAGCGGCTTCAATTTGAAAAAGATCTACACTATTACTATCAATTAAGCTTGCTTTAAGAGCAGTGAGCATGGTTTGAGCTTTTGAATAATCAACCCTTCCCAATGCTCCTGAAATAACATCAACCAAGATGTTATTATTAGAAGTTTGATTGAACACAGTTTTGATCTGATCAATACTCAAGTAACTTAACAGTTGATCGTAAAATGAAATCGCTCGAGTGTAATATGGGTTATTTCTGCCGGTAGATTTTAATTCATGCAAAAGTTCTAGTGAGGCAGCAAAATCATCCAATTGAAAAAGCACCAAAGCTTTTGTGTATGTTGCTTCTAATGCTATATTTGAATTCAACTCAGCTTCAATAACTTTGTTTAGGAATGCATTGGCCTTTTTATAGTCTCCTAAAGCAAAATAGCTTTTACCGGTAAATAAATTCGATTCAGGTTCATCTATTAGAGAAAAAACTCTAATAGCGCGTTCATAATCACCATTTTGATAAAGGTTTTTTCCAGTCTCTATAGATTGAGAAAATACAGTTCCGGAGCAGATCAGAACTAGTAAAAGAATAAAAAGTGAATAGAATGATTTCATAGAGTTGCTAATTGATATATGCTTACACTCAAAATAAAAGGATTTGTTCTCACTTATTCCCATTCAATTGTAGCAGGAGGTTTTGAACTGATATCATAAACCACTCTGTTTATTCCCTTAACTTCGTTAATTATACGGTTAGAAACATGGCTAAGAAACTCATAAGGTAAATGAGCCCAATCAGCGGTCATACCATCCAAACTAGTAACAGCTCTTAGTGCTATAGTGAATTCGTAAGTTCTTTCATCACCCATTACTCCAACACTTTGAACAGGTAGCAAAACAGCAAGAGCTTGCCAAACATCATTATATAGATTCTGAGTTTTAAGCTCATCGATAAAGATCTTATCAGCTTCTCTTAATAAATCTAATCGTTCTTTACTAAGATCTCCAATTACTCTTATTCCTAATCCCGGACCCGGAAAAGGATGGCGACCTATAAAATGTTCAGGGATACCAAGAGCTTTTCCAACTTCACGAACTTCATCTTTAAATAGTTCTCGAACAGGCTCTATTAAGTCCAGCTTCATTTTGTCTGGTAAACCACCAACATTATGATGTGATTTTATCGTTGCTGATGGCCCTTTAAAAGACACACTTTCAATAACATCAGGGTACAATGTTCCCTGAGCTAGATATTTAAATTCGGATTGACCTCCAATCTCCTTTTCAAAAACATCAATAAAAGTAACTCCAATGATCTTTCTCTTAGTCTCAGGATCTGAAACACCGGTAAGTCGCTCAAGGAAAAGTTCACTAGCATCTACTCCGCGAACTGGTAACTCAAGGTCCTTTATATATAGATCAAGTACTTCATTGAATTCATCTTTACGAAGTAAACCGTTATCAACAAATACACACTCTAGTTGATCTCCTATTGCTTTATGAATCAAGGTTGCAACTACTGTGGAGTCTACTCCTCCTGATAGTGCACACAGAACCTTATCTTTGCCAACCTTCTTTCTTATAGCTTCTATTTGTTCCTCAACAAAAGAATTAGCAGTCCAATCTCCTGTTAGACCACAAATGTCGAATGCAAAGTTGTGTAGTATCTGCTTGCCGCAATCAGTATGAGCAACTTCAGGGTGAAATTGGACTCCGTAAATTTCTTTTTCAGTATGTTGAACAACTGCAACCTTTGCGTTATTTGTATGACCTATAATTTCATAAGAGGGAGGAAGTTCGTGAATATGATCTCCATGACTCATCCATACAACAGAATTATTTTCTACATCTTTTAATAAGCCATCATTTTTATCAATGATGAGATGCGTACGTCCAAATTCTCGTTTCTCAGCTTTTTCAACACTTCCCGGAATCTGAGTATGGGCAAGAAGTTGTAGTCCATAACAAACTCCCAGAATAGGAACATCCCATCCCAAAATATCTTTTTGCAGGGTAGGAGCATCATCATCGTTAACACTCTTTGGGCTGCCTGCTAGAATAATCCCTTTTGGTGTTGGTTTCGAAACCGTACTCAGCTCGACATTATAGGGATGGATTTCACAGTAGATATTAAATTCACGCAATCTTCTGGCAATGAGTTGAGTGAACTGAGATCCGTAATCAAGGATTAAAATCCATTCGTTATGTCGGTTCATTAAATTTAGTAATATTAAGCAATGATTTCTTTGTATTCATCAGCAGAAAGAAGTGATTCTAGTTGAGATGGATCGGAAACTTTAATTTTAACCATCCAACCTTCACCATAAGGATCTTCATTTACGATCTCAGGATTACCTTCCAGAGCTTCGTTGATTTCTGCTACTTCACCGTCAACAGGTGCATAAAGTTCAGACACAGTTTTTACAGCTTCAACTGTACCGAAAGTATCGTCAGCTGAAAACTCAAATCCTTCTTCTTCGAGTTCAACAAAAACAATATCACCTAATTCGCCCTGAGCAAATTCAGTAATACCAATTGTCGCCGTACCATCGCCATTATCTTTAATCCATTCATGTTCTCTGGTGTATTTTAAATCGCTTGGTACGCTCATCTAACTGCCTCCGGGTCAAATTTGAAATTATTTTCTAAGTATTTTGTAGTGAATTTCCCTGCTATGAAATTAGGGTCATCCATTAGCTGTATATGATATGGAATGGTTGTTTTAATGCCTTCAATAATAAATTCTTGCAAAGCTCTTTTCATTTTCTTGATGGCATCTTCTCTGGTTGGAGCAGAAACAATCAATTTTGCAATCATAGAATCATAGTGAGGAGGAATTCTATATCCGGAATACGCATGTGTATCTAAACGTACGCCATGTCCACCAGGAGGATGAAACACAGTGATTTCACCAGCAGACGGACGGAAATTGAACTCAGGGTCTTCAGCATTGATTCGGCACTCAATTGCATGACCTTTCATTTCAATTTCTCTTTCCTCAATTTTAACGCCATATGCAATACGAATTTGTTCTTCAATAAGATCATATCCTGTAACTTCTTCAGTAACCGGATGCTCTACCTGAATACGTGTGTTCATTTCCATGAAGTAGAAATTCTCGTTATCATCTACAAGATATTCTACAGTTCCTGCACCTTCATAATCAACAGCTTTGGCTGCATTGATCGAAGCTTCACCCATTCTTCTTCGTAAATCAGGAGTCATAAGCGGAGAAGGGGATTCCTCCAAAACTTTCTGATGACGTCTTTGTAAAGAACAATCTCTTTCACCCAAGTGAATTACATTTCCATGAGAATCAGCCATGATCTGAATCTCAACATGATGAGGGTTTTGAACGAATCGCTCTATATATACTTCAGGATTGTTGAACGCTGTGGAAGCTTCCTGACGACACATTTCAAAGTTTTGCTTTAGCTTTCCTTCTTCTTCAACAACACGCATTCCACGGCCACCACCACCTGCAGAGGCTTTGATGATTACAGGGAATCCGATTTCTGCACAGACCTTTTTTGCTTCTTCATAAGTATCCACTACACCTTCACTACCGGGTACAACAGGTACTTTGTTTTTGATCATTGTCGATTTTGCTACCGCTTTATCTCCCATGGAGTTAATAGCGCTAGGAGAGGGGCCAATAAACTTTATATTATGCTCTGAGCAGATACGAGAAAATTCCGCATTTTCAGCTAAGAAACCGTAACCTGGATGAATTGCTTCCGCATTAGTAATCTCAGCAGCTGCTAAAATACTTTGGATTTTGAGATAGCTTTCTTTGCTGGCAGGAGGGCCAATGCAAACTGCTTCATCTGCAAACTTTACATGAAGGCTGTCGGCATCCGCTGTTGAATAAACAGCTACAGTTTTAATTCCCATTTCCCTACACGTTCGAATAATTCGAAGTGCAATTTCACCACGATTGGCTATTAATATCTTTTTAAACATGCTGACTATTTAGTCTTTGCTGATTACAAACAGAGGTTGATCGAACTCAACAGCCTGGCCGTCTTCGATCAGTATGTCCTGAACTGTTCCACTGAATTCAGCTTCAATTTCATTCATGATCTTCATTGCTTCAACAATACAAAGTGTGTCTCCTTTAGAAACCTTCGAGCCTACTGACACAAAAGGATCTGAATCAGGTGAAGAAGCTTTGTAAAAAGTACCAACGATAGGTGACTTTACAGTTTCTCCTTTTGCTGATGAACCGCCTGAAGATTCAGAAGCAGTGTTGTCAACTGCAGCTGGTGCTTGTGGTTGAGCAGGAGCAGCTGGTTGAGCAGGTGCAGCTTGCATAGGCTGTGTATAAGTAACCTGTTCAACAGTACCTGTTTTTTTTACTTTTATTTTAAAATCACCTTCTTCGATAGCTACTTCGTCTACATCGCTATCAGAAATTAGATTTAGAATATTTTTTATCAGTTTTAAGTCCATAGTAAGTTATTTAGCTCGTTCCAGATAAGTTCCTGTTCTTGTATCTACTTTAATTTCTTCGCCTTCGTTTATAAAAAGAGGCACGTTAACAACAGCTCCTGATTCTAAAGTAGCGGGTTTGCTACCACCTTGAGCTGTATCGCCCTTTACTCCCGGGTCTGTTTGGCTTACTGTTAATACCAAATGATCAGGTGGTTCTGCATATAAAACTTGTTCGTCATCTGCATTAAATAATACATTGCAGACCTGACCTTCAATTAAAAAGTCTTTTCTTTCTACCTGATTCTCATTTATTGGAATTTGCTCATACGTATCATTATTCATGAAGTAATAAAGAGCGCCGTCTTGGTACAGAAATTGATAATCTCTGTTTTCAATTCTAACGGCTTCTGAGTTTTCTCCTGAGCGCCATGTTTTATCAATATTCTTTCCATTTACTATTCCTCTCAACTTTGTCCTTACAAAAGCAGGCCCTTTTCCGGGTTTTACATGTTGAAATTCAGTAATTGAGTACAATTCGCCATCCATGTTCAGAACTAAACCATTTCTGAAGTCGGAAGTAGAAATTTTTGCCATTAAAAAAGTCTCCGTTAATTAGTTGCCCAAAAATACAGCTAGGGAATTCCGATAACAAGTTAATTAAAGAAAATTGGTAACAATGTTATAAAGAATTGCCAGAGGACAAATTACGTAAATGAATATTGGCCAGACTTTTGAGAATAATGTTTGTCTGATGCCTGCAAAACCGAATTCCATCTCTGTAATCGCTGAGTCTGTCTTCCATACAAAGGCAACAAATATACAAGTCAGCAATCCACCTATTGGTAATCCAAGATTATTGAATATGTTATCAAAATGACCAATAAGTGCCGGATAAAAAGAGACCACTATAGAAATAGCAAGCACTCCTAGACCAACACTCCAAGCTGCTTTTTTTCTTTTAACGTCGAATTCATCAATCACGTAAGAAACAGGAACCTCGAGTAGCGATATAGTAGAAGTTAAAGCTGCTATACTTAACAACAGAAAGAATACAACACCAAGAATTAATCCAACTGCGCCGCCAATACTATGAAATAGTGCCGGTAGAATCTGGAAAACAAGATCAGTACTAGAAGCCAGTTGATCACCAACAAAAATTTCAATACCAGCATTTTTAGCCACATACATTGCAGGAATGATCAAAAGTCCGGCTAAAAAGGCAATTCCAACATCGGCAAGAGTTACAAATGCAGCTGCTTGAGGAATATTCTCTTTTTTATTTAAGTATGAACCATAAGTGATTAAAGCTCCCATACCAAGAGAAAGTGAAAAGAACGCCTGGCCCATTGCTGAAAATATCAGATCTGTATTAATTTTCGAAAAATCAGGTAACAGATATTCACGGACGCCTTCATATGCACCGGGCTGTGTTAGTACATAACCAATCATTATTACAATAATTCCAATCAATAAAGGCATCATAAATTTAGTGGCACGTTCAATACCATCGCTGATACCGCCGGTAATAATTTTGATAGTACCAAACATAAAAGCAGAGGCAATAATAGCATTTTTCCAGCCATTGCCTGTATCAGTTAGTAAATCAGCAGCTTGTTGCCAACCGAAATAGTAGAAAATTTCTTCGAATGCGAATCCAAAAGCCCAACCTGCAATTACAGTATAGAAAGAGAGGATCATAACTCCGCATATAACTCCCCATAAACCAACCAATGGGAAAAACTTATTGGAAGAAAGAGCTTTAAATGCGCCAACAGGATTTTTTCTTGATTTTCTTCCGATAGCCAGTTCGGCCACCATAACCGGAAAACCAATTAAAAAAGTACAAATCAAATATACTATAAGATAAGCTGCGCCACCTTCGGTAGCTACTTTTGTAGGGAAACCCCAAATGTTACCTAAACCTACAGCAGAACCAGCTGCCGCTAAAATAAATCCCAGTTTTGAGTTCCATGCACCACGTTCGGTTGTTGATGTACCTGCCAAAAGATGTCCTCCTTTAAGAGTTGATTAAATCACTAAAATATTTCTTGATCACATTATTCGCAACCTTCTTAATATAACACCTGAAGAAGGTGCTAGAGTATAAGAATTTTCAATTGTTATTTTAGCTTTATTTAGTTTGATTGAATTTTTATCTGCCATGAGCTCCCATTTGCCCGGAAGCAGATCAATTGAATGTTCTTTTTTGGGATTTCCATTCAACGAAATGAAATATTCATAAGGGTCTAAATCTTCATTCGTTTGTATTGAAAAAGTAAGGTGAAGAGGATCTCTATAGACTTTAAAGTTAATATCTGAGGGTAAAGCTTTTCTGAGAGCAGGGGAGCTCATTCGCAGTTCTATAAGCCCAATATAATATTCAAATAATCCTTTATTGATTTCTATTTCATTGAAATTTAACCAGTTTGTCTCATTGTCTTTATTGTAACTATCATGATCAAGCATTCCGGCTCTTTTATCCAGATTACTTGAATCGAATATCAGTTTCGAGCGCGCCCATTCTTGTCCTGCATGGATCATAGTAATTCCCTGGCTTACGAATAGAGTTAATGCAGAAAGCTTAGCAATTGCTGATTCTTGCTGAGACAGATAAGTAAGTGCTCTTTTATTTTCAAACTTCTGTTCATTTTTAGAATGATCTAAGGATATCCGGATGAAATCACCAAGTGTATACCCATCATGACTTTCAATGTAATTGATTGAATGAGCTGAAGTATTAAATAAACCCTTCTCAGCGGTTTTCAACGTTCCTCGAATAAAATTTTCCAAAGCGAAACGAGATGTTTCATGATTCCAACCTCCAAAAATAAAACCTTTATCTGAAATTGGATGTGACCCTTTGATTCCGTTTCTGATCTTGTCGTTCCAGGAGATCCATCCATGATCCGAAAAGCCTGAAGGTTTATATTCGCCGCCCCAGGGCTCTGCAATTAAAATTACATTTGGATTGATCTTTTGAGCCTCTTGTTTGATCATATCAATAGTTTCCCAATCTATTATTCCTGCCAGATCAAATCTAAACCCATCAATGTGATATTCTCTGATCCAGTGCAGTACTGATTCAATGATCAGCTTTCTTGAATGCTCAGAGGAGGTGTCAATATCATTTCCGGTCCAGCTGTTGTTGATGAAGTTTCCTTTTTCATCGAGTTTGAAATAATGCTCTCTAGCCAGAATTTTGAGTGGATTTTGATCATAATGAGAAGCGTGATTATAAACCACATCCATTATGACAGCAATATCATTTTTATGTAACTCTTTAACCAAAGACTTTAATTCGGAAATAGCCTTATCTGATTGGCCAACTACTTCATCTTCACTTAAACTAGCATCTGAAGCGTAAATAGTTTCCGGTGCATGAAAAAATGAGGTCATATAACCCCAGTAATTTCTCGAGTAGGAATTCCATGTATTCTTTATCCCTTTCTTAGTTTGCTCGTTAAACGGAGGTTCGAAGTAAGCAAACTTCTGGAGAGGTAAGAACTCAACTGCATTTACACCTAATCTTTTAAGGTGAGCAATTCCTCCTACTTCAGCTTCTTTAAAATCATTATAAATGCCTTGCACATAGGTTCTAGCTGAAGAATGAGCAACCATGTCTTTAATGTGTGTCTCATAAATGATAAGGTCTCTTGGATCTTCAACCTTAATAAAGTCGTCATTCTGCCAATCAAATTCTTTTGATCGAATGATCTTTGTTTTTGGAAACTGGAGATGATGATTTCTAGTAGTTACAAATGTACTCCAGGGATCAGCTGCCTTTTCGGACTCACCATTTTTTGATATATGGTAACAGTACCATTTATCAGTCAGATCTTCGGAAACTAAAGCGTTCCAGATTCCACTTTCATCTTTAGTGCAGGGATAGACAGAACCTTCTTCATCTGAATAGTTATCGAAAATTATTATATCAACAGAATCAGATAAAGGGGAGAAGACTCTGAAAACCACACCTAGTTCAAGAATGGTATATCCCATCTTATAGATGTCGAAATCTTCTGGTCCTACGGTTTGGGGATTCAAGCTCAAGTTATTGTGCTTCCGGATTCAGCTTCAGTGTCTACAAACTTAAGATTGCCTTCAGTGTCTTCTGCCATCAGTATCATTCCGGCACTTTCAACACCCATAAGCTTTTTGGGAGCCAAGTTTGCAACCACACTAACTTTCTGGCCAATGATCTTATCCATATCAACGTGTTTGGCGATACCTGAAACTATAGTTCGTATCTCGATGCCGATATCGACTTTGAGTTTTAAAAGTTTATCTGATTTTTCAATTTTCTCTGCTTCTAAGATCTCGCCGGCTCGTATGTCCAGTTTCATGAAATCTTCAAAGCCAATATTTTCTTTCAATGTTGTAAATTTTGAGGTTGGGTCATTTGCGGCAGCTCTTTCTTCTAATCTGGCTATCTGAGCTTCAATTTCTTCATCTTCAACTTTAGTAAAAAGCACTTCACCGGGATCAATCGAGTTTCCAACTTCCAACATAGAATCAGAAATACTGCCCCACGATACCTTTCCGGAATAAGAAAGTTGATTTCGTAGCTTCTTCATAGAATCAGGAAGTACAGGCTCCATTAATACAGAGAGAGCGGCACATATCTGTAAACTTACATGTAAAGAATTAGCACAAGCTTGAGGATCGCTACTTCTGGTTTTCCAGGGCTCAGTTTCAGTAAAGTATTTATTTCCTACTCTGGCCAGATTCATCATTTCGGAAATGGCTTCCTTAAACTTAAATGTTTCAAAAGCTTGGGTTACTTTTTCTCTCTGGGTTTCGATAGATTTAAGCGCATCGAGATCGATTTGCTGTGGATCAACAAGTTCAGGAACTTCTCCGTTAGCAAATTTCTGTGTGAAGGAGAGAGCTCTGAATACAAAATTGCCCAAAACAGCTGCCAGTTCATTATTAACTCTGGCTTGGAAGTCTTTCCATGAAAAATCAGAGTCCTTACTTTCAGGAAGGGTAGTTCCCAATGCATAACGAAGCAGATCCGGTGAAAAATCTTCTAAATATTCATGAAGCCAAACGGCCCATCCCCTGGAAGTAGAAAGTTTTTTTCCTTCTAGGTTTAAAAATTCGTTAGCCGGAACGTTTTCGGGCATAACATATCCACCATGTTCCATCAGTATAGTTGGAAACATGATGCAATGGAACACGATATTGTCTTTCCCAATAAAGTGATATAGCTCTGTGTGATCATCCTTCCAATAATCTTTCCAGGCTTCAGGAGTTCCTCTTTGTTCTGCCCATTCTTTCGTTGCAGAGATATAGCCAATAGGAGCATCAAACCAAACGTACAATACTTTCCCTTTTGCATTTTCCAAAGGCACAGGAACTCCCCAGCTTAAATCTCTAGTGGCAGCTCTGTCTGCAAGTCCGTCATTGAGCCAACTCTTAACCTGACCCATTACATTGGGTTTCCAGTTTTTTCTGGTATCCAGCCATTTTTCAAGTTTTTCCTGAGTGTCACCAAGTGGCATATACCAATGCTCAGTTTCTTTCAATTCAGGCTTTTCTCCTGAAAGAGCCGATACAGGATCTATTAATTCAGTAGGCGAGAGGGAAGTTCCACAGTTCTCACATTGATCTCCATAAGCTTCTGTGTAGCTGCAATTTGGACAAGTTCCCTTAACGTATCTGTCAGGTAAAAACATATCAGCTTTTGCATCATATAACTGCTTTTCATTTTTCTTTTTGAAGTAACCTTTGTCATTCAGATTTGTGAAAAATTCCTGAGCTGTTTCATGATGAACTTTCGAGCTTGTTCTTCCATAGTAATCGAATGAAATTCCGAATTCCTCAAATACTTTTTTGTTCATTTCATGGTAACGATCAACAATATCTTGAGGGTTAACGCTTTCTTTTTCTGCAGCAATTGTGATGGGAACCCCGTGTTCATCAGAACCACAAATAAAAACGATGTCATCACCTTTCAATCGTTTATAGCGAGTATAAAAATCAGGTGTTAAATAAGCTCCTGCCAAATGACCCAAATGAAGAGGACCGTTTGCATAAGGAAGAGCAGCTGTTACTAGAATTCGTTTATTGTCTGACATTAAAAGTAATAAATGGAATTAAATTTGAAGCGAAGATAAGCAAACAAATGCGCTGATTCATTGATTATTTAATCTCTTGAATAAGCTTTTTAAAAAATAATTTCATTAATTGGGGGTATGCCAGTTTAAATGTGTAAGAGAGTAAACCCTGAAGCATGAATAACAACATCTTTGATAAAAAACTTACTCAGGAAGACGTTAAATCTCTTCACAAATCACGCAAAAAGAATTCTGTTAAAACAGAAAATGTGAAAGCGAAAGGTTTAAGTTCGAATTTAGATGAATTTACACCTTCTGCAACAACGCCATGGGACTCAAAAAGGGCAAAGCATCTGATGAGAAGGTTACGTTTTGGAGCTTCTTATTCAGATATTGAACTTTATATGGACAGCTCTGCCGGATCAATTGTAAAAGAAGCTTTGGATTCAGCTCAAAATGGGCAGTTACCAAGTCAGCCTGAATGGTACAATAAATATCCGCCACCACAGGGATCATCACAAGCGGAATTTGTACAGTATTTTGAAGAGAATTTTGATCTGGTTCTTGAGTATCAGCAGAATTGGGTCAGGGAGATGTTTGAAAATCCGTTCAGAGAGAAAATGGTTTTGTTCTGGCATGATCATTTTGCTACCGAGCAGATGAAATATGAATTAGCGCCTTTTGCAGCTCGTCATTTCACCATTCTTAGAGAAAATTGTTTAGGTAATTTTAAAGATCTCGTTTATAAAATTGGAAAAGACCATGCTATGCTCATCTATTTAGATAGTGTAGAGAATAGAAATGGAAGTCCTAATGAAAATTACGCAAGAGAGCTTCTCGAGTTGTTTACCATGGGGATCGGGAACTACAGTCAAAACGATATTACTGACATCTCAAGAGCGTTGACTGGGTTTTATGTCAATTTCTTTAATTTTGACGCCGGATTTTATTCAGGATTTCACGATTCAGGTGAAAAGACTTTTTTTGGAAGAACAGGGAATTTTGGATACGATGATGTAATCGACATCATTTTTGAAGAAAGGGCGGATGAAATAGCAGAATTTGTCTGTTCCAAGCTGTATAGATTCTTTCTTTATGAGACACCAAATAGTTCTGTTGTATCTGAATTAGCTGAGATTTTTAAAAATAGTAATTTTGAGATCAGGCCAGTCGTAGAAACACTTTTGAAGTCTGAGCACTTCTTTGATGAGGAATTGATGGGAGCGATGTTTAAAAGTCCGGTAGATTATCTTCTTGGGATGTATGCTGAAAACGATTTGCTTCCTAATCAGGAATTCAGTGAAATACAGCCATATCTTTTCTTTGTGATGGAGCAGTTTCTTTTCAATCCACCAAATGTAGCTGGGTGGCCCGGATATAGATCTTGGTTATCTACTACAACTCTCCCTTACAGATGGATTATTGCAGAATATGTTGGCTATTATAGTTCTTCAAATCCTTCTGATCCATATAAAGTTGATCCTATCGCCATTGCTAATAAATTTGAAGATCCGAATGACCCTTATAAACTGAGTTATGACCTGGCTGAATTTTTACTTCCTGTTGACCTTCCAGAGGACGAGTTGACGAAATTACCGGATGTACTTTTGGGTGGACTTCCGGATTATGAATGGAATCTTGGTTTCCAAGGAGCTGCAGGTAGAATTTTAAACCTGATTATTCACATACGAAAACTTCCTGAATACCAATTAATGTAGGAGAGAGTCATGAAGAGAATAAAAGGAAGTGCTTTAAAAGACGGAATTCATCACGATCATCATCACTGTGAGTCGATTAACAGGAAAGAATTTTTATCACGACTAGGTTTATTTGCAGCCGGTAGTGCTTTTATGCTTGGTGGAGCTCCGGTTCAGGCTTTACAAAGTAACTCATTGTTTAAAAAGTTAGCAGAACTTGAAAGTGATCGGGTCTTAGTTTTGATTCAATTAGATGGTGGTAATGACGGATTAAACACCTTTGTACCCATAGAAAATGATCTTTATTACAACACCTATCGTGAAACGCTTAACATATCCAAAACCGAGACAATTAAAATTACTGATACTATAGGAATGCATCCATCGATGTCGCCATTACAAAATCTTTGGAGCGATGGTAAGATGGGAGTTATTCAAAATGTAGGCTATCCTGATTCAAATCTTTCTCATTTTCGTTCTACGGATATATGGACTTCTGCCAGTGATGCAGAAGAAGTACTGGAAACCGGCTGGGTTGGACGATTTTTGGATAATCAATTCCCTGATTTTTCTGAAGCACCTTCCGAAAATCCATTAGCTGTTCAAATTGGTGGGGCATCTTCATTGCTTTTTAAAGGGCCTGAAATAAATATGGGAATGGTTCTTTCTGATGTGGATTTACTTCAACAGTTGGTAGAAGAAGGAACTGTGTATTCTCTTGAACATATTCCTGATACTGTTTACGGATCAGAAATTGAATTTGCACGAACTCAAGCTAACAGTTCATACAGATACGCCGATGCAATTAAGACGTCTTATGATGCAAGTTCTACCCAGTCTGATTTTGATAACACTAATTTAAGTACCGGATTGGCTATAGTTTCCAGATTGATAAAAGGAGATTTAGGAAGTAAGATCTATCTGGTAAGCTTACCCGGTTTTGATACACACGCAAACCAACCTGATGCTCATGCTTTATTATTAAATCAATTGAGCAATGCTGTATCCGATTTTTATGATGATCTAGCTTCAGATGGCAAGTCTCAAAATGTATTGATAGCTACGTTCTCTGAATTCGGAAGAAGAGTATATCAGAATAATTCAGCAGGAACGGATCATGGAACGGCAGCGCCATTAATGGTTTTTGGAGACGCAGTTGAAGGTGGAGTTTTTGGATCTGATCCTAAACTAAACCAGGAAGATCTTGATGAATTTGGTAATATGGCTCATGAGTATGATTTCAGAGAGGTATACGCCACTCTTTTGTCTGATTGGTTTGAATTAGATCAAGCAGAAACAATGGCTGCACTTGGTGGCGATTTCACTAAAATTCCTTTTGTGAATAGTGAATTTACAGTGTCAAATGAATCAGAGGGTATTCCCGGAAGATTTCAACTCCATCAGAATTACCCTAATCCATTTAATCCAACAACAACGATATCATTTAGTCTATCCAAAACAGAACGTGTCAGGTTGCAGGTTTTTGATATTCAAGGGAAATTGATTCAAACGCTGGCAAACAGAAACTATGCATCAGGTTCTCATCGTCTTAGTTTCGATGCTTCCAACCTTGCTAGTGGAGTTTATGTATACAGATTGACGACAGGTTCAGAAGTTCAAACCAAAACAATGACCTTGATAAAGTAGGTTGATTATTTTTGATAAAAGTCATTCTTGCGAAGGCAGGAATCTAGTTCGTTAAACAACTAATAAGTTTCTAAAAAATACAGATCCCGGGCATACGCTGCGAGATGACCTCTTTTTATTTTAATCAAAAATCAGAGCTTCTAAACTCAGGAGCTTTCCTAACCTTAGTTAGTTGCTCAAATGAATACGCCATCTCTATCATTTCGGGCTCCATCCACGCTCCGCCAAAGAAAGTGATACCAACCGGTAAGCCATCAATAAATCCCATAGGAACAGTTATCGCAGCATATCCGGCTCTGGCAGCAGGGGAGCTTGATGAAGTTCCGAAGTTATCGCCGTTAGTATGATCGGTTTTCCATGCAGGTCCTCCGGTAATTCCGATAAAGCCATCCAGATCATGTTCATCCATCACTTTATCGATTCCGTCTTCACGTGCTGCTTTCAGCATGTTTGCTCTAGCTTCAATGTATTCTTCTGAACTAAGATCGCCTTTTTCCTGAGCCTGGAATAGAATGTTATGATCGAATTTCATTTCAACCGGATCAGCTAATGTTTTTTCGATGATTTCTTCCAGATCGGCTACAGTGGAGTTATCACCTAAAGAAGTTAAATATTTATTAATGCCATCCTTGAATTCATAAAGAAGTACATTATATCCATCTCGACCGGAAACATTTCCAATCCTATCAATTTCTACGATAGTAGCTCCATTTTCTTCCAGAAAGCGGATGGTTTCATTCATTAAAGTATCTGTTTTATGATCGCTGCCAAGGGATGGTTTATACAATCCCAGTCGTTTTCCATCTAAAGCGCCTGGATTTAAAAATTGAGTGTAATCTGTGTGAAAGTTTCCTTCACTGTCAATTGTATAAGTATCACGTTCATCTACACCAACCATGGTTCCGAGCATAATAGCTGCATCGGTAACGGTTCGTGCCATTGGCCCGGGAGTGTCTTGTGTTTCTGAAATAGGAATTATTCCTGAACGACTAAGCAAACCAACGGTTGGTTTTATTCCTACAAGTCCATTTGCAGAAGATGGACAGGTAATTGATCCATTTGTTTCTGTACCAATAGATAACATGGTAAAGTTGGCGGATACAGAAGCTCCAGAACCTGCACTTGATCCGCAGGGATTTCTTGTAATATCATAAGGATTTTTTGTTTGCCCACCCAAACCGCTCCAACCACTTGAGGAGTTTCTGCTGTGGAAATTTGCCCATTCACTGAGGTTCGCTTTTCCCAGAATTATTGCTCCACTTTCACGAAGTTTTTGCACAATGTAAGCGTCTTGTACAGGCATAGAACCTTCCATGACCCTGGAACCGGCTGTGTTCGCCATTTTATCTTTTGTATCGATATTGTCTTTGAGTAAAACCGGAATCCCGTGTAAAGCACCGGTCATATTTCCATCTGCCATTTGTTTATCTAACTCTTCAGCAATAGCGATAGCATCGGGGTTTACCGTGATCACAGAATTAATATTTGGACCATTCTGATCATATTCCTCAATGCGTTCGAGATAGGCTTCAACTACATCTTTAGCTGTGTGAGTGCCATTCTTGTAGTTTTCATGAAGTACTTTAATAGTTGCTTCTTCTAAACCCAATTTATCAAATTTTGATTGAGTTGGTTGGCAAGCAATAAAGCTAGACAAGGCAAGTAGTAAAGCAATTCTGATAGTTTTCATGTCCCGAAAGTTAGATTTTGATTTGAGGTTGAAATATAAATCACCTAAATAGAAAAGTAACAAAAATGTTTAAGTAAGGAGTTTAAAGAATGTAGTATTTGCAATTCGAAATCAAGGATTAGAAGGAGTCAGCTGCTATTTCTTTCTATACCTAAAATCCGATTTAATGAATAAGAGTTTGATTACAATTGTTATTTAAGAGTTTTCAAGAGCTTTGCAAAGCCAAGTAGATGGAATTGTGTATAGAAAAATCTAAGCATGGTATAATATCTAGCTAATTTAACAAGGCGGTAAAAACAGATAATACATTACGAATTAGGTTTCTAATTAAGCGCATTGTGCTCTATATTTCAGCTCTGAAAATCAAAGACACATCAAGTATTGAATAAACAAAAACTGGCTATTTTAGGGTCTACGGGATCTATCGGGACACAAGTGTTGGAAGTAGTCCGACAACATCTGGACAAGTTCGAGATTGTGGCGCTCACAGCCAACGGTAACTGGAAGTTACTGGCTGAACAGATCAATGAATTTACTCCTGAATCTGCTTTGATCTGTAATGAAGATCATTATTCAAAATTGAAACAAGCTGTAAATGCCGATACAAATCTACTTTCTGGCATTCAGAATTTAGTTGAGATCGCAACTCATGAAAATTGTGATACCGTATTAAACAGTTTGGTGGGATTCGCAGGATTTGTACCAACTATTGAAGCTTTAAAAGCAGGAAAGAAAGTAGCACTGGCAAATAAAGAGTCTTTGGTGGTTGGCGGGGAGATCATCAGAAATATTCTGGATGAGTATTCGGGCACATTAGTTCCTGTCGATTCAGAACACAGTGCAATGCTTCAATCTATAGTAGGAGAGAAGCACGAAAATATCGAGAAGATTGTTATCACAGCCAGTGGTGGTCCGTTCAGAGATCTGAACAAAGATCAGATGCAAAATGTAACGTTATCTGAGGCTTTGGATCATCCAAACTGGGATATGGGTGCTAAAATCACTGTTGACTCTGCAACTATGATGAATAAAGGTCTCGAGATAATAGAGGCAAGATGGCTGTTTGATATTCCTGTTTCCAAGATCGAGCCGGTTATCCATCCACAAAGCATAATTCATTCCATTGTCACTTTTACAGATGGTTCCAGCAAAGCTCAACTTGGTCCACCTGATATGAAAGTTCCTATTATCTATGCATTGACTTATCCTGACAGGCTAAAGTTAGAAACACCTAGAATGGATTGGACTCAGGCACAAGAACTCACTTTTTCGCCCGTTGACTACGGGAAATTTCCTTGTCTGAAACTCGCAATCGAATCTATAGAAACAGGAGGGGTTGCTCCGGCGGTTTTAAATGCAGCGAACGAAGTAGCAGTTAAACGCTTTTTGGATAAAGAAATTAAGTATATTGACATCTCTAAAATTGTAGAGGAATGTCTTGAAAAAATCGGGTCGGGTTATGAAGTAAACATTGACTCGTTAATTGAAATCAATAAAGAGACGCGCGACTTAGCTGCGCAGATTAAGTAATATGACGTTTATAGAAATTTTATCGACAATCGGCATCTTTATGGGTGCTTTAATGATCCTGGTTTTTATACATGAATTGGGACATTTTTTGGCCGCAAAATTATTTGGGATGCGTGTGGAACGCTTTTCAGTTGGTTTCCCTCCAAGAGTTTGGGGATTTAAGAAAGGTGATACTGATTATTGTATCGGAGCCACTCCACTTGGCGGTTATGTGAAAATTTCCGGAATGGTGGATGAAAGCATGGACAATGAATTTCTGGAGCAGGAACCACAGCCATGGGAATACAGAAGTAAACCGGTTTGGCAAAGAATGGTTGTTATTACCGCCGGAGTTATTTTCAATATGATTCTGGCTTTTGTGATCTTTTCAGGGATGATCATGACCAATGGTAAAGTGGTTGTACCGGTAGAAAACGTTGATGGGATCTATGTGACAGAAGAATCTATTCTGCACGAAATTGGATTCAGGAATAACGATAAAATTATAGGAGTAAATGGAGAAAATGTCGTTTATTTTAATGATTTGGTTTCAGCAGCGGCGTTAACTACTGAGAACTTGAATTATCAGGTTATTAGAAATGGAGAAGAAATTACAATTCCGGTCGCTTCATCTTTTTTGGATAGCATCCAAACCAGAGGGTTTATTACTGCTGATTTGATTTTGCCAAGTTCCCCTTCTTCTATAGTTTCAAATTCCCCTGCTTCTGAAGCAGGCCTTCAAAGAGGAGATAAAATAATCGGAGTTAATGGTGAAGAGGTAAACTATTGGATTCAACTTGTAAGCTTAATTCAAGCAAACCCTGAGGGTGAGCCAATGGATGTGGAAGTCCATAGAAATGGTGATCTTTTTGAAGTTCAAATCACTCCGAAAGATGGAGCTATTGGAATTTATCAACCTGATCTTGAGATAGCCGGAGGAATTAGAATTGACTACGGATTCTTTGAATCTATTACAGCTGGTTGGAATGAAACAGGAGAACAGACTACAGGAATTCTACAAGGATTTGCACGAATGATCAAAGGTGATATTTCTGTTCGTCAGAATTTAGGCGGACCAATTGCCATTGCTAATATGACCAAACAGGCTACCGATAACAATGGTTGGATAGGTTTTTGGACGATCACAGCACTATTGAGTATTACTCTGGCAATTATGAATATCTTACCTATTCCGGCATTGGATGGTGGACATTTAGTATTCCTGATCTATGAAGGCATCACCCGAAAAGAACCAACTGAGAAAGTCCGGATAATCGCACAGAATATAGGTTTCTTTGTATTGGTCACATTGATGATCTTTGTTGTATTTAATGATGTTATAAAGCTCTTTTAATTTATGTTTGCACGCGAAGGCTATTTTACAATGGCAGTTGCTGTTATCTTTACAGCAATTGTTTTCACTCTTACAGCACTTTATGTTTCACACTGGATCGCTTACCCGATTTACATTGTAGTGAGTATATGTTGCGGAATAGTCATCTATTTTTTCCGTGATCCTGAAAGAGAAACTCCTGCTGACGAAAACTTAGTCATTTCACCTGCTGATGGTGTAGTTGTGCTTGTAAAAGAGTATCAGGAAGATGTGTACATAAAAGAAAAAACAACTCAGATCAGTATTTTTCTTTCGCCTTTGGATGTGCATGTTAACAGAAATCCGATTTCAGGAAAGCTGGAATACTTAAAGTACCATCCGGGAAAATATTTAATGGCCTGGAACGAACACGCATCTGAATTAAACGAACGAGCTGATTTCGGAGTTCTTCATCCTTCAGGGACTAAATTCTTTTTTAAACAGATAACCGGATTTCTTGCAAGAAGAATTGTTTATCATATTAAAGAAGGGGATACTTTAAAAGCTGGAGAACGATTCGGAATGATGAAGTTTGGCTCTAGAATGGACGTTATCGTTCCTTCTAATGTTGATATTAAAGTGAAAGAAGGAGATCGTACAGTAGCCGGAGAGTCAGTTATTGGAGTGATTAGGTCATGAAATATCCAATTCAACGTACATACGGATCTTTCAGAGAAAAAAGAGAACGCTTAAAGAAGCAAAAACCACCTGTAAACCGGCGTATTGCCGTTCCGAGCTTCTTTACCCTGATGAATCTTTTCAGTGGCTTCCTGGCTATTATAAGTATTGCAGACGGAAATCTGTTTTGGGGAGCATGGCTAATTGCTATTGCAGGAATGTTTGATGTTATGGATGGATTGATGGCTAGATTAGCCAACGCAACCAGTGATTTTGGCATAGAACTGGATTCTTTAAGTGATATGGTCTCTTTTGGAGTTGCTCCCGGTTTTTTGATCTACACATTCAGTTTGCATGAATTAGGAATTTTGGGAATAATTATCAGTGCAATACCACCACTTTGTGGAGCCGTACGTTTAGCAAGATTTAATGTTAATGCACGCCTTTCACCTACAAGCGATCATTTTATTGGATTGCCAATTCCGGCTCAAGCTATTATCATCGGTTCCTTTTTTCTAACATTCAGAAATGAACTTGATCTTTTTACGGGCTTTGAACAAGGTATAAATTCTGTGTTGATACCGGTTGTAATTGTAATCTCATTCCTAATGGTAAGCACCATCAAATTTGATAAAATTCCAAGATTTGATAGAAAATCCATTAAAGAAAACAGAGGCAAGCTTGGCTTATTGCTCCTTTATCTTGTGCTGATCTTAACTTTAAAAGAATATGGTTTGATGGCAGTTTTCACCATATTTATTTTCAAAGGTTTAATAATTGGAGCTATCCATTACTTTGGTGATTATGAAGAAGAAGGAGATGAAGTCTTTCAGGATTTCAGCTAATTAACTGTAATACACAGAGGATATAATTTCTGCTATCTTTTTAGAAGCATCTCCATTTCCATAAGGATTGAAAGAACTTTTTGAATCCGAACTCATAAGCATTTTATTCGCTTCTTTAGCAATCAACTTAGTTTCTGAACCAACTAGTTTTGTATATCCATTATTGATTAACTCAGTACGTTCTGTAGTTTTTCTAAGTACCAATAACTTTTTCCCTAAAGCGGCAGCTTCTTCTTGAATACCTCCTGAATCGGTGAGAACCAGATCAGATCTATCCAAAACGTGTTGAAATGATAAATAGTCGAGAGGTTCGATAACTCGAAGTCGTTTGTGTGAAAATTCAGAAGCTTCAACGATCTCCCGAACCTTTGGATTTGGGTGAACAGGTAAGAGTACTAATCTGGAATCGTCCCTATTTAGTATGTCAATTAAACCCGAAAGTATTGACCTTAAAGGTTTACCAATATTTTCACTTCTATGCGCGGTAACAAGAATTAATTTTTGGGAAGGTTCAATTTCTTCAAGAAACGACGGCTTTGATCGGTTATATTTCTCAGAATTACGGATTTGAAATAGTGCATCTATAACTGTATTTCCAGTGTTAAATACCTTTTTACTGTCTACATGTTCATTGAGCAAATTTTGCTTTGCAATTTCAGTTGGAACAAAATGTAATTCTGAAACGGTAGTAATTTGTTTTCGATTTATTTCTTCAGGAAAGGGATTATATAGATCAAATGATCTTAACCCAGCTTCCACATGAAAGACAGGAATTTTAAGATAAAAAGCTGCCATTGCACATAAGTATGAAGAAGTAGTATCTCCTTGAACTATTACGCCATCCGGTTGCTCATTTAAAAAAAGCGTCTTTAATTTTGGAAGAAGAAATTCAGTTAACTCAAAAAGATCTTTGGTAGAAGCGAGGCTTTTTAGGTTGTGATCAGGCTTTATTCCAAACAATGAGAGCATATCCTGAGCTAATCCATCATGTTGACCGGTATGAATCTTAACAATGTTAAATCCCTTATGTGATTCCAACTTTTGAATAACAGGAGCTAATTTTATGATTTCGGGTCTTGTACCGAAAGTGACAACTAACTTGATCATACTACTAATTCCTGATAATTAGATAGAGTTAGCTTCCCAACTTTATCCCACGAATAATTTTCTGAGATATGCTTACTTAACTCTTTCGTCTGGGGCTTTTCAAGTCCTTTTTTAATGCCTTCTTTAATAGATTCTACGGAGTTATGAGCAACGTATTCAGCGTTTTCATTAAAGTAATCTTTTGTCCCTCCATCTTGTGTTATTACAATATTTGCTCCGGCAAGAGCGGCTTCCATAGCGGCTATTCCGGGTGTTTCAAATTGTGAAGGCAAAGCAAAGACTTTACAAGCAGCATACGCAGAGGATAGCAACTCTGAGTCATGACTTATTGAATCAAACAAATAAACATTTTTATTTTTAGAGGCATGTTCAATACACACTTTACTATATCCGGTATTATCAAAGTCTCCAATAATTACAAGATCAACTTCTAATTCCTGAACGGCATTTATCAGTGAAAGCACATTTTTTCGTGGTGCGGATGCTTGTCCTGCAAAAAGGACAAAATCTTTTAATCCTGTCTTTTCAATAAACAATTCAGGCTTTGAAGATAGAAATCTTAATTCAACACCATTAGGTACCACATTAATTTTGGAAGAATCAATTTCGAAAGCTTTACTTATTAGCTCTGCCTCATCTGAAGTATTTGGAAGAATTCGATCTGCCAGATTACAAACTTCTTTTTTAATACCGAATTCAGAACGAATTCCTTTACTTAATGATGAGAGTTTTTCTTCAATTGTTAAAGCACGTTGTATAGTCTTAAAACCTCTGTTTGAAAACATCACAGGAGAGACTACAATTTTTTTATGTAGTTCACGAAGCCTTGAAACGATTCCTATTGTTTCATAACCTGCAGTAAATACATGAAAGAGGTCGAATTCGTTGTCTGAAATGTCATCCCAAGGAGAAATAAAAACCACTTCTACTCCTAGTTCTACCAGACTTTGAGCGGTCATAAGTGCCTGAGTTCGTACTCCTCCGTTTACAACAGAAATACTTTGTGGTGCTATAAAGCCAATTTTCATAGTCGGTATCTGTTTTTCCAGTCCAGGATATTGGTTTTAATAATTTGAAATGAATTGGAATGAAGTTTTTTAAGACTCTGAAGAAAAGGTATAGAACGTGTCCCGTATTTAAAAGATGTATTAACTGATTTGATAACGAGTTCTTTTTTTGATGTAATTAATTCAAATCCTTCCGGCGAATTAGAAATATAAAGATATTTATCTGTCATATTCGTTTTTAAACTAATATTTCCATCTTCAAAAAAAGCTGTGAATTCAAAATTATTCCGATCATGCCAAAACTCAGCAAACTCATTGAAAGTAAGGTTAGTTAATTCATCCGATTGTGCCTGTTCAAATATTTTTTTAAATAACGGCAATCCGGTTTGCATAGGGTGATGGTAAAAAAATACGGGCTTAAATAGGCTGTTTTTTTGTTGATAAATATCCAAAAAATAGTTCTCCATGTCAGAAATAGTGAAGTTCTTTCGTTTTAAGCTTCCGGTACAAATCGGATGAATAGGAATCTGAAGATGTTTTGAATGATTTACATAAAATGGAAGTGAGTCGTACCCGGAAGTGAACTCAGAAGTATAATTAAAATCAAACTTCTCTAAAGCTTGCTCCAAACTGAAATTCCAAATTCCATAAGGAGCACAAAAACCCTTAGCCTGAATATCTGATTTTCTAAGTTTATCAATTCCTAACTCAATATTTTCAATTATGTTAGAAATTGAAGAACTATAGCCATGTTTATATCCGTGTAAAGCAAGCTCTTGGTCTTTGTATGCTTTAAAGTACTCTAAGTAGTTTTCATGAGCCTCTATATGTAAAAACCAAGTTGCTTTGATCTCAAAAGATTTCAATAAGTGATGAATTTCATCAAGAGACTCTTTAGTGCCGAAATCACTATCAATTCTAAATCCAAACACAGGATGTATTTGTGGTGAATGCCACTTCTTTAGAAAAGGCAAATCCTGACTATATAATAACTTTTGTATGCAAAGCTCTAAGAGATCACTTAATGAGTCTTTGCTAACTTTGTTTACTATCTCATCGGGGAACTCATTTACTGAGCTTAGAAATCGCTTTCTGGTAAAATTTGTAGTATCAGGTAAAGAATTTAATTCCAACCCAAAAAAGCCTATATTGATTGTGTCAGAACGATACTTCTGAAAATCCACTAATCCTGAGAAGAGTTCAGAGTCCATTGAAGAAGCCCAGCTAGAGTATACATCAAGATGAGAAATTCGATCAAATTCAGTATTAGAACTTTGATTAAAGATTGTTTTAGAAAAAGATCGCGAAATTTTAGAACTATAGAACATCGGCTTTTTTGTGATCTCTAATACTGAACCACCTTTATTTAAAAAAACATCAGTTTTCTTCATTTGATTAGCATTGATTTTTGAGCTATCAAAAATCAAAAGGGCATAAGATTCAAACAGGTTATGGTTGAAATCCGCTTCTTCATACCAAACTCCTATGCTGTCTAATAGTGAAATCAGATAAGGGGAAGGTGAGATCAAACCGATGCAAAGTCTACGTTTCATTTTATTAATTTCTCTTTTACCCAGCTTAATTCACCTATTTTTATAATTCTGGTATTCCACGCTACAAAAGGAATAACAATAATAGAAATAACAGAAGCTATAATGTGATGAACGTCAAATTGTTCGAATGCTATAAATAGTAAACCAATTAAAAGAGTAATTACTAAAAAAGGTCGGAGTAGTTTAACAGAGATAATTTTTCTGAACCAAAAATAGGAGGAAAGCATCAGAATTAATTCAGCAATCAATATTGAAACAGCAACTAAATTCGGAGTCCCCAAAGTTGAAAATAATACGATTATTACAGCTGAAACTGATCCGCCTATTGCTGTAGCAAGAAAATATTTTTGATCATTATTGGTTGCTATTAGGCCAAAAGAAAACAGGCTATTAATAAAAGTGAGTAAAATAAAGCCCGAGAGTATTTGTAATAGTTCAACACTTTCGACAAAATCTGATCCATAAAGTAATGAAATTATCTGCTCTGCATTAACAGCTGTAAGAATAGAAATAACGGCACCGCCTACCATTACAAGTTTGAGTACCATATTTACTCTTTGAACAGCGGCTTCCTTGTTTGCAGTCCATAGAGATGCCAAATTGGGTAAAAGCAGATTTACAAATATTCTATCAAGCATCATTGCAATCATGATGATGCGAAATGCCGCACCATAAATCCCAGCATCTTTAAGACTTAAAAATATACCTATCAAAATAGGAGGTAAAAGTTGAACTACTTTAGCAAAAAAATCACCCAACCCTATCAAAGAACCATTCACAAACAAATCAATGTAAGTTCTTAGTTTCCTTGACGGTAATGTAAACGGTTTGTCCGAAATTGAAAATGTACCTAGAACAACAACTGCAGAAGTAACTCCAATGGTATATAAAACGGGTACAAGAGTAACATCATCAGGTGTTTTGATCAAAAAATACACAAGTAAAAAATAGACGACTCCATTAATGATTCTGGAGAATGCCAATTTCCCGAATTTTTGTTTTCCGCTGTAATACCATTCAAGAAGTAAAGCAAAAGGGATCAACGCATATAAATATCCCAGGATCACTTGTTTTTGCAGTGAACCAATAGGAATAAAAGAAAGGATTATAGTTGATAACAAGAGAATTACTACGGCTAATATTATTTTCGTATTAAAGATCTCTTTAGCTCTAAAGGTTCTGGTTTCTGGTTCTTTGGCCATTTCTCTTACGCCAATATTAAGCAGTCCCATGTCCGATCCCCATGTTGCATATCCCAAAATTGAAACGGCTACAGTAATAAGTCCATAGAACTCAGTTCCCAAAGTTCTGGCCAAATAAATTGTGGTCAGAAATGCTAAACCTCTGCCACCTAAATCCCCAGCGGCAATCCAGAATGCTTTTTGTTTGAACTTACTCATTATAGAAGGTAAAGATTGACGAGCGGATTAGTGTTACTAATTCTTTCTTATTCGAAAAAAGGAAAGCTTGGTCAAGTTCTTTGAGGGAGCTAATTCTGGGTGCGATAACATCTTTTTTGTAACTCAAAGCCATTTCTACTGAACCCGAAGTAAGAATCTTATCAAAGTTAAATAAGCAAAAGTCAGAGGCTCCAAAAAAATAGGGGATATGCTCTTCTTCGATAAATTGTGCGTTCAAATAGTAGTCAGGATTTGAAGATGCTAATTTCTCAACTCTTGTTGCCATTTTTTCATCTCCTTTTTTAACTGAACCTGCTACAATTACTTGAAGATCTAGATCATATTTCTCTACTAATTCTAAAAGATGGTCTACTTTTTTGTACTCGGCAATATTTCCCATTATAAGAGCAATTGGACGAGCTGGATTTATATTCCAATGGAAAGTTGAGTTAAGAAAATTCACAGATTGCTCTCTATTTATAAAAGCAGCAGGGAATTTTGGATGGGGTACAATTTTTACTTTCTCTTTATCGATATCAAATTTAGAGATTACCAATTCGGCAGCTGTTTCAGAATGAGCAAGGACTACATCAGAAATTTTACCCATCCATTTATGGATTCGAAGATGTGTTTTTAAAAATTTCCCTCCATGAGGTTCCAGATTATGAACTGTCCAAACAATTTTTCCACCTAACAAATTGAATAAATAGATACATGGAAGTTTATATAGCATCCCTAAAAATGACTTAATACCCTGAAATTCAACCCAATGGTAGTGAAGTAGACATTTTTGTTGAAAAAATAAACTTAAAACAAATCTGAAATGTCCAAATATGGAAAGGCTTTTAATATGGTATTTGTCATCCTTAATTAACTGCTCGTAAAGTAAGTAGAGGTAATCGGAAGCAGGAAAGTCGGCTCTTATTTTAGGTACTACATACACTGTAGCATTCATAATCCCTAAAGACGAATAAATATCACTTAGTGACTGATTCTTCATATAGAAGAGATTTTAGAATTTATATTGCAAGCCAATGGAATGCAGAGTGCCAAAACCTGTTTCATAAGGCACTAGTGCGTAGTTAACAGTAACTAATTCAGTAATAAAGCCAACACCAAAAGAGAAGGGTTTAACGGTGTTTTCACCGGTTTTATAACCTCCTGATACTTCAAGAACCTCTGCAACAGTTAAAAAGAGACCAATATTAAAATAGCTGTCATTTTCTTGTTCACCTGTACCCAAAGATTCTCTGGCATTCAATGGTTTTACATAGTCGGTGGCGATGTTAACAAGAAATGGCAAGTCAGGATTTTTTGGATGAGCAAATTCTAAAACTTTAAATGAAACTCCAGCTCTTAATAATTCAGGCAGTTCAGTAGGTTGATTATTAAGGTCGTCCAGCTTACCAATATTAAGTATTGAAATCCCTGTTTTTAATCTTGAATCAATGAAAGTTGCAGCAGCTCCAAAATTGAACGCATACCCGGATGATTGGTATTGAGCGTTTTCTTCATTCAAAAACTGACCTGAGACCCCAAGTGATAACAGATTGAATTTGTATGCTAAGCCAGCACTTAGAGAAAGGTGAGAAATTGAAAATTCACCATTCGAACCGCCGGGGTTATTTCTTTGCTCAAATCCTCCACTCTTAGAACTGTATATTCCTAAAGTAAAAGAACGATTTCCATTTAAGAAATTAGCTCCTCCAAATAAGTAATTAGAATCTTCGATCCAGCTGGAATAACCAAGATCTATGGAAGAAGCAGGATTAAGAACCAGTAGAGCGGGATTAAGATATAAAGAAGCCGATCCCATCGGAACGGCCACGCCTGCATCGTTGATAGCTAAACCGGAAGGAGTTGGAGCGCTTTCAAGCATTGGAAAACCAGTGCTGCTATCCTGAGCATAGATACCGGTACTTAAAAACAGAAATGAAAGAAAGAAAAAAAATCTCATAGTTTTAAGCTGATTGAAAATACGTGCATATTAGATATTCTATTGGGTTCAAGAACGAAAGCATAACCAACTGATGGTGAAAATTTATCAAAAGGAAGATAAAGCGAAAAACCGCTACTTGCTCCCCAACTATCGCTGTCAGTAAGATCAGGTAAATTATATCCGCCTCTTAGTGTAAACCGTTCGTGAAGATTCCAGGAACCTCCCAATCTGAACTGCTTTACATTGGTTTTCAATTCTGATGTAGTAGTGATCAAAGCTGACCGTCCATTTGAGATGAATATCTCTTCTTCTGTTATTTCTGATGAAAGTGCCTGAATTTCATAATCAGCTGAAAGAGTATAGTTTTCTTTTTGATAAGCTAATCCCCATTTAAATCTGGCCGGAAATTTATTGATCACATTCCGGGATTCATTTTGATTATACAGATCAGCAGAATCCCATCGGTATTCAGCAAAGAGATCCTGCATTGCAAAACCGAAATTCAGATCTGATGTGATCTTATAAAGTAATCCCAGATCAATGCCAACACTAGTAGCTGCATCAAGATCGTCATGATATTTAGCATAATTCAATTTAAAACCGGCTCCAATATTCATTTTGTCGCTTAACCTTAACCCAAATGCAGTAAAAAGCTGATATTCGGATGCATCAAAAGTACCATTTGGATACCCACTTACAGATCTGCCATCAATATCGGAGACACCTGACCTCAATAAACTAACTGTTACACCGGCTGAGGGGGGTAACTGAAATACGGCTCCAAATGTTTGATGAATTCTGTCAAAAGAAAGTGAGGATACGTTCAGGTTTAATGGAATATGATCAATAAAAAAGGCAGAATGAGCCGGATTATACTGAGCATAAGATCCCTGAGAGTTAACGGCAGTCATTGCATTGCTCATACCTAGAGCTTCAGCACCATAACCAACACGTTGTGCTGCTCCTGAAAAACCACCTGATTGTGATAGTACAGATGTTGAAGTAATAAAAATGAAGGCTATAAAAGAAACTATTCTCATATTACTCTACCACCAAAATTTTACCGTCAATAGTTCTGTCGGGCATTTCGATTACGTATATATAAGGAGCGTTTGCAACTTTACGACCATAGTCATCAATTCCATCCCAAACGGCTTCATAGGTTCCTGCTGAATACGTATCGTTTTCGATTTCCCGCACTTGGTTCATTCCAAAATCAAATATTCTGATTTTAACCGTTCCGCTTTCATTTAACTCGTATTTAATTCTAACAATATCATGCAGAGCAGGAGAGAAGGGATTTGGATAAGCATATGTTTGAACAGTTTTTGCATCAGGATCAAAAGCATTTCCTCCGCTGAGTGGAAAATTAACTCTTGTAATTTCCCAAGTTTGGCCAAGATCATCTGTTGAAGCAAGTCCGTCATCAGAACCAACCCAAACTCTATCTGTAGTTGAGCTCACAGAAAGGAATTCAGCACTTTCTTTTAGAAAAGTATTGGCACTTCTGATTTGAGGGAATTTACTCCAGCTGTTTCCTCCGTTTGTAGAAATAAACAGTCCATTTTCTCCTGCTGCAAAAATTGCTCCGTCTTTAAAACCAATACTGTTAATTTTTTCGCCAATAAGATGTTGTCTGAAAGTCTCACCATTATCTGAAGTAGAAACGATTCCGAATCTTTCTCCTCTTTGACCATCAATAACCCAGTTTGTCATCCAAATGGTATTTGTAGTCGGGTCTTCTTCAATTTCAATAACCCAGTCACCTAATAAGCCATTGCTGCTATTATTGAAGTTTATGTGCTTCCAGGAAATACTGTCTGTTGGAGCAGATAGTGCGTCGGGAGAAATATTTATTCCATTGGCTGAACCATACCAGACTTGATTGTTAGAATCTATATGCAGACCAAAACCGCGTAAGTTTAAATCTGATCGAACATCAAACCTGTTTATAGTTTGCCCGTTATAATTTGAAGTCCAAAAATAATCTTGTTCAGGAGTTAATATAGATACGTTTGATGGGGGAAGAATTACTTTTTCCCAAGAGTTGCCGGAATTACTACTTCTGAGTAAACCTGATCCAAAAGCAGCAGTAAAAATATAATTATCTTGAATCTGAATATCGAATGGTGGAGATTGTTGGCGTACTGTGTTTCTTATTCTGAAATATGAAGTACCTCCATAGTTGTATTCTATATCACATTCCCCGGTATAAGGAATAGCTTCATCATCACAATTGTCCGGAGGATTATCATCTAAAGGGAAATCTTTAAACAACCAGTTGATTCCATTGTCATCTGAAATATAGAATCCAAATCCTGACGGAATAGATTCTCCGTCCAGTTCAATACTGAATCCTAAACCAACTGCTATGCTAGAACTTGATATATCCATCGAAAATATTCTTCCTTCACCGTTTGTAATGCTGTCAATACCTGAAGGCTGAAACCAGTCAATACTATTTTCAACGTTAAAGTTTAAAGAAGGGCTGATCCATAAAGTGTCACCGGCTCCAAGAATATTGGATACACCATTTTGTCGGATACTATTGAAAGTTGATGTAACCGGGTATACAGCTTGAGCATTTGCCTCAATGCAGATAAATAAAATTGCCAAAATTGTAGTTGAAATCTTATTCATTATCTACAAGGTTAAATGGTAGCTTTAGGGTATCGCTTCTGAGGCCTGATTTATCGATAGCAAAGTAGTTTACTATTCTATTAGTTGGGGTGTTTGAGGAGTTAATAAAGAACTGAATAGTATAAACCGAATCATTTGCTACTAAATCTCCTCTTTCTGTATTAGATGTATTAATTCCATCGTCATATAGAATGTTAGGGTCTGGAATTAATACCGAACCATCTTCATTTACAAACTCAATAAAAACCCTGTCAATATTATTCTGACCATCCTGATCAATTACTTTTGCAGTGAATCTCACTCTTACTTGAGAATCATCATTTGGTATTTCAACCTCTGCCGGATTATTCACTTCTAATATCTCAGGAGCATTAATAGGGACTCCGGTCTGAGTTATAATTGCCTGAGCAAAGTTTTGATTGTTTCCCGAAAGGGAAGGTGTTATCAATAATGTATAGGTCTCAAAATCAATAGTATTTGTAACGATGGGAATACTTGTCTGAAAAGTAGTAATCGGGCTGAAATTGACAGGGAATTTCTCCTGTATTGAAGGGAAATCTTCATTTCCGACAAAAACGGAATAATAGGGAACTGAATCTACTCCGAAATTAAAACCGTTTACAGTAATATTTAAGTTGAGAGTAGTGTCTTTTTGTCCATCTGTTTCAGGGTCAAAAGTAATCTCAGAAGGAGAAACTACCAGATTTTGTACATATGGTTGTTGTTCATCAAAATCTTTGGGAGCGAGCGTATCATCGCAAGAAGCAAAAGCCAAAACCCAAATCGTTGTAAAAAGAACCAAGGAATAGAATTTATAAGACAAAAAAATCGCGTTTAATTGAGTGAATAGTAATTGTAACGATGCTAAATAGGCGATGTTTTTTTGGTTCGGCTAAATATTAGGAATTCAAAGTTTAGATAGCAACTTAAATATTGAAAGTTTATTTCTTTGATTTATCGTTGCTATTAAATACTGACCCTGCTATATTTTCTGCCATGTTAAAAAAGCAACTACACAACACTTGGTGGTGGCCCAACGCTTACATAAGCAGTGGGATTGTTGCATAAAGATTTTTAACTAAGAAATTACATACACCCACTGTTCCTATGGAAGAGTGGGTTTTTTTTTGACCTTTAGTTTTGCCACAAAAGCACGAATGCACATATTTTAGTGTTTTTGAGTTTTCGTGGCTTCAATAAATACATGAATAAGAACCAATTTTTAAAACTTAGTAAAGATTATACAGCGATACCCGTTTATAAGCGGTTACTAGCAGATGTACTTACGCCGGTTTCTTTGTTTATGAATATCAGGGAAGGAGCACGAAATCCTTTTTTGCTGGAATCGGTTGAAGGGGGAGAGCAACTAGCCCGATATTCCTTTATTGGAAGAAATCCCTATCAAACACTGCAATTTGATGGGGCTACTACTTCGCTTTCAAATAAGACTGAAAAAGTAGAAATAGAACGACCTTATTTTGAAGAACTAAAAAGCCAAACGACAAAGTACACCGAACCAAAAATTCCTGAACTGCCACGATTAACGGGAGGAGCAGTAGGGTTCTCAGCTTATGATACCTTCAGATTAGTTGAAGATCTGCCTGACGTACCGGATGATGATCTTCATTTACCCGAAGCAGTCTGGTGTTTTTATGATGAGATCTATGCATTTGATCATGTGAAGCATCAGGTGATTCTTATCAAAACAGTTTTTACAGATGAAACATCGGATCCGGAAAAGCAATATGAATCAGCTTTAATATCTCTTGAAGAGATGGAAAGTGCGGCGATGTCAGGAAATTATAAACGACGTGAGTTTTCCATAGATCCCGAATCTCTTGTTAGTAATATTGAGAGAGATCAGTTTAAAAATATGGTCAATACAGCAAAAGACTATATTTACGAAGGGGATATTTTTCAGGTAGTATTGTCACAACGTTTTGAAGCAAATATGAGTGGAGATTCATTCATGCTTTACCGTGCATTGAGAATGGTAAATCCATCACCGTACCTGTTTTTTCTGGATTTTGATGATTTCCAGATCGTAGGATCATCCCCGGAAGTTTTGGTTCGGGTTCAGGATAAAGAAGTCAGAGTTTTACCAATTGCAGGAACTCGCCCGAGAGGCAATACTCACCAAGAAGACCTCGATCTGGAAGAAGACTTAAAAAATGATCCCAAAGAAGTTGCTGAACACATTATGCTGGTTGATCTGGGAAGAAATGATCTGTCCAGAGTTTCGAAGCCGGGAACAGTGAAAATGGAACGAAATCAGGTTATTGAGCGGTATTCTCATGTAATGCATATTGTCAGTGATGTAGTGGGAGAAATTTCAAACGAAAAGACTTCAGTTGACGCATTGATGCAATGTTTCCCAGCAGGAACCGTAAGCGGAGCTCCCAAAATCAGAGCCATGCAGATTATCGACGAGTTAGAACCAACCAAAAGAGGAATTTATGCAGGAGCAGTGGGCTACTTCGACTTCTCCGGAAATATGGATACTTGTATCGCCATAAGAACGATGGTTGTTACCAAGAACAAAGTTTATATTCAGGCCGGAGCAGGAATAGTAGCAGATAGCGATCCCTCTAAAGAATTTGAAGAAACACAAAACAAAGCCGGAGCTTTAGTTCAGGCACTTAGCGTAGCATTAGATATAGAATGAGTAAAAAAACAATTTTATCAGGAATACAGCCTTCGGGAAAACTCCATATTGGAAATTATTTTGGAGCAATGAGGCAACATATAGCGATGCAAGAAGAAGGAGAAGCTTTCTACTTTATTGCGAATTATCATTCGTTGACTTCACTTAATGATGGAAAGCAGCTATACCAAAATACTATCGACGTAACTTTAGATTATCTGGCTTTGGGTTTAGACCCAGAGAAAGCTACATTTTTTGCACAGTCTGATGTTCCTCAGGTTACTGAACTTGCCTGGATCTTAGGTACGCTTTGTCCGGTTAGTTTAATGGAAAAGGGAGTTTCATATAAGGATAAAATCGCTGCAGGATTGAATCCGAATATCGGTTTATTTACTTACCCGATCTTACAAGCCGCTGATATACTGATTTATCATTCTGACGTAGTTCCTGTTGGAGAAGATCAAAAGCAGAATATTGAAATAGCCAGAGATCTGGCAGGAAAATTGAACAGAGCGTATGATTCTGAATTATTAAAAATACCGGAAGATCATATCCTTAAATCAGTAGCCGTTGTTCCCGGAACCGATGGACGAAAAATGAGCAAAAGCTATAACAACACCATTCCTCTGTTTGCGGAAGGTAAAGCTCTTAAAAAGGTTGTTATGTCGATTGAGACAGATTCCAAAGGATTGGAAGAACCAAAAGACCCGGCTAATGACAATGTATTTGCTTTGATAAAGTTATTTGGGGATAAAGCAAAGCAGGATGAAATAGCGGATAAGTACAGAGCAGGAGGTTTTGGCTATGGTCATGCTAAGCTAGAGCTTCTTGAAATGATAGAAAACTATTTCGGTGAAGCTCGTGAAAAACGTAAAGAACTGGAAAAAGATCTGGATTATGTGAAAGATGTGCTTAGCGAAGGTGGAAATAAGGCCAGAGAAAGAGCAGAATCAGTAATGGAACCCATTCGTGAAGCAACAGGAATCATCAGGAGTTTTTAAGATGATAAAGGATTATTCATATAGGTTATTAAAAAGTCCCCTCTTGAGAGGGGATTCAGGGGTGTGTCGTAAAGGTAAAATTAACGGAACTATTCAGTGATCTTAATTATAGACAACTACGATTCATTTACGTACAACCTCGTTCATCTTGTTGCAGCTGTAACAGAAGATTATAAAGTAATTCGCAATGACGAGCTTACCATTGATCAGATCAAAGACCTGAATCCTTCAAAGATATTGATCTCGCCGGGACCGGGAAGACCTGATAATGCCGGAGTTAGTAAACAGCTTATTCAGGAGCTTGGTAAAACCACTCCGATTCTGGGAGTTTGTTTAGGACATCAGGCTATTGGGGAGGTATTCGGAGCAAAAGTAGATTATGCTCCTAAACTTATGCACGGCAAGGTTTCACAGGTTGAACATGACGGTAAAAATATATTCAAAGGAGTAAGCCAAAATTGTACAGCTACGCGTTACCATTCTCTGGTTTTAGCTCCTGATTCTATCCCGGAAGTTCTGGAAATAACGGCAAGATCTGAAGATGTAATTATGGGTGTTCGACATAAAGAATATCCGATCGAAGGAATTCAATTTCATCCTGAAAGCATTTTAACAATCGAAGGACCTAAAATGATAACCAACTGGTTAACCCAATCATGACATTCAAAAGTATTTTAAACAAACTTTCATTTTCAGAAGACCTGACGTTGATAGAAGCTGGCTGGGCGCTAACTCAGATCATGGAAGGTGAAGTTCCCGAAGAACAAATCGCTTCTTTTCTCACCGCTATGAGAATGAAAGGTGAAACTGTGGACGAATTGACCGCTTTCGTAAAGGTAATGCGCGAAAAATCTGTAAAAGTTGAAGTAGATGTGACCAATGCTATTGATCTTGTTGGAACAGGTGGTGATAAATCCGGTACATTCAATATCTCAACGGTATCCAGCTTTGTTGTTGCAGGCGCGGGCGTTCCGGTAATAAAACACGGAAACCGAAGTGCATCCAGTAAATGCGGTAGTGCGGATGTTCTGGAGCATCTGGGAGCTTCAATAGAACTCGGTAAAGAGGGAGTTGAACAGGTTTATAGCGAAGTTGGGATGGCTTTTATGTTTGCTCCGATGTTCCATCCGGCTATGAAATATGTAATGCCAACAAGACGACAACTGGGATTCAGAACATTTTTCAATATTCTTGGGCCGATGGCAAATCCTGCAGGAGTTCAAAAGTATGTGATCGGTGCATTCAGCGAAGAAGTAGCCGGTAAAATGATCTCAATTCTTTCAAACCTGGATACTGAGTTCGCTTATACTTTTAATGCGGATGATGGTTTGGATGAAGTTAGTATCACAGGAAATTCAACTGTTTTTGAACTTGAGGATAAAAAGGTGTCGGAACCGTACAGATTTGATCCAACATCATTGGGCTTTAAAACCTATGAAATGGAACAATTGATGGGCGGTGACGCTGAAAAGAATTCTTCTATTCTTAAAAAGATACTGGCAAATAAATGCACAGATGCCCAGAAAGATATTGTGTTGATAAATGCTACTTTTGCAATCAAAGCATCCGGATTGGTAAACTCATTACAAGAAGCTAAAGAGAAAGCAGTAGAAAGTTTAGAATCAGGAAATGCCCGAAAAGTATTCAATAACTTCATTGATGCTACAAACGACGCAATGGGAGTATTTAAGTACTGATTTTATGGCAACCATTTTAGATAAAATAGTAGTACAAACAGCTGAAGATCTCATCAAAAGGAAAAAAGAGATCGGTTTTAATGATCTGCATTCTTTAGAAGGATTTGAGAAGAAACGCATCGACTTTAAGTCTGCATTACAGAAAAAAGTCGAAGTTTCTATCATTGCGGAAGTAAAGAAAGGGTCGCCATCAAAAGGAGTGATCAGAGAAGACTTCGACCCTGTTGATATTGCTCTCAGATACGAGGAAGGCGGAGCTTCAGCAATTTCTGTATTGACAGATAAACCATTTTTTATGGGAGATTTGGAATATCTGAATGCTATCTCAAAACGAGTTCACCTTCCTTTGCTAAGAAAAGATTTCATTATTGATCCGTTTCAGATCAAAGAAGCCCGAGCTTTTGGCGCAGATGCCGTTTTGATTATCGTGGCTATTACGGATGGTAGTCAATTGAATGAATTACTAGCGGCTGCTAAAGAATTCGAATTATCAGCTTTGGTTGAATGTTATGACCAGGCAGACTTTAATAGGTTAGACTTTAACCAGGTAGAGATTCTGGGCGTCAACAATCGTGATTTAAAGAATTTTGAAGTAGATGTGCATCGTGGGATCAAAATCCTTCAGCAAGCACCGGAAGAAACGATTTTAGTGTCAGAAAGTGGTTTGTCGTCCGGAAAAGATATGGCTCTACTGAGAAAAGAAGGTATTCATTCCGCTTTGATAGGTGAATATTTTATGAGACAGAATGATCCCGGAGACGCTGTAAAAGAATTAATTGAGTCAGGAAATGAAATTTTTGAAAAGAATTTGATCAATGAGTAAATCAACAAAAATCAAGATATGCGGAATTACCAATCTCGAAGACGGTAGGTTTGCATCCGGTTTGTTTGTAGACTATTTGGGATTCATTTTTTATAACAAAAGTCCACGGTTTATCGAACCTGCTAAAGCCGGAGCTATCATTAACTGGCTGGAAGGTCCTGAAAAAGTTGGTGTATTTGTCAACCAACCGCTTGATGAAGTAAATGCCACAGCAAAGGAGACAGGATTGGATCTTGTTCAGCTTCACGGAAATGAAACACCGGAATATTGTGAATTGATCGAAAAACCGATCATCAAAGCAATTCATATTACTCTGGATTCAACAAAGAAAACTTTACAGGAAAAGATCGATCAGTATAACGATGTGGTCGATTTCTTTCTTTTTGATACTAAAGTCGGAGATCAATGGGGAGGAACAGGCAAAACCTTCGATTGGGATATTGTCAAAGACCTGACTTCAAAACCATTTTTCTTATCCGGCGGATTGAATTCTGATAATGTAAAAGAAGCTATTGACACTTTGGATCCATATGCTGTTGACATTTCAAGTAGTATTGAAGAAGAACCGGGTTTAAAAGACCTGGAGAAAATGGAAATATTTGTGAATACAGTTAAACCTGTAGAGCTGATTTAGGATGAATATAAATCATAGTATAAATAGCCTTTCTTGTCATTTCGAGATGAAAACTGACCTAGTGAGGATGACCGAGAAATCTTACAGGCTTAGAAAAAGCAAAATAAATTTTAGATGTCTCAATCTTCCGATTTCATCGGATTCAATCGACATGACAAATTAATTTAACAATGACTGAAGAAACCAAAATTATATACCAACAACCTGACTCCAGAGGTTATTTCGGACAATACGGAGGGAAGTTTGTACCTGAAATACTTATTCCAGCAGTAAAAGCTTTAGAAGAAGAATATGAACGAGCAAAAAATGATCCTTCGTTCAATTCACAATTAAATGAATTGCTCAATGAATATGTAGGCAGGCCTACAAAGCTAACTTTCGCAAACAGGTTAACAGAGCACTACGGGAAAGCCCGGATCTACATGAAAAGAGAAGATCTTTGTCATACTGGTGCTCATAAGATCAACAATGCGATCGGACAAGTACTTTTAGCTCAGAGAATGGGTAAAAAACGCATTATCGCTGAAACAGGAGCGGGACAGCATGGAGTTGCTACTGCCACAGCTTGTGCTAAGTTTGGTCTGGAATGCGTGGTATACATGGGCGCGGAAGATATGGTTCGCCAAAAATTGAACGTAGACCGAATGCATTTACTTGGAGCGGAGGTAAGAAGTGTGGAAAGTGGTTCTAAAACCCTCAAAGACGCCACTAATGAAGCCATTCGGGATTGGGTGACTAATGTAGAAGATACTTTTTATATCATCGGCTCGGTAGTTGGGCCGCATCCTTACCCGATGATGGTTAGAAACTTTCACCGTGTTATTGGCGACGAAACAAAGCGACAGATCATGGAGGCAGAAGGAAAACTTCCGGATTACTTGATTGCTTGTGTGGGCGGAGGATCGAACGCTATGGGATTCTTTTATCCGTTTATTGAAGATGAATCAGTGAATATTATAGGAATTGAAGCAGCCGGATTCGGAGTTGATTCAGGTAAAACCGCTGCTACTATCACAAAAGGAACGCCGGGAATTCTTCATGGCTCAATGAGTTATTTGCTCCATGATAAAAACGGACAGATAGAACTCGCACATTCTATAAGTGCAGGATTGGATTATCCTGGTATAGGACCTGAACATTCTCATTTACATGACACTGGTAGAGTAATGTATAATGCGGTTACAGATGATGAAGCAATGGAAGCAGTGAAGTTGCTATCCAAGAAAGAAGGAATTATTCCGGCATTGGAAACTGCCCATGCATTTGCATGGTTAGAAGACCTGATGCCAACTACAACAGAAGATCAGGTAGTTATCGTAAACTGTTCGGGCAGAGGAGATAAGGATATGGGAACAATATCAGAAAATTTGTAACAATTTGCTGTCATAGCGAGCAAAGAGAGATCTAAAGATTTCCTTTAATAAGATATTCAGATTTCTTACATCCGTTCGAAATGACAAAACTTAACTTTAGTTGAACATAATTACACAAAATCACTAAAAATATTAATTAAGAAAAGTCATCCTGATCCCGAAACTTCGGGAGACGGATCTTCACAAATAAGTAAACGTGCAGATTCATCGCTATCGCTCTGAATGACAACTAGAAAAATTTAAACAAGCGAAATCCTTCAGGTTTTCGCTGGCATCAATAGCAGTAAATGAACAGAATTACACAAAAGTTTAAAGAAAAAGCAGCTGATGAAAAGCTCATGAGCTTATTCATTACAGCCGGATATCCTGACCTGGAATCTACCGTTGAGATCGTTTTGGAAATGGAAAAGAACGGAGCGGATATGATCGAACTGGGAATGCCGTTTAGTGATCCCTTAGCCGATGGTCCAACCATTCAGTATTCCAGTGATATCGCTATCAAAAACGGAATTACCATCGACAAGATCTTTGAAATGGTTGTAGAGATCAGAAAGAAATCTGAGATACCTATTATTCTGATGGGTTATATGAATCCCGTTCTGCGTTACGGTGTTCAGGAATTTTGTGAAAAAGCGTCAAGATCAGGTGTGGATGGATTGATCTTGCCTGATATTCCCGTTGATGAAGATGAAATTATAGAAAACCATGCAAAAGCTAATAACTTGCCGATCATACATCTTGTAGCTCCCAACAGCACAGATATTCGCATGAAATTAGCTGACTCAAAATCCGATGGTTTTGTATACTGTGTTTCTGTTACAGGCGTTACCGGGGCAAGAGATGGCAACGAAGTTTCTGATTCCGTCGATAGATTCATCGAGCGAGTAAATCAAAACATTGTTGGAAATCCCATCATGGTTGGATTTGGTATTAAGTCTTATGAAGATGCTCAGCGTATCGCATCAAATGCCGATGGATTTATTGTTGGAAGTGCTTTAATTAATACCATCAAAAATTCGTATCCTAAAGCTGAATGGAAACAAGAGCTTTATGAATTTGTTCATTCATTGAAATTTGGAAATTAATCTTACAAATATGTCTATTCGTAAAACAGTTACACTTTTCACTTGTATTGCCGCTTTAATATTAACTGCATGTGAAGGAGATTTCAGGTCAAGAGCCCAGGGAGCCATAAACGAAATAATTGTAGTTATGGATTCTACTCAATTTGACAGTAAAACTGCGGAAGCAATCAGAGCTACTTACGGGAAGTATCAGTTTCACATGTTAAATCCTGAAGAAAATTACGATCTGTCATTCACCGATATTCGTTCAAATTCGCAATTAGATCGATTGAAAGGAATGAAGAATGTGATCTTTGCAGGGGTTCTTGATGATTCTACTGATGTTTCAAGAGCGATTCGTGGTTTTCTTGATGCAGGTGTAGAACAAAAGGTAAGAAATGGTGAGAGCTTTGCATTTCCAATTAAAGATCAATGGTACAAAGATCAATACGCATTGATATTAAGTTCTAATTCAGATTCAGCACTTGCAGAAAAGATCATTAACTCAGAGCGTTCCTTGATGGCAGATGTGCTGGAAAGAGAACTCAGCAGATGGACTTATGATGTCTTCGAGAAGAAAGAGCAAACTCAATATTCCGATTCGATGTGGGCTCAACACGGCTTTAAGGTAAGAGTTCAGCATGATTATATAGCCCGAATAGATACCAGTGACTTTCTTTCATTCCGTAGAAATCTCGAGATCAATGACCGATGGTTTTGGGTTTGGTGGAAAGATGATGTGACAGATATCAATTTTCTTGATTCCGATTGGATCAATGCAACACGAGATTCTCTTAATCAGCAATACATAAAAGGCAGCACAGAAGAAAAATATGTAACTACCGAGTATAATGACCGAATTAAAATGAGAGTAAACAGCTTTCAAAAAGGGCGTTATTTGGCTTACGAAACCCAGGGTTGGTGGACAATGACAAACGCAGCTATGGGCGGACCTTTTGTAAATTTCACCTATTATGATCCGGCTACAAACCGGTTATTTATGATCGAATATTCACAATTCGCTCCATCGGTGAGGAAGAAGCTCCCTTTTATTCGTCAATTCAGAGCTATGGGTAGAACATTTGAGAGTGATTCAACCTGGAATCAACGATCCAGCTAATTGAGTGAAAAAAAAGACAAACATTCTTTTATAAACGATGCTCTTGAGAAACGTAAGCAAGAGCATCAGTTTCGTACTTTAAAGCCACTGGAGAATCAGGGAGGTGCTCACATTATCAAAAATGATGATGCTGAGTACATAAACTTCTCCTCTAATGATTATTTGGGGCTCAGCCACCATCCTGAGTTGATAAAAAGATCAAATGAATATTCTTCTAAGTATGGAGTAGGTTCTGGTGCTTCCAGATTAGTAACAGGCACACTTTCAATTCATTCAGAACTGGAGAAAAAACTGGCTAAATTATTTAATGCAGAAGAAGCCATTCTATTTAATTCGGGCTTTCAGGCAAATACGAGTATCCTTCCCGCACTAGCAGATCGAAATTCTTTGATCATTGCTGATAAAAAAATCCATAACAGCCTGATTCAGGGAGCTATCCTCAGTAGGGCTGCTTTTAAACGCTTTGAGCACAATAACTATGATCATCTTGAGGAATTACTCAAGAGTGCAGGCAGCGATCGTTACAATCGAATCTGGATCGTTTCAGAAACGGTTTTCAGTATGGATGGGGATCGAAATGATATCGATCGATTGATTGAGATTTCTGAAAAGTATAGTGCTTTACTTTATTCTGATGATGCTCATGCGGTTGGGGTTCTTGGAGAAAAAGGTCTGGGGTTGAACTTCAGAAAGGAAGGGATAGATATTTCCTTGGGCACGTTTGGAAAAGCTTTTGGATCGTTTGGTGCTTATGCTCTTTGTTCAAAAGAAATGAAAGACTACCTGATCAATTTTGCAGGTGGATTTATTTATTCAACTTCACTTCCGCCTAATGTGATTGGAGCCATTGATGCTGCTCTTGATCTGATTCCCGAAATGGATCAGGAAAGAACTCAGTTGATGAATAATGTAGAGTATGTAAGGACTGAAATTCAAAAACTTGGCTTCGATACTGCTGCTTCAGACAGCCAAATAATACCGGTCATTATTGGGGATGAGAAGGAAACAGTTGAATTATCTAATCAGTTGAAAGAAAAAGGATTATGGGTTTCATCTATTCGTCCACCTACGGTGGAGAAAGATGCTTCAAGACTACGAATTACACTTTCAGTAAAGCACACAAAAGAACATCTGGATAAACTTTTAAAGGAACTGGCTGATTGGAAAAGAAAGTAGAAATACTGGCCTATCACGGATGGGGAATTAATAAGGATTTTTGGAATAAATTAGCTTCTGTAATTCCGGATAGCATTCCTTTAAAACCTGCCAATCGGGGCTATATCGGAAAGCCGTTTTATCCAAGGTTTGATGCAGACACAAAATTCAGAGTAGTATTTACACATTCATACGGACTGCATTGGAGTAATTCAGCGGTGCTAAGTAAGGCAGATCTACTCGTCATTTTTAATGGATTCGGAGACTTTCACCCTGAGAATAAAAGTTTGAATGCTATTAGCATAAAGGGTCTTGAAACCATGATCAAAGGATTTGAAGCTGATCCTGAACAAGTTCTGAACAACTTTTATAAAAACTGTTTTCATCCTTCGGAATTCAAAGCGGAGATACCATCTGATCTGAATAAAGAACTGTTGCTTGAAGACCTGAAGAAACTCAGAAATACCCGATTCCCGCTCATCGATCTGGATTTTGGTTCCACCATGGTTGCCATCGACAGTGCAGAAGACAAGATCCTCTTAGAGCCTAGAGGAGAAAACATGCTTGACGGCCATTACAATAAGAAATTTGTAAAGGTCTTTGAGAATGAGGGCCATGCATTGCCATTCATAAATCCGAAAGATTGTTGGTCGTATCTGTGCTCAATCATTCCTATTTTTGAGCGCTATGAAAATAACCGCTGAACAAACTATTTCATCAAAAAGTATTGCCGAAACGTTCTCTGAAGCTGCTGAGCAGTATCATCAGAAGGCCGAGATCCAGCAAAAAGTAGCGACCGGACTCATTTCGTCGCTCTTGCCCTGGAAAGACACACTTCCTGCCGGAGATATTCTGGAAGTGGGCTGTGGTACAGGATTTTTATCGGAACAGATCATCAAGGAATTTCCCGATCGTAAGAAATTAATAACCGATGTGGCTCCGGGAATGATTTCATTTTGTGAGAATCAACTCGCAGAAAAAGGATTGTTAAACGATTCTGTCACTTTCAAAACATTGAATGTGGATGAGGTCTCTGATTCAGAACCCAAATACAGTCTCATCGTAAGTAATTTTGCCGCTCAGTGGTTTAAAGACACTTCCATAGGTTTAGAAAAACTAAGTGAATTGCTTGTTCCGGGCGGACTTCTGCTCTGTACATTCCCCGGTAATCATACTTTTGAAGAATGGTATTCCAACTGTTTGGAACTCGGACTGCCTTTTACGGCTAATGCATTTCCGGATGTGGAAGAGGTGGTGATAAAGCTGTCGATGAATCCTGTTCAGGTAGACTATTACGAGAACGATCTGTATCAGGAATTTGATAACTCTATGGATTTTTTCAAGCATTTGAAAGAGATCGGAGTTCGTAAATCTAAAACAGGTAAACAATTAACTGCTAAACAATTAAAGCTATTAACTAAGTTTTGGGATGAGAAAGTTTCCAATGAAGTTAAAGTAAAATGGCACGTGGTCTATTTAGCAGCTAAAAAAGATATGTGATGGAATTTCCGAAAGAATTTTTTGTTACCGGAACAGACACCGGAATTGGTAAAACATTGGTTTCAGGCATGATGATGTCTGCTTTGGATGCAACTTACTGGAAACCGATTCAGGCAGGACTGGATGAAGAAACCGATACTGAATTTGTACAAAGAGTTTCGAAAGCTGATCCCTCAAGGATAATCCCGGAGAGATATCGATTGGAAACGCCTATGAGTCCACATGCCGCTGCAGACATCGACGGAGTTAAGATCTCTCTGAATGATTTCGAATTGCCTGAATTTGACACAAAACATTTGATCGTAGAAGGAGCCGGTGGATTGATCGTGCCTATTAACTGGGAACACACCGTTTTGGATATGATCGAGCAATTAAACATTCCGGTTTTACTGGTGGCTAGAAGTAGTTTGGGAACGTTGAATCATACTTTATTATCACTGGCAGCACTCAGAGATCGCGGAATCGAAGTCTTTGCAGTAGTCCTCAACGGCGAAAAACATCCATCCAACAAAGAAACGATTGAAAGATTTGGAAAGATTGATGTATTCGAGATCGAAACTCTTCAGAATGTTGATTCCGAATCATTACGCAAAGCTTTTAAACAAACTTTTAATTAAAAATTAAAGATGAAAAATTACCTCTGTCATTTCGAATGTATATGAGAAATCTAAACATCTCTTTGAAAGCTATTTTTAGATATCTCGCTCCGCTCGATATGACAGAAAGGGGAATTTTTCATCTTTAATCTTACATTTTTAATTCTTCACCATGAAAAACGTTTGGCATCCATTTACGATCATCAAAGATGCACCTGAGCCTCTTAAGGTAAAGAGCGGAAAGGGAGCTTATCTCACCTTAGAAGACGGAAGAGAGGTTCTGGATTGTATTTCGAGCTGGTGGGTGAATATGCACGGACATTCTCATCCGGATATCGCAAAAGCCATTTATGAGCAGGCTAAAACGCTGGAACACGTGATCTTTGCCGGATTTACGCACGATCCTGCAGAGCAGTTAGCGGAGTTGATCACTCAGGAATTGCCTAAGAATTTAAACAAGGTATTCTTTTCCGATAATGGATCTACCGCTGTGGAAGTAGGAATGAAGATCGCTTATCAGTACTGGAAGAATATTGGTCAGGAGCGAAAGACTTTCATTTGTTTTGAAGGAGCATATCACGGAGATACGTTGGGAGCGATGTCGGCCGGAGAGCGTTCTATATTTACCGATGTATTCAAAGACTGGATGTTTGATGTGGAAGTGATCCCGTATCCGGAAACATGGATCGGAGATGAGAATCGGGCGAATAAAGAAGATGCAGTCATTGAAGAATTAGAAGGTTTGCTCACCAAGTATCCGGAGAAATATGCCGGTATTCTGATGGAGCCGTTGGTTCAGGGAGCAGGAGGGATGCGAATGTGTTCCGAAGAGTTTCTCCAAAAAGTCCACTGGAGCAACCGTCAGTTCGATACTTTGCTTCTGTTTGATGAAGTAATGACGGGATTTGGTCGCACGGGCGATTATTTTGCCTGTAAGCGAGCGCAAGTGCAGCCGGACATCATTTGCCTGAGTAAAGGAATTACGGGCGGATTCATGCCGCTTTCGGTTACAGTGAGTAGTGACGAGATCTACGAAAGCTTCAATTCTTCAGATCCGATAAAAACCTTTTGGCATGGACACAGTTATACCGGAAATCCATTGGGTTGTGCCGCAGGAATTGCCTCCTGGAAGTTATTGAGAGAAAATGCTCCTGTATTCAAAGGAATGGAAGCCATTCACACCAAACATCTGGAAAAGCTGGCTGGTCATCCACGACTAGAAAAATTCAGAGTTAAAGGAACCATTGCTGCGATGGATATCATCAACGAAGAAGAGGGCGGATATCTGAATTCCGTAGCTTCACGCATCAAAAAAGAATGCGTGGATCATGGATTATTACTTCGTCCGCTTGGAAATGTGTTGTACCTGATGCCTCCGTATTGTATTACAGAAGATGAGTTAGATATGATCTATGGGAAGATCGGGGAGTTGGTTTAAGGGATTAGGTGTTTCTTATCTGATTTTGTTTATTTTAGTGGGGATGTAATAGTTATCTAAAAATATCTTAGACTAATTTTTTAAAGAAAATTATAGACAAACTTATGAACAGAAATGCGAAAAATTTACCTTCTATGCGGAATAGACAGCTAGGTAATACGAAAATCAACTATGGAGAAACTTTATTCAAGGTTTTATTTATAGTTTTTTTAACACTTGGAATTTCTGCTACATTTATAGCACTATTTATTGAAGAATATTTTTCAATAATTCTCACAATCGGAGTAAATACAATATTGTTTTCTTTTTTATTCAAATTCATGGAGTCTGTAATTTTACTTTTAAAAGGCATAAAGAAAGAATTGCAAAACAATGATTAAGAAAACTACCCAAAAATAAAAATATGGAGCATCAGCATTACTGGGAATACTTTTTAGCAATTGAAGATGATTTGGTAAAAACAAGTCGTTTCGTTGAATTTTCAACAGATAATTTTAAAACCTACTCCATCGAATTTGCAAAGATAATATTAGCAAGTGCTTCAGAATTTGATGTAATAGCGAAAATACTTTGTAATAAAATATCTGCTAAAAAAGTATGCAACATAAATGATTACCGAGAAGTAATTTTAGAAAAATATCCACAATTTCATTCTATGGATGTTAATCTTTCAAGATATGATATAAAACTAAGTCCTTGGTCAGACTGGAATACTGGTGGAAATCCAGATTGGTGGAAAAGTTATAACAATGTGAAACATGAACGTAATAGATTTTATAGTGAAGCTACATTAGAAACAGCACTTAAATCAGTTGCTGGTTTATTATGTGGTTTGCTTTATCTGATTAGGGAAACTAAAGGGAAGATTCAGCTCATTCCAGGAACGCAATTATTTGAGTCAAAAAATAGCACAGTCTTTGCTGATGGATCAATTAGATGGGATTTTAAATTACCTGATGATATTTAAGTTTATCCTCGTTCAACTTCATTTCATACCTCTGCTGCGGAATGACCAATTAAAGCTCATGCTCCCCTTAACCAGAAACTTCAAACTACATTTATGAAAAAACTAACTATTCTATCCATTCGTATTCTTTCGTTATTTGTGCTAATACGAGCAATATTTTCTTTAGAGGTTATTCCTTCTTTTTTACTTGATGAGTATTCAAACTTCTCAGAAAGCTGGTATTATTTTCTGAACATCGGGATATATGTAATTCTATCAGTAGTTTTATTTTTGGGATCTGAACGCATTGCAGATTTCATGACACCTAAGTCGGATGAAGGGGACTTTCAGATCGATAACTATCAGAAATTCTCGGCTGTTATTTTTTCTTCAATTGGTTTGCTCATTGTTTATTGGTCGATACAAAGTTTGTTCAATAGTATTGGTTCAGTTATCCAAATGAATTTTATCTACCCCAATAATCCTGATATGAAAAATTTTCGCACTCTCACCATAATCTTTGGGGGAGTGATTCAATTGATCATTGGAATTCTACTTTTTATCGGAGGTAAGAAACTTTCGAAATGGTGGAATGATTTCAGGAATTGGACGTAGTAAAAGAAGGTCCATTAAGTCCTTCCGTTTTTAAGTCATGAAATACCTAAAGGAGTTTTAGGTCCAATATTTTTCCTTGGACTAAACTATGGTAACGAAAAAAATATCACTGCTAAAACTTTGAAAACGAAACATTATCTACTTCAAAAAAACGACGATAACTTTTAAATCATCGTCGGATTTTAAAATGATAAGTAGATTACTTACTGTCCCTTGAAGTTAAAACCCAAGCCGTTGCTCCAGCAAGTAATGCTAAACCACCCAAAGCCAGCCCAATGTTAAGATCTCTCTGAACACGTTCAGCTTTAGATAAATAGTTTGAACCAACGCCATTTTTTGCAATAGCTCTTTCAATTTTTTCGATTCTGTTTTCTACTTCGCTGATTGTCTTCTCTTTCAAACTCATTTTGTGTAGTTAGATTAAATTTTTCTTTGTTCTATTTGTCTAACAAGGAAATAGGGAAATCAGTTTCGGATTTTAATACTTTTTTGTTAATGAATAGCTTTTGCTGAATAAATAAGTAACTCACATACTATCAATTTTGAATTACAGATTTAATCCGGCTATCTGATTAATCCGAGGCTCAAAAACTTAAAATGTGATAAAGAGCTAGGTTAAGTTTCTCGAGTTTATAACCCTGACAGGGTTAATTCCAGTCGAGGCAGAGCAAGATTTGGACCTCCCCAATTCCGAAACAAATTGTTGGGCAGTAAGTAGTTCGCCCCTCCTTGGATAAGGAGGGGAAATCCCAAGCATATTGAAAATTTTATCAACGAGTTCTCCTCCTGTTGTAGGAGGAGACAGAGGAGGTCTTTAACATCTTATAATTAAATTCATTACTGCGAAGCCTGCCTGCGACATAGGCAGGGCAGGAATCTGAATTGTAATAATAGACGGTAAGCTTCAACTAGATCCAGATCTCGGGCATACGCTGCGAGATGACTTTGTCCTGTAATAACCCTGACAGGGTTTGTAGATGGTACATTAGAACCCTGTCAGGGTTGTAATTAATCAGCTCAATTTTTCCAACAACGCATATAACATCACCGCAGCGGCTACCGAAACGTTAAGTGAGTGCTTTTGGCCAAACTGTGGGATGGCTACAAATTCGTCCATCAATTCGAGAATTTCGGAATCGATACCGGTGACTTCATTTCCCATCACCAGACAGATCTTATTGTAGTTATTAACATCAAGTTTATTGAGGGAAATACTTCCTGTAGTCTGCTCCATTCCTAAAATGGAATATCCATCTTCTTTGAGCGATTCAATGATCTCAGTAGCCGTTTCAAAATTTCTCCATTCAACAAATTCTTCCGCTCCAATGGCTGTTTTATTGATCTCAGGTCGGGGAGGAGTGGGAGTGTATCCGGTAAGGATCAATTCAGAAACCCCGAATGCATCCGAAGAACGAAAAACAGAACCTACATTATGCAGACTTCTAATGTTATGAAGGATCACTTTTACCTCAGCTAATTTAGCCGGCGGCTTTTGAGACAGGTTCTCTTCAAGTATTTCTTTGGTAGTTAGTTTTTTGGGCATCTTCACTTTTGTTTGTCCTAAAATAGAAACTAATACATACTTTTGTGCGGATTCTTTGAAGTGTTTTGGGGTAGAGTGAGTTAGCTCCCTTTCTAGTTCAAGCGTCACGCTTGGACGAATGTTTTGCAAGAAATGCACAAGCGAGACGCTTGCGTTATTTGGGGGGCAGTTTATAAGCTCAGAAACTGCACAACATCCCTCTGATCTCACACAAGTGTTCGATCGGTCTCCCTTCTAAGGGAGATTTTTGTTTTTTGCTTTAAACTCGTTTATAAATAAGACTACTTGCGCTGAGTTTCAGCATAGGCAAGCAAGGACTGTTAGTTCTGCGGCTGAATTGTTAGGAAAAAAGGGGCTTCGTCGTTTTAAATACTAAGGGCGATTTATCTAACATCTACACTTATACCCGAACAATCAGCTCACATAAACCAGTACTTTTACATTAGATTCCTGCTTCCAATTAGGAAGTCAAAAGCCTATCATTGGGCACAAATTTATACCATGTCTAAAGAACCGCGCAAAGCTGCACTAACTTTTATTTTTATCACTGTTTTAATAGATGTGATCGGTCTGGGTATCATTATTCCCGTTATTCCTTCTTTGATAGTAGAACTTACGGAAGAGGGTTTAAGCAAAGCTGCGATTTATGGTGGATGGCTGATGTTTGTATACGCATTTACACAGTTTGTATTTGCTCCAGTAATTGGTGGATTAAGCGACAGATTTGGAAGGCGTCCCGTTCTTTTGTTTTCCTTGCTGGGTTTCGGAATCGATTATATTCTTATTGGATTTGCACCGACTATATTTTGGCTTTTTGTGGCAAGATTGATTTCCGGGATCACGGGAGCAAGCCATACTACGGCCAGTGCTTATATTGCAGATATTAGTGAGCCGGATAAAAGAGCTCAAAACTTTGGGTTGATTGGAGCAGCATTCGGTTTAGGTTTTATAATTGGACCTGTTGTCGGTGGTTTGCTGGGACAGTTAGGATCAAGAGTTCCTTTTTTTGCAGCAGCAGGTCTTACTTTTGTGAATGTGTTGTACGGTTATTTTATTCTTCCGGAATCATTACCACCCGAAAAAAGACGAGCATTTGACATAAAAAGAGCAAACCCACTAGGAGCCTTAAAACATTTAAGACAATTTCCGGGGATTGGTGGCTTGATCCTTATTTTTGGGTTGATCTATTTATCATCTCATGCAACACAAAGTACATGGACATATTTCACAATGCTCCAATTTGGTTGGAATGAAGCAATGGTTGGGATCAGCCTTGGTGTGGTAGGTGTAAGCGTATTTATTGTTCAAGGAGGGCTTACACGTGTAATAATTCCAAAAATCGGGGAAGTTAAATCAGTCTATTTTGGGTTGTTAATGTATTGTTTAGGGTTTCTAGGGTTTGCTTTTGCTCCTTCAGGTTTAATTTTGATGTTTATGATTGCTCCGTTTTGTTTGGGAGGGCTGGCAACACCTTCATTACAAGGCATAATTTCAAACAAAGTGCCCGATGATCAACAAGGAGAACTGCAGGGAGCATTGACCAGTCTTATTAGTTTTACAGCAATATTTGGCCCACCAATGATGACCGGTTTATTCGGGTATTTTACTTCCGATTCGGCACCTTTTGAGCTTCCTGGAGCTGCTTTTGTAACGGCTTCAATATTGATTCTTTTATCCATAATTCTGGCTGTCAAATTCCTTAGAAAATCAGATAGTTCAGCAGATAACACTACCTCGGCAATTGCTGAGAATTAAAACTAGAAAAACAGCCCTTTTACTCTTATTTTGTTTTGGTTGAAGGGCAGCCGCAAGGTGCGCTCTTCTTTTTATTTCAGAAACTTAAGAAAAAGTAGATCATGAGTAAGATCCAATATTTATCACAAGAAGGGTATGATAAGCTAGATGCAGAATTAAAAGACCTTAAAACAAGAGGTAGAAAAGAAGTTGCTGAAGATATAGCTGAAGCACGAGCAAAAGGAGATTTAAGTGAAAATGCCGAATACGATGCTGCGAAAGAAGCTCAGGGACATATGGAAGATCGTATCACAAAACTTGAAGACATCCTGGCAAATGCACGAGTATTAGATGCTTCTGAACTTGATTTATCACAGGTGCGTGTTTTGACAAAAGTGACCATTCTGAATAAAAAAGTAAACAAAGAGATGCAATACACGTTGGTTTCACCTAATGAAGCAGATTTTAAAGCAGGTAAAATCTCCATTGAGTCACCAATTGGAAAAGCATTGGTTGGGAAAGCAATTGGAGATGTAGTTCAGGTGAAAGTTCCTGCCGGTGAGTTAGAGTTAGAGATCAAAAAAATTGAAATCTAATCTATCCAGCTTTGAAAAAGCTAATTGATGTATATCCTTATAGAGTAGATGGCAAGAATGTTGAGTTTTTGATCTTAAAACGCTCATCCAAAAAGATATATGCACATCAATGGCGGATGGTAGGAGGAAAAGTTCAGGAAAACGAGCAATATTGGAAAGCTGCTTTACGGGAGTTGAAAGAAGAAATTTCAATATCACCCATCAAATTCTGGACTGTACCATCATTGAATAACTTTTACGAACATAGTTCTGATACCATACATCATATTCCGGCTTTTGCAGCACAAATGGATTCGAACGATGATAACATAAGCCTTGATGATGAACATTCAGGCTATTATTGGGTTAAAGCTGATCAAATCAATGAATACATTCATTGGCCTGAACAAAGGCGATTAATTAAAATGATAGATGATATTTTAACTAACCAACAAATACTTCCAGAGTGGATCATAGATATCAAATAATTAAGTTTTCCTGTTTATTGATGGTATTGGGTATGTTCAGTACTGAAATATTATCACAAGATGACTACGGCAAGTACAGGTTTATTCCTGCTCCGGATGTTTGGTTTAATAGTGAAGATGGAGTAAGGCTTGGAATTCGGGTTCTGGGTGAATATGAAGGCTCGTTCAAAGACGGACCCCACAGACTTGATGCGGGGATTTGGTTGGGTACAAAAATTCCGGAAAACCCAGTTTCTTATTATTTGAGTTTTACCGAGCCTATTAAATCTATTTCGGATTTTGGGGAAGAGGGAAGTGTTCAGATCATTTCCAGTATAAGAACTGGTTTTGCTAGGCATTTGATCCAGTTAAATAAACGCTGGCAAAACGGCTTTAATGAACTTAAATACAAAGAAATAGCATTTTCTTATAGTCAAGAAAAGATGTTTGACGCTGACTATCGCCCTTACCCGATTCAGTGGTCATCAAGTTGGAAATCATTATTGGGAGTAAATGTTCAAATCCACAATGAATCTGAAGAAAGTGTTTTTGAAAGCAATATCAACTTTCAGCAAAACGTAAACCCTTCAAGTCCTTCTTTTTCAGTACTGAATATGGAAGCATGGGATGTATTTTCACTCAATGAACACTTTGCATTTGGCGTTAGAGTATTTGGTGGTTTTACTTCTGAAAATACTTCTAATGAGTATTTATATACAGCAAGTTTTGCTCAACCGATTTTATGGTTAGGGAATGGAGTAAGCAGAGCAAATGGAACCATTCCAACCAATTGGTTAGATAATGGTTTTGCTCATGTTTCAGGAAGCGGGAATTTGAGAGGCTATACTGACACAAAATTTTCTAACCTTTCAATTCAAGGCTTTAATTCAATTGTAGCTGTAAATTCAGAATTCGAATTTCCAAACCCCGTTAGCAAAGCGCTTAAAGAAGGAATGATCGGTGAGTTTGTGTTTTTAAAAAGCTATGTTTTTGCTGATGCAGGTACTGTATTTGAAGATAACCCTGTGTTACTTGATGCAGGAATCGGTCTTCAGTTTTCATTAAATATTCCTGATTTTTTAGGTAAACCAAGAGGCTTTGCTCTAAGATATGAAGTTCCATTTTGGATTTCAGAACCTGATGCAGGAGATTCAAATTTTAAATTCAGACACCTTTTAGGGTTTGGTGCTGTAATTTCACTTTGATATGAAAGTACTTGTTATTAATTGTGGCAGTTCTTCCATTAAGTATCAGCTGATCAATACTGAAGACAAAGAAACGCTTTGTAAAGGCTTGGTTGAAAGAATTGGGGCTGTAACTTCAATTGTGAGACAAGAATGGAAAGATGAAAAGCCTGTAAAAAAGTCGATGGCTCTGGATAACCATACAATTGCTCTAAAAACAGTAATGGAATTGCTTGTTTCTGCTGAGAACGATTATCTGGGTTCATTAGATGAAATAGAAGCGGTAGGGCACAGAGTAGTACACGGTGGTGAAACGTTTAAAGACTCAGTTCTAATCGATGAAGATGTAGAAGAAGCCATACAAGAAGCATTTGATATAGCACCACTTCATAATCCTCCAAATCTGCAGGGTATCCGTGCAGCAAAAGAACAATTGCCGGATATACCTCATGTAGCTGTTTTTGACACCGCATTTCATCAGACCTTACCGGCTGAAGCGTATTTATACGGCATTCCAAACAGGTTGTACAGGCGCTATAAGATCCGTAGATATGGATTTCATGGAACTTCGCATTACTACGTAAGTAGAATGTACTATAAATTAAGTGGTGGCGAGAAAAAAGGATCAAAGATCATTACCTGTCATTTAGGAAACGGAGCTTCAATAACTGCTATCAAAGATGGAAATTCAATAGATACTAGTATGGGATTTACTCCTTTGGAAGGATTGGTAATGGGGACAAGATCTGGAGATATTGATCCTTCTATATTGTTCTACCTCATAGAGAAAGAGGAGTTATCTTTGGCTAATGTTCATGCATTATTGAATAAACACAGTGGACTTCTTGGGCTTAGTGGATATGCAGCAGATATGAGAGATCTAATTGCCGAAGCAGAAGATGGTGATAAGCGTTCAAAAGAAGCTATAGACGTTTTTTGTTACAGAGCTAAAAAATATATTGGTTCATATATTGCAACACTTAACGGAGTTGACGCCATTATTTTTACCGGGGGTATTGGAGAAAATTCTACTTTAATTCGGTCTAAAATACTTTCTGATATGGATTCGTTGGGAATTGAAATTGACGAAGCCAAAAATAAATTATCGGGAGAGAACCCATTGATCAGTACACAAAATTCCAAGGTTGGTGTTTATGTAATTCCAACAAATGAAGAGCTTGTTATAGCAATCGATTCAGCAAAAATTGCAACTACTTCAAAACAAACTCCTTGGGCATAATGAATAAAACTATTAAGCTCATATTGATTAGTTCATTCCTGTTCTTTTATGGATGTTCTACAACTACTTGGATCGTTGAAAATCAAGAAGAAGTGGATAGGGGAAATTACAAATTACTGGACTCTAAACTTTTTCTGCAAAAAACAGGTTCTATTACACCAGAACTTCCTGTTGCTCAATTCAGATTACTTTCAGCCAACACTTTTGAATATGCACAACGAGTTAAAACCGACAGGTATATTCAAAAATACAGACCAAGATTTGGTTACGTGGTTTTGGGAATTGGTGCATCAGCTTTAGGTGGGTATACAGCTCTGAAATTTACAGACGATAACAAGCAAGGACAGAAAATCGCCTTATTAGGAGCCAGTTCTGCACTTTTAGGGATTTCATTTTTGAATATGAAACCAATTGGTGATCCTAAACCAACAGGAGAAACTAAATTACTTCGAAAAACGGGAGAATACGTTGATACCGATACTCTAAACGCCACGGTAAGTTCTGAACAAATTGCTGCATATACCATTAAATTTGGAGACCGGGTTTTAGTAAACAATGCTACTTCCAGGATCACTAATAATAGTTTATCGATTAATTTTTTGGAAGACCTTAACCCAGATGTATTTCCGGGAAATGAAGATATTGCAATTGATCTCGAAGTGGTTTTCAATGATAGTCTGTATAGTTATAACGTTCCCATAAAATCCATATTTGAACCATTTGTAGTTGTTAAAAGTCAGGTAACTGCGTTAAGGAATAAGCCCGGAATCAGTTCAAGTAACGTTCTCACTGATCTTGCACAAGGCAGTCAACTAAAGTTAGTTGAAGATGAAGGTGATTGGATCAAAGTACTTTATGGGATATCCGAAAACTGGGTTTCAGCTAGCGATATAGACATAATTTGGAGGCCATCTCAATTTTCCAGAGAACTTTCAGTGGTGGCTATTCCTAATGTGCCTTTTGGAAGTGTAGATGTTGAACGTGATATTCCAAATTTAGCAGAAGATGACCGAAGAAAGTGGGGGTTTTTAATTGCTAATCAAGGATACAGCGGTAATCTGGCTGAAAAAGCGTATGCTCATAGAGATGGGGAATTGATCGAAAAATATCTAAATACAGCTTTAGGTGTAGTTCCTACTCAAACTATAAAATTTCAGGATATTTCAGGTTCACAAACAGCTCGGAATGGATTTAACAGATTGGTTTCCAGAGTAAATAGCAGAGAAATTGATCTGATAGTTTATTTTAACGGATATGCTGAAATAGACCCACAAACTGATAAAGTTTATTTTTTAGGTACCTCAACAGATAGTTTGGCATCAAGAATAGATTTAAATTCATTTTTTGATGGATTTGCTAATCTTCCTGTTCAAAAGTTATCAATAATTGCTGACTTGGATTTCGTAAACAGCTCTCCGAATAAAGATGCATTAGCATTGCTTGCCGCTACAATAACAAATCATGTTCCTAATTCAAACGTTGTTTTTTCCTCAAATACTGATCAACGCTCTTATTTATATGCAGAACCAAATGGTGTTCAAAAGAGACATTCCATTTTCTCCTACTTTTTTGCTGATGCTGTTAAGAAAGGCAATACATCCTGGGCTGATATAAAGAATTATTTAGATAGAAATGTTTCTTTTACATCCAGGAGTATTTTTAATTCCGCTCAGGATATCAGATTTTTTGGTAGTGATTCCCTAAGTCTTATAGACTAATGGGCTTTCTGTTTCTTTCATTAAGTGCTGTATTTTCTCTTTTAGTTGCTCAGGTTTTAAAGTTCATTGAAGTCAGATCTTTAAGAGTGCTCAACGTTTTAGTGATCAACTATTTGGTGGCTGTTTTGATCAGTGTTTTCTCGACTGATTGGAACGGATTTCAAGAACAATCAGGTCTAATCCCAATTTTGATCCATTCAGCCATTCTTGGGTTTTTGTTCATCGCCAATTTCATGATCTACAGCAAAAGTATAGATAAAAACGGGATGGGAATTAGTATTACAGCAATGCGTATGTCTCTGGTATTGCCCATTTTACTAAGTATTTTGATCTATAATGAGGATATTACTTCAGGCTTGGTACTAGGTATATTACTGTCTTTTGTATCTTTGATTTTACTGGTTCCCTCTCTAAAAAAAGACAGGAGGGTACAACTAAAATTCGCTGTATTACCTATTCTGCTTTTCTTTATTTCAGGGGTCTCTGATTCCGGGTTAAAGGTATTTGAACGAGAATTTTCAATGCTATTTGATGAATCTCAGTTTTTATCAGCACTATTTTTTTTCGCTTTTTTAACAGGGTCTGTTGTTCTTTTATTCCGGGGTCAATTTAATTTCAAACGGAAAGAGTTGATCTATGGAGTTCTACTGGGAGTTGTGAATCTGTATTCTTCCTATTTTATTTTATTAGCTTTGAAGGAAATTCCTGGGTCTATTGTGTTTCCTTTGGTGAATTTGAGCATTGTTTTTGCAGGAACTTTTATAGGCGTTATCTTTTGGAAAGATCGACCTGATAAAAGACAATGGATCGGTTTGGCATTAGCTTCAATATCAATTTTTTTACTGGTTGCCTGATATGAGTATCATTGAGTCTATTAGAGAAAAAGCCGCATCACATAAAAAAAGAATTGTACTCCCTCGTTCATCCGATGAGCGGGTAATTAAAGCTGCTCAGTTTCTTCAGGATGAAGAATTGGCTGATGTAATTCTTCTCAGAAATAAAGATTCCAAGGTTGAAACTCAGAATATCGAAGTTCTTGATCCTGAAACTGATGAGAAGCTTCAAGAATTTGCAGAAGCTTTTTATCAGAAAAGGAAGCACAAAGGAATTACCGAAGAACAAGCTTTAGAGATAGTCAAAGATCCATTGTTTTTTGGAGCTTCTTTGGTTTCAGCGGGATATGCTGACGGTTGTGTTGCCGGTTCAGTTTCAACTACGGGTGATGTTCTGAAAGCAGCTATTCAAACCATCGGACTCAAAAAAGGCTCTAACGTGGTTTCCAGTATTTTCCTGATGAGCTTTCCGGATGGAAAAGTATTTTCCTATGGAGATTGTGCGGTCGTTCCTTATCCAACCTCAGATCAATTAGCTACCATAGCTTTTGATTCTGCTGTCTCACACAAATTGATAACCGGAGCTGAGCCAAAAGTTGCCATGCTTTCATTCAGCACTAAAGGAAGTGCTCAACACGAAAGGGTAGAGCTGGTTCAACAAGCGTTCGAGAAATTGAAAGAATACAATATAGATTTTGCTGTAGACGGAGAGCTTCAGTTCGATGCTGCTTTTGTAGAATCAGTTGGAAAAAGAAAAGCCCCAGACTCAGAAGTAGCGGGTAATTCAAACGTATATATTTTTCCGAATCTGGATGCAGGTAATATTGCTTACAAGATCACTGAACGCTTGGCCGGAGCTACAGCAACAGGACCAATTATTCAGGGACTCGCAAAACCGATGATGGACCTTTCCCGTGGTTGTGAGTGGGATGATATTGTGAATACTGCTTGTGTGTGTTCGTTGATGGTAATTGATGTTTGAACTTTTTAACTCGCAGGGATGAATCCCATGCTAGCTTATATACGAAGTTATCACAAAGACCATAAGCTAGAAAGGACTTCAGTCCTTGGATTTCTATATCTGTTAATAAATTTCGTTCTATTTCTCGGAATAAATCAAATCTCAATTTCTACACTTCAACATTGAATATTCGTGATTCAATATTCCAGCGGTATCTATCTCACCAATAAACTTTCTCAATCACATCTAATTTAGTTCTGAATCGGATATTTTGTATCTTTGGACAGAATCTAAATAAGCATATAAAACGCTGACTGAAGACCTGTTAAAGTTGGTTATATCAGCGTAAATCAAGATAAAATTATAGACGTACATGAGTGAAGAATTAAGCGACGGTGTAAAAGAACTCGAGTCGATGATCGGCGAAGAGTATAAGTATGGCTTTACTACCGATGTTGAATATGAAGATTTTCCAAAAGGGATCAGCGAAGAGATCGTTCGTGAGCTTTCAAGAGTAAAAGAAGAGCCGGAATGGATGACTGAATTTCGTGTTAAAGCTTATCATGCTTGGAAAGAAATGGAAGAGCCAACTTGGTTCAATGCCACTTACAATAAACCTGATTTCGAAAATCTACTTTATTATTCAGCTCCAAAGAAAAAGCCTCAATTGGATAGCTTGGATGATGTTGATCCTAATATCCGTGAGACTTATGAAAAACTTGGAATTCCGTTAGAAGAGCAAAAAATGCTGTCCGGAGTTGCCGTAGATGCGGTATTTGATAGCGTTTCTATTTTTACTTCCTTCAAAGAAAAGTTAGCTGAAGCAGGAGTGATCTTCTGTTCAATGTCTGAAGCAATTAAAGAACATCCGGAATTGGTTAAGAAGTATTTAGCTTCAGTTGTTCCTGTTAGGGATAATTTTTACTCTGCTTTAAATTCTGCGGTATTCTCAGACGGTTCGTTTTGCTACATCCCAAAGAATACTAAATGCCCGATGGAGCTTTCTACTTATTTCCGTATAAACAATATGAATTCGGGACAATTTGAAAGAACATTGATTGTAGCAGAAGAAGGCGCTAGTGTAAGTTATTTAGAAGGTTGTACCGCTCCTATGTACGATGAAAATCAATTGCACGCAGCGGTTGTAGAGCTTGTGGCTTTAGATAATGCCGATATTAAATATTCAACCATTCAGAACTGGTATTCCGGTGATGAAAATGGTAAAGGCGGTATTTATAACTTTGTTACAAAGCGTGGAATTTGCAAAGGAAAGAATTCTCATATCTCATGGACTCAGCTGGAAACTGGTTCAGCAGTGACGCTTAAATACCCATCTGTGATATTGAAAGGTGATAACTCAGTCGGTGAATTTTACTCAGTTGCTGTTACCACTAAAAAGCAGCAAGCTGACACCGGTACTAAAATGATTCACCTTGGTAAGAACACCAAGAGCACGATCATTTCTAAAGGTATTTCAGCAGGACAGTCTAACAACAGTTACAGAGGTGAAGTAAAAATCTCCAAGAATGCAACCGGTTCAAAGAATTACTCAGTTTGTGATTCTATGTTGATCGGACAAGAATGTGGAGCTCATACTTTCCCGTATATCTCATCAGAAAATCCAACAAGTAGTGTTGAGCATGAAGCTACAACATCCAGAGTGGGAGAAGAGCAGATCTTTTATCTGATGCAGCGTGGAATCAGTGAGCAGGATGCCATTTCGATGATCATTAATGGATTTGTTAAAGACGTATTGAAAGAGCTACCTCTTGAATTCGCAGTAGAAGCAAACAAATTGCTTGATGTGAAATTGGAAGGTAGCGTAGGGTAGAGATTGAAGATAGACTGCCTTTGGTCGAAATGACAGGCAAAAAAGAAATTAAATAAACAAACAAAAGTAAAAAGCAGAATAGTGTTAGAAATTAAAAACTTACACGCCAAAGTTGAAGGCGAAGATATTGAAATTTTAAAGGGTGTTAACCTGAAAGTTAATGCCGGAGAGATCCATGCAATCATGGGACCTAACGGAAGTGGTAAAAGTACCCTTTCAAAAGTAGTTTCAGGTCATCCGGAATATGAAGTAACCGAGGGCGAGATCCTGTTCAACGGTGAAGATATTACTGAATTGGACGCTGACGAAAGAGCACACTTGGGCTTATTTCTTGCATTCCAATATCCAGTTGAAGTTCCGGGCATCACAAATAAAACTTTGCTTAGAGAAGCTTACAACACTATCGCCAGAGCAAATGATCGTGAAGAACTAGATCCAATCGAATTTGAAGATTATATCACAGAGAAATTGGATGTGATCGAAATGAAGGATGAATTCTTAAGCCGTTCTATCAATACTGGTTTTTCCGGTGGTGAGAAGAAAAAGAATGAGATATTCCAGATGGCAGTGTTGAATCCGGTTCTTTCTTTCTTAGATGAAACTGATTCAGGATTGGATATAGATGCGCTTAAAGTTGTTTCTGATGGTGTGAATAAGATCGCAAATGATAAAAATGCTATTGTAATGATCACTCACTACCAAAGATTGCTAAACTACATCAAACCGGATTATGTGCATGTGATGATGGCTGGTAAGTTGATCAAGTCAGGTGGATTTGAATTAGCTGAAGAGCTTGAAGCGAACGGATACGATGCACTGGAAAAAGAATTAGTACTAAATGGTGAGGCTCAATAATGAGTGAAGTAATCCAAAGAGACACGATGTTATCGTACATAACAGGCTCTGTGGAAAGCAGCGCTGAAAGTGTGGCGATTCGTGCTATTAACGAAAGAGGAAGAGAAGATCTCGAAAACACTCCATTTCCAACTCGTAAAGATGAAGACTGGAGATTTGTTGATCTGAAATCCATCACCAAAAGTCAGTTTTGTAAGCTGGAAGAAGCCAATGCAGCTGATGTTGGAGATATTTCTGATCATTATCTGCCGGAAGCGATGAATTGCCGATTGGTTTTTGTAAATGGAGTGTACAGCGAAGAATTGTCTTCAGTTGAAGATCTTCCAAACAATGTTATTGTAGGTAACCTTGCTGCTAACGCTGATAATAATTCAGTTAAAGAGCATTTGGGAACCATTACAAATTACGACGATGATGTATTTGCTCCTTTTAACGATGCAGCTTTTACGGACGGAGCTTTCATTTACGTTCCTGAAGAGACCGTAGTAAGAACTCCGATCCATATTCTGAATGTGTTTACAGATGCGGAAAAGGCTTTTTATGCAACTCCTCGTTTGTTATACGTTGGAGAAATGTTCTCTAAGTCTACGATCATTGAAGAGCATATCGGTTTAGCTGATAATCAGTATTTGAATGTTCCTGTTACTGAATTTAAAATGTTTACAGGTTCAAATGTGCACCATGCTAGAATTCAAAGAGACAGTAAGAAGGCTTCTCATATTTCTCGTCCGATCGCAATACTGGACAAGAATGCTGAATATCACTCGTACACTATCTGTTTAGGAGCGAAATTATTCCGAAACGATCCAAGAGTGATCCAGAACGCTGAAGAAGTGAATTTTACAGTTGATGGATTGGTATTGATCGATGGAGATCAAATTGCAGATACGCATTCAATTATGGATCACAGATTTGCACATGCAGGAAGTCATCAGCTACATAAAGTAGTAGTTAATGACAACGCACATTCAGTGTTCAACGGAAAGATATTTGTAGCTAAAGATGCTCAGAAGATCGATTCTTTCCAGGAAAACAGAAATTTATTGCTTTCTGAGAACGGTAAAGTAAATACTAAACCACAGCTTGAAATTTTTGCTGATGACGTATTGTGTTCGCACGGTGCTACGATCGGTCAACTTCAGGACGAAGAGGTATTTTATCTCCAAAGTCGTGGATTGACAGAGCAGAAATCACGTGAGCTTTTGGTGTACGCATTTGCTCTAGAAAGCGTTGAAAGCATGGAAGTGGAATCAGTAGAGAAGCTTCTACTGAATGAAGTTATTGAATACACGAATAGAGACGAAAAGTGAATTAGTTAATGGTTATTGGTTAACAAGACTAATAACCATTAACAAATAACCAATCACAATGCCACAAACAACAACCGACATACCAACTAAAATAAACTGGGAAGAAATAAGAGCTCAGTTTCCCGTACTTCAGCAGGAAGTAAACGGTAAGAAATTGGTATATCTGGATAATGGCGCTTCCAGCCAAATGCCGAAGTCGGTGAGTGATCGCATTGATGCTTATCACAAGAATGAGCATGCTAATGTGCATAGAGGAATTCATTCTCTGAGCCAGAAAGCAACGGATGCTTTTGAAGCAACCCGAACTAAAGTTCGTGATTTTATCAATGCCGGAAGCTTGGAAGAGATCATCTACACGACCGGAACTACGGATTCTATCAATCTGGTAGCACAAAGCTACGGACGTAAGAATTTTAAAGCCGGCGATGAGATCCTGGTTTCAGAAATGGAACATCACGCGAATATCGTGCCTTGGCAAATGATCGCGGAAGAAACAGGAGCGAAGCTGAAAGTCATTCCAATGAACGACAAAGGTGAACTCATCATGGATAAATTCCATGAACTGCTCTCTGATAAAACTAAAATGGTAGCAGTTGTTCATGTTTCGAATGCACTTGGAACCATTAATCCTGTAGAAGAAATTATAGCAGCAGCACATAAACAGAATGTTCCTGTATTGATTGACGGAGCTCAAGCTGTTCCTCATTCAAAAGTGGATGTTCAGGCTTTAGACGCGGATTTTTATGCTTTTTCTGCTCACAAAATGTGTGGACCAACAGGATTCGGAATCTTATATGGCAAGAAAGATCTGCTAAACGCAATGCCTCCGTACAGAGGTGGTGGCGATATGATCGACAAGGTTACGTTTGAAAAAACAACCTGGAATGATCTTCCGCATAAATTTGAAGCAGGTACTCCGCCGATCTCAGCAGGAGTTGGATTGGGTGCAGGAATTGATTTTCTGAATCAGATCGGCATGGAAGCTATTGCTGAAAGAGAGCACGAATTGCTTGAATACGCTACTGAGAAATTAAATAAGATCGAAGGCTTGAAAATTGTAGGTACTGCTGACAAAAAAGCTTCTGTGATCTCATTTTTGTTGGATGGAATTCACCCGACCGATGCCGGAACTATTTTGGATCAGCAAGGAATTGCCGTCAGAACAGGACATCATTGTGCCCAACCGATCATGCAGCATTATGATATTCCCGGCACGTTAAGAGCTTCGATTTCGTTTTATAATAACGAAGAGGACATCGACAGATTGGTAGAAGGAATTGAATTAGTTAAAGAATTTTTTGGATAAATAAAGAAACATCATGGCTAAAATTAAAGAAATAGAACGTACCCCAAATCCAGATGCAATGCGTTTCGTTTTGGATGAACCACTTACAAATGGAACAACCCGATCATTCGAAAGTAGTGTAGAAGCAGAAGGCGACGATCTTGCTTCGGCTTTGTTTGCTATCGACAGCGTTATCAACGTCTATTATGTTGATAAATATGTTACGGTTACTCAAGATGGTAAAGCTGTTTGGTCTGAATTACTCAGAAAACTGGCTCCTCCGATCCGCGAAGCACAACCACAAATGGGTATTGAAGAAGATTCTGAAGTACATGTAAGTAAAGAAGCTCAAGAATCTGACGATCCTCGTTTGATCGAGATCAATAAAATGTTAGATGAGCAAGTTCGTCCCTATCTGTTAGCTGATGGTGGGGGTTTGAAAGTTCTAAGTCTGGAAGAAAACCGTTTAAAGGTTCACTATCAAGGTGCATGCGGAACATGTCCTACAGCAACAACAGGTACATTATACGCTATCGAAAGTATGGTGAAGCGTGTTGATCCGGAAATTCAGGTAATTTCAGTTTAGAAGGCAATATCATGGATATTTCCATAAGTGACAGAGCTATAAAAAGAATCGATGAGATTCGCACTGAACAAAACGTATCGAAAGATGCGTTTCTGAAAGTTGGTGTAGTTAGTGGCGGTTGCTCAGGCCTGACTTACGAACTGGATTTTGACAGTGAAACTCAACCTCAAGAAAACGACAGGGTTTTTGAACTGAATGGGTTAAAGGTTTTGGTTGATATGCGAAGTTTTCTATATCTGGCCGGAACGGAACTTGATTACACCGACGGTTTAGAAGGAGAGGGATTCCATTTTCATAATCCCAACGCCTCCAGAACCTGCTCTTGTGGAGAGAGTTTTTCTATATAATTCAAAATTCAAAATTTTGAATTCTTAATTTTGAATTATTTCGAAGTAGTATGAAAGATCAAATCGTAAATAAGGTTAAGGCTAATTCAAAGCTCAAAACTTTAGACCTGGCTAAGTTATTCTATGATTCTACTCCAATTGCGGAGCTGGATATCAAGCAATTCCTGCACATGGAAATGTTATTGAAAGAAAAAGACTTTCGTCAGCATTTAAAGGATTTTGATTGGTCACAGTTTGAAGGAAAATACTTATCTGTGTACTGTTCTACCGATGCGATTATTGCTCCATGGGCTTGGATGTTGATCACCAGTTATGCCAATCAATTTGCTGAAGAAGTATTTCATCTTACCGCAAAAGAAGTCACTCACGAACTCTACCGAAGAAGGGTAGAAGCCTTCGATTGGAGTGCCTACCAAGACAAATTTGTACTCCTGAAAGGATGCGGAGATATTCACGTTCCTGATTCTATCTATTTACTGGCTACCAATAAGTTAATGGGAACAGCCAAGAAGATCATGTACGGAGAAGCGTGTAGTTTCGTACCCGTTTGGAAGGGATAATTTTTTAGGTAGCCACGGAAACACAAAGACACAAAAATAATAGCACGTCATCCCGAATTTATTTCGGGATCTTTGTGAAGCCTTAATCTTTATCCTAACCTGTTTAGTAAATCAAAGTCGTTGACTTAAGATGCTGAAACGAGTTCAGCATGACGTTGGGGTGAAGTTCGTTCTTTTGTACCCGTTTGGAAGGGATGATTTTTAGGTAGTGGATACTAGTTAATAGTTCAAGCGTCTCGCTTGGACTATTTTTGTATTAAGGCTAGTATAATAATCCCGCACAAGCGCAACGCCAGCGCTAGGTTGGGTAGCTACGGAAACACTAACTCACAAAAAAAGTGGTCATCCCGAACTTGTTTCGGGATCTTTGTGAAGCCTTAGTCTTTTTTCTAACCTGTTTAGTAAATCAAAGTCGTTGACTTAAGATGCTGAAATGAGTTCAGCATGACGTTGGGGCGAAGCTTGTTCTTTTGTGCCTGTTTGGAAGGGTTTATTTTTTAGTTACCACGAAAACACAAAGACTCTAAAAAAGCTCTGTCATTTCGAGTTGAATCAGCCGATAGACTGATGACCGAGAAATCTAAGATAGCTGTTGAAGGAGAATTATAGATTTCTCCCTCCGTTTGAAATGACAAAGAAGGGATGGGAAGCAGGAGCTTTCAGTAGACGTTCCCAAGCAGAGCATAGGAAGGAGGTTAAATATGATAGCTCTATGCTTTAACTTTTCCATTATACTCACATTCAGGACATGTATAAGAGTTATCTATGATTTCATTCGCTTCTATATATAATTTGGTATTACAATTTATACACCTTAAAGCTTCACCACCAATCACAATTGTATTTGCAAACATATCTCCCAATCGTTGATGGTTTTGAGAAAATTTTACCGCAAGAAATGCAACTATACCGTAAGTAAACAGATCAATAGGATCAATTATTCTTCTCTTTAATGCTTGTAGAAATGTGATTTGTTTGCCATCCTCAGAAAAAACTTTCAGACCAAATGGTAGTTTTCCTAGCGTTGAACTAAATCTATATTCACAAACCGGAAAATATAGAAACCAGTATACAGGAATTATAAGAGCTTCAATCCCTTTTATAGATTTAGATCCGTCATCGGATATAACACCGAATTGATTAATTAAGAAAAATATAAGGGCATAGAATATCCCATAATCGACAATGGTCGCAAACGCTCTTTTTAAAATTTTAGGTTGTATATTTTCAATCATAAACTAATGATAGTAAAATTCTTAAAATGAAAACACTCCTAACAGGCTCTTCGCGCGGAATAGGTAAATCGATCGCTGAATTGTTATTGGATAATGGTTATGAGGTTATTGGTGTATCCACATCCACCAATAACCAATACACTAAAAACCAATACCGACATACGGTTTGTGATTTATCTAACCCAGCAGAAGTTAACAAACTAAAACAGCTATTCACCGAAGACGAAGTCCCGGAGGTACTAATAAACAATGCAGGAATCTTTATGGAAGCTCAGTTTGAGGATTCTGATGAAGACTGGATGACTAAATGGGATAAAACCCAGCAAGTCAATCTTCGATCCATGGCTTTGATCTCGAAATGGGCAATTAATGCGTGGAAAGAACGAGGAATAGAAGGGAGGATCATCAATATTGCCAGCAGAGCCGGAGTTCGAGGCGACACGGGCGAATACGCCGCTTATGCAGCGAGCAAAGCCGGAATGATCGCTTTCACCAAGAGCATTGCACGAAGTTTGGGCAAAGACGGAATTACCGCTTATTCCATTGCTCCCGGTTTTGTGAATACAGATATGGCTCAAGGTTCAATCGAAGTATATGGTGAAGAATATCTCACTAAAGATCTGGTATTAGATTCTATTGCACCACCTGAGCAGATCGCTGAAATGGTGCTCTTACTAGCTTCCGGAAAACTTACCCACGCTACCGGGCAAACTTTTCATATTAATTCGGGTAGTTATTTGGTGTAGTTTTTATTTAGCCACGGAAGCACAAATGCCCGGAAATAAACTCGTCATCCCGAACTTGTTTCGGGATCTTTGTGGAGACTGTTAGTCCCATTTCACCTGAATATTTAAATCAAAGTCTTTAAAGCAGATCTTTAGATTTCTCCCTCCGGTCGAAATGACAATAATGAAAAAAACTCCCTTCGAAGCCTGCCTGTCGGCATAAGCATGGGAGACAGATCGAGTGTATGCAAGAGATCTGGGGGATGTTGTGTGATTTTTGAGTGCATAAATTGCACAACATCCTCCGTCTTCTGATCTATTCGATAAGAATCCATCTCCTTCGAAGGAGGAATAAAACAAAGCTTCAAACAAAGTTAGTCTTTGATCTTTTACCGATGCTTCTCATATACATTCGGTTCTAAAACTTCAGATAATTCAGTTAAAGTTTCGGAAGGAATATTTACTGTTTGTGACTGAATAATTTCATCTAGTTGTTCCATTGTTCTTATCCCGATAATGGCATAATCTACAGCCGGATGTTTATTCACATACTGAATAGAAGCTGAAAGTGAATTTTTAGTTTTAGAAACAGCTTTTTGCATTAACTTTACTTCTTGTTCAGAATATCCCAAATATTCTTTAGCGGGTTTATCGATCAGCATTCCTTTCGCAAGAGTTCCTCGGGTAATTACGGAGATATCTGATTTGTTTAACATATCCAGACATTCTTCTTCAGGACGTCGATCCAGTAAACTGTACTGCATCATTACAGAGCTCATATTCGATCTTTTGATCCATTCTTCGATCACATTGGGGCGGATGGAGGAAATACCATAGTTAAGTATTTTTCCTTGTTCTTGAAGTATCTCAAAAGCTTCAATGGTTTCATCAATTGGATCATCAAGCGTTCCGCCATGTAACTGATACAGATCTATATAATCGGTTTGAAGTCGCTTTAAACTCTTATCTACGGCTTTAAGAATGTATTCTTTGGTAGGATTCCATCGCCAGTCGGTGCCGGATTTATTCCATTCATTACCGACTTTTGTTGCAATACGAACTTTACTCCGTATAGGAGAGAGGGCCTTACCGATTATTTCTTCATTCCTTCCTTTATCATAAAGATCAGCTGTGTCGAAGAAAATGATTCCGTTATCTATAGCTGTTCTTAACAGTGTTACATTCTCAGATCCGTCAGAATCCAAAGACATACAACCTAAGCCAATATTTCGTGGCTCGGGTAAGCTCATTGATCTGCTTTAGCGATTACCCAAACAGCATGTATAATTCCGGGTATATATCCGAGAATTGTTAACAAAATATTTATCCAGAAAGCAGAACCAATTCCAACGGTTAAGAAAACTCCAACAGGAGGTAGAAATATTGCGAGAATAATTCGTAACAGACTCATTTATTTAAATTTGATTAAGATTGATACCCTTCAATATAAATAAAAAAGCCTTGTAAATATTAAATCTACAAGGCTTTTTGTACCAAAGAGGGGAATCGAACCCCTACTCCGTGAGGAACACGAGTTTGAGTCGTGCGCGTCTACCAGTTCCGCCACTTTGGCTTAAGAAGAACAAAGATAAGTGTGTTTGAAATTCTTAACAACCGTTTTCTTAATTATATCCGTTTGGATTTTCTGATTGCCATTTCCAGGCATCTTCACACATTTCTTTTATTCCTCTTTTTGCTGTCCAGCCAAGTTCGGTTTCAGCTTTAGCAGGATCAGCATAGCAAGTGGCAATATCACCGGCTCTACGGGGAGCAATTTTATATTTTACTGTTTTTCCCGATGCGTCTTCAAAAGCTTTTACCATTTCAAGAACACTGGTTCCTTTTCCTGTTCCTAAATTATAAACTACCAATCCGGGATTAGATTTAAGTTTTTCAATAGCTTTCAAGTGTCCCAAAGCGAGGTCAACCACATGAATATAATCCCTGACTCCTGTTCCGTCAGTTGTTGGATAGTCATCACCAAATACTGAAAGTTGCTCTAATTTTCCAACAGCAACCTGAGAAACATAAGGCATAAGGTTATTCGGTATATCATTAGGGTCTTCTCCAATCAAACCACTTTTGTGGGCGCCCACAGGATTGAAATAACGAAGAAGGGCAATATTCCAGCTGTTGTCAGAAGTATGTAAATCTTTTAAAATATATTCTATAAAAAGTTTAGTTCTACCATAAGGATTAGTAGCTGATAAAGATGACTCTTCCGTGATTGGCACCGACTCTGGATCGCCATAAACGGTAGCAGATGAGCTAAAAACCAAGTTTTTAACATTGTGTTTTTTCATTACCTCGCATAAAATCAATGTACTGTCAAGATTATTTTGATAATACATCATTGGTTTTTGTACAGATTCACCCACTGCTTTGTAACCTGCAAAATGTATAACTGACTCAATATCATGGTTAGAAAAAACTTTATCCAAAGCGGTTGCATCAAGTAGGTCTTGTTCGTAGAAAACAGGGCTTTTTCCGGTAATAGATTCAACTCTAATAAGCGATTCTTTACTGCTGTTTGAAAGATTATCAACTACTACTACTTCTTCTTTATTCAATTCTAGAAGTTCAAGGACAGTGTGACTTCCAATATATCCTGCACCGCCGGTAATTAATATTGCCATGTGTTTGATTATTTAAGTTTCAACTCAGTTTATAATTCGAATAATATAATACAAAACTGAATAGAACTTAGTAACTGATTTGAGGGGAGAGCACGAAAGAAAAAGTGGTTCCATTACCCGATTTGCTTTCTACTGAAAGTTTAGATCCGTGTAACTCTAAAATTTTTTGAGCTATAGATAAACCTAAACCTGCTCCTGAACCAACGGTTCTGCTGGGATCTTCCTGGTAAAATCGATCAAAAATACGTTGAATATTTTCTTCGGCAATTCCTTTACCTGTATCTGAAATTGTAAAACTAACGTTTTCTTTATCGTTAGTTGAAATGATGGAAACCGTACCACCTGCAGGTGTATGTTTAAGAGCATTATCTATTAGATTAGAAATTGCACGTTCCATTAATGCGATATCAGCATATACTAAGTTTTTATGTTCATCAGAGAGCACTGCTTTTAATGTAATGCCCTTTTGCTCAGCAAGTGGTTTAAATTGTTGTACAAGATCTTGAGCAAGCTCAGCCATGGAAACGGGTTCCATTTCAGGTTGAACGTCCTGAGCATCAAATTTAGAAAGCTCAAATAGCTCCTCAATCAAAGTGCCTAGCTTTTTTGTATTTCTTAAAACGATCTCGTAGTACTTTGATCGATCTTCAGGATTTATTGAAGGCTCTTTTTGCTGTATGGTTTCCAAATAACCTTGAATGGAAGCGAGTGGGCTTCTTAAGTCGTGAGAAACATTTGCAACTAATTCTCTACGTAATTTATCTATTTGTTTAATTTCATCCATATTCGAAACTAAGGTATCAGCCATTTGATTAAAGGATGCTCCCAAAAGACCAACTTCATCATTAGAATTTACTTTAACTCTACGCTCTAATTGTCCTTGTTCAAATGACTTAACAGTCTCACTTACATGTCGCAATCGGCTTGTTAACAACCTGAAAACAATTAATCCTAAAATTAATGTAACGAGCAAAATTAAACCTAAACCAATAAATGTGTTTCTAAGTATGTAGCTATTCTGGACCATTGCAGCAGCTTGGTCAAATTGTTGACCTGAAAGAATTACATACAAATAACAACCTTTGCTACCCATTATAGAAATAGGGGCAACTGAAAAAGGTTTTTTTACCCCGGCGTTTAATGGATCATCTCCATAAATAGGTAACATTTCACCGGCAATAAATTCGTCAAGCGGAGCGGTATTAACTCTCGAAATTTGAACCTCGGCATCCGGATTTTGGCTAGGATAAAACCACTTTATCATGCCATTACTACTCAGTAAATAAATATCAATTTCCGGGTTGATTCCATTAAGATACTGGATTACAGAAATAATGCTGTCACCTTCAATTGAATCCATAAGATACGGTTGAAAGTGTGAAGCCATATCTTCAGCAAGCATTTTATTTACTTTTTGACCGGTTTCATCCACATACATAAGCGAAGATGATACCCCTAAGTAAGCGAAAGAGATCCCCAAAGCTAAAACCAAGACAAGAAACGTAGTTGAAATTTTAGTATAAAAACTTTGCTTTATCTTCATGCCAATCCGAGTTCTTCAAGTTCAGCAAATTTATATCCCATGCCCCAAACAGTAGTGATATATTTAGGTTCTGAGGGATTTTTTTCAATTTTACTTCTTAACCGATTGATATGGGAGTTTACGGTATGACTATAACCGCTGTATTGATATCCCCAAACTACATCGAGTAATTCTTGTCTACTGTATGCTCTACCTGGATTGTTTGCAAACAAAAGAAGTAGCTCGAATTCCTTTGAAGTAAGTTCAATAAGTTGGTCATGAACCTGCACAGATCTTTTATTTGGGTAGATAATCAGCTCACCAAAATCAAGTTTGTCCAATTTTGAAGAGTCTTCGGGTTTAGATGTTGAAGCTCGCCTTAAAAGTGCTTTAACTCGGGCAACCAGTTCCTTAATCGAAAATGGTTTTGTGAGGTAATCATCTGCTCCGTATTCAAGTCCCATTATCTTATCAACTTCTTCGGCTTTAGCTGTAAGCATTAAAATCGGGATTTGTTGATTTTCTTTTCTAACCATTTTACATATCTCGAATCCATCAACTTCAGGTAGCATGATATCTAATATTATCAATGAATATTCATTTTCAAGAGCTTTCTGAAGAGCAATACGGCCATTTAAAGCTTGATCTACTTTGTAATCATTATCGGTAAGTTGGATTTTTATTAGTTCTGAGAGATCGGAATCATCTTCTACAATAAGAATCGGAGGGGGTTGTGAACTCATGTGATATCTTTTTTGATAAATTATATCATCAATAAAGTAAAAGTATCACATAGAAATAACATTATTCATTGGAAGAAATGTTTTCAAGCTCATTTAGAACTTGATTACATGTTTTATCCATTTTGATAATTGAAGACTGGATATCAGAATCTGGTTTCTCTTCCCAGATAATTTTTTTAGCGTTTTCGTATTCATCAACGATTGAATTTAAACCAAGCATTTGTGCAACCGGCTTGATTTTATGTCCAGCTCTTCTAAAATTTTCCTCATCTCTTTTTTGCAGAAAAAGGGAATAGTTTGTTTTGAACTCTGTAAATGAAATAATGGCTGCCTCAGCAAACTCTTTAATATATTTCTCGTCTCCGTATAACATTTCGTTCAGAGAAGTAAAATCAATCAATTTAGTCATATAATCTTCAGTCGTTTACCGCTTCTTTTATAAAATGAGGAGAAGGCTTTCCAAATTCATCCACGTGGACAAAGATTATTTCATCTATAGTGATGATTGTCTTTTTCTCAAATTTTGTTCTTACTTCACACTTTACAGTTATGGAAGTAGTACCAAATCGTACTGTTTCCATACCAATTTCAATGACTTCACCTAAGGGAGCAGAATTCACAAAATTTATTTCAGACATATATTTTGTGACAATATTTCCTTTACCTAATTGGCAGAGCACGAATATTGCAGCTTCCTCATCTATCCAACTTAAAACCGTTCCGCCAAACAACGTTCCGTGTGCGTTAAGATCTTGTGGTTTAATAAGTTTTCTACTAAAAAAGCGCATCTAATTTTTATTAGAATGTACGATGATTATTAACACTGAACCAAATTGGATCAACCCATATAATGGATTCTAATATTTATATCTAAGTCTGAAAACATCCGTTTATGTAACATCATGTGATTCCAACTCTCTATATGGTAGAAAAAATATTTTGAATCCAGACTTAATTCATCACAAGAAATGAAAACTATTGCATTAACAAATCAAAAAGGGGGAGTTGGTAAAACAACTTCCACCATTAACATTGGTGCAGCTTTGGCTAAACTTGGAAAAAAAGTTTTACTAATTGATTTAGATCCGCAAGCAAATTTAACCTATTCCTTGAAAATGCATTCCAACCGTGTTGATAAAAACATTTATCATGCTCTGAAAGGTAATGCTACTGCTAAAGAAGCCATAATAAAGCATAATGGGTTTGATTTTATACCATCCTCATTGGAACTGTCCGGAGCAGAACTTGAACTGGCTAACGAACCTGCAAGAGAAGGATTACTAAAGAATGTCCTCGAACAAATTAAAGAGGATGAATATGATTTTGTTTTGATTGATTGCCCTCCAAATTTGGGGCTGTTAACCCTAAATGCATTCACTGCAGTTGAGGATATTTTTATTGTTCTGCAATCAGAATATTTGGCATTACATGGTTTATCTAAATTGCTAGACTTGATAAAAATTGTTCAACAGAGATTAAATAACCGACTTGCTGTTGGTGGTATAATTTGTACTCTTTATGACAGCCGTAAAAATCTAAATAAAGAAGTTGTAGGGCACATTCAGGACTACTTCGGTGATAAAGTATTTAGTACAATAATTAGAGATAACGTTGCTTTAGCTGAAGCACCAAGTCATCATAAAACTATTTTTGAGTATGACGAAAAAAGTAATGGTGCAAAAGATTATTTTGCTTTAGCAAAAGAAATCAAGAATGGTCATTAAATAATGTCAAAAAAAACAAGTTTGGGGCATAATCCTTTAGCGTACAGCTTAAAGAGCCATGCTTCATTTGATTTTATAAGAAGCATTCAAAACGATTCTAATTCTTCTGTTGCAGAACCTGAAGTTAAAAAAATGGTAGCTAGTTACTATTTGGAGGAGCCAGTTATACGGCAAATTAGAACTATAGCCAAGGAGGAAAAAGAATCGTTTAGTGCTATTGCAAATTCCTTTTTGAAGCAAGCATTAAAAAATAAAAGAGAGTTAGAATAGTTCTGATTTGACCTTACCAATTTTGTATACTTTTGTCATACAAAATGGCATATGTTTTTTGATTATAGATTTGATTCTCTTACTCAGCTTTCCGAAAAATTTTTAGACCTTCTTTCATCTAAAAATCTAGACGATCCTTTTGTAAAAAATTGGATCATTGTACAAAATAAAGAAATGCAACAATGGGTTACTCTTCAGGAAGCTAAGAATAATTCTATATCTGCAAATAACGAGTTCATCTTTCCATCCGAATTTTTGTGGAAGCTATACCGGTTAAATAGACCAGAGTTGCCTAAATACTTGCCGTCAGACAGAATCCCTCTTCAATGGACTATCTTTGAAGCATTAAACGAAGATCATGTGCTTTTAGGGAAAATTGTTCGGGAAAACTCGACTGATCAAAAACTTTTGTTACAGTTAAGTAAGACAATTTCTGATGTCTTTGATTTGTATCAAGTATATAGGCCTGAGTTATTAATAAAGTGGGAGCATGGACTTTTAGTTTATAATACAAAACATGAAAAATGGCAAGCCGAATTATGGAGAAACTTGTCCACAAAATGGAAGTCGGAAAAGGATATAATTACTAGAGTAGATGCTTTTAATGACTTATGTAGCTGGTTGAAAAATGATTCTTTTCCTTATAAAAAAGTACCAGATAATATTTGGATAGTTAGCCTACCACAGTTTTCTAAGCCTTTTTCAGAAACCATTTCTTTGTTATCACAACACAAGCAAATTTATAATTTTGGATATTCATTCGGTAGGTCTGATAACAATAAGGATGCATTGTTATTCAAGGATAAACTTCTGAAATCACATTATGATAATGTAGAAGTTTTGAGCACTAGCCTCATTACATCAAAAGCTGATGTTAAAGAGAATGTATTTGAGTCGGCTAAAAATAACACTTCGAAATTGGAAGCTGTTCAGTTTGCAATAATTGATAAAAAAGTCAAAAACTATAGTGATTCTGATGGATCAATTAAAATTCATTCATGTCATAACAAAAAAAGGGAAGCAGAAATACTTAAAGATGTTCTTCTTAATGCACTCGATGAAGATCCCAAGTTAAATCCAGAAGATTGTTTAATACTAGTACCACGCCTGGAAGACTATCAAATCACATTGACAGAAGTTTTTTCTGAAACCATTAATGAACCTAAATTACCTATAGGGAGAGGTTTTTTTGATGTTTCATCAATAAGTAAGAATACTCTGTTGGAACTATTGAATGTTTTGAATTCCGATTTTAAAGTTAATGCAGTTCTTGAACTTTTGGAAAACCCTGTAATAGCTAGTAAATGGTACTTTGACGAATCCGATATAAAAGCTTTAAGAAATTGGGCCTTTGAATTAAGGTTACACAGAGGATTTGATGGAACTATATTTTCTTGGGCTTCTGCATTAGACAGACTTTTTTTAGGCTATGTTATGGAGCCAGATAAATTCAAGGTGTATGAAGACAAAGCAGTGTACTCAAGATTTATATCGAAAGAATCAGCCGAACTAATAGCAAAAACTTCTTCCTTTATAAATCTATTGAAAATAGAGTCACTTAATTTAAAAAGTGCATTAACTATAGAGAATTGGATTGAAAAAATAATACACCTGGCGGAAGTATTTTTGCAAAGGAAATTTGATCAAGAATTTGGAATTCAAACACTGGTAAATGACCTTCAGGAACTCCAAAAAAAGTTGCATCCGTTTAACTCTAAAGAAGGTATTAGCTTTGAATTATTTTTGACTTGGTTTAAAGAAAATTTTTCTACTTCAGGCTTTTCAGGATCAGGTTTTGGACATGGAATAACTATTAATGAATTTGTTCCAAATAGAAACATTCCATATAAATTTGTGGCTATACTTGGATTAAGTGAGAATGTGTTTCCTGTTTCAAATACAAGGCCTGAATTTGATCTTATTCATAAATTTCCTGAAAAGGGAGATCGTATTGAACAGCATGAGCAAAGGTATTTATTTTTCGATATGATCAATGCTGCTCAAGAAACTTTGCATATCAGTTATTTGGGAGAGAATAGTCAATCAAAAATAAGTAATTCACCCTCTGTTTTTGTACAGGAACTTTTAGAAATATGTACTCGAAATAACATAATCCTTGAAATAGAAAGGCACCGCCTTCATGGCTTTGAAAAAGAATATTTTAACATAAATTCAAAGAGGCTGTTAAGTTATTCTGATCGGAGAAAAAATATTGCTGAAAATATTCTTGAATTACATAAAAGAGATCAGGAATTTTTTGGTTCAGAATTAGTTCTGGAAAACAAAGAGAATCCTTTATCTGTATCAGTAAATGATTTGATTTCTTTTTTTAGCCATCCATTAAGGTTTTTTTGCAGGAATAAACTGAACATTAACAACTTTGAAGACACACAAGAACCTGAAGACCGGGAGCTATTTACAGTTGAAAGTCTTAATAAATACTCTTTAAAAGAATTTCTTACCGAATCATTTTTTGAAGATCTCGATGAATCAAAAATACTGGATGTTTCAAGAGCTTCCGGGCTACTGCCCGAAGGATTCGCGGGACAATTAGATTTTGATTCAAATATGAAACTGATAAAAAAGCTAAAGACTGTTAAACAGAATTTTGATCTCACAAGTAAGAAAGTAGTTGAAGTAGAAATAGATTTAGAGCCTTATATATTAGATGGCACTGTTGATAATGTACTTGATGATACCAGATTAGATATTAGACTTGGAAAGTTAAAAGGTAAAAACTTACTACGCCTATGGATTAATCATCTTGTTTTAAATTTTAATTCAAAATTTAAAAGCCAATTATTTTATTTCGATTCAAATGATGAACTAGATCATCTGACCTTAATACCTGATATTATAGACCCAAAAATTGGATTAAGTCTTCTTCTGGATTTTTATTCGAAAGCTAATGCAGAACCATCTTCATACATCTTTCCGCCTGAAACAAGTTTTGCTTTTGCAGAATCTTTATACAAAAACGATTCTGTTGACCAGGCAAAAAAGGCGGCACTCAAAAAATGGAATACTTGGTCTGGGTTTTCTGAAAAAGATGATTATTACAATAGTTTGATATTCGAATCAGAAGACTTTATCACTACTTCTGATTTTCAAAATAGCTCTAAAGAAATCTGGTTTCCGATTTTGAAAGTAATTGAGGAAGCAAAATGAAAAGTCTTGATATTTCTGATGTACAGTTTAAAGGGTTTAATCTTGTTGAAGCTAGTGCAGGAACTGGAAAAACGTACAATATCACTTCTCTTTATGTGCGCGCTATAATTGAGCAGAACTTATCACCTTCAAAAATACTTGTTCTTACATTCACTGAAGACGCAACAGCAGAATTAAAACACAGGATAAGGTCAAGAATCCAAGAATGCATTTCTGTATTACGAGGTCAACGCAAAGAAGAGGACTCGTTTTTAGAAGTAATCAAAAAAGGGAATTCTCAACAGGCATTGGAAAGACTTGAAGCCGCACTTTTTACTTTTGATGAAGCCGTTATTTCGACTATACATGGATTTTGCCAAAAGTTGTTACGCGAGTATAGCTTAGAATTCAATGTGCAGTCAGACTTTGAAATACTTACAGATATCACAGATATCTTGCAGGAAAATGTGGATTCGATTTGGCGTGATTTCATAAGGATAAACTCTGATTCGGAAGAGGGAAGGAGCTTAATTAGCTATTTCAAAAAAGAAGGCATAAATCCAGATAGCTTGCTCAGTTTGATAAGGAATATCCTTAATAAACCTTATGCAGTTATTAAACCGGACACCATTAAAAATGTAGAATCAAATGAAATTTTAAGTTCCATAAAGTCATCTTTCAGTCAAATACAAAATAGATGGGATACCGATAAAGCTGAATTAAAAGAAATAATTCTATCCGGTAAATTGAACGGGACTAAATACAATACAAAAAAATTTATAGGCTATTTACAAGATCTAAATGAATGGATTAATCAAACAAATACACCATTAATAGGAACGGATAAATTAAGTTATTTCGGATCAACTGGAATAATAACCTCAGTAAAAAAAGCTTTTCAAAGTGAAATTTCTTCAAATGCAGATCTTCCTGAAATATGCGTTTTGATAGACAATTATATTGAGATCTCTGAGAAAATGGAGTTTATACGAACCGACTTCCTTAAGAAAACCATTTCTGAAGTTCGTGAAAAAACATCTATTCAAAAAGAGAAAGAGAATGCATTAAGCTTTGATGATCTGCTTGAAATAGTGAATGAAAATCTTTCTCCATATTTACAAAAAAAAATAGCGGATAAATATGTGGTCGCGCTTATAGATGAGTTTCAGGATACGGACCCAACACAGTATTCCATATTTAGAAAAATTTTTGATAACTCTAACTCTTCATTGTTTATGATCGGTGATCCTAAACAGGCGATTTACAGTTTCAGAGGAGCAGATCTTTTTACTTATTTTCAAGCTACAAAGGATGTAGAAACTAATAGAAAATACTCGTTAGATCATAATTACAGGTCCACTAAAGAAATGATCTCAGCGGTAAATTGCATCTTTCAAAAGCAAGAAAACCCTTTCGTTTATAATGAACCATCATTCAGACAAGCTAAATATCCAGAGAATAAAGAAACATCAAGCTTAAATTACAAAGGTAAAACATGTATACCATTTACCTTAGTAGATTGTGAATTTGAGGGAGATAAATCAGGTTCAGTTGACGCAATTTGTAATTACGTTTCTGGTAAAATAGAAGAGTTACTGAACAAAGACTATAAAATTGGAGATCTTCCTGTAAAACCAAAGGATATTGCCGTATTGGTAAGAAAAAGTTCTGAGGCTGTTTCTGTGCAACAAGCTCTTAACAATATTGGAATAAAGAGCTCATTAAAAACAAGAGAATCAATATTTAAAAGTGTTGAAGCAATCGATTTGCGTATACTTTTAAAAGCAATAGCAGATGTAAGCAATCCTGGTTTATTAAGAGCAGCTCTATCTACCTCTTTTATTAGCTATAGCGCTGCAAATTTGATTCAACTTCAAGATGAAGATGAAAAGTGGTCAGGAATAGTTCATGCTTTTGATAGAGCACATCAAACATATCAGAGCAAGGGTTTGATGTCTGCATTTAATCAACTGGATGCATTTTTTCAAATTAGAGAAACTCTATCTAATAAAACTCTCCCAGAAAGAAGATTAACAAATCTAGATCATATTCTGGAGCTTTTGATTAAAAAGGAACAAAAGGGATTTGCTTCACTTAGTACTGTTGTGCGTTATCTAAAAACACGAAGTAATACTGATTCTAGTCCATCTGATGAAGAATTAATAAGGCTTGAAAGTGATTCTGAATTAATTACTATATCGACTTTACATGCAAGTAAAGGGCTTGAATATCCAATTGTATTCGTCCCTTTTTTGTGGGACAATTTTGATAGTTCAAATTCTAAAGGAATAAACTTTACTGAATACCACAATGAGGAAAATAAATTATGCATCGATCTCTCGAAAAACCCTAATGAAGAGATTGTTGAAATAAGCAGGAAAGAGTTACTGGCTGACAGTTTAAGATTAAATTACGTTGCTTTTACCAGACCTAAATGTGCGTGTTATGTTCCGTTTGTAAAATATAATTCCAAAGGAAAAGGGATCATCAAATCTCCTTTTCTTGCGACTGTAGTTAATTCTGAAACAGTACTTGATAGTAATTTAAAACCTGATGATAAATTAAAACTCTTTGAAGAGAACCTGTATAAACTCAGAACTAATGAGCATATAAGCTACCTTTCATCCTCGGAAAGTCTTGAGTTTTCTTTAACTGAGAATCTAAAAAATAAAATAGAACCCAAAGTTCCTACTGATGATCTGGCAACAACAAAATTAGGGAGAAATGATCTCTTTGATTTTAAAAGAATCCTGAGTTTCTCTTCAATTTCATCAGACCAATCAAATACTGCTGAATTTAAAGACTACGATGAACTAGAGTTATCAGTAGCTGGAGACTCATTAGAAAAGATAGGAGATCCTGTAAGATCTAAATTGAATTTTCCCAAAGGAACCGATACAGGTAATTTACTGCATTATATATTAGAAGACGTCAGATTCACAGATAGTTCTGAAATAGATTCAGTTATATCGGACAAAATGAACCTGCTCCATTTTGATAACACTTGGAAACAAGTACTTGTTGAATGGATTAAAGAAATACTAAATCACGAATTAATTACCGGTTTAAAAATCGGCCAATTAAAAGAAGAAAATTTAATAAAAGAAATGGATTTTCATTTTCCTGTTAATGATATCTCTCTAAAAGGAATGTTATCACTAATAAGAGAAAAGGATGAAAATGACATCACCAAAGAAGTTGCTCTTTCTGGCTTTATGAAGGGATTTATCGATCTGATTTTCAGATTTGAAAACAAGTATTATATACTTGACTACAAAAGTAATTTTCTGGGAGATAAAATTGATGACTATAGCCAAGTTCATCTCCAGGAAGCCATAAAGTCACATAATTATGATCTGCAATACCATATCTATTCAGTAGCGTTAATAAGGTTTCTTAAAAATAGAATCTCTGATTTTAGTTATGAAGAAAATTTCGGAGGCGTTTATTATTTGTTTTTAAGAGGACTTAAAAATGATAATCCGGATTCAGGAGTTTATTTTGATAAACCTTCATATAACGTTCTTAAGAACTTAGAATTTCATCTTAAAGGAGAATCATGACTAATGATTCGTTAAAATATCTTCAAGATCTATGGAAAGATGATTTAATAGGATTGTTCGAACTGGAATTTACCAGATTTTTGACAAGAAATTATCCTGAAACAAGAAAAGAAGCTTTATACTGTTGTTTATTAGCAGTTCACGATCAACTGAATGGAAATATTTGTACTGATATTTCGAATATTAAAGAATCGCCTCTTTTCGAAGTTTTTAATTTGAACAATTACCGTCCTGATGAATTGATTTCTTTTTTAAAAAAAGAGGAATATGTAGGTATTCCGGGTGATTACAAACCTTTTGTTTTAAATGACAATCGTTTGTACTTACATAAATATTGGAATTTTGAAAATGAGTTAGTGGAATGGCTCATAGAGAAAATAAAAGTTGATGCTGATAAACTTCCTGCCCAATTAATTGATACCGATGAATTTTTTGGAAATACAGAGGATGGAGATTTTCAAAAAGTAGCAACAGTTTTGGCTCTTTTTAAATCGTTCTTAGTCATTTCTGGAGGACCGGGCACAGGGAAAACATATACGGTTAAAAAGATTATAAAAGGGCTTAAAGTTCAGAATCCTGCTGTTCGAATTGCAATAACAGCTCCAACAGGTAAAGCAGCAGAACGCCTTAATGAATCTGTTAGTGATGAAAATGAAGAAATTGAAGCCACAACCCTGCACAAATTATTGGGAGCTGGTTTTAATGGTGAGTTCAAATTCAATAAGGGCAATAAGCTGTTTCATGATATTGTAATAGTTGATGAAGCTTCTATGTTAGACTTAAGAATGTGGATAGGGTTGATAAGAGCACTTAAAAAATCCGCAAGATTAATTGTTCTTGGTGATAAAGATCAATTGTCTTCTGTTGAAGCAGGCTCAGTTCTTGGAGATATCTGTTTTAAATCCGATAATACTTTCAGTAATCAAACTTTAGAGCTATTAAAAAATAATGGGCTTTCAGTTACTGGTTCTAACTCTGTTAACAATTTAAATGACAATGTTGTTCTACTTAATAAAACATACAGATCAAAGGAATCGACAGGAATACCACAGCTTGCTTCTGCAATAAATGAACAAGATTTTGAATCTATTGATGGAATTTTAGAGGGATCAGAGCACATCGATATAGTGCAACCAACTAGCTCAGTTTTATCTGAATTGATTCAAACATACTCAAATGAAAAGATTAAAGGTTTAAATGAAACACAGTTTTTATGTTCTAATAAAAGGGGAGTGTTCGGTACAGAGCACTTAAACCTTCTGATAGAAAATAAAATTAAAGACACCTTGCGAATTCCTGCAAAAATTGAATGGTTTGAGGGGAGAAGAATACTTGTAACTAAAAACGATGCTATTAATGGAATCAGCAATGGTGAAATTGGAACTTGTATTCAGAGAAATGACGGATCATTGGTCATAAAATTTGGTGAAAATAAAGAAGTTGAACCCTTGGAGCTGAAAAGTTTTGATCTTGCCTATGCAATAACCGTTCATAAAAGCCAGGGTTCAGAGTTTAGAAACGTATGTATCTTTCTTCCTGAAGTATTCAATCCCGTTCTATCAAAAGAATTATTATATACAAGTGTAACAAGGGCTAAGGAAAGTGCTCTTGTAATAGGAGATAGGGAATTAATTAAACAGATAATTAATACTGAAATTAAAAGAACCAGTTCTATCTCAATAAAGCTTAGTAGAAATGATTTACAAAAATAGCCACAACACTTGTTGTGTTGCAGCTATCAATTGTACCCCGAAAAAGCCAACGTATTCATAGGAGATTGGATGATATCTGATCTCCTATTTTAATATCTAACATTTCTGTTAATAATTCCCTTAAAAAATTCTAATTAGAGTTAAAGTACTGAAATATCAGTTTCAGATATTTTATTTATTTAGGTCGAGTTAAAGGACTTAAATATTTTTAATGTTTATATCGGAACAAAAAGCACTGTAGTCTGTTCAAGGTTGTAGTTAATCAAAACAAAAAAACAGATTATGTTGACTAATAAATTTTATAAATACCCGATAATGATTCTGATGCTTGCAGTAATTGGCTTCGCATGCTCAGACAGTAATAATAATTCTGATTCAGCCACAGTAAATGGTAGTGTTGAACAGTCTCAAGCTAAAGCCAAGACCTTAACCGAAGGAACTGTTGTTACCATGGCTACAGTAACTGCAAATGGTTCAATTAACACCATTGAAGGTGCAGAGACAACAACTGATGCAAACGGTAAGTTTTCTCTTTCTTTTGACGCAAGTACTGCTCAAAATTATGTAGTTGTAGCGGAAAATAACGGTGCTGAAGCAATGGGCTTTCTTTCTACACAAGTAGAGAATGGTCAAAGTATTCAGCTTAAGCCTATCGATACTGAATCTACTGCAGAAAGTAACGTTTTTGCAAGATTAGTAGCTCAGGGAGATGCTGATTTAGTAACTAAATCAGATATCGAAGCAATGGTTACCTCAACCAACGAAAGCGAAGTTAGAAACAGCGCTTCTTTAGCTTCTCAGTTTGCAGTAGCTTTAGCTAGTTCTGCAGAAGCAAGAGCTGACTTTTTTGCTAACGAAGTAGAGGGAAATGGCGAAGAAAAGCTAAATGCAACACTAGAAATTTTAGCAGATGCTCAAACAAGATTAGAAGCTGATCTTTCAGCAGCGAGTTCAACTCAAGCTGAAACGGAAGCGTACGACTTGTTCCTGGAAACATCCGCAAATGCTTTTGTGAGTGCTGGTGTAGAAGCTAATAAAGCTGCACAAGCTATTGAGATCTGGGGAAGAGTTCTAGTAAATAATATTAATTCTGCTTCAACAGAAATTAAAAACTCAGTAAGAAGTCAAACTTCTATTATGGCTGGTATCGCAATTGATGCAGCTGTAAGAGCAGAAGCAGAAGCTTCAGAAATGTCTAACGAGTCTAAGCAAGCTATTGCTGACGCTGGTGTACAACTGAAAGCAGCATTAAGAACTGCAGTTGGTGTAAAAGCTGATGTAGAAGCAGCATTTGAGAATTATCAGGAAGAAGTTCAAACTGCAATGGAAAATGATTCTTCAATAGAAGCAAATTTTGTTGTAAGTGTTAATACAGAGATCAACTCTCAAACAGGTGCTAAAACGATCTTTGAAAATGCAATTTCAAGTACAACTTCTGCTGATGTAGCATTAACAGTATTCGCTACTTTCTTCAGTGATGTACAATCAACATCAGAAGATAATGCGAGCGCAACTTCTATGAGTAGTGCAACTCTTGAAGCTGCTACAAACATCATTATTCTTACAAATCTAGCTTCGTAGTTAGATAACAAATGATATAAAAAAAGCCCGTGATGAAAATCACGGGCTTTTTTATTTTAGGTATATTTTTTACTTAACAGAGACTAATTCAACCTTAAAAATTAGTGCATTGTTAGGCTTTATAGGACCACCAGGTCTTGGGTTTTCACCATATGCTAAATCAGAAGGGATATAGAACATATAAGTTCCTCCTTCTTTCATTAATTGAAGTCCTTCAGTCCATCCTCTAATTACACCATTTAAAGGAAATTCTATAGTTTGACCTCTGTCATACGAACTATCAAATTTAGTTCCATCAATTAGCGTGCCTTCATAATGAACTTCAACAGTACTTTCAGCAGTAGGAGATGCACCCGTTCCTTCTTCAATAACTTTATACTGTAAGCCAGATTCGGTTTCAAAAACGCCTTCCTTTGTTTTGTTTTCAGCTAGAAAAGCCTCGCTCTCAGCTCTGTTTTTTTCCTTTGCCAAACTAGTTAATTGAATTCTGAAATCATTGATTAAAGAGGTTCTTGTTGCAGGATCCAATTTATCATTTTGTTCAATTCCATTTATAAATCCGGCAATATATGCATCATAGCTAAATTCAGTAGCTCCTTCACGAGCTAAAAAGTCACCATTTTGATATCCTAGTGCAAAACTTATACTGTCTTGTGCACTTGAAAGTGATACATTTTTATTTATTGAAGAATCATTTGAATTATTGCATGCTAGCCCGGTTACTAAAAAAAGAAAAACCACTAGTCTTGATGAATTTTTTAAAGTCATAGTATATTTTTGATTGAAAATTTATCTCATCTTTAAAAGTAAAGGAAATTAGCACCAAAGTGGAATATATATTCCGTACTTTCTGTGTATATTTACATGATTTAGAACTTTTAAGAAACTAAGCACTTTGACATTTAAAGATTTTGAGCTCCATGAGTCTCTACAAATGGGTTTATCCGATGTAGGTTATTCAAAACCAACACCCATTCAAGAACAAAGTATACCAAAAGCCCTTGAGGGGAAAGATATTCTAGGAGCTGCACAAACAGGTACAGGTAAAACGGGAGCTTTTGTTATCCCAATTATTGAATTAATATTACGTAATCCTTCTGAAGGAACAAGAGCATTAATTCTATCACCAACAAGAGAACTTGCACAGCAAATAGATGAACAGATTTTTGCTCTGGGATATCATTCCGGAATTAGCTCGGCTACAATTATTGGAGGTGAAGATTTTTCAAGACAGGCTAATGCTCTTAGAGCTGGCGTTGATATTATTGTTGCTACCCCCGGTAGATTGATCGATCAAATGAAAGTTTTGGATATTGATTTCAGCAAAATCAACTTTCTCGTTTTGGATGAAGCAGATCGTATGTTGGATATGGGGTTTCTGCCCGATGTGAACCACATTATTGATAAGCTTCCAAAGCAACGCCATACTATGCTCTTTTCAGCTACTATGCCAAAAGAACTTCAGAAGCTTATGAAGAGTGTAATGAAAGATCCTGTAAAAATTGAAATCGAGGTTTCAACTACATCTAAACAAGTAGATCAAAGAGCTTATTTCGCTCCTCCAAGGAAAAAACTAGGTGCTGTAGAAGACTTGCTCGACGAATTGGATTGGACTTCCTGCATCGTTTTTTCTGCTACTAAAAAAGGCACCAATGAATTGGAAAGAGCTCTCAAGAAAAAAGGCATTAATGCCGGCAGCATTCATGGCGATCGTAGTCAAGAAGAAAGAACGGCGTCGTTAAGAGCATTCAAAAATGGCACTGTTCCTGTAATAGTGGCAACAGATGTACTTGCAAGAGGGATTGACATTGATAATGTATCTGTGATAATAAATTTTGATGTTCCAAGAGCTGTTGAAGATTATATTCACCGTTGCGGAAGAACTGGCAGATATGATAAAGAAGGAATTGCCATAACATTAGTGAGCAAGGCTGATGAGAAATATTTTGATCCAATTAAGAAGAAAGTAGGTGATGATCTTAAAATTCTTGAGCTACCTGAGGATAATAAAGAATCAAAAAAGGATTCTAAACCTGCTAACACTAAGCCTTCTGATAAAAAAAATAACGCAATAGAACCAGCTGAAAATAATAAAAAGAAGTCTGAACCGATAAATATTGACAAGAAGACTGTTACTATTTCTACTGATAAGGCCGGGAAAGTTATAGTAGAACTTAAGAATAATACTCCAAAACCAGAGCCAAAAAGAAGCGAAGAGAAAGTTCAAAAAAAGAACACTAAGATCGAGGTAAAATTAAAAGAGAAAAAGCCTAATAAGAAGAAAGAAGTTAAAAAAGAAGTAAAAAACACAAAGGTATGGAGTAAACAGGATCGGCCAGATCGTATTGAAAAAGCTAAGGATAGAAAACAAAAAGTTAGAAAGCCCTCAAAAGGAATTTGGGGACTTATCAAAAGCTTTATCCCAAAATTTCCTAAATAGTTTATTTTCAGTTAATCTAATAGCAATATTTTCATTTAAAAAAGACCTATGAGACTTAAAAGCATAATCATATTCCTACTAATAAGCTTAGCATGTACAAAAAGCCAGGAAGTTGAGGTTCTCCATACAAGCTCTTCAAATTCTGAGCGCTTACCCTTGGTTGAAAATAAAAAAATCAAAAATGTAATTTTATTAATTGCTGATGGAACCGGAATTGCACAAATATCTTCAGGGCAGTTAAATTTAGTAGGTCCAGATGGATATTTGAACCTCCAGCGAATGCCTGTAACCGGTATTGTTAAAACCCAATCTTCAAATTCATTAATTACTGATTCAGCAGCCGGAGCTACTGCCTATTCTTGTGGATTAAAAACGGATAATGGAATGATCGCCTTTCTTCCTGATGGAAGTTTTTGTAAAACGCTTCTTGAATTAGCAGAAGAAAAAGGTATGAGCACTGGGTTGGTTGCAACGTCTACCATCACCCACGCAACACCAGCAAGTTTTGCGGCTCATGTTCGCTCAAGAGGAAGCCAGGCTGAAATCGCAGAACAATATATTGAATCAGGAACGGAAGTTTTTCTCGGAGGTGGAAGAGAATTCTTTATCCCTCAAGATCAGGAGGGTAGCTCAAGAAAAGACGATAGAAACCTTATAGAGGAATTCGAAAATGTAGGATATGATTATGTGAGTACTGTTGAGGAAATGCAGAATTCTGATTCAGATAAGCTTTTGGGTTTATTTGCTAACTCGGGTATGGATAGCGAGAATAGAACCCCAACCTTAGAAGAGATGACTAACACTGCTTTATCTAAATTACAATCTAATGAAAATGGATTTTTTCTTATGGTAGAAGGAAGTCAAATTGATTGGGGTGGACATGGTAATGACTCCGAATATGTAATTCGAGAAATGAAAGATTTTGATAACGCTGTAAAAGCAGCTCTCGAATACGCCGAGAAAGACGGTGAGACATTAGTTGTGCTAACAGCTGATCATGAGACAGGTGGAATGACAATGATGACTTCTTCTGATGATGCTCAAAAACTCAGAGTTGAATGGGTTACAGATTATCATACAGGTGTTCCGGTAGCTTTAATGGCGTACGGACCTCATGCAATCGAATTTAGCGGTTGGAATGATAATACAGACATAGGTATAAAGATCGCTGAACTGATGAATTTTGGCGAATTTCCTCTTATTCTAGAATAGCAACTTTTACTTTTGGAGTTGATGGAGTACTCAAATCTGTCCATGCAGCTATAATTGATTTATTGTAGCTGCTGATTTGAGGAAATCCACTTCTACGGCTAGACTCCATTAGTGAGATCTTAAATTCGTTCAGAACTTGTCCTTTTTTAGATACTTTTTTACCATTAAAAAAAGCTTTTGAACGATCTTCCATATTTCTTTCCATCCAGCTTACCAGAGCAGTTCCGTCTTCAAGAAATTCGACGTCTACCCGGCCTAGCGGATTTCCATTATCCAAAACAATCGGTTGACTAAAAGTTTGTCCTTCATCTTCTGAGAATGCAACTTTTACCTTTGATTCATCATTGGCTCCAGTAAACCATGCTACTGCAATTGAATTTCCGTCAGCATCTATTGAGGGACCGTTAACAGGGCAGGCGGCAATATTCCAATTGTCGTCAAATACAGGTTTAGAGTTTTCCCATTGCCCATTTACGAATCGAGATATATAAATGTCCCGGATTTCATTCTCAGTTCTATTCCTGTATGCTGTTATAAAACCACTTTCAGTGTTAACTACAGTCGTACCACAACAATCACACACACTTTCATCAATTAAATAGCTTTCTAGAACATTTAAATCAGCGTCAATTACTGCAGCTCTTAATGTCATAGCAGAAGCAATGCCTGATGGTGTATCATGATCATCATGACCTCCTGAATTAACAGTATTTCTACCATCTAGCCAAATTGTAACAAAAGTACTGTCAGAGGCAGGAGCCATGCTTACGAACCCATGTTCAGTAGGAGTATTATCATTGTGAGGAGCAATTACATGTTCCCAATCAGATGATGCATTTGTAATATTTACGTTATAAGCGTAGGTGCCACCGGGTATTTTTTGAAGCCAATGAACCGCAATTGGTTCACCGTTTCTTGCAATTATTGAAGGGAAATCTGCCCAATTAACGAACCAAGAATCTGATTTACTAATAAGTTCTGACTTAGTCCATTCATTATTGGTTAAGGAAGAATAAAGAAGAGAAGTAGAATCTCCATCAGACTCAACCCAACTCATAAAAACTGTACCAGTATTATCTGTAAAGAGTCTGGGCAAAGAAGCATTTTCCCCAGTTGGAGATGAAAATTCTTTAACTGTATACGTTGGATTAGAAGAACAATTAATAAGTGCCGGAATTAAAAATAAGCTAAGAACTAGGTATCGCATTATGAGATTTATTTAGAGAATAAGTGAATTTAGCTGCAAGTAAACCAAATACAGAAGTAAATGGAAAGGTAGTTAAATACCATATTGGTACAACTTTAATGGAAGCTAAAATTTCGAAGGTTAACCAGCAAGTGATAATTAAGGTGAAAATGTTAAAAGCTTTTTTAGACTCAGGATCTGCAATGCTTTGTGCTAACATTACTCCTAGCCAAGTGGCCATAAAAGAAACTATATAAATAATTACAATCCATGAATTTGTAGGAAGAGATTCTACGCCAAAGAAATAAAAATCTTGTTTGTGAAAAAAAGAAATGATTATTCTTGAAAAGCCTTCAACGAACAAACTGAAAATAAAACCGAATAAAGCTGAGAAAAATGTTTTCAATAAAATAAATTAAGAATTACCAAGTCAGTTAATATAGAATAATTAATAATCAAGGTTAACAATTGATTATGTAATTAGTATTTTCAATCCTCAATTAATTAATAATCATTATGAAGAAAATACCAGTTCTTGTAGCACTTATATTTTTTGGAGTACATCTATCTGCTCAGGATAAAAAAGAAGTAATTAAACTTTCAGAGCCTATAGTAGTTACCGAAACTTACGAATTGTACGGAGATAAGATAGATACTTATGAAACTCCACGTACTTTGAATGAAACTTTATCATCAGATAACGAAAATTCATCAGTGGTTATAAAAACTTCTATTAAGGAAGTTTGTGAAAAAAAAGGGTGCTTTTTTATAGCTCAGGAAGGAGATAACGCTGTTCGTATTACATTTAAAGACTATGGCTTTTTTATACCTACAGATTCACAAGGAAAAGAAGTAACTATAATTGGAGAGCTTACCAAGAAGACATTATCAGAAGAACAAGCAAAACACTATGCCGAAGATGCAGGCAAGAACAGTGAAAATATTAAAGGTGAGCAAGAAGAATATTCAATAGTTGCATCAACAATAATTTTATATAAAGAAAAACCTAAAAATTAGAATGAACGATAACGATTTATTAAAGCCGGTAGAAGTAACATCCAGTGATAAACAACTAATGGAGTCTCCGGAGGTAGAAAAAATCGCTAATGAAGTTATTAAAAAGCATAATATGGAGTTTGGACCGGCAGAGATCGGTTATTTTTTAGTTTACCCGAATATTTCAAAACAACGAGCAGCTAAGTGTATTAAAGCAAATAGAGAGGTAAAGTATTATTCCGGTAACGACTATTTAATTGAACTCTCGGGAGAGCTTTGGGATATGCTAGATAGTAAAACAAAAGAGATGGTTCTGTATCATGAGTTACTACATATAGATCCTTCTTTTAAGTCTAAAACTCAGGAGTGGAAAATGAACTTGCGTAAACCTGATTTTGCTGATTTTTATACTATTAACGATAAGTTTGGAAATGAATGGTATAAGACGGTTCAAGCTACCGCTTCTTCTTTATACGATTTGGATCCAAGACAAGAGAATAAGGTTTCACTTTAGAATGTGAAACCTTCTTTTTCAAGTAAAGGTTTTACTCTTTCAACATGATTGCCCTGTATTTCGATGGTTTTGCCTTTAACAGTACCACCGGTACCTAATTGTCCCTTCAATTTTTTGGCAATCTTTTCGATATGTTGAGGGTTATGTTGAATATTTTTAATAAGAGTAACTTCTTTTCCTCTTCGCCCCGAACGATCTAGTGTAATAGTAACTTTCATTTAAACCTTTATTGTTTTCCATTTACCACGTTTGAATAATATAAAGCCAATTATTCCCAAAAGCGTTTCTGATATAACAATGGAGTAAAATACACCTTCTTCCGCAAATCCGAACTTCATTGCTAATAAATAAGCCAGTGGGATTTCAATGATCCAAAAGCAGACTAAATTGATCAAGGTAGGAGTGAGTGTATCTCCTGCTCCATTAAAAGCTTGAATAATTACCATCCCAAAAGCATAGGCTAAATAACCATAGCTCATTATTCTTAAGCATTTTCCTCCAATCTCAATTATTGCAGGGTCTTTGGATATTAAAGCAATTAGAAATTCTGCGTTAGTAAAAAATAAAATACTAACAAGCCCAAGAAAAACCATATTTGCAAATGCAGCAATCCATGTTGATTTTTCAGCTCGTTCGGGTTGATCAGCTCCTAAATTTTGTCCGACTAAAGTTGCGGCAGCATTACTCATTCCCCAGGAAGGTAAAATTGAAAAAACTAAAATCCGTACTGCCACTGTATATCCTGCTACAGAAACACTTCCAAACACCGCTATAATTTTTACAAGAAATACCCAACTACTTGTAGCTATAATAAATTGAAAAATCCCTCCTAGAGAAACTTTAATCAGATTGAACATTATATCCCATCTAAGAACTAAGTGCCTTTTCAAAAGATTGATGCGTGTTTTTCCATCAAAGAGTTTATAGCATTGGTACCCAACTCCGATGCCTCGACCGATAGAGGTAGCAACAGCTGCTCCTGCAATACCCATTTCAGGAAAGACCCAGAGTCCAAAAATTAATAAAGGATCCAGTATTATATTTATTCCATTAGCAATAACAAGGGTACGCATTGCGATATTTGCATCTCCTGCTCCTCTAAATACAGCATTTATCACAAAGATGAGCATGATCACAAAATTAGTACTGAACATAATTGTTGTGTAAACAGAGAACTTAGATATCAACTGTTCTTCAGCACCCATTAAACTCAGTAAAAGTGGAGAAAAAGATCCTCCCAATACTGCAATAATTACCGAAATTGTTAACGCTACTAATATAGCTTGAACTGCTGTTATTGAAGCTGTATCAAAATCTTTTTCTCCAAATCTACGGGCTACTACTGCGGTAGTGGCCATTGCAAAACCAATTGCAATAGCATAAATCAAAGTAATCAACGATTCAGTAAATCCAACGGTTGCTATAGCATCAGCTCCGAGCTTAGAAACAAAGATAATATCCACTATTGCAAAAATGGATTCCATCAACATTTCCAGAACCATAGGTATCGAAAGAACAAGAATAGCCCTTCCGATACTACCTTTTGTGAAGTCTTTGTCTGTACCTGAAAGTGAGGTTTTTACTTCACTCCAAATTGAAGCTTCGTTAAAATGATTCTCCTCACTCGAATCCATTTAGTTAAACCGGCCGACGGGAGGGTAGGTTAGAGCCGTTAACTCGAACTTGACTAAACCAAAAGAATACCTTCTCAATAATAGAAGAGGGGACTTTAAATTGAACGATAGCATCAGCAACTCTTTCAATTGCTTTATCCAAATGACTTTCATTTTCAAACTCAATAATGCAAGAACAGTTCAGCTCATGTAGCTTTTTTATGAAATACTTTTCTTGTGGAGTAGCGTATTTAACAACTGAATAGGTATGTCCAACGTAAACACCACAAAGTTGCTCAGCATCTTTAAAAACAATAAGTGAATTTATTGATCTCAATTCATCAAAAAGTAAATCTAAGTTTTTAAACGTTTCTTCTTCAGAAGCAGTAACAAAGTCATTAAGAGAGACCTTTCTTGTTTCACCCATTACTTCAGTTTCAAATTGGGTAAGAGCATATTCCCTGTTTTCAGAAAAATTACCGGCAAACACTATGATCTTTTTTTGATTAGTGTTGTTTCTGAAGTCTTTTAAAAATTCATTGTATGAACTACTGTTATATTCGAACATTTTATATTTAATTTTCTGGGTAATTATTTCTTTCCTTCAATAAAAACTCTTTCTGAGTTTTTTGGATCAAAAGACCATCCACCGGATTTCGCTCTTGTTCCTTGAATAGTTAATGTTGTTATAGAGCCTGTTGAAGCTGATTTAACAGAGATTGTGATAGAAGTACCAACTTCATTGTTACTATCATCATCCGTATCGGAAACAGTAAATCCAAATTCTGTTTTCCCTGCTCCGGTCGAAGTAAAATCACCTAAATTAAAACCAACATCACCAACGGCTTCTAAACCTGTCGCAACACTTACACTAAATTCTGACCCAGCAGACATTGGGTTACCATTAAGGTCGGTTACTGTATAAGTAAATGCTTGAGCTCCATTTGAGGGAATATTTACCGAACTGGGATTAATCGTGATATTCGCCTGTGAAGTTGTAAATAATAGTTTAAGATCTTTACTAACAAAGTCATTGTTTTCATCAACTGTCTTACCTTTAACTGTAAAGAAACCTATTCCGGAAGGGTCTGTTGTAGGTTTGCTTCCATCAGGTCTTAATTTTACTATTGCTGTTCCAAATTCATTTGTTAATGCAGAGCCTTCAATAATTCCGGCACCTTCAGTCCTAAAGTCAACAGCAGTACCTTCTTTAACAGGGTTTCCAAATTTATCTCCAACACTTGCAACAACGTCGTATTCTAAATTGCTATTATTACCGGAAATAATACCAAAGCCCTCGATATTATTATTAGCTGTTCCAATAAAAAAGCGATCAGCAGAGGGGAACCCTCCATTTATTGCTACTAAAATAGGATCAGAAATGATCGTTATTCCAACGTCGGTTCTTTCAATTGTTGCTCGTACTCTTACTACTCCGGCTGAATCACCGCTAAATAAACTGGTAACTGCTTGACCATTTGCGTTTGTTGATACAGTTTGTGGAATAACTGTTTCTCCTCCTCCAGGACCTTTCAAAATAGAAAACTGAACATCTACTGAACCTTCCGTGTTAATGGCTCTACCAGCAGAATCTACCACTGTGAATGTAAATCTGGAACTAATGTTTCCACCGGTTTGACGTATATTAATTGACTCAGAAGAAAGAGAATTGAGGATAATAGCAGCAGCGCCCTCAGGTTCACCACTTACTTCATCACCGCCTGTATCATCAGGATCTTGAGAATCATTAGGGGTTAATTCAAAGTCTATATTATTTAGAACATCCGATGGTGCTACTTTAACCGACTTCGACACATCTCCAAAATTAGCTGCAGAAGCGGTAAGTTCTATATCAGTAACTTCAGTTATATCTATTCCGGTAAATTCGTAATTGCCCAAAGAATCGGTTTTCACGAAATCTGCTAACTCAGATGGAGTTTCAATTTCAACTGTAGCACCTAATATTGGATCACCAGAATCAGCGTCTGAAACCTGACCAGCAATAATTACTTCGTCATCTGTAGTAGTACAAGAATTTATTGCGATGACAAATAAGAGAGTGAAAATACTTAGGAGATGATATTTTTTCATGACTTTTTCCTAAAGAGATAATTAAAAGTATGCAAAGTTACATATTATTTTATCGTCTATGAAAGATATTTTCTTAAAATGTAAATAGTTAACAAGCAATATGCTTTGTAAAGCTATTCTATAATCGAAGGTTCAGGCATTGTTGGCTTTCTAAGCTCTGGTTCAGGAACAAATTTCCAAACCACAAAAGCAGTAATAAAGATAGCGAAAGCTCCAAAATAAGTGTTACTAGCATAACCTTGCAGGGAGTAAAGAGGACCAGCTACCGTTCCTCCTAGTCCATAACCAATCTGACCAATAGCTACTAGTAAGCTCATCATGGTACCTCTGTTATTAGACTTCACAAGTTCTGATGAAAGAGCCTGAAAAGGACTGATTCGCATTGCTATCAAAATCATTGCAACCGGGAAAAGAATAAAAGCAAAGTATAGATCTGTTATAAAAAATGTGGTACCTGCCATAAGTACTGAAAGTCCCAAACAAGAAGCTATTATCATATTTTTTCTACCAATTCTATCTGAAATTTTTCCTGAACTGGGACCCGCAATAACATTAGCAATACCTCCAACTGCAAAAATATAACCTATAGTAGTTAATGATGAATCAAAATAGTCTTCTAGCCATGTTGGAAAATAAATAATGAACACAGATAAACTTAAAAACATTAGCAAATAACACAGGGCTACATAGCAAACATCTTTTCTTTTTAGCAAATTCAAATACTTATTTAATGTTGAAAGAACGGTTAGTTTATCTGTATGTAATTCAACATCCGGTTGGGGAACTTTAAAATAGATCAATAAAAAAGTTAATGACATTACAATACCAAAAACTAGAAAAGGAGATTCGAAACCGAAATTATCTGCTAGAAATGTTCCTAAAGGAATACCAAGAATTTGGCCTACCGCAATTCCACTCATGATCCAGCCATTAGCCCAACCTCTTTTTTCATAAGGAAAATAATCTCCTACATAAGCAACTGCAGCACCACTTAGAACACCACCAGCCATACCCGCCATTGCCCTTATCACTAAAAAACTATTAAAATCAACAACAAGGGTGTGGCAGTATAAAAATAAAGCCATTCCGCCCGATCCAATCAAAAGTATCTTACGTCTCCCAATCTTATCTGAGAATGGTCCCATTATAATGGCAAAAACTCCAACCATTACAGCATAAACCGTTATTAAATTACCGAGTAATTCTACAGGTGTGTCCAAAGCTTTACCTATTTCTGGTAAAATGGGGGCAATAATCATAATTTGACTACTGGCTGAAAAAACCAGTAACCACAATGAAAACAAGATAAAGTAGGGCGTTGTAGAATTGTATTTCATAAAAAAATTTGGAAAAGTAACATAACAACTTAAACTTCTTCAAAAAAATGTCGATACTGTTTATATGTGTTGGTTAACTAATTATTACAAAGAATGGAGAAAGACAGATTGTTTTTTTTGTAATTATTTCCAACATATGCACTCTTTATGATTAAATAAGATTAACACGGATAAACAATTTCTAATTTACTTTTAGTAATTGTTTTAAGAAATTGAGTTATAAATTATATTAACAACAAACAACAAACAATAAATAGGTATACCCAATGGGACAACAACAATTACTTCTAGTTATACTAGTAACAATAATCGTAGGTATCGCAACTGTAGTTGCAATAAATACTTTTTCAAGCGCTGCTGACTCAGCTAATTTAGATGCTGTACGTCAAGATGTTGCTAACATTGCTGCTTCTGCACAAGGTTACTACATGAAGCCTACTCAGTTAGGTGGCGGTGGTCAATCTTTTGCAAGTGTAACTTTTAATAATATTTCATTTGCTTCTGATACTATTGCACAGACTGGCTTTTTAAGCGCTGTTAATGCAAATGGTAAGTATGTAATTAGTGCAGCTGGTGCTACTAGCTTTGTGATTACTGCTCATCCAGCTAGTGATCCTGACTATGATGCTTCAACTTTAGCAACTGCAATGGGCTCTACAGCTGGAAATACTATGTCAGCTACAGCTACCAGAGATGATTTGACTTGGACTGATTCAAATTGATTTAGTTAAAATCGTATATTAAAGGACTCCATTTTTTATGGAGTCCTTTTTTTTGCCTAACAAAATGTGACTTATGGGACAGCAACAGCTTATAGTTATGATTCTTGTTACAGTTGTAGTAGGAATTATGACAATAGTAGCGATTACTATGTTTCAGGAAGCTCAAAAAGATTCGGAAAAAACAGCTATAAGACAAGACCTTTTGAATAGCGCGAGCTTAGCACATACTTATTATAAAAAACCTGCTATGCTTGGAGGTGGTGGTGGTAGTTTTTTAAATATAACTTTCGGAGATTTAGGATTAGACACTTCTAGTTATAATGGCTATTATTTTGATATTATAACTCAGTCTCAATCTTTTCAAATTTCTGCTTCAACATTAGATAGATCTGATACTCTAACAGCAACAATTAACACTGTTGGGCTAACCTGGAATTAATAACTATTTAGAATGGCACAATTCCGATTAAAAGCAGTTTCAAATGGCGGTAAAGTAGTTTTAAAAGAATTTGAAGCTGAAAATAAAAAAGACGCGCAAGTAAAAGTTGATCGGTTAACAAAAACCAATGGGCTAAATGTAAAGTCCCTTGAAGAGAAATCATTATTCACATACAAAGTAAAGCGCCCGGGTAAACCCAAGTTAGTAGGTGAGCAAGAAGCTTATAATAGAGAAGAAGTTGAAAAAGCACTTATTAAGTTAGGCTATGAAATAATTAGCATAAACAAAAAGTTATTTAATTTTAAAGGGGGAGTACCGCATACTGAAGTAGTTACTTTTATTAGCCTTTCCGCTGATCTGTTAAAGCAACAATTAACTTTCGATGAAATTCTCAATCTTTTATATGAAGATACCGCAAATAAGAGAATGAAAGAGGTTATCAAAACCATCCAAAAGGACTTAAAAGACGGTAAGGAAGGTTCGGAAGTTTATGGAAAGCATGAAGATGTGTTTGGTAAGTTTGCTGCATATATGCTTAGTGTAGCTTCAACCTCTGGTAATATGGCGCTTGTTTTTGAAAGCACAGCTAAGTTCTTGGAGAGAGACGCTGAATTTAAGAAGAATTTAAAGCGCTCTTTAATGATGCCGGCAGTTACAGTTTTAGCTGTAATTGGAGTAGTTTTATTTTATGTCGGTTATATATTTCCCGCTACTGCTGAGCTGTTTGTAGATATGGGTATAACACTTCCTCCAATGACTGCAGCAACACTACAATTGAGTTATTGGCTGGAAGCTAATTGGTTGATTCTACTTTTAAGTATAATCAGTCCGATCGCTGGATTAATTTATTATTTTAAAACACCTAAAGGAAAGCTTTTCCTTGATAAGTATATTATTAAAATACCTGTAATTGGTGATTTATTACATAAAACAAGTATCGAGATTTTTTCAAGAGTGTTTTATACGCTATATAGTGGCTCAGGTCAAAATATTGAAGTTATAAAAGTCGCTAGCGAAGCTTGTAGAAATTCATATATGGAAAAGAGAATTAAAGAAGTCGCTATCAAAAAAATGCTTAAAGATGGTGCTGGTTTGATAGAATCTATGGAAGAAACCGGTGTATTTACAAGAACTGCAATTAGTAGATTTCGACTAGGTGCTGAATCTGGTTCGTTAAGAGAAAATGCTAAACAACTTGCAGAGTATTATGAAGTACAAACTACTTACAGAATGCAATCAGTTATTGATACAATTAGCTTATTTGTTAATTTATTCATTATGATCGCTTTAATCGGTATAACTGTAGTTTCTTCTGAGTCCGCAGTAATAAAGCCTAATTAATGATTAATGGGTAAAATTAACATTAGAAGACATATTGGTGATATTCTTGTAAAAAAGAAAATTATCTCTGCAGAACAATTGCAAGAAGCACTTGGAATCTTAGAGCAAGAGCCTGAAAACAGTACGAGACGTTTAGGGCAAATACTCTTTCAAGACCTGGATTTGAATCGACATACAATAATGAAGGAAATTGCAGAGATTTATGCATTCCGTGAAGTTTTAGATGATTCAGAGACAGTTTCAGAAGATGTAATAGAACATATAAAAAAGAATGTTGAAGAACTTAATAGTGATGTAGTTGATGAACTTGTTGTTCTGAAAGCAATACCATTTCATAGAACGCAGAATACAATCACTGTAGCTGCTGCTGATCCATCAGATCCTAATATTCAGGGAGTAATTCAGAAGCTTAATTTCAAGAAAACAGAGCTTGTTTACTGTAAATATGAATTTATCGAAGAGATTCTTTCAAATGTTTATGAGCAAAAAAATGAGTTTCTGGATCTTTTAGAAGAAATAGATTACGATGAATCTCAACTAGAAGCTGAAGAAGAAGAATCTATTAATGAGGAAGAGATTGATGCTGAGATTAATCAAAGCATGCTTAATTCTTTGGTAGAAGGGATGTTAGTTGAATCAGTTAGGCAAGGAGTTAGTGATTTGCATATCGTTCCTAGTGGCCCAACGTCAACAGATATACGATTCAGAACTGATGGTAAATTGCAGTTATGGTATCAACAGAAAAATGTGAAACCTGAAGCTATTTCAGCTGTTGTGAAAGATAAAACCCGTAACGTTGATCGATTTGAAAGAGATGCTTCTCAGGATGGTTTTATTCAACGCCAGATTGACGGGGTTGGTATCCGATATCGTGTTTCCATTATGCCAATTGTTGGTAATCAATATGATAGAAAGTTTGAATCTATAGTAATTCGTGTATTAGATGATCGAAAAGTTATTAGAGATTTAGACCTGTTGGGACTTCAAAAAATAGCAAAAGAAAATTTTGTTAAAGCAATTAGTCAACCGTCCGGGATTGTAATTATAACAGGCCCTACAGGTAGTGGTAAATCAACCACTTTGGTAGCTGCACTTTATTCTGTTATTGATCCTACTAAAAATGTTTTAACTATTGAAGAACCTGTAGAATATATCATTGAAGGGGCACGACAGTTAAAAATAAGTAGTCACATGACTTTTGATCAATCGATTAGAGGTATTTTACGGCATGATCCGGATATTGTATTAGTAGGAGAGATGCGTGACCTGAAAACGGCTGAAATTGCAATTAAACTTGCGAATACTGGTCACCTTACTTTCTCAACTCTTCATACAAATGATGCCCCTAGCGCTGTTTCTCGTTTATTTAAAATGGGAGTTGAGCCTTTTTTGATTGCTAATGCCGTTAATTTAGTTATGGCTCAACGTTTGATAAGACGTTTATGTAAAGATTGTAAAGAAGAATACAGACCACATATTGAAGTAGCAAAAGGAATCGGATTTACCGAAGAGGAATACGAACAAACAACTTTTTATAAGTCGGTTGGGTGTGAAATTTGTGGAGAATCAGGTTTTAAAGGACGTTCTGCAATTCATGAAGCATTATTTTTTTCTAAGGAAATAAAAGAATTGGTTTTAGAATCTGGTGGAGATATTGATGAACAGGCTATTAAAAATTTAGCTATGTCTCAAGGAATGTTAACTCTTAGGGGGTCTGGACGAGAAAGAATTAAAGAAGGTATTACAACTATTGAAGAAGTAATTGCAAGTACTTTAGAAGATTAATTTGAAATATTAGATAACTTATTAAATATTAGTTAATCATTTTACCGATATTTAGTGTGCGGGGAAGAAAAAAATATGGATATGCAAGAAAAAAACCATGATAAAATGCCTGATTATTTAAAGAAGTTCCTTAAGGAACCTCCTTTATTGTTAAGAAATTTTCACTACGAAGATGTTTTGGAATTTTTACAAACGGGTGTTGAAGAACGCTACATGGCGGGAGATAATATTATCAACGAATCCGAAAATGTAAATTCCGCGTACTTAGTTGCGTCTGGTAAAGTTGCTATTTGGAAAGATGGAATTCAGTTGGCCACACTTTCGGAAAGTAATTTTTTAGGGGAAGCCTTTTTGTTTAGTAAAAACAGTAGAATGGCAAAGGTTACCGCTGAAACAGATACCATTTTACTAAGATATGAACGTTATGATGCGTTAAATTTCTTCAGAAAAAAGCCTGAAAAGCTATTCAATATTTTCACTAAAAATATCATCGAAATACAGCAAAGAAAAATTAGTAACATGAATGTGCAGTTACTGAACCTCAAAAAGAGATTACTTAATGACAATACTTGGTAAGGTTACCTAATCTTACCATATCATTTATGTAACAATTTTACTAAGGGATCATCTATTATGTGATTTCTTTTTATAACTATATATGCAAACGGCTAGCAAAGAACATATACTAAATACGCTTACAGCACCTTTAATTGAGCAGATTCCATTCACAGCTCGAGGTGATGAGCTATTTATAAAAATGAGTGAAATTCTTGATGCCCAACCTGAAAAATTAAGGATAGATCTTAAAGCTGTTTTAGATAGTTTTCTTTTAAAAATGCTTAAAAATGAAGCTTCGGATATTGATTTAGGAGGAGCTGGTTGTAGTGGAAAAGTATGGTATAGAATTTTTGGTGATAAATCTCCTGATAATAGAGCTCAAAATTTTGCTGTAGAAGCAACCGATTTTCTTTTATTGAATATTCTTGTTTCTAGCCAAAGGAAACTTTTATTAAGAGATAGAAACTTAGATTTTTCATACGGAATTGAAATAGGAGATGGCAAAAAGCAAAGATTCAGAGTTGATATTTATTTCGATTTAGAACATTTAGCTATGAATATGAGACGAATAGATAATACTATACGTCCATTTAAAAGTTTAGGTGTAAATTCTGAAGTTGCTAAAGCTCTTAGTCTTAAATATTATAAGTATGGTTTAAGTTTAATTACCGGAATAACAGGTTCAGGAAAATCATCAACACTGGATACGATTATAGACGCCAACAATCGTACAGTTGATTCTCATATTGTAGTTATTTCTTCTCCAGTTGAGCTGATTCATAAACCTATTAAGTCAGTTGTTAGGCATAGAGAGGTAGGAAGAGATGTTGAATCTTTTAAAGCCGGAGCTATTCAAGCATTAAGGCAAGATCCTGATATAATAGTAATTGGAGAATTAAGAGATCCTGAAACTATTATGACGGCATTGGAAATTACCGATTCGGGACATAAAACATTTAGTACACTTCATACTTCATCTGCTATGGATAGTATAGAAAGAATACTTGGTGAAGTGCCTACTGAAGAACAAAATCGAGTTAGAGCCAGACTTGCTGATGTTCTTACCTGTGTTATCAGTCAGAAATTAGTTCCTAGTCTTGATGGAAAAAGAGTTTTGGCAAAAGAAGTTCTTATTGCAAATTCATCAGTAAAAGCTGCAATTAGAAACAATAACATCAGTGAAATTTATCAGATGTTAATGGAAGGCAGCGAAAGAGGTATGAATACTTTGGAGCAAGATTTAAAACGTTTATTTGTAGAAGGAAAAATTTCTAAGGAAAATGCTATTAATTATTCCAATAATAAGTCGAAAATAGTACAACTTTTAAGTGAGACCAGTTACTAATTAGATGGCAGCAAATAAAATATATACAGGGTTTTCTCTTGAAGACGATACAATTAAGATCGCTAGAATTAGTGTATCCGGTAAAGTAGCTACTCTAGAAAAAGTAGACAAGATCAAACTTGTTAACCCCCTTAAAAAAAATGATTCAGATAAAGATGATGGGGAAGAAATTTTTAATGCTTTTGATGAACTGGAAGACGAAAGCATCTTTGGAATCGAAGAAGACCAAGAAATCGAAGGTGATATTCTAGCTGGCAATGATGAAGATCTTGATGTTGAAGATGAATTAGATGATCTGGACCTAGGGCTCGATCTTGACTTGGATGACGAAGAAAATATCATGGATATAGATGATATGGCTTCCGATATTGATTCTGAAACAGCGGCTAGTAATGAAGTTTTAGTTTACAATATTCTTACTGATTTAGATTCATCTAAAATAAGAATGAGCGTAAATATCCCTAGCGGGTCAACAATTTTTCAGATATTAAAAGACTTAGACTTTTCTTCTATTAAGAAAAAAGATCTCAAGATTATCGTAGATGACAGATTAGAAGCTCTTTATGGTTCGCCGAAAGGAGCTGACTATTACTCATCTACTATTAGGGATGATGGTTCATTACTTTTAGTCTCCATTGACGATGATCCTCAAGTACTTCAGTTAATTCATAAGGCTGAAAGTATATATAGTGGTAAAGTAACTATTAATGAGGTATTGCCTGACGAATCTTTAATTATAGGGCTTTTCAGGTCTAACTATGAAGTTGATGCTGAGAGTATTACAGCTTTAATACAATACAGCGAGGAAAGCTGTAGAGTGATATTCTTAAAGGGGTCTGATCTACTTATTATTTCACCAATTATACCAGAAGGGTCATCTTCCAGAAAATTCTTAAATACCGTATTTAGTAAAATTCTTTTTCAATTGGATACCGGTGAAGTTCCTAATCTGGATAGAATTATACTTTGTAATAACCACCTTGGTGATACTGCTCTCGAATTTTTTGAAGACCGATTTCCTGACATAGAAGTTTCGGATTTTATTTTTAATGACGAAATTTTCGATACAAATGGATTTGAGCCAGGAGTGATTGCATCATTTACTTCTGCGATATCTCTTGCATGGGCAGATGCTGGCTTTAAAAAAGAATCGTATCCTGACATCAGTTTTTTACCTTCTTATGTAAAGGATCGACAAAAGATTTTTAAACTGCAGTGGCACGGTTTTATACTAGTTGCTTTAATTATATCTGTATTTCCAATCACAAATTATTTTTATATCGGTAACTCTACTAATATTGATGGGTTAAGAGATAATGTTTCAAGTAGAAAGGCCGAAATAAGAGTATTGGAGAATACTGTACAGGAATATAATCGTATTAGTTCTGAGTTAGAGGCCATACAAACAAGGCTTGTACTTTTAGACGAACTAAGTGAAGGTACTTTACGCTGGTCTGTTAATTTGGATCTAATGAATAAAGGTATAGATAATATTGATTCAATATGGTTAACTAATTTTACAGATACAGGGGAATCAGGAATAGATGTTAATGGAATTGCCCTCTATCGCAATAGAATACCTATGATAGCAGATATGTTCCACAAAGCGGTATTAAAAGATGTTGAAAGAACTTTAATAAGAGATAGAGAAGTATTTTCATTTACTTATACAATCTCAGATGTTGTTGCTGATGAGCAAAGATACACACCTGAGAGTTCAAAAGGTTTGAAAGAAGTTCTGGGAGGGAATCAATAGTATGTCATATGCTATACGAAATTCTCTGATTTTACTAGTTACCCTGTTGATTATAGCCGGAGCTGCTTTTTCTTATATAAATTTTGTGCAGAAATCTGAAATCCAGCAGTTAACAAGTGAATTGGAAGCTTTAAACAGAGATTTCAATACTAAAACGAATATACGTGACCAATACCAGCCTTTATTAGAAAGATTCAATAAAGCTAAAGAGATTGTTCAAAACTACGACAAGAAACTGTACTCAAATAATAATCCGGATGATGTTTATGACTATTTGAGTGAAATTAATGACGACAATTTGGAGTTATTTTATGACTTTACTTATCAGGATTCGATTGTTCAAGAACAATATGGGATAATACAATCAAGAATTGTAGGAACAGGTATTTATGCAGACTTTGTAACTTTTATCAATAAAATTGAGAATAGCCTATATCTGAATAAGGTTGAAAATGTTAGTATACGCCCGGCGACCGGAGAAGCATCTCAAGACTATGTTAACTTCAATCTCACTTTGAATAGTTATTACCAAAAAATTGATTTTGAAACAGCCGCAGATTTAACCCAAAAATTCAGAGTCAACCCTAATATATCTGTATTTAATCCTCTGAAACCACTGATTTTAAACACGATTCCAGGAAATGTAGATAATCTTACAAATATTGAACAATCTAGATTAATTGGCTTAACTAGTACTAGAGTGTTTATCATTAACCAGAACGGTGAGACAAAAATCTTAAAACCGGGTGATAAAGTTTATTTAGGTTATCTTCAACAAATAGATGTGGAAAATAGAGAGGTTATTTTTAACCTAGATAAGGGTGGAATTAAAGAAATATTCACTTTAAAGGTGGAAAGATGAAATCATTTACAATGAAGCTTACAAAATTTTTATTCGGTACCTCATTAGTTTTATTACTATTTACTCAATTAACAATAGAAGTAAGTGCTCAAACACGGAACCCGTTCAGAGAATATACTAACCCTGATGAGATCGTTACTTTTGACAGAAGTACCAGCTATACTGAAGCAATTGAGATATTCAATCAGTTTGCTCAGGAATATGAAAACAAATTTATTGTTGATTTATCCGGTTATACCGGTTCTGTAGGTGTTAGTCTTCCTCCTATGTATTGGAAGGAAGCCCTAAACTATATTTTAAAAATTCAAAACTTACAATTAGTTACGAAACCGGATTACTATGAAATTGTAGTACTTACTGAAAGTGGAAATGGTAACACAGTAAACGTTCAGGGTGGAACAGGAGATGTTTCTACCGAAGCTGAGGAGTTTTTAGCTAATATTGATACCCGAGAAGTTAGAATTAATGCCACTTTTTTTGAAGGAAATAAAAGAGCACTAGCTGAAATAGGTATTGATTGGTCAACACTAACAAATAATGTTCCTGCGAATATTCAGGATTTTATTGGAGCAGATGCTGATGAATCTATTCCACAAACAGCTTTTGCTGACCAATTCGTTTCTGTAAGTTCATCTAATGCGAATCAAGTTTCACAAAGTGTATTTAATGCGCTGGTAAATTTAGGTGAAATTGGCCCAGGCATAAGCGTACAAGCACTTTTCAGTACTTTTGAATCAAACAACCTTGGAAGTATAATTGCGACACCTTCAATTAAAGTAATTGACGGTCAAGAAGGTAAAATTCAGGATGGTCAGGATTTTTCAGTAAAACAAAGAGATTTTGCCGGAAACGTTACAGATGAATTTTTCAGTACAGGTACAATTCTTACAGTAACGCCAACAATAATTGATTATAATGATAGTACATTCATTCATTTAGATATCGCTGCAGAACGTTCTAATGCTCAACCTGATGCTGTAAGCACAGTTATTCGTAAGCAAGAGGTTACAACAAAGACCTTGCTTCTTGATGGCGAAGCAACTGCTGTTGCTGGTTTGTATACAACTTCTGAAACAAAGATCAGACGAGGGGTTCCAATACTAAAGGATCTTCCGGGATGGTTCTTTGGATTGAAATATCTCTTTGGATATAATTCTACAGATAAAATAGAAAATGAATTAGTAATTATAATTCAAGCTGAGTTGGAAAAGACTCTATCTGAAAGAATGAATGAAAAGCTTAAATCAAAAGGGTCTATTCTAGCTGACTCAAGAAGCAGGTTCAGAAATGAGATGGATTATGTAATGGATAAAGCTGATCCTGTAGTTCCACCTGTATTAGAAACGGTTCCTGATAGTTCAAGTACTGATGAAGAGGCAATAAATGAAACAGAAGCTCCAAGAGAAGAAGTAAAACAACAGCCTGAACAAAAAGAGGAACTTACTGAGACCCAGAAAGAGGAATTAAAAAATCTTTCCATGCCGATCAAAGACCCTGAACTAATGGTGGTAGTTCCAAAAGCTTTTGATCTCGATGAGTTTTTAGTTAAAAGAGAAAAAGGTGAAGTAGAAGAAGCTGATACAGACCTGAAATATTTTGTAATTGGAGGATCATTTATTGTTCCAAAAAACGCGTCTGATTTTTCAAATACGTTAGATGCTCAAGGGTTCGATTCCCGAATATTATTTCATCCCGGAACTCGCTTTAACTATGTTGCATATTATGCCTTTTCAAATTATGATGAAGCAGTTGAAACCACTAAAAGAATGAGAAAAGAAGGTGATCCAGGTACTTGGTTATTTACCTTAGAACCAGAAATTGAGTTTAAAAACGATAATTAATTTCCAGTATGTTTTTTAATAAAGTTTATTGAGACTTTATTAAAAACTTCAGGCTTTTCGACATTGCAAACGTGTCCACAATCTTTTATAACTTCTAGATATGCTAGTTTATGGCTCTTAACAATGTTTTTAACAGGTGGTAAGAACATATAATCTTCTTCTCCCATTACATAAAGCATTGGTGAACTAGTTTCTTTTTCTTTGAAATACCTAAGTAAAGGGTTTACTTCATTAGTTAATTTAAACCACTTAATAAATTCTTTTTGGGCCAATTTTTTTGCTTCACCTATAAAAAGGTTTCTTGACTCTTGATGTCGTTTTCTAGGCATAATGATCCATGCAAAGAACTTATATAGCCACATATATGGTACAACTCTTTTAAAAAGATGACCTATAAAAACTAGAATTCTCGATCTGATATTCATTCGGGTAATAGCACCACATAAAATTGCAGAATTAACACGATCTGGCGCAATCTCGCTTAGAGAACGTATGATTATAGATCCAAGAGAAACACCTACAAAGTGTGCATTTTTAATTTTAAGATGATCGATTACTTCGATTATATCACGACTGATATTCTCAAATGAATAATTTTCTTCATAATATTTCTGCAACAAGTCTTTAGATTTACCGTGTCCTCTAAGGTCAAGAAGAAGCACATTAAACTCTCGTCTGAATGACTTGATTTGACTGAACCAGATGCTGGAACTTCCACCGGCTCCATGGACAAAGACCACCCATTCAGCATTTTCAGATTTTATATATTCTTTGTAGTAAAGCATTTTAGTTAAGTTATTAAACCATTTTGTTTTAAACCGCTATAATTTGTTAACATTAATGTGACGCTTTCTTCATTCTGATTTTATAGGTTTATCATTAATTGATAAAAATGAATTGTTATGATTAACTCTGATAGAATATCACCTCTTAAACTTACAGATTGGGAGATTTCAAGTGGAAAGTATATAGTTCGTTTAGCTAGAAATAGGATGGAGATTGAATCTGCATTACAACTCAGGTTTTATGTTTTTAATATAGAATTAGGTGAAGGATTGGATGAAGCTTATTCCTCTAGAATGGATGAAGACAAATATGATGAATACTGTAATCACTTAATTGTAATTGAAAGTTCGTCAAATAAAGTTATAGGGACATATCGAGTTCAGGATAATATTAGCGCTAAAGAAGGAGAGGGGTTCTATACTGAAAACGAGTTTAACATTTCTGTTTTTCCGGAGAACATTCTTTCAAATGCTTTAGAACTAGGAAGAGCTTGCATAGAAAGAGATCACAGGAATGGCAGAGTTTTGTACCTGTTATGGAGAGGGTTGGCTAAGTATATGATTATGCGTAAAAAAAGATACTTATTCGGATGTTGTTCGATCACAAGCCAAAATCCAGCCGAAGGACATGCCGTATATTCATATTTAAAAGAACATGGTTTTATGCATAATGAATACTTTATAGATGCTACTAAAGAATATCATTGTACTAAAGATTCTGAAGTTGATTTTGCAGACGAAGTTAAAATTCCGCAACTCTTTAGATTATATCTAGATATTGGATGTAAAGTTTGTAGCACTCCCGCAATTGATAGACAATTCAAAACGATTGACTTTCTGATTCTGTTGGATTTGGAGACAATTTCTGATCAAACCAAAGCATTATTTCTAAAATAGTTTCTTACCTTTCTTTATGAGATTGATAATTGCATTTACAAAGCTAATTTTAGTAATACTAGCCACAGCTTTTTTTTATTTATTAATTATTCTAGGAATACCGTTATCATTTTTCGGTTTAGGAGGAGCTAAATGGAGAGCCTATTTTTTATCAAAATGGGGAGCAATAATTTGTAAGATTATCGGCTTAAAAATCCAAGTGCAAGGTAAGCCACCAAATCCTCCTTTTTTTATGGTTTCGAATCATTTAAGCTATATAGATATTTTTGCGTTAATATCTAAAACTAGGAGCGTATTTATTGCTAAAAGTGAAGTATTAAGCTGGCCAATGTTTGGTTTTATGTCAAAAACGGTAGGTATGCTTTTCGTTGACAGAAATAAAAGAACTGATGTTAAAAGAGTTAATAAATTGATTTCTGAAACAGTTAATAGCGCTCAAGGTATTTTACTTTTTCCAGAAGGTACAACTACTGCCGGTATTGATATTGCTCCTTACAAAGCTTCTTTACTAGCTTACCCGGCTGAACTTATCATGCCTGTACATTATGCTACTTTAACCTATTCTACTTCAGAGAATGAAAGTCATGCATCAGAATCAGTTTGTTGGTGGAGAGAAGTAACTTTTCTATCACATTTTATGCAATTATTGAAGCTTAGAAAAATTTACGGTACAATTACATTTGGTGATGAACCTATTACAAATAACGACCGTAAGAAATTAGCTAATGAGTTGCATCAGAAGTCAAAAAGACAGTTCATTCCTGTAAAAGAATATGTTGAGCATGGAAAAAGAAGTAGCAGTAGTTAGGGCAAACATTTATTTCCTGGAACAAGGAGTTTCACTTCTTTCTTCAATTTCTAACGAAGAGTATTCTTTCAATAATGGTAAATACTTTAATAGTGGTATAGGGAGACATTTTCGTCATATTATAGATCATTATCTCAGCTTTATTCATTATTCAAATAACAAGATTAACTATGATCAAAGAGATCGAGATGTTGAACTGGAAGTAAACAGAAAATTAGCAGTCTCAACTTTTAGATCCATTATTGAATCACTTGAAAAATTTGAAATCACACCTGATCTAATAGACAGAAAGATTAAGGTTAAGAGTAATGAAGGAGTGACAGATTTAAATTCTCCATGGAGTGAATCATCAGTAAGGAGAGAACTCCAATTCTTAATTAGCCATACTGTACACCATTATGCCTTAATTGGAATAATCCTCAAAACAATGGACGTATATATTCCTGAAAATTTCGGTAAAGCTCCTTCTACTTTGAAGCATGAATTGAGAAACGAAAGAATAAAGGCTTCATAAATTAGATGAAAAACCTCCAAAACTCGTTTCTGAGAGGGTGGAAGCTTTTTTTATTACTCTATCTTGTTCTTCTATTTTCTTCATATTTATTTGAAACTTTAAGCACAACTAGCCAGCCCGCTGTTTTTCCGAACCTTTCTAATATCGATAGGAATGAGAAAGTTATTGTCTTCCCGGACTTAGAATATGAGAGTAAGGAGTTAAGTTTAATTATTTCTGAATTGATAAAAACTAATGACGTTTTAGTGATCAATTACACTGACACAACAGGTTTAAAAAATGATTTTTCAGCTGCAAGCTACGCACGAAAACTACGAACTCTTTTCAATTCGGATGAATACGATTCTTTGCATGTTATTGGAAATGGGTTTGGAGCTGTGTTTGCCTCAAATTTTGTGTTACTCAATGATAATCGTATTGAATCTCTGATATTATTGGATCCAGAAGGGATTCTTGAATTTGAGCTTTTGGGAGGACATATTCTGAATTCAAGCGTATATAGTGCGTCAAAAATTGTTTATTGGGGTTTAAACAATCTTATTCCTGATTTCGGTGCCTTTTCAAAAAGCCATTTTAATACTATCTATCCTCAAGTAAGATTAGATACAGACTTACGAATAGAAAAGAAAATATTTAGTAGCATTAATGTACCTACTTTAATCGCTACGACGAATGATAATGATATAAACTTAAGTCAGTCCAAAGAATTCAAGAGACTTTTGCTTAATAGTGAGAAAGTAATCTTCAATAAAGATGACACACTTTTCTTACAAAGAATTAGAAGTTTTATAAATGATACCACTGATAAAAAAAATGAAATATCAGTCTCAAAGAAAATAAAATCTATTTTACCTTTTACTTATTCCAATATTTCAGGTGCCAAAGGTTGGGTTTTAGTCGGATTAATAATTTTAATTATTTTATCCACATTTATTTCAGAAGATCTTGCTTGTATAGGAGCTGGTTTAATGGTAGCCAGAGGCTTAATGAGTTTCACTCCAGCAGTAGCGGCTTGTTTTATGGGTATTTTTGTTGGAGACACTCTTGTTTACTTGTCAGGCAAGTGGCTTGGCAAAAATGCTGCTAGCAAGATTCCTTTTAAATGGTTTATCTCTGAAATGGATATAAAGAGATCGAATCTTTGGTTTAAGCAAAAAGGCCCTGTAATTATAATAATAAGTCGATTTATTCCGGGAACAAGATTCCCTACGTATTTTACAGCTGGTGTTATTGGAGCCAGCTTTTGGATGTTTATTTTCTACTTTGGTGTTGCATCTTTAATTTGGACTCCGGCAATCGTCAGTCTTTCCATACTTTTAGGAAATGAATTAATCTATTACTTCTCTTTATATCAGGATTACGCCATGTTAGTTATTGGTTCAGTTCTCCTTTTTATATTTCTTACTCTTAAAATATTAATACCTTTATTTACTTATCGAGGTAGGCGCTTACTTTTCGGAAAATATAAGAGATTGTTAAATTGGGAGTTCTGGCATCCTTTTTTCTTGTATACACCTGTTGTGCTTTATGTTTTTATTTTATGGCTTAAGTTCAAAAAATTGACAGTTGTAACAGCAGCGAATCCAGGTATTGAAGAAGGGGGATTTAAAGGAGAGTCTAAAATAAATATACTTGAAGCATTAGGTTCAAAAAATTATGTAGCAAAAACCTTCTTTTTGAACTCAACTCAAAATACCGATGAGTTGAAAGCCGATAGTTTAAAATTTATGGATCATAATGCCATTGATTTTCCTGTAATTCTAAAACCTAACAAAGGTGAAAGAGGAAAAGGAGTAGATAAAATTAATAATGCTTCCGAATTTGAAGATAAGTTAAAGAGTTGTGACGAAGATTATCTTTTGCAGGAATTAATACAGGGATCTGAGTTTGGAATATTCTATTATCGCTATCCTGATAAAAAAAATGGCGAGATATTTTCAATAACCAGAAAAGTAAAATTAATTCTTGAAGGAGACGGAATACACAGCTTGGAAGAGTTGATTCTAAAAGACAGCCGTGCAGTTTGTTTAGCAGAAACTCATTTTAATAAACATATTGAAATACTAGGTTCAATTCCTGAAAAAAATAAAAAAATAGAATTAGTGGATATTGGCACACACTCTAGAGGAGCAATTTTTCTTGACGGCTCAGATTTGATTACACCCGATTTATCAGTCAAGATTGACGAAATAAGTCGAAACTTCGAGGGTTTTTATTTTGGTAGATTTGATGTTATTGCAAAATCAGAAGAAGATTTAAAGAAAGGAAAAAATTTTAGAATTATTGAATTGAATGGAGTTACATCTGAATCAACAAATATATATGATCCTAAATTCAGCTACTTCAAAGCTGTCAAGGTTTTACTTAAACAATGGAAAATCGCTTATGAAATTGGTTCGATAAATTATAATAACGGAACTAAAATACCTTCTCTTAAGCATATGACGAAGATATTATTTGATTCTTGATCACCTCTTAGCTTTGAAAAAGCTTTTTAGCAAGTATTCTGAATCAATTTCTAACACACCTTGTATTACTTCTATTTGATGATTTAGGTTTTTGTTTTGTGTGATATTAAATAAAGAACCAGAACCTCCTGACTTTGGGTCTGAAGCTCCGAAAATTACAGTATCTATCTTAGACCAAACCAAAGCGCCAGCACACATAGCGCAAGGCTCCAGAGTAACATACAGCTTACAGTTGTTTAAATATTTATTACCTAAAGTTTCACAAGCTGCTGAAATAGCAAGCATTTCGGCATGTGCAGTAGGGTCTGACAATTTTTCAACCTGATTATATCCCTTTCCAATTATCCTGTTATCCATTACTACAACAGCACCAACAGGGATTTCACCTTCTTCTAAAGCTTGTTCTGCTAAGACCAAAGCTTTTGCCATAAATTGTTGATGTGTGTTCCAAAGAACTGGATTATTTTCTTTCATCAAATGCTTAAAAAGTCTAAGTTTCTATTATAATAAAATTAAAATAATGCTCTCTGAAGAAGAAAACATCAAAAAGTATTTAGAATCTGTTATCAGGACCATACCTGACTTCCCTAAACCAGGAATTCAATTTAAGGATATAACAACCCTTTTAGGTGATAAAAAAGCTTTAAAATTGACCACAGAGTCACTTAGCTCTCCATATTTAGAAGATCAATGCGATGTAGTGGTGGGATTAGAATCAAGGGGTTTTTTATTTGGCACTAATATAGCAGAAATTCTTAGCGCTTCTTTTGTCCCGGTTAGAAAGCCTGGAAAACTTCCATCCGAGATCATTAGTGAAACTTATGAACTTGAGTATGGTACTGATTCTTTAGAAATGCATAAAGACGCTATTAAAAAAGGTGATAAGGTAATCATTCATGATGATCTTATTGCAACAGGCGGATCAGCTTTAGCAGCAACAAAATTAGTTGAAAGATTAGGCGGAGTTGTTATTGGCTACTCATTCATTATAGAACTTAGTTTTTTGAATGGAAGAAAGAAACTTAACCATGATAGAATTGAGAGCGTTTTAATTATATAGCGGGAACTTAATTAGTCATATCCTATACAAAAGATTGAATCACTATCAATCTAAATTCAAGGAGTTGACAATGGAAAATTCAAGAGTTTCCTTTTTTGTTTTTATAGCAGCCTTATTATTGATGTCTGCTTGTAAAACTTTCGAAGTAAAAAACGTAAACTATGCACAACAAATAGAGAGCGTGCTAATCCCCACCAATGAGGGTGTAGTTAATGATTCCAGATATGGAATTTCTTTTAATATCCTTCCTTTTCAATATCAAGAAATTCAAGACAGTTCATCTGTATTTGTAGATGAAGTTCGGTTAATCAGAAATTCTAACGGATATTATTTCATTACAGCTACAGGATTTCAAAACGTATATGTGATGGAACCCATTAAAAGTGGATTAAAATTAAAAGAAAAAATTACCGTATCAGAAGAAGGCCTAAAAGCTCCTGCCTTCAATCTTAGGTCTCCATTTATACAACTTATTGATACAAAAACATCAGAAGTATACACACTTAACGAAAAAGGAATTAAAAGAGAGGAGAAAAAATCATGAAACGCTTATTGAATTTAGTTACAATCTTAGCAATAGTAATTTCAGGTAGTGCTACATTATTAGCTCAACAATCTGACTATCAGATAAAGAAAAAGTTCGAAAACAGATACTCTGAGCTGCTCAGTAATATTGAAATGGCTCAAAAAGTGTCTGAGATCGACAGCATTATTATAGTTATCGATGATTTTAGATCGAACTACTCTGAACATAGTGAAATGTTAGATTATGCTCTATATCCTGAGTCTTTTAACTCAAAGATTGCAAGTTTAAAAAGCGAAGCCAGATCATCTGAGCATAAGCTTTTGATCATTGAAAATCAGGCTGAAAGACTATCCATGCTAACTGAAGAAGTTTCAAGATTTAAAGGTGAACTAGCAAATCTAAATGCCAGAAGTGATTCACTTAGAAATGAGATAGCTCATTCTCAACAAAGCGAAAAACAACTGTCTGAGTTAGTTACAAGATATCGCAAAAGTGTAGAACAAAGAGATCGGTTTATTTTCGATATGGTAGACTCACTTTTTGTGACTTATAATCAATTGGCCCCCGGAACTATCGAAGAGTTATCAAAAAAAGACGGGTCAGGAACCATAAAAGCAAGTGATAACCCACTAGAAATTATTGATTCTATACTTGATGAGAATATTGAAACTCTAAAAGCGGGATCTAAGTCATTTACAACTGAAGATTATCTAAGAATCTATGCTTTACAAACTAAAGTCAACGAAGTTTGGGATAACATAGGTGATAACTTGATTCAGATATATGGTGGAAAAGATAAATCAAAATGGAAAAAAAGTATTGATTCTGACCTTAAAGAATGGAAAGCAAGTTCATCATTATCCATGTGGAAATCTTTAGATATATACCTGGAAGATAGAGACTTGGAGCTTGGAGCTTTTGATAACAATACAAGCTTTTTTATGGCACTTGATAGTTTCGTTTCTAAAGCTTCCAAGAAAAGTGATGGAGAGATCATTAGCAGTAGTTCGTACGAAGATTTTAAAACCTTTAGCGAGTTCTGGTCTTCCAAAGTTTTAGATGATTGGAATAACTACATAGTAGATGCAGATGTTCTTACTTCATCACAAATAGCTTCTATCGATGGAAAAGTAGATACTTGGGGGGATAAATCAGAACCGTTCCCAACTAGTTTACTAATTATATTTGGAATAGCTTTGATAGCTATTATAGGCTTAATAACTGCACTTATTATTAAGTAAAAAGTTATCAGAACCAATAAAAAGGTTAGCCATCATGCTAGCCTTTTTTTATAATGAAGAAAAACTCGACCATTATGAAAAAAGTACTTCTCTATTTAGTAATAGCCATTCTTACTGTTCCAGTATTAAATGCTCAGAATTTAATAGGTAAATCAGATACAGCAACTCTTATTTTTGTTCGTCATGCTGAAAAATCTGATGACGGTACCCAAAATCCTCCTTTAACAAGAGAAGGAGAGGAAAGAGCTGAGAGAATTAAGCTTTTTCTTGAGAAGTCTTTTCCGGAAGTTCATGCTGTATATTCAACAGAATATAAAAGAACAGAGTCTACAGCTTTACCTACTGCAAAAGCGTATAATTTAGATGTTATAAGTTATGATCCAAGAGCACCTAAAGTTTTTGTCAAAAAGCTCATAAAGGAACATGCAGGTGAAGTGGTTCTTATAGTAGGTCATTCTAATACAACTCCTTTTCTTGTAAATATGGTACTTGGAGAAGATAAATTTCAACAGTTGGATGAATCGGACTATGATGAAATTTTTATCGTCAAATCGAAAGAGGTTGGAAAAGGAAAGGTAGAAGTAAAATCTTCTGCAGTTAAAAAGGACTAGGGTAGAGCAAACCGTTTTCTTCCAATCCATTCAGCAGCCAGTAAAGCTATTACTAAAAAGAACCAGTAAAGCGATCTAATTGGAAAAATATAGGTTTCTTGAATTTCTTTTTTAGAATTAAGAGTAGATCTTATTTCTTCATTGTTCCATAATTCATCAACTGATGTATATTCCATAAATTCGCCTTTAGAACCAAGGGCAATATTAGAAAGCAAGTCATTATTTCTTGTTGTATTGGCTAGCTCAACACTTGATTCCGAAACTAAAAATTCTCCTGATTGTTGGTCTATTTCTCTATTTCCTTTTCTTGCCGTTGCAAGGAATTCATATCGGCCATCTGCGAGGCTGGGAATTTGAAGTTGATAATTACCGTTGTCTAGATTTTCCATAGTGTAATTAGCACTAAAATCATCATTAGTAATAGTAATTTCAATAACTCCTTGGGTTTCAACATCACCTGTTTCGTTTATCAGACTTGCATTTATTAATGGAGATTCATTGGAATTGAATGAATTTTTTGATGGTTTTATTTTAAGCAGGCGATTATCTGGATTTGATGCAGTCCAATCAATAAGATTTATAAGCAATTGCTCAATAAATATCCTTTCATCAGCATTAGGGCTTAAGAACATTTTGAACCACCCACTTCCTAGAAATTCGCTTCTGCGGATGTTACCTTGTTCTAAAATTGATATTAAAGGAGAGTCCGTTGTTATGTTTTGATACTGAGCTGTTAATAAAGATTGTGCTTCAGGAAAAGCATTAGAAGCATTAATTGAAGATTGAAGAGGTGCAAAATTTAGCAGGTTCACATCTGGTAGTCCTTCCAAAATTGCATGATCTGAATTTTCTGAGTTGATTTTTATCTGAACATCAAAAAGGTCAGGTGATCTATTATTTATCAAACTGAAAGTGTTTTCAGCATAAGAATTTAAACTATTAGGTAGCAAAATGAATAAACTAGCTGTTTCATTAAGGTCTAAACCAAGTTCAGCAATCGTTTTTGAAGTTGGTAAACCATGATAAATAACTAAATCATATTCATCAGTTTCTGTAAAATTTTTTATTGAATAATTCGGATTAAGAGCAGTAAATGTGCTTAGTTCAATGTTTTCATCTAATGATAATATAGATCTAAGCGCTTTAACGTCAGGATGGACTCCTGAAGCAATATGAAGTATTTTATTTTTACTCTCTAATACTTCAATAGAGAAAGTGGAGGTATTATTCTGTTCAAGCCATTCATCTAATTCGGTTATTACTTCAATTTGGTACTGTTGTAAACCAGGAGAACTTAGTTCTAATTCAAAATCCAATGTATATATTTCTGTATCTGAATTAATCTTTAACTTCTTAGAATCAAGAAGCTGATCATCTGACTTAAGGTTAATAGAGATCTCATGTTCATCAAATCCATATTGTGATAGTTCCGCTGTTATCTTATGTATCGTATTAGTAAATCCGGTTCCATTTGTAGTTATATTTTTTATTGATACATCTTTTACTTTACTGGTATCACCTAATGCTATTACATGTATTGGTATATGTGATTCTCTCGCCAATATTATCGGATTTTTGCCGGCAGTAATTATACCATCAGTTACCAAAATTACGGATACGTATTCTTCATCTGAAGACACTACATTTTCAATTGCGTTGTAAATATTGGTTTGAGTACCGGATGGCACTACAACCGCAGGATCAATAGGGAGAACAGAACTACCGAAGCCCAAAAAATCAGCTTCATAATCAGAGGGTACATTTCTTAAAGTAGCTATTACATTTTGAAAACTATCGTTGCCCTGGTAAGTTTCTTTATGTATTGCTGTACTTTCAGAAATATCTAATAGCACTGCTATCTTTGGTTTTAAAGTGACTTCTGTTTCTGTTTTGAAAAAGGGGTTAAGGAATAAAAAGAAGAGTAGAATAAGTGCAGATGCTCTTAATGCGCTTAGTGTAATTTTCCACTTTGTAGAAATAGAAGTATACCCTTTATAGGTATACCATGAAATAAGACAAATAAGTAAACTTACAATAACTATAACAAAGATCGGAAAACTAGTTTGTAAGCCTTGGAATTCCACTTTATTTTAAATTATCAATAATCATTTGAATTAGTTTTACAGTTGTAAAACCTTCTGCTTCAGCAGCATAATTATTAACTATTCGATGCCTAAGCACAGGTACTGCAAGTGCGTCTATGTCATCAATTGTTACGTTAAATCTTCCTTCAGAAAGTGCTCGTGCTTTTCCGCCAAGAATCAAGTATTGAGATGCACGAGGACCCGCCCCCCAACTTAAGTACTTTTTAATAAATTCAGGTGCATTTTCGGAATCAGGTCTTGTACACCCAACCAACCTAACAGTGTAATCAAGAACGGTTTCAGGAACTGGTACTTTTCTAACCAAATCCTGAAGATATTCAATTCTGCTTTTGTCTAAAATTGAAGCTAATTTAACCTCTTTTGTAGAAGTAGTTTGGCTTACAATCTGTTTTTCTTCATCAAAGGTGGGATAATCAACCCAAATATTAAACATGAATCTATCCAATTGAGCTTCAGGTAGGGGGTACGTTCCTTCTTGTTCGATTGGATTTTGAGTTGCAAGTACAAAGAAAGGTGTGTCAAGATGATATGTTTGCCCTGCAGTAGTTACATTGTATTCCTGCATTCCTTCAAGTAAAGCAGCCTGTGTTTTCGGGGGAGTCCTGTTTATCTCATCTGCTAAAACTATATTTGCAAAAATTGGACCTTTAACAAATTTGAATGCTTTTTTACCTGTTTCTTTTTCTTCTTCAATAATCTCTGTACCGGTAATATCACCAGGCATTAGATCAGGAGTAAATTGAATTCTGTTAAAACTCAAGCCAAGTGTATCTGCTAATGTTTTAATTAGCAATGTTTTAGCGAGTCCAGGAACGCCAATTAAAACACAATGTCCTCGTGAAAAAAGAGAAATCAAAAGAAGATTAATGATCTCATCCTGACCAATGATAACTTTATGAATTTCTTTTTTAATAGCTGCAAAAGTTTCTGTGAACTCATTTGCAGCTATTACAGAATCGGGTGTATCAGCCATTACTTACCTACTCCGTTTTCCATTTTTGGAATTCTATACTCTATGTATATCTCTTCTCTTAGTTGTTGTAGCCATTCCTGAAACACTCTAGATTGTTTTTGCTGAAGAGCTATATTCCTTAAGCGTTGGTAGTCGATATTAAAATCCGCCACATGTTCAGGAATTTGTCTGTCTAATCTAACAATCCTGTATGCTTTTCCCGCATTTGCATTATTCGGGTTAAAAGGCTTTGGTTCAGAAATTTGTCCAACTTCATCCATTAATAAAACTATGCGGTAGAGCGCTGGATCTAACCTGTTTAATGCTATAAGTCGCTCGCCGGTTTGAGGGTCGATTATCTTTCCGCCAGATTTTGCAGTAGAAGGATCTTCACTATTTCTGATCGCCATACCAGAAAAAGTTAGATTTTTGTTATTAAGAAGACTGTCCCTTATCACATTTAATTCTTCAATCGCAGTAGCGTCATCTAATTGAGCAGCATCTACTCTGATAAGAATATGACTTGTTTGAATTTTGTCTCCAACTCTTTCATCTAAGCGAATAACATGAAAACCGAACTCTGTTTCTACTACTTCTGAAATTTGTCCCGGTTGTAGAGCAGCAGCAGCAGCGGAATATTCAGAAACAAGTTCATTTAATCCCATCATAGGTAGTTGACCGCCTTGGGCTGCAGATCCATCCATTCCATGTCTACGTGCTAAATCTTCTAATGGAACGCCTTGATTTACAATTGAATCTCTCAAAGATTGAGCAAATTCATAAGAAGATTGTTTAGCATCCGTTTTAGGTTTAGGTAGTTTTACGATATGAGAAACAGAAACTTGTTCAGGTATTGTTGGAAGAGAATCTTTTGGAATAGATTCAAAAAACTCTTTTACCTCCGGTCTTGTAATTTTTATATCATTGAATTTAATTTGACGAACCTGATTTGCTGTCATCTGCTCTCTAAATTCATCTCTAAAATCGGCTTTCAACTGAATAATGGACTTACCAAATGCTTCCTCTAAAGCTCGCTCACTTCCGGCTTGTTGGATGAGTTGAGAAACTCTATTATCCATTTGTTGATTAACATCTTCATCTGAAATAACAACTGAATCTATTTCAGCTTTCTCAAGAAGCACTTTGTTATCAATTTCTGATTCAAGGAATGAATACCAGAGTTCTTTTGAAAACTGAATATTTTGTTGGTTAAAATTAGCCTGCCTGATATAGTCAGCAACTCCTTGATCAATGTCTGACTTAAGAATTATTTGATCGTTAACTACAGCTACAATTCGGTCAGCTGAGGTAGGAGAGGGTTGTTGGGCAACAACAGTAAGAGTTGTTACAATTGAAAAGAGTACTATTAAATTTAAATGTCTCATTATTGATTTGAGTTCAATGTATCGGAAACTAATTCCGTATTAGTGTTATTAGGGAGAACGTTATAAGTATGTATTTCATTATTCGCTTCTGCTGCAAGATAAAGATTCTTTACATAGGTATTATAAGCGATACGTTTTTTTTCGAGTATTAACCAATTTTCAATCTGATCAAGAAGCCAGTCCAGATCCGGATGTTCTCCAACGGCTTTACTTTCCAAAAGTTGAACAAAATGATATTGATCGTTTATGTTTTCAATTAAGGATATTTCTGAAACTCCGATTAATCTTAGATATCTATTTAACGTATCAAATTCTTTTAATGCTGAACTTTCGGGCCAAAACCTCGAAGCATTTGATATGACCAAGTCGGATTGAAGTGAGTATTGCCTGGCTACATTTTCCCATGAAATACCTCTCATCAAATCTCTCCGCGCATTTTCAGCATCTGATAGAGTAGCCGCGATCAAATGTCTGAACCTAACATATCTTTCATCAAGAATAAATTTGTCTTTATTCGTTTGATAGTAATTTCTGACTTCTTGATCAGAGATAATGATATCACTTTCAAGTTTACTTAATATTGCTTCCTGAAAAGAGATTAATAGCATTTCTTCTTTTGCTCTGTCTACCTTTCTTTGAACATCCGGAGAATCTAAAAGTTTTAACCTTTTTGTTTCTTCCAATATTAATTGCCGTTCAATCCATCTGTTTTTATATGAATTATAGGCAGCAACACTATCTTCATTAAATTCAGAAGCTGATATATTTGATTTGGCATCCTGTAAAGTAAGGACAGCATCATTTACCTCGGCAAGTATTATCTCTTCTTTTTGTTGAGAGTTTTCACAAGCGATCCCAAAGAAGATCAAAAAGTAAAAAAGTAATCTTAATGTCATTTATAAATTTTCATCTTTCTTATATGCCGCTCTCAATTTTTTAAGATCAATTTTGAACCTAAAATCTTTTTTAAGTTCTGTGAGCCACTTTTCTTCCCTTGCAGGTTGGTAGTCCGCCAAAAGTCTATTAAAAGCTTCTTCAAAAGTCATTTTTCGAGCAGGTAAAATTTCATTCAAGTAAAAAACGGCAGTTCTTCGCTTGTATTCAAATCTTTCAGAAAAGGTACCTGACTTCATAGTTTCAAGTTTATCGAAAGGATCATCAGTAAATACTCCTGTTGAGTCTTTAACAACAGCTACTTTAGGGAAGTAAGTTCTTACACTATCAGGATGGTTACCTGATTTGATAAAAGAAATACCTTTTTCAAGAGTGGTATCAGATAAAGCACTTAAAAGATGATAATAGTATCTCTTTGGGTATGAGTATTCTGAAATATTACTTTCATAGAGTTCTATAAGCTTCGTAGTATCCACTGTAGCGGCACTCCATAAATAAGTATCATTTACCTGATATACAGCCAATCCTTTTTTATAATTATCTAAGGTTTCTTGAAATTCTGGGAATTCGGCAACAGTTAAATCAACTATTACACTGTCGATAGCATAAGTAGTAAAATCTATAAACCAATTAGCGGAATATGATCTGGCAGATGCGTTTGGGTAGTTCTTATCAAGGTAATTATGATAATCTGTATCTGTAAAAGAATAGTTTTTAAAAGTAAAGATAGAAGAACCACTCTTAGGTAAAGCTATATCTTTAATGGAAGTTGTATCAGCGTTGCTAATTATGTTTACAAAACTATTTAGTACTGACTGGTTCGAATTTGTTTTGAACTCCTTTTTTAACCAATCTATAACAAATTGGTTACTCTTCTTGAAGTTAGGAGAATCCAAAAACTCTTTCATATATGCTTGTTTCTTTTCTTCTTCATTTATATAAGTACGGATAGAGTCAATTTTGAAAATATGATACCCGTAGGAAGTTAAAACAGGTTTGGAATACTCTTTAGCAGGATCTAAAGCCATAACTGAGTCAACAAAATCGTTTCTGTATCTACCATAATTTATCCATCCAATTTTACCACCATTAGAAGCAGATAGGTTATCATCGCTAAACTGTAGTACAGCTTCAGCCCAGGAAGTACCTTGATTCAATTTAGAGTATGCATTCTCAATTTTTTCTTTAGACTCTAAAGCACCTGCCCGAGTGAAAATATGAGAAACTTCTCTCGATAATGTTCGAGATCTTTTTTTCTGAAGATGAACAATATGGAATCCAAACTGAGTTCTGAATGGCATTGATACCTCGCCTACATTTAAGCTAAAAATAACATCTTCGAATTCTTTAACAGTTGTTCCAATACTAAACCAGGGCAAATCACCACCCATAGATCTATTTCCTTGTTTACTAGAATACTGCTTATCCAGCTCTGAAAAACTTGTTCCATTAAGGAATTTATTTCGAGCTTCAATTAGTTTTTGATAGGCATCAAGAGTGTCTTCAGGTGATGCATTCGGATTTACAGCAATTAAAATATGCTCACTTTTCAGTTCTACAGATGCTCGGTCATAATATTTGTCAAATTCAGTCTCTTTTATTCTGTTTTCCAGCCAATGAGAATAGGAAGCTTGCTTTGAATACTGATGAAGCTCTTGCAAAAGTTGAGGGTCTTTTGTGATACCTTCTCGATCAGCAAACTGAATTTTAGCTTTATACTCTAGATAAATAGGTAGAAACTCCTCCAACTCAGAAAGGGTGGGGGAAGTATTTTGGGGAGTATTCATATTTGATTTAAGCTCACCGTACGTAATCTTCTGGTTTCCAACAGTCCCTACAACTGTTTTATCATTTTTTGATTGTGAAAAAGTAAGGGTAGAACAAATTGAAATAATTAAAAGGCACAAGCCAAACTTTTTATCTAGTCTGTTCATGTAGTGTAATATGTATTTGATGTTAGTCTTGATTTATTTTTTAAAAAAGCATTCCTGCTATAGTTGCAGTCATCATGGTAGCCATGGTTCCTGCAAAAACCGCCTTGATTCCAAATTTAGCCAAATCTGATTTTCTTTCAGGAGCTAAACCACCAATTCCTCCAATTTGAATTGCAATAGATGAAAAATTAGCGAATCCACAGAGCGCAAAAGTAGCCATTGCTATTGTTTTTGGTGAAATATTTGCGGCTGAAACCTCATCAGCTAATTTCAGATAAGCTACAAACTCATTCAACACAATTTTAGTACCTATTAAACTTCCCATAGTAGTAGCATCAGACCATTCTACTCCAATTATCCAAGCTACGGGTGCTAATATCCAGCCTAAAACCATTTCAATACTTAACTGTGAACCTATCACTCCTGTTAAACCTGTTATATCTGAAATCCATCCAAAAAAACCATTAAACATTGCGAGTAATGCTATGAACGCCAATAACATAGCGCCTACATTTAAAGCTAATTTTAACCCAACAGCAGCTCCCGTTGCAGCAGCGTCAATCCCATTGGCATCTGTTTTTTCTACGCTAATTGAAACATCTCCAGCTGTAGCAGCTTGCTCAGTTTCCGGATAAAGGATCTTAGCTATAACTAAAGCTGCAGGGGCAGCCATCAAACTTGCACCTAATAATCGTTCTGCAAATAATTGTTGAGCTACTTGAATCTCCAATCCGTTTGCTACCGCAAAAGAAGTTCCAAGCATTGCAACATAAGCAGCCATAACTCCACCTGCTATAGTAGCCATACCACCTGTCATTACAGCAAGTAGCTCCGATTTAGTCATTTTACTGATAAAAGGCTTGATAACGAGTGGAGCTTCAGTTTGCCCAACGAATATATTAGAAATCACAGATAGAGTCTCAGCTCCTGATGTCCCTAATAATTTTTGCATTCCTTTAGAAAGAATTCTCACAATAAATTGCAATACCCCATAATGATAGAGAAGAGCAGTTAAAGACGCGAAAAATATAATGGTCGGTAAAACCTGAAAAGCAAAAATAACTCCCATACTTTCCTGATATTCAGGACCTTTACCTAGAAAATTAAACAAAAAAGAGGCACCTTCTGTAGTGTATTGTAACACTATCACAAAAAAGCTCGCAATTTGTTTAAAGAGAAGTTTAGGCCAACCTAAAGGCGAAAACAAGGCTTCAAGTTGTTCAGATTTTAGGATAAATACGGCTAGAACAAATTGAATGGCCAAACCTGTACCAACCAAACGCCAATTTATTCTTTTTTTATTATTAGAGAACAGAAAAGCAATTCCTATAATTGCAATCATACCCAATATACCACGTAAGACATTTTCCATTTAAGAGTTTTCTACATTAATGTTTTCCTCATTCTGAGGAGCTATTTTTGGTTTTAAAAAAGGTCGTATCGGTCTTCCGCGTCTTCGGTCTACAGAAGGTCGAAAACAATGTCTGGCACGAGGTTCATAAGCGTCGTATTCACCTACTAAAACCTTGCTGGTATCTTCAATTACTCTTTGTGAAAAGTTAGCCATTGTACCGCTTTCAGCGCAAACGGCATGTAGTTTGGTAACATACTCGGCAACTGCCAACAAGTAGGGCATAGGTCCGAATGGTTTTCCTTCAAAATCCATGTCCAAACCGGCTACAATAACCCTCTTACCATCGTTAGCTAACACATTTACAATCTCAATTATGCGATCATCGAAGAATTGTGCTTCATCAATACATACTACTTTTGCATTAGAAGTAAGCAATACAATTTGATCTGCTGTGTCAACTAAGATACTTGGTAATGCTGTTTCATTATGCGAAACTACTTCGTTATCACTGTACCTTTTATCGATAGCTGGTTTTACAACTACAACTTCTTGTCCGGCAATATGAGCTCGTTTAGCCCTGCGTATAAGTTCTTCTGTTTTTCCACTAAACATTCCTCCACAAACAACTTCTATCCATCCATATTCTCTGGGAGCAAACGAGGGTTCATTAATCATCAATTTTGTCTTCTTTTAAAGAGATTTCAAATCATTGTAATATATTAGGGCGAGTAACAAAAGGAAAGGAAAACTGATTTTAATCCCCATATAATTCTAAAGAAGTAATTTTATGCAAAGCAGAGAAAAATCAATTGAATTATTATATGAATATATTGAAGGAGAAAGTCTTCTTCATCATTCAAAAATGGTAGCAATCGCAATGCAAGCGTATGCCAGAGAACTTGGTAAAAACGACTCAGAAACTGATGAATGGTGGACGGCAGGCTTGCTTCATGATCTTGATTGGGAAAAATTTCCTAACGAACATCCGAATAAAGCAGTAAATGAAATACTAAATGGTTTGGGTTATTCTGAACTAGTTCTTGATGCTATTCGTGCTCATGCACCTGAGCGCACGGGTAAATATCCTGAAACTGAAATAGAAAGATATCTTTTTGCTTGCGATGAAATTTCTGGTTTCATACATGCCGTTTCACTAATGAGACCTACAGGACTAGACGGCATGAAAGTAAAGTCTGTGACTAAAAAATTAAAAACCCTAAAATTTGCAGAGAGCGTACCAAGGGAAGACATAAAAAAAGGAGCTGAATTAATAGAAAGACCTCTTAATGAACATATTTCCTTTTTGCTAGATGTATTCATGAAAGAGCTACAATAATATTTTGTCAATTATTAGAATTTTAGGAATCAGTTTGAAATCTCTTCGTTTTTATTTTAATTAGATAAACCCTCTAACTTAAATAGAATTAGTTATGAAACAGACTTACTCTCTCTGTGTTGTTGCTTTTTTATTTTTGATCAGCACATCAATTTCTGCCCAACATAAGCACAACCAACGCTATCACAGCATTAATGGAAATTATTATAAAACCTTTTATCAGGCTAATAGCTTATCATATGATCTGTTTGATGATTATGAATATGATAATAGGTTTGGTTCATATAGGTTTTTACCTACCGCACAATCAATAAGATATAACAGGGTAGATGGACTCTTTGTTGGTTTAGGTTCAGATTTTACTAATCAGCATTCAGAGATTCTTCATATTGGAGGGGTGGAATTTGATGGCTTTATTGGTTATTCCACAGGGCAGAAAGATTGGCAATATCGTGCAGCCGCGTCTAAAAGATTTGGTCAATGGTTAATGTTTGGCGGAATACTTACAAATAGTTCCACTACGGATGATCACTGGAGAACAGGTCTTTCGGAAAATTCAATTACTTCCTTAGTTGCTGGGTACGATTATCACGATTATTATAAAGCAGAAGGTTACGGTGTGTTTACTGAGCTAGAGCTTGGTAAATTTATAAGCATAGGAGCAAGTTATAATTATACTACATACAGCACCTTACAAACTAATACTGAATATTCATTTTTTGGTGACGGAAATATTACCAGAATAAATCCTGCTATTGATGCTACTACAGATATAGCAACTCAAGAAAGCATAGGATTAAAGCTTTTATTGAATAAAAAGGGATACACGCGTGGAATTATAACTAACAAATTATTGGTGCAAGCTGAACTTTCAGATGCAGCGTTCAATAGTGATTTCAACTATAATAAATTTGAAATTACTTCACTCAATTATATAAAATTAGATCAGCATACCCTTTTTAAAATGAGATTAATGGCAGGCTCTATTACAGGTGAGGCTCCCGATTTCAAAAACTTTGCATTGGGAGGAATCGGTTCATTAAGAGCTACCGGTTTTAAGTTCTACAGAGGGAATAGAATGTTGATGAGCAATGCTGAAGTAATTTTTGGTGACCTTTGGGATTATGACGACGGTGAACTGGAAATAGACGGACTTTATCTTACATTATTTCTGGATTCAGGTTGGTCTGATTTTGTAAGTTCAAATTCTAATGATCCGTTCTCTGGTTTTGAATCATTCGGATTCAATACATTGACTCATAATATAGGTGCGGGCATTGGCACAGGGTTTGTTCGGCTTGAAATTGCAACTCCTTTATCCGGATCTGAAGGTTTTACATCACTTTGGGTAAGGCTTAATCCAACTTTTTAACATAATTTTCATTTAAAAAAGTGGAATGGTTTACTATTCCACTTTTTTTATGTCTGTGAAATAAAACAAATAGAGCTGTTAAATTGTATGAGATTATATTTAATACATAATTTTTACATATAGCTGATTTTATCTATTTTCTTCTATGAAGAAGTTTGTTTTAAGAAAAGAAGAGCCAAAAGTACGCCCACAAGATTTTGTTATTCGTTACTCTGAATTATTGAATGAGCAACAATTGGAGGCTGTATTTTTTGATAGAGGGTCCGCTTTAGTTATAGCAGGAGCGGGAACAGGTAAAACCAGAACTTTAATTTACAGGGTAGCTCGTTTAGTTGAAAGCGGGACAGATCCTTCAGAGATTTTGCTACTTACTTTTACTCGCAGAGCGGCTAAAGAAATGGTCCAAAGAGCAAGTTCTATATTAGACGATAGATGCCAAAGAATAAAAGGAGGGACTTTTCATTATTATTGCAGCCAAATACTCCATCGCTTTGCTGATAGAATAGGATATCCTACTAATTTCACAATAATAGACACTTCGGATGCCCTGGAAGTAATTCAATTCGTAAGAACTAGTCTACATCTTCATAAAAAGAATAAACGCTTTCCAAACAAAAGCACTCTTCTCAAAATTATTAGTTCGGCCATAAATAAACATTTGGATATCAGGGTAGTGGTAATGGAGGAGTACCCCCAATTCCTTGAACAAGTAGATAAGATCGAAGAAGTTGCATTTGGCTATTCAGATTATAAAGAGAAGAACTTTGTAATGGATTTTGATGATCTTCTTATTAAAACAAAAGAATTACTCGAAAAAAATGAAGAAATAAGGGTTAAAGTTGCTTCCTCTCATAAATTTGTTATGGTAGATGAGTATCAAGATACTAACCAGCTACAAGCTGATTTAACCCGTTTGTTTTCAAGTGTTCATAAAAATGTAATGGCAGTAGGTGATGATGCTCAAAGTATTTATTCGTTTAGAGGTGCTGATCATCAAAATATAATGGAGTTCCCAAATATCTTTGAGCATACAAAATTAATTAAACTGGAAGAAAATTATAGATCTACTCCCCAAGTACTTAATGCAGCAAATAACTTATTAAAACAGGCTTCATTTAAATTTGATAAAGAACTATATACTTCTAATCAAGAAGGTGAGTTACCTGCCATTGTTCAGACATCTAGTGAGCATGATCAGAGTAGGTTTATAGCTCAGGTAGTTTTACAACTAAGGGAACAAAATATAGACCTTAATGAAATTGCTGTTTTATTTCGAAGTGGGAGGGATTCGTATGATCTTGAAGTGGAATTGAATAGGAAGAATATTCCATTTGTCAAATATGGTGGTCAAAAATTCACCGAAGCTGCTCATATTAAAGATGTGTTAGCTCATGTAAGGGTTCTTGTAAATCCTATGGACACTATTGCTTGGAATAGAGTTTTAATGCTTTTGGATGGAATCGGTCCAAAAACAGCGCAAGATCTTTTTGAATGGATAAGATTGGCTAAAAACCCGTATGACTTGGGGATTAATGAAACTGTAAGTAAAGCTTATATTAATCAATTAAAAATATTAAGTAAGTTATTGCAGTGCTTAAAGAAAGAAGATTTATCTGTATCAGAAGTTATTGATCAATTAGTTGACTATTACAGGAATTTTTGTGAGAAAAGATATGATGATTACCCAAAACGATTAAAGGATTTAGAAGCATTTGTATCTATCTCTTCGGGCTTTAAGTCTTTACCTAAAATGTTGGAAGAATTGGCACTAGAACCAATTACAGCTACAGCAATAGAAACTGAAGAAAAAGAACAAGAAGAATCGCCACTTATTCTTAGTACTATTCATTCATCAAAAGGATTGGAGTGGCGACATGTTTTTATTATTCAATGTCTCGATGGAATAATTCCTTCCGCTTATTCAGTAGAGGATAAAGAACAACTTGATGAAGAATTGAGATTGTTATATGTGGCAACTACTCGAGCAAAAGATATGCTGTATTATACTTATCCGGTTCTCGCACAGTCTGCATATGGAGATTATTTTACTAATCCATCCAGGTTTTTAAAAGAATTGAGTAGTAATACTTTAGAAGAGTGGGTGATAGAAGAAGAAAGAGCTGAGGAACTTAAAAGTGCTAAATCTGATGAATTGTTAAGCAACTAAGTCATTGTCTTCTTTTTTAATAAATTTTCTTTGATGGTACATTTCATAGAATAACCAAAAAACAGGATATACAGGTACAAAAATTGCAATTAGGATCTCTAACTTTGACCCTCTAGGCTTTCCTCCGTCAACTGGAAGAGTGATTCCTGCAATCCCTGCAACCCAAAGAATGAACAAAACAAATAACCCCAAAGCCAGCAAAAGTGCTCCTAAGAAACCGATTTCAGTATAGAATGTTTTTAACATATAAGTTGGGTTATAATAGTTGTATATTTAGGATTCTAATCTAATTTATAAAGACAAAACCTTAAATGCTTCCAGTAGTTTCCATAGTTGGTAGACCCAATGTAGGTAAATCAACCATATTTAACAGATTAATCGGTAAAAGAAAAGCAATTGTTCATGATGAATACGGTGTAACCCGCGACAGACATTACGGTCAATCTTTTTGGAATGGTATAGACTTTAATGTAATTGATACCGGTGGATATCTGCCGGATGATATGGATGTAATGGTTGTAGGGATCCGAGAACAGGTTCACATAGCTTTAGAAGAGTCGGATGTAATTTTACTTGTTGTTGATGCAGAACATGGAATTAATACACTTGATAAATCTGTATCTCAATTATTAAGACAGCAAAAAAAGCCAGTACTTTTGGTAGCGAATAAAGCTGATAATGAAGCCAGAAGGATGAATGCTTCTGAATTTTATGAACTTGGTTTCGACGAAGTATTCCCAATTTCAGCGATTAGTGGAATCGGCACTGGTGACTTGTTGGATAAAGTAACAGAGTTACTTCCCGAAGCAATCAGAGAAGAAGAAGATACATCTCCTAAGATCGCTTTTATTGGTAGACCAAATGTTGGGAAGAGCAGTTTGGTAAATGCTCTTTTAGATGATGAAAGATGTATTGTTACAGATATTGCAGGCACAACCCGAGATACTATAAACAGTAAGCTCAATTTTAATGGCAAGGAATATGTACTTGTTGATACAGCCGGGTTACGAAAGCGAACAAAGGTCAAAGAGAACATTGAATTTTATAGTACAGTAAGAACTGCTCGAGCAATCCAAGAATGTGACGTTGCCGTTTTAATACTTGATTCAATGAGAGGTTTTGAAGATCAAGACAAAAGAGTACTCCGGGAAGCTGAAAAATTCAACAAAGCACTTATTATATTGCTTAACAAATGGGATTTAGTTACAGAAAAAGATACCCATACCGTTAAAGAATTTGAAGAATATATTTATGAATCTACTCCTCAATTAAATTACGTACCAATTCTTACGATATCAGCTCTTAATCGTAAAAGAGTTCATAAAGTAATGGACCTTGTAGAAGAAGTGATTCAGGAAAGAAAGAAACAAATAGGCACATCTGATTTCAACAACTTCATTGAGTCTATTCTTTCGATGAAACCTTTGCCAATGAAAAGAGGGCGACAATTAAAAATACAGTATGGAACCCAGGTTAAATCCAATCCACCCGTATTTAAATTCTTTATGAATAGCCCTCAGGATCTTCCTCCTAATTACAGAAGATTCATTGAAAATCAGCTAAGGGAACGCTATGGATTTAAAGGTGTTCCAATAACAATGGTATTTAGGCAAAAATAATTAACAAAAATACTGGAATAAACTTTGAAGCTAACGTTTCAAAGGTTTATTTTTGGATGAAATTTGAATATTACTTCTTATCAATTTAGATGGCTAAGAACCTCGAGAAACCAACTTTAAATGCTTTAAGCAGCAACCAAAAGAATGAGCGCAAGCTCAATTTTTTGGAAAACATTTACCTTCCTGAAATATTCAAAGGACTTTGGTATACATTTAAACAAATGTTTCAACCAAAGTTTACGATGAATTACCCTGAAGAAAAATGGACTCCACCAGCAATTTTCAGAGGACGTCCGGTTCTTGTAGAAGATCATGGGAAAGAACGATGCGTAGCTTGTGGTTTATGCGCAAGAGCGTGTCCTCCATTAGCAATAAGCATGCAGGCTTCTGAAACAGAAGATGAGAAAGAACGATACCCAGACTTTTTTGAAATAAATATGTTAAGATGTATTTATTGTGGCTATTGTGAAGAGGTTTGTCCAGAGGAAGCCATAGTTATGAGTAAGGATTATGATATAGTTTTTGAATCAAGAGAAGATGCAATCTATGATAAAGAAAGATTGCTTGTTCCTAAAGAAGATCTGGAAGATCGATTAGAATATTTAAGAACTTATAAAAACACTCAATTCGGTAATTTTTGGAATTTTCAGGAAGAAAATAATATCCATTCAGTAAGGGATAGAGATACCGATTGGAATACCGGTTTATCACTTGTAGATATGATTGAAACCCAGAAAAATAATGATGCTGCTCCTGCATCCAAAGTTTGGAAATAAAGCATTACTAGCTTGATAAACAAAGAACAGCTAGAACATTTGATTAGTGATATTGAATACTTAAGGTATGAAGCAGAATCACTTAAAACGGTCATAGAAACAGTTCCTTATTCCGAAAAACCTCTTGGTGGTGAATCTATTTTAGAGAGCCTTATGACCATTAATCTATCTCAATGCAAAGTAATTGAGATACTTAATGAAATGAATAGTAAGGGTACAAAAGTAGACGTTGACAACTATTCAATTTTTCAAAAAGAAGTATTAGAAGAAGAACAGCTCCAAGATATTAAAGTACTTGATTTATTGGATGAGATCATCAATAACAGAATTACACTAGTTGACTATCTAGCCAAAAAGCCATTTAGTTTTTATAAACTAGATATTAAAAATAATTCAGATGATGTTTCATTGTATCAATTACTAAAAGAACTGGTGCATAAAGAACGTAATATTCTTAAAGAAGTGGCTAGTCTCGTACTTACATATCAAAAAGACAGACAGTTTCAGAGAGAAATTAGTGCAAAGAAGAGGGTATAGGCATGTCCGTTCTGAGTTGGCTAAGTATCCTTAATATTTTTGTACTATTAGCTTCCGTATATCTAATAAACAGCCCCCTTAATAAAAAAAAATCAGCCTTTAGTCTTCTTATAACCGGTTGTCTGTTTACATATTTGATATCTAATATAATTTACCTTTTTGATAATAACTTGATATCAATACTGAGATTCCTCAATATAACGACTTTAGTATGTGCTTTAAGTGCATTATTCAATTTGATCAGAGAATCTAAACCCATTTTTGCAAGATTTCCAGCCATATTGAGCTTCCTGCCGTTTACATTGCTTTTTTTTGTACCGCTAATTCTTGATCAATTAGTTATTTACAATTTAATTATTGGTACTTTTCAAGGAGGTTGTATAATTGTGGCTTTATTGATTTTTACTCTAAGCCAGTTTAGCGGAAAAAATTATAAGTGGCATATTTTAGGAACTTGTACAGCGTTATCCTCTTTTTTGGTATTTTGGCTTAGTGCATTACCTGAGAAAATTTTGATAAGTGAAGTGCTGCTTGCCATAGGAATCCTATTTTTAAGCAAAGGTATTAAAGAAACTAAATTAAATTAAGACATATGTTAGATCTGAATTCTAAAGCTCCCGAGTTCACCTTACAAAATACTAACGGTGATAAAATTTCTTTGTCTGATTTTAAAGGGGAGAAGAATGTAGTTCTACTTTTCTTTCCTTTAGCATTTACTAGCACTTGTACAAAAGAATTATGCCAGACCAGAGATAATTTAAAACTATATGAATCACTAGAAGCTGAAATACTGGGTATAAGTGTTGACACTTTTTATACATTAAAGGAGTTCAAAGCTTCTCAGAATTTAAATTTTCAATTGCTAAGTGATTTTAATAAAGAAACTTCACAAAATTACGGAGTATTGTACGAAAACTTTTATGGGATGAAAGGAGTTTCTAAAAGATCTGTTTTTGTGATCAATAAAGAGGGGGAAATAGTACATTCGGAGATTTTAGAAAATGCAAGTGATCTACCGAATTTCAAAATGATAGAAGATTCATTATTAAAGTTAAGTTGATCAACTTTACATAATATATATTATACGACAAGTGTAAATATAAATTAAAACTAATGAATATGAATAGCCCTTAACAAATTGTTAATTATATTCATTGTATCTTCAAACATAAATCCTAAAAGCACTGATGAACGTATTAATTATAGAAGACGATAAAGTTTTAGCACTCTTACTTTCCAAAATGGTTGAGAGATTGGACTATCATGTGCTAGGTACTTATGCCAAAGGATCGGACGCTATAGATAAAGCTCAGGAACTTACCCCGGATTTAGTTTTGATGGATATCATGCTTGAAGATGATATTGATGGAATTGAGGCAACTATTGAGTTTCAGAAGAACAATAAAACCTCTAAAGTTATTTATATCACCGGCAACTCTGACTCTTATAATCGGGAAAGAGCAAATTCAACTGAATATGTGGATTATTTGGTGAAGCCTATTAGCTTGGATGATCTAAAAAAATCCATTCAAAAAATTAATTAGCCTAATCGTAGTGATTTATCTTAATGGTGTAATCACCTTTTTTTGATGGTTTCAATTCAATTTTGTCGATTAATGCATCTAGAGTCAACTCGCCGTATAGCTTTATTATACTGAATCCGTTCTCCTTATCTGCCTTAATTGAATCTCGAACTCTTAGTGGATCAATTACTACAAGTAAAAGTTCTTTTCCAGTGAGAATTTCTTGGTTTACATATTGTTGTAAGTCTTTTTCATCAATACACTTTATGTACCCTAATTCTTCTAAAGATGATGGTTTAAAAGTTCCAGAAGATGTAATCTCCTTCCAATTTTGATCTTCAACAACTGTAAAAAGTAAATCGTAATCCATTTAATTAATTATATGAATAGTGAATGATTGCATCGCCTTTATTTACTACAGGGCAATAATTTAACCCAATTACTCTACCTTCTTTTGGAGCTAAAATTTTAGAATGTAACTCACCATAAGCTCCATTAATATATCCAAGTAATTGCTTTTTCTTAAAAGAATCTCCCAGCCTTATTGCAGGTGAAAACAACCCAGCATAAGAAGACCTTATCCATGAAGAATTATTATAGATTTGTGTCTCTTGTGACCTACATTTTGTTTTCTTCATATCAAGAAAATTCATGACTCTTAATGTGCCATTGACTGCTTCAGAAATACCAAATTCATCAAACCTTAAAGACTCTCCTGTTTCATAAACAAGAATATTTTTTCCCTCTCTATATGAAGCGCTTCTAAAAGATTTTGGTATTGGCCTCGAATTAATAATTATCGGTGGTTGGAAAGCTTTTGCAAGCTCGAGAGCCTTTTCATTTGTAAGATCTACCCTTATTTGAGGATAATTTGAGCGACTTGCCCCTCCAGTATGGAAGTCTATGCCATAATCGATATGAGGAATAATGTTTTTCATTAAAGTATAGGCCAGTAATTTAGCTAGAGACCCTCCTTTTTTTAATCCAGGAAAACTCCTGTTAATATCTTTTCCATCAGGCAAACCTCTTGAATTCTGTATAAATCCATAAATATTAACAATAGGTATAGCGATAACTGTTCCTGCATCAGGGATTAAGTCTTCCGAATCAATCATTCTCCTGATTATTTCTACTCCATTTATTTCATCACCATGTAAGCCACCAGTGAGCAATAAAACAGGCCCTGGCTTGTCCGCTCTGTATATATGTACCGGCAAACTTATCGAAGTTCTTGTTGGTAAGCTGGCAATATCAAAATTGACAACTTTATGTTCGCCGGGTCTTATTTTTTCCCTATTAATTATAAGGTGATTATCAGGCATTACTTTTTATCTTTCTTCTTTTTGAGGGCTTACTTTTTTGCGTTTCCACCGAAGAAGTAACATACTTGATAATATTTGCAGCAATATCTTTTCCCGTTGCTTTTTCAATTCCTTCAAGTCCTGGGGATGAATTAACTTCTAAAATCAAAGGACCTCTTTCTGATTGTAACATATCCACTCCCGCGATTGGTAATCCCATAGCTTGAGCTGCTGTAAGAGCTGCTTCTCTCTCCTTTTTAGATAATTTTATAAGAGAGCCTGTTCCACCTTGATGAAGATTTGATCGAAACTCACCTTCTTTTCCTTGTCTTTTCATGGCTCCAGCAACGGTGCCATTTACAATGAATGCTCTTATATCAGCTCCTTTACTTTCCTTTATGAATTCTTGAACTATTACTCTTGCTTTCATGCTGTGAAACGCTTCGATAATAGATTGAGCTGCCTTTTTTGTAGGAGCTAAAACTACTCCATAGCCTTGCGTTCCCTCAAGAAGTTTAACAATTAATGGAGCTCCCCCAACTGAATCTATAAGTTTATCAACTTCCTTAGAATAATTTGTAAATACAGTTTTTGGTAAACCAACACCTGCTTTTGCTAATATTTGTAGACTTCTTAATTTATCTCTTGAACGAACTAACGCTTGAGATTCTACAGCACTAAAAATATTCATCATTTCAAACTGTCGAACAACCGCTGTTCCATAAAAGGTAACTGAGGCACCAATTCTTGGTATTACAGCATCCAAACCAGAGAGATTCTCCCCTTTATAGAAAATAGTTGGTTTATCTTGTTCTATTACTATATCACACTTCAGATGATCAATAACCTGAGCTTCATGCCCTTTTGCTTCTATCGCTTCTACCAGCCTTCTGGTTGAGTATAAATTAGCATTTCTTGAGAGTATTCCGATCTTCATATTAACTACGATTTTTCTTTGTTAGTAGATAAGTGTTTTTTTGATACATCTACAAGAAACTTATTTTTTAAAAACTTGCGACCAATTAATAAAGGGTACTTCATTTCTGAACGGTTAGTTAGAGAAAGTTCAATTTCATGAACATATTCAAAAAAACAGATTTTAGTCTTTATGAATACCCGAAGTTCAGTTTGTCCGTTTGAACTTTTTACTTCTCTTATATCTGAAACTGGCAAAGTAAATAACCGTTCATTATAGGAAGGGTGATCTGGGTCTAATAAGTTAAATTTAACCCATTTTTTATCGTTTTTTTGATACTCTTCTATATTATGACAATGTAAACTCGAAGAATAGGCTCCTGTATCAATTTTGGCTTCTATTTCTTCAATATTCCAGTCCGGCAGATCAACAATTTCAAGACGCCCAATTACTTTTTTCTTCATTGTCCCAATTTAAGATATATTTACTTATTCTTCATTATATAATATTTGATTGAGCACACCGTATATCATGTGTATTAACTATTATTTATTAAGATGCTAAGAAAGATAATATGTTCGCTCGTCTTCATTCTACTTTGTAGCTCGTACTTATACTCACAGAGGTTCGAGAAACCTTCAACTTCAGATCAAAATAAATACCTTAGTTCTGTATATGCTGAATTTGGAGGAGCCGGTGTTTTGCTCTCTATCAATTATGACCTTATCATTAATGAGACTTCTGTAATTAGATTAGGTGCCACTCCTACCATATTAGCTGATCCAAACTCAAACAACCAAAAGAACATTTACAATGACGAAGATTTTCGAATAACTGGGGTTGCTTCCTATTCTTATCTATTCGGAAAAAATAAAATTCGCTTTGAGGCTGGAACAGGCATAGCCTTCGGGGATAGAATAAGTTACTCAGATAAACCTGGTCCCCCTGCCCTGTTTCTAAACTTTGGATTTAGATTCATTTCATTTGAATCAAAAGGATTGGTTTTTAAAACCTCTTTTACTCCTTTTATCAAAGATCAGCAATTCATACCATGGGGCGGAATTTCCATTGGATACTCTTTTAATAACCAAATTTAATGACTTCTTTAAAATACCCATCACTTATACTTGATGAAACCATTGCCAAGAATAATATCAAAAAAATGGCTACTAAAGCGTCGAAATTAGGTGTTAAATTTCGTCCTCATTTCAAAACTCATCAATCTCTTGAAATTGGAAATTGGTTTAGAGGTTACCCACTCGACGGAATAACTGTTTCATCTTTAAAAATGGCTCAATTCTTTGCTAAAAATGGATGGAAAAGTATTACGATAGCATTTCCTGTTAACATTCTTCAGCTTGAAGAGATAGATAAACTGGCCTCAGAAATTGATTTGAGAGTGTTAGTAGTCGATGAAGAAACCGTAAAACAATTAGATAAAAAATTAACTTCGAATCTTAATGTATACATAGAAATAGATCCTGGTTATGGTAGAAGTGGGATTTCCTATTCTGATCCAGGAAACATTCAAAGATTGGTTTCAGTAATAAATTCATCTTATAAATTAACCTTATCAGGGCTGTATTCACATGCCGGTCATTCCTATCGATCAAGATCAGTTAAAGATATACGACAGTTATCCAGTTCTGTGATTGAAAAACTATCACAATTAAAAACACAATTCGAAATCCCTGTTTGTTTTGGAGACACTCCCTCCTGCTCAGTTTTAGATGATTTTGGGCTTATAGATGAGATAAGCCCGGGTAATTTTGTTTTTTATGACTGGATTCAAACGAAAATTGGTTCTTGTACTCCCAAAGATATCGCAGTTGCGATGAAGTGTACCGTAGTTGCAAAATATTCTTCCCGTCATGAGCTATTAATCCATGGGGGCGCTGTTCATTTCTCTAAAGATGCGGATATAACAAAAGATGGTGAATCTTATTTTGGTCAAGTAGTGAAAAATAGAAGTAATTATTGGGAAGATCCGATTGAAGGGTGTTACTTAAAATCCATTTCTCAGGAACATGGAATTGTAAAGTGTACTGAAAACTTTTTTTATGAGATTAGTATCGGTGATGCTATTACTATTCTTCCAATTCACTCTTGCTTAACCGCCGATCTAATGGGATCTTATTATACTACTACTGGAAGAAAAATTTCACATTTATCAGAAAAGATAATATAAAAAAGGCTCCTTAAGGAGCCTTTAATGATCATTTATTTGTACCGGGTAAACCTAAACTTTGTGGTTTGGGTCTATTCCAACTAAAAGGCTTTGCTTTGACCTTCCTTGGGTAAACCTCATTCAAATTATTTGCATCATATAAACGTCCGTTTTTCATAACATGGGTAACTGTATTAGTGTTTCTCAGATCATCTAACGGATTACCGGATAATATTACAAGATCAGCCAACTTTCCTTCTTCAATGGAACCAACATCTCCATCCAAACCTATAGCTTCAGCTCCTAATATTGTAGCAACTCTAATTGCATCTAAATTAGACATTCCACCGGCTGCTACAGACCATAGTTCCCAATGGTAGCCTAAACCTTCTAACTGGCCATGACTTCCAACACCTGCTAACCCACCAGCTTCGACGATTTTAGTCATAGTTTCTGCATGTTTTTGGAATACATGTTCATCATCTCTGAACCAACCTGGCCTTCTACGTGTATTGCTTGCAAGAACTGAATAGGGAGTGTAGTTATTAAGTTTAGGGTCGTCATATGGATTTTCACGGGAGTAATAATAATTCTCTGCCCAAGGCCCACCGTAAGAAACTAAAAGTGTGGGAGTTACCGCCATTTTGGATTTAGCTATTACATCTATAACATCGTTATAAATTGGATAGATAGGTAACGAATGCTCATGTCCCGGATACCCATCTAATAGTTGGGTCATATTTAGTTTCCAGTCTAATGCACCTTCGGTTGTCGGCATAATATTTTGTTCACGTGCCGCTTGTATAATCCACTGACGTTGTTCACGATTACCTGCTAAATACATTTTGATGGTTTTAGTATCATAATATTTACTGTATTGCTTCATAACATTCTGAGCTTCTTCAAGGCTTTTTACATTATAAGCCCAGAACCCAAAACCAGGGCCTGTTGAGTAAACACGCGGACCAAGCATTCTGCCGGTTTCAACCATATCTGAGTAAGTTAGTACATCTGTAGTAGCAGTTTGTGGGTCTCTAGTTGTAGTTACTCCATAAGCGAGGTTTGCAGCATAATTGTAGATTTCTTCTTTATGAATACCCCAATTCGGCCACATATGAGCATGGGTATCTACAAATCCAGGTGTAATCGTTTTACCTGTCATGTCCATGACCTGAGCTCCATTTGGAGCTAAATTTTTACCTACTTCTATAATTCTATTGTTCTTTATCAGGATGTCTCCCCCTTCAATTACCTCATTTCCTTTTGCGGTGATAATTCGAGCGTTTTTAAGGAGAATAGAAGATTCAGGGATATCTTTCTCTATCATAACATCTATTGAAAGTTCTAAAGGCTTGTAAGAATCATCTTTCTTGTCTTCTTTTTTAGGACTTTCAGACTCATCTTTTTCTGAGTTAGATTCTACCTGATCTCCATCTTCTTTGGAGTCGTCTTTTTTATCGTCTTCAGTTTTTTTGTTAGCTTCTTCTTTCTTTTTTTCTTCCTCTTCTAACTTTTTTGCTGCTTTTACACTGTCTTCAAAAGCTTCTGCATCGTCTAGATCATAAATAAAGTGTCCATTTCCGATTGACCAATGAACTTTTGATGCATCAGAACTCCAAGTAGGAAATTGACCACCAATTGTAGTTAGTTTTTTTGATGGAAAAGGTGCTGAGGAAGCATTAGCTACTGAAATGGATGGTGTGCTCCCCCCTGTTATTGGTACCGTTACCACATAAATATCATTATTTACTTGAGCCATGGCTTGATCACCGGTTGGTGCCATTTGAATTAATGCAGCTCTTGAAGGAGGATTATTTTCCTTAGCATGATTTTCTTCAGGATGAAGAATCTCAGCTGGTGTCTGCCACTCTGTTTTCTCTTGTAATGAAGTTTCCAGATTAAAAGGTGAATAAGTTGTGATTCCGGTTACTGTTACGTGTTCCTTTTCATCAGTACCATCCCATCTTATTGATACTAATGTTCCAAATCGGTTTAAATAAATTCTGTCATTCGAAGCTATAAAATGAGGGTTAGATCTACCTTTAGCTCTATCAATGACACTAATATCTCCTCCTTCTGCCGGTATCCAAATAATATCCGTGAGAGCTCCTGAGAATCCCGGCCCATAAGCATCGTCATAAACCTGCTTATCATTTCTGAACGCTAAGATTTTACTACCGTTAGTTGAAAAAACTGGATTTGTATAGATTCCCGATTTATTGGTAAGCTTAGTTGGTCTAAACCTTCTTGCAAAAGGATCGACGGACATTATTGCCCCTCCTTCAACAGAATTCCAGGTTACATAAGCTAATTTTTTCCCATTTGGAGACCAAGTGGGTTGCGCTTCTGTGGAACCAGAGTTAGTAAGCCTTTTAGGTTCACCATTTGGTAATTCCTGTATGTATAAATCATTTAATACAGTAAAAGCCAACCACTTTCCATCAGGTGAAGGGACTGCGTCTCTAATTTGAGTTGCAATCATTTCCTTTTCATCAGAAATAGGGTATTTGAAAAGAACTTCAGGTCCCATTTCAAGTTCGGTAGTTACATTAAAAGAAATTTCTTTTGATTGACCTCCATTAACAGGAATACTATGAATTTTACCACCATATGAAGCAATCAAATTCTCATTATCTGGAGTAAAAGACATAGCCGGTAAAACACCTAGAGTGGCCTGAGATTCCATATCATCTCTTTGAACAGGGTAAGCAAGCCATTTTTCGGATCCTGTGAACATATCTCTTAAAACAAGTCCTGTTTTATCCTCAAACCGACTTCCATATACCATCCATTTACCATCACTTGAAAGTACAGGTGTAAACGCTGAACCATATCGAGAAGTTACTGAAGTTCTTTCACCTGTTTCTCGATCGTATCGCCCAATTTGGTATTGAGGAAATTGAGCATTGTAATTCCAGGATCCGTTTCTTTGAGAGAAATATATGTAGCGCCCTTCGTGCCCTACAGCAGGGTCGGTAGTTTTTAAGCCACTTGGTGATGAAATAAGAGCCGTTCCTCTCCCTCCATCTTTGTGATACATCCAAAGTTTTGGAGTTCCTTTTCCTTTAGCACCAATAATGTAATTCCCATCTGGTGTCCATTCTCCGGAAGCATATCCATCATTCTTTCCTTTAGTAACCTGTGTAACTTCAGATGTATCTTCTAAATTGATGTAATAGAGGTTATCTGCTCCATGAGCATCAGAAACATAAAGTAAAGACTTTCCATCAGGACTATACCTTGGATGAGAATCGAAAGCCATACCGTCTGTTAATTGATTTGCTTCGCCACCACTGAACGGGATCTCATAAATATCACCCATAAAATCAAAAGCAATTTTTGACCCATCCGGACTTACATCTAAAGACATCCATGTTGCTTCAGAAGACTGAATGGAAATTAATCTACCGGGATCAAGAGGCAGACTTTTTGATTTTTTCTCGATTTCGTTAGTATCAGTGGTATCCGAATAGAATTTTATAAAATCGGAGCTTCGCTTTTTTTGTGCATCAGCCGGATTTGTTAAAGTGCTTAATAAAAGCACACATATAAATCCCATGAGCTTATTGTAACCCTTCTTATTATTCATAGTTTAGAACTTATTGATTTAAGATTTGGAAGAATATGTTGATCCAAATCAAATTTGAGTAAAATTGATTATTTAACTGCTTCTGATAAAATTTCGAATTTCATTTCATCAGCATCCATTTTTGCACGTAAACCTACAGGTATAGTTACATTATAATCTTCATGACTTATCATTGCTCCGTAAAATGCCGGAATATTAAGAGGCTTGATTAAGTCATTAAATAATTGAGGCAGAGTTAAGCTGTTTGATCCTGCATCACAATTTGTACATTTCCCAAATATAAACCCGGAAATTTGGTCTAGAATACCATTTAATTTTAATTGAGTTAACATTCTATCTAATCGATAGACATCTTCCCCTACATCCTCCAGAAAAAGTATTGAATCTTCAAAATTGGGTACGTAATCGGAGCCTAACATAGCTACTAAAACAGAAAGGTTACCCCCCAATATTCTTCCTTCTGCTTTTCCTGAATTAATAATAAATGCATCATCTTGTTCTTCAGGTAACTCATAAATAGCTTTATTTTTCCGTATAAGAACTTCTTCGAAACTCATTTTAGTAAAAGTGTTCCAATCAGATTTTCCTACCGGACCATGATAACTAATCAATCCGGTTTTAGATAAAATTGCATTATGTAACGATGTAATATCACTAAAACCAATCAATGGTTTAGGATTGTTTTTGATTACTTCATAGTCAAGATGGTCTAGAATTCTATTACAGCCCCAACCTCCTCTTACACATAGAATAGCTTCCACTTGATCATCTTTGAACATGTTTACAAGGTCAGCAGCTCTGTCTTCGTCTTTACCGGCCAAGTATCCATACTGGTCTTTCACATGTTTACCTAGTTTTAACTTAAAACCAAGATCTTTTAGTGTGGTTATCATGTCGTCAAATTGAGAAGAAACATAAATAGGACTTGCAGGAGCAACTAACCCAATTGTTGAATTCCAAGTTATTGCGTTTGGAATAATCAGTTCAGGATAAGTTTTAGTATCGCTTTTGGCGGTTTTGTTTGAGAGTCCCGCAATTCCAAGAGTAGCTAAACTACTATTTTTTAAAAATTGTTTTCTGGATAGTGACATATAAGAATTTTAGTTCGCAGTAATTAGCGATATAAATTCTCTTTTTCAATAACAGAATGCACAGAACTCGGTAAATAAGATTTTAAATATAGTTCATCATTAATGTTACTTTTTATAGATGAAGAAGATATATCTATGGGCTGGTGTTCAACAAAGGTTGTTTTTTTTAGTATAGTAGTTTCAACAGAGCTGTGATCAAAATTTGGTCTTTTTGCTACCAAAAGCTCTGCTTCTTCTAAAATTTTATCAAAGTGTTTCCATGTATGAAATTTGGTAAGACTATCTTCACCCAGACAAAAGAAAAATCTATAGTCGGGATTTTCCTTTTTTAAAACCTTAATAGTTCTATAAGTGTATGATGGCTTTGGAAGATCTTTTTCAATAGACAGAATTTTAAACTCATGATTATTAAAAGCATTTTCCAGCATTAATAATCTTTTCTCATAAGAAACATGCTTCTTATCTATTTTATGAGGAGGATATGGAGTCAAAAGAATCCACAGTTCATCTATATAGCCAGATCCTATAAATGATTTAGCAATTTCGATGTGCCCATTATGAACAGGATCAAAGGTCCCTCCTAAAAGGCCGACTTTTTTCAAAATGGGTTAATTACTTTGTGGGTTCTGCGATTCACTAAGTAGTTTACGAGCATCATTAATACCTTGCTCAGCTCTGTCTCTCATAGACTCTGCCTGACCTCTTGCGCTACTTTGAGGAAACAACTGGATGTACTTTTCATAACTTGAAATTGCCAATTCGTATCTTTCAACCTGTTTCGCTAAAATACTATTAGAAGCATAATCATTATAAGTTTCTATCTGATTCAACAACGCACTTTCAGCCCATTTTGATTCAGGGTATCTGTCAATTACAAGATCATAATAAATAGTAGCAGCTTTAAATTGATCCGTTCGGGAATAGAATTCAGCAGACTCGAAGTACTTTCTTGAAAGCTTTTCTCTAAGCTCGTTTATTTTCTCAGCCGATTGTGTTACATACTCTGAATTCGGGTATCTACTATTGAAAAGCTGAAATTCATCTATGGCTCTTCTAGTAGCAGTTTGATCTAGTCGATAACGTGGACTTTGATGATAGACGCTTATAGCTTTCTTAAAATCAACTTCTTCCCTTTTTGGATCTCTTGGATAAAAAGTTATAAATCTCAAATATTCGGATTCAGCTATAATATATCTTTCCATATTAAAATAACTTTCAGCTAAATAATATTGAGCTTCTTGAGCATATTCACTTCCTCTCCCAATTCTTGTTACTGTTTCAAAAATGTCTGCTGCGTCTCCATAATTTCCCTCTTCATATTTAGCAAACCCTTTTTGAAAAGCTACTTCAACCGAATCTCCCGGTTTAACCAAGCTAGAACTTTTACATGCTGTGAATATGAAAACGCTTATTAAAAATAAATATGATAGTTTGTTCATTCGAAAGTTTGTGATTAGTGATCTCTATTTTTTAGAAAGATAAGAAGATTTTTTAGCTCTTGTTTGTAATCCGAGTCACGAAATAGATCTAGAGAGTTTATAGCATTGCTATAATGTAGATCAACTTCTTTTTTTATGTCAGAAATTACATTCAAATCTTTCATAAGCTGCAAAACATCTTCCACATCATGTTGAGTAGGACTGTTAGCGGCTAAAACTGTTTCAATTTTTTGGCTTTGTTGTTTATTTGCTCGTTCTAACGCAAGAATAGTAAGATATGTTTTCTTGCCTTCATAAATATCTCCGCAAACTTTTTTACCAAACTTTTCTGGGTCTGCAATTGCATCTAATAAATCATCCTGAATCTGAAATGCAATACCCATTTCCATTCCTAAATTGAATAAAGAGGAAATTTGATTCTCAGAAGCATGAGCTGAGATTGCTCCCATTTTTAAAGAACAAGCTAGCAAAGCAGAAGTTTTTCCTTTGATCATTTCTACATACTCATTATGATCAACCCGCTCCCTTTCCACAAAATCCATGTCTAGTGCCTGACCTTCACACAAAGTAATTGTTGCAGAAATAAATGTGCTGTGTATTTCAGCGTAATCTTTTTTTGAAAAAGAATCTTCACGGCCATAAAATTCAAGTTGTTTGAATGCATCAGCAAACATTACATCGCCTGAGAGAATAGCAATATTTTGATCCCATTTTTTGAAAACACTTGGTTGCCCTCTTCTTGTGTCAGCGCTATCCATTATATCATCATGTACAAGAGTAAAATTATGAAGGATTTCTACCGCTAAAGCCGATGGTAGTGCTTCTTCAATTATACCTCCACATAATCCACAACTTAAAAGAACCAGATAAGGCCTGATTCTCTTTCCTCCTAATCCCATAGTATAGGAATAGGGTTTATAAAGTGATTCCGGTGCTTCAGGAATAGTGAGTTCTGAAATGCCCTTTTCAATAAAGGCGTGAAGTTTTTTGTGTAAGTCCGTTTGTGCCAAGTCGTCTCTGAAGAATAATTCGAAAGAATATAAGGATTCTTATACTGCTAAAAAGCTAGGAATTAAGTTTTATATGCGAGCTGTTTAGCTCTTTTAAAGTGGTGCATCCTAGTAGTGTAAGAATCATTTTAAGATCATGTTCCCATTTAGAGACCAGTTCATCTATACCATCCAATCCATTTATTGAAATTGCTTTAATAATAGGCTGAGCGCACGCTGCAAAATCTGCTCCTAGACAAAACGATTTAGCAATATCGAAAGCAGATCGAATTCCACCGGATGATATAACTTCAAATTTTCTTTCCCACTGTAAATTGGTCAGATTAATCAAGCAATCCGTAGTTGAGTTTCCCCATTCATCGAAATCAAAATGCGGATCAAGGTTGGAATCCCTTTGATTTTCAACTTTAGCCCAACTAGTACCACCCGCTCCAGCAACATCAATGACACTTACACCTGCATTTAAAAGTTTTTTCGCAACATGTTTAGATATTCCGGCTCCTGTTTCCTTGGCAATTATAGGTATAGATACAGAGTTTGCTAAATTTTCAATACCTGAAAGAATGCCTTTAAAATTTCTGTCTCCCTCAGGTTGCATGAGTTCCTGTAGAGGATTTAAATGCACGATCACAGCGTTAGCTTCAATGCTGTCTATCAATCGTTTAATTTTATCCTCCATCAAATTTCCGATAAGCTGCGCTCCACCAATATTAGAACAAATAAATGCGGAAGGTGCTTTTTTTCGAACTATCGAAAATGTATCAGTTAGCATTTCATCCTCAAGCATGGCTCTTTGACTTCCAACGCCAAATGGGAGATTTTTATGCTCACAAAATTCTGCAATGATAGCATTGACTTGACCTGCTTCAGAATAACCTCCAGTCATGGATGAAATAAATACAGGAAAGCTAAATCTTTTTCCGAGCAAAACAGCTTCTGTAGATACCTCAGCTATATTTACTTCGGGAAGTGCGTTATGAATGAATGTGTAATTCTCAAACCCGCTTCTTTGCTTGTATTGAGTACCTTCATCAATAGTAAATTGTATATGATCTTTTTTTCGATCGCTTATTTCACTCATTATATTTTTGGTAATCCAATAAAATTTTCAAATTCATAGTACGCATAGCTTTCCTATATTGTATAAGATAAAAATTAAAGGAATTGAATAAAGAAGAACTCATAAAGTCTGTTCGCAATACTGAATCTAATAGCATAAAGTTTGCAGTTACCGATATCGATGGTGTATTACGTGGAAAACTAATCAGCAAAGAAAAGTTCCTTAAAGCGTTAACTGAAGGACTGGGATTTTGTAATGTTATATTTGGATGGGATATTAATGATGTAACTTACACCAATACTGATGCAAGTGGTTGGCACACAGGTTATCCGGATGAGCTGACTTTAATTGATATTGATACGTACAGAAAAATTCCTTGGGATAATAATAAGCCTTTTTTGTTAGGGGATTTTGAAGAATCTGAGTCTTTGAAAAACATATGTCCTCGTACTTTAATGAAGCGTATTCAACAGCAGTGCAATAACTTAGGCTATTTACCTTTATTTAGTAATGAATTTGAATGGTTTAATTTTTTAGAAACTCCTCATTCTCTGTACCAAAAAAACTATTCAGCTCCCACACCTCTAACTCCGGGCATGTTTGGTTATTCCATACTCAGATCTTCGCAACATAGTTTTTTCGTTAATAAACTTTTTGAATCCTTACATGAGTTTAAAATTCCTATTGAAGGTATGCATACAGAAACAGGACCGGGTGTGTATGAAGCTTGTATAAAGTATACTACTATTCTAGAGGCTGCTGATCAGGCTGTATTGTTTAAAAACTCAGTTAAAGAACTAGCTTATCAAGATGGTATAATGGCCAGTTTTATGGCGAAATGGAATAAAGATCTCCCGGGATGTGGTGGACATATTCATCAAAGCTTATGGAGCATAGATGACAAGAAAAATATTTTCTATAATGATTCAAAAGATCACAAAATGAGTGATTTGATGGAATCGTATTTAGCGGGTATTTTATTTTGTTTACCTCATATCCTTCCAATGTATGCCCCAACAGTTAACAGTTATAAAAGATTTGTAGCGGGGTCCTGGGCTCCAACCACTGCGAGTTGGGGTTTTGATAACAGAACCACTGCTGTTCGAGTTGTAAACTCATCAGAAGATTCAATAAGGATAGAAAACAGGGTACCAGGTTCAGATGCGAATCCTTATTTGAGTATGTGTGCCAGTTTAGCTTCCGGCTTATATGGCATCAAAAATGGATTGAAGCTAGACATATTGCCAACTTCAGGAAATGAGTATAATGAAGGGAATTCGAATCTTCTTCCAACAAATCTTTATAAGGCAACTAAAGCAATGAAAGAATCTGACATTGCAAATGAGTTATTTGGAGAATTATTTACAAACCATTTTATCAAAACCAGAGAATGGGAATGGAAACAATATGATCCAGAACAGAAAAACTGGGAAATGAAAAGATATTTTGAGATCGTATAATGGCATTTATCGACTTTGATACTATAATCAGAGAAGCTTGGAAAAACTATGATAGTTCTCGAGAGATCGCTCACATTGTAGATATTAGTGCGAAAGTTTCCACAAATCACGTGTATAGAATAACACTCAGGGACAAGAATTTTATTGTAGCTAAACTATCCTACTTTGGTAAGTTCGAACATTTTGTTGAAGATCATAGCATCATAAATACGCTTTCCAATAACCTTCCCTCTCCTTTTGAGAACTTCCTTGCCAGGTCTTTAATGAAGGGAAACAAGTTGTTTGTTCATCGCTATCAAAGTGAAATTATAGATGCCTGGGTCGTTTTTTATAGACCTATTCACATCAAGAATAAACTCCCTAAGCGACTGAACAAAAATGAGATAGTAAAATTAGCTCAGCAAACAGCTTACTTTCATAAAGCTTGTGATACTGTAAAGGCTACTTTACCAAGATCATCTAAAACCATGCAGGATGATATTCATGATCTTCTAGAGATTCTGGATGATAAATCTACTAAATATGAATATCCCGTTCACAGATCGTTGATCAGAGATCATTGTCACCTCTTCTTGGATAATTATAAATCTTTAGGAGGATGCGAACTGGAAACCATTCCTGTATTTGTAGACTGGAATATTGGCAACTTCTCTGTCACTCCAAATTTTAAGCTTTTTTCAAGGTGGGATTACGACTGGTTCCGGATGAGTACCAGAATGCTTGATTTCTATTTCTTTAGTCGTGTAGCTTCCGATATTGGGGATAAAACAGTATTTAGCTACAATGTGGATGTTATGATGGAAGAACGCTTTATTATCTTTCTAAAAGCATATCATAAAATCTTTCCTCTTTCAGAACTTGAAATTCGGTTTCTAAAGGAGTCTTATCGTTTCTTTATTCTCACTTACGTAATTAAATACGGTCGATTTTTCTTTCATGAGATATTTGCCACTAAACTTCAAAAAGAAGCATTAGAAATTCATTTACCCACTCTAGATGATAAATTTGACGCTGAACCATTACTTAACGCTTTAGATCTATACTAAATGAGCTACCCTTCCTTTTTCGATATTGCAAAACAATTTAAAGTTATTATGCTGGACTCGTACGGCGTAGTAAAAAACCACAATGGATTGATTAATGGAGCGGATAAAACTCTGGCTTTTATTCGAAATGAACAAAAATTGTTCAGGATTCTTACCAATGACGCATCCCGGAGTCCACAGCAACAAGTCGATAAATATGTGGAATTAGGTCTGCCGGGTATTCATCTTCATGAAATGATCACATCCGGTATGATGGCAAAGCATTTTCTTGAACAAAAGATCACCAGTGGTAAAATTGCATATTTAGGAACTGAAAACTCTGCTGATTATATACTACAAGCAGGTCTGGAACATATTGCAGTAGCTGATGTTGATCTGAATAATATTGATGACATATCAGCTTGTGTGTTCTTAGACGATGAAGGTTTCGACTGGAATATTGATATCAATAAAGTAGTAAACCTCCTTAGAAAGAAAAATATGCCGGTTATTTTGGCTAATTCTGACTATTACTACCCTGTTTCTCATAACGATATTGCCATTGCTACCGGTGGTGTAGCAAAACTGGTAGAAAATATGCTTGGAAAAAAATTCATCCATTTCGGAAAGCCGGATTCGCAAATGTTTATGTATGCTTATGAGCAGCTTATCCAAGATGAGTATATCAATAAAAATGATATCCTTATGGTTGGAGATACATTGCGGACTGACATCCTTGGTGGTAATAAGTTTGGAGTGAAAACAATGTTGGTTCTTTCGGGAAATACTCGTGAAGATAATTACGAATCACAGATTCGATCTACGGGTATTATTCCTGATTTCGTCTGTAAATCCATTATGGAATGAAATACACTTACAATGATCGGGACTTTGATATTAAAAGATATCCATCTACAACAAATAGATCTCTACAGCCCTGGAATGCAGCTGATGAACTGATTCTTGAGTACATAAACGATTTGAGTGATGAGCATGAATCTTCAGTATTGATAAACGATCGCTTTGGTTTTCTTGCCACTACCCTTTTCAAGTTGCAACCGCTTTCTGTGGTAAACCATAAGAGTCATCAAAAAGCTATTGAAAGGAATTATGTTAGCAATTCTTTAGTCTTGAAATCTCGCACAATTAAAACTCCTTTTGGGTCACTTCCTGATACCGATTTAGGAGTGATAAAGATTCCTAAATCAATGGAAGCTTTTGAGTTCTATCTTCAGTTATTACACAAATCATTAAGAGAAAATGGCGTCATTGTATGTGGATTTATGACCAAATACTTCACACCACAATTGCTCGAGATCAGTAGTAGATATTTTGAAGAAGTCGAGCAATCAAAAGCAAAGAAAAAAGCCCGATTGCTCATTCTAAAAAATAAGAAAGAAATTGAGCAACAAGCAGTTACGATCGACATCCAATTTGGCGATAAAGTGTACAAACAGTACCCGGGAGTTTTTTCTTCTGATCATATTGACTATGCTACTCAATTCCTTTTAGAACATCTTTCAGTTAAGGAATCAGAAAATAATATTCTTGATCTGGCTTCCGGTAATGGTGTGATTGCGGATCATATCTTAAGTCAGCAACCTAACGCAGAAGTTCATTTAGTGGACGACTCTTTCCTTGCGGTCGAATCCTCAAAAATGAATGTACATGAAGGCGCACATTTTTATTGGAATGATTCTTTGGAAGATGTTGATGATGGATCACTTGATCTGGTAGTTTCCAATCCTCCCTTCCATTTTGAACACGAAACCAACATTGAAGTAACAATTAACCTGTTTACTCAGGTTCAGAGCTGTTTAAAAGGATCCGGAAGATTTGTTTTGGTAGCAAATAAACACCTGAACTATAAAACTCATTTAGATAAATTGTTTAAAACCTGCTCCATCACAGCAGAGAATGATAAGTTTGTAGTTTATGAGTGCTTGAAATAGATAATTGAGGAATAATGATCAGACCTTACATCTTAGCTGAAACTAACTGGAAGCATTTAAAAGATGCGGATATTGAACTTGCTGTATTGCCTTGGGGAGCTACGGAAGCCCATAATTACCATCTTCCCTACTCCACTGATAACATTGAAGGCAAAGCAATTGCTGAAGAATCAGCCAGAATTGCCTGGGAAAATGATGCAAATATAATTGTATTACCTAATATTCCATTCGGTGTTAATACCGGCCAATCTGATATTTATCTGGATATAAATCTAAACCCAAGTACTCAATTTCACATACTAAAAGACATCATTGAAGTGCTGAACAGACAGGGTATTCATAAGTTTATGATCCTTAACAGTCATGGTGGTAACGACTTTAAATCAATGGTTCGGGAACTTGGACTTTTGTATCCGGACATGTTAATCTGCGTTACTTTCTGGCCTAAAATGCTGAATAGATATAAGTATTTTACCGATCCCGGAGATCATGCTGACGAAATGGAAACCAGTTTAGTCCTTCATCTGGAACCGCATCTAGTATTACCGAAAAAAGAATGGGGCGACGGAGCTGAAAGAAAAATCAAAATAGCTGCTTTTAATGAAGACTGGGCTTGGAGTGAACGTCCTTGGTCAAAAGTAACAAAAGATACCGGAATTGGTGACCCAAAAGCGTCTTCAGCTGAAAAAGGAGAGCGATTCTTTAAGGATATATGCCAAAAAATGGCTCAGCTTTTTATTGACCTTAGCAAGGCTGATGTTGATGATTTGTATGAATGAATTGTTTAGATAGATCTTAAGGGTTTAGATATGGAAAAACCTAAATATTACATACTTACAGAGCTTTGGGTACCAAAGTTTTTGATAACGTGGCACACCTTGATGTTATTAATAGGTTTAATTTTTATTGGATTACCTGACGGTATGATCTTTCCGATTTTAGGCGCAGTATTTTCTTATGCTAGTTTTTATGGAGTCAGAGAAGTATTAGAGTTTCAGCATAAGAATAAAGGTCATATGAGCAGAGAACTTTTTGACTCAGCTGTTTTCTTCTTTTGGATTTTTACTATTCTTGTTTTTCTAATGTTCATTATTAGCCTAATTATTCCAATTTTCAAAGGTGATTTCATGATTGTTAATGCTGGTATTTATTTACTCTCTTTTTTCCCTTCTTCCCTAGGTGGTGCGTTAGGAGCTTGCAAAGCCTGGGAAGTGAGAGAAGTTTTTGAATCTAAATATAATTAAGAGCTACTCAATTTAACCCTTTAGTGATTTCGTGTTTTTGTGACAAAACAATGTCACCTTTTTCTAATAACATTCACTCCATCTCTTACGGGAAGTAATACTTGCTCTACCCTTTTATCCTCAGCAACAAGTTTGTTGAATGCAGCAATGGCCTTTGCTTTATTATCTTCAGGGTCTAAAACCGTTCCATCCCAAAGTACATTATCTGCAATAATGAGTCCTCCGGAATTGAGCAATGGCATAACTTGCTCAAAGTAAAATGAGTATCTCAATTTATCTCCATCCAAATAAACCAGATCAAATGTACCTGTGAGCTCTTTTATGGTGTTCTGAGCGTTTCCACGGATCATTGTAACCTTATGCCCCGCTTCACTTTTGTCAAAATGATTCTGAGCTATTTTCTGGTACTTCAGGTTCATTTCCAGGGTGATCACTTCTCCATCTTCAGGTAAAGCTTCCGCCATCATTACTGCTGAATATCCTGTAAAAGTTCCGATCTCAAGTATTCGTTTAGCTCCCGAGATTTTTACCAGCATTTTAAGAAGTTGACCAACCACTCTCCCACTCAGCATGTCTATGTATAGGAGTTCTTCATCGCTGGAGTTGATCAAATTTTGAATATCCTTACTTTCAGGACTTGTATGAACTTCCGAATATTTATCAATTTCAGGATTCGTAATTTGAACGATTGGTTTGTGTCTGTGCTTCTTCATAATTGAAAGATAAGGCAGAACACCCTATCATCACCAAAAAGAATTGAATTGAATTTTATCCCTGCTAAAGAATCCCGTTTTCTGATCTGGTTTTTTGATCTGTATACCCGTTGGTTACTAAGACGCCGGTTTAAAAATATCTTTATTAAACAGGATTATGAGCCGGATACTGATGCAAAGACTGTTTATTACATGAATCACAATCTCTGGTGGGATGGTTTACTTCCACTTTTTTTAAGCAGAAATGTGTTTCATCAAACAGCACGGGCATTTATGGAGGATAAGCAGATGCGTAAGCACAGGTTTTTTTCCAAAATTGGAGCATTTTCTATCAACCTTTCTGATCCCCGTTCCACCTTAAGATCACTCAGATTCGCTATTGATAGTTTGAAAAAGCTTAATTCAAGCTTATATATTTTTCCTGAAGGAGAAATCACCCCTGTTTCAGCATCAAAACCAGAATTTAAGAAAGGATTGTCTTGGTTGTATCAAAATGCGGATAAAGAAATCGACTTTGTTCCCATAGCTTTTTACTTTCATACATTCCGTGACAGCAAGCCGGAGCTGTATATCAATATTGGTGCAGCAATGACCATTGATCGTTCACTTTCAAAATCAGAATTAACTACTGAATTTGAAAAGAATCTACATGAATTGCTCACAGAAACCAGAAAAGTTGCGGGTTTTACTGATGAGCGGTTTGAAAAAAGCTAACAGCTAACAGCAAATAGCTGTTAGCTTTATGTCACCAAGTCCATTCATAGAACATCTTAAATCTTTGAACCCAATGAGGTTTTTTGTTCGCAAATCTCAGACGCATTTTTACAGCCGGCCAGAACTTTTGGGAGTAAATATTTTCGGGATAGATGTATTCTGAGATTCCTTCAGCCACTAAAACCTTGCCATCTTTATGCATTATAGCCTGACCTAAAAACCGTTGGTAAAAAGGTCCGTCATCCAGAGGTAATGCAGCCTGTACAGTAACTTCGCTATACCCCGACTTCAATGTTATTTTTCTGGCTGATCTTAAACCAAACATATTTCTGAGAAATACTTCTGTATCAACAGCCGAAAATTCATCAATTACCTCTCCGTTTTCATTTGAAAAAAGCCAGGCTTTATGCTGTTTTTCATTTACTTGGTTCATCACATAGTAGATCAGAGTGGAGTTCTCGAAATGATACCTTCCCCAGTACCAATCTTTAAAATCTTCTTTCATGGGTTCTAAACCAACATTATGGTCGTGATAACCAGAACCATTAAAAGCGATCTTTTGAATACCGGACTTCCCAATAATCTCAATTGAACCTGATACTGCTGCTTTAGGCTGAATTAAATTCCAGAAATGGTGCTCATTCGGTTTTTTTGAATCAATTGTTGGCTCAGTAATTATAGAACTGTTGAATTCGAGCTCTGCTTTAATGGAATGACCGGACGGTAAAACATCATTCAACACGATCGAATAAACCAACTTTGAATGGTTTTCAGATTTCGAAAAGCTGTGAGGTCCTACCGAACACGAGTCCGACTCCTTATCCCAGTTAAAATCATCAGCTGAATATTCCACAAAGCTGTAGAACTCTGTTTTATTTCTATTGTAAATGGAGATACTGACTGCAGGAAATTCATCCGGATCTGTAGAATTTTTTTCGATATTTCGAATGTATTCCGGAGAAAAAGGATTTCCCTGATAGAAAATGATAACAAAAGACCAATTTCCATCTTTGCTCAATGCATCAAAATACCACCACTCGTATCCTCCTGATGGCTTATTTCGAAAAGGGTTTTCGTCAAAATGATCTGTAGAAATATTCATGGGCAATTATCAGAATCTTTTGAGTGAACTACAACCTCAGCTTCATTAACTTCCATCACTAAATGATGATCCTTTTATACATATCAGTATGCTTTTTAATTTATACGAGTTTTATACTTGGTATGAATTTGATTGATTTTAAAGGTTTAAAGAACACAATCGTTCCCGACTCTTCTGAAAAACCAAAAGTCAGTATTTGTATCCCGGCAAGAAATGAAGCTTCGGTAATAGAACGCTGTGTGACTTCTGCTCTAAAACAAAACTATCCAAATTTTGAAGTTCTGGTTCTTGATGATCAATCTACCGATGGCACCGGAGAAATTTTAGCAGAGCTTTCGGGAATTATTAATAACCTGATACATATCAAAGGAAAAGAAAAACCAAATGACTGGCTGGGGAAACCATGGGCTTGTCATCAGCTAAGTGAAGCTGCTTCCGGCGAGATTTTAATTTTCATAGATGCAGATGTTTGGTTAGATGCGGATGCAATTCCTAAAGCAGTTTCAGAGCTTTCTGATGTAGATGCAATAACAGTATGGCCGGAGCAGATTTTGGATTCCTTTTGGGAAAAACAAGTGATTCCACTGATCTATTTTGCTCTTTATACATTATTACCTGCCAGATATGTTGAGAAGGAACCAAAATGGCTTCCTGCTTTTTTAAGGAATAAATTAGCTCCAAAATTCGCTGCAGCCTGTGGACAGTTTATAGCTTTTAATAAAAATGCTTACTCAAAAATAAATGGTCATGAATCTGTTAAAGATCAAATTATTGAAGATGTGGAACTCGCCAAAAATATCAAGAAAAGCGGATTAGTTTTAAAAATGCTTCAAGGTGTAGACTTGGTATATTGCAAAATGTATGCTTCTAACAATGAACTATGGAATGGACTTAGGAAAAACTTTTTTGTTGGCTTTGGCAAGAACACAGTTTTCTTTTTATTGATGTCCATTTTACATCTAATTGTATTTGTAGCTCCGTTTTTCACTTTCTTTTATGGTTTTCAAACCAATTCTGTTGAACTACTTATTTGGTCTTCTACAGCTCTAATTTTAATTTTTCTGCAAAGAGCTTCCCTCAATTATTGCTTTAAGTGGGACATTTATTCTTCTTTCACTCATGCAGTTGGAGTGCTTTGGTTTCAAGCACTTGGAATACAATGTCTGACTGACCATTATGCCAAAAAACCTGTGCGTTGGAAAGGAAGAAAACTAAACTAGAATTTTCTTCATTTTATTTTCATAATTGTTTTCTTTTTTGTTGATGGATATACATATTCCACCAATGAAAGTGATCATCGAAAAATACCTCAAATACCTGGCTGTTGAGAAGAATGCTTCACCTCACACTATCACTTCATACAGAAATGATCTCAACTCTTTTTTAACATTTTGTGCAGATCAGGAACAACAAGAAAATGACTTAGTAACTGTACAATCAGTAACCCGGTTAACTATAAGGCTTTGGTTAGGAGATCTTTCAGATAAAGGGCTTGCTAAGAGTTCCATTGCTCGTAAAGTGGCTACTTTAAGATCTTTTTTTAAATACTGTTTTAAGCGAGGACATATAGATAAAAACCCAGCTCAATTATTGGTTGTTCCCAAAAAAGATAAAACGCTCCCAAAAACAGTAAACAGTTCAGACATTGAACGAATGATGGATTCTATCAATACAGAAACTCCATCCGGAAGGCAAGATAAAGCGTTACTTGAATTATTTTATGGAACTGGAATTCGCTTAAGTGAGTTGATACAATTAAACCTCTCAGAAGTTGACCTTAGAAATAATCAAATTATTGTTACAGGTAAAGGAAATAAACAACGGATTATTCCATTAGGTAATAAAGCAGCTACTGCGTTGAAGGAACATCTAAAAACGAAAGAGAAACTATTTGGAAATCAGACAGACAATGATGCAACAAAAGGATTGTTTCATTCCGCACATGGGCAACGAATGTATGCAAGAAACGCACAACGTATTGTTGAGAAATATTTAACTAAAACTAGCGAGGTAACACAAAAGAGCCCTCACGTATTAAGGCATAGTTTTGCAACACATATGCTTGATAACGGGGCAGACATCAGAATAATTAAAGAGTTTTTGGGTCACGCCAATTTAGCAGCAACCCAGATCTACACTCACACTAGTGTAGAGAGACTCAAAAATGTGTATGAGAATGCACATCCAAGAGCTAAAACGTAAAACTAATAGGAGAACAAATGAATATTTCATTCACCTCAAGACATTTTGATGCAAGCGAAAATCTTAAAGAATTTAGTAAAGGTAGTGTTGAAAAATTAGAACACTTTTATGATCGTATAGTCTCTTGCGACATTGTTTTAGAGCCAACTTCTGATCCAAAATATCCTCAAAAGGCAGAGCTGATCTTAAAAGTACCAAGAAAAGTTATAGCAGTGAATGAAAAAGCCGAGTCGTATGAAAAAGCCATTTCCGTTGCGGTTGATGTGGCAACAAGACAGCTAAAACGATATAAACAAAAACTTCAAGAAGTACATTAATGCCTTTTTCAGCCAGTGAGCCAATTCCTCGTAAAGAGAAGATCACCGTTTCTTACATGGTGCAAAAGTTAAGAGAACGTGTTCAACTAAATTTAACAGCCTGTACCTCAGGTGATTGTGCCCAATACAGATACGTTTATGAAGTTGATCTTCACAGACCGGGAATGGCTCTTGCCGGCTACACAGATTTATTTACATACAAGAGAATTCAGATTATTGGGAATACGGAAACTCAGTTTCTGGACAACCTCTCCCCTACAGAGCAAACAAATGCTTTCAAGAATATTACTGCGTTTGATTTGCCGGTTATATTTTTAACTGATGGTAATAAGCTTGCTGATAATTTAATCAAATTGGCAGAAGAAGCTTCCATTCCTATATATACAACTCCCGTAGAAACCACACGGTTTATGTATTTGCTTCGGGATTTTTTAGAAGATCAGTTTGCCACACAAACAATGGTGCATGGAGCCATGGTTGATGTATATGGAATTGGAATTCTTATTGCCGGCAAATCCGGAATCGGGAAAAGCGAGGTAGCACTTGATCTGATCGAACGTGGCCATCGGTTAGTTGCCGATGATGTAGTTATGTTAACTAAAAAAAGTAATGTACTGCTGTCTTCTGCTACCGAAATAAGTAAGCATTTTATGGAAATCAGAGGGCTTGGGATAGTTGATGTTATGTCCATGTTTGGAATAAGATCTATCCGTTACCAAAAAAGATTGGAAGTTGTTCTAGAATTAACACTTTGGGACGAAACCAGAGATGTAGAACGAACAGGTTTAAACCACGACTCAGTAGCAATACTTGGTCTGGATATCCCTTTAATTCACCTTCCGATAACTCCCGGAAAGAATATAACAGTGATTGCCGAAGTAATTGCCATGAACTATTTATTGAAACATTATGGCTATGATCCCGCAAAAGCATTTCAGGATAGGATTCAGGCAAAAATAGCAACTAAAACTGGCGATTTTGACGCTACACCTAAAAGAGCAATAGAGTATTTTGAAGGAGATTTAGAGTAACATTAGAATGTTCCACTACTCTTTGTTTTGGAAACTTCAAGTACGTAAATTTGTTAGGTTTTAAAATAGGATATGTCACTACATAATCATTACTACTACGATGAGGAAAGCTGCGAATTTATACCAATGGAGTATAATAAAGCGGAACAGATCATCTACAACTTATCTATTTGGATTCTTACTGGAGTATTCCTTTCCGGTTTTGGTATTATATTTCTTTCCAGTTATGTAGGAACTCCGGCAGAATTAGCTCTGAAAGCTGAGAACGAAGTGCTCTATAAGCAACTCGAAACTACTAAAAATTCTTTAATTGATATTGATAACCAGCTTAAAGAAATAGCTGAATCTGATAATGAAGTGTACAGATCTGTTTTAGGATTGGAAGAAATTTCTGCAGATGAACGTGAAGCCGGTTCAGGTGGTGCTGCCCCTAACACTGATTTTGATGTTTACAATCAATCTACAGCTGAATTATTAAGGTGGACTTCTTCTAAAATCGATAATCTTGAAAGACGAATAAGTATTCAAAAACTTAGTTTTGAAGAGCTTAAAGAAGCTTACAACACAAACAAAGATAAGCTACATCATCTTCCGGCTATTAAGCCAACCTCAGGTATCCTTTTAAGTAGTTTCGGAATGAGAGAACATCCTGTATTAGGGTACCCAAGAACTCATGGTGGTGCTGATTTTAGAGCTGATATTGGTAGTTCTGTTTACTCTACAGCTAATGGTAAGATCAAATATGTTGGTTTAAGGGGAACTTTAGGAAGAATTATCGTCATAGATCACGGTTATGGATATGAGACACTCTACGCTCACCTTTCATCAGTTCCCAAAGAAATTAAACGCGGTGCCGAAGTAACAAGAGGCCAGTTGATTGGATACTCGGGTAACTCAGGTCTTACTGAAGGACCTCATCTTCATTATGAAATTCATTTAAACAAACGCAAAGTCAATCCTATCAATTATCTTTTCGCAGATATTTCACCGGAAGAATATTTACTCTTTCAGGAAATAGCCCGAAAAAACACCAAATCTATGGACTAATTGCACATTATTTTGCAATTCCATTAAGCATAAGTCCTCCCTTTTCATTTTCTTGATTTAAATTTTAACACTTAATTTGAATTCATGAAACTGAATAAACTTTATCCCTTATTTTTTGTTTTACTCACCCCATTTCTAGCAATAAGCCAGCCTTTAGTTAAACAGAATGTAGAGAAAACAGCTAATGATCTTATAAAATCTGCATTATCAAACAATATTGGTTTTGAAAGACTTGCACACCTTACTGATTATTACGGTCCTAGGTTAAGCGGTTCAGAAGTTCTTGAAAATGGGATTGATTGGGTTGTTCAGGAAATGAAAAAAGATGGTTTTGATAAAGTTTGGACACAACCTGTTACTGTACCTCATTGGGTTCGAGGTAACGAATCCGCAACATTAACTGCTCCTATTACAAAGAATCTCCCAATGGCAAGTTTAGGGGGTAGTGTCGGAACTCCTAAAGATGGAATTACAGCGGAAGTTTTGTTAGTGAAAAGTTTTGAAGATCTGGAATCTAAAAGTGCTGAAGCCAAAGGAAAAATAGTTTTATTCAATGTTCCTTTTACAACTTATGGTCAAACTGTACAATATAGAGTGAATGGAGCATCTGCGGCATCAAAACATGGAGCTGTAGCAAGCGTTTTAGCTTCTGTAGCTTCATACTCTATGCAAACCCCCCATACAGGTACAATGAGCTACGAAGAAGGTGTAAAAAAAATTCCTCACGCTGCTCTAACCGTAGAAGATGCTAATCTAATAGAGCGATTTATAAAACGTGGTGAGACTGTGACTCTTACTTTAAAAATGGAAGCTAAAAATTTACCGGATGCACAATCCAGAAATGTAATTGCTGAAATTACTGGGAGCGAGTTTCCTGAAGAAATCATCGTAATGGGTGGACATATTGATGCCTGGGATAACGGACACGGAGCAATGGATGATGGCGGAGGATGTGTAGCAGCATGGGAAGCTTTACGTCTTATTAAAGAAACAGGAGTTCGTCCTAAAAGAACCATTCGTGTTGTTTTATGGACAAATGAAGAAAATGGTTTACGAGGTGCAAACGAATATTTACGTTGGGTTCAGGAAGACGAAAAATCATTGGACAATCATATTCTTGCTATGGAATCGGATGCAGGGGTTTTTGATCCGATAGGATTTGGATTCAGTGGAAGTGATGACGCTTATAAAATATTAAGTGAAATTGGCGAACTTCTTAAACCTGCCGATTCAGGTGAAGTTAGAAAAGGTGGTGGTGGAGCTGATATTGGCCCACTAATGAGAAACGGAGTTCCCGGTATGGGACTAAATGTTGATGGGAGCAAGTACTTTTGGTTTCATCATACAGCAGTAGACACAATAGATAAACTAAATATAGATGACTTTAACGAATGTGTAGCTACAATGGCTGTTTTTGCTTATGCAGTTGCTGATCTGGACGTTAGATTACCACGTTAATAATTATTTTCAGACAACCACTTATCAGCTAGTTGATCTCCTGCTTTAATAGATTGCTTAACCCATTCAAGCAGGAGTTCTTCTCTCCTTTCTTCTGATAATCCCCAATCAGATCTTGAAACTGTATTTCGCAATCTGGTGGAAGTATCGTACAAACAAATAGCCGCACTAACAGAAATATTAAAACTTTCACTGAAACCAGACATAGGAATTTTAACAAAAGAATCGGCTTGTTCTAATACCTGAGCAGTTACTCCTTCCAGTTCTGTTCCAAAAACCAAAGCTGTAGGTTTTGAAATATCCAATTCATCTAAATTGTGATCATTTTCATGTGGAGTTGTTGCAACTATTTGATACCCCTTTTCTTTTAAAGTAGAGAAACATTCAGAAACATTATCTGCTTTAGGTTTATTATATCGATGTATGGAAAGCCATTGATCCGCACCTATAGTAACTTCTGAAGAAGCATCAAATTCGTTATTAGTTTCTATAACATGAACATCCTGGATTCCGAATCCGTCACAACTTCTAAGAACAGCACTGGCATTATGTGGCTGATAAATATCCTCAAGAACAACGGTTATATGTTGTGTTCGTAAATCTAAAACCTCATTCATTCGCTTCCACCTGGCTTCAGATATAAAATCCTTCAAATATTCAATTAATTCTTTATTCATGTAGTAAAGTTAAACAAAAAAAGCCGTCTCTTATTCAGAAACGGCTTTGGTAATGTCTTTGGGATTAATTACAACGAAACGTAAAACCCTTTTTACGAATAGTTTCTATGTAATCTGTTTCAGTGTATTCGCGAATTTTCTTTCTTAAATAACTGATGTAAACATTTATATAATTTGTTTGAGTATCAAAATGTATATCCCAAACTTTTTCTGCTAGTTCTTCCTGAGTTATAATTCTGTTCTTATTCTTGATAAAATAAACAAGAAGATTAAATTCGTTATTTGTGAGCTGTAGTTTATTGTCATTTACGCTACACTCTCTTTTTAACAGATCCACATTAATTTCACCGCATGTAAGTGTTTGATCACCGGATGATTCTGTTCGTCTTTGGATGGCTTCCATTCTGGCTAACAGCTCTTCAGTATTGAATGGTTTAGTCAGATAATCATCCGCACCTACTTTTAGGCACTTTACTTTTACATCAGTTTCTTGTTCTCCAGACAAAATGAGAACAGGAGTAGTTACCCCTTCATCTCTGATGTACTTGCAAACCTCATAACCATCTCCATCAGGCAAACCGAGATCAAGAACAATCATTTCAAATTTCTCACCGGTGGCTAAAGCCTGACCATCTTTAGCTGTTTCAGCGGTTAAAACTGAATTACCGTTATGCTCCAAAACTGCTTTTACAAGAGTTCTTACCGATGGATCGTCTTCAACAACAAGAATTTTCATAAGCTATTTAATATTGATTGATCAGATTGCTTTTAATTAATGATGGTTAGAAAAAATTAACAAACATTAGAAAGAAAACCTAACCAGCTGATAAATTTATTACAATTAGTATCCTATTTTTTTTAACCAGAGCAAAGTTTCATCAATAAATGGCTGAATAAGCTTATGCTTTGCATCGATTAATTTGAATTCTGCCTTAAACCCTTCTTTTTTAAGTTTTTCGATCTCTTTTTTTTGGGGTTCGGGATAAACATTGGTATCTCCTTTACCATGCAAGGCAAGCACATTTATATGATTCGCTTCATTTATCTTGTTTTCAAATACCTCTGTTTTAATTCTTGCGCCAATAATTACAGCTTCATTTACATGCTTCCATCTTGAAAGCATAAAATATCCTGCAAGATATCCACCCATTGAGTAGCCAAATAAACAAATTCTATTCACTTTTATGTTAGGAAGTAAACCGTCCACAATCTCTTGAATAAACTCTGAGGATAATTCTAGTGATTTCACAAACTGTTGCTGCTCTCCATCAAATAGATACCAGCTCCTGCCCCAATCTTCTACTTTCTTAGTGCGAGTTTCATCAAAAATGGGATATGGAGCTTGAATGAACAAATGATAAGCCTTTATATCAAACAAGGATTCTACATAGCCTTCAAAGCGTTCTATATTTTGATTGTAACCATGTAAATATACGATTAAAGGCTTCTTTTCATTTGTTGCACCTGTTTCATACAATTTATAGGGAACTTCTATTTTGAAGGACGCCTTACCGGAAATCAAAACTTCTTTCATATAATTTTTAGTCTTACGATAGCACTTTTATTCCTTTTAATAAATGAAATTATGGATTGGCATTTGAGGCGATACCTCTTACTTTTGGATGAGTAAATCATTATCAGAAAAAATATACTTATGTCAGTGATTCGTAACGATTGGACCGAAGAAGAAATCTCAGAAATATACCATACTCCATTAATGGAGTTAATTTACAGAGCTGCTACAGTCCATCGCGAATATCATGAAACGGGCGAAGTACAGGTCTGTACCCTTCTATCAATAAAGACTGGTGGTTGCTCTGAAGATTGTGCTTACTGCCCTCAATCAGCGCGTTATGACACCGGTGTTGATTCAGAGAAGCTGATGCCTAAGGAAATGATCCTGGCTTCTGCTGAGCGAGCCAAACAAGCGGGAAGCACTCGTTTTTGTATGGGAGCCGCATGGAGAAGTGCACGACGTAATAAAGATTTTGATGAAGTTCTGGATGTAGTTTCTTCTGTAGCTGATATGGGACTTGAAGTATGCGCTACACTTGGAATGTTGAATGATGAACAAGCTGCTCAACTTAAAGAAGCCGGATTGTATGCTTATAATCACAATCTTGATTCCAGCGAAGACTTTTATAAAAAGATCATCACTACCCGTTCTTATGATGATCGCTTAGATACGATCAAGAAAGTTCAAGACAATAATATTTCTGTTTGTTCCGGTGGAATAATTGGGATGGGTGAAACCCACGAAGACAGAATCGGATTACTTTATACACTGTCTAATTTAGATCAGCATCCTGAGTCTGTTCCTGTGAATGCGTTGATCGCTGTAAAAGGAACTCCGATGGAAAATCAGCCTAAAGTACCAAGTTGGGATATGGCCAGAATGATCGCTACCGCCAGAATTTTGATGCCGCAATCTATGGTTCGACTTTCTGCCGGACGTGTTCGCATGAGTTATGAAGAACAAGCCCTTTGTTTTATGGCAGGTGCCAATTCTATCTTTACCGGAGAAAAACTTCTAACCACCGACAACAACGAACTGGACGAAGACATGCATATGTTTGAGTTGTTCGGATTGAAGCCACGACCTTCTTACAAGAACGCAAAACCGGAGCATGTACCGGTTAATGTTTGATTATTTCATCATAATTTGATTTTACTTAGCTCCGATGCTTTGCGTCGGATTATTTTTTGGCATTTCAGATTATTTTTCAGGTTAAATAGATCTTTTTAAATAAGATCTCTTTTATAAAGATTAAAGCTTAGCTGATTTGTTCCGACGCAAAGCATCGGAACAAGGAATAGCCTAAACATATACCTGTTCAGGCAAAACCAGCATCAAACATTTACAAATTCTTTCTAAGCCGTACTTGTAAATCTGAGATAAGAAGGTGACTTTCATTCAACTTAAAAAATGAATCATGAAATTACTTTCTTTAACTTTACTAGCTTTTTTAACAGCTATATCCTGCACTACTCCAGAAAAGAAGCAATCCATAACAGCCGATTTTGAAACCGTTCAGGATTCTACCTCTATCCTCTTTTCTGTAGAAGGACTCAGCCAACCTGAAGCTGTTCGGTATGATGAATCACAAAATGTGTATTTCATTTCGAATTTCAATGGTGGTGGAAATGATCTTGACAGCAATGGCTTTATTACTAAAGTAGATGCTGAAGGAAATGTAGTTGAAATGAATTTCATGACCGGAACAGATGAGTTTCCGTTTCACGCTCCCAGAGGTATGTATATTGAAAAAGGATCACTTTGGGTAGCTGATGTAACAGGTGTTCATGTCTTTGACACCAAAACCGGAGTTCAGCAAAAGTTCATTGATTTCTCATCTTTTCAGCCGGGTTTCCTTAATGATGTTTCAGGAGATGGCTCCGGAAGTATTTATGTAACTGACACCGGAAAACCTATTGTCTATAAAATAGAAAACGACTCACCTTCTGTATTCTTGGATTCTCTTCCTGTATATCCAAATGGAATTACCTTGAGTCTTCTGAAAAACGAGTTTGTGCTTGCTCCTTGGCGCGGTGACACAACATTTTATTCATTCAGAATCACTAAAGACTTGAAAGAACACTACACATTCCAAGGTGGAAACTTCGACGGTTTAGAATTTGATGAAGGAATGCTTTTAGTAGCAAGTCAGGTCGATCAAAGCATTCGTGTTCACGATGGTTCAACTAGTAGAATTCTTATTCACACAATTGGTAGGCCGGCCGATATCGGAATTGACAGGAAAAACAAAGTATTGGCTGTACCTTACATAGCTTTGAACCGGGTTGACTTTTGGAGTTATGCTAAAAAATAAGCAGCTGTGCCCTGTTGTAAATTCGATTCATAATGTGTCGGTAAATATACGTTCAAATAAACAATGACTAACATCACAAACGAAAAGAAGGAATTAGATCGTCTTACCACACTTGCGGACTATGACATTGACTATTCAAGAGAGTTTGAAGACTTAGATGATCTTTCAAAATTAGCAGCTCATATTTCAGGAACTCCTATCTCTCTAATCAATCTTATAGGAGCAAATACACAATGGTCAATTTCAGAATTTGGAATGGATCAGAATCAAATTTCCAGAAATGATTCCATTTGTGATTATACCATCCACGAAAAAGATTATTTAGAGCTTTCTGATTTAGATAAAAGTGAAGACTTCAAAGACAAACCTTACGTAGCGGGTGATCCAAGCCTTAAATATTATTTCGGTGTTCCTTTAAAGACTAAAGATGGCATAAGTATTGGAGCAGTTTGCGTGATGGATAAAAAAAATCATTCCTTTTCTCCTGAAAAAATTGAAATGTTAAAGATCATTGCGGAAGAAGTGATGAGACGCTTAGAACATCGAAAACTTGTCAAGGATCTGAAGGAAAAGCTTGAAGAAGCAGATGATGTATCACGAAAAGTAAGTCATGACATCCGTGGCCCAATTGGTGGAATTATCGGACTTTCTCAGATCATAAAAGATAATGCAGAAGAACAAAGTATCTCTGATATCATAGAGTTAATTGAAATGATCCATAAAGGTGGGAAATCTGTTCTTGATCTTGCAGATGAAATACTTTCAACACATCGAGAATTAGAAAAACAAAGCGACTACAAAAGAGAATCCCTAACGCTTGCCATTCTCAAAGAAAAATTAATTGATCTGTATAAACCTCAAGCTCAACTAAAAGACATTAACTTCAAAGTTGTGGTTGAACTTGAACATAAAGAGTTACTGTTTCCGAAAAATAAAATACTTCAGATATTCGGAAATATGATCTCAAATGCCATAAAATTCACAGAAAGAGACGGAAGCGTTGAAATACATCTCTCTTTTGAACAAGTAACAGAAGCCAAAGCCAAATTAGCTTTTTCCGTAAAAGATAGTGGTGTTGGTATGACAGCAGAACAGATTGATTTGATGATGAATCATCAAGCCCAATCAACACCGGGAACAGACAATGAACGAGGCTTTGGTTTTGGATTTCAACTTTCTAAACACCTTATAACATCTATGAACGGAACTCTAACTATTGTATCAGAAATTGGAAAAGGCAGTGAGATCAATGTGAAAATACCTGTGAAATTATATCAGCTAAAAGATTAAATATCAGTGTAGTTACCCAGTTCAAGTGTCCAGTCATATTCTAAAAAGCTAACTGAAGGATCAGCATCCTGTGGAATCACATTATATTTTTTAAGCATTTCAACGGCTCCGGCTTTACCTCCAAAATCGCCGCGAAACCAACTCATCAATGTATTTACTTTCACTTTATCTTTATCAGCTTCATACACTGTAGTCTTTTCCAGATACTGCTTCGATATAATATCTAATTGCTCTTCTACCCTTTCCGGATCATAGATTGCAATGTATGGACATGATTTAGCACCGCAATTCAATGCAAGATGAACTCTTGGATCAACTTCATCCCAACGGAACATCACTTCATAATCGTTGGGAAACCATTTGTCTAAATATCCCAAAGCTAGTTTTATTTTTGAGTGACGGATAATTCCATGTTCTATATCATCAAAACTCAATTCCTTTCCGGCGATAGTTACCTGTGGTGAGGAAAAGAAATTATATCCAAAGAATGAATTTCTGTCTTTAAAAAGCTCCGGCTTCTCTGTTAAAAGTATTTGAACATAAGCGTTGTATACATTCAACCAAAAAGCTTTTTTCTCAGATTCGGTGTCAAGATCAGAATTCAGTTCTTCCCTGGAAACAGTAGCTAATTTGTCTTCAATTTTCTGAGTTGGGTTTCCATCACGGACATTCTGAAGAAGTATCATGGAAAGTTCAGCATAGGAGGTTTCTGTGATCAAACTATCCATTTCCTGAGCCGATGTGTAAGTCGAAAAAGCCATCATAATTGCTATAAGTAAAAATGCAGATAAACCTTTCATGATTTAACCCTTATAAATTTGTTTAAATCTGTTACAAAATTGAATACGTAATTTAATATCATATTGTAAAGCTCAAATATCATCACAAAACTGTAATTATCTAAATGGCGATAAGTATAATTATCCCAACATATAACGAAGAAAATTCGATACCGGATTTGCTTAAACATCTTTTTAACGCAAATAAGTTCGGCGATGACAACGAAATTATAGTTGTGGATGGTGGCAGTTCTGATAGAACTTTTGAGATAGTGCAATCTCTGGGATTTAGATGCATACAATCTGATCGTAAAGGAAGAGCTGCTCAAATGAATGTGGGCGCTGAACAATCATCTAACGACATTTTATACTTTGTACATGCAGATTCCTTCCCTCCTGTTTCTTATATAGATGATATTAATGAGTCACTTGAAATGGGATTTCAATCGGGTTGTTATCGCTACAAATTTGATCACTATCCTACCCCACTATTGAGGATCAATTCATATTGTACTCGCTTTGACCGAATTATGGTTCGTGGTGGAGACCAAACTCTTTTTATAACCCGATCTTTATTTGATAAACTCGGTGGCTTCCGTGAAGATTTTAGAATCATGGAAGATTATGATCTGATCGAAAAGATCCAGAACACTGCCGAATTCAGAATCATCCAGAAAGATGCGATCGTTTCTTCCCGTAAATACGAAGACAACGGCTACTTCAGAGTTCAGATCGCAAACCTTACTGTTTTTATGATGTACTTTGCGGGAGCTTCCCAGGAAATGATGTGCCACGCGTATTCGAATATGTTGGATTATAGATAGATGGTTTTTTACCACAGAAACACGAAGGCACAAAAGCTGGGTCATCCTGAACTTGTTTCAGGATCTTATGTAATGGCGATACTCTTCCCTCCAAAGCTCCAAATCACTAAATACTTTGTCATTTTGAAGGAGCTTTTTTGTCCTTTTATAGTCCTGACAATTTCAAAAAAGCTTCCAACTACACCGAATTTAGAATTATTGGCGAGCCAAGAACGTAATGAAATCGACGGCTCCGAAGGAG
>DEXK01000011.1:0-81760 GCA_002364085.1 Balneolaceae bacterium UBA3186 | reverse complement strand
GGAGTTCGCGCCAATAATTCTTGTCGGGAGTTTTTGGTACTGGCGCCTGTGCTGAGGAAGCTCAGTATCGGCACAAAAGTACATAAGCATGTATAAATTACGCGATGGATATTAGAAACCCGGGGATAAATCCCCTTCTAGCTTATGTTCTTGTCTTTAATTCGTACATAAACAAGCAAGGGCTTTAGTCCTGCTAGTACTCTTGCAAAGGTAAAGGAATGGGGCTTACTTTTGTCTTGATACAAAAGTAACAAAAGATCAAGCCGAAATATTTAGCAGGGTCATCCTGAACTTGTTTCAGGATCTTATGTAATGGCTATACTCTTGCCACCAAAGCTCCAAATAACTATATGACTTGTCTTTTCGAAGGAGCTTGTCGACTGAGAAATCTAAAAAATTGGTTTAAAGTAGATCTTTTGATTTCTCACATCCGTTCGAAATGACAGAGAACAAAAATCTCACTTCGAAGGGAGACCGATCGAACACTTGTGTGAGATCAGAGGGATGTTGTACGGTTTCTGAGCTTATAAACTGCACAACATCCTCCGTCCGCCAGACGGCGGATACCTACTTCAAAGGAGGATTTGAACGTGGATTTTGATATTATTAAGATTCAATTATTGCGAAATAGAGCATTCCTGCGGAGGCAGGAGTCTGGATTGTTATCAAGGGTATACCTTCTATCTAAATCTAGATCTCGGGCATAAGCCGCAAGATGACTAACCAATTTTTAAATACAGCGACTATCTTTTATTGAGAATTAATTCCCCACCAGCTTCCCTCTTTCCTTCCCGAATAAACAGATGTTTTTATTTCTGGTGTAATTCCGTTTATTCCTGCTACCCTATTGATTTATAGTAATAAGTCTTAAATATGTAATTGGGATAAGATAAATAGAGTTCGTGTTATCTCGTTATTAGCGGTCAGCATATTATAAAGACCGTGTGCTAAAATAAATATAAATGAAACAGGCAATATGAAAACACAATTTATCACATTAATTTTCGCACTATTTGCAACGATTTCTTTTGCTCAAAGTACATCGGAAACTCCTCGCCAAAATATTCCAACAGATAGTGCTGTAGCTTATAGACTTTTTTCAACACAAAATATGTACACATTTATCAAATTAGACACAAGAAATGGGCAAATGTGGCAAGTTCAGTGGAGTACAAAAGGAAGTCAGTATAGATTTGAGACTACTCTATCGGACGTACCTCTTGTAAATAAAGACGAAGAGAAAAATGACAGGTTTTTTCTTTATCCTACAACAAACATTTATAATTTCATTTTGCTTGACCAAGTAGACGGTAGAACGTGGCAAGTACAATGGGGAAAAGAAGGAGAAAGAGCAGTAATCCGAATATATTAAGAGATTATGAGTGTTAATGTTGAAGACTTTAATCAAAAAGTTTCCCGCCTATTTAAAGCATCCTACTTGGACGGTTAAAAACTCCCCAAGATCTTTCAAGTTTGTAACTTGAAAGTATAAGCTCAGGAAGTCTGTGACTTCCATTACAGAATTAACTTTTTAAAAAATACTATTCCCCCACCTACTTCAAGCATTCCGCTTGGACGGTTAATTACTCACATATTTTATTTAAATCACCAACAAAAATTCCCCCTGCATTCCCTCCTCTTTCTGCTTATCTTTGATGCATGAAAAGTGCCGCATTTGAAACATTAGGTTGTAAGTTAAATTTCTCGGAAACCTCTTCCATGAGAAGAGACTTCGAGGACGAAGGATTTGAGCTCAAAGAGTTTGATGACAAAGCCGATGTGTATGTTATAAATACCTGCTCCGTGACTCTGGATGCCAATTCTGCCTGCAGAAAGACCGTCCGACAAGCTCTCCGAAGAAACCCCGATGCTTTTGTGGCTGTAGTGGGTTGTTATGCTCAGTTGGAGCCGGAAGAGATTGCACAGATCGAAGGTGTGGATGTAGTACTTGGTGCCAAAGATAAATTTCACTTGTTGGATCTGTTCGATGATTTTGTGAAGCAGGAAAAAACCATCATTCACAACACCGATGTTAATGAAGCCGTGGATTTCCACAATGCCTTTTCCTCCGATGACAGAACCCGTGCTTTTCTAAAGGTTCAGGATGGCTGTAATTATAAATGTTCGTTCTGTACCATTCCGTTGGCTCGTGGAGCGAGTAGAAGTCCTAAGATCGCGACGGTAGTTCGTAACGCAGAACAGTTGGTAGCCGAAGGATTCAAAGAAATTATTGTTACCGGTGTTAATTCCGGAGATTTCGGTTACGGAACCGATGAAAACTTCTACATGCTTTTAAAAGCATTGGATGAAGTTGAAGGTTTGGAGCGATTACGTGTTTCTTCCATCGAGCCGAATTTATTGACGGAAGAGATCATTCGGTTTGCAGCAACTTCAAAGAAATTACAACCACATTTCCATATTCCGCTTCAGAGTGGCTCTGATGAAATGCTGAAGATCATGAGAAGGCGTTATAAATCTGATCTGTACAGAAGCAGAGTGGAATTGATCAGAGAGCTGATTCCGGATGCATGTATTGGCGTGGATGTAATTACAGGTCACCCGGGCGAAACAGAAGAATTGTATCAGGAGTCGTTTGACTTCATTAATTCACTGGATGTTTCTTATCTGCATGTGTTCACCTATTCCGAGCGACCAAACACCCATGCGCTTTCTTTAAAGCCTGTGATTCCAAAGCAAGAGCGTAAAAAACGAACACATATGCTCAGAAGACTTTCCAAGAAAAAGAGATTTGAGTTCGATTCTCGATTTGAAGGCGAAGTGCGCCCTGCCCTGTTTGAAGAATCAGAAAAAGACGGATTGATGTTTGGTTGGACCAACAATTATGTGCGTGTGGCTATCCAGTTCAACGAGCGATTGGTAAATACTATTCAGGATATTGAGTTGACTACCATCACCAGCGAAGGACACTTTTTAGGAACGCTTTCTGAATCCGTTCAGCAAGAAGAACAAGCCATTGCGGAGCTCATTGATGGCTGAATCCGAAAATGATCTTATCAGCAGAACGATTCGGTTTCTGAATCAACAAAAAGAAATGTATGGTGATTTTTCTGTGAAGCAGGAAGAGTCTTTAGCCACAAAAACACAGAATCACGAAAGTGATAATAGCGAGGTTAAAGTAGTTACTGAGCAAGAAAAGGTTTTAGTCACTGAATCACAAAATCACGAAGCTGTTAGTGAAGAAACTGAGGTTGCCACAAAAGCACAGAATCACGAACATATTGAAGAAAAAATAGAAGCTGATGCTTCTGTTTCTGTTTCTGTTGAAGAAGTTAAGCCTGAGTTAACAGAAGCAGAACTTATCGCTCAGTGTTCAACTTTAGAAGAGCTGAAAGCCTTGTGTGAAAAGACAGAAGCTTTAAAAACCGATCTGGAAGGAACCAATCTGGTGTTTGGAGTTGGAAATCCGAAAGCAGACCTGATGATCATCGGCGAAGCTCCCGGATTCAACGAGGATAAACAAGGTGAGCCTTTTGTTGGGGAAGCCGGACAGTTGTTGGATAAGATCATGGCAGCCATCAATTTTAAGCGCGATGATATTTACATCGCCAATATTTTGAAACATCGTCCGCCGGAGAATCGTGATCCCAAGGTAGAAGAACGCGCAAACAGTCTGCCCTATTTATTAAAACAGATCGAATTGGTTGACCCGAAATTGATCTTGTGCGTGGGTAGAGTTGCCGGAACTACTTTACTAAGCAAAGACGACTCTCTCAAGAATATGCGTTCCAAATTTCATGAGTTTCATGGCAGAGAGTTGATGGTAACTTATCACCCGGCAGCATTGCTCAGAAATCAACAATGGAAACGACCAACCTGGGAAGATGTTCAGAAACTCCGCGAGCGTTATGACGACCTGGGCGGTAAGCCATGATAAATGTTAATAACTTTGTAGAAAAGTTGTTCGAAAGTTGACAAGTTAGGCACCAATTAATTACATAAATTATTAGTCATCCTGAGCATACCTGCGAAGGATCTTCACGACTTTTTTTGTGCTAATATTATCTTCGTGCAGATTCTTCGCTTTCGCTCTGAATGACATAAATTTTATATAAAAAAGTTCTAGTAGGGTACTAAGCAGTAAATGGCAACAAACGGATCAGCATACAAGAAAAACAATTTCATAGAATCCAATAAGGTGTTGGAGCAGCAAGGGCGAGTACCGCCTCAGGCAGTGGAAGTTGAAGAAGCTGTTCTCGGGGCTATGCTTATTGAAAACGGAGCTGCGATCATTGCTTTTGGAATGCTAACAGCGGATGATTTTTATAAACCGGCTCACCGCCATATTTTTGAAACGATCAAAAATCTCTCCGAAAGAGATAATCCGTTAGATCTTTTAACTGTAGAAAACGAACTAAGAGATAATAATTTACTTGACGCTTGCGGTGGCCCCTCCTATTTATCGGATTTGACTCGCTCCGTAAGTTCAGCGGCGAATATCGAATATCATTCTCAGATCATTATTGAGAAAGCAGTTAAGAGAAATCTGATCCTGAATTGTACAGATGTAATCAAAAGTTCTTACGACACTACTTCTGATGCCTATGATGTTTTAGATGATGCAGAGCAACGTATTTTTGATCTCGCCAATAATAAAACAAAGAACGCTTCAAAGCCTGTATCTGAAATTCTGAAAGATACCCTTGAGTATCTGGAAGATATGCGTGGTAAAGAAGGTGGAATCACCGGAGTTCCAACAGGATTATCTATCGATACCATGACGGCCGGTTGGCAGAAAGGCGATCTGATCATTATTGCTGCGCGACCATCAATGGGTAAAACGGCTTTTGTATTGACTGCTGCCAGAAACGCAGCGATGCACCATGATGATAAATTAAGAACTTCTGTGGCTCTCTTTAGTTTGGAGATGTCGAATCAGTCTTTAGTTCAACGATTATTGACTATGGAAGCTCGTGTGAACGCTTCAGAAGCTAGAAAAGGAACATTAAACGACGACAGTTTTAAACAATTGATTGATGCGGCCAGTAGCCTGCATGAAGCTGATATCTTTATTGACGACACACCTGCTATTACCTTGATGGAATTGAGAACGAAATGCCGACGATTGAAAAGCGAGCATGATGTAGGGCTTATTATTATCGATTATTTACAGTTGATGCAGGGAAATACAAAAGACACCGGAAACCGAGAACAAGAGATCGCTTCTATTTCCCGTGGACTTAAGGCGCTGGCAAAAGAACTTGATGTTCCGGTTATTGCACTCTCGCAGTTGAGTCGTGCAGTGGAACAACGTGGTGGAGATAAACGACCACAGCTTAGTGACTTACGTGAATCAGGTTCGATCGAGCAAGATGCCGATGTTGTAATGTTTTTATACCGCCCGGAGTACTATAAAATTACTACAACGGAAGATGGTCAGTCTACCGCAGGACTTGCTGAAGTGATCATTGGAAAGCAAAGAAACGGACCGGTTGGAAGTAAGATGCATTACTTCGTTAAAGACTATGCACGCTTCGAAAATCTTACTACTGCCGATACCGGAGGATTCTTTGGTGAACCACAAGGACGGGCTCAGTTACCTGATAGTTTTGATCAGGGAGATGCCGGTCCACCACCTATGCCACACAATCCTGCCCCTGATGAGGACGCCCCTTTTTAAATACTATGAGATATTTTCTCCTTTCATTCTTATTGTTTTTATCTACCGGAAAGATTTTAGCTCAATCTTTAGATTATGCACGAGAAGCAGTAAATATTCTTGCTTCTGATAGTCTTAAAGGCCGAGGTTATGTTGAAAACGGAGATAAACTGGCTGCGGATTTTATCAGAAATGAGTTCGAAAAGTTTGGTCTTAAAAGTTTCAACAACAGCTATTATCAGGAATTCGAAACTTCAGTAAACACTTTTCCCAATCCGCAATCTGTAGTAGTGAATGGAAAAGAACTTGAAGCCGGAAAAGATTATTTATTAGACCCGGGCTCTCCTTCTATCAAAGGGACGTTTGATGTTATTACTGTGACTGCCGATGAAATTCTGGATAATGCTAAATTTGTAAATAAACTCAGAGTTTCTTCCGGACAATTGATCGCTGTTCGGCCTTTTGATAAATCTAATTTCAGTAAAGAACAAAACGAGCAGTTAAATGGAGTGATAAACTTTCTGAAGTATCATCCGCAAAATCCATCTAAAGGAACGATCATACTCACCAATGAAAAGTTAACATGGGCTGGCTCCGTTAGACAACATCCTAAACCTACTGTCATTATTCATTCCGATTCGCTAGATGGTTCTTTAAAGTCTCTGAAGCTTGATATAAAGAGTTCCTTTGTTGAAAAATATGCTACACAGAATGTGATCGGATATGTGGAAGGTAAAAATTCGGACTCCACTATTGTATTTATAGCACATTACGATCATTTGGGGATGCTTGGACCCGATGCAACTTTTAACGGTGCAAACGACAATGCAAGTGGCACTGCTATGCTTCTAAGTTTGGCTAAAAACTATTCAGAAAACAAGCCTAACTACAATACTGTATTTATTGCTTTCGGTGCTGAAGAATTAGGATTGATCGGTTCTAAATATTTCACTGAGAATCCTCTGTTTCCTCTTTCAGAAATTAAGTTTCTCATGAATTTTGATCTTGCCGGAACCGGAGATGAAGGAATTCAGGTAGTAAATGGCTCTGTTTATAGAGATAAATTTGATGAGTTGGTACAGATAAATGATGAATTGGATCTGCTTTCTAATGTCAAAATAAGAGGAACTGCTTGTAATAGTGATCACTGTATGTTTGATCAACAAGATGTTCCCGGATTCTATATTTATACATTGGGTGGTATTCAAGCCTATCACGATGTTTATGACAGACCGGAAACATTACCACTCACTGAGTTTGAAGAGTATTTTAAGCTGATCATAGAGTTTATAGATCAGTTAAAGTGAACTAAGCCTTTTACTTCACTAACATCATCTTCTTAACCGATTGCATACCATCAACTTTTAGTGAATAATAGTATGTTCCACTTGATAAAGAAGAAGCGTCAAATTTATACTCATGTCGCCCCTGATTAAGTGTTTTATTTGCTAATACAGCTACTAAACTCCCCTTCAAATCAAAAACTTCCAGAACTACATTGGATGTATGCTCTAAAGTGAATTGAATAGTCGTCGTCGGATTAAAAGGATTCGGATAGTTTTGTTTTAGTACAAAATTCAGATCCTGAATTATTTTTTCCTCTATAGAAACTGAAATATTAGAGGTGACTTCAATACCATCACAAGTTCCAACAAATGGAACACCATTCAGTTCAAAAGCATAGGTAATTAAACCTACATAAACGCTGTCACTATAGCTTGGAGCGGTACCCGGAAGCTGACCTGTATCATTGTATAAAGTCCAGTTGTCTTGTTGTTGATTTGGAAGTTGCCAGTACACCGTGATCGTATTATCAGATTCACCTACAATTCTGATATCAGCCCGTCCATCGGGTACAATATTAGCTCCTGCATCATTAACACTTGATGAGCCATTTAATGTATTCTTTCCCTCGATTGTAAAGCCTGTTGGACCTCGATGTCCTACAACTACATGAGATGAATTGGGTTGTGAAAGATCCAACGCATGTACTTGCACGCCCGAGAATATATATTCATTTCCTTGATGTGATGGTGCAGTTTGAGAATCTCCCTGAGTTCCTATTCCGATGTTTCTGGCAATAAATTCAAATGGAAATGTTACCAGTTTAGCATCCAACCGACCTTGGTTCTCATTAAAATGTAGAGTTACATTATTGGCGTTATCGGTAAGACTAGCACGATATCTTCCATTAACTTTAATAACATCAGGTAAAGCAGATTCATTATTTGTTATAAACCCGGTAAGTTCCCCATCTGTTTCAAAGTCATCTGATAAAGTATTATTACTCTGATGCCCGGCATTAAAAAGTATAAATAGAGAAAGGGTAAGAGCTTTTAATAATGCATCCATACTATTCTTTTTTATTAAATGAGTATCAATCTAATAAAAAGTTACTTATTTGAAACTAAGTTCTTACTCACTCAATTTTCAAAGCTTTCAAACAACTTATCATAATCTTTGATCTTTCGGCTCCAATCTAAATGCTTATTGATATTTTGCAGAGAAGATTTTGGAAGTGGCTTTGTCTTTCCTGTTAAAAGATCTTTCATATACTTGAAAAGCGCATCTTCATCATCATAAAGAACCGGAGCATGTAAAAGCGGGCTGTGAAGTGATTTTGGAATAAGTTCAGGATAATGCAGAGTATTTGGTACCAAAGGATGGCATCCACAGTAAATGGCTTCTAAAATAGGTGTACAGAAAAACTCATAACTAGCTGTTGAAACTACTATATCACCGGAATGGAGTAATTTAGAATAATTTTCTTTGTCATCCACATAACCGAAATGTGCAATCTGAGTTCCATACCGTTGCCAAGCTTTTTCAAATTCTTCAGGCTTGTCATGTTTGGTATCTCCTGCTAATATCAGATCGAATTTAAGATCTATGTCATTCAATCTATTCAACACTCTGAAGAACATGGCCGGATTTCGATCAAATTGCCAACGCTGATTCCATACTATCACAGGATTTTCATTTTTAGAGCGAGTATCAGGTTGATCATTAAAACTTTTCAGATCTAAACCGGGCTGCAAAACGATGCTTTTTTCTCTGATCTGCTCTACCGTATTGTAGTGTTTGTCATCCGGATAATTGTCTAAAAATTTGGGCAACGCTTCCATCAGATCGTCAATATGAAACTGAGAAGTAAATACTAGCTTATCTGCGACCAACATGCTCAAATAATTGATATAGCAAAAAGTTAGATCACGAGTCTCTCCTTCAGGAATAGGTCTGGTAAACTGATTATCATGCATATACATGATCTTGGGAGTATTTGAAAACCTTGGATTAGTCAGAGCAATAAAAGCTGGTAAATTGGTCATACTACTAACCATCAACAGATCAATATCCTCTTCCACCTGATTAGTAAGCTGAGCTAATGTAACCGAATCACCGTGCATTCTCCATTTCCATCCTTTGTAATTCAGTTTGATGGGAATGATCTTATGACTTGAATGCTCAATCAACCCCTTTAAAAAGGCTTTGTGAGATCCGCTGTAAAAAGGTTCAATTGCAAGAATATTCATCTTTGTATGTGTTAGGCTGTGCTTTTTGCCCGAATTGACATTTTAATATGTAACCTGATCTCTAAAGTTATTAGTTATTAGTTAATGGTAAGAATTACCTGACTAATAACTATTAACCAATAACTACCTAAACCGCGACTGTATTTCATCCAGTGATAGATAAACGATTGTCGGCTTTTTTAAGGGATCCAGATATGGTTGTTCACAAGCAAATAATTGATCTACCAAAGCCTCCATTTCTTTGATATCAAGTTTTTTACCCCTTGGAATAGCAGCTTTTGAAGCAAATGAAATGGCAACTTTATCTCTGGCTTCCAGATTCATTTTTTTGCCCAGATCCTGGTATTGATGTAACATAGAGATCAATACTTCCTGTTCGTTTCCGATCTCAATATCGGCAGGAACACCATTGATCATAGCTGTATTTCCACTCAACATTTGCACTGAAAACCCCATTCTTTGTAAAATTGGGTGCAATTCTTTCAGCAAAGTGTAGTCGCTGGCAGATAACTCCATTGTTTGAGCAAATAAAAGCTGCTGTGTACTTGGAAGTGCCGATTCCGTAGCAGTTATTGCTTTTTCAAAGATGATGCGTTTATGGGCCAAATGCTGATCAATTACACAAACCCCTGTACGTGTTTGAGTAATTATATACGCGTTATGAAGCTGGAAAAAACCTTGATTATCACTAGGCTTACTTCCCTCTGATCTGAAATCACCGGAACTGAAAGTTTGTTCTGAAGAAGATGAAGACTGTCCATACAACATCTCTCCAAATTCCTCGCCTCTGCCCTTTGCAGGATTTCGGTTTATTCTGGACGGAATATGAAAGCCTGTCTCACTCTGACGAACATCTTTTTTTTGGTTAAAACTAAAGCCTGAATCAAATCCTTTGCTTTCGTTATCACCGAGAAAAGTACTTTCTTCTCTTTGGATATTCGGAACCATAAAGTGCTCGTTCAGAGATCGATTTACAACCGAACGCGCAAGTTGAATGACACTTCTTTCATCCTCAAACTTTACTTCCATTTTAGACGGATGAACGTTTACATCCACTTTAGAAGGATCTATTTCAAAGAATAATGCATAAAATGGATATTCATTATTTTTGGTCCAAGCATCGTATAAACTGAGTAACACATGAGTTAGATAGCGATGCTGAAATGGTCTTCCGTTTACAAAAAGGAATTGCTCTCCCCTGCTTTTTTTAGCCAATTTCGGATCTGAAGCAAAACCAAAGATCTTTACATAACTGGTTTCTTCACCAAACTCGATCAAACTTGCTTTATAAGGAGCACCGAATATAGCTGACACTCTTTCCTTGAGTGATTGAACCGGCAGATTGTAGATCTCTTCACCATCAGCTACAACCAGAAAAGCCACATTTGTATTTGCTAGAGCAGCGTATTGAACCGTTCTGAGAATATGACGAAGCTCTGTTACATCGGTTTTCAAAAACTGACGTCTGGCCGGTACATTGAAAAATAAATTTCTTATCGAAAAAGAAGTCCCATCAGGAGTTGCTACCGGTTTTATTTCTTTCTCTATTCCGCCATCAACTTCAAACTCCCAGCCGTTTTCGTCTTCTGCTCTTTTTGACCTAACAGTAACATGAGAAACGGAAGCGATGGAAGCCATTGCCTCGCCGCGAAATCCAAGCGTTCTGATCTTAAAAAGGTCGTCAACCGTATTTATCTTTGAAGTTGCATGACGTTCAAAGCAAAGTGGAAGATCATCTTCACTCATCCCACAGCCGTTATCGATCACCTGGATGAGTGTTCTGCCTGCTTGTTCAATAATGATTTTAATTTCATCCGATCCGGCATCTATAGCATTATCCAATAGTTCTTTTACTACGGATGCTGGTCTTTGTATAACTTCACCTGCAGCAATCTTGTTGCTGATTTCCGGTGGTAACTGATGTATAACTGAAGTGCTTTCCTTCGTTTCGTTCAACTAAATAAACCTTATAAAATGGTGATGAGATAGACTACTAAAGATAACAATAGAGCTAATGCCAAAACTCTCACATTTTGCTTTGGTTTAACTCTGTTGTGTGTTTGAAATTTGATACGACGTTTTCTGCGATTGTCTTCGCGTTCCTCTTTTTCAGGATCGTGGTATCTGAATGGTAAATCGAATTTTTTTGGCTTCGGACGGAAACCGAACATGGGTCTGATCATGGCTCTGGAAGTTAAATTAACCTTTTTGAAACCAACGGAGTACCTCCGCCAATCATTGCCAATATAATAATTAGGAATGAAAGAATTAGGAATAGATGACAATTCAATCTATTCCTAATTCTTAATTGAAACATTCCTAATTCTCTTCCTTTTTTCGTAAACTCCGAGCCTATTAATTTTTAACTTCGGGTGACTTTCCGGCGGGAAACGATCTAAACTAAATTTAAAGACTTCAGAGAATAATGAGCGACAACAAAGCAAAGATCATTTACACAAAAACTGATGAAGCTCCGGCTTTAGCAACCTACTCTTTTCTACCAATTATTGAATCATTCGCAAAAGTAGCTGGTGTTGCTGTTGAAACCAGAGATATTTCATTAGCGGGTCGAATTATCGCAAATTTCCCTGACTATTTGAAAGAAGATCAACGTATCGGAGATGCTTTAGCAGAACTTGGTGAACTTGCTAAAAAGCCAGAAGCTAACATCATCAAACTACCGAATATAAGCGCTTCTGTTCCTCAGTTAAATGCAGCGATAAAAGAATTACAGTCGCAAGGGTATGCTCTGCCCGATTATCCTGAAGAACCCAAAACCGATGAAGAAAAGAAGATCAAGTCTCAATACGATAAAGTAAAAGGTAGTGCAGTAAATCCCGTTTTGCGTGAAGGAAATTCTGATCGTAGAGCTCCAAAAGCCGTTAAAGAATATGCCCGAAATAATCCGCATTCCATGGGAGAATGGAGAGCCGAGTCTAAATCTCATGTGTCAACTATGGATCATGGCGACTTCAGATCAACAGAACAATCGGTTACTCTTAATAATGCAACAAACGTTACCATCGAACATGAAGACATTTCAGGTAGCAAAACAGTTTTAAAAGATGGTATCTCATTACTGGAAGGCGAGATCATTGATGCCGCTGTAATGAACAAAAAAGCGTTGCTCCGTTTTCTCGATATCCAGATCAAAGAAGCGAAAGAAACCGGAGTTTTATTCTCACTTCACATGAAAGCAACAATGATGAAGGTTTCTGACCCAATAATTTTTGGTCATGCAGTTAAGATCTTCTTCAAAGATGTTTTCGAAAAACACGCTGAGACCATTCAAAACCTTGGAGTTGATACCAACAACGGATTCGGCGACCTGATCTCAAAATTAGATGAACTTCCTGAAGACAAAAGACAAGAAATTGAAGCAGATATCGAAGCTTGTTATGAAAATCAGGCTGATCTTGCGATGGTAAATTCTGACAAAGGAATTACTAACCTTCATGTGCCAAGTGATGTAATTATTGATGCTTCCATGCCGGCTATGATCCGAACATCCGGATGTATGTGGAACAAGGATGGGAAAACACAAGATACTAAAGCAGTAATTCCGGACAGCAGCTACGCAGATGTGTATCAAGCTGTGATCGAAGACTGTAAAAAGCACGGAGCGTATGATCCTACAACAATGGGAAGTGTTCCTAATGTTGGTTTAATGGCCAAGAAAGCTGAAGAGTATGGCTCCCATGACAAAACTTTTGAGATCGAAAGTAATGGTAAAGTCAGAGTTTTAGATTCAGACGGAAACACGCTCATCGAACACGTTGTAGAAAAAGGTGATATCTGGAGAATGTGTCAAACAAAAGACGCTCCGGTTCAGGATTGGGTTAAATTAGCAGTTTCCAGAGCCAGAGATACCGGTTCTCCGGCTGTTTTCTGGTTAGATGAAGACCGTGCACATGATGCCGAACTCATCAATAAAGTGAATACTTATTTGAAAGACCACGTTACTGACGGACTTGAGCTTCATATAATGAGTCCTTTTAAAGCAACCTTGTTTTCATTGGAACGCATCAGGCAAGGAAAGGACACCATATCAGTAACAGGAAATGTACTGCGTGATTATTTAACCGATCTCTTCCCTATTCTGGAAGTTGGAACCAGTGCAAAAATGCTTTCAATTGTTCCTTTGATGAATGGCGGCGGACTGTTTGAAACCGGAGCCGGTGGATCAGCTCCAAAACACGTTCAGCAATTTGTAGCTGAAAATTATCTCCGCTGGGATTCACTTGGTGAATTTTTGGCACTGGCTGTTTCTCTGGAGCATTTAGGCAAAACATTTGATAACCAAAGAGCAAAGATTCTGGGTGCAGCTTTAGATAATGCTACTTCTAAATTTCTACAGAATGATAAATCTCCTGCACGTCGACTTGGACAAATAGATAATCGCGGAAGTCACTTTTATCTGGCGATGTATTGGGCAGAAGCATTAGCCAGCCAAACCGAGGATACAGATCTGTCTTCGAAGTTCTCTGATCTTTATAACTCATTGTCTGACAATGAAGAGAAGATCAACACTGAGCTCATTGAAGTACAAGGAAACCCGGTTGATATTCGGGGATATTACAACCCAAATGTTGAATTGGCATCCAAAGCGATGCGACCGAGTGACACCTTGAATGGAATTTTGGCTAACTTCTAAAAATCATTACAGTAAAATTTTAAAAGCCCGTTTCCTCTGATTCGGGCTTTTCTATATAAACGATATCCGTTTCAAATTTAAAGAATTCTCCTATTCTATCTTTAAGAACTAAATAGAGATCATCCGCATGAGGCAGTTCGTCTTCTGGCACTTTCACTATTCTTGTAAAATTACTTTTTAGTATGATATCGATAGTAAACCATTCTTTTAACTTCATGGTCTCCTGAAGCACATTACCTGATTCTTCATTAGAAAAACGAATACACTTCACTTCCCCAAAAGAGAACTCTCTCCTTTTTATTTTTAAATAACTAAACCAGCGGATGTTTTGAGTTACTGAATAAGTATCCGTATTAAAAATAAACTCATGACTCGCGAATACTTTAATAAAAACGGCTATAAAAAATATCCAAAAGAATACAGCGAAGATAAATCCCAGAATAAAACAAACGATCAACGCTGTAAAATCTATAAGTGTGAACGTGGCTTCAACATTTAGTATTAAGTCGGGCTTCCTATCATCTATATTGTATTTCATATCATAAGATATTAAAACAATAACAAAAAAAGCCTTGCTTACTGTTGTAAACAAGGCTTAACTTTATGAAACCTGATTATTGGGTTAATCTTCGTCTTCGTCGTCCTCTCCGTCTTCATTATCATCTTCAAAAGCTTCTATTGAATTTTCAATATTACTTTCGATGAGGAGAATATTATTAGAATCAGATGGATTAAGAGCGTTTCCATCCTGATCTAAAAACCATAACGAAGTATCAAAGTTTAGAGTAATACTAACTTGTTCTTCGTCATTAACTTCAAAAGCAGGTTCAAATTCCAGTTCCACTTCAAAATCTTTTTCTGAACGGAACGTAAATGGTTCTCCATTTATAGTACCTGAGATAACCATAGAGTAGTTTTGCCCGTTTTCCCCTTCAAAATCAGGATCGTTTACCAAAGCATCATCTTCGTCTCTGGCTTCGATCTCAAACTCTAGTTCTTCATAAAATCCTGCAGGAATATCGGCTATCCCAACTTCGGTTAGGCCTCCATTTACATTCAAACTAAGAACTAGTGGTCCTTGCTCTATATCAATGCTGTCATTATCAGTGGCGCTTTCAAATTCAATTTCGCTGAATCTGAATTTAGCTTCAGTGATAATTACTGTATCGGCTGCACTGTTTATTTTTTGATGGTTCTGACTAGCTGAAGCTTTAGCATTAAGTTTTACGCTTGATTGAGTAGTATCTGAACAAGCGCTCAACATGAGAGAGCTTGTTACTAACATTACAACTAATGATAATTTATTTAAATATTTTTTCATGGTCTTGATGATTTGTTTTATTGATTACAAACCATCTAAACCAAAAGCACGCTACAATGTTCCCTTAAGTTTTATAGAATAATTTAATAATCTACGTTTGAATAACCCCGGTTTTAAACTCTTCTATCTCAGGATTTAAATTTGCACATTCAAGAGCATTCGAAATTCTCTCTCTGGTTTCTCCAGGATGGATTATAGCATCTACCCATAGCCTTGAAGCAGCATAACGAACGTCGGTTTGTTTGTTATAACGATCCGTAATTTCTTTCATAAGTTCGTTTTGCTTCTCTTCACTTACTTCTTCCCCTTTTTTCTTCATGGTAGCTATCTGAATTTGAGTCAAAGTCTTAGCTGCTGAAGCACCGCTCATTACAGCAATATTTGCTGTTGGCCACGCAAACATAAACCTTGGATCGTATGCTCTCCCACACATAGCGTAGTTACCGGCTCCGTAGCTATTACCTACTACTACCGTGATCTTTGGCACGGTCGAATTACTCATTGCATTTACCATTTTTGCTCCATCCTTGATAATACCTCCATGTTCACTTCGCTTTCCGATCATGAACCCGGTCACATCCTGAAAGAAGATCAACGGAATTTTCTTTTGGTTACAGTTCATGATAAACCGTGCCGCCTTATCCGCTGAATCAGAATAAATAACACCACCGATCTGCATTTCTCCAGATTTTGTTCTGGAAACCGTTCGTTGATTTGCAACAATCCCCACACTCCAACCATCAATTCTTGCATAACCTGTTATAATTGTTTGACCATATCCTTTTTTGAATTCAGTGAAGCTGTCTTCATCAATAATACACTCCAGCAATTGATTCATATCGTAAGGTGAAGTACGCGATTCAGGTAAAATTTCGAATATCTCCGCCGAAGATCTTGATGGGAGCTTAGGAGCCTTTCTGTTAAAACCGGCTGTATCACGAGGACCCGATTTTCCAACCAGATCACGAATGGTTGCTATGCATTCCTGATCGTCTTTCATTTTATAATCTGTAACTCCACTTATTTCAGTATGAGTAGTTGCTCCACCCAGAGTTTCATTGTCGACGGTTTCACCAATTGCCGCTTTAACCAAATAACTCCCGGCCAGGAATACACTCCCTGTTCCGTCTACGATCAAAGCTTCATCACTCATAATTGGCAAATACGCACCACCTGCAACGCAGCTTCCCATTATTGCCGCAATTTGGGGAATTCCTTTTGCTGAGATTACCGCATTATTTCTAAACATTCTTCCAAAATGGTCTTTATCTGGAAAAATTTCGTCCTGCATAGGTAAAAACACTCCCGCAGAATCCACTAAATAGATCAAAGGGATATGATTTTCGATAGCAATTTCCTGTGCCCTTAAATTCTTTTTTGCTGTAATTGGAAACCAAGCCCCTGCCTTTACTGTAGCGTCGTTAGCAACGATCATACAATCTCTGCCTTCAACTTTTCCAATTCCGGTAACAACACCACCTCCGGGGCACCCTCCTACTTCTTCGTACATCTCATATCCTGCCCACAATCCTAATTCATAAAACTCAGACTCATTATCAATCAGAAGCTCTATGCGTTCCCTTGCAGTAAGCTTACCTTTTGCATGTTCCTTATCTATTCTTTTCTGACCTCCACCCAACATAATTTCATGTTCTTGTTTTCTCAAATTATTGAGCAATTCGTTTAACCAATTATCTTGTTTTGATGCGTTTGAATTCGCCATGTTTGTCAGAAATCTTTTATTATACTACTTGTGAATACTATTGCGTTGATTATAGGAATTTTAATGATTCATAACGTGATTTTTTGATGTAATTGAATTTAAAAACCTTTGAAATGAAAAAATTTTGTGTACCCTTTCTCGCTTTTCTGATTATTTCGAGTTCTGTTTTACTGGGTCAGCGTAGAGGTGAAGTCACTTATTCAACGTTAGCAAACCGTGCTGCTACTCCAAATTTATTTTTTGATACAGTTATTATTCCCGGTAAGGACGAAGATAAAGCAAAATTGATCTTTGTGTTTCGAATGGACAACAGCTTTTTGCCTTTTAAAAAGATCTCAACCGGAGATGATTTTACTGCTCCGGAAAACGCTGAATTTTATACCATTGCCAGATTAAATACAGAAATATTTAAAGGTAAAGTTTCGAAAAATGAGCTTAAGAACAGTTCTTCTGTCTCACGGGATTCCTGGCAAGACACATTGTTTGTAAACAGCTACGAAGATACAAAATCAAAAAAGAAATTCGCGTCAGGCAGATTGGTCTCTGAATTAGATTTCGGAATGTATAATTATCTTTTACAGCTCAGTTTGATGGAAGATACCAATGACCGCAATTCTCAAAGACAAAACATTAAGGTTGAGAATTTTTCGTCAAAAAAAGAAGGTGAAATCTATTTAATACAATCTAACAGCACTCCCGAGAATGCAGAACTCATAAATATGGGAAATAATGTTGTGTACGGGCAAGATTTCAAAGCGTTGATCCGAATCCCAAACTATTCCACTTCTGAATCTTACAGCTTGGTAGTAAACAAAGCAAGAATCGCTAATAAAGATACTACTAACATCGAATCTGTAAAAACCATCCCTATTCAACAGGATCAAATTTTTGCGAATTCTACGCTTAGTTTATCAACAAAAAAAGAAACCACACTTATAATAGATAAAAATGAAGGCTCTTTTACTTATGCACTAATAGATGTGCCTAATTCAGAACTTGAGAACTCTATTTATACTCTTGAATTAAAAAGCAGTTCTGAAGGTGAAATCAAAGCTAAAAAACTAGTTCGATCTTTCTGGCCCGATATTCCTCCTTCTCTTTTAAATCTGGATATCGCTATCGATATGATGAAATACATAGTTCCAGATGAGGAATTAAAATCATTAAAAAAAGGAAATTCAGTAGAGAAGGAACAGAAATTCAGAGCCTTTTGGAAGAAAAGAGATCCAACTCCGAATACAGAATTTAATGAGCTCATGACAGAATATTACCGCCGTGTTCATTATGCTTTTGTTGAGTATCGGTCTCCGGAAACCCCAAATGGACAAGATACGGATCGTGGCGAAGTTTATATAAAATATGGCCCCCCTATTTCTCGTGACAGAACTTTTCCAAAGAAAGGTCTGGTTATTGAAACATGGAAATATAACGGAAGAACTTTTGTATTTGAGAAGGGTTCCGGATTCTCGGAATTCATGCTGGTTGGTAAATAATCGTCTGCGTTTCAATGGCTTAAGTGTTAACTTAAGTAGATGAAGCAAAAGATTGGAATTACTATTGGTGATATTAACGGAATTGGTCCGGAAATAGCCTTAAAATCACTTTCTCAAATAGATCATTCTATTTCTATTCCCATAGTAATATCTCCACAGTATGTCATAGATTTTTATAAAACTGAACTTGGGTTAAATATTCCTGTTAACAACATTTCTTCTGTTGCTGAAGCCAAGTCAAAGGTTTTAAATATTCTGGAATTCAAGAATATTGCTACACGCTGTAAACCGGGTTTAATTAATAAAGAATCCGGCCTTATATCTATGCAATCGATAGAAAAAAGCATTGAGTTATGTGCCTCCAAACAATTGGATGGAATGGTAACTCTGCCAATTTCTAAAGAATCTATCCAACTTGCGGGGTTTAAAGTACCTGGACACACCGAATTTTTAGCTAAACAAACGAATACGGAACAGGTGCTGATGATGTTGGTAAATGGTGAACTGAGAGTTGCTCTTGCTACGGTTCATATTCCTATCAGTAAAGTAGCTGGATCCATCAACGAAGATCTGATTATTAATAAATCTAACATCCTTAATGAAAGTCTGAAAAAAGATTTTAGAATTTCTAATCCTAAGATTGCTGTACTTGGACTAAATCCACATGCAGGTGATGGCGGAGTTTTAGGAACCGAAGAAATAGAAATTATAACTCCGGCTATCAAAAAATTGAACCAGTCTGGAATTAACGTTGAGGGCCCCTTCCCCGCAGATGGATTTTTCGGGCAAAAAAAACATCTCCAGTACGACGCTATTTTAGCAATGTACCATGATCAGGGATTAGCTCCTTTTAAGTTAATCTCTTTTGGAAAAGGAGTAAATTTCTCGGCCGGACTACCCATTATCAGAACTTCACCTGATCACGGAACTGCTTTTGATATTGCTGGTAAAGGAATTGCTGATTCTTCTTCTTTTCTTCAGGCATACAGACTTGCAGTAGAACTTGCACAAATGAATACTATTGATGAAAGAGACTGACAATTATTCTAACTTGGCTCCTTTATACGATAAGTTGATGGAAAATGTGGATTATGAATCCTGGGCAGACTACATCGATGAAATTATTCAGGAACATCATCCGGAAGCGGAAAAAGTTTTAGAACTTGCCTGTGGCACCGGTTCAGTAGCAATATCACTCGAAGAATTGGGCTACTATGAAATAACTGCCGGCGACCTTTCCCCTCACATGATTGAAGTTGCAAAAGAAAAAGCTTCAAAAGTTGATTCGGCAGTTCAATTTAAAACACTTGATTTCCTAAACATTAATATTGAAGATGAATTTGATGTTATTTTCTCCGTTTTTGATAGTGTAAATTACTTACAGACAGAATCGGAAGTAAAAATAATGCTTGATGAATGCAGAAAACTATTAAAGGAAGACGGACTTCTTATTTTTGATTTTTCAACTCCTCTTAATTCTATGGAAGCAGTAGATCATTTGAATAATGAAGAAGCAGAAGTAAAATCACTCAGGTTTTTCAGAACTAGCGAGTACGATGCAATCAACAAAATTCACACAAATACTTTTGAAATTGAGCAATTATCAGAAGACAAACAAGAGATAATTTCCTCATTCAAGGAAGTTCATAAACAGAGGATATATTCTTTAGAAGAAATGTTATCAATTTTGAAACAAACGCCCTATCATTTAGTTGCAAAATATGGCGATTTTGATCTTATTGATGCCGATGAAAACAGCGCACGCATAACCCTAGTACTTAAATGTCAGAAACATCTGTAATTGAATTACGAAATGTAAGTTTAAGCTTTGAAAACCGAAAGGTGCTCAATAACATTGACTTCAAACTTCACAATGGTGAGTTTACCTATTTAATCGGAGCTACCGGAATTGGTAAAAGCTCTTTTTTAAAACTTCTTTACAGAGATATTGTCCCCGATACAGGAACCGTTAGAGTTACTGATTACCCTGTAAATAAGATAAGTATGAAAGAAGTCCCTATGTTGAGAAGAAGATTGGGCATCGTTTTTCAGGATTTCCAACTTTTACAAGACCGAAATGTATTTGATAATGTAGCTTTCGCACTCCAGGTTACCGGTGAGAAACCAAAGTTTGTGAAACAGAGAGTATTAGAAGTTTTAACAATGGTTGGTTTGAGTCACCGTAGAAAACATATGCCTAAAGATTTATCCGGCGGTGAGCAACAACGAGTTGTAATTGCTCGTGCATTGGCAAATGAACCCAGAATTCTACTAGCAGATGAACCTACCGGAAATTTAGATCCCGGAGCAAGCAAAAATATTATGGATCTATTAAAACAGATCAATAATCGTGGTATGGCTGTTTTAATGGTCACGCACGATTACGCTCTTGTAAAGAAATATCCATTCCGGACCGTTCGAATGATTGATGGAAGCCTTCAGGAACTGCAATGGAAAGGTGATAAATTAGTTCCCTTAAATTAATCTTGAGATGGATTCCCGTGATCTAACTGTAGCTGTTAAAAATTATGCATTGCAGTTAGGTTTTGATGCCTGTGGATTTGCGAAAGCTGAATTTCTTGAAACCGAAGCACGACGCTTAGAAGAATGGTTGGTCCAGCAACGACATGGTACTATGAGTTGGATGGAAAAAAACTTTGATAAAAGAGTTGATCCTACAAAGTTGGTACCCGGAGCAAAATCGGTGGTTTCAGTAATCGGAAGTTATTTTCATCCCGAACACGATCATAACAATGCTAACTCACCAAAAATTGCGAAGTATGCATTGGGAAGAGATTATCACAAAGTCTTCAAAAATAAACTCAAGGAATTATTCTTATTTACAGAATCTCTGGTTGGAAAAATTGAAGGACGTTTTTTTGTTGACTCTGCTCCCGTTCTCGATAAAGCCTGGGCAGTGCGTTCAGGTTTAGGATGGATGGGTAAAAATTCTAATATCTTGAATAAAGAGATCGGGTCTTTTTTCTTTATTGGTGAAATGATTATTGATGTAGATTTCAATTACTCATCCAAAACCACTGATCACTGCGGAACCTGTACAAAATGTATTGATGCATGTCCTACAAATGCGATCTACGAGCCTTATCGTGTTGATTCAAACAAATGCATCTCTTATCTGACTATTGAGCTTAAAGACCAAATTCCTGAAGAACTACAATCTACTCTAGGCGAGTGGATGTATGGTTGCGATATTTGTCAGGATGTTTGTCCCTGGAATAAAAATTCTTCCATTACTAACATGGTGGATTTTAAACCCCGGCAAAAACTTCTACATAAAAATATTGATTTCTGGAGTGAGATCGATAATCCTCAATATGATGAGTTATTTGAAGGAAGTGCTATTCGCAGAGCGAAATTTGAGAAATTTAAAATGAATACTAAAATAGTTGAAACTAATTTAAGAAGATCCTAAAAACTACCTCTCTTATCGATCAAAGCTTTATATAAAAGTTCTCTTGCTCTAAAAATATGAGCTTTTACAGTCCCGAGAGGTAAATCAAGTTCGTCTGCTATTTCATCGTATGAAAGTTCATCCATATGGCGTAACTGAATAACTGCTCGGTACTTTTCAGGAAGATTGTCGATGGCATCCTGAACTATTTTCTTCCTTTCCTTTTTCATCACTGCTTTATCAGTGGCGTAAGTTTCATCGGGAAGTTGTATCTCTAACTCACCATCCTTTGTTTTGTATGGATCGTTAATGGAAAGTGTTTGGAGCTTCTTTTTTCTTAAATAGTCAATAGTATGGTTTGTAGCTATCCTATATAACCAAGTGGAAAATGCGTACTCGTTACTATAAGTGGAAAGGTTCTTGAACGCCTTCATGAATACTTCCTGCACAAGATCTTCAACCAGCTCTTTTTCCTTGATCATTTTCCTAACATGAAAATAAATCGGGCGATCATATTTGTTCATCAGATCTTTATAAGCTGACTCATCACCTTTTAGGGCTCTTACTACAAAGCCGTCGTCTTCAAGGCTACTTGAAGAGGCATTTTCTCTGGGTGATGAATTTGTTTCTGTATTCGTATCTGACATTATCTGATTTTGTGCAAAGCTAAAATACAAAGCTTAGCGTAAATGAAAATCGATTTTTTAAATATAATTATGATTTTTTCACGGAATCTAAAAGTGCACCATGGCGGATACCACCAGTTGAAACAATGATCTCTTTTAAATCGAAATAATTTAGAAAACCTTCCAATATTAGTAAACCTGCAAGAAAAATGTCCTCACGTCCTTTTAAAACCTTTGGACTTAATTCAAGCAATTGTTCATGAGTATGCAAGCTAAAAATTTCAATACCTTTTCTTAGTTTTTCACTTACTATTAAGTGCCCGTTCATGTGTTCAGGATCATACTCATCAATTTGCAAATCAATAGCCGCCAATGAAGTGAGAGTACCTGCCACGCCTATTGCTTTAACATTTTTCTTGAATTTAAACTTCTTAGAACCCAACATACTTTCTACAGCATCTCTACATTCTCGAATTTGCTCCTGATAAGGCGGGTCCTCAACTAAAAAGCGCTCAGTAAACCTCACACAGCCCATATCAAAAGAATATGAATCTATAAGCTCACCATTTCTGCCAAGGGCAATTTCAGTACTGCCACCACCAATATCGAGAACAAAAACATCGCCTTCTGATTCATTTCCCAATACTGACATCGCTCCTTCAAAAGTGCATTGTGCTTCCTCTGCACCTGAAAGTAATTGAACATCAAAACCGGTCTCTTTCTTAATTGTTGAGATGAATTCATTTTTATTCGACGCATCTCGAACTGCACTTGTGGCCGTAACAACTATTTCAGACACATCATTGTATTGTGTTTCTAAAATGTTTTTATACTCCTTAATTGAAGAAACTACTCTATGAATGCTATTAATGGAAAGAGTTTTATTCAAATCCACACCTTTTCCTAGTCGGGGCATTCTTTGTTCTTCGTGCACTACCTTTAAACCTGTTTCGGTAATTTCTGCAACGAGCAATAAAACCGTGTTTGTACCTATATCTATAGCTGCTTTCATTTTTTTAGTAGAATTGCTATCCACTCTCCATTTTGTCTGGTTTCAAGGTGTTTTAAACTTTTAACCGAGTCTAAATTCAATATAGTTTGTTCATCATCTTCTAATAATCCTGAAAGCAATAAAGTACCATCGTTTCTTAAGTAGGAAAGCAATTCAGGGATTAATTCTATCAAAGCATTCCTGTTAATATTTGCGAGGATCAAGTCAAAAATACTTCCAGAGGGAATTACTTCTGTAGAACCAAGTTTAACATCAAAACCATCTACATTGTTTAAAGTAATATTCTCGTGGCAGTTATCTTCACTCCACTCATCAATATCGAAACCAAAAACCAATTTAGCTCCTAGTTTTAAAGCAGCAATTCCTAGAATTCCAGTTCCGGTTCCTGCATCTAAAACGTGATCTTTTTCTTCAACAATCTCGTCTAGCCAACTTAGTATTAACCGTGTAGTAGCATGGTATCCTGTTCCAAATGCCATTTTTGGATCAATAAGTAATTCTTTTAATTCTGAATCACTGTCAAGTTCTTTACCCCATGTTGGTCTCACATAAAAAGTACCAATAGTTTGAGGTTCAATAGAACTCTCCCACTTTTCATTCCAATTCTGTGGTTTAATTAGCTCTTTATTCAAAATTTGAGCACCCTCAAAAGTGGACAATAATTGTTCAACGAAAAGCTCAACATTTTGAACAAATTTTTCTGCCGGAATTGAAGCAATGAGTTTATTTTCCTCCTGTTCAAATCCTTCAAATCCAACCTCAAATAGTTCTGCGATTATAGTATCATGATCATTATCTGAAAGTGTAAAATGTAATCGAATATAATCCATTAATTAAATCCGGTTATAAATGAGTTCCAGAAGCACGTCACCTACTGCTTGCAATATGCTTTTATCAATTATCGGGAGATCGTCGTTGTGGGTATGCCAATGAGGAGCAAATTCAATATTACCATCAATTCCTACGGTATGGTTGATAATATCTATTACAGGAATATTAGTATTTTCATATACGATGAAATGATCGTCTAAAACACCTGCTCCTCGTTGATCAAGAAAAATATCAGAATACCCTTTACTTTCTGCAATCCCCCACACTTCATTTACAAGGTTTGGAGCATAACTAATTGAATAAGTTTCTTTCGGAAAAACCGCTCTTTCAGCTCCTACCATATCCAAAAGAATGCCAAATCTCGGATTATAACCCGGGACGGGAGGGTTTAAAGACCAATGTCTTGATCCAAGAAAGTATTTTTCCAAATCCCCTGAAGTACCATAATCTTCTCCATCAAATAAAACAATATCAACTCCTATTGGAGGAGGATTTTCGGAAAATATTCGTGCTAACTCAAGTAAAACTCCAACTCCGCTGCCTCCATCATCAGCTCCTGCAATATATTCTCCGGTACGGCTGGTATCCTGATCGGCTCTTGGACGCGTATCCCAGTGAGCACATAACATAATTCTATCAATGGATGAGGTATTAAATGCAGCAATTATATTCGCCATTTCTAAAGTCTCGTTGTAACCTTCTTCGGAAAATTGCTGAATGAAAACGGATTGAGATCCTGCGTATTCCCTGAGCTTACTTGCCAAAAACTCCTTTGTTTTTACATGTCCATATGTATTTGGTACTCTTGGGCCATAATTCACCTGTTTTTCAATGAATTTATAAGCGGAATCTGATGAAAATTCAGGAACTCTCCTTCCCTTTTCAGAAAATTGTAACCCCGGTCCGTTGTTACAAGCGGTAGCAAAGAATACTACACTAAAAATTATAAGTAATTTATTCATCTCTATAGATCATTGTTGGTGAAGATTGAGAAACCGGATAAATGATAGAATCCATGATATTTACATGTTCAGGTCTGTTTGCAACGAAAACGATTATTTCAGCTATATCATTTGCGGTCAACGGTGTAAAGCCTTTATATACGGAAGCAGCCTTTTGGTCGTCTCCTTTAAAGCGCACGTTACTAAATTCCGTCTCTACCATACCGGGTGACACGATGCTTACACGTATATTTGTTCCATGAAGATCTTTCTTGGTAGATTCACTGATTGCCTTAACTGCATGCTTTGTAGCACAATACACCGCACCACCCGCATAAGCTTCATGCCCGGCAGTGGATCCAATGTTAATAATATGACCTTGATTTCTTGCTTTCATTCGAGGTGAAATCAATCTGGTAAGTGTGATAAGTCCTTTCACATTAACGTCAAACATCTGATCAGTATCTTCATCACTCAGTTCGTACACCGCATCCGTTCCAAGAGCTAAGCCTGCATTATTGATTAAAATATCGACATCGTTCTGGAGCGAATTAACAAATTCTACGCACGCGCTTCTATTTGTTATATCAAAACAATATGTATGAACTGAAATATCAGTGTGCTTATCAGTTAACAGCTTTTTAATTTCATTTAAGCGTTCGTTTCTTCTACCTGTTAAAAATAAGTTAGCGCCAAGTTCACCGAATTGCAGAGCCGTTGCCTTACCTATACCTGATGTAGCTCCTGTAATAACAATGTTTTTTCCATGTATTCGGTTCATATTGGTAGCTTTCAGAAATTAAATATTCTATTTATCCAAAAGTTCAACGAGTCTTCCGGCATTTAATATTTTAGACTCCTGAAATGAATCGGCCTGAAATTGAATTCCAATCGGTAAACCGTTTGAATGCTTACCTGAAGGTACACTAATACCACAAATTCCTGCCAGGTTTGCTGAAGTAGTATAGATGTCATTCAAATACATTTGAACCGGATCATCTAATTTAGCACCCTGATCAAAAGCAGTTGTTGGTGTTGTAGGACCTGCGATAACATCAACTTTTTCAAATGCTTTTTTAAAGTCTTCCTGAATTAATCGACGAACTTTTTGAGCTTTGGCATAATACGCATCATAATATCCTGAACTCAGTACATAAGTTCCCAACATAATTCGCCGCTTGACTTCTGTGCCAAAACCCTCGGTTCTGGACTTTTTGTATAACTTTATTAGTGCACTATCCATTTTTGATAACGCAATTTCTAATTCTGCCTCATTATCTTTGTATTCTGATCTTAACCGAGCTTCCTCATCTTTCAGTTCTTCTATTACGGCAGCTTTTTCTGTTCTATGGCCATATCTGATACCATCAAATCGAGCCAAGTTACTCGATGCTTCAGCTGTAGCAAGTACATAATAGGTAGCAATACCATATTTAGTATGGGGCAAACTTATAGGAATTAATTCTGCACCGTTTGCTTCTAACTTTTTAAGCGTTTCGTTAATGTTTTTAGAAATCTCAGGGTCCAAGCCTTCACCAAAATATTCTTCCGGGATTCCAATTTTAATATTTTTTTTAGGTTCTTTTAGTTCATCAGAATAATTCTGAACCGGGATATTAGCCGATGTATTATCTTTTTCATCGAAGCCTGAAATTGCTTCAAGAACTTTAGCAGCGTCTTCCACATTATTTGCAAAAGGTCCTATGCAATCAAAAGAAGAAGCAAAAGCGATAAGCCCCCATCTTGAAACTCTTCCATAAGTAGGTTTAACACCCACAACTCCGCAGAACGCAGCAGGTTGCCTAATTGAACCACCGGTATCAGATCCCAAAGTTGCAGTGACCATATTTGCTGCAACAGCAGCTGCACTTCCACCTGAAGAACCACCTGACACCTTAGAAGTATCAACCGGGTTTTTTACAACGCCGTATCTGCTGAACTGGTTTGCAGAACCCATAGCAAATTCATCCATATTGGTACGGCCGATAAGAATAGCGTCTTCGGCTTTTAAACGCTCAATAACTGTAGCATCGTAGACACTCTCAAAATCTCCTAAAATTTCAGAAGCGCACGTTGCTATACGATCGCGCTCACAGATAAGATCTTTTATACCCAAAACGGCGCCTGCGAGAGAGCCTGCTGTTCCGTTTTTTATCTTCTTTTCAATGTTTTCTGCTTCTGAAAGAGCCTCTTCAAAATAAGTTGAGATAAATGCATTTACCTCAGAATTTTGCTCTTCAATTTTGGCAATGTAGCTTTTAACTATGTCTTTCAGAGAGAGGTTTTCGTTGAGAATTTGTTCTCTTATCTCAGCGATGCTGTATGTTGACAATCTTCTATTATTTTGAGTTAGATTTTGTTTCTTCTGAATTTACGGCATCATCAATATCCCGAGAACTTTCTTCAATTTCCTTTTTGATATCGCTTGATGCTTTTCTAAACTCTTTAATTCCTTGACCTAATCCTTTTGCTAATTCGGGAATTCTTTTAGCACCAAAAAGCACTAAAACGATAATAGCTATGATAATAATTTCGGTTGTTCCAAAACTTCCCATAAAAAATAATCCTCTTTGGATTTAGTTGATGTAATTGTGCTAAGATAACAATATTTTCGGCACGATTTAAGATCAAAAATTATTTGGAACGATACTTGGAAAATTCTAGTAGAATTGTATCATTCACTCACTTAATTAACACAATTATTTATTTATGATTTGGACAGTAGAATTAGCAGCAGCATTGGATGAAGCCCCATTTCCGGCAAACAGAGAAGAACTAATAGAATGGGCTGAAAGAAACGGACTTCCATCTCAGGTTATTATAAACCTGGAAGAGTTGGAAGAGTTGGATGAAGGTGAGAATACCATATATGAAAATATAGAGGATATTTGGCCTGATTACATTCAAAAAGAAGACTTCTTCCACAATGAGGAAGATGAAGGTTTTGATTATGATGACGTTTAGCACCAAATATAGATTGGTTATGTGATCAGGCATAACCTCCACTCTTGAGAAAACACTTTTCTACAATATCATTTATTACCGTAGCCTTCTTATTTACGGTGCTTTTATCGAGTGCCGTACAGGTAAATCTGTTTGCACAAAATTCTACTGTTAATTCTGACAGTACTTCAGAAAATGTTGTACGAAGGATCAGGTTTTCCGGTAATAAAAATGTGAAAGACAGAACTCTTGAAACTTTGATCAGGACTCGAACAAACAGGGAATTTCTTGGTATTCCTCGTTTTACGCCCTGGTATTATTTTTGGGAACTTAGCAACGGGCGATTTGGTGAAGATCCCATTTATCTAGACCGTTCTGTGGTTTCCAATGATATGGAAAGAATCCGCCTCTATTATGAATCACTAGGTTATTTAAGTGTTCAGGTTGATACCACCATTGTAGAGTACAAAACAGATAAGGTTGAGGTTTCATTTATTGTGGAAGAAGGAATTCCTTCAAAAATTGAAACTATTTCTTATAGCGGGCTCCCCTTTCTTGGAACAGAAAAAAACAGAATCGACTTTATGCGGAATAGTCCGCTAACAAGAGCAAGAATTAACGATTCAACCTATTCAGTAAATAGACAATATAATTCTCAGGAGCTTAGTACTGAGCAACAAAGGATTATTACTTTCTTAAAGAACAATGGCTATGCATCTATTCAAAAAGACTCTGTAATAGCTTTAGTTAAAGCTCAAAAAACTAACCAAAGACAGCTTGATGTTCAATTCAGAATTAATCCCGGTAAGATCTATCGATTTGGAGATGTTCATATTGATTTAGCGGATGGAATAGCCCCGGAAAATTACACTCAAATTGATACGGTTTCCTCCGTAGAAGAGGTAACAGACTCTTCAAAAATTTATCTAAGGAAAGAACCCTCTACTCAAACTAAATTCTCTCTATTAACAGATCAGATATTATTTAAACCAGGTGAGATCTATAATCATGAACTGTATTTGAATTCGATTCGGGAATATCAAAATCTTGGAATGCTTTTTATTCGAAGATTTGGGCAAAACCAAACAGCCAGTCAACCTGACTTCACTAAACCAACAATTCCAACATACATAAGCTTGCAATCCATTACAAAGCATAGTGTTGGAGCAGAGATCTTCGGAATGAAAAGATATGGTTTTGGTACAGGGTTAGGTGTTGATTACACTAATAATAATGCGTTCGGTAAAGCAGAAAATTTCACCTTATCAGCAAATGTTAGTTTTGAATTTGTGAGCAATAGTGTACTTGAAGAAATTGCTGATACTTCTACTCAATCTTCCATTTTCAGGAGTTATGAGTTAAGAGGAGATTATACGGTACCACGGTTGAATTTCCCTTTTGCATTCCTTGATAACACCCGTTTCTTTACCAGTGGGTTAACAAGATATTCACTTTCTTACAGCCGCTCAGATCAATTATTCTTTGATATCAATAGTGACGTTCAGTTTAATTTACGGTACGAAGTACAACACAATACAAGGTTTTCAAGTTTTTTGGATCTCATTGAGTTAGACATCGTAGATCCTTCCCCTACCGATGAATTTATCAATAACCTGAGAAATGATTTTGGTTCGGACACATTAAACGACGGAACCATCGTTGACCCCATAGAATTGACTAGAATATTGGAAGATTTTCGACCTCAAATATCTTCAGTCGTCAGATATACATTCAGAAGCCAAAATACAGATCTTATTAAACGAAACAGAGGTTATTTCAGTGAATACTCATTATCAACCGGTGGAAATATACCGTACCTGCTAGATAAATACGTAATAACTCCTGATACTTTGGAGCAAAACCTCCCCTCTCTTTTTAAAGTGAGTGAAAATGAACTCAGCTACAGCAGATATGTTAAAGCCACAGTTGATTATCGAAAATATATTCCGATCTCTAATTCTGCCGTATTTGCCTGGCGCTTGTATGGAGGTATAGCTCATCCTTATGGAAACAGTACAACCATTCCGTTAAACAGACGATTTTTTGCGGGCGGCAGTAATGATATCAGAGGTTGGGGACCTTTTCAACTTGGGCCCGGTACCATTAGATCTGAAGATGTACGTATTAACGGTGGAGAAATTAAGCTCGCCGCATTTACGGAAGCAAGACAAATTTTTATTCGTGATCTGATTGGAGCAAACTGGCATGCCGCATGGTACGTTGATGCCGGAAACATCTGGTACGGTCCTAAAAATGATGCCGCTGACGATTCAGAACTGGAAGATGGTCGTTTTAAATTTAATGATTTCTATAATCAAATAGCTGTAGGAAGTGGTTTAGGACTGCGTTTAGATTGGCAATATATTGTAGCACGGTTTGATTTTACTTTCAGGGCTCATGATTTGGAAGTTGGTTGGTTCAACAACAAAAAATTGTACTTTAGTTTTGGTATCGGTCATTCTTTTTAACGTTATTTAGATATGGGAAAAATCACAAATATTAAGCAACAATTGAGCATCGTATTTGGCTCCAAATTTCTAAAGAATTTATCATCTCCTGAACGGTATGAATTTCTTCAACTCTGCCATAAAAGAGACTATAAAGAAGGCGAATACGTATTCTACAGAAATGATCCTGGAACAGGAATGTATTTTATACAGGATGGCAAGATCGAATTAATGCTAGACGCCAATCCGGGTAACGATCATTCTGATAGTTCTAACAAATTTATACTAGATGCACCTGACAGTTTCGGTGCACTTTCTATTGGTTATAATTTAAGACGAAAAGCTACTGCTCAATGTGTAACCGATTGCCAACTATTAGGCTTTTTTCAGCCTGATTTTGAGGTTTTAAGAGATCGACACCCCCAAATAGCAGTTAAATTTCTTCAATCTCTTACCAATATAGCTCTAAGACAATTGGAACAAGCTACATTCATTATTGAAGAAGTTGCCGGGCAGGAAAAGGCACTCCAAATTCAATTTGATACTTACTACGAAAATAATTCTGAAGAATAAACATGGCTCTTAAAAAAGGCGAAGAAGTCACCCTGGAAATTGAAAGTGCGGCTTTTAGAGGGAAAGGAGTAGCCAAAGTTGATGGTTTAGCTGTATTCGTTTATGGAACAGCTCCCGGTGATGTAGTTAAAGCGCGCATCATAAAAAAGAAGAAAAATTATAGAGAGGCTAAGCTTTTAGAAGTTTTAGAACCCAGTAAAGACCGCATTAAACCGAAATGCCAACACGCCAACGTTTGTGGCGGGTGTAGCTGGCAACACGTTCCTTATGCCAAGCAACTGGAATACAAAGGCCAACAAGTAGCTGATCATATAAGAAGACTAGGTGGTTTAACAGACACGATAATTCATCCTGCTATGGGAAGTGAATCTGAGTTCTATTATCGTAACAAAATGGAATATAGTTTTGCGAATAGACGCTGGCTTACTCAAGATGAAATTAATAAAGATGAATTTGTTGACGATTCAGGTTTTGCAGCCGGGATGCACGCTCCGGGAAGGTTTGATAAGATCCTTAATTTGAACGAATGCCATTTACAACATAAAGAGTCGTTTGAGATATTAGATTTTGTTCGAAATTATTGCATCAAGCATGACATCCCTCCTTTTGACGCGTTGAAACACGAGGGTTTTATGCGCCATTTGATGATCAGGAACTCTTATCACACTGATGATTTTATGGTAAATTTGGTTACATATCAGGATGATCAGGAACTAATTAAGAAACTATCCGATGAGTTACTTGAGCAATTTCCGATCATCACAACCATTGTCAATAACATCAACGACACAAAAAGCCCTACTTCCATCGGTAGAATTGAAAAAGTAATTTTTGGTCCAGGTTTTATAGTTGATAAAATTGGTAATCATACTTTTAAAATTCACCCTAATGCATTCTTCCAAACAAATACAGCTCAAGCTGAACGACTTTACGAAGTGGCAAGAGAATACGCCGATCTGCAGGATGGAGAAATAGTATATGATCTGTATTGCGGTGTTGGAACATTAAGTTTATTTATGAGCCAAAAGGCAGAGAAAGTCTTAGGTATAGAACTTGTTGAAGTAGCTGTTGAAAACGCAAAATTCAACGCCAAAGAAAATAATGTAGATAATGTTTCTTTTATTAAAGGTGATATGAAAGATGTATTCACTGAAGAAATGGTGAATACATTTGGTGCTCCTGATGTGTTGATTACAGATCCTCCACGTGCAGGAATGCACCCAGACGTAGTTAAAAGACTTAAAGAACTAAAAGTACCCAAATTGGTATATGTGAGCTGTGACAGCTCAACAATGGCAAGAGATTTAAAAGAATTAGATGAAGTTTATGAAATAATTGAAGTGCAACCCGTTGATATGTTTCCTCAAACGTATCATGTTGAAGCAGTTGCTAAACTTCGATTAAGATAAAACAAGAAAACAGGCGAGTAAACGAAACCGAAATGGAGAAATCATCAGATATTATGAGTAGAATGTATTATAGTTCTCAGATCTCTACATATAGAATTCATAATGCAGTTAAGAAGACTATGATGACCAAAAAGCTTTTTCAATTTGCCTTAATACTAATTTCAATAACTGTTTTAGGTTGCAATACAAATAATGATAAAGGAGAAATAATTCTACAAGACGTTCTCCCTGTATTACATCTAAATACATTTGGAAATCCCATACCTAATAACCCTAAAATTAATGGCATTTTATCAATCTCTATTGATAATGAGGTCAATTTTGAAGGCAATATTGCCATTGAATCTCGCGGCTCCAGTTCTCAGAATTTCCCAAAAAAATCCTATAGCTTTGAAACCAGAGACGCTGATAATGTAAATTTAGATGTGGACGTTGCTCTATTGGGTTTGCCTGCCGAAGAAGACTGGGTGTTAAACGGGCCTTATAGCGACAAAACTCTGATTAGAAATATATTCGTGTATGATCTATTCAGAGAAATGGGGCACTACGCTAGTAGAAGTTTACTCGTAGAATTCAATCTAAATGATGATTATCAGGGAGTTTATGTACTTTCTGAAAAGCTGAAAAGAGATGAAAACCGTATTGATATCAGTAAATTAAATCCGGATGAGAACTCAGGTGAGGACCTGACAGGAGGATATATTCTGCAAATCGACAGAGATGACGAAGAAAAAATAAATGACTCCTTTACTTCGAATTACCCGCCTCCTTTTGCTGAAAGTGGACAACAAGTTAATTTTGTTTATGAAGAACCGGGCGCTGACGAGATCACAGATCAACAAAAAAATTATATCCAAAACTACGTAAATGGATTTGAAAGCGCTTTAGCATCACAGAATTTTACTGACCCGGTAACCGGATATCTTTCATTCATTAATGTTTCCAGTTTTATAGATTTCTTTCTTGTAAATGAACTCACAAATAATGTAGATGCATACCGTTTAAGTACGTATTTAACTAAGGATAAAAATGGAAAGTTAAATATGGGGCCGGTTTGGGACTTTAATTATTCTCTGGGAAATGTTGACTACTGCAGTGCCGGAGAAACAAATGTCTGGGCCTATAAATTTAATGAAAGATGCGGAAATCATGATCAGCAAGTTCCATTTTGGTGGAGCAGATTTCTTGAAGACCCTGCATTTGTAGGTCAACTTAAAGATCGATGGACCAAGCTCCGTAACGACGATTTATCGTTGAATAATCTAAATATGATGATAGATAATTACTCAACTCTACTTAATGAAACAGGAGCCGCTGAAAGAAACTTTACAACCTGGGATATACTTGGTACCGATGTTCACCCAAATAACTTTGTGGGTGATACTTACAACGATGAGGTCAACTACCTTAAAGATTGGATATCTGATCGATTAAGCTGGATGGATGAAGCCATCGATGCGTTGTAATATTTTAAATTAACCTTTCTAGTTCTTGGTTTAAGCGTCTCGCTTGGACGAACTAAACCCTCTCACACCAAATTGCTCTTAAACCTACTGATTCAGTCTCACAAAAGATCAGGAAGTCATCTCCCCCATCTTTTAGTCCGAATTTCTTTTTGATCTCGTTTGCTCCCATCGGGTAATTCCTGACGATCACATTAACAGTGCCGTTCTTAATTCTTTTTTTTATTTCCTTCTTAGCCGGACTAAACACTTCTTTGATCAGTAATTTCTTTCCCGGAAAATTTTCTAAAAGATCATCAGAAGTATATAAATGTGTATTTGGATGTACTTTCTTAACATCAAATTTAGAACCGATCAATTTATAAGCACCTGCTTTCATTAAGGCTGCATTAGGTTCATATAGATATTTTTGAGGCCCTTCTATATCAAAGTCACTAGTTTCTTCTGTTGAATATTTGAATGAAAATTGTTCCTCTTCCCTTTTCTCTGAAATATTCCAGGCTTCAATATCAGCTTCACCTGAAAATTCTTTATTCAGATAGATCAACAACTCCTTTACTTCATTGTCTACGGTGACTATCTGTACTTTATAACAGGAACTAAACTGCTGTATAGTTTTCTTGATATCCAGCATTGGCGATGCTTTGATAAACACATTCTTGGCGGAATTCAACAACTGTTCTTCCAGCTCAATCACATTTGGCTCACAATCTTCCAGAGCATACACTCTGTTTTCCGCATCATCGCGTCTGGAAGGATCTATAAATATCCAATCAGACTGAACAAGGTTATGATTGAGTATGTCTTCAGCTGTAGAGTTTTGAACTTTAATATTTGCCCCAAGAACTTCAAAATTGTGTTTTGACACTGCACAAAGTTCTTCATTCGGTTCTACATAAACCGTCGACCTCATTTTTTGCGATAGATAAAAAGTATCAACTCCGGTTCCTCCGGTCAGATCAATAAGCGAATCTCCTTCCACAAAACGAGCTTTAAACTTTGCCGTAATCTCTGAAGAAGCCTGTTCCAGATTTTGTTTAGGAGGTAATATCAGGTCATAATTACCAAACCATTCCGGTAATTTATTCTTCGCTTTTTGTCGGGATGCGATCTGTACCACAATATCTCTCATCGGCAGCTCCGGAAACTTCCGGGACTGAAGCATAATCTCAGCGGGATCATCATTGATATGATCTTTTATGAAATCAATACTTTCTTCAGAGAATTTATTTTTCATTCCTATTTTGAAATATAAATGTGTTTCTTGTTCAAGGGCGGGCGGATAGCCATCCGCCCCTACCGTCACGGGCAGATGGCTGTCCGCCGTTACGGCTGTTCGTACATCAAAAATATCCACATTATCATTTGCATGGGCAGATCGCAATCCATTACCATTAAATTTTTAATTGCATGAATATAATCATTATCGGAGCGGGAATCGGAGGATTATCCGCAGGTTGTTTGCTTGCCAAACAAGGTCATTCAGTAACCATTCTGGAAAAGAACGACAGCGTGGGCGGCAAGATGAATGAGATCACGGCAAATGGATTTCGTTTCGATACCGGTCCTTCCCTGTTTACCATGCCTTATATTCTGGACGGACTGCTGCAGGAATGCGGTACTTCCCTCTCCAAAGAGCTTGAAATGGTTCCACTGGACATAAACTGTCGGTATTTCTTTCAGGATGGTATGCAATTCGATAATTACAGCGATCGTGCGCAGATGTTGAAAGAGATCCGAAGAATTGCTCCTGATGATGAGAAGTCCTACATCAAATTTTTGGAATACGCTGAGTCGCTAGATAAAAAGACCCGAAATGCATTTATACTGAATCCACTATACAATATTTCGGATCTGAAAAATCTCAATCTGTTTTCTTTTTTGGGAATCGATGCCTTTACAACAGTCAGTAAACGTGTAGACTCCTATTTCGAATCTCCGTACCTGCAACAGTTCTTTAAACGCTTCACCACGTACAATGGCTCTTCTCCTTATCAAGCTCCGGCTACGCTGAATGTGATTCCTCATATCGAACTGAATGAAGGCGGCTATTACATCAAAGGTGGATTATACAGAGTTGCGGAATGTTTGCATGATCTGGCGACTTCTTTGGGTGCTTCTATTGAATACAATTCAAAAGTAGACCGTATTCATGTACTGGAAGGCAAAATTAAAGGAGTGGAAACTGAATCCGGAGAGTTGTTAGAGTGCGATCTTGTGGTTGCCAATAGTGATGCTTCGGAAACCATCCTGAATTTGATTGACGATTTCAGTATTTCAGCCAAACGAAAAGAAAAACAACAAGATTTAGAACCCTCCTGTTCGGGATTTGTGATGTTATTGGGCATTGACAAACAATACGAGCAGCTTATTCATCACAACATTTTCTTTTCCGCTGATTATGAACTGGAATTCAAACAGATCTTTGAAGATAAGATAATGCCCGATGATCCGACCATCTACATCGCCAATACCTCTTACACAGATAAAGATCACGCTCCAGAAAATAGTTCTAATTTATTTGTATTGGTGAATGCTCCTTATTTGAGTGATTCTTATGATTGGAGTGATAGTAAATATGGGGATAAGGTGATAAGGGAATTACAGAATCGTGGTTTGAGCAATCTTTCGGAGCATATCACCTACCGCAAAGAAATTAATCCTCAGGATTTCTACGATCAATACTTATCTAACAAAGGCAGTATTTACGGCACTTCCTCCAACGATAAATTCTCAGCTTTCCTCCGACCCAGAAACAAGTCCCGCGAAATTGAAGGTTTGTACTTTGTAGGTGGCTCTACTCATCCCGGTGGTGGCATTCCCTTGGTGATACAAAGTGCTGTTAATGCAGTAGAGTTGATTGGTAGGTTTGATTGAATTTGAGATTTATTCGGGAATTTTAGAAACCATTTTTATCATGATAAAATCCTAACTTCCTTGTTTACTAGTATTTTAGAGTCAATTTTTAGATTTTATCGGAACAAACTGGGAAAATCCTTGTTTGGATAATATTATGTTAGGTAGCTTATAATTCAAATGAAGAAGACAACTCTTTCAATACTAATCAACTTCCTTATCTACTTAACTTATTATTGTGTCATTTTCTTTAGACTTTGGGGAGAATCTGGTGGAGATTTAGGAATAATGCTTTTTTCTTTAATCGGTCTTATTGCTCAATTATTGATTGTTGCGCCTATTATTTCATTTTTACTTGAGCGAGAAAAATTTTTAAAGACCTATTTATTTGGTACAGCTGGTGTATTTTCAGGTGCATTGGCAGGGTTCTTAATTTTACAAATTGGGTATCAAGTATTGAATAACCAGTTTCTAGAAAGAAACCCTTATGCCAACAGTAACTATGCTAGTTCAGATTCCACAGAATATGTAAAGCACGATATTGACTCCAATGTAAAGGATTTTTCAAATGTTAATGAACGTAAGATTAGGAGAGTCTCTCTTAATGATCTAGGTCTTAAGGTAATACCTATTGAAATTGCCAATATTGATAATTTGGAGGATCTTAGCTTATCTGTAAATCCAGAAATAGATTTACAGATATCATTTTCTATGATTGAAAACCCTTCAGCTTTAAAACATTTATCTCTTGTAAATTCTAATCTATATTCTTTACCTAAAGAACTTTTATTATTTACTAATCTTGAAAGACTTTATATAGGTGGTAATCCCAATTTAGACCCCAAAGAAACAATCGAGTTATTGCAAGAGCTTGTAAACTTAAAAGAACTTTGGATACAAGGTAATGAGTGGGAAAGTTTACCTAAATCAATCGGTAATTTTAAGTCTTTGAATCTCTTATATGCTAAACGGAATAACTTTTCAGAGCTTCCAGAAACAATAAATAATCTCGATTCATTAAAGAAAATATTTATATACGATAATCCAGTTGCTAAGAATTACATGGAATTCATAGATACTACAAAAGTAAAAGTGTTTGCAGATAGGTAATCAGCTACCTAACAAGCGTTTCAAGCGGACTCGGTTAGGGTTCGAAACATTAATAATTAAAACCAGACTCGCCGCTTAAACGCGGGGTCGTTATAGGGCTTTTTAAATAATTCAAATGCTTAAGAAAGGATTACTTTTATTTTTCAGTATTGCTGGTGCTTTCTTCCTCCTTTCTGGCATTAACTCCCTTATCGCTCTTCAAAATATTCAAAGCAATAGCACTGGATTAGGAGAGTTCGCATATTGGGCAGGTGGTTGGGTTTCAATTTTGTTTTCAGCAATATTATTTCTTTCTGCGTTTTTATTGTACAAATTTAATAAACCCAAAAATGCCCTATAACAAGCGTTTCAAGCGGACTCGGACGGAGTGCGAGTCTTTAATTTTAATAACCAGACTCGCCGCTTAAACGCAGGGTCGTTAGTGCCCTTAACCATATCAAATGTCTGACCAAGTTTTAAAAGAACGAATTGTTGAGCGTCCTCTTACTGAAAAGGAAAGGAGTTTGCTTATTTGGTTAGTTGATAATGGCAACAAAGAAGCCAAATCATTGAAACATGAGATAGAAAATATTTCTGTTTACTCAGTATGTGGTTGCGGTTGTGCAAGTATTGATTTTGCAATTGATGGTAATCCGGTGAAAAGTAACTCTGGAATGACAGTGGTTTCTGATTTTCTTTATGATTCAGAAAAAGGAAACCAAATGGGTTGTTTTCTATTTACAGTTGATAAGCATTTGGCTGGAATCGAAGTTTATTCATTAGGAAGCAATGAAATTCCAGATGTGTTGCCTCTACAACAAAAACTTTATCCTTTTAAAACATAAGCGGGCACTAACAAGCGTTTCAATGGGACGCAGACGGAGTGCGATCAATAACTTGTGTGCAATAAAATAAATCAGTTACTTCAACAAAAACTTAATCCCTGCGCCCATTAAACGCCGGGTCGTTAGCGCCCAATCAATACATATGACAATTTTTTATGTAATAAGCCATTCTACTCGGAGTATTGATCTGTTTTATGAAGTGATTGAACCATACAATGATATTGAACTTTTTAACTGTACTACTTCCCTTTCCTCTCCATTGCCAATTAAAAAATCTCAAGGTTATTATGAAAATGATGTTATAAGGCTTCAAGATCCATTTAATTTTTTGATTTCTAAACGTTTAAAAAATTTACTGTTAACGTCTGGGATTACTGGATGGAGAACATATGATGTTAAAATAGATGGAACCCCTAGTGAAAATTATTCAGGTTTTTGTATTGAAGGTAGATGTGGTGCAATATTGAGACCAAAACAAAAAGGTTTTTTAAATGGAATTCAATTTGAAATAAACACTTGGGATAGAAGCGATTTTTTTATCCCAAATAACTCATTAACCATATTTTGTACAAAAAAGGTTAAACAATCAATTGATGATCTGAATCTTAAAAATATGATGGTTCAAAGAATTGAAGATTATGAATGGTATAATCCTTAAGTGCGCTAACAAGCGTTTCAAGCGGACTCGGGAAGGAGCTCCGCAATTTTAACTTTCAGGTAAGTAATTAATTCTGTTACTTTCAAAAAAACCAAAATCCCTCGCCGCTTAAACGCGGGGTCGTTAGGTGTCAATAAAATGAGATATGAACTAAAATTGAAAACTTTAACAATAACATGTGCACTTTCATTATCAATTCTATTTCCAAGTTTAGTTCAAGCTCAATCGGATGCATGGTGGTTGAACGCTACATTTGAACCAATAGGCAATACTATTAATGGCGTTTCTATTTCACAAATTGATTCAAATTGGAGTAATGCAATGGTTCTCACAATAGAAATGATGCCAGAAGGATCAAAGGAAGATTTTAATCATGATGAAATAGATTACAACTTTTCAATTGAACATGATTTTAATAATGATGGTCAGATGGATTTGGCTCAAGTTGGTGTATTTCGGAACACTCAAAAAGAGTCTGGAATATTTCTTTTAATCCTAACAGAAGGTTCAAATGGATATGAAGTTGCCTTTCTTTCACAGTCTATTACAGAACCGAGTTTTTCGGTGATTTGGATAAATGATGAAAATAAATTGAATGTCAATAATTGTTTCGATTGCGGTCACCACTCCACTCTAGAATGGAAGGGTGATTACTATGGATGGGTTGAATATGAATTTGATCCGTATGAATAATTATTTACACCTAACAAGCGTTTTAAGACGGACTCGTTTAGGGTTCGGAACTTAATAATTTTAACTCGGCTCGCCACTTAAACGCCAGGTCGTTCGTTGTGTTCCTTTAATTCTAAGAATGGATTTTATAGTAAAACATATAGATACAATCTTAACAGTATTAACTGCTGTTATTTTCCCAATTCTCGGATTTATTTTTTTCAAATTATACCGAAGACCACGTCTTGAAATTGGAATCCACTTTCGAAATGGGAATAGAAAACGTGGAAGACCATCTAATTATCCACAAAATACTAGTGGAGGAATCCCAAGGGCTGATGAACTTGATTATTACTATGAATTTAGACAAGATTTTGAAATTCGAATTTTGAATAATTCAGACATAGATGGATATGATATCGAAGTTTTTGTTGCCGAAATAAACAATTCTGATTTTCATGTTCAAGGAAACCAAAAACACAGCCCTCTTTTGGCGCACGAAGAATTCGTGATTCCTTGTAGGTACAATACTTCAATCGAATCTTCATATGGTAAGCCTCCTGAAATAAGAGAACTCCGGTCAAATATTAGAAAAGAAATCGAAGTAATATTATCTGTAAAAAATAAATTTCGGTTTAAGCGATTCTATTCCAAATACTCCAATGGAGAAAATAAATTCAAACTTCTAAAACCTAAAATCGCAACATAACAAGCGTTTTAAATATGGAAAACAATCAACAAGCTGCAAATCATATCTTAACCCTTAAGCGTACTTTGAAGTACGATGAAAAAAAAATGCTTGAGGAAGGAATTGTAGAACCTGTTATTTCATCTGTTAGGAAAAGAGCTATCAGGTTTTATCGCTTCATGATATCTGTTGTTTTGGTAGTGTTTACTTTAGGAATTGCCAGAGTTATTTTTGGCGATGTTTCCTTTTTGGATATGCTTTTTCCATTTGCTGTAGCCGGATTTATTGCTGTTTTCGGTCATAAAAATTTCAAACATATCGATAAAATTCTCAATGAGTCAGAATCAATGTTATAATTTAAAACAGCTTGAACAACTAAACCTAACTATTCATACCACTCTTCATGAAATACATCACTTTGATTATTGTCACCTTGGCTACCCTTTTTAGCTGTTCATCAAGTGAACCGGCCATCAATACTGATTCAACTAATAAAAAAGACTTCTCCGGTAAGATCGTTTATCAATATGATTTTAGAGACACCAAAAGTGGAAATAACATTACGGACCAGTTGTCAGGAGTTATAGGTTCGGAACAGCATTATTTCATCAATTCAAATAATTACAAAGCTTTTGATGAGGACGGAAATTTAGTGCAACTGTACAACGCTGAGAGCAACAAATACTATTTCCCGAATCCCAATACCGGCAAGATCATGGAAATAGATGCCTCATTTATGATGTCAGAGATCATTTCCGTTACTAAACTTGAAGGCACAGAAACGATTTTGGGTAAGACTTGTAAAATTTTGGTTGTTGCTACAAAAACTGACGAAACAACTTATTTTTACTCTGATGAAATAGCAGTTGACCCTTCTAACTTCAGTCAGCACAAATTCGGTGGCTGGAACGAGTATATGAAAGCAAGTAATGGAGCTTTACCTCTTAAGTATATACTAAAGAATGAACAGTATACTTGGACATCTACTGCTGTTGAGATAACTCGCATGGAAATTGCAGAAGAAGAATTTGTTCTTGAGACTATTCTGAATTAAGAGCATAAAGTTGAACTGATCTGGTTATAACTTAACACCTATCATAGCGGAATAGATCTTTATTCTGCTCATGCCCAGTTATGATTCCGTTAGTGATTCATATTTCAATTAATATGGTGTAGTTGAAAAGTAGGTTTGAACGATATTTTCTTGGTAAAAAATGCTTCTTAATTGATTTTTTTTATCTTGATTAGGTTAAGATATCTGTAATTAGTTTGTTAGGTAAGTATGAAATATGAATTATTACCCTTTGCTATTATTATTACCGCGGCGTGCTTAACAACATCTTGTTCTATATTTAAATCACAAATGTGCCCAAATCATTACGCCATCAGTTACGATCAATTTGATGGCAATTGGAAAGAACAAATAATTTTTGAAGATCAGACGTCCAGAGTGTACTCAGACTCGCTTCGGTTAAAAGGCTATGCATTTGACCATTATTGCAACCGGACTGTTCAAGGGGTTACTGCTTACGTAACGAACTCTCCAAAAAAGCCATATCAAGTCTTAGGAGTTACTGACTCACTTGGTAGATTTGATTTTTCTTACCATAATGCAATGCCAAATGACACATTGAGGTTTTTAGGAAACAATGATGGACCTCTCGGTTTCAGAAAGCTGTTTTTAATAGACTCGATTTTAGTTAGAAAAGATTCGATACCAAAATCTATTCGGTAACTAGCGAATTAGCTTATAGATTAAATTAACTTTCTAGATTCAGGTCTAAAAAAATCTACTAGTAACACTTCATTAGTAATTTGACAATTGCACAAAATACTGTAGATTCAAACCGAAAAAAATTCTTTGGCTATTACAGTTAATTTTTTTCACTAACACTAAAGCAAAAACATTTATTTCATCGCTATGCATCACGAAATGATGGCAGGACCTTCAGGAACTTTTATTGGGCACTTAATTCCGGGATTAGTATTAATTGCATTAGTACTTTGGTGGATCGCTGACATTTTTTTCAGAGGTACCCGTAAACCAGGTGATGCTTTGGAACGCACTCTTCATATTCCTGTCGTTAAGTTGCTGGCGGTTTTTGTAGCGGTTTATTTCGAAATACCAGATAGCACTTGGTATCCAATGGATTGGTTAATGGGCTGGCATCATATTACGGTATATATTGCTTTTGCACTTTCAGCAGTAGTGGATTTTCTTGCGCATAAAAAAATTCTGAGTGCCAGAGCAACACTACTCGCTTTTTCCGGTGCTAGTATGATTGGTGCACTTCTTTTTTACGGGCATGGAACAGGTCCGGGTGTTGAAGGTACATGTCATACAATTATCATGTTTTTGTTTTTTAGTATCAGCTTTTTTACACTATTAGAAGCAATAAATCCAGAATGGAAATTTGATTGGTACCGTATTGCAACTACAATAGGTCTGGGAGTTTGGATGTGCATCTCTGCTTGGATAATTTTCAAATCCGGTTGGGATTTGCATGATCATGTTAAGGAAGCTCATGTTTGGCTGTTATTTTCCTGGATGGTGCTCGCAGTTGCTACATTAACGACATGTACATTTATTTTAGCTTCAAGAAAAGAGATGGCAAAGTAACTACAATCTCCAGCATTTCAATTCAATCCGGATTCCTGACCTGCCTTTACTTGCAGGTTCGGTAGTCCGTAGAATAACCTTTTAAGGTTATGTGCTCCCGTGACAACTACTACTCAAAAACAACTTCAATAGAATCAGTTCTGAAATACTCAAACAACCCGGGAATCACTTGTAATGGATAGCTCGAATTGGCGTTGATCAAAACACAGATCCCTACCCCGTCTTCTGGCGAAAATGCAATTTCACTTCTATAACCGTTTACGTATCCTCCGTGGTAAACGATCTTTTGTCCTTCGTTATCAAGCACTCTCCATCCCATTCCGTAATGCGATTCGTTTACACTATCCCAATAACGGCTGAATCTTTTATTATTAATGGTAGCCAAAGGCTCATATATCTCATTAAGAGTTTCTTTCGAAATTATTTCAGGATAATATCCAGTAAGCAAAAGTAACCATTTTCCCATATCAGAAGCTGAAGCATTTATACCTCCAGAAGAAATAGCGTTATAGTATTTCTTAGTGATTTTTACAGGAACACGTCCACGCGAACGTGAATACCATACATGAGGAAGCGCTTTATTTTCAGAACGCATCAAACTGTCATAGCTTGCTGAAGAATTAACCATTCCTAGAGGCTCAAATATTTTGCTCGTAAGTAAAGACTCGAAATCAGTTCCTGTTTGAGCTTCCATCACTTTTTCTATCACTGAATACGTTGCGTTTTGGTAGGCAAGTTGCTCTCCTTCTTTAGCAATCAATGGAACTCGTTCCAGTCTTGGAATAATTCGATCTAAAGTAAGTCCGTCTTCCACTAAATTTGTATATGCATGTCGGGGTAATCCCGAAGTATGAGACAAAATGTGTTTGATCTGAACCCGTTCGGTTTGTTCCGGATCAAAAAGTTTAAAATCATCTAAATAACTTGATACAGAGCCATCCCAGCTTAGCAGATCTTCTTCAGCAAGTACACCTGCCAGCACAGATGCAAATCCTTTCGACACACTACCAATCCTAAAAACAGTATGTTCATCTACATTATCTGTTTTACCGGTTTCCTTTACACCAAAACCTTTTTGGTAAATAACCCGACCTTCTTTCACAATTACTACTGCCCCACCTGGAATACTCTGGTTTGTTAATCCTTCTTCAAAAGCAGCGCTGAAAGTATCAAGATATAATGCTGTCGAATCATCCATAAACCATTCTTCTGCGGCAGGTAAGGTGATCTTTGGCTCTGATTGGATCTCCGTACAAGCATGAAAAGAAATCGAAGTGAGTACAAATAAGAAGGTTACTATTAGGAATCGAATCAAAAGCTAGTAGATTTTGGCTTAAAGATTATTTTCAGTTTCGTATAAAAATCCTTGGCAAGGATACTGAAAACTAGCCTTGATAGAAAATAGTATTCAATAAAATTAACTTCTTTAGCCAGTGAATATCCATTAGATCAGAGCTTTCCTGAATATCAGTTCACTCCTTATCAAGCTCTTAATATTCTTGCCGTTTTCATTTTTTATAGCTTAATTATGAGAAAATAAAAAGATGAAGTCTTTTCTTTCTTTTTTTCTGGTTTCTATTTTTTTCATCTACGGGGAAAAACAAGACAAACTTACTCCCTATAGCTATTCTCTTACTGATTCCTCAATCTCGGGATCAATTGAAGGTCACATTATTCTAACCCCTAAAAATAATAATGTTCGTTTCGGTGGCGGTTTGTATGGCAGGCCTGCAAAAACATCTTCTTCTCCCACTTCTGATTCTGTTTTAGTGATCCTCACAGGTAATTCCAGTACTAATGAAAGTGAAACTGAACTTGAATATCTCAATCAAATAAACCAGCAATTCCAGCCTAGTATACTCCCATTAAAACAAGGACAAACAGTTAGAATACAAAACTCAGATCCTGTTTATCATAATGTATTCAGTCTAACTAGTCCACATAAATTTGATGTTGGAAGGCGTCCCAAAGGTGAACATTTTGATGTTACGTTCGAGAAGCCCGGTGTGGTTGATGTTTTTTGTGACATTCATTCCAATATGTATGCAATGATATATGTTTTGCCTTCTAACATTATTTCAATTACAAAAATACAGAGCAACGATAACTTTATATTCACAGATATACCCGAAGGTAATTATGAGATCAAAGTAGTCGCATTGGGTTACAGTGAGTTTTCACGATCGGTTTCGGTTACCGCAGGGAATGCCATTCAGCTGGGAACAATCACATTAAATCCTTAATAATGAAACTTAGGTTCTTAAGTTTGCGATGGAAGCTTTTATCAGGATTTGTTGGACTGGTTTTAGTTATCGTTTTGAGCCTTTTATATAGTTTAGGCCAATTAGTTGAATTAAGAATCAGAGATGATATAAATCAAAATTTTACCGAAGCAGGCAGAATCTTTGAGAGAATTCAGGACATTCGATTTCGACAACTACGACAAACAGCCGTACTGCTCGCTGATATCCCTTCACTTAAAGCGGCTATTTCTACTTCTGATACAAACACTGTAAATCAGAAAATTCGTGAAGAATTACGTTACTTATTGGATTTTGACCCTTTGATCCCGGATTCTCTTATACCTGAATCTTATTTTACAAATCCTGATTCAGCCGGACTTTTGTTGGTTTCGGATAACAAAGGCCTACCTTTGGGTCAATTATCTTCAAAAAAATTACCTGAGTTTTCTATTGCAGACCGAGCAGGAGTGCGAGAAGCACTGAATGGTGAAATGCCGACTCAAACATATATATGGAAAGAAAATGAGCGCTATTTTAATGTAATATCGATTCCAATCTGGACGGGTTATAATCTGATCGGTTCTCTTACTTATGGACTTCCTATTCGTCAGTTAGAAGCGGAGCAACTTTCACGGGATATTGGAATGGATGTCATTTTTTATGTTGATGATAAAATAGTTGCTGAGACTTTTGGGAATATATCAGCGGACGATAAAAACGGGCTGAACAAAAAATTTCATGATGCTACTTATGAAGTACTCACAAGTAACCAAGCTTCGACATCTGAAATACTTTTGAATAGTGAAAACTGGTTGATCTATTTAGCCCCAATGTTTCAGCTTAATGATGAAGTTCAGGGAATTAAGGGGTACTACGGAGTTGCTAAATCTCTGACAAATGCACTAATCCCACTAAAAAATCTTCAGATCTTGATATTTGGCATTGGAGTTTTTGCGATAGTCGCTTCTGTTTTTATAAGTATTATTTTAACTCGAAGAATTACACGACCAATTGATCAGCTTGTTGAAGGAGTTCAAAGGGTTGAAAATCAGGATTTTGGTCAAAAAGTTCCTGTAACTACTCATGATGAAATAGGAAAATTAACTATTGCTTTCAACCAGTTAATTGAGGGATTACAGGAACGCCTGTTAATGCTTAAATTTGTATCAGAAGCTACACTTGATGCCATCAAAAAAGATCTGACCAGAATCCAGCCGGGTGGTGAACGCCGGGATGTAACGGTTTTCTTTTCAGACATCAGAGGTTTTACAGCATGGAGTGAAAAACACACTCCTGAGCAAGTCATTGATATGTTGAACAATCTATTGAGTTTCCAGGCTGAGATCGTAAAAGAAATGGGCGGTGATGTAGACAAATTTGTTGGTGATGAATTGGTAGCAGTGTTTCAAGGTTCCAAGAAAGATCAGTTGGCTGTACAAGCAGCAATACGAATTCAACAAAGGCTTCCGGGTGTTTTGAGTGATGAGGAAGGAAATTTGGCTGTAGGAATCGGCATTAACAGCGGTGAAGTTGTAATGGGTGCAATGGGTAGTGAAAACAGAATGGATTACACAGTATTAGGAAGTACAGTAAACTTGGGTGCTCGTTTATGTTCAGCGGCTAAAAAACATCAAATTCTGATTTCAAATGAAGTGTATTTAAATCTTGAACGGAAAATACCTGCTAAAGAACTCGACAGCATTAAGGTAAAAGGAATAGAGAACGAAATTCAGATATATGAGATAGTCTGGAAGGAAAAGTCTATAGAAAGAGTAATAAAATTGGGTAATTGACATGTTTAAACGATCGACTTTAATTTTCGCTTTTTGTGCTTTCATTCAAACAGTAGTATATGCTCAGATAAGTATATCAGGATTAGCAAATTTTGAACTTAGACAAGCCGGAGAAGACTCTTCCCCTTATGTCAATCAAACTCCGGGAGAAAATCTTTCTATTTACACTCCTAATCTTCGACTTTTTATATCAGGGAATATTTCTGATCAATGGTTTATAAATTCTGCTCTGCAAGCAGATTATTATGATGGAGAAGAGTTAAGTGATCCTTTTTTTTCCTTACTCAATATAAACTGGACACCTGACCTTAACTCTAATCTCCTTGTAACAGCAGGAAGATTTATCACTCCCTATGGCTCCTATTCAAACAAATTCATCTCTTCTGAAAATCCATTTGTGCATTTGCCAATGTCTCATTCTTCAGGATTACCAGTAAGCGCTACTTTCGGGCATTTAGGTGATGGAATTTCCAATCCTGAAGACATCTCCCGCTTATACGGCGAAGATGAAAAAGGAACTACCATGGTTTATTCAAGAATGTATTCACAAGGGATAAGGTTTTCTTATGCATTTGGGGAATCTAAATGGCTAGAGATCAATGCAGCCGCAACTTTAGCTCCCGTATCAACACATTTGGATTATGGACAATATAGTTCTCCTGCCAAAGTAGCCAGAATCACTTTACAACCTGTGATTTGGGCTAAACTTGGTTTATCTGTTAGTAATGGCACATTCCTTCAGGAAAACGCTGCCAACGACTCTTTACTTATCTACGACATTACTTCCTATAAACAAAAAAGTAAAGGTGCAGATCTTACTTTAAATTATAGATATTATACCTTAATGCTGGAGTGGAATAACAGCTTTTGGAAAGCTCCCTTTTATGATCCACAAACCTCTGATTCAGATTCTCCACAGACGGGGCTGGCAGAAACCGATCATTATTCAGCTGAGTTTGTATACGATCTACCCTTTTTGGTAGGAGCATATATTGCCTCTAGATATGAACATATCTCGAATGGGGAAATTGAAATCTATGAAAAGGATAATTCTGATAACCGGATAAACCAAATTTTCCGCGATTGGACGTACTCACGAACCAGAATTGAATTCGTTACCGGGTATAAACTTCAAAGAAATATAACGCTTAAAGGCTCATATCTGATTTCGGATGACGACGGTCCTAAGCTGGATGATAATGTAATATCGATTCAACTCAGTGTTTTGTTCTAAGCAACTACCCCACTCTTGAACCTAAATTGATCACTTCTACGTTTTCGATCTTGCCAGCATGAATAGTAAAACGCATGATGGTTCTTTCCGTTTGAAAGCCGTGCCGACCTGCTGCTCCCGGATTCATATACAACATTTTATCCATTTGCTGATCCCGGGCAACTTTCAGAATATGAGAATGTCCACAGATAAAGAGTTCAGGCGTGTTATTCTCCATCTCCTGTCGAATAGGAATACAATATCTACCGGGAATACCTCCAATGTGCGTCATCCATACATCCACCCCTTCACAAATAAAGCGTTGGTGTAATGGATATTCAGATCTGATATCTTGTCCGTCTATGTTTCCATACACACCCACAACCGGAGCCACTTCTTTAAGCTGTTCAGCTATTTTAATTGTTCCGAAATCACCTGCATGCCAGATTTCGTCACAATCAGAAAAATAATCCAGAGTTTGTGGATCCAGATAATTATGGGTATCTGAAATAAGCCCGATTTTCATCATTCTTTTTTGGTATCATCTTCATTGAAAAACAATGGAATCAAAGAAAACACTTTTTCTTAAATTCTCCTATATAAACTCAACACTTTCTTAACAAACTTCATTCTTTGAAAGGCTTCAGTATAATTATCGTCACTTGGAACGGACTTCATCACCTGAAAACCTTCCTTCCTTCTGTTTGTGATACGGATTACCCTGATTTCGAGATCATACTTGCTGATAACGCTTCTGGCGACGGAACCGTTGAATGGGTAAATGAAAACTTTCCTGAAGTTATTATCTCCACTTTTGATGACAATTACGGGTATTGTGGCGGTAACAACAGAGCAGTTGCATCTGCATCCAAAGAATTTCTTCTATTCCTGAATAACGATGTTAAAGTTGATGCTAACTGGCTTCATGGTATTAACAAATGCTTTGAGTCGGATGAAACTATTGGAGCTGTTCAACCCAAGTTATTGTCTTATAAAGAGCCCGAGTACTTCGAGTATGCGGGAGCTGCCGGTGGATTTATTGATAAATACGGTTATCCGTTCTGTAGAGGTCGTATTTTCGAAACAGTTGAAAAAGATGAAGCTCAATATGATGAGATCTCGGAGATCTTCTGGGCAAGTGGCGCTGCATTAGCTATCAAAAAGGAGCTGTTTGAAGAACTAGGTGGCTTCGATGAGGATTTCGAGTTCCATATGGAAGAAATTGATCTGTGCTGGAGAGTGAAGCGATTCGGCCAAAAAGTAATGTATACTCCGGAAAGTACGGTTTACCACCTAGGTGGTGGTTCTTTAGCTATGGGCTCTCCACGAAAAGTGTACTATAACTTCCGTAACAATCTGTTTATGATCTGGAAGAATTATGCAACTTCTGAATTGATACTCAGGTTTCCAATCAGATTGCTTTTGGATGTAATAGCAGCTTATAAATCATTATTAGGAGGAAAGCCTAAAGAGTTTGCAGCCATTGCGAAAGCTCACCTTCACTTTTTTATGGACTGGTTTAAAGTTCAACGAAAAAGAAAAGCTATTTCCAGCCCAAAAGTAAAATCACTGCAGGGAAAAATGCCCTTCTCCATAATCTGGAATTACTTTCTGAAAGGAAAAAAGAAATTCGATCAACTTCTCTGAAATGAACATTAACACGTTAAAAGAAAAAGCTTTCCCCTTTCTTAAAACGTATTGGTTTTCGATTATTCTGATCTTCTGGAGCTGGTTTATAGTTAAACAGTTTTACATGTCGCTAGAATACAATATCCTTCTTGCTGTAAGCTATAAGCACGTTTTCGGTTTTTCGATGATCTACTTTGTGATAGATAATCTTACTCTGATCATACATGAAGCCGGCCATACCATCTTTGGAATATTTGGATGGAGATTTCTAACTGTTCTTGGAGGTACACTTTTACAGATATTACTCCCTTTTTTACTATTCATTGTTAGCTGGAGAAGCCGAAAAATAGTTGTATCTCAGGCTTCATTATACTGGTTGGGTTTCGCTTGGCTTGATAGTGCAGCGTATTGCGCGGATGCTTACACTCAAGACCTTCCGTTGATTGGAAATTTACCAAAATCTTCTCATGACTTTCTTAACATCCTATCTGATATGAACATTCTAAATCATTACAAGACAATTTCTTGGGTTATGTTTGTAATTGGATGTTTTATTTTGATTACGGGAATAGCTCTTCCCTATTTTTCTAAAAAAAGAACGGAAACGGTTGACTTAGATCTTAAGCTTTAATCCTCAGGATAAACAAATACCGGAGCTTGAGCGTACCATTGAGTACGGGTTAACCTTTTTAATCCGGTGATATCTGATTTCATAATATAGATGTCATAATTACCAACCATATTGGTGGCATTAAAAGCTATATATTTATTATCTCTTGACCATGAGTGCCAACCTTCATTTGAAAGATACCCATTTGATGTAGAATCGGGAGTCAATTGTTTGTAATTAGTACCGAGAGGTGAAATAGAGAAAATACTGTAATTACTATTCTGTTTTGAAAGATAACTAATTTGGTTTGAGTCAATCCATTGCGGAGGTCCTGCATGATATTCCCATTCTAATGCTGTTGAATCATTTGAAGGATAGTCAGTTAATTGCCTGATTCCGGTGCCATCATCGTTCATAATATACAATTCATCATATTTAGATCGATTAGAACGAAACGCAATTTGGGTTCCATCAGGCGAGAAATGAGCGTCAGTATTTTGGAAATTATCGTCTGTTAATTGACGAATGATCTCTCCTTTCAAATTAATGATATAAAGGTCTCTGGTATCATAATCATCACCTTTATTGATTGAGAGTACAAATTCAGTACCATTTTTTCGGGAACTCATCCAGGAATCGTGAACTAAAAAGTCTGTTACTTTTCTAATTTCAGTACCATCCCATTTCATTTCATACAAAAAATATTTTCTTGATGTGGAATCTCTGTCGGATACAAAATATAACCGATCTTTGTAAGCATAATAGACCCAATCAACTCCGGGACTGTTTGAAATGTTTCTTTGTTCTGTTCCATCCGCATTCATTACAAAGATCTCGTAATTATCAGCATCCAGATCATAAGCTACATTGTACGCTATTTTGAAATCAGATGAATCTGCTTTTACTTCTGTTGTTGTTGGTTGTTGTTGCTTTTTAATATTAGAAGAGCAAGCCCATAGACTTGCTCCCAAAGTTAAAACCAGTATATAAGTTTTGATACTTTACCTCCAGGCACCGATAATTAATCCCATTAATGTGAATACAACCGTCCAGAATCCACCATTTATGAGCATATATTTGAATGATTTTTGTTCATACAGACCTGAAACAGCCATAGCCAAGGCAACCCATGCAAAACCGGTTAAGAAACCGTAAAAAGCGCCTGTTGCTGCATCTATTTCATTACCGAAGAACATAGCTAAACAATAAGCCATTATAAACTGAAAAACAGCTGTTAATCCAAAGATCTTTGCCATATTCCCGTTTTCAACATCTTCTTCGGTTAAACCTGCTTCCTTCATCCAAGCTTTACCAAAAAGTGGACCATACCAAACAAAACCGATTGCAAAACCAACAAGCGTTGCGGCACCTACTGCTAACCAGTTAATCATAACATCTTCCATACTTTTCTCCTATTTAGTTAATGTAGCACAATGAATTAACGGAATATTAATTTACACATCAATATTAATTTAATTTATAGCACATAAAGTCCGATAAGCATTACTATCTAGATAGGTTTCAAAAAAAATAAAAGGTACAGTTGAATATTCTTATAGTTGAAGACAATCTTCATGATTTAGAGCTAATTCTAAACGAACTTAAAAGGTGCTCTTTTGAATGGGCTTACCAACATTGTGATACCGAGAATGACATTATAGATGCGTTAAAACAAGAATCTATAGATCTTGTGATATGCGATTTTAACGTTCCTTCTTTAAGCTGTATTGATGTGCTAAGTACAGTACATACGCTCAATAAAGATATTCCGTTTTTTATTGTTTCAGGTTTTATAGGTGAAGATCAAGCTGTTGATCTTATTGTAAATAATGGAGCAACAGATTTTATTTCGAAAAATAACCTTTCAAAATTATCACACTCTATTACCAGAGAACGTGACAATTTGGAAGTACGCAAGGAGCTTAAGGAAAATAGAGTTGAACAAGAACGATCATTAATGCTACTTAAAGCTATAAATGACATTACAACTTCCATTCTCAATACAGACTCGCTTACCGATATAGCCAACGCAATCACAGAAAAAATAATGACTCACTTCGATTTTGAAGATTGTGTGATTTATAGTTTTGATGAACAAACAAATATGTTGGAACAAATTGCCGCTACCGGTCCAAAAAAGAATCCTGACAGCAGCATTAACTGTGCAATTAGTTTAAAAATTGGGGAAGGAATTGTTGGTAGTGTTGCCAAAACGTTACAACCAGAAATTGTAAACGACTTAACCAAAGATCTGCGATATATCAAAGATATAGAGTCTAATAATTCAGAGATCACAGTTCCTATATTACTGGATGGCAAATTAATAGGTATTATTGATTCTGAACATGAAGAGAAAAACTACTATACACAACAACATCTTCAGGATTTAGAAACCGTAGCCGGAGTAATTGCTACTAAGTTTAAAGCTGCTCAAGAAAACAGCAGATTATGCAAAGTTGAGAATCAAATAAAACAAATTACTGAAAACATTGAAGGTGTTGTATTTCGCCACAGAATTACTCCCGGCTCCAAATCTAAACTAATTTATGTAAGCTCTAAAGTTACAGAAGTATATGAAATAGATATAGATGCAGCGCTAGCAGATACAAGCCTCATGTGGAATCAAATTATTGAGGAAGACAGAGACCATGTATATAAAGTATTTAATCAATCAATTGAAGAGAATAAAAGCTTATATCTAATATTCAGAATTAAGACTCCATCCGGTAAACTTAAGTGGATTGAAGCAACCGGTAATTCTATTCTTCAAAGAGATGGTAGCTATATAACCGATACTGTTAACATTGATGTCACTGAAAGAATCAATATTAACAAGCAAATACAAGCCAGGGAGGAATTACTCCGTTCTATAACAAATAATTTTACCGGAGCTATAATCAGGTGTTCAATATCAACTAAAGACCATGTGAATATTGATTATATCAGTGAGGGATGTGAAGAAATTTTTGAGATTTCTCATCAAGAAATTCTACAAGGAAAAATAACCCCTTGGCAGCTCTTTTCTCAGGAAGATTTTAAAGAATTAGTTACATCAATAGAAAGATCCGCTGATGAAATGACAAGCTTGAATTTTACCTATCCAATAAAAACAAAGAGTGGTAAAATAAAATATTTACAGGGCAATGGAACTGCTCAAAGACTTGATTCTGAACAAAAGATAATATTTGATACTGTTATACTGGATATAACCACCCAAAAAGAAACTGAAATTGAGTTACTGGAAACCAATAATAGTTTAGAAAAGGCTCACAAAGTTGGGGAACTTGGTAATTGGACCTTAGATATAAAAACCAATAAAATTGAATGGTCTGAGCAGCTTTATAATATTTATGACAGAGATATTCAGCTCGGCCCTCCTAATTTTGAAGGTTTTCTTTCTTATCACGATTTGACTGATTCCAATATGGAGAATCTTCTTAAATCAATACAATCAGGTGAACCCTACGATGTAGATTTAAAATTAATTACAAAAAAGGGTGAAAATAAATATATAAGAGCAATTGGCTCACCGGAAAAAAATAGTACCGGAGAAGTCGAAAGGTTTACTGGACTTGCTCAAGATATAACTCGGAGATTGGAACTTCAGAAAAAATTAGAAAATAGTGAATTCACGTTAGATTCGGCTGTAAAAGGAGCAAATTTAGGTGTTTGGGATGCCAATATCAGAGACCAAATAAGTGCAATGAATGAGCGATGGTATGAAATGCTAGGCTACACTTCTGAAGAAATTGAAAATCCTTACAGCTTCTTTTTCTCCAGAGTTCATCCTGAAGATTCTGAACTTATACTTAACGAAATAGGAAAGATCGAAGCAGGGAAGCAAGATAGCTTTGAAGTAACCATAAGAGTGAAATGTAAATGCGGTGAATATCGTACTATTTTAGACAAAGGAACTGCTTTAGAATACGACGAGAATGGTAGAGTGGTTCGAATGATTGGAACTCATTTAGATATAACCGAACAAGAAGAATTAAGAATTAAAATCGAAAATTCTTTAAGCGAAAAGACCTTACTACTCTCCGAAATTCATCACCGAGTGAAAAATAATCTAGCGATAGTCACAGGTCTTATTTCACTTCAAAGTATTGGCTCAGGAGATGAAGAACTTAAAGCTTTATTAGACGAAACAGCCCGAAGAATTAAATCTATTGCTCAGGTACATGAATTACTTTATAACACAGACAGTTTTACTGATATTCCTTTTGATAAGTATGTAAGATCATTAACAAACTCGATAAGTGAGACTTTAAACAATAAAAATGGGATCATTAATTTAAAAATAGACGAAAATCTTGTTATTAATATCAATCAAGCAATACCCTTAGGTCTTTTACTTAATGAATTAATTACAAACTCGTTCAAATATGCCTTTGATTTAACAAGTAAAAATAATGTGATTAATTTTTCTTTGGAATTTAAAGACGGTGCCTATTATGCAAATTATAATGATTCAGGTTCCGGTTTTGAAAGATCAAAATTAGAGAGCTCCTCTTCATTAGGTTCCCTTCTGATTGATACCCTTTTACAGCAACTTGAATCTGATTTTAATATCGAAACAGAAAAAGGTTATACAATTGATTTTACATTCGCAGAGTCAATTTTAGGAGCACATAGTAACTTTTAAGTATTGCCTAGATTTGGTTAAATATTAGGAAAATCTTCTTTACCTTTACAGTTCATTTAATAAAGAGGAATGCGCCCAGAAACTAATTTTGAAAAAGTACCCATAGACCGTGTAGCGGTTGAAGAACGTGTAGGAAGACTTAATAAGCGTAGTATCAAAAAAGAATCCAAAGTTCAGGCTTTAAAGCTTGCCCTAAGCATGGTTGATTTGACCACTTTAGAGGGTAAAGATTCTGAAGGTAAAGTTAGGCAATTATGCCAGAAAGCTAAAAGTCCGCATCCAAGTATGCCGGATATTCCAAGTGTAGCTGCTGTTTGTGTATATCCTAATATGGTACGCATTGCAAAAGAAAGTTTAAGAGGAACAAATATTAACGTTGCTAGTGTAGCTAGTGCATTCCCTAGTGGAATGGCCCCACTACCTATCAGAATTGAAGACACCAAGTACGCAGTTGAGGAAGGTGCTGATGAAGTTGATATGGTTATCACAAGAGGTGCTTTTCTAGAAGGAGAATACAACTTTGTATTTGACGAGATTGCTGCTATCAAAGAAGCTTGTGGAGATGCGCATCTTAAAGTAATTCTAGAAACTGGGGAACTTCATACCTTCGAAAATGTAAGACTAGCTAGCGATATAGCTATGGAGGCCGGAGCAGATTTTATCAAAACATCTACCGGTAAAATTTCTCCTGCTGCTACTCAACCAGTTACATTAGTTATGTTAGAAGCGATCAGAGATTTTTATTACAAAACTGATAAAATGGTTGGCATGAAACCTGCAGGTGGCATCAGAACAGCTAAGCAAGCACTGCAATATCTTGTATTGGTTAAAGAAACCTTGGGTGCTGCCTGGCTCAATAATGAATATTTCCGATTTGGAGCAAGTTCACTTGCTAACGATTTATTGATGCAAATTGTTAAACAACAAACAGGCCATTACCAAGGTCCTGATTACTTTTCCATTGATTAACTACTAAGACATTATGTCCGAAACAAAGACTAAAGAATCTACTTACAAACCCACTTCTCCTAACTCAAAATTGGATTTTGCTTCTCTATGGGAATATTCTGAAGCTCCTGAGAGCTCTGCAAATCTTGAGATAAAAGATAAGTATGAATTATTTATTAGTGGAAAATTTGTAAAACCATCTAAAGACCGCTATTTCAAAAGCCTGAGCCCATCTACTGAAAAAGAAATTACACAATTTGCTGAGGCCACTCAGAAAGATGTAGATAAAGCAGTAAAAGCTGCCAGAAAAGCATTTAAAGGGGAATGGTCTGAACTTAAACCAAGTTCCAGAGCTAAATATATTTACCGGATAGCCAGAATGCTTCAGGAAAGAGCAAGAGAATTTGCGATCGCTGAATCAATAGATGGAGGTAAACCAATTCGGGAATCCCGAGATGTTGATATTCCATTAGCCGCCGCGTATTTCTTTTACTATGCCGGATGGGCTGATAAATTGGAATATGCTTTTCCTGGAAAAAAACCTAAACCTGTAGGTGTATGTGGACAAATTATACCCTGGAACTTTCCTCTATTGATGTTGGCTTGGAAAATAGCCCCTGCCCTTGCTTGTGGAAATACAGTGGTTCTTAAACCAGCTGAAACCACTTCTCTTACTGCAATGATGTTTGCCGAGTTAGTAAAAGATGCAGGCTTACCAGATGGTGTAGTAAATATCGTAACCGGAGCAGGTCAAACCGGAGCTGAAATTGTTAATCATAAAGATATTGACAAAATAGCGTTTACCGGATCCACCAATGTGGGAAAGATCATTCAAAAATCACTTGCAGGAACCGACAAAAAATACACGTTGGAACTTGGTGGTAAAGGCGCTTTAATTTTATTTGAAGATGCTCCGATCGATCAGGCTGTAGAGGGCATTATAAATGCAATTTATTTCAATCAGGGACATGTTTGTTGTGCCGGATCACGATTACTGGTTCAGGAAAACATCGCTGATAAAGTGATCATGAAATTGAAAGACAGATTGGAGACTTTGATTGTTGGTCATCCTCTGGATAAAAACACAGACATTGGCGCCATCAATTCCAAAGAACAATTTGACCGGGTAAACAGTTATCTGGAATTGGGAGTTGAAGAAGGTGCTGAAGTATATCAAAGTAAATGTTCTGTTCCTGAATCCGGATATTACATCCGCCCTACTCTATTCACAAATGTATCTCAATCAAACAGAGTAGTTCAGGAAGAGATATTCGGCCCTGTTCTTACCGTTCAAACATTTAGAACGGCTGATGAGGCTATTGAAAAAGCTAATAACACACCTTTTGGTTTAGCCGGTGGTGTATGGACTGATAAAGGTTCGAAAATATTTAAAGTCGGAAAAGCATTAAGATCCGGAGTTGTTTGGGCGAATACATACAATAAATTTGATCCAACCTCACCTTTCGGTGGTTACAAAGAAAGTGGTGTTGGCCGCGAAGGCGGGTTACACGGATTATCAGCTTACCTGAATTTGAAATAAGGAATTATAATGAGTGAAAGAATAGAAGTTCAAAAAACATACAAAACCTACGTTGGCGGATCGTTTCCAAGAAGCGAATCAGGGCATTACTATAAAGTTTTTGACAGCGAAGGTGATTTTTTGGCAAATGCATGCCGTTGCACCAGAAAAGATTTCAGAGATGCCGTTTTAGCAGCAAGAGCTGCTTTCAGTGGATGGAGTTCAAGAACTTCATACAACAAAGGACAAATTCTCTACAGGATCGCAGAAATGATGGAAAACCGAAGAGATCAATTTGTAAAAGAATTGGGCCAAATTGGTTTTTCAAAAGAAGAAGCGGATGCGGATATCAATGCTTCTATTGATCGATTGATCTATTATGCAGGTTGGACAGATAAATACCTGCAAGTATTTGGTTCTGTGAATCCCGTAGCAAGCTCACACTTCAATTTTAGTATTCTTGAGCCTACCGGAGTTGTTTCTGTATTAGCTCCCGAAGCCAGCCCATTATTGGGACTCGTATCAGTGATTTCACCAATCATTGCAGGCGGTAATACTTGTATCGTTCATGCTTCTGAGCAATATCCACTTCCTGCTATTAGTTTTGCTGAAGTTTTAAATTCTTCCGATGTACCTGGCGGAGTAGTAAATATTATTACAGGAATAAGATCAGAATTAGTAGAACACTTTAGTTCTCATATGGATGTTAATTCGATTCTTTATACTGATGAACTCGACAAGGAGACTAAAACGAAAATAGACGAATTGGCTTCCAACAACATAAAAAGAGTAGTTAAGAAAAATATCTCCGATTGGTACGAGGAAGATTCAGCTAACCCTTATTTTATTGTTGATTTCCAAGAAACAAAAACAACTTGGCACCCTGTAGGCTTTTGATGAATGCGCTGTCTTACATATCAGTAACCATTCTTATCGTTTCAATTCTAATGTTAGGGTGTGCGTCTTCTCAAACATCAACTGATTTAAATCAGCAAGGCATGGAGAGTGAAAACAATGAACAAATGACTGATACTGATATTGCAGATAATGAACTTTTGTTGATCAGCAATCTTTCTGATACATATACATCAAATAATAATTTGATTCCGGAAGAATATGCAAAGATAAAAAAAGAACAAGAAGCTGAAGTCGACTTAACTAAAGGATATAGAATCCAGATATATTCAGGACAAAATGTTTTCGATGCGGATACCATTGCATCTCAATTCAGAGCTTGGTCAGATACTACTATCAGCGGTTATCAAGCTGAAACTTATACGTTCTTTAAAACCCCATATTATAGAGTTCACGTTGGTGATTTTCATAATAAAGAACTGGCCCTTACTTTTTCTAAATTAGTTAAAAGATTTATAAGAGATGCTTGGGTTGTATATGATACAGTAGATCCTTTTTTAGTACCTTCCGACACTACTAAAATCATGTTGCAAGAGTTTTAGAAAAGCTTAGCTGTTTTACTATATTCATTCCAATCCTACAGTTAACGGTGTACGTATTTAGATATAAAAAATGGCAAAGTATATACTAGCTTTTGTGGTAATTGCATTTATTACCGCTTTTTCGTCAAAAGATGTCGAAAAAAAATCCAACTCTTTTTCAGTGAACCAATTTAACGGAACAATATCAGGTACAGTAACCGTACCTGATCAATCTACAGCAAGACGTCAATTCAGAGGTTCCAGTTACAGAAGCAGAGGAAATACAAGTTCATCAGATTCAAACTCAGAAAAAAATACTGATGCAGAGGGCACTAGGTTCTCGAATACCATTGTTAGTGCTCACCCACTTTCTTTTTCTATTCCTGATGATATGAGTGGAGAACCTGTTAGAATCGAACAAATAGATGCTGTTTTTTTACCAAATGTAACTCCTGTTACTGTAGGTACTATTGTTCAATTCGTTAATAATGATCCTTTTTTCCATAATGTGTTTTCGCTTACACCGGGCTCAAAATTTAATATCGGTAGAAGAGAAACCGGTGATGTATATTCAAAGCAAATCGACGCTCCAAAATGGAAAGTAACAGGGATAGGTCCTATAACTCTATTTTGTGATGTGCACTCACAAATGAAAGCAACTATATTGAGTTTAGACACCCCTTATTTTACTAGACTTAATGAAGATGGAAGCTACGAATTAAAGGATTTACCTGAAGGAGAATATGAAATTCGAGTGTACAACCCTTCTTTTGATATACAGTCTAGAACTGTTTCCTTACAAACTAATAGTACTGAACAAACCGATTTTAACTTATCTGAATAAATTTGAACTTAAGAATTAGTACCAAATTAATTATTCTACTTATTGGTCTTACGTTGGTAGTACTTATTACAGTGCTTACAGCGGTGAACAATACTTTTTCTAAAACCCTAAACGAGGATATAGTTTTAGACTTTAGTCAATTACAAGGCTTTTTCAAGCAACAACAAACGCTACAATACGACAGACTTGTTGAATCAGCTTATTTAATAAGTGAGAATTCTAACTTTAAAGCAAATGTTGAACTCGATGACCCTGCTTCAGTTACTCAATCGATTGGTGAATTTGCTCTTTTTATTAAGTCGGACCTTTTTGTTGTAACCAATAATGATGGAACTGTAATCGGTTGGTTAAACAACACAAACAAAATTAATACTGACCTTTCCGAAAGAGCTAGCGTTCAAAATGCACTTAACGGAATTGAACCACCAATAAATATTCAGTGGCCAAGACTATGGGCTGTTGATGGCGAGCTATTTCAGGTAGTAACCATACCAGTTTATGCCGGAAATACTATCATTGGAACTACTACTCTTGGTACTAAGTTTCAAGATTCTGAAGCAAAATTACTAAAACAAAATACTCCACTTGATGTAATAATGTTTCTTGATGAAACACCAATAGCATATTCTGATGAAAATGAAGACATGGAGATTTTTGGTGAATTTATAGATTCCAAAGAAGAATTAATTGACTCATTAACTTCTAGTTTAAAGATCAGCGTACCTTTTAGAGAAAATTTAAATGGAATTGAAGTTTTAGCTTTTATCAGCCCTTTGGGAACAGGTGAAAGAGCTTACTACCTCGCTTACGTGCCTGTAGATGTACAATTTAAAATCTTAGGAATTATTCAAAGCAATATTTTACTGATCGCCGCTTCTAGTTTTCTTGTAATTGTACCGATTGCCTTTATAATTGCAGGAGCTTTTTCTGGTCCAATACAGAGACTTACTACTGCCATGCTGAAAGTAAGGGAAGGCGACCTAAATGTTGAGGTAGAGTCAAACTCCAATGATGAAGTTGGTATACTTACTAAAACATTTAATGAGATGATTCAGGGGTTACGGGAAAGGTTCGCTCTTACTAAATACGTTGGTGATCACACTCTAAAAATGATCCAGGAAAAACAAACCATCGATCTGAATGAAAAAGCCTCTTTTCAGGAGCTTGCAATTTTATTTACAGATATTCGAGGTTCGACATCTAAAATTTCTACTTCTACACCGGAAGAATTTCTGGAAAAATTAAATAAGACACTAGGTAAACAAGCTGATACCGTTCTTATGAATAACGGTTCTATTGATAAGTATGTAGGTGATTCTGTAATTGCTTTATTTGCAGGTGTTGATTCGCTAAAGGCCGCAATAATCTCTGCGATTGAAATTCAAAAAGATTTCAAATCTGATTCAGAACTAAACGAATTTTTTGATGGTATTGGAATTGGTATCAACTACGGAAAAGTAATTCTTGGCAATATGGGAGCTAAAGAACGTATGGATTATACGGTAATTGGTTCTGAAGTTAATTTATGTGCTCGATTATGTTCCTCTGCTAAGAACAATCAAATTTTAATCCCAAAGGACTTAATTAGCCAATATAGCCATGAAATAGAAGGACTTAGTTTTAGAGAAGTAGGTGCACAAGACCTAAAAGGGTTTAAAGGAAGTGTAGTTGTTTCTGAAGTCCTCTATGAAATAGAACAAGACTAATTTTAAAATTTGATCAAATTTCATCTACATGAATTCTAAAAAAATATTTATTAGTACCCTTTTTTTTCTTTTTAGTTTATCAATAATAAGCTCTGCACAGGTTCAAATAAATGGCTCTTTAGATTTAGAGTTGTCAGGTGGCGGTGAAGAATCAAGGTTTATTACAAACGGGATCTCTAAAAAATTCAGCGAACTTAATTTAGCAGTTACTCAACTTAATGCATTCCTTTTTGCTCCTGTTAGTGATAACATTTTTTTTGAAAGCCGGATACAGTTAGATACTTGGGGAAGTGGCAAATTAAACCCTCCAAGAATTTCATTGGCAAGCCTAACTTGGGATAATCCAGATAATTCTTATATCGTTAAAGTCGGTAGATTTATTTCTCCTTTCGGATTTTATACAAAACGCCAATTGTCTACTGATAGGGTTTTTGTGCAACATCCTCTAGCCTACAGTTATTTTACTAATATGTCTGACATCAGAGGTTACTGGCCTGAAGCCGGAAATAATACTAATGAAGAGTATGAGGAAGGTGACGTTGGCCTTAGTACTCTTTATTTTGCGGGATATGTAACTGGAATCGGCACTCAATTAGAGATCAAAAAAAATCGACTGTTTTTGGATGCTGCAATAACAAATGGAACTCCTATTACCATCCGCAACCGTTCTTCCCTACCTAATGTGGCTCTAACTTCCAGATTATTCTATAGACCGTCTGTATTTTGGGAACAAGGTATTTCAATGAGCTTTGGTAATTTTATGCAAGGTGATCCACTAAATAACTCCGTACGATCTCAAGAAAGCTTTCAGAAGTTTTACCAATTGCTATTGGGTGCTGACACTAAAATCGCTTTTACCTACTTTGAGATTATAAGTGAGGTGATCTATTCAAACTGGAAGACACCTGCATTTATTTCTAATCAGTTCAACACTAGTTGCGTGGGAAATTTGTGTGAATATAATTTAAGCAACCTTTCAGGAAATATAGATTTCAAATTTGAGCCTCCCTCATTAACAGGTAGTTATATTGCATTCCGGGCAGAACATCTATTATTTTTGAATGCTAACGATCCTGAATCAAATTCTTCTTTCGATTGGGACCAAGATGTTTCCAGATTATCGGCAGTGTTTGGATATAAATTTGCTCCAAATGCTTTATTAAAAGCCTCTTTTTCCGATCAGGGTGATTTTGATTTATCAGAATCTGCGTTTAGACTTCAACTCTCTTCTTTCTTTTAAACAAAAAAAGGGATGTTATAAAACATCCCTTCTTAATCTAATTTTGGGAATAACTTCTCTTAGTTTGCTAAATAAACTGCTGCAGCTCCGGCAAAGTTTTGAGAATAAGTAGGAGAAGGATTGCCATTAGTTGTTGGCAAACTAAATTCCAACAACTTCCCACCATCTACAGCTCTTTCTGCAACATAGATCTTTTGAGAGGTAGAATCGTAAGCCAAACCAACTGGATTTCCAAGTTGAGTATTACTTCCTTCAATTATAATTTGATCAGAAGTTGAAATAGAGCCGTTATTTCCTGCTGCATTAAATTTGGAACTGAAATCTGTAATTACATGAATTGCTCCATCAGTAGAACTTCCTGCGTCTCCAATATCACTCAAGAACATAATGTCAGTTGAAGCGCTATAATATAAAGCATGAGTTCTTACAATACCTTCTATTTGAACTTTAGAATCAGGTGACACTGCCCCATTGGCATTACTAAGGAAATTATTATACACAGCCAAAGTATCTGAGTTGTCTTGTATTGCATATAAGCTGTTTCCAGAAAATTGAATGTCCCAAAGGTTAATATCTGCAGTATAGGTATTTGCAAGTGTAGCAGAATTGTCGCCAATCTCATACACATAAAATGCATTTGTTTGATTGTTAGCATCAGATGCATCCTGAGAAACGACAACTTTACTTCCTGAAGCAGCTAATTTTCGGGCGTTTGAAAAATCCTGACTACTACTAAAAGCTAATTCAATATTCAAAGAAGCTTCAGTTTTAGTAAGATCAGTATATACCTCAACTCTGTTATTAGTTCTGGATGCTATATAGAGTCTATCAGATCCGGAGCTATAAATGATCCCATCAGAATCAGTAGAACTTAAACCAAATTGAACTGAGCCAACAGTTGAGCTTGAAAAATCATAAATACCAACAACAGGAGTTGTATTACTTGATACAAATACGGCTCCAAATTCGGTTGTTATATCTCCATTGTCATCGGTGCTTCCGCAAGAAATGGAAACAAGGCTTAGAAATAATATTAATATTGTTGCTACTCTTATTTTATTCATGTGTCCTATTTTTAGTGTTCTTAATCGTTTAATGAATTCTTTAAGTAGTACGTTAATTCTTAATTAACGGATGTTTTAATTATTTCAATCATTAAAAAATAAGCTCGAAATGCCACTATAATTAATTGAATAAAATGGAGCTAAATTAAATTCATTAGTTTGAGTATCCTGTACTGGATATTCAAAAGAAAGAAACATTCCCCCGTTAGTAGACCGTTCTGCTACTATAATCCTGTTTGCGAACTCATGATAAATAACATCTACAGGATTTTGCAAAAAAGTATTTGAACCTTTTATGAATATCATATCACTACTCGAAATTGTTTGTCGAACTTGTTGTAATGCCGCTGAAAGCTTAAGTTTGAAATCTTCTATAAGTATAACTTGTCCATCGTTTACTCCCTCAGTTGGATCTCCAATATCAGTTACTATCATTAGATCATTTGTTAAAACATAGTGCATACCACGGATCTTAGTTACTCCTTCAAGCCTGATCTTTATATCTGGTGAAATTGGCCCACTACTGTTTGCAAGAAAATTATTAAAAATGACTAAAGTGTCTGATTCATCTCGAGCTGTGTAGAGCGAATTACCTACTAGTTGAATATCCCAAAGTTGATACTCTACATCGAACTGATTTCTAAGTGTTATTTCATTAGCTCCAATATCGTACATAAACAAAGCATTTTGTTCTCCGTTATCTGAAGAGCCTGCTTGGGCAACAAGAGCAATATTGCCTTCTGAAGTTAATCCTCTGGGATTGCTAAAATCAGATGTACCTACTGCACTTGGAAGTATTGCAGAACCTGAATCATTTGTTGATAATCTTGAGTAAGCATTTAATCGATTGTTTTCCCGGTCTACCTGATAAACGATATCACGACTGCTGTCAAAATAAATTCCTGCGGATGAGTCGCTGGTAATTTCATACTCGACAATCTTTTTATTGTTGATATCAGAAAAATCGAAAATACCGATCTTAGATTGAGTTTCACTAGAAACAAAAACTCTGCCCAAGTCAATAGTGGTGGTATCATCTTTTGTAGTTTCACAGTTAATGAATACCAGAAATAAAGTTAAATAAAAGAAATATTTATGCATCTAATTAATGTCTAATTAATTTGAAAATAAGGCATATTCGTGTATCTAAACATTAAATCTAAATAACATTACATCTCCATCACTAACTACATATTCCTTTCCTTCCTGCCTCATCCTTCCTGCTTCTTTAGCTGCTTTTTCGGTTTCATATTTTTCATAATCGCTGTATGAAATCGTTTCAGCACGGATAAAACCTCTTTCAAAATCGGTATGAATTACCCCGGCAGCCTGCGGTGCTTTTGTTCCTTTTTTAATAGTCCATGCGCGTGCTTCTTTTGGACCTACAGTAAAGTAAGTGATCAATCCTAGTTCCTGATATGCAGAATTTATTAAACGATCTAAACCGGCACTTTTTAAACCCAATTCTTCCAGAAACATTTCTTTCTCTTCTGGATCCAATTCAGCAATTTCAGCTTCTATTTTAGCACAAAACATCACTATTTCATCATCATGCTTTGAAGCTATTTGTTTTACGGTTTCAACATATTTATTACCGGAATCAAGGTCTGTTTCGGAAACATTGCATGCATACAAGACTTGTTTTCCGGATAGAAGCATTAGATCATTAAAAGCGACTTTTTCATCATCATTTACTTCAAAAAGTCTTGCAGAATTTCCGTTTTCTAAGTGTTCTTTCAATCTAACAGCAACTTCGAGTTGAGCTTTCATTGCTTTATCGCCGCTTTTGGATTGCTTTTTTAGTGTTTCTACTCTTTTCTCAACACTTTCTAGATCTTTTAAAATAAGCTCATCTTCAATGATAGTAACATCTCTTTCCGGGTCTATACCACCTTCAACATGAATAATATCATCATCATCAAAACATCTTACAACGTGAATGATCAAATCAACTTCTCTGATATGAGATAAAAAAGCATTTCCTTTGCCCTTACCTTCTGATGCTCCTTTAACTAATCCCGCAATATCAACAAATTCAATAGTGGTAGGAATTACATTAGCCGAATTTGCTAATTTTGCAAGTTTCTGAAGACGATTATCTGGTACCGGAACCAACCCAACATTCGGATCAATAGTACAAAAAGGGAAATTGGCTGATTCAGCACCGGCATTACTTAATGCATTAAAAAGTGTTGACTTTCCAACGTTTGGCAACCCAACAATACCACACTTTAAACTCATATTATTACTTTGTATAGTTTAGAACTTTTATTACTAATTATTGATTGATCGAATGATCGATCAGGCCTCTGCCCTTTTTATTTATTTTGCCTGAATTCGACAAATCTTCTAGAGAGGCATCTAAGATCCCGTTCACAAAACGGCCTGATTTAGCTGTAGAGAATTTCTTTGCGATTTCTATAGCTTCGTTAATTGTTACTTTAGTTGGAATTTCATCGAAATAAAGAAACTCGCATAAAGACAATTTTAAAATCAATCTGTCTACTAATGCAAGTCGTTGAAATTCCCAATTTTTGATATGCTTGATGATCACGGCATCAAATTCGTTTTCATTCTCAAGAGTTGTGAAAAACAGCTTTTCTGCAAATCTTCTCAATTCTTTGTCTGTTCCCAGTGTATCTTTGATTATAGAATCCGTAATATATTGAACGCTATCACCACTAAGTTTAAGTGCGTATAGTGCCTGAAGTACAGTTTCCCGAACGTGTCTACGATTGATCATGCCAAATAACAAATTTTGTGAACCCTAAAGATACGAAAACTAACTTTTACCTAAAGCATAAATCTCACTATATTTATTTCTTCAAAAGCGTCCTTAGCTCAGTTGGTTAGAGCGTTGCATTGACATTGCAGAGGTCACTAGTTCGAATCTAGTAGGACGCACTTCTCTCATTATTGAAGAAACGTGATTCTTTAACGTGTACTTTGATCACCCACAGTATTCAACAAATTCCTTGTATACGGTCTTTATCAGTTCCTTATCCTTCTATGAGTAATTCAGGCTGATCAAATTTCGTTAGGTGTGAAAATAATCGGTTTAGATATTGGAGCTTCCATCGACTTCCATCACCCCACATTAAGCGAGATGATGAATTTCAATACTTTCACTTTTCACTTTTCACTTTTCACTTTTCACTAAAAAGAACCTACATCACATATTCATAGGTAGCCTGTAGTCCTAACGGAATTCCCAAATACCAGTAAATCAGTAAAAATATGGTCCAAGAAATCAAAAATACTATGGAATATGGTAACATCACTGAAACCAAAGTTCCAATTCCTGTTTTCTTAACATATCTCTGACAGAATACAACCACTAATGGAAAATATGGCATTAACGGGGTGATGATGTTTGAAACAGAATCCCCAACACGATAAGCAGCTTGAGTTAAATCGGGAGAAATACCTAACCCCATCAACATTGGTACAAAAATAGGACTAATAAGTGCCCATTTTGCCGAAGCAGAACCAACCATCAGATTTACAAATGCCGTCAGAATAATAATTCCAACGATGGTTACCTGACCCGGCAAATCCATTGCTTGCAAATAACCAGCTCCTTTTAAAGCTATAAGCACACCAATATTTGACTTTGAAAAAGCATCTATAAATAATGCACAGAAGAACGCCATTACAATATAATATGACATATCGCCCATCGACTTACTCATTCCGTCTATGATGTCTTTTGTTTTTGAATAACCACCTGACAGATAACCGTACACAATTCCGGGAACCCAGAATAAGAGAAAAATTAAAGGAACAATCGAACGCATAAGTGGAGCAGAAAAAGCCGTTATTTCACCATCCGGAGCACGCATTGATGAGCTTTCAGGATATACCCAAAGGAACAAACCTATCAACCCTGTGATCATTACTCCTGATGCAATCCAAAAAGCTTTCTTTTCTTTGTCAGATATATTCCCAAGATCATCCGCTCCCTCCAAATCGATGTTATCATCGAGTTCCACTTTTTTCAATCTTGGCTCAACAATTTTGTCGGTTATATACCAGCCTAAAAGAATAATCAATACACTTGAAGCACTCGTAAAAAACCAGTTATTAAGAGGGTTGATCAATATTTCCGGATTTATGATCTGTGCAGAAGATTGAGTAAAACTTTGAAGTAACGGATCAATTCCTGAGGGAATAAAATTCGCACTGAATCCTCCGGAAACTCCGGCAAAAGCAGCTGCTATTCCAGCAACGGGATGCCTACCAGCAGCATAGAAAATCACGCCTCCTAAAGGTATTACAAGGACATAGCCAGCGTCCGTTGCCGTATGACTTACTATTGCAACCAAGATCAAAACCGGAGTAAGAAAAGATTTTGGAGTAAAACTCAGAACGTACTTTATTGCCGTATTTATGTACCCGGAATGCTCAGCCACTCCAACTCCTAGCATTGCAACTAATACTATGCCCAATGGAGCAAAAGTTACGAAAGTGTTTATCATGCTTGAAAGAAATGCTGCTAACTGAGAACCCGTAAGAAGATTAATAACTTCGAGGCTCTCCCCTGTTCTAGGATCTATCTCTGCAAAATCGAATGGAGAAAGAATTAATGATAGTATCCAAACTAGTGCAAGGAGTAGTAAAAAAAGTATAGCAGGATCGGGGAGTTTGTTTCCTGCGTATTCAATTCCGTCCAAAAAGCGATTAAAAAATGATTTTTTTTGGTCAGTAGCTTTAGTATTCAAGTTCTATGTATTGGTTAAAAATTAACCCTGAAATAAAGCTAAAAGTAGAATAAAGTGAAACAGTTTTTATGGCTTCTATTTTTTACTAAATCTAAACTCAAAACTGGTACCATTTTCTGATGAGATCGTTGTCTCAGCATTTAATTGTTTCCCTAATGTTTTAACAAGAGTCATCCCCAAAGATGCTTTTTCATTTTCTTTAGGTTTAGGCAACCCAATTCCATCATCAGTTATCTTATAGATCATACCGGTATCTGCATTTTTAAATGAAACTAAGATCTTTCCTTCCGCTCGACCTGTAAAAGCATGTTTATAACTATTAGTGAGTACTTCATTAAGGATTAACCCGCATGGTATTGCTTGTGTTATCTTCAATTCAACTTGATCAAGATTGAAATCGATTTCAACAGAAACTGATTTTCTTTCTAATGAATTGGAAATTACTCTGGCAAGATCTTTTAGGTAATTGGGTATATTTACTTTAGAAAAATCGTCGCTTTTGTATAAGAGCTCATGTACCAAAGCGATCGATCTTACCCGCATCTGACTGTCAAGAAGAACATTTTGTGCTTCTACATTTTCTGTATTCATCGATTGCAACTCCAAAATACTGGTTATTACAGCAAGATTGTTTTTCACTCTGTGATGAATCTCTGCCAGCAGCACTTCTTTCTCTCTCAGATTCGACTTAAGCTTTTCCTCAGCCTTTTTTCGTTCGGTAATATCAACATATATGCCATAGGTAGAGATGAGTCTTTCATCTACGATTACTGGTACAGCACAAACAATAACATCTACAGTATTTCCGGATTTCGTTCTCCTTTTACCGGTATAAACTTTTGCAATTTCACTGTTTGACAATTCTAATGCGTCTTTATACTCATCACACGGAACGATTAGTTTATCTAGCTCGAGTCCTTTTACTTCCTTTTCTGAATACCCGAATATTTCTTCGAAACTATGATTAACATTTACGATTTCATGATGATGATCCAATTGTGCGATACCAATTGGGCTTGAGTGAAATAAATTGCTAAACATACTCTCTCGTTGTTTCAATGCCTGATGTGATAGCAATCTTTCTGAGACATCTCTTTCAACTACAATGATAACATCTTCATTTAAGTAAGATCCCGAATTCATCAAAACTTCAGTTGGAAACACCTCTCCATTCTTTTTTTCACCCCAACCTTCATAACTGATTGAGTCACCATTTTTTGCTCTTTGTATATACTCATCAATTTGATTCTGCGAGAATTTTCCGGAAGCGGACAAAAACTTAATTTCTTTTCCTAATACCTCCTTCTTCTCGTATCCGAATGTTCTGGTAAGCCCATCATTAACATCTATAATTATGCCTGATGAATTTAGTAAATAGATCGCATCAGTAATCGAATTATACAAATCCATAAAACTGGTCATTAACTGCTTCGACTTCTCTTGGGCTTGTTTTTCCTCAGTTATGTCCTTTATAACTGAATAGACTGATGTTATATGGCCTTTTCTATCAAACAAATATGAATTATACCATTCACACTCTATGACCTTTCCATTTTTAGTTTCATTCTTTAAGGAAATTACTTTTGTAGGAATTTGATCTTCAATTGCGTTTTTATTGGCCTCAGTTATTTTAACTAAATCTGAATCTGCAATCAGATCTTCCAGTAAAAAAGGATTTTTGTTTACATCAGAATGTGAATATCCGAACAATAACTCTGCTCTTTTTGACCATCTCAGAATTTTATGTTTTAAGTCCCACTCAATTTCAGCCAAAGGAAAATCCCGAAATCCAATAGGTAATGAGACTGCCTTTTTTGATAGTAATTTCTTTCGAAAAACCTCAGTTATATCATGAGCAATAACAATCTTAGCAGGAGTCCCTTTATAGTTTATAAGATGAGAAGAAAACTGAACGTAAATTTCTTGTTTTGTCTTTGAAAATATTTTCCAGGTTTCAATAAAAGGAAGATCAAGCTCGTCTAAATCCTCCTGACTGAGGTCTATATTTTTCCCCAAAGAAGAAAGAGATTTACCTAATAATTCTTTCTTACGATATTGAAGCTTGGAAATAGCTATATCATTAGCATCCAATATCTTTAAATTAAGTTGATCGCACACAAACATTAGTTGCGAATCGAAAAATGTCATACTTATCCCAGAATGTCCTTCTATTTTGCAGCGAGAATATGCATTTTAAAGTTTAATTTATCCAACAAAACTTTAATAATTTTAAATTAAGTATGTACCAAAAATTATTATTCCTATCTTTGGGTATCAAAAAAAGCTTTTTTCAATAACTCAATTAATGTCTGAACACAATATTACCATCAATTTACCTGATGGTTCCGAAAGAACATATAAAAAAGGAACTACAGGCTTTGAAATCGCAGAATCAATTTCATCAGGATTAGCAAGAGCAGCCCTTAGTATTACTGTAAATGGAGAGATCATTGATCTTGACAAACCCATTGAGTCAGACGGCACCATTGCTATAAATACATGGGACAGCGAAGATGGAAAATATACCTTTTGGCATTCATCAGCTCACATTTTAGCAGAGGCTGTTCAAGAGCTTTACCCAGACGCAAAGTTTGGAATCGGACCTCCTATTGAAAGTGGATTTTACTACGATATTGATTTCGGAGAAAAAAATATTACTCAGGACGATCTCAGTAAGATCGAAAATAAATTTCTTGAAGTTGCCCGCAATAAAAATAGTTTTGTACGCAAAGATATTTCAAAAGCAGATGCCCTTTCTTTTTACAAAGAAAATGGAAATGAATATAAAGTTGACCTTATTGAAGGGTTAGAAGACGGATCTATTACATTCTACACACAAGGTAATTTTACCGATCTTTGTAGAGGGCCTCACGTTCCAAATACCGGAGTTGTTAAAGCGATCAAGCTTACCAGTTTAGCAGGTGCTTATTGGCGAGGAGATAACAACAGCAAGCAACTTACACGTATTTATGGAATCTCTTTTCCAAAACAGAAAATGCTTACCGAACACCTTGATATGGTGGAAGAAGCCAAGAAAAGAGATCACAGAAAGCTAGGTAAAGAGCTTGGTATTTATATGATTGACAAAATGGTGGGCAGCGGTCTCCCCATCTGGCTTCCTAAAGGTACTCGTTTGAGAAGAACACTCGAATCGTTCCTAAGAGACGAACAATTTGAACGTGGTTATCAAGAAGTGATCACTCCTCATATTGGAAATATTGAGTTGTACAAGACTTCCGGACACTACCCCTACTATTCCGATTCTCAATACGACCCAATTCAGGTTGATGATGAAGAATACATGTTGAAGCCGATGAACTGTCCTCATCATCATAGAATATATTCGAATGAAATGAGAAGCTATCGGGATTTACCTCTCAGATTAGCCGAGTTTGGAACTGTATATCGCTACGAACAGTCCGGCGAATTAAGCGGACTTTCCAGAGTACGGGGTTTTACTCAAGATGACGCTCATATCTACTGTATGCACGAACAACTTAAACAGGAAATCAAACATACAATAGACCTGACAAATTTTGTTTTTGATACATTTGGAATGCCAGTTGATATTCGTCTCTCCTTCCGTGATGATAATGAGGAAAAATACGGTGGAGATATTGAATTATGGGAACGCGCTCAGAAAGAGATTAAAGAAGTAGCTGATGAAATGAATCTGGATTATACTATTGCTCCGGGTGAAGCTAGCTTTTACGGTCCTAAGATAGATTTTATAATCCGTGACGCTATCGGAAGAAAATGGCAATTGGGCACTGTTCAGGTTGATTACGTTATGCCCGAAAGATTTGATCTAACCTATGTAGGATCAGATAATGAGAAACACAGGCCTGTTATTATACACCGAGCCCCATTTGGTTCCATGGAGAGATTTACCAGTATTCTGATCGAACATTTTGCAGGAAATTTTCCACTTTGGCTTTCACCGGAACAAATACGGGTACTTCCGATATCAGATGATCAGAATGATTATGCAAGAAAATGTGTTGACTCATTCAAAGAAATTGGAGTTCGTGTAACTCTAGATGATAGAAGTGAACAAATTGGTGGAAAAATACGAGATGCTGAAACTGACAAAGTGCCGTATATGTTAATTGTTGGAAGTAAAGAAGCAGAAGCTGGCACGGTTTCTGTTCGCAGACATCGTAAAGGAGATATTGGAACTTTCAATTTTTCTGATTTTCTTTCAACAGTTGAAAATGAGATTGAAAAAAAATCACTCCCTGAAGATTAACAAAACATAAGAGGATAAATATCGCAAGAAGATCATTCGGCAGACCAGAACCTGCTGACAAAACCAGAATTAACGAAGATATAAGAGCCGCACAAGTTCGGGTTATTAAACCTGATGGTGGACACGAGATTACCACATCTGAAAGAGCATTACAGATCGCCGAACAATATAATCTTGACTTGGTTGAGATTGCACCTGATGCAAAACCACCGGTATGTAAGATTATCGATTACGGCAAGTACATGTATGAAAAGAAAAAGAAAGAAAAAGAAGCTAAGAAAAAGCAACATACAGTAAATGTTAAAGAGCTTCGTTTTCGCCCCAATACAGATGATCATGATCTTGAATTCAAAACTCGACATGCCAGAGAGTTTTTGGAAAGTGGTGATAAAGTAAAAGCTACAGTCCAGTTTCGTGGTCGTGATATGCTATATACTGAAAAGGGTGAATTACTTCTTTTACAGCTCGCAAAAAGCCTTGAAGACGTAGCAAAGATTGAGACAAAGCCCAATATGGAAGGCCGAAGAATGATCATGATGATTACTCCAAAATAAAGCTCTCAAACACGTTGATAAGACCGCTATTTCTACCTATCTTTGAAATCTTTATAATTTTCACAAAGCAGGTATACACACAATGCCAAAAATGAAAAGTAATAGTGGGGCTAAAAAGCGCTTTAAGGTTACCGGTTCCGGTAAAATTAAACGTAAGAAAGCTTTTAAGCGCCACATTCTTACTAAGAAAAGCAGTAAAACCAAGAGAAAGCTCGGCGAATCTACTATCGTTACAGATGCAGATGCTCCAAAAGTAAAAGAGCTTATCCCTTACAAATTTTAATCCTAAAATCTAGACAAAAATGCCACGTTCATCAAATTTAGTGGCTTCCCGTCGCCGTCGCAGAAAGATTATATCTCAAGCGAAAGGTTACTGGGGCAAACGAAAGAATGTATATACGATTGCGAAAAATGCGGTTGAAAAAGGTCTTCAGTACCAATACCGTGATCGCAAAAACCGTAAACGTACATTCCGTAGATTATGGATCGTTCGAATCAATGCTGCTGCAAGAATCAACGGAATCTCTTATTCTAAGCTCATCCACGCGATGAAAGAAAAGGATATGCAGATCAACCGTAAGGTACTTGCAGATTTAGCGATTCACGACGCCGATACGTTTGCTGCCATTGTGAAGGAAGCTACAGCTTAATTGCTATCTTGCTATTTAAAACCGGTAAATCTGTTCAATTAGGTTTACCGGTTTTTTTATTTTAACCACAGATTACTTAGTAAAATCAAAAAACCATGCTTGAAAAAGTAGAAGCTTTAAAAAAAGAGATAGAGTCTTTTTCGGTTTCAAATTCCGATGAGCTAGAAAAATTTCGCCTGGAATTCCTTTCTAAAAATGGAAAAATCCAGTCTATGTTTAAGATGATTGGAAAAGTAGCTAAAGAAGAAAAAGCTGCTTTTGGAAAATCCATGAATGACCTTAAAAATCTGGCTCAGAATCGATTCCAACAATTCTCAAACGAATTTTCTTCTTTAGCTACTACAACAAAATCGGCTACTGATGATATCACCTTAACAGCACCAAGCTCGTCCATTGGTTCGCTCCATCCTCTTACCCAAACAATGGAAGAGATGAAGAGTATTTTTTATCGTTTGGGATTTACTATTTCGCACGGACCTGAAATTGAAGATGACTTTCACAATTTTACAGCATTGAATTTCCCTCCTAATCATCCTGCAAGAGATGAACAGGATACATTTTTCGTTAGAAAAAGCGACGATCCAAAAATTGACGACCTGGTTCTTAGAACTCATACTTCACCTGTTCAGATTAGGTTAATGGAAAATCAAAAACCTCCTATTAGAGCAATTATGCCTGGTAGAGTGTACCGAAATGAGGCTGTAAGCCCAAAATCGTATTTCCTCTTCCATCAGGTTGAAGCTCTTTATGTAGATGAAAATGTAAGCGTTGCTGACCTGAAAGACACGCTTATTACATTCGTGAAGCTTATGTATGGAAATGATGTAAAGTACAGATTAAGACCTGGCTTCTTCCCTTTTACTGAACCAAGTTTAGAAATGGATATTTGGTGGGGCTCAAAAGAAAATGGAAAGTGGCTTGAAATATTGGGCTCCGGAATGGTTGACCCGAATGTATTTAAAGCAGCCGGAGTAGATCACGAAAAATATACCGGTTTTGCCTGGGGAATGGGCGTAGAACGCATTGCTATTTTAAAACATGGAATCGACGATATTCGCTCATTCTATGAAAATGATATTCGCTTTTTAGAACAGTTTAATTAAAAGATCTCAATTCGTTATAAATGAAAATTTCATATAACTGGCTACAAGAATTTATTGACCTGGATCTTAGTCCTGAGGAACTCGCTGACAAACTCACTTTGATCGGTTTAGAAGTGGAAGGAATTGAAGAATTCGGAACCACACTAGAAGGTGTCATCGTTGGAGAAGTTCTTGAAACAAAGCCTCATCCTAATGCAGACAAACTAAAAATTTGTATCGTTGATCTTGGAGATGAGAAAGTCCAGATCGTTTGCGGAGCAAATAATGTAGTGGCGGGACAAAAAGTACCCGTAGCAACAGTTGGCTCTACCCTTCCAATAAAACTTGATGACGGCAGCTTTCTAACTCTTAAGAAAGCAAAACTCCGTGGCGAAGAATCGCATGGAATGATCTGTGCTGAGGATGAGCTAGGATTAGGTACTGATCATGATGGAATTATGGTTTTAGACTCTTCATTGGAAACAGGAACTCCGGTAAGCGATATCTTCGATCTGTATCAGGATACTATAATTGAAATTGCAATTACACCAAACAGACCGGATGCAACTTGCCATCTTGGAGTAGCCCGTGATATTGCCGCAGCTTTAGATCTCGAGTTGGTTAAACCTGCTGTTAAAGTACCTGAATCTTCCACTAACGCTGATTATTCTATTACTGTTGAAAGCGCTAAATGCCATCGATATGTTGGCAAGCTTATTAAAAATGTGACCATTGAAGATTCTCCAAAATGGTTGCAGGATAAATTAACAGCGATTGGTCTTCGTCCCGTTAATAACGTTGTAGACATCACTAATTATGTGATGTACGAATTTGGACAACCGCTCCACGCTTTTGATTTCGACAATCTGAATGAAGGTAAGATCATCGTTAAAGAGTTTGATAAAGAAGTTGAGTTTGAGACTCTTGATCATATTAAAAGAAAATGTGAGCCCGGAACATTGTTTATTTGTGATGGAAATGGTCCTGTGGCAATTGCCGGAGTAATGGGCGGATTGCATTCAGAAGTAAGTGATTCTACCACAAATATTTTGATTGAAAGTGCTTATTTCGATCCGGGAAGTATCCGAAAGACATCTAAGCAACAAACTCTCCAAACTGATGCTTCTTATAGATTTGAGAGAGGAATTGATCCGAATTTACAAGCCATTGCTGCCCAAAGAACAGCAGATCTTATCATTGAAGTCTGTGGCGGTGAATCAGAAGCAGGGATCACGGATGTACATACTATAAAAACGGAAACCCACCAGCTTACTTTAAGAAAAAAATATGTTAACAGACTGTTAGGAACTGATCTGTCTGTTGAAGAGATCGTCCAAATCGTACAAGGTCTTGAACTTGACATTGTTTCAAAAGATGAAGGCACCATAACTTTTGAGATCCCAACTTTCCGTCCCGACCTTGAGCGAGAAGTTGACCTGATAGAAGAAGTTGGAAGACTATTTGATTACAATAAGATCGGATCAAAGAATCAAGGAATCTTTGTATCAACTGAGCCCTTAACAGATTGGGAAATCCTGCAATCTAAAACCAGAGAGATTGGCGTTCAGCTTGGGTTTAAAGAAATTTATACCAACTCATTGATATCTCAGAAAGAAGCTCTAAATTTTATTTCTGAAAACGAAATGATTGAAACCCTCAATCCACTGAACAAAGACATGAGCACTATGCGCCCATCTTTGTTGCATGGCTTCCTGAAATCCGCGTCTTACAATTTTAACAGAAAAGCGGAAACTATAAGATTCTTTGAAGTTGGTAATGTGTTTGTACAAAGCGAAGACGCTACATATCATGATGGCATAAATGAACAGACTCATTTGTTATTTGGTATTTCCGGTAATAAAAACACTGAACATTGGACAGGCAAAGCTTCTTCCTTTTCCATTTTTGATCTTAAATCTGAAGTAAATGCATTCTTTACCAAATTAGGTTTGGAAGGAAGCATCAAGATCAAAGCAATCGATGAGAATTCGCTAAGTTACAGCTACAAAAAAATTGAACTTGGTAAGGGCTCTGTTGTGTCTCAGGATTTACTGGATATATATGATATTGAGCAAAAAACCTTCATTGCTGAATTTAGTTTAGATCGAATTTCCGAAGCATTGGCCAAACACAAAGCCAGATCATTCACACCAATTCCTAAATTCCCGGCTTTTGAATTCGACTTTGCAGTGGTAGTTGAACAGGAAGTTTCTGCCGGAGATCTTATGACTTCCATAAAATCTAATGCGGGTAACACATTAAAAAACATTGATATATTTGATGTATTTGAAGGTGAATCAATTGGTGAAGGAAATAAAAGTATCGCCTTCAGACTAAATTTCATTGATCCCAACAAAACCTTGAATATCAAAGAAGTAGAACCTATTATTCAGCGCGTGGTTAAATCACTGGAGAAGAAATTCTCTGCTAAACTTAGATCTTAGGTTATAAGCAATGAATAAAGTTGCACAACAGACTGAACGGTTTCGTGAACTTCTGGGTGAAATCAATGAAGAGATTTCAGGATTAAAGAGCGAGATAAAGGAATTGAAAAAAGATAATTCCAGGCTCAAAACTAAACTGGCTGAAGCAAGAGATAAACAAACAGATATTTTCTCTGCTATAAATGAGTCTGAACGATTGGCAATGCGCCAACATATTCAGGGACTAGTTCAAAAAATTGATAATCATTTGGGTTCTGAATCATGAAATCAATTAAAGTCACCATTCTCGGAAAACAATATCCACTGAAAGTTGAGGACAGCGAAGAAGAAAACATGATCCGCATCTGCAATTATGTAGATGAACGATTCAAAACCTATCGCGAACAGCTTGTAAAACAACCGGAATCTACGGTTATGTCACTTGCAGCTCTTAGTATTGCAGAAGAACTTTTTGAAGCCAGAAACAACTCTTCCGAATTGGAAAAGAACGAACACCATACCATGGAGAGAGTTAATAAAAGCTTAGAAAAGCTTCTCCTTCAGATCAAAGAAGAATAAAAGAGGAAAAATACATTGGCTGAAACTGTCAGCATTTTGTTTGTAGGAGACATCGTTGGCTCTCCAGGATTACAATTAACAGAAACGGTACTTCCAAGTCTTATTAAGAAATATGAGGCTGATTTTGTGATCGCTAATGGCGAAAATTCACACGAAGGTCATGGAATAAACGAATCCATCATCAAGTCTCTTCATAAACTTGGTGTGCATGTAATTACAGGAGGCGACCATTCTTTCGATAAATGGAAGGTGTTTCCATACATGCGGGAAAATAACACCATCCTCCGCCCTCTTAACTATCCTAAAGGAAATGCAGGTTCCGGTTTTGGAGTGTATGAAATCCCGGGTACTTCTTTTAAGATCGGTGTATTGAACTTACAAGGCCGCACGTTCATGAAAGCAATTGATGATCCTTTTTCTGCAGCTGATTGGGCTCTTTCCAAAATGAGAGAAGAAACGAATATCATTTTTGTAGATATGCATGCGGAAGCAACCGCTGAGAAAGTTTCTATGGGCTGGCACATTGATGGAAGAGCTTCGGTTATGGTTGGAACTCATACTCATATACCAACCGGTGATGCAAGAATATTTCCACAGGGATTAGGTTATCAAACCGATGCAGGAATGACAGGTTCTTTTAATTCATCCATCGGAATGGACAAAAAAGTAGCTATAAAAAGATTTACTACCGGAGTTCACCAAAAGTATCGCGCAGCGGAAGGTGATAATCATTTATGCGGAGTATTTGCTAAAGTGGATACGGAAACCGGCAAATGCGTTCATATAGAACAGGTTACTTATCCTGAATTTTATTCTAGCAAGGAAAGCTGATGTCAGAATTATTATTAAAGGCTGAGGGGATTTATAAAAGCTACGATGATGATAATGGCGGCCCGCCTTTAGAAGTACTCGAAAATGTGAATCTGGAAGTTCAAAAAGGAACCATCACTTCTATTGTTGGCTCAAGTGGCAGCGGTAAAAGTACCTTGCTTCATATTCTGGGTGGACTAGATAAACCCAACAAAGGTTCTGTGCTTTGGGGCGATAAAGATATCAGCCTGATGAATTCTGATAAGTTAGCTGAGTTCAGAAATAAGAATATTGGCTTTGTATTCCAGTTTCATCATTTGTTACCTGAATTTACTGCTATTGAAAATATCGCAATGCCCGCTCTGATATCCGGAGTACCAATGAAAGAAGCTTCTGAGAGAGCACTGGATCTTATGAAACGATTCAGTATTGCAGACCGAAGATTCCATCGCCCTACTCAGCTTTCGGGCGGTGAACAGCAACGTGTTTCCATGGCAAGAGCTTTGAATAACAATCCGGAACTAATTCTCGCTGATGAACCCACCGGAAATTTAGATGATGCCAATACACAGATCATTCTGGATCTTTTGTTTGAATTAAGAGACAGAGACGGCGTTTCTGTGCTGTTAATTACCCACGAAAAAAATATTGCAGAACGTTCTGATACCATCCTCGAAATAAAAAATGGAACAATTGATTAATTCAATTTCGGTTGACCGCTAAAAGCCTTATTTTTCCCCCCTATCAAAATCATATTTAATTAAAAAAACATGTCGAAGAAATTTACTAAAGAAGAGCTAGAACACGATCCGTTGTTAGACAAATATGTGAAAACGGTTTCCTTCTTTAATGCAAACAGAACTATGATTCTGTCACTAACGGTAACTGTAATAGTTGTTATCGGTGTATTGATTGGATATAGATTTTATGCTGAAGGTCAGGAGCAGGAAGCACAAAACTACTTAGCAGCAGCTGAGCAAAGCTATTCTGCAAGCGATTACCAAACTGCACTGAACGGAGACGAGTACACGCTTTCTTATGGTTTCATTGCAATTGCTAATGATTATTCTGGAACAAATGCCGGAAACCTTGCAGCTTATTACGCTTCAGTTTCTTATTTCAAGCTAGACAATTACGAAGAAGCTTTAGGTTATATTCAGGAATACAAGCATCCGAAAGGAATTATGGGTGTTGGGTCTGTTTCTTTCCATGCAACACTTCTGAAGCTAAACGGAAGTCTTGAAAAAGCAGCTAAGAAGTATGAAGAAGCTGCAAACTGGGATAAAAACGATTCCACTACCCCATTCAATCTTTTGAAAGCTGCGCAAGTGTACAAGGAACTTGGCAATATGGAAAAAGTAAGCGCAATTACTACTACCATTATTGAAGAATATCCAGACAGCCCTGAAGCTACCAACAGCAGAAAACTTCAAGGAACACTGGCTGCTAATTAATTCAGTTTCAGATCTTATTTATTTTATTAAAGGCTTCCGATTGGAGGCCTTTTTTGTTTGTGTGACTAACAGGAATATGATGATAACACTCAAAAGTTGGTAATCTCCGTTTATTCAGTATATTCCTGAGAATTAACGGGATAAACTGAATAAAACTTAAACATGTAATGGGAATAACATGAATACAGTGCGTGTTATGCCAATGTTGTATGCCATTTATGAAAACGCTAATTATATACATATTAATCGGATTTAGTTCCTTCCAATGTTTTGGACAAACTGACAATGAAGTAAAATATCAATTTGCCAAGGAAGTTTTCAATTCGAAAGAATATGTAAAAAGGAATTTTGACCGATTTTCTGGACGAATTGACTCGATTGACTCTATCACTTTTAGACTTGGGAAAAAGATTTTAAAAATTGAGACTGGTAATAATGAATTAAGAAAACTGATTAAAATTGGAGTTTTTAACGCAGATGAGATTTTTGGAAAAGAAACTACTAAAAAAACGAAAGCGGAAATTGACTCTTTAAGTCAAAATCAAAAGGTCTTTTTCAATCTAACTCGAAATGATAGTTTAGCAATATGTTGTTTTGAATCCTTGGAAAAATTAAACCCGAATCCCCAAACGAAAAGATTTAAGTTTTGGGTTATGAGAATTGGTGTTGCTAACCCAACTGAATACTATATTGAGTTGTATAATGACAAAGCAACAAAAGAAACTGAATTGGATGAATTTATTGAGAATTCTAAAATGAGTTTTTATTATAAAGGAACATTAATAATCTAAAAAAAAACGGCATACAACAATGGCTATAAGTAATTGCTTGTTCTCGCCTACTTCTGAAAATCCTCGCTGATTTTCAGTTTAGTGCGTACTTGCTAAATCTAACGCTAAACCACGCAACTACTCATAGCCGA
>DEXK01000017.1:815-66985 GCA_002364085.1 Balneolaceae bacterium UBA3186 | reverse complement strand
AATGAAATCGACGGCTCCGAAGGAGTAATCATTACACTCAGGCTGGTTCGTGAATATGTTTAGCAAGAACGAAGACCTTTTGTAATGATTAGTCGATGTAATGGAGTTCGCGCCAATAATTCTTGTCGGGAGCTTTTGGTACTTTTGTCGGTACAAAAGTACATAGACCCCAAGAAACTGCTTCGTAGCCGGGGAGGTCCGATTCCAACGCATAGCATCGAGACCAGATAAAAAGGCTCAATTAGGCACAAGGGTACCTACTTATGTCTTGATACAAAAGTAGCAAAAGATCAAGCCGAAGTATTTAAGACGGGCTCACTGATCCTACGCTGAATAATCCTAAAGGTCTTCGTTCATTCTGAGAAAATTAATACATTCTTCACCGGAAAGGATTATTCCTGCTTCGCAGACGCATACGGATCATGTTCTTTGTTCCGTCTTAAATTCTAAGGGCGAATTTTTCCAAAACTATCACTATTTAAATGTCAACGAATTGCATGACATCTATGGATGACTATCATATATAAAATAGAAGGGATTTATTGAAATCCATTACTGATTCTCGATATCAATAATAGTATCTTTGAACACATCAAAAAATAATAGAAGCACTCGTTTAATTCCTTATGGAAAACCTTAAAGAAATCGATTCTGTAACTAAGACCACGCTACCAAATGGACTTAAAATTGTAACAGAAAAAATAGAAAGCGTTAAAAGTATTTCTGTTGGAATCTGGGTTAAAACCGGATCCAGAAATGAAACTCCTAAACAAGCGGGAATCACACATTTTCTGGAGCACATGTTGTTCAAAGGAACTGATAAACGTTCCGCCTACGACATAGCTCTGAGTATGGAATCAGTTGGTGGATACCTGAACGCTTTCACATCTTCTGAATACACCTGCTACTTTGCACGTTGTGTAAATACACAGATCGAAAGAGCTTTGGATGTACTTTCAGATATGGTTCTGAATCCTAGCTTTCCAGAAGAGGAAGTCGAGAAAGAGAAGAAAGTCGTTATCGAAGAGATGAAAATGTACAGAGATTCTCCGGATGATTATCTTTTTGAGGAATATAATACCAGAATGTTCCAGGGACATGAACTAGGTCGTCCGGTACTTGGACTTGAAGAAACAGTTTCATCGTTTACCCGAGAAGATCTGTATGAGTACATGGAAGAAAGATATCGAGCCGGAAATTTACTGATTTCTGTTGCCGGAAATGTTGAACATGAGGAAGTTGTAAAATTAGTTTCAGAATATTTGGGAGATCTTCCGGCTCTTGATGTTGATTACGAAGACCAACCACTGAATGAGTTTGATACAAGTAAACTTGAGCTCACCAAGCCGATCGAACAAACTCATTATATTTTAGGAAGGAGAGGATTGAATTTTGATCACGATGATAAGTATCTGCTTTTGCTGGCTAATACTATTCTTGGTGGTGGAATGAGTTCAAGGCTCCATCAGAATGTGCGTGAAAAGTATGGTTATTGCTATTCTATTCAGACCTTTAACCAATCCTACACTGATTCAGGAATGTGGGGTGTGTACGTAGGAACAGATAAAGATTATGTTGAGCATGTTCACGAATTGGTCGTTGCAGAATTGAAATCTATCAGCGAAGAATTAGTACCTGAAAAAGAACTGGAAGAAGCTAAATCTCAATTAAAAGGAAAACTGTTACTTTCTCAGGAAAATACCAGCAACCGAATGATGAGATTAGCAAAAAGTGAACTATATTTTGACCGTTTTGTAACTTTGGATGAGCTGGTCGAAAACATTGATACAGTTACTTCAGAACAGATCTTAGAATTTTCAAAAGACTTCTTTGATCAGAAATACTTTATGGAAGCAGTTTTAACCCCGGAAACGGAATTATAAATTATGAAAGATGAATTTTGTATTTCTTACTTCAAGTAGATACGGGCATTCCAAGGATGTAAGCGTTTTAAGCTATTCTTTAGATGTCTCACATTTGTTCGACATGACAAACAATTCAAAATTTATCATCTAAAATTCAAAATTCTTTAGAAAAAATGATCTACATCAACAAATTAAGCGAACACGTTGATAAGCAAGTAACATTAAAAGGCTGGGTATACAATTACCGAAGCAGCGGAAGTCTTGTATTTATAGAAATGAGAGACGGAACCGGAATCACTCAATGTGTGGTTGCTAAAGATGATGTTTCAGAATCAGATTGGGAAGCTGCAACTTCGCTTCGCCAGGAAAGTTCACTTGAAATTACCGGTACAGTTAAAGCTGATGAAAGAAGTATCGGCGGACATGAAATTCATGTTTCTGAAGTAAAAGTGGTACAAATCGCTGAAGATTATCCGATCACTCCAAAAGAACACGGCGTTGAGTTTTTGATGAATAATCGTCATTTGTGGTTACGTAGCCAACGTCAGTGGGCAGCTATGAGAGTTCGGAACGAGATCATTTTCGCGATTCATACATTCTTCCAGGAGCGCAATTTCGTGCAAATGGATTCTCCAATCTTTACCAGTAATGCGGCTGAAGGGAGTACTACGTTATTCGAAACAGACTATTTTGATGAGAAAGCATATCTAGCGCAAACCGGTCAGCTTTACGGAGAAGCGATGGCAATGGCACATGGATTGATCTATACATTTGGACCAACTTTCCGCGCTGAGAAATCCAAAACTCGTCGCCACCTGACTGAATTCTGGATGATAGAACCCGAAATGGCGTACTATGATTTGGATATGAATATGGATCTTGCTGAAGATATGATCCGGTTCATTACCGCTAAAGTGGTTGAAAAGAGAAAGAATGAATTAGAAATACTTGAAAGAGACATTTCAAAACTCGAGAAAGTAGCTGAAAATCCGTTCCAAAGAATTACCTATTCAGAAGCTGTTGAACAATTGAAGAGCAAAGAAACTGCTGATATGCTTGATCAAATGATCGAAGATCGTAAGCAGGAAGAAAAGGATATCAAGCAGGAGAGAGAAGAGATCAAAAAAGAACACGGCTCTGCAAAGAAATGGAGAAAGAAGCAGATCGATCAACGTGTAATAGAAATTGGACAGCGTTTAGATCAGATTGAAGAAGATTACAGAAACATTCCGCAATGGAAAGAATCAGCTCAGAATTTTGAGTGGGGAAATGATTTCGGTGGTAGTGATGAGACTGTTCTGATGCTTCAGCAGGAAGTTCCGTTGATGGTTCACAGATGGCCTGCTGAGATCAAAGCTTTTTATATGAAGCGAGATCCTGAAGATGAGCGTTTAGTACTTGGTGTAGATGTACTTGCTCCGGAAGGATACGGCGAGATCATAGGAGGGAGTCAGCGTGAAGACGATCTGGAATTCCTTGAAAATCATATTGAAAAGCATGACTTACCGATGGATGTATTCGGTTGGTACTTAGATCTGCGTAGATTCGGCTCTGTACCTCATTCAGGCTTTGGTTTAGGACTGGAACGAACTGTTGCATGGTTGTGTGGGTTATCTCACGTTAGAGAGACAATTCCATTTCCAAGAATGATGGGACGCTTAAAACCGTAGGTTTTAAGAAATCTCAAATAACAAACTACAAATTTCAAATTTGGTCATCCCGAACTTGTTTCGGGATCTTTGTGGAGTACAGTTATTAAATGCTAGATCAGTAAAATAACAAAGCCTGTTATTTCTTTCATGCGTGTTCCATATTTCTGGTAAATAGTTCATAATAAAATTTATTCTAGAACATCCTTAATCTTAGTAATCTTAACATTTCGATCAATAGAATAGATTTTTTCATCGGCTTCGATGAATTCATAGATTTGTAAACTCTGAGAATATAATTTCAAGCTTTGTTGATGAGTAGTCGATTGTTCAAAACAACTTTCAGCTAACTCGTAGAAAATATCAGCAAGAATATTCAAGTTTTCATTATTGAAGTTTTTCTCCTTTTTAAGATAAGCTGGTCCTTTGGAATCTATGATCGAAGATAGTTCATCAATATCGGTATCAAGAGTTTCCTTCAATTTCTCATTTGTGAAATTTACTATTTCAGTTGGTGAACCTGATTTTTTCAATTTCATTACTTGAACTAAAATTCTATTCAACACTTGGGTAAGCTGCCGAATTTGCTTCATTATGTAATCTTGATTGAACATGGTCTAGAATAAGGATTAACTTTCTTAATTGTACTTTAGATAAAAAAAGCCCCACTGTTTCCAATGGGGCTTTGACAACAATAATAATTAAGATTCCAAAACAGGAACTAACTATTTAGTTTTCAACAAAAGTTACTTTTCCGGTATCAAGATCATAGTAAGCACCTACGATCATAATTTCGCCTTTGTCTAAAAGACCTTTCAATACCGGGCTTTCTACTAACATTTCATCGATAGTCATATCAACATTTGTTTTAACAACATCGTCAACGAAAGCACCGTTAGCTGAAGTTCTGTCATCATAGCCTTGAACCGCCTCAATTGCAGGATTCACTCTATCTAGTAGAACATCCGCATTGTCACTTAAGTCTGCTTCGTCGATAGAAGCTTTTACAGCTCCACAAGCTTCGTGGCCCATTACTACTATTACCTTAGAGCCTGCAACAGCAGCTCCGTATTCAATACTTCCTAAAATATCTGGGTTTACAGTATTTCCGGCTACACGAGCAACAAATACATCGCCAACACCTTTGTCGAATACGTGTTCAACTGGAACTCTACTATCAATACAAGAAAGAATTACAGCTTCTGGATATTGACCAGTTGCAGTAGCTTTAACTTGAGCTTGTAGGTCTCTAGCAGTAAGATCATTGTTAACGTAGCGCTCATTTCCTTCTTTGAGGGAGGCTAAAATTGTTTGAGGTGTAAGAGCTGCTTGTTTCTCAGCTGTTATTGTTTCACCCATCAATGCTTTGGTAGATTGAGTGTCCGTATTTTTTTGTGTACAGCTAATAAATAAAGCCAGAAACGGAACAACTAATAATTTAGATATATGATTTTTAAACATGATTTTAATGTTAATTTTTATGGTTCCGAGAATTGTTAGCTCTCAATGTTGAGCAAATAACCAAAAAAGTAGTTTCTCTAGTTCCCGAAATTGTTCATAAAAACAGGGATTCACGGAGAAATTGTAATTTTTATAGAACTTGAGGGGAGTTAAGTTCCTAATCGTAGGGACTTACAATTGGCGTAAATTCAGTGTTAAGAAATTGTTAACAACCAATTTTAGTACTTCTTTTTTGCAATTCTGTTTCCGGTTATTGGATTTTGGGCAGGGGAAACAAATCGTTTTACCTTATCACTTCGAAGTTTTCTGTGTTTGGTATCTCTTCCTGAAACTCTTTTTCTCCAACGTTCCCAGCTTTTTCTTTTAAGCTGATTCCGCATCAGTTTAATTACTTCATCTTCAGAAAGACCAAACTGAAATTCTATGGCATCAAAAGGGGTTCGATCTTCCCAGGCCATTCCAATGATTCGGTCTATTTCGTGTTGCTCTAGCTTTTCTATTTTGTCCATGTTTTAGGAACAGCAAAATAGTGCTAAATCATTCATTTTTGATTGATTTGAGAAGATCGTCCAGGTCGGTTTTTGAATACCATGATCCTTTTGATATAAGAGAATTTATTTTTTGAGTATTAGAAATGTTTTCCAGTGGATTATCATCCAGGATAAGTAAGTCAGCTATTTTACCGGATTGAATACTTCCATAATCATCTTCTAAATCAAAAAACTCAGGACCATAAACTACCGAAGTCATTAAAGCTTCTTGTGGAGTTAATCCTGCATTCACTAAAAGTTCTAATTCTTTATGAATTGAAATCCCTGGATAAGTAAACGAATTGAAAGGACCTGAATCTGAACCAGCCAGAATCTTTATTCCGGAATCGTACATCGGTTTAACCATATTACTGAAACTAGTAACCCATTGAGCTCTGGTATTGGTGTAATTTTCTCCTCCTCGTTTTGCTGAATTTAATCTACGCTGATAAGTGTCTGTTATTTTCGGAGAAATATAATTGAGCAAAGTATCATTAGAATGATCTACGACCAAAAGCTCAGCCAAAGTTTTACCGACGTGTAGAGTAGGAGTGACGTAAAATTCATTTTTTGCTAGCTCTCTATACGCTTTATTGGCTAGCTCTTCATTGTAACTATTCATTAAAGGGGTAATCATTCCATATCCCATTCCGGTTTCAGTGAGGCTGTCAGCTAGGGGAGAAGTTTCCTTAAGCGGATAATACAAGTGTTCCGTTCCGTCTAAACCCAACTCTACTGCTTTCATCAAGTCGGCAGAAAGCGGCATATGTCCTGTGGTTTTCAAACCTCTTGATTCAGCCTTTTCTATAATTTGATAAAAAGCTTCTTTAGTAAGATTTCCATCGTAGATCTTTACAAAATCTGCATTGATAGATTCTAATGAGTCCAGTGCAGATATAGCTTCACTATTATTTGTGACTTCAATCGATCCTTCCCAAGCCGGACGAGAACCATCAAGTTTTGGTCCCGGAGTGAAAATAGAAGGGCCTGAAAGCTCTTTGTCATGTATCAATTCATTCCAAAGTTGAACATAAGGCGTAATATCTCCGCCTCCATCTCTAACAGTGGTTACTCCGAAAGCTAAAAGTAAAGGCAATAGATTTTTGTTAGCCTCAACCAATTCAGCTCCACCACGAAAGTGAATATGATTATCCCAAAGTCCAGGCATTACGAATTTCCCATCCAAACTGATAATCTGATCTGAAGAATAATTTCCCAATTTAGAAGCATCATCGGTTTCCAAAATTTTATCTCCGGAAATGGCAATTAATTGATCCGGAATAACTTTTCCGTTCTCTACATCTACAATGGAAATATTTGTAAGTATTAAATCTGCTTCTTTTTGTGTTGCGCAGCTTGTAATGAATATTAAAATAAGTGCTGAATAAAGATATCTATACACAGTTGAAGTATTTATTGAATTGAACTCAACAAGAATGTACAATAAATTTTGTGCTTTAGTGAATTAGTGGCAAATCACTATTTCATTAGAACTCACATTCCTTATCTTCATCAGCTGATGGCAGCAAAGAAAAAAAATAGCAACGATATTTATCAGAATCTGATCAAAGAGATCGGCACTTCTGATATGAAACCAATCTACTATCTTTTTGGTGAAGAAGAGTTTTATCTGGATCAGTTATTGGATAAGTTTTCCAATGTTATTCAGCCTCATGAAAAGGATTTTAACTTTGATCTGCTGTATGGACAAGACGTAAGTCCGGCTAAAGCTTTGGGAGCTGCTCGTAGCTTTCCTATGATGGCTGAGAAAAGAGTACTTATCATAAAGAACTTTCTGCAGATAGGGAAGGGTGCCGGGAGTGAGGGTTCTATTCAGGATTTTATCCCTTATATAGAAAACCCAAATCCAACCTGTTTACTCGTTCTTTTTGATACCGGAAAACCGGCCGGGAACACAAACCTGGGTAAAGCTCTATCAAAGAATAAGAATGTAGGCTACCATCAATTCGAAGCTCTGCCAGATTACTTGATCCCGGATTGGGTGATCAGCTGGACAAAATCTCATCATAAAAAAACAATTGAGCCTGCAGCCGCACAATTATTGGCTCAATTTGTTGGAAATAATTTACAGCTGTTGTCCACTGAAATAGACAAAGTGTGCACTTTTCTGGACACTTCTGAAAACGTCTCAGAAGCCGCTGTAAAAAAAATAATAGGCTCATATCGCGAGTATACAGCGATTGAGCTTAAAGAAGCGCTCATGAAGCGTAATTTGGAACAGGCGTTATACATATCGGAACAGATGTTGCAACACACTAAAACAGACACGGGAGAAATAATTCGTCTCGTGGGGTTCTTTAACAGTGTGTTTACAAACATCTGGCAAATTCTAAGGCTTGCCGAAAAAGGTCAGGCCAAGAATCAGATCCAAAGCGAACTCGGTATTGCTAGTGCCTGGTACTTCAATAAGCTTTGGGATGATGCTTCGAATTTTCGCTACAGCGATATGCCTCGTGTTTTTGAAGCTCTTTTGGATGCAGATCGCTCCATAAAAGGGTTTACAACTTTAGACTCCACTTCGATTTTATTTCTTCTTGTTAAGCGAATCATCGGTTAATCCGACTTCGCGTTTCATAACAATTTGAACTAAAACTTAGTGGATTAGACATGGACGCATTTAAAGCAGTATCAGTAAAAGAGTATAGTGATGAAGATTTGATGGAATATTTCCAGAACGATCATGAACCTGCATTTACAGAACTGGTTAGACGCTACCAAGACCGACTTCACAATTTTCTATACAGATATACTCACGATCATCAAGATTGCGAAGATTTAGTTCAGGAAACTTTTCTAAGAGTACACAAGAGTAAGGCTTCTTACGAAAGAATTGCGAAGTTTTCTACCTGGATGTATACCATTGCTTTAAATCTTGCTAAAAGTTTATACAAGAAGAAGCAGAGAATGTACAAGGTTTCTATTCATAAAGATCCGAATGATTCTGAAGATTTTGAGATGCTTATTGAAGATCCAAACATCCTTCCGGATCAGGAGTTACATGAAAAATTAAGCCTTGAGCAACTTGAAAAGGCATTAATGTCGTTACCGGAAGATTTCAGAGAGGTAGTTATGTTGAGAGATCTTCAGGATATGACGTACGAAGAAATTTCAGATGCAACAGGTATTCCAATGGGAACCGTGAAGTCCAGAATTAACCGTGGTAGAGCTCAGGTTCAGCATATGATAGAAAGTTATGTTGATTTGGGAACTTCTTTCTAAGAACTGACTACAAGGTAATGAAACAAGACACTAGCATTACCTTTTATGAAATTTTTAGACAAAGAATACCATCCGGTCATAGAAAACTATATAGCTGATTACGCTGAAGATAATTTAGAGCTGGTCGAGAGAGACACTTTCGAAGAGGTGCTTGTTCACGATGATGATCTTCGTGAGCTTGCATTCTCGGCGAAAGAAGGAAAAAGACTTTTGGGCATGCTTCAGGAAGTAAAAGCTAAGGAAGGATTTCTGGAGCGATTGAATGAACGGATTGCTCAATCAGAAAACTGATTATATAAAGACGAAGTAATATACCTTCGTCTTTTTTATTGCTTAAATTTACAGTCCTTTATTTTGAATAGACACAAAGAATCAATTTCTTTCAGGCTTAGATCTATTAACTAACTAAGCACTGATGAAATTTCGCATTTCTGCCTCACTCTGTATTATATGTACCCTTTTTTTTACTAACATAATTTCCGCTCAGGGAAAACTGACCTTCGAAGATGTTATGAAATTCGAAGACATCAATTCGCCTGTTATTTCAAGTCAGGGAAATTGGATCGCTTATGGTGTTTGGCCTGACAGGGGCGATGGAAAAGTTGTAGTTCAGCATACCTCAAAAAAAGACATATTTGAAATTACTCTGGGGTCTAATCCTCAAATTACTCATAACGAAAATTGGGTAATTGCTTATCGAAATGTTCCATTAGTCGAAGAATTGAAAGCGAAAAAAGATAAACCTAAACGCGGACTTTCAATCCTTAATGTTGATACCGGTGAAATAATGCAGGTAGATAGCATATCATATTATTTAGTATCTAATGGCGGTAACTGGTTGGCGCTCAGTAGATATCAATCTAAGGAAATAGCAGACCTGAAGCACAATAACAAGAAGCTTGGGACATCTGTAATTTTATGGGATCTGGAGAATAATGAAAAAGCCGAGCTGGATTTCGTATCAGAAATGAGCTTCGATAGCTTATCAAATTACTTTGCTTATTCGGTAATCGATACATCTGGAGAAATGAACGGACTTTTCATACAGGATCTTAAAACTGATAATAAAGCTACAGTTCATTCATCAAAAGATGGATACTATTCGAACTTGACTTGGGATAATAAAAACCCTCAGATTGCTTTTACTAAAGCGAGTTTTGATTCCAGTTATACAGATAGCGATGCAAGCTTACATATTTGGAATGCTTCTGATAAAGAACTTAAAACATTGATCACACCCGAAGATGTTAAAGATGGATGGGCTCTAAGAAGTAATAACGATCTTCAATTTGAACAAAGCTATGAGTTCGGTCGCCCAAGATTATTTTTTGGATTGATGCCTAGAGATATGGTAGATCTCATCACCAAAAAAGAAGACAAAGAAGATGAAGAAATTGATATTTATGCGGTGGATGAGATCATTGAAGACAGAGGAATGGATCTGTGGCACGGAAATGATCCAAGGATCAAAACACATGAAATTGCAACATTTAACGGCCGAAAGAACAGAACGTATGCTGCAGTTTATCATTTAAATGATGATAAATGGATCCAATTAGCAGATCAAGACATGCCATTCATTCAGGTTTCTGATGGCGACAATTATGTAATGGGGAGTTCTGACGAACCATATCTCCGGGATATCACGCACGAAGGATTTTTTCAGGATTGGTACTTGGTAGATCTGGAAACCGGAGAAAGAACAAAGGTTGCAGAAAGGATCTCAAACAGTAGCGCAATGCTTACTCCTAAAGGTCACAGAGTGCTCTATTACAATGACAAGAACTGGCATGTTTATAATATAGATACCAAACAAACTCGAAATATCACGGAAAATCTGAATGTTCCTTTTTACAATGAAGATCATGACTATCCTTCGCAAGTTCCCGGTTATGGAATTGGAGGCTGGGTAAATGGTGGTGACGCTGCATTGATCTACGATAAATATGACGTTTGGCAGATTCCATTAATCAGGGGAAATCATAGAAATATCACGGATGGGAAGGGTAGAGAGGAGAAAAGGATCTTCAGAGTACGTTCTCTTGGCGATGATAACATGTTCGGAAATGGTGATGATCTTCTGCTTACTTCATATCACGATCTGAAAAAGAATTTTGGATTCTATTCTGCGAAAGTAAATCAGGAAGGAGTTAAAAAGCTACTGGAAGAAGACAAGAAGTTTACATTTGTTTCGAAAGCAGATGAATCTGATAAGATCTTGTTCAAAAGAGAAGCTTACGATGAATTTCCAAACCTTTGGGTTTCTGACGATTGGAAGTTTAAAAAGACAAAGCAGGTTTCTAAACTCCACATGGATCTTAAAAAGAAATGGAATTGGGGAAGCGCTGAATTAGTGGATTGGCTAAGTCTTGATGGGACTTACATTCAGGGAATTGTAATCAAACCGGACAATTATGATCCGAATAAGCGATATCCGATCATGACGTACTACTATCGCTTTTATACAGATCGTTTACATGATTTTAATGAGCCTAAAACCAATCACAGGCCTGTTTTTGCTCAATATGTCAGCGACGATTATGTAGTATTTCTACCGGATATTCGCTTCGAAATTGGGAGACCGGGATTTGCAGCCACCAAAAGTTTAGTTCCAGGAATTCAAAAGCTTATAGAATTGGGTATAGCTGATGAAGATAAACTTGGTTTACACGGACATTCCTGGAGTGGTTACCAAACAGCTTTTATTGTTACTCAAACGGATATTTTTGATGCTGCGGTTTCCGGAGCTCCGGTTAGCAATATGACCAGTGCTTATTCCGGTATTCGTTGGGCTTCGGGTTTAGCCAGACAGTTCCAGTATGAGAAAACTCAAAGCCGCATTGGACAGAGTTTGATCGAAGCCCCGGAAAAATACATTGAGAATTCTCCTGTATTCTTTGCGGATAAGATCACAACACCAATGCTGATCCAACATGGTGATGCCGATGGAGCTGTGCCTTGGTATCAAAGCATTGAGATGTATCTGGCTATGAGGCGTTATAACAAAGATGTGATCTTTCTTCAATATCACGATGAGCCGCATCATTTACAGAAATTTCCGAACAAACTGGATTACGCGATCCGAATGAAGGAATATTTTGATTATTACCTGAAAGGAGTAGGGGAACCGGAATGGATCTTAAGCGGAGAGACTTTTCAGGGTAGGTAGATTACTCTTTCTTCTTTCTAAGCGATTTGGGTTAATTCGCCGAGCCTGAAGGCTCTACTTGCTTAAACTTTGAAGCCGTAGAATTTAAGCTAGTAGGACGTTCACGTCCGGTGAATTAGGATGATGAGATTGATTTCCATTGATTGCTGAAAATCTAAATTTTTATTGAGGCTTAATCTTTTTCAAAACAATCCAAACTCACGCAAGATGGATTAGAGGTTTATCGCCGAGCCTAAAGGCTCTACTAGCTTAAACTTTGAAGCCGGAGAATTTAAGCTAGTAGGACGTTCACTTCCGGTGAATTAGTGTCACAATGATCTAAAAATAGACCTGATTTTCTTTAATGATCATTTAGCAAATCAGCAGTTTCAATCAAAAGTCTGTTTATCAATCTCCCTTTTGCGAATTGAGTAATGATAATAGAAACCGAAGCATTTAATTCAGGAATGTAAGTAGCCTGAGTGCTCCAGAACCCTGAATGAGAATACATGTCCATTTCGTTAAAGTTGAAGTAAAAGATTCCCATTCTGTAATCACTGGAAGGAGCATAACCTTCTGGGAAACTCACTTTTGTAATCATAGTATCCAGAGTGGAAGATTGCTCAAAAACGTTTCCTGTAAATAATTCTTGATAAAATCTGGCTATGTCTTTGGCGTTAGCAACCAACCCACCACCACCATAAAAATCTAAAGATGGATCAAAACTATAAGTATCTATTTCTCGAAAGTATTGATGTATTCTGTCCGGTGCTGTTGAGGGTTTTTGTTCAGTTTTCTCCCACCAGGTTGCATTTAAATCAAGTTTTTTGAAATCAATGAGTTCACGAACAGCTTCTCCTAAAGACTTTTCAGTTACCTTTTCGATGATCTCTCCAAGAAGAATATATCCGGTATCAGAGTAACTGAATTGTTCACCCGGCTCAAATAACGGGTCGCCCCAATCAACGCATCCCTGAACTTGTTCAGTTCTGGTCCACTCATATGAAGGATCAGCAAATACTTTTTCGATGTACGTGTTTGAACCGGCATGATCAAATAATCCGGAAGTATGTGTTAACAGGTGTCGAACAGTAATTTTAATAAGATCATATCCAACACTTTTAAGAATTTGAGCGTGCTTATCGGAGATGTGTTTAATGATAGGATCATCAAGTTCAAGTTTTCCTTGTTCCCAAAGCCTTAACACAGAAACTGCTACATAGGTTTTGGTATTGCTGGCAATTCGGGCTGTACCATTTTCGGGTAAAGGAGCTCTTGTTGAAAGATCAGAAACTCCGGAAGAAGCTGAGTAGAAGAGATCCAGGTCAGGCGCTTCAACATGCAAAAGAATTCCGGGGATGGTAGAATCTTGTTCAATAGCATTATCTAAAAGCTCCTGAAAGAAATGTTTTAGATCTTCAGTTTGATAGGCTTTTACAGAAGAATAGCTGATCAGCACTAGAAAGGGTAGTAGAACAAGTTTTTTCATTATTCGGATGTTAAGTTTCATGAATCTACATCTGAACTCTTAATGAAGCAATAGATTCTGAATCAGAAACTTTAAGGAGAGCTGAGTCTAAGATCTTCTATTTCTTGAAAGTAATAGTAAAAGTAGTGCCTTTATTGATGGTACTATTCACAGAAATTTTGCCGCCCATGTTTGTTACATGGTTATGTACAAGATAAAGCCCAACGCCTTTACTGTCTTCATGATCATGAAATTTTTGGTTCAGCTCAAAAATCCTGTCAGCATTTGCTTCGCTGTCGAAACCGATACCGTTATCTCTGAATGTTAAGGTTACTTTATTGCTTTCTTCTACCGCCTTTATTGTAATAACTGCATTCCTTTCCGGATGCGCATACTTAATTGAGTTAGTTAGCAGATTCAGTATGACACTCTTTAAATTTCCCCGGTTAAACGGAATAGATATATCCGTAGAAATGTCGGTTTTTATAACAGTGTTTGTTTCTTTAATCAGTGCGTTAACTGAGTTTATTACTTCTTCAACCGTTTCACTAAGGCTGTTAATTGATATTTCAGAATAAACCGAATTCTTTTTATTCAGAATATCTACATAATCGTTCAAAGTGTTTCGAAGTTGGTCTGTTGCAGACTTTAGAATATTTATAAACTCTAGAGTTTCATCATCCTGGATCTTACTTAAATCCAATAAGCTAAACACAGACATAAGGTTGCTTACCGGTGTTCTAAGATCATGAGAAGTTGTATAAGTGATATTTTTCAGTTCCTTATTGATGTGAGTCAGATTTGTAATTAACTCATTTCGTTCTTCTTCTCTTTGTTTTGCCTGAGTAATGTCTTTTGCTACTGCATAAACCACACCATATTGATCTACCGGAATTGAAGTCCATGAAAGCCAAACGGTTTCGCCGCTTTTAGTAAGATATCGGTTCTCGTATTTCTTAAACCCTAACCCGCTGATAAGTCTTTTTCTGTATTTCCAGGTGTGTTCCTGATCAAGTGGATGTATAAAAGATTTTATAGATCGGGAATAAAGTTCCTCTTCTGAGAAACCCAGCACTCTGCTAACTGCAGGATTGACTTTTCTGAAAAAACCATCAAAGCCTGCTATACAAAACAGATCGTGGCTGTCATTAAAAAAAGGCTCTAAGGGATAATCTGTTAACGAATCTTCAGCTTTTGCTGTTTCTGCTTTACTCATTAATCAACCGGAGTTATATATTTTATGTTGTTTTTTTATCCCCATCCAAAATAATTGAAGCAGATATACACGTATATTACAACTGCTAACAGTGATATAAAATTACCAACTAGAAAATAATCGTTAGAGATTTTGGAGTTTTTGTCCTCGTGTAAACGTGTACCTATTTTCAATGCTCCAAAGGCGATGATCACGTGTGGGTAGCCTGCTAGAATACCTACAGACAGAAATATTCTTTCCAACACGCCTTTGCCAAACGAGCTCCAGCTTGTATTTGAATGTCCCAGAATAACGTTGATCAAAATATTAGCGAACAATTCCATCACTAACCAACCAACGAGCATATCTCCAATCATAGTTATTTGATGTATGTTTTGATGAAATCCTTTAGCAGATTATACTCATTGATCATCAAAGTTTTTCGTCTTTTCCAGATCTGATCGCGGTTTTTATCATGAAGATCGCCCACTTCACTATTGTTGTCGTTGTTGATCATATCCAGTATCAAAGGATAATCTTCTTTTTTCCAGTTCAGGATGATCGTATCCAATACTTCAAATATTTTTGAAAGTTGCTCTGTTTGTTCTTTATTCTGAAGCTTAAATCGGAAACGCTTACGATTTCTTTTTTTGGATGAAAGCATTTTTCGGGCTTCTGTTAAGCCTTTACCCATCATTTCATATGCTATATCGGGATTTATTTCCGTCTCGATCTCGCCCAGAAGAAGCACGTAATGAAGTTTAAAATCAGGTTCTGTGATCAGCAATTCTTCTTCAAGATGAAAAAGCAGATCTATTCCTGTTGATACTGAGTTCAGCACACCTTGAAATTCATCCCCCAAGGTAATGGTAAGAGGAGAGAGGATGTCTTTGCTGAACTTCTTGTTAGTACTTTCAACAAGCTCTTTCAGTCCTTTGCTGAGCACCTCTCCGTCATAATCTGAGCTGTTAACTACATCTCCCATAAATATGGGATAGCTATGTTGTTTTTTAGGCATGTTGTATTGTATCAAAAAAAATGAAACAATGCAATATGTTTCAATAAAAATGAAACAAGAGGGTTTGTATCATTAAACCATTCATGAGCGGTGCGAAGTGATCTCCCGGTTCTAGTTTGATTTAGATGGAGCAAGAGCTCCTTCTGGTTCTCCCAAGCAGGAACTTGGGAGAGAGATTGTTATTGTATTCTATGGATTTTTAATTTAGGCTTATTAAAAGCCATAAATAATTCTTCAAATTCTTGTCTCAATAAAAAGAGAGAATCGGATAACTCATCAATTGAATAATTCAGATTTTGAAGATGAAGCCGAATTATTTCTTTAATAAGAAATGGTTCTTCTTCTGGTAACAGTATAGGCTCATTAATGTTTATCTTTTTTCGAGAAAAGTTTATTTGGAAATTTCTATACTGCTTTTCTGTAATGGTTTTAAGTATTTTTGCTCTATAAACAAGAGATTTCATTGAAACTTTCCAATATCGTTTAAGATCGCCAAGCTTGGAAAAGTTTAGATAACGAAGTGAGGGCTTAATATCCTCTTCTGGCATAAGAAACTCAGAAGCAAAACGATTGGCTTCATCTTCTACATCAACAGTAGGTGAGGGTAAGTCAAAGTGCATAACTATATGTCCTAATTCATGGGCTAGAGAAAATCTCTGACGATCATTTGACATACTAGAATTCAAAAATATAATATGATTTCCCTTTTCACTTACAGTTGAAAGCCCATCCATTTTATCATGCAGGAAATCAACTTTAAAAACTAATATTCCCAGATTTTCAACAAGCTTAGTTAAGTTTTGAATTGGTCCCCTTGGTAAATTAAGTATGTAACGGACTTTTCTAGAAATTTCTTCTGGTGTTTCTAGTGATGAATCAAAAGTTGGTAATGGGAATTCTGGTAACTCAATTGATTCAGTAAGAATGTCAATATTACGCCTGCATACTTTTATTGATGACTCAATTTGCATTATCGTTTTCTGGGGAATAGTAATTTTCTTACGATAATAATAGTGACTAACAGGGGAAGTAGGAGTAGTTTGAAAAAAGAAATTGATTGGATAGGCTAATTTTTTAGCGATATCTTCTAGCATATCTTCAGGTAAAGTTTGAAGGCCTTTCTCTACTTTAGATAATTTACCTTGAGATAATCCAATTAGTTCAGAAAGCTTAGACTGAGTCAATCCTCTAGACTCTCTAGCAAGGATTAGCATACTAGGATTAAAAACTGAGGTCATTTTATTTTTCAGATGTCTTTTTTGTTTTTAGTTTCACAGATGGAGTAGGTAATGAATCTTTTACAACTTCCATAGGTGAGGCAATAGTTAGATAATTAGAAAGATTAAGTGAGTAAATAATTTTTTTTCCATGAAAGTAAATAATTTCAAGTTTTTCAATTTTACTCCAAAATTCATCAACAGTGTAAGAAGCAAAAATTGCATGCTTACTTAACTTTTGCGTTTTAATCAAATCATTTTGTTTCGTTTTAATGTTTGAAACAGGAGATTTTTTGAAAAGAACTACATACTTAGAATTCAAGATTCCCAAACATCTTTTAGTATTTGATAATGATTGAACAAAATTAAAACCATGAAAAGTACAGTTCTTTTCAATCTCTTTTGTTATATCATTATTCAACATTGCTGCTTTAGTTGAAGAATCATAGTTAATGATATTTTGCTGGCTAAAATTATTAAAACCTTTAGCAACTGATAAACCTAATTGTTTGAAAAAAATCTGATTGGATTCAGATTCTAAATCATTTGAGTTAAAATCTTCTTTGCTTCGAAAAAGCCCTAATTGTTCTATTCTCATTTGACCAATAGTTGAATTTAAATTTACGTAACAAATGTAGTAAAATTATTCCAAATTTATTCCATATTTATTCTTTTATACAGTATTTTTTTTAATAAATTTTCATAAGTCATTAAAAAACATAAATTAATAAAAATAAAATTAATAGCTCAGCAACTTCTCCAGTTGGGTGTTCAACAATTGGATGTTCAAAAACTCATCTTCCAGTGCTTTGTTGAAGGGTATGGGCATATCCAAAGAGCCACATCTGATTACAGGGGCATCCAGTTCTTCGAAGCAATGTTCGGAGATCAGCGCTGAGATTTCAGCCATTGGTCCCATCGTTAGAGAAGGTTCTTGTAATAGCAACACTTTGTGAGTTTTGGCAACAGATGTCTTGATCGTTTCCAGATCGAGGGGAAGGAGGGTTCGCAGATCGATCACTTCCAGTGAGATTCCTTGCTTGGCTAATTCTTCTGCTGTTTCCAATGCCCACCAAACGCCCATACCGTAAGTAACGATTGTGGCATCAGTTCCTTCTCTGCGAACTTTAGCTTTTCCGAGTGGTTCATACACCGCTTTTTCGGAAACATCTTCACGAATACTACGGTACAGTTTTTTGTGCTCAAAGAATAACACTGGGTTCGGATCGAACATAGAACTGTACAGCAAATTCTGAGCATCTTCAACGGTAGCCGGAACCACAACTTTTAAACCGGGGATTTGCATAAACCAACCTTCCGGAGATTGGGAATGAAATGGTCCGGCACCAACTCCACCACCATGAGGAGCGCGAATGGTCATATTTACAGCAGGACTCCATCGGTAATGAGATTTTGCAATATTATTCACGATCTGATTAAATCCACAAGAAATGAAATCAGAGAACTGCATCTCCACTACAGGATTCATTCCGGCGTAAGAAAGTCCTAGTGCAGCTCCTAAGGCTCCCGACTCAATTATTGGAGTATTACGTACTCTGTCAGTGCCGAACTGTTCTAAGAAGCCTTCAGTGATCTTAAACACTCCGCCATATTCTGCAATATCCTGTCCTAGAATAATGGTAGAATCATCTTCTTCAAACGCTTGCTTCAATCCGGCCTGAATGGCATCTACAAATCTACGTTCTACCTTTTTACCATTGCTGGGAGTAGGTTTTGAAGTCGGTGCTTCCGCATAAACCGCTCCCAATTCCTTTTTCTTGTCCCAAACCGGTTCATCAGCTTTTAACGCCTTATCCAGATCTTCTTTGAAGGAAGCTTTTACTTCTTCTTTGATCTTCTCAAACTCTTTTTGGTCTGCAAATCCTTCTTTTTCTAAGAATTGCTCAAACCTTAGAATAGGGTCTTTTTCAGCCCAGTCTTTGAATAAAATATCAGGAACGTAATGGGTTCCGGAAGCTTCTTCGTGTCCACGCATGCGAAAGGTTTTGGCTTCTATCAAAACGGGCTCACCTTTTAAAGCCAGTTTTCGGGCTTTTTCAACGGTTTCCATTACTTCAAGGATATTATTCCCATCGATATGAAAGCCTTTCATTCCATACCCTTTGGCACGATCAGAAAGTTTTTCGCAGGCAAATTGCTCATTTGTTGGAGTGGAAAGCCCGTATCCGTTGTTCTCAATAACAAAGACAACAGGAAGTTTCCAGACGGCTGCTAAATTCAGTGCTTCATGAAAATCACCTTCGCTAGTAGCGCCATCACCACAAAAAGAGAAAGCTACAGAATCTTCATTACGAACCTTTGAAGCTAATGCAAGCCCATCTGCCACCGGCATCATTGCGGCTAAATGAGAGATCATTCCAACGATGTTATGCTCCAGGGTTCCGAAATGGAAAGAGCGTTCGCGTCCACCACTGAATCCATCCGCTTTACCAAAAAGTTGACAGAATAATGGGTAGAAAGGGACTTTTCGGCTGGTAAACACACCAAGATTCCGGTGCATCGGCAGGATGAAGTCTTCTTTTTTGGAAGAAATTGTGACACCAACAGCGACGGCCTCCTGACCAATTCCTGAAAACCATTTACTGATCTTGTTTTGTCTGAGAAGGTTCAGCATGCGTTCCTCGATCTGTCGAGGAAGAAGGAGTGAAGTATAAATTTCAATCGCTTTAGCTTTCGAAATTTTTTTAGAAGTCTTAATCATTGAATTTTTAGAAATATCCGTATCTTGGGGACTTTGAAAAAAGATTGATGAAATTTTTGAACTTTTTTTAAGTATAACTGTTCATCAATAATAACCAAAGCGGTTAATCCATACTATTAATTTTTTAACTATCCTGATTATTGGAAGCACTTGGAAGACAGATCTTAGTTGAATTTTATGATTGCGACAGCTCCTCAATAAATGATGTTGAATTTATTGAAGAAGCAATGCTTAACGCTACAAAGGAAGCTAATGCGACCATTATTTCGCATAATTTCCACAAATTCAGTCCTTATGGCGTTAGTGGAGTAGTTGTGATCGCTGAATCGCATGTAGCCATACACACCTGGCCGGAATATAATTATGCGGCAGTAGATATTTTTACCTGCGGTGATACGATCGATCCCTGGTTGATCCAGGAATTTCTAAAGGAAGCGTTTTCTTCCAAAAATATATCCAGTATGGAAATGAAGAGGGGTTTATTCAAAGTACCACAAGGACAAAGATTGCTTTTCAAACCTTCAACAGAAACAGTAAAAGAGAATTAAGATAGAATGAAGTCTAAGATGACAATGGTAGAAACCCCGAACGTATATTGTTTGGTTTCAGGGGCGGCGGAAGGAAATACAAGATTGAACGCTTTTGATAATGCACTGCTTGAGGCAGGAGTTGGAGATACCAATCTTATGAGAATGAGTAGTATCTGTCCTCCGGGCGCAAAGGAAGTTTCCAGAGATGAAATAGAATTACCGGGCGGTGGATTAATTCCATTAGCGTATGCTCATATTGATTCGCAAACTCCACAAATGTGGATCGCTTCTGCAATTGCTGTTGGAATTCCTGAAGATGAAACGCAACCCGGAGTGATCATGGAATTCGAAGATCATACCCGTTTGGAATATGTGGAAACTATTGTGAAGCAAATGGTTGTGGACGCCTTCGAATATAGAAAGAGAGCTCTTAAAGAGATCAAGTTTGTTGGTGTTGAACATCAGGTTACTAAGTGTGCTGCTACGTTTGCGGCTGCCGTTCTTTGGTATGAGGATTAGTTTTGAGTGATCAGTTTTTAGTGATGAGTGATAAAGTTGTAATACTAAATGTTATTGAAATAAATTAAGAATGAAACAGTCTAAAAACTCAAAACTCAAAACTCAAAACTACACTGAGTATTATCACAAAAGAACGGGGCTTACCGTAGGAGTAAACAAAGTTCTCTTTTCTGAGCAAACTCCGTATCAGAAGGTTGAAGTTTTTGAAACGGATACATGGGGAAACCTGATGACCATCGATGGAATGGTGATGCTTTCCGAAAAGGATGAGTTCGTTTATCATGAAATGCTGGCGCATGTAGGTATGTTTTCACATCCGAATCCTGAAAAAGTGTTGATCATTGGAGGTGGAGATGGTGGAACGGCAAGAGAAGTACTTAGACATTTTTCAGTCAAACAAGTTGATATGGTGGAAATTGATGAAGCTGTAGTCAGGGCTTCGAAAGAATTTTTACCCGAAGTGGGAGCATGGGAAGATCCTCGTTTAAATGTGTTTTTTGTAGATGGCATCGCTTTCGTTAAGAATTCGATTGCTGAATATGATGTGATAATTATAGACGGTTCCGATCCTGTTGGTCCCGCAGAAGGATTGTTTGAAAAGGAATTCTTTGAATTATGTTTTACAGCTTTAAAGAAAGACGGCGTGCTTACAGGTCAGACGGAATCGCCATGGGTTGAAGAGTATCATTCAAGCATTAAACAAGTTTTTGATGCATTAGAATTAGTATTTGATAAATCCTCTATGTATCTGGGCTTCATCCCGTTATATCCGGCGGGAATGTGGAGTTTTGCTTTTGCTTCCAAAGGAAAACAACTTGAGGAAACGGAAATCTTTGAAAGAATAGAAAAGGGATTATCAGAGTTCGGAAGTGAACTTAAATACTACAATAAGGAAGTTCATCAGGGATCATTTGCATTACCGAATTTTGTAGCCGAAATTATCCGCTAGACTCATCGTTTAGCTTTCATGACTAAATTCCTTTTCTCTTTAGTATTATTGATTAGTATACCAGGGATAGGTTTTGCTCAGGAAAGATCAATTCAGGTACTAGAGAACGGTGAAATCTCCAGAAGTATAATCCTGCCGGAAGAAAATCACAAAAGTACAATTCAACAGCTATCAGCTTTCTATACTGATAAGGGATATTTCGATGTTCAGATTTCATCAACAGATGAAGAGCCAATCCAAGTTAAAACCGGACAGAGATATAAGTTAAGTGATTTAGTTTTTGAATTAGAGAATGACAGTACCATAGCAGATAATGCGTTAATGGGCGAGTTTTATTCTGCAGACCTCATCGAAAACAGGTTGAAAACTGAATATGATAAGTTAATAAATCAGGGTTATTACAATGCTGAATTAAGTGTTTCAGAGATCAGGCTGGATTCTTTGTCCGGAACAGTATCGGTGTTTGTATCAGGAGAAAAGGGGCGACTAACTTTGTTGAGCAAGATCATTTTTAAAGGAAACAGGATCAGCTCTCAAAGGTATTTATCCAGATTGGCTAAAATGGAAGATTCTCTTATGGCATCAAAAGAAAACCTTGAGCAGATCAGAAGAAATCTTAGTTCCAGTGAGTTAGTTGAGCAAGTCTCAGATCCGGTTATTTACGAAGAAAATGACAACTATGTAGTTTTGTTTGAAGTTAAAGAGCAAAATCTGAATCAACTGGATGGCTTGATCGGTTTTGTACCTGATGAAACAGGTAAGGGACAAATTGTTGGAGATCTGGATATATCGCTTTGGAATGTGTTAAGAGAGGGCAATGCCTTCGAATTACAATATCAGCGCTTAAAACCTGAAACAAGCCGCTTAAACCTTGGAATATCTCAGGATTGGATATTAAATATTCCACTAAGCATTGGAATGGACTTTTCACTCTATCAGAATGACACAACCTATCAAACTAGAAATTTAGGGTTGTCGGGCAGTTATTTCATTAACTCCAATCTCAGTATTAAGAGCAGGATCTATTCTTTGAATTCCAGTTCAGGGAGTGATTCTGGTTTTTCAAAAGAACCGGATGGGAAGAAACAAGGTGGTGATCTTGGATTTAAATATTCAAAACTGGACAGGAGAGAAGTTCCGACCTCAGGCTTTTCTTTAGATGTTATCTATGGAGTAGCTAATAAAGATATTGAAGACGATTCAGCGCTAGCATTTCGTCAACAGAGATTAGAAACGAAAGTAAATGGATATATCCCACTGTTTGAAAACTCTGTTTTGGCTACCAGTATTAATGGGTTTTATGTGATCGGAGATCAGTTTACAGAAAGTGATCTTGTCAGATTCGGAGGTGCTAATTCTTTACGAGGCTATTCTGAAGAGCAATTTACAGCATCTGAGTTACTTTGGGGAGATATCGAGTATCGTTTTCTTACAGATCAATATTCTTACCTGTTTTTGTTTACAGCGGCAGGTGTGTACAAAAGACCTCAATTATATTCCGAAACAGACAATAGTTTCACCCAACAAGATTTTCTTTACTCAGGCGGGTTTGGATTGAGTTTCAGAACTGCGATTGGAAGATTGAAATTTACATATGCACTTTCATCTACCGAAACATTGGGTAACGGAAAAGTGCATTTTGGGATAAGAACAAGTCTGTGAAATTGATTTGTCAAAAGATTCATTTGTGTTATATTTACCACCTAATTTTAATGCTTATTAAGAAAGACTGAGGGAATGGGCCCTGTGAAGTCTTGGCAACCATCCGATTTAATCGAGAAAGGTGCCAAATCCCACTTCGATCATTTCGGAGAAAAATAAGAGATCTTTTTCCTCACTCTTTCTTAGTGGCTAATCATTTTAAGAGTGAATATTACAACACAATTAGAGCAAAGAATACTGATTCTAGATGGTGCTATGGGCACCATGATTCAGCGTTATGACCTAAATGAAGATGATTTCAGAGGGAAACGATTTACAGAATCAAAAAAAGATCTAAAAGGGAATAACGATCTACTTTCTTTGACTAGACCAGAAATTATCCTGGAAATACATGAAAAGTATTTAGAGGCTGGAGCAGATATTATAGAAACGAACACTTTTAGTGGAACATCTATTGCTCAAGCTGATTATGGACTGGAAGAAGTGGTATATGAACTAAACAAAGTATCTGCAGAAATAGCACGAAAAGCCGCAGACAAATATACTTCTTTAACTATTGATAAGCCGAGATTCGTTGCAGGATCAGTAGGCCCTACTAATAGAACTGCTTCTCTGTCTCCTGATGTAAATCGACCTGGATTTCGCTCTATCTCTTTTGATGACCTTGTTTCTGCGTATGCGGAACAGGTAAGAGGTCTTATTGATGGAGGGGCTGACCTTATTTTGGTAGAAACTGTTTTCGACACTTTAAATGCAAAAGCGGCTTTGTTTGCAACTCTGGAAGTATTTGATGAAAAAGGAAAAGAATTACCCATCATGGTTTCAGGTACTATTACAGATGCAAGTGGAAGAACACTTTCAGGTCAAACAGCAGAAGCTTTTTTGATTTCTCTTTCCCATGTTCCATTACTGAGTATTGGATTGAACTGTGCATTAGGTGCTAATCAATTACGTCCTTATATAGAAATCTTATCTAAACACTCTAAGGTTTTTACAAGTGCATACCCCAATGCCGGTTTACCAAACGAGTTTGGGGAATACGATCAGGGACCTCAAGCAATGGCAAAAGAAGTAGAATCTTATGTAAATGATGGTTTAGTAAATATTTTGGGCGGCTGCTGTGGAACTACACCGGAGCATATAAAAGCCATGGTAGAATTAGTAGAAGGGAAAAGGCCACGTTCCATCTCCAAAAAGGAGATTGCCCTATGAAATCATTGCCTCTTAAACTGAGCGGACTTGAACCTCTAATTATTACAGAGGATTCTAATTTTGTAAATGTTGGTGAACGTACAAATGTAACAGGCTCTAAACGGTTTTTGAACCTTATTAAGGCGAAAGATTATGAAGCCGCACTTAGTATAGCTTTGGAGCAAGTGCAAGGCGGAGCTCAGATTCTGGACGTTAACTTAGACGAAGGAATGCTGGATTCTGAAGATGAAATGACAAATTTCCTTAATCTCATCGCATCAGAACCGGAGATATCAAAAATACCTATCATGGTTGACTCTTCTAAGTGGTCGGTAATCGTTGCAGGTCTTAAAACGTTACAAGGAAAAGGAGTAGTAAACTCAATAAGTCTTAAAGATGGGGAAGAAGAGTTTATTAAACGAGCTAAAATTGTACGTAGGTTTGGAGCAGCTGTTATTTCGATGGCTTTTGATGAAGAAGGTCAGGCGGATAGTTTTGATCGGAGAATAGAGATATGTAAACGTTCGTACGATCTTTTGGTTAATACCGTAGGATTCGATCCTTCAGATATAATTCTTGATCCAAATATTTTCCCGGTAGCAACAGGAATGGAAGAACACCGAAGAAATGCCTTGGACTATTTTGAAGCAGCAAAATGGATTCGGGAGAACCTTCCAGGAGCCCATATTATTGGGGGAGTCAGTAATGTGTCATTTTCTTTCAGAGGGAACAACAAGGTTCGTGAAGCTATGCATAGTGCTTTTCTATATCACGCAATCCAACATGGAATGGATATGGGAATTGTAAATCCTACACAGCTAGAAGTTTATTCAGATATTCCGCAAGATCTTCTCATCGCTGTAGAAGATGTACTATTAGATCGTAAGGATGATGCTACCGAAAGGCTTCTGGAAATCGCTGAAAAGTATAAAGATACAGATACTACCAAGGAGGTAGGGGTTCAGGAATGGCGATCAGGTTCTGTGGAAGAACGTCTATCACATTCACTCATAAAAGGCATTACGACTCATATAGAGCAAGATACAGAAGAAGCTCGCTTAAAATATCAAAGCCCTCTTATTGTAATTGAAGGTCCGTTGATGGATGGGATGAATGTAGTTGGGAATCTGTTTGGTTCCGGAAAAATGTTTTTGCCTCAAGTTGTGAAAAGTGCTAGAGTAATGAAACAAGCTGTGGCTTATCTAACACCTTTTTTGGAGGAAGAAAAAAAGAAAAATAAGGATACTTCAGAGCGGCGTAAAGTATTGTTAGCCACAGTAAAAGGAGATGTACATGATATTGGAAAGAATATAGTTGGCGTGGTTCTGGCTTGTAACAATTTCGATGTAATAGACCTTGGTGTAATGGTACCTGCCGAGAAGATCTTGGACGAAGCTGAAAGACATAATGTAGATGTAATAGGTCTTAGTGGTTTGATTACTCCTTCGTTGGATGAGATGGTAAGCGTAGCTCGGGCAATGAAAAAACGAGGAATGAATTTACCTTTGATAATTGGTGGTGCTACTACTTCCAGAATTCACACAGCGGTAAAGATCGATCCTAATTATGAGTCTCCTGTTGTTCATATTTTGGATGCTTCCAGAGCAGTTACGGTTTGTACCGATCTGTTGAAAGATTCAAAACTGGAGTTTGCAGAAAGAATTAAATCAGAATATTCGAAATTACGAGACGATCATGCAAAAAGAACTCAGAAAAAGAATTACTTAAGTTTTGACCATGCTAAGTCAAATAGAACGGAAATTGACTGGGAATCTTCTGAGCTTCCAAAACCAAAAATTACAGGAACTAAGGTTTTTGATGATCTAGACCTGAATGAGTTGCGTGAGTTTATTGATTGGACACCGTTTTTTAAAACATGGATGTTAACAGGGAAATACCCCACAATCCTGCAAGATGATGTGGTTGGTGAACAAGCCAGGGAATTAATAAATGATGCTAACGAACTTCTTGATATAATTATCAAAGATAATTCTCTGATAGCTAAAGCCGTGATCGGCTTATTTCCTGCTGCAGCAGTTGGTGAAGATATACTCGTTTATAGAGATAGTACCAGAAAGGAAACTAAGGCAAGATTTCATTTCATTCGACAGCAAGCCGAAAAAAGAACTGGACAACCAAATTCTAGTTTAGTGGACTTTATTGCTCCTTTAAGCTCAGGAAAACAAGACTACATCGGGTTGTTTGCGGTAACCGCAGGGCTGGGAATTGAGAAACTATTGGAAAAGTATATAGATGATGATTATAAGCAGATAATGATAAAAGCATTAGCTGATAGATTAGCGGAAGCATCAGCGGAATACATGCATTATAAAGTTAGAACAGACTTTTGGGGTTATTCAGCAGATGAAAAAATGAGCAACGAAGAGTTGATTGCTGAGAATTATCGAGGAATACGTCCGGCTCCTGGATATCCTGCTTGTCCTGATCACACAGAGAAAAGAACACTTTTTAATTTATTGGAAGTTGAAAAGAACATTGGAATTTCATTAACGGAATCATGTGCAATGTATCCGGCTTCATCAGTAAGCGGATTTTATTTTTCTCATCCTCAATCAAGATATTTCAGAGTAGGGAAGATCGAAAAGGATCAAGTGAAGGACTACGCTGAACGGAAAGATCAGAGCGTGGAAGAAACGGAGAAGTGGCTTGAACCTTATTTAGCGTATAGATGAATGGGGGATTAGGAATACCAAACATCCAATATCGAACGACCAACACCCAATAACTAAAAACATCAAAGATTCACTTAAAACCGTCATCCTGAACTTTTTTTAGGATCTGTGAAGGCAAGACATATTAAACCGAATCACATAAAGTAATCAAGCAAGGGCTTTAGTCTGTAGCAAAGAAAAGTATCAGCGATCAAATATGAAAATAACGGAATACATAAAGCAAGCAAAGGGAAAGGCATTATTCAGTTTTGAGGTTCTACCTCCATTAAAGGGCCAGAATATTCAAACACTGTTCGACCACATCGATCCTTTAATGGAATTTAAACCTCCGTTTATAGACGTTACATACCATCGTGAGGAATACATATACAAAAAAAGGGAGAACGGGCTTCTGGAACGGAAAACAGTGCGAAAAAGGCCCGGAACCGTGGGTATGTGTGCTGCTATTCAAAACCATTATAAAGTAGATGCCGTGCCGCACATTATTTGCGGAGGATTTACTAAAGAGGAAACCGAAAATGCACTCATTGATCTTAATTTTTTGGGAATCGATAATGTGTTAGTATTACAAGGTGATGTTCGAAAACCAGATCGTCAATTTATTCCAGAACCTGATGGTCATTCTTACGCTTCTGAATTATTGGCACAAGTAGTGGATTTGAATAAGGGAATTTATTTAGATGGCGAAATTGAAAATGCTATGCCATCTGATTTTTGTATTGGGGTAGCCGGGTACCCCGAAAAGCATGAAACTGCTCCAAATATGGAATCAGATCTACGTTATTTAAAAAAGAAAGTGGATGGAGGAGCGGATTACATAGTTACTCAAATGTTCTTCGACAACCAGAAATACTTTGATTTCGTGAATAGGTGCCGAGAAAAAGGTATTACTATTCCAATTATTCCAGGAATAAAACCGGTTACTACTTTAAAACAAATAACTTTATTACCTCAGTTATTTAATATTGATCTGCCAGAAGCACTGACACAAGAATTAGAAAAGTGCACAAATAACGAAGCTGCAAGAGAAGTAGGCAGAGAGTGGACCATACAACAAACCAAAGAATTGGTGGAATTTGGAGTTCCAAGTGTTCATTTTTATTCGATGGGAAAGTCAACTTCAGTGTATGAAGTGGCAAAAGAGATTTTCTAAACGATCATTGATAGAAAGTGTTTTAGTTAAGAACACATCTTAAATGTATTATTCTGTACAGTACTCATTAATCAATTCATCGACATCTTCTGAGTCAAGTGCTTTGGCTTTATTAAAATCAGAACAAGCTTTTTCTGTCTGTTCCAACTTAAGGTAACTTTCACCGCGCTCTTTAAAAACAACAGGATCAGCGTTATAAAGGTCAATTGATTTAGTATAGTCTTCTATAGCACCCTCAATATCATTGGTCTTAACTTTTAACCGAGCTCTGTTATCAAATACACGAGCAGAAGTAGAATCATAAGCTATGGCCTGATTGTAATCATTGAGTGCCAGATCAAAATTCTCTAATTCAGTATAGGAATTTCCTCTCAACATTAGTGCTTCAATAGAGTTTGATTGCATTTCAAGCACTTTTGAAAAATCTTCGATCGCTTTTGAGTGATTCCCATTATCTTGATAGGCATAGGCACGGTTCAAAAAAATCTGAGCACTGCTTTTATCGATTTGTAGTGACAAGGAATAATAGTGAGCTGCTGAATCATACTTTTCATCAGAATAGAAAATTAACCCTAGTTCGTTAAGATTAATATAATCGCTTTTGGTTGCAGGGTCTTCTCTTAACGACTTAATCGCTTCTTCATTCATATTTAGTCCCTGATACGCTTCAGAAATATAGTAGCTGAGATCAGGATAGCCGGGGGAAAATTGTTCCGTTAGTTTGAAATTTTCCAAGGCTTTTTCATACTCAGCAGTAATCAGATATGTGTTCCCTTTGCCAAAATATACTTCTGCATAGGTAGAATCGATTCTTAAGGCATTATCAAAATCTGAAATTGCTTGTTCATAATTCCCAAGATAGTTATAAGCAAAGCCTCGATTAGATAAAGCCTCTTTACTTTCCGGGTTTAGTTCTAATGCATAGTTTAAATCTCCAATTGCACTATTATAATCACCAATCAAAGTTTTCGATTCTCCTAGATTAATATATGAAATAGCATAATTTGGATTCATTTCCAGAGCTACATACAAATCAGATATTGCTTTATAATAATCTCCAATTTCGTTTCGACAAACGCCACGGTTATTATAAGCCGTGACTCTTAAGTTAGCATTTATAGAAGGATTTCTGATGATTTCAGAATAGACAGGTATTGCTTCATTACATCTTGACTCTTCCATTAATTTATTAGCGTAAAATAACTGTTCATGAACAGATCCTGATGTATTCAATGAGTCAGTTGTTGTATTTTGTTGATACATCTGAATCTTTTCAACAAAAACAGGACAAGAAAGCGCCAATTCTTCGCCTAGTTGTTGAGTATACTTGTTACTTAACGCTTCAAAACTGAACTCTTGTGTGGTATCTGTCCATGCTTGCTCCAGTACAGATTCATTTTCCTGAACTACATTCCCAAAGCAGACATCTATAGCTGAAATAAATTCATCAATGTTTGATGCTGAAGATGCATTTTCATCTGAAACGCAATTACATAATTCCAGACTTAGTAATCCAATAATAATCTCGTCCTGTGCTTGCGAGGTTTGTGTAAAAATTAGGAATAAGAGTAAGAGCGTTAGTTTTTTCACTTTCTAAAATTTTATTTTTAAGTGTTAATATTAACATTGTAGAATCTGTGAGTCAAGGTTGTATCAATAAAAATAAATAGATAAATCTATTCTCCTCCGATCCATACAGTACCATGTCGGAATGAATAGTATTCTTTAATATCACTATCCGGATCAGGATTTTTGATTTTACGATGTGGTTTTTTTAAGCGCTCTTTAAACCATCTTCTCGTTTCATAAAAGTCTTTTTCCGTAACATAGTGATCAATCTCGCCAATAGATGTGTCATCGAAATGTTCTTCATCCCAAGCATATTCCCATTCAAGTGATTGAATTCTATTACCCAATTTTCCATAATTTGCAGGATCGATTTTTTTCTGATCCTCAGGTTTATAAAAGGTGTTTTCATAAAAGTCCAAAAAACTCTTAATACCACATACTACCTGTGATTGAGAGAAACGCTGATCATAAAGCCATATTTTCAAATAATAGGGCTCATCTAAAGTATCCAGAGATGTTTTCCAGCTATCATAAGTATCCAGCAAGACTTCCAGGATTTCTTTTCGTGTTTGTCCTTTTGGCTCTGGGTAGGTAGAATTTCCTATTGCGAGATAGCTGTATGGAGGAACCCAAATTTTAGCATAATCTCTTTGATTTGAGCGAACAACATCCAGATCTAAATCTATGATTTGTGATCTCCATTCCTGAATTTGATGAAGTATCTGTTTGAAACCCCGAATTTTTTTTGTTTTCATATATTTAGATCCAATTCTGATCTTCTTCGTCAACAGAAAGTTCAAAATCAGTCTCACCTGTATGTTTAGTTCCTTTAGGTTCTATCAACATTACCCAGCATTCTTTTTCAGCAATAGGAAAGTGATCTACTCCTTTAGGGACTACATAAAGATCACCTTCATTTAATAGGACGTCTTTATCACGGAATTTTATAAGCAGGGTGCCTTTTATGATCAAAAATACCTCATCTTCGTATTGATGATTATGCCAAACAAATTCTCCTTCAATTTTTGCAAGTTTAATGAGTTGTTCATTTGATTCTGCAATGATCTTAGGAGACCATTGTTCATCAAAGAGTTCAAATTTTTGTAGAAGATTGATTCCTTTCTTTTTTTCCATAATTCAAATAAACAAAAAAGGTCATGTAAAACCATGACCTTTAATAAAAAAAATAATGTTCTCTAATCTAGAAATAAACTGAAGCAGAAACTCTGGCTCCGGTTCTAATAGTGTTTGTAATGTCGCCACCCATATTTGCAGTTAAGCCGGCATCAGCACTTATGCTGAAGTTTGATCCGAAGAAGTATTCTGCTCCATATCCTGCTCCAAGAACAAAGAATGTAGCACTTCCTCCGGTGTCAAAAGAAGTATTATTGAATCCAAGGTTACCCATAAAATAGGTACTTAATGCATTATTAGTAGAAGTGTAATATCTGGGTAAGATCCCAAAACCAATAGTTGTAGAGGTATTTTCTACTCCAACTAATGATATTGATGGAGCAATAGAAAGTTGTTCATTTAATTGATAAGGCAATTCAATAGCAGTTTGCCCACCGATAGTAGATCTGATGCCTAAAGAACCTTCTTCAGGGGTTCCTTGTGCAAAAGTGCTGGTTGTAATAGCAGCAAACAGTAAGATTATAGATGAAATTTTAGATATCGATTTCATGTGTTCTCCATTGATTAATTGTGGTAAAACAACAGTTTATTATAAATCTATTTTTATTCCAAATTCAAATCCGGTAAAAAAAAAGGCTATAGTGTGTATAGCCTTTATCATATTTAATTGTCAAGATTATAGAATTCAGCAACCTGATTATAATCTTTGTAATTAAGCCCTTTACCTTTAAAAAGGAGCGAAGGAGGAATAGCAACTACTCTTAAAATATCTCCATCAAAAAGGTCTTCATTTACCTGGTTGTTATCAGCAACTTCACCTTCCAAAAGAAGATCAAAACTGTTGATATCAAAAACATATCTAAGATTAACGAGATCATTTTCAAAAGGAGTACTAAAAGGTAATGCATGCCAGGAAGTAGTTCCTTCAAACTGTATATAACCCAGAACGAGACCTTCATCCACAGTAGATTCATCTAAAATATCCCATGAAAACTCATTGATTGATACAAACTCATCAACAATATCAAAATCATCAGCAAAAATGGTGCTAGTACTAGAATAAATCTGCACACCATCTGCTCCGGGAGGCCCTTGTGGTCCTTCATTTGTAATAGTACATGCTTGAGTTAGTAATAATATTGAAAGTAGTGGTAATAAAGATTTTGAATGTTTCATGACTTGCTCCGTTTAAGATTTAAAGCTCTTTTTAAAAGCTTGTACGAATCTATATATGCATTCACATTTTATATATCACATGAAAGGGTTAGGCAATTGATGCGATATTTTAAGTGAGAGGTGAGAGGTGAGAAGGAAAAAAATCAGTGCAATCAGTAATTAAAAAAACCCTGACTCAATTAAGAATCAGGGTTACGAAGAGCGAAATTTGATATCTAATATCAGTTGGTGAAGTACATGATAGTTGCAATCACCATGAAGTTAATGATACTGAGAGGAAGCAATCTTGCCCAACCCAATTTCATTACCTGATTGTATTTGAAACGAGGAATTGTCCAGCGAACCCAAATAAATACAAAACACCAGAAACAGACTTTCACGGTAAATACTGAGACATCTAAAATGCCTTTTAACCATATATTCATGTCTGCAGGTATATAAAGGTCAGCTAAAGGAAGGTGATAACTTCCAAAGAAGAAAGTGGTAATTAGAATACTTCCAATGAATACGTGCATGTATTCTGCCAAGAAGAACATTCCGAATTTCATTGAGCTGTACTCGGTGTGAAAACCACCAACTAGTTCCTGTTCTGCTTCCACTAGATCAAAAGGAGTACGGTTTGATTCCGCAAATGCACAAATTATGAAGATAATTGCTCCAAGTGGGTTTACGAAGAAGTTCCACCACATAGATTGTGATTCTGCGATATCAATGAGACTCAAAGAACCGGTCATCAAAATTACAGAAGCTACAGCCATACCCATTGGCAGTTCATAGCTTATCATTTGAGCCGCTGCTCTTAATCCACCTAGAAGAGAATACTTACTGTTAGAAGCCCAACCCGCAAGAGTAACACCATAAACTCCTAAAGAAGCCACAGCAAGTAGATACAGAACAGCTGCATTTATATCAGTTACATACAATCCAGCCCCAAAAGGAATAACTGCAACGGAAAGCAATGCTGTAATTACCGGAATCATCGGTGCGATTGCGTGAAGCTTTTTGTATCCGTGAGTAGGTGTTACATCTTCTTTTAAAAGAAGTTTAAGTACATCTGCCAAAGGCTGTAACAGACCAAAAGGTCCAACACGATTTGGTCCAACACGGTTTTGTATAAAAGCAGCAATTCTACGCTCAGCATAAACCAAGATGGCAGCCGAATTCAAATAACTTATCATTCCAACACCGAGAACAATTGCCCAGACAGGTATTGCCAAAGGTCCGATTTCAAGAATAGCTGGATTCATTATGCAGATACCTCTTCTTTAGTAATTCCGGTTAATTGGATTCCGTTCTCATCATCCATTCGTTCAAAACTCACGCCTTCAAAAGTTGATACAGAAGAAGCTATTTCATCCATGATTTCTCTTGATGAACCAAACTGAACAGACAAACCTAATCTTTTTGCCAGATTGTTCATGAGTTCCCAAGTTGGGGTACAATCAATCTTATTATCTTCGTTAACCCAGTTATCGAAATTAGTTCCATAGCGATCCAAACGACCTTCTGACATCTCAAGATCCATCTTGCGATGAGTGTATTTGGTTTCTTTTGCAGGAAGCGAGCGTTGAATTCTACCTTCTACGTTTACATAACTTGCAGCATGTTCAGCAATACAAGTAATAGGTATAACAAGATCAGTTGATTTTGATGTTTCCGTCTCGTTTGTAGCAAGTGAGATCACAAAAGGTTTTTCAAGATCTTCAGAACCAAGTACTCCACGATCCACTAACTCATCATTCAGTAGTACTATCACTTTCGCTGATTTAATAGCTGTTTTCAGATCATCAGTTGAAATCTCATTAAAACCTAGTGCTTTAACACCGTTTGTATTTGGAGCCTGATCATCCGTTAATAAGAAATTATCACCAAAACCATCTTTAACATCAGGGGAGAAGTGGAAATCATTTACGCCCCAAGTGCTGAATAATTTCATCAAAGAATAATTTTCTTCTACAGAAGCGTGAGCAGAACCTAATACCATAACATCAGCAGGTTTTACACTTTCAAGCTTTTCTGCAAAAGTTTCTATGGCGTTATTCCAAGAAGTTTTGATCTGATTGTCACCATCAGCTTTAATAGAAGGTCTTGAAATACGATTCTCATTAAATTTTCGGTAAGCTTGTCTAGCTTCATCCGGCATCCAATGTGTATTTACATTTTTATTGTAACGAGGAGTAAGGCGTAATACCAAATTATCCCGAGTCCAAAGATCAACATTGGTACCTTTACCTCCGGTAATATCAATACTTGGAGTTTGATTCATTTCCCAAACACGTGCCTTAAACCTGAAATCGGTAGAAGTAAGTGCTCCAACCGGACAAATATCCACAGTATTTAAAGAATAAGGATCATCAAATTCCATTCCGGGAGCAGTAATAGGATAGTTTTTATCTCCACGAGAAGAAATTGTAAGCTGATGTGTACCGGAAATTTCCTCAGTAAACCTAACACAGCGTGTACAGTTGATGCAACGTTCAGCGTCTAAAGTTACTCTAGGTCCAAGTTCAACTCTTTTAGGCTTATGAACTTTCTTAACTTCAAAGCGAGAACCTTCAGGTCCGTACTTATAAGTCTGAATTTGAAGAGGGCACTCACCAGCTTGATCACAGATCGGGCAATCAAGAGGATGGTTGATCAGGATCAACTCCATAGTATCTTTTTGAGCACGAGCTACTTCCTCGCTGGTTTCCTGAGTATGAACAACCATTCCATCGGTCATTTCCATACTGCATGATGTCTGCATTTTAGGGAACCAACGAATAACTCGTTCACCATTTTCATCCAGTTCGTATTCGCCTGTTTCCCGATTTTGTACAGGAGTTCCAACTTTTACATAACACTGGCGACAATTTGCAGGCGCACTCATTTCAGGATGGTAACAGAAGAAAGGTACTTCTTTTCCATTATCTAAAATGAACTGGAGCAACTTTGGTTTGCCCTCAAATTCGTATCGTTCACCGTCTATAAATATTTCTGGCATAGTTTCTTATTTAAACCACAGAGGGCACTAAGCTGTTTTTCTCTGTGTTCTTTGTGGTTGATAATTAAGCAAGTGCATAAGTACTTTTTTTGCACCGAGCTTCAAATTCGTCTCTAAATCTGTCAATAGTATAACGCACCGGCCATGCAGCTGCATCTGCAAGTGCGCAAATAGTTCTTCCTTCCATCTGTGAGCAAAGATCTATCAATAGTTCCAGATCTCTGATCTCACCATCTCCATTTCTGATCTTTAACAAGATCTTTTCCAGCCAACCTGTTCCTTCACGACATGGAGTACATTGACCGCAAGATTCATGATGATAGAAATGAGAAATTCTCCATAGCATTTCAACCATGTCCGTATCTTCATCCATCACGATCATTCCTGCAGTTCCCATCATAGAACCAGCTTCGCGTAATGAATCTGCATCCATGTTTACGCCTTCAAGAGCATCACCTCTAAGAATAGGAGTGGAAGAACCACCGGGAATTATTCCTTTAAGTTTCTTTCCGTTTCTCATTCCACCTGCAACTTCTTCGATCAAAGTGAGAATAGGCATTCCTGTTGGGAGTTCATACACTCCGGGTCTGTTAACATGTCCTGAAATACCATAGAGAACCGGTCCGGGATGAGTTTCAGCACCTATTCCTGTAAACCAATCAGCGCCATTTTTAATTACTAATGGTACACATGAAAGAGTTTCAATGTTATTGATAGTGGTTGGACGTCCCCATAATCCTTTTTGAGCAGGGAATGGAGGCTTAACACGAGGATATCCTCGCTTTCCTTCTAAAGATTCAAGCATGGAAGTTTCTTCACCACAGATGTAAGCTCCTGCTCCGCCTGTAACATGAAATTCCACATCAAATCCTGAACCAAGGATGTTTTTACCTATAAAGCCTTTATCGTAAGCATCTTTAAGAGCTTTTTCCATCATTTTTATCCAGGAATAGTACTCACCACGGATATAAACGTAAATGGCACTACACTGCATTGCATAAGCGGCAATGAGAGCTCCTTCAATGAAAAGATGAGGATTATATTCAAAGATCTTGCGGTCTTTAAAAGTACCCGGCTCTGATTCATCACCATTACAAGCTAAATATCTTGGCCCGCCGTCAGGTTTCGGCATGAAAGACCACTTAAGTCCTGCATTAAAACCAGCGCCACCACGTCCTCGGATGTTGGCAGCTTTAACTTCATTAATCACTTTTTCCGGATCCCAATCATTAGATAGAACCTTTTTTAAAGATTCATATCCACCATTGTTGGTGTATACATCGATCTCATGAAGATTTGGGATGTCAGGGATAATTACTGGAGTATATGATTTCCAATCGAATGACATGTCTTAACTCCTTTCCGTGTGTTGCGGCATACCTACCGATTCAAATTCAGGCATTTTATCTGCTTTCAGGCTTTCAATAACTTCATCAAGCTTTTCTTCAGTGAGATTATTTACATACACATCGTTAGTGATCTGCATCATTGGAGCATAGCCACAAGCTCCTAAACATTCCACAGACTGAATACTAAACATTCCATCTTTGGTAGTTTCGCCTGCTTTAATGCCAAGTTTATTTTCAAGATAGTGAAGCATATCATACCCACCACAAAGTTGGCAACTTGTTGTAGTACATACATCTAGTACATACTTGCCCATTTTTTCTTTGTAGTATTGAGTATAAAAAGTTGCTACACCGTGAACATGTGAAACCGGTAAACCTAACGTTTCAGCAACTAAATGCTGAACCTCTGGTTCTACATGTCCAAATCTTCTTTGAGCAACCCAAAGGGTAGGTAATGTTGCCGGCATAACTTCCGGGAACTTTGCCTTGATCGTCTCAATCTCTTTTAAATCTTCCGGGGTGAATTCGTAGTTATTCGCCATTATTTATCTGCTTCTCCCATTACAGGGTCAACTCCACCAATCACAACTACAGTATCTGCAACCATCTCTCCATCGAGGATGTTTTCTAATACTTGTAAGTTTCGGAATGAAGGAGTGTTAATCTTAATTCTCCAGGGGTGTCCTGTTCCATCACTCTGGATATAGTATCCAAGTTCTCCTTTTGGAGACTCAACTGCATGGTAGCATTCAGCTCCTTCAGGCGGACAGATTCCTGTGTCAGTCATCATAAAATCGTGAATCATACCTTCCATTGAATAGTAAACTTCATCTTTAGAAGGGTAGGCATGTTTAGCATTGTTAGATCTGATCGGGCCTTTTGGCATTTTATCTAAACACTGCTGGATAATTCTAATACTTTCTTTCATTTCTTCCATACGAACAAAATATCGTGCTAAATTATCACCTTCCAAACGAGTTGGAACTTCAAATTCTACTTGGTCGTATTTTGCGTATGGTGCTATAATTCTTTGATCAACTGCAAAGCCTGAAGCTCTTAGAACAGGACCGGTTGCACCAATATCTAAAGCCTTATCTGTTTCAAGAACACCAACATTTTCATTTCTGTCAATGAAAATTCTGTTTCTATCTAATAAACCATGCCAGTCTTTAAGTTCTTTAGGGAATTTGGTTATAAACTCTTTAATAATTGCAGATGCATCACTTGTCAAATCATTAGCAACACCACCAATTCTGGAATGTGAAACTGTAAACCTGTGACCTGCAATTTGATCCATAATATCGTAGATCTTTTCACGCTCGCGGAAGGTCCAGATAAAGAAAGAAATTGCACCGGCATCCATAACCATTGTACCTAGCCAGAGAAGGTGAGAAGAAATACGTGCAAGTTCACAACCAATCATTCTTATATAATGAGCGCGATCGGGAACCTCTACGTTTGCTATTTTCTCAACGGCAGTACAAAGAGCTACGTTATTGCTGTAAGGAGAGAGGTAATCCATACGATCCGTGTATGGCATAAACTCCTGATAGGTTTTATTCTCTGCTATTTTCTCAACGCCTCTATGCAGATAACCTATATCAAGTTTTGTTTTTTCAATGGTTTCTCCACGTAGTTGAAGTACCAATCGAAGTACACCGTGAGTTGCGGGATGCTGAGGACCCATGTTCAGGATCATCTTTGCATTAAGAGGATCATCTATATCCACATCTTCAATTGTAGTATGCTTGTCTTCTAGACTTTTATATATACTACGTTGATGTTTCTCTTGAAACTGTGGATTAACTCTGCTGTTAATGTCTGTTACTTTCATATGCCTTACTCCGTATCTGGTGTTGTATTCGGCAATTCTATTGAGCCCGGAATTCCTAAAAGAGGAAATTCTTTTCTCATTGGGAAGTATTCGAAATCTTCAGGCATAAATATTCTTCTTAAATCAGGGTGATTTTCGAATCGCACACCGAACATATCGTACACTTCTCTTTCGTTCCAACCAGCGGCCTTCCAGATAGATGAAACGGATTCAATTGTAGGATTTTCTTCTTCTACTCTGGCTTTTACAAAAATTCTGGTTTGTGTGCGCAGGTTCATAAGGTTATAAACTACCTCAAAACGTTCATCCGAGGTATATCTGTCATTACCAAAAACATCACAAAGGAATACAAAATGCTGTTTCTCTTTCAGATATTTAGATATTTCTAAGATTGAATCGGCTTCTACTCTAATAAATGTGTCGCCGCTACTTTGATATACCTCTATTAGCTTATCAGAAAAATTTTCAGATAAACCGTCTACAACTGCTTGTAATGTCTCGTTTAAATCTAAGCTCATACTAGGTGTCTAATAGAACAGAATGTTCTGTTTTAATTTTATCTTGGATCTTCATCAAAGCATGAATTACTGCGTCAGGGCGAGGAGGACAACCAGACACATAAGCATCAACAGGTAAAAAATTATCAACTCCCTGAACTACGCCGTAGCATCTGTGCATTCCCCCTGTAGAAGCGCAGGCTCCCATTGCGATACACCATTTAGGATCAGGCATTTGATCCCATATCCTTCGAATGGCGTGCGACATCTTATAAGTGGTCCAACCTGCAACTATCATAACATCGCTTTGGCGGGGAGAGAAGCGAAATACTTCTGATCCAAATCTGGATACATCATATTTCGGTCCGGCAAAAGCCATCATTTCAATTGCACAACATGCTAATCCCATTGGCATAGGCCATGCTGCATTTGCGCGTCCCCAGTTTATTAATTTATCTAAGCGGGTTGTTAAGTAACCTTCACCAAGTGCGGATTCTATTCCCATTATAAACGATTAAATTTTGTTTGTTTTAAGATCCCAGTCTAATGTGCCTTTCTTTAAAGTGTATAAAAGACCTATCAGAAGTATTGTTATAAATACCATCATTGAAATGAACGTTCCAAGTCCTAAATCTAAGTAACGAACTGCCCATGGATAAATAAATACTACTTCAAGATCGAAGACTATAAATTCCATAGCTACAAGATAGAAACTGATCGAATATCTCTCTCGAGCTTCTCCAACCGGATCCATTCCACTTTCATATGGATTCAATTTGTGCTTATTTGGTCGGTATGGACCAAGTATTCTTGACAAAGTCATTAATAGAAGAGCCAAAAAGATGGCGATACCTGTAAGAATTAAAATAGGAAAATAACTGTCGAGCATAGATTTATTAAGTCACAATTTATAAGCTAAAAGTTAGCCTCAATGTTTGGCAATGTCAATGAAATCGGGCGTGAATATAGGCTTAAATTTACTTTTTATGAGAAGGAATTTTTATTAAGAATAATTCTAAATAAAATTGACCCTAAAGGGATTGAAATGAGTTTAACACTTACATAAAAAACCGTACATTCATTAAAAGGATAATAAAGAGTATCGTTTGAAGAAAATTAAGATGGAAATTTTAGGATTATCAACAAGTCCCAGCAGTGGAGGGGCTTATGCATTGATATTATCTGAAGTAGGTGGTAACAAACGTCTTCCTATTATAATAGGTTCATTTGAGGCTCAGGCTATTGCTTTGGAACTTGAGAATATAAAACCTCCAAGACCGATGACTCATGATCTTTTGAAAAATCTTGTTTTGAGTTTCAATACGGAAATTAAATACATCTTTGTTAATGAATTATTAGAAGGTACTTTTTACGCTCAAGTAGTTATGCAAAGAGATGGAGATGTAGTAGAATTGGATGCAAGGCCAAGTGATGCGATTGCTCTCGCGGTTCGATTTGGTTCAGATATCTATGTAGCAGAGAGCGTTTTAAATGAAGCGGGAATTTCAACAGAGCCAGAATCCAGTACTTTGGAAGAAGCTCTAAATATCGAGATTGAAGAACCTGTGAAGAAAAGTTTATCGAAACTAGAAGAACTAAGCGAAGCTCTAAAAGAAGCTATTGAATCAGAGAATTACGAAAAAGCAGCAAAAATCAGAGATACCATTCAAAAATTAAAGGCTAATTAGTGACTAAAGAAACTTACTCCTACGATAAGCTTCCATTTTCGAAATTATTCAAATCTTATACTTCAAATTTTGCAGAATTAGGTGAATTTTATTCTGTGAATCCTTTCAATGATGATGAAATAGCTTCCAAAGCCTCTAATTTAAAAAAAGGGTCAATACATAAAGAGTTTATTGGTGCACTAAAAGAGTTCCATGCACATCTTCACTTAGATCAGGAAGCTCAAATCGAGAAGCTATCCCAAACAGATTCTTTAGCTATTGTTACAGGACAACAACTTGGTATCTATGGCGGGCCTTTATTTACTATTTATAAAACCATTTCTACTATTCTTCTTGCAAAAGAGTGGGAGAAAAAATTATCAAGACCTGTAGTTCCGGTTTTTTGGTTAGCTGATGAAGATCATGATTTCGAAGAAATATCTTGGTTTGGTATACCTGGAAATGATGATTTCAAAAAATTAGAATATAAAGCTGAGTCAAATGATCAACTAGTTTCTGATATTTTTATAAATGACCAGATAAAGGAATTGAGGACTTCTATTAAGTCTGAGATGTTTGATACTGATTTTTCGGATGAAATCTGGTCTTTTTTTGATACGTGTTTTCAACAAGGATCAACTTTCAGAAATGCATTTGCATCCATGATGGATCATTTGTTCGGTAAACATGGCTTACTAATAGTTGGAAGTAATTTTGGGGCTGTAAAAGCACTATTGTCTGATACTTTTAAAGGTTCTATACAAAACAGGAGCACAATTTTTAATTCTCTAGAAGAAAAAACAAAAAAATTGGACTCTAATTTTCATCAACAAGTAGTACTTAGTGAGTCAAACCTGTTTTTTATTGATGATAATGACCGGAGATTAAAATTAGATATAGAAGATGGAAAATGGAGCGCCGGTACTAATGAATGGACTGAAGATGAATTACTTGATCTAATTGAAATTCACCCAGAAAAATTTTCTCCCAATGTATTTCTGAGACCAATAATACAAGATCAATTGTTACCAACATTAGGGTACGTTGCGGGGCCGGGTGAAATTGCTTATTACGGACAAATGAGAGATTTATACCCACATTTTGATCTTGAAATGCCAATTATATTCCCACGATTTAGCGCAACTTTAATAGAGTCAGGAATAGATCGTGTTTTAGATAAAATTCCATTTGAATTTCATAGATATGGAGAACGTATCGAGGACTTGGAAAAGGAGTACGCTAAAAAATCAGAATCAACAGATATCGAAGCTTTGTTTAAAGATTGGAAGAATGAGGTGAAATCAGCGTCGGAAGTTCCAAAAGAAATTATTACTGATATTGATGGTTCATTAGAGGGACTTGTTGGCAAGACTGTTTCTGGCTTTGAGACAGAGCTAGATAAATTGAAAGGAAGAGTGTATCGCTCTATAAAGCAGCAAGAAGAGACTCAACTTCAACGAATAAGAAAGATAAAGGGACAATTATATCCCGGTAATGGATTACAGGAGCGAATGGTTTCGTTTATGTATTTTATGAACAAATACGGACAAGGTATCTGGGATGAATTATTAAATGAGTTAGAAAAAGAATCTCTCAAATTAGACTCTCATCATTTAATTCGATTGTAATGTCTGTTTCTGATAGAAAATCAGAATTAAGAGCACATCTTTTAAAGCGCAGAAATGCGATTGAATATAACGACTGGGTAAGTAAGTCGAAGAAGATAGTTGCTCAAATAAAAGGATTGCCGGAGTTCAAAAGTGCAAAAACTATTCATTGCTTTGTTTCAATGAATGAAAGAAAAGAAGTTGATACTCACACATTAATTAAAGAGTTAATAAATTCGAAGAAAAATGTTGTTGTACCGGTTACTAATTTTAAGACAGGAGAATTAGAACATTCAAAGCTAACAACGTTTGATGAACTTGAGGTAAATGAATGGGGCGTTTTGGAACCCGAAAATGTAGATCCTTCGGCGGGTGGAATTGATATAATAATTGTTCCATTGTTAGCTGCTGATTTACACTTTAACAGGCTCGGTTATGGTAAAGGGTTTTACGATCGTTTTCTAGAAAATGAGAAAGCTATAAAAGTAGGGGTATTATTTAGCGAATTTATTTTGGAAGAGATCCCAGTTGAAGACTTTGATGAGAAATTGGATATTTTAATTAGTGAAAAAAAGACATTAAGGCGAAACAATAGGAACTTGGTTTCGTAGTAGCGCTGAGGAGATAAAAAAATGGCAGAACAAACAAAGCAAAAAACCAGATCAAAAACGGGCTCAGCTACTCTTGAGTTTGAAGATTTTGAATTACAATCAGCAATGCAGGACTTCTTGAAGGAAGAACCCAAAGAGGAAGGTAAAGGTGTTTGGAACTTCTCAACTTTTGCTGGCCTTGGTATGCTCTTTATCGCGTTTACTTTTTTGTTACAATTAATTGGTTTTCCAATGGGTTCCGGATTAGCGAACTTCGCACAAGATGCAATTGTTGCACTACCCATTATTGGTGGAATTCTTGTAACCTTAGTTGGTTTTGGTTTCTTAGTAGGTGACAGAAAAAAAGAGAAAAGAGCTAAGAAAGAATCCCGAAGAAAACGGAAAACCCAAAGCAAAAAGAATATATATTCTAACGACATTCATGGTGCTGAAGAATTTACAAGTACGTTGAATAATGATCTGGATTCTTCCGGAAAGTCTTCAAGTTCCAGTAACTATAGCTATGACAATTTTGGGTATCGTCATGCTAAACGGTTGATGAAATCCAGAACAAACAAGAAAATTGCGGGAGTATGCGGAGGTTTAGCTAAATATTTCGGGTTAAGTTCTACAGTTGTTCGTTTTATTTTTGGAGCAGTTTTTATAATGGGATGGGGAACCAGTTTACTAATTTACATCGGTCTTGCTTTAGCCATGCCAAAAGAGCCTATCGAGATGATGGATGACTTTGATTTCTAATCACTGATTTTCTGATCAAACACTGATTTCTTTACCATATTTATCCATTTCACAACCGCATTTTTTACAAGTCCATCCTCCAAAGAGAAGTAGACGTTCAGTTTGTGGTTTCCTTATGATGGGTTGTTTTACTTTACAATTTGGGCATTTAACTCTTTTAAGATTAACACCAAAGAGATCTTCCTTTGTAATCATAACAGCTACTCAATTATACTTTAATCCAAAATAATTCAAATTAACTTGAGATTAAAATTCTTCTTAGATTCACTGCATGCTAATTACATTTGAAGGAATTGACGGAAGCGGTAAATCGACACAGATTTCACTTCTAAAAAAGTACATTACTAACTCAGGAAAAGATGTGGAAGTTCTTCGTGAGCCGGGAGGAACGGATATTTCAGAACTTATCAGGGGAATGCTTCTAAACCCGGAAATTGAAATTGATCCTGTAACAGAATTGTTGCTTTTTTCTTCTGCCAGATCACAATTAATTGCTGAAAAAGTAAAACCTCTTTTGGCTAAAGATGTAGTTATAATCCTGGATAGATTTTATGATTCCACTACGGCTTATCAAGGATATGGAAGAGGAAGTTTACCTATTGACCAAGTTCATCAAATAAATAGAGTAGCTTCTCATGGAATTGCGCCCGACATAACATTTTATTTGAGGTTGAGTTTAGAAGAATCTGCAAATAGAACAGCTCACATGGAAAAAGATAGGATGGAGCAGTCAGGAATAGAATTTTATCAGAATGTCATTAAAGGATTTGATGAGTTAGCTGAAAAAGAAGTAAGGTTTATGACTATAGATGCATCAAAAACAGTCGAAGAAGTACACAAGCTGGTTTTGTCTAATCTGCCTTTTTAACAATATCCTTTAAAGTTGGTTTTAACCAATAAAAAAGACTGGGAAGTACTACCAGGTCTGCGATCACAGCAAAGAAAATGGTTGAGGAAACCAGTATTCCCATAAGCGTTGTAGATGTAAATTCGCTGGTAATTAATGTGCCAAATCCCAAAAGCAATATAATACTTGTAATGATTATTGCGCGGCCTGTTTTTTGAGTAGTTATTTCCAGTGCATCCTGAATATTCAATCCTCTTTTAAGCTCTATTCTGAAACGTGCTAGATAATGGATGGTGTCATCAACTGCAATTCCAAATGCTATAGTAAAAATAACAGCAGTTGAAGGTTTTATATCAATGCCCAGAAGTCCCATTATTCCGGCTATTAAGACAAGAGGCATGATGTTAGGAATCAGAGATATGATAACCATTTTTGCATCTTTAAATAAAAAAGCCATTAATATTGAGATACAAATAAATGCCAATCCTATACTCGATGCTAATGAGTAAACCATTTTGTTAACAAGGTTGGCGCTTAGAATTGTGGAGCCTGTTATGGTGACTTCTTCTCCTGTAAAATTTCTAGCTAAGTATTTTTCAATCGAATTTCTGATTTCATTGATACTTTGAGAACCAGCATCTTCGGTTTGTGCAGCTATTCTCAACTTCTGATAGTCGAAATCGGTTACATTTTGTAGGATGTCATTATCAGTTATTTCCAAAAGAAGTAAGTATTGGGCAATAAGATTTTGATCGTCAGGTAATGCATTTATATCTGCTTGATCAGGTGACATTACCTGGTGAAGTTCTTTTAAAAGCGTAGTAAATGATGTAGCTCGATGAATTTCAGGATAAGATAGTAGATGTTGTTGCAAGGATTCGACACGTTGGATAAAATCAGGATCTGTTATTCCTTCAGGTTCTTCAGTATTAATTACAAATTCCAGAGGAAAAGCTGGGGCAAGGTTATTGGTGAAAAAATCACTGTCTTTTATTAGTTCTGAGTCTCTGCTAACATCATCAAAAACTTTCCCATTTACCTGAAGCTTATAAATGCCTGTTCCAATCAGAACACAAGTTGAAAGAGCTATAAGGGATATCTTTTTGTAGTGTTTTCTATTGAATGAAGATACTTTTAATAACTTTCCTCCGATCCATGGATAAAGTTTGCCGCCTTTTTCCTTAAATACTTTTCTAATGTTAGTGATCTTAAGAATAGCAGGCAGAAACAGAATAGTGATGGTGTAAGCAATTAAAACTCCAACAGCAGTATAAATACCAAATCTTTTCATAGGTACTACGGTACTTGTAATCAGAGTACCAAAACCAATGGCAGTAGTAATGCTTGTCAGAAAAGTAGCACTCCCAAGAGTAAGCAACATTTCAATAATTGCTTTACGTTGCTTCATTCCATTTTCGATAGCATCATCAAACTTAGACATCATATGTATAGAGTCAGCAACACCAACACAAAGGAGAATAGGGGCTATAGTACTACTCATAATTTCGAGATAACCTCCTGTAAGAGTAATTGCAGCAACAGTAAATAAAACGGTGAACCAAACTATCAACATGGGAATAAAAACACCGGATATACTCCTATATAAATACCAAAGCATTAAAATTATTAATACAGAAGAAAATGAGATGTAGAAAATTACTTCTTCATTTAAAATGTTTACATATTGATTTCTAAAATATGGTATACCGGTAATTTTGAAATCTTTAGAAGGGTAGTTGCTCAGAGTGGCTTGCAGCTGTTTAATTATTGCATTTCTGGTTTCGTAAGTATTGTTTTCCTCATCTACTTCAAGAAAAAATGCGGTTGTAGTTCCTTGTTTATCAATTAAAAATCCTTCCGTAAAAGAGTCGGTGGTGATCCTTTTTTTTATGTTTAACAGGTCTGACTGTAAAGAATCAGCATCTAGGAACGGATCAAATTTAAGGATGCCATTTAGATTCACCATTTCATTGGCAGACCATATACTTTGTATGTCTGATATATTTGGAATGACCTTTAAAGAATCGATGATCGTTTTTAATTCCAGTAGTTCTTTTACTGTAAACAGCGAGTCTGAAGAAAGCCCCACCATAATTACATTGTCATCTCTTCCAAACTCTTTTTCTAATAATTGATAGGATTGAACGGTTGGATCTGTTTTTGGATAAAAGTTCTCCAGATCAAAATCAGTTCTGATCTTTGAAGCGGGAAAAACTGCAGCTATAACAAGAATAAAGATAAAAAAAGTGACCAATCTTGGATTGTCGATCACAAAGTCAGCGAATTTGTGCATTTAGTTACAGTGCAAAGGGATGTTTAGTTAGTTATTGAATCAAACTCAAATTCTTTGAAAGTAATTCCCAACAAAGCAATCTGTTAGGAAAATGGATGCGTAGTGTTAAATGAAATCAATTATAAACTAAACAAACACAGAAAATGAATTTCAAAAAAATAACATACTCGCTTTTGAGTCTCGTATTAATTGGCTCAATCATCGTATTTGCAGCTGATCATATTGACGCTCCTGCAGTAAGTGGAACGGATGCTGATATCACCGATTATTATGCATTTGAAGGCGCATCAAGTAGTAATTTAGTATTTGTAGCCAATGTTCAAGGTTTATTGTCTCCATCTGCAACTGCTGACGCTGACTTTAATGAAAACACAATGATTCAATTTAATATTGATAACACAGGTGACAATGTAGAAGATCTGGTAATTCAGGTAATCTTCGCAGACGGTGTAGCTTATGCTTACGGACCTGTTGCGCCATCTGAAACAGGATTGACTAGTGGTGTAGAGTTTAACGCTACAAATAATGCTTCAGTTGCAATCACTGAATATGGTAATACTGCTAATATTGGAACTAATAATGGTATCTCATTATTTGCTGGTCCACGTGATGATCCTTTCTTCATGGACTTTGCTCAATACGGTGAAATTATTGCAGGAAATGCTTCCAGCTTTAATGATCCCGGTGCAGATACTTTTGCCGGAACCAATGTAATGAGTGTAGTAGTGGAAGTACCTAAATCAACATTAGGAAGTGCTGAAACAATCAATACTTGGGTTCAAGCCAAAAACCGTATTAACTAAGACGAACTAATTATATCAAGAATTTTAAAAATATTATCGAAATGAATCTTTCAAAATTATTTACCCTTTTATTAGTTGCAGGCTTGGTTGTTACCGGCTGTAGCGACAACAATAACGATGACGGAGCTTCAACTCCAATTGATGAGAACGCTCGTTTCACAACAGCTGATCAAATGGGACGACCGGCAGTGAACACTGTATTTATCTCTTCATCAAGTAAGAATAGCTTTAATACTACACTACCATCAAATCAACGTGCTGCTTTTAGGACTGAGATGGAAACCAACCTTTCAGGTTTAAGTCCTGCTTATGCTAACGAATCTGATGCAAATGCTTTAGGTCAAAATAGAGATGCATTTATTGATCTTTTAGCAACGGACGTACTGAATGTTAGCCTTACCGGAACAACGACTTTCTTTGACGGAACGAATGTGCTTACCGGAAGAAACCTTACTGATGATGTAATCAGTGTTGAATTACTACTGATTTTTGGTGGTGAAGATGGAACTGAATTTCCAGGACTATCTGATGACAATGTTGATTCCAACGACAAGCAATTTTTGAGTACTTTTCCGTACTTGGCTGCACCGTTCTAAACAGAACAAAATCATATTAAGGACCCCGATTCAGGGGTTCTTTTTTTTATCTAAAACTTAAAAGCGTTGATTATGTTAAAGCGAATTTTATTCGGGATTCTATTAGTGTGTACAACAGTTAGTTGTACTAAGAATCAGAAACCGATTGTAAATAATGAAGAAGTTATTCCATTTCTAAGCAAAGAGTTATTAAATGAAAAAAGTGGGATCAAACAAGTAGAAGATGACATTACATTTTGGAGTAGTAAACTAAAAGAGAATAACACTCCAATTTATAAGTTAAAGTTGGCATCTGCTTATCAAACCAAGTTTGGAATAACAAAAGATGTAAGCTTTCTGGCAAAAGCAGACGAGCTTCTTAAAGAGTCAAATAATTACTATAAAGAACAAAATGCAGGAGTTCTTCAGGCCTTAGCTCAGTTATCTATTACCAAACATGATTTCAGAAGCGCTATTGATTACGCTGAAAAAGCACTTTTGGTTGGAGAAGATAAACTACTCAGTTATATGATTATTTATGATGCTAGCATGGAAACAGGAGAATTTGAACACGCAAAATATATTCTTGAAAATGAGATTACTAATACAGCCTCTTTTAATTACTTGATAAGAAGATCTCAGTTTGAAGATTATTCAGGAAATGCATCGAAATCTATTTCAGCATTAGAAAAAGGAGCAGAAAGAATAGATTATAGCTCCAGTCTTTCTGCCTGGGCACAAAGTAATTTGGGCGATAGATTAGGCCACGAAGGAAATGTTCCAAAATCTTATAAGATGTTTATCGGCGCGTTGAACCAAAAAAACTCAGGCGCTTCTTACCTTCATTCATTAAAAGGGATTGCCTACATAGCATACGCTCATGATGGAAACACAGAACTGGCAAAAGAGATATTAGATTTTGTTTCTTCAAGTTTAGAGTCCCCTGATAGTTATTTGATGTATGCCGAGATAGCAGAGTATGAAGGAAACGAAGAAAAAAAGGAAGAATATTTGAGAGTATTCTATGAAGAAGCTTCCGATCCGAAGTATTACGGAATGTATGATGCAGAATTGATTCAACTAGCAGCTACGGAGTTCGGAAATTTTGAAGTAGCTGAAGCTTTGATCCAAAAGGAATTAGAAAACAGACCAAGCCCAATAACCTATGATCTTCAAGCTTGGGTTAAGTTTCATAAAGGGGAGATAGAAGAAGCCATCTCTATCTTAGAAGATAAAGTTCTCGGTAAAACCTATGAGCCTGTACCTGCTTATCATGCCGGAATAATTTTGAAAGAAGCCGGTGAAAATGAAAAAGCCAACAAGCTTCTCAACTATGCAAAAGAAGCAAGTTTTGAGTTAGGACCCGTAACAGTAAGAGATATCAATTCTAAACTTTAGTTACTCTGGATTTAGAAATATGCCGTCAGCTTGATATACCCAAACGAGCTGGCGGCGTAATTTTTAAAATGCTTGCTCTAATTTTTGAAGTTTTTTCATTTCTTATCAACTGTTATTTGGTTTCCAAAATTTGAGACTCTATTTTATTAGGAGTGAATAAATTTCTAATAAATAAAACTCGGAAAACTCTTTCTCAATTTTTAATTGCGGCTGGGTTACTTTGTGCATTTTTTGGAAACGGTGTTCACATCCATTCTTTTATCGATCATATTTTTGATCATGGTGATGTTCATTTAGTTGTTCATGCACACAGTCATTCAGATAAAGCTGGTGACGATCATACTTCTGATTCTGAAAATGAAGATCATGAAGTTGCTACTATTGATTTGTTTGGAGTCATCGCTCAATCCAGAGTGATTTCAGTCCAAAATGATGTACTTCAGAATTCATTAGCGATTTTACCACAAAGTGATTTTATCATTGAAGGAAGAAAATTACTATATCTAAATCTTCCACCTCCGGATATTCAACACTTCAGTTTAATCCCGGTTTCTTTTTCTCTCAGAGCTCCTCCCTTAGCGTAAGCTTTTTTCAGGCTTTCTTGCCTGCATCCCACAGTTACATTTTTTAATCAAACATTACTACATATGAATCTATCCAATAACTGGATCAGAGTTCTGGCGGCAATTATTATTGTAATGCCTTCTTTGATCCAAGCTCAAAATGTCTCTATTACTTTGAGTGAAGCAGTGGAAAGCTATAAAGAGAATAGCTTGGAACGTGCTTTAGTGAGACTAGAAAAAGACCGTAAAATTGGTGAGGCTATAAGTTATAAAGCTTTTCCAAATCCTGAGCTCAGTATATTTCACGAAAACTTGAATGCAGGTTCACCTAATTATGACGAAACAACAATTCAAATTTCTCAACCATTAGAAATCTTAGGACAGCCTTTTCTTAGAAACAAAAGTTCATCTGCATTAAACAGTGCAGCTGAATCAGAATTTCAATTCAAAGAAGAACAGCTAATTGGTGAGTTAAAGTCACTTTACGTCTATTATTGGTTTCTTTCAGAACGCCTAAGAGTGGTTGAAAATGCTCTTACCGTTGTAAATGAAGCTCGAAAGTCTGCTATTGCACGAAAAGAAGAAGGTGCTTTTTCCGGAATGCAAATACAAAGATTTAATATCGAATACAGTAAGTACCAAAAGTTGTATGATAAAATTCGGTCCGATCTTAATCTAAGCAGGAATAAACTAATGCTCTTGATTTTTCCTGATTTGGATGAAAGCTCCTCAATAGAATTCGTAGAGGAGTTTGGAATAAAGACCATTTCAGAAACAAAAGATTCTTTTGTTGAATACGCTTTACAAAACAGAAGTGATCTTCAGCAACTGAAATCACTTATTGAGGCATCAGAATTACAGTACAGGGTTGAAAAAAAGGAACGTTTTCCTGACCTGAATTTAAATTTGGGTTACAAAAATCAATCTAATGGTTCAGAAGGTTTTGTAATTGGTGGTTCAATCAAATTACCCATCTTCAATCAAAATAAAGGTAAAATACAAACTGCAAGATCTGAGTACAGAATGCAGACATCAACTTTAGCTTTAGCAAAGCGGTCTTTAAAAAATGAAGTTTATAATGCTTACGAAGAAGTAACTTTTTTGGGTGATCAATGGGAAACTATCCAAGATTTCTCAAGCAATAAATCTATTCTTGAAACTGCACAGATCGCTTATCAAGAGTCTCAATATTCTTTATTAGAGCTTTTGGATGCAACTGAAGCATATCTAACCGGGCAAACACTTTACTATCAAACCATCAAAGAATATAACCAAGCTTTATTTGAGCTTGATGTTGTTTCTGGTGGTAAACTTTTTTCTAATAATTAAACAACATACCAATGAAACAATTTATATCAATTTTCACGATCTCAACATTATTATTACTAACCGCTTGCTCAGGAAATAAGAGCGAAGCAGAACATTCCCATGGAGAAGACGGGGATCATACTCATGAGGAGCCTGCAAAACTTCCCTCAGACAGTGCTCCTGTTCGAATAGGAAGCAATGCTCCTGATTCAACTCATAGTCACGATGATGACAGTAATCACAGTCATGGAGAAGATTCTGGTCATACACATGATTCAGATTCAACGAATGTTAAGGACGAAGATACACATTCTCATGGTGATGAAGATCACAGTCATAATTAAAACTATTTTCACAAATTATATTAAATCAAATAGCTATGAAGTATTTATTGAACATTATTTTTATAGCTTCGGTACTGATTTTTTCAGCCTGCAGTGCCGAAGATGAAGGTCATTCTCATGGAGAAGAAGGGGATCATACACATGAACCAGTGACCACACAAGCTACCGACGAAGGTTCAAACAATCAGATCGATTCTGGTACAGAAAGCGAAGTACTTGAAGGAGCCGGAGTGATAACTCAATGGACGGATAAAACCGAGTTGTTTATGGAATATCCTGAACTAGTTGTAGGTCAGGAAGCAACTTTTGCAGTTCACTTGACCCGACTTTCTGATTTCAAAGCAATATCTGAATCGGAAGTACAATTTGTATTCTCTTCTGAAAGAGGTGTTGAAGGCTCTTTAACCGAAACGGAAGTTCGAATTCCAGGAATATATGGACCGGATGTAGTTTTCGACCGTGCCGGACGATATGACCTGACCATAATCATTCAAGGAATGGTGAACGATACTTTACAAGTGAACGGAATTCCAGTGTATGCAACAGCAGAAGATGTGCCTGCTACCATGGAAGAAGAAGATCCAAACCTAATTTCTTTCTTAAAAGAACAACAATGGAAGATCCCTTTTGGTACAAAAAAGGTGGGGAGACAATCATTAACCAGAAATGTAACTGCGCATGGGGAAATTGAAGCCAGAAATAATGGACAAGCTTTGATCACAGCTCCTTTTTCAGGAATCATCCTTCCTGCCTATAATAACAATCTTCCTACAATTGGTACTCAGTTATCAAAAGGGGAGTCGATTTTGATTTTAAATCCTGCCATCCAATCTGCGGATGGTGAAAATTATGCTCAACAATTTATAAATGCTCAGGCAGAGTTAGAGCTTGCAAAGAAAAATCTGGACAGACAAAAACGGTTGTTTGAGAGAGAAGCTATACCTGAAGTTGAACTTGAAAAAGCTCGTATCGAATACCGAAGGGTGCTCATTCAATTTCAAACCATAAACGAAATTGTTCAAGTGGATACTTCTTCTATTGAAACTTATGGTGAATCAGAACAATCGTATAGATTTGAACTGAAATCACCTATTTCGGGTACTTTTTTGGAAAGTTATATAACTCCGGGCAAACAAGTTAATGCCGGAGATCCTTTATTCTTGATGGCGGATATGTCTAAAGTCTGGCTTAAAGTTAATTTACCTGCTTCTGAACGAAAATCAGTAGCGACGGTTGGTTCTGCTTCGTTTTCTATACAAGGTGATGAACAAATTTTTAAGACCGATGAGCTTAGTGGAAGATTCATCAGTAAAAGTAGCAGTATAGATCCTAAGACAAGAACCATTTCAATGATTTACGAAATAACAAATCCTGATGGTTCTTTTCAAACAGGGTTATTCGCTGATGTTCATGTAAGCACAAAAGAGAGTTTAAATACAATTGGTATTCCTGTAAGCTCACTTATCGAGGAAGAAGGTAGCTTTTTTGTGTTTGTTCATGTAGCTGGTGAATCTTTTGAAAAACGAAGGGTAGTAACCGGAATTAAAGATGGGAATATGATCGAGGTCAAATCAGGACTTAACGAAGGTGAACATATTGTAACGGTAAATCCCTATCAGGTTAAGCTTGCATCATTATCATCAGAAGCTCCGTCTCACGGACACGCTCACTAAAGGAAAAGGAATAAATTATGTTAGATGCAATTATCAGAGGAGCGCTAAGACAACGTCTTATAGTGTTGGTTTCCTCGTTAGCACTTTTAATAGCAGGTGTATTTGTTGTACGGGACATGCCTGTAGATATTTTCCCGGATCTTACTGCACCAACTGTAACAGTAATGACAGAAGCCCATGGGATGGCACCGGAGGAGGTTGAAAGACTGGTTACTTTACCAGTTGAAACAGCAGTAAACGGAGCAACTGGAGTTCGAAGAGTTCGTTCTTCTACCGCCAAAGGAATTTCAATTGTTTGGGTTGAATTTGAATGGGGTACAGACATTTTTCAGGCACGACAAATCGTAAATGAAAAACTTCAAATGGTAGCAAGTTCACTGCCTGAAGATGTTCCTGCACCTATTATGGCACCAATTTCATCCATTATGGGAGAGATTATGTTGGTGAGTGTAAACAGTGAGAACCATTCCGAGCTTGAAGTTAGAACAGCCGCTGACTGGGAAATAAGAAGGCGCTTACTGGCAATTCCAGGAGTAGCACAGGTTATACCAATTGGAGGTGGTAAGAAACAATATCAGGTGCGAGTTGATCCTGAAAAGCTTCAACAATTTAATGTTACACTTGATCAGGTACTCTTTGCGGTAAAAGCCTCGAATAAAAATTTCTCCGGAGGGTTTGTAAGAGAATATAGCAATGAATATACCATTCGAGGGATAGGCAGGGCTTATTCTATTGAAGATATAGAACAATCAGTGGTAACAGAGAGAGGCAATCAACCTATTTTAATAGGAGATGTTGCTACTGTAGAAATTGCAGCAGCTGAAAAAATCGGTGAAGCGTCCGTGGATGCTGAACCTGCAGTTATTATTTCAATTCAAAAACAGCCGGGAGCCAATACACTTGAACTTACCGACAAAATAGATGAAACGTTGTCTGAAATTGAGGCAAGTTTACCAAGTGGATTCTCCATAAATACACATTTATTCAGGCAAGCTGATTTTATTGATCTTGCTATTGAAAATGTTATTGAAGCATTGCGAGACGGAGCAATTCTAGTAATTATTATTCTGTTTTTGTTTTTAGCAAATTTCAGAACAACTCTAATTTCATTAACTGCAATTCCACTTGCTCTGGTAGCATCAATATTTGTGCTGAAATTTTTTGATATCACCATAAATACAATGACACTTGGCGGTATGGCAATTGCGATTGGAGTGATCGTAGATGATGCCATCATTGATGTGGAAAATGTTTTCAAGCGTCTAAGGGAAAATTCAAAATTACCTGATGCTAAACAAAAAGCTTCTATCGATGTGATCTTCGAAGCATCCAAAGAAATTCGTTCTTCAATAATAAATGCCACATTAATTATTATGATCGTATTTCTACCCTTATTCTTTTTGAGTGGGGTAGAAGGCAGGATGCTCAAACCATTGGGACTTGCTTATATAGTATCTATTGGAGCATCATTAATTATTGCAATGACTGTAACGCCTGCAATGTGTTATTACCTACTTAGAGGAGAAGGTGTAAAAGGTAAACTCGAAGAAAGTTGGTTTACCAAAAAATTAAAATCAGGCTATGAAAACGTACTTGATTTTACCCTTCAATTCAAAAAAAGCATTTTGCTTGGTACACTTGGTCTGTTCATAGTAGCTATGATTTTAGTACCGTTTTTAGGACGATCTTTTCTTCCTGAATTCAATGAAGGTACATTGGTTATTAGTACAGTGACTATTCCGGGTACTTCATTGGATGAATCAAATGAGATGGGAACACGGATTGAAAAAATTTTACTGGCTCATCCCGGTATAATTTCCACCTCAAGACGAACAGGTCGTGCTGAACTTGATGAACATGCTCAAGGAGTGAATGCTTCAGAAATTGACGCTAAGTTTGAAGTTCCTGAAGGTTCCACAAAAGAAGAAATGCTTAACGAAATAAGGGCAGATCTTTCGATTGTACCTGGAACCAATATCACTATTGGGCAACCCATCGGACATAGAATTGATCATATGCTTTCCGGAACACGAGCAAATATTGCCGTAAAGATCTTTGGATCAGATCTGTATGAGCTTCGTTCAAAGGCAGAAGAAGTTCGTGCACAAATGGAAAATATAACTGGCGTTGTAGATCTGTCAGTGGAGCAACAACAAAATGTTCCACAAATACAAATCAAGCCTGATCGTAGAGCACTCGCTAGATACGGAATTACAATTGAGGATCTATCTGAGATGGTTGATGTTGCTTTTGCCGGAGAAGTGGTTTCCCAAATTTTGGAAGAGGATAAGATGTTTGATCTCACCGTTCGCTTCGATGAAAATCATAGGGGAAGTATGGATAAAATTAGGCAAGCACGCTTTAACCTCGAGAGCGGAGTTATTATTCCTTTATCCGAGTTGGCAAGCATTGAGTCCAAAAGTGGCCCCAATACGATCAGCAGAGAAAATGTGCAACGAAAGATCGTAGTATCTGCTAATGTTTCAGGTCGTGATTTGAGAAGTACTGTGGATGAAATAAGAGCTAATGTGGAAACAAATGTATCTTTTCCTCAAGGGTATTTTGTAGAATACGGAGGACAGTTTGAAAGTGCAGCTCAGGCTACACGCACAATATCCTTACTGAGTATAATTTCCATACTGGGAATTTACCTACTTCTATATCTGGAATTCGGATCATTAAAAACAGCATTATTGGTAATGGTAAATCTGCCTTTTGCTTTAATTGGAGGTATTTTTACAGTTATGTTTACCAGCGGTATTGTTTCAATTGCTTCCTTGGTTGGATTCATTACACTGTTTGGTATTGCTACAAGAAACGGAATACTAATGGTATCTCATTACCAGCAATTGTTATCAGAAGGGAAAGAGTTTTTAGAAGCTATTAGGCAAGGTTCGTTAGAACGATTAAATCCCATATTAATGACAGCTCTAACAGCAGGATTGGCTTTAATACCTCTCGCAATTGCTGTAGGTGAGCCTGGGAATGAGATTCAATCTCCGATGGCGCAAGTAATTTTAGGTGGTTTAATTAGTTCTACATTACTAAATATGATCGTAATTCCAGCTCTATTTGCACAATTTAGTTCTGAAACTATGAATTAGATAATCAGAAAAATGCAGTCAGTTTAGCATACATAAATGAACTGGCTGCATAATTTTTGAAGTTAAAATGACCATAGAAATTTTCGCTTTCTTTCCCACCAAAAAAATGAAGCCCTAATGCTCCTCTGAGCCCATCTTTGATGTCATATTGAGCCTGTGGATTGATCCAATAATTATTGCCTATGTAATTATATCGGGAAAAAATCGATGCCAATAAATTATTTCTAAGAAAAGATTTGTTAAGTTTTAACGTGGAGTAGAAAAAATTTTCTTCTTGTAGAATAAGTTCGTGGTAATGGATTATATACTCATGAAAAAATTGTTTATCAATTTCTATTCCTGAAAAAGATGTTGTAAAACCAATCATATATATGAACCATGGTTTATGGTATAAAAAACCATCTTCATTTTCGTTAAAAATTAAAACCAATTGCTGAGATTGAATAGGGGTTAAGCTATTGAGTTCTGAGTTAGTAACTAATTCGGGTAGGTAGTCAAAATACTTCTTAAAATGGAAAGCTGATTCAGATTTAAAGATCAGGTTATCATTGATTATGTAATTTCCGGAGTAAGCTAGAATTGGAGATTTTAAGTACGTTTTTTCGAGTTCTAATGCTGGCTCTGGTGAAAGTGGCGGACCTGTTAATACTAAATCTTTTTCATAAGAAGGATTACCATCCATCCACCACATTGCAGTCAGATCTAAATCCCATTTTAAACTGCTCCGGATTCCCCATTTTATCATTCCCTGAAAAGAACTAAATGAATTCTCCGCTAAAGAATCTGCATATGTGACATTGGTACTTTTTTCGAGCTCTGTAAACGGAAACCATCTGGAACCGGGTTTGGCCAACGTATTAGATTGAAAAACAGGGGTGGCAACCAGTTCTAAAAAGTTATTACCATAATATCGGGTATACTTTACAGCCGGAATTCCACCCTTAAGATCTTCTACCGAAAGCGTTAAAAACTCACTTACATCTATTGGTGAGATAATATCCGTAATAAAAGTTCCGCTTGTTCTGCCTTGGCTAATTACCTGTTTTCCTATCCTAATGTCGCTGTTTGTGAAAAACATATCTACATAACCTTCAGAAAAGTCGTAGGCGTAATTATTCGCTGATTGTGTATACGTATTCAGAATTTCATTAGATATAAATACACTTCCGTAACTAGTATTGAACGAAATATCTACTCCAAGTCTGTTTCTTCCAACCAGATATTCGTTAGGAGGCGAGGTTAATACTGCATTATAGTTTCTTAAAAAACCGTTTATTTCTTGCGAAAAGACTTGTTTAGAGCTCCAGTTAAATGAAAAAACAAGTACCAAAAAAAATACCAGATGTCTGGTTTGACTTAAAGACATAAAAAGAAGTAATTAAAAGTTTATTTATATCACGATTGTTATTGAGGCTTAACCAATTTATCCGTATTTTTAGTTCATTATGGTTAAATCCTACCTGTATCCGTGAAAGTCGGTTCATCATCAAGATTTTAATCTCAAAACGAACACAATACTAAGAAATCTATTATGGCGCACGAAAGAATCGAAATTGATTTACCTCTTGCCAAAGCGTATGAGTTATTAAGCAATCCAGTTGAATTTCCTAAGTTTTTGGAGCGTATCGACGTTGTTAATCGAATAAATTCTCAAACATTCGAATATAGCACTAAGATCGGTAACGAAGATTTTCAATGGACTACAAACTTAATTGACAATCTTCGCAACACCAGATTTGCTTGGATCACTATCAACGGTAACCTGAATCAAACAGGCACAATCCGCTTTACACCATTAGATAATGGCGAGCGTACACGTGTTGAGTTTTCTTTAGACTACCGTACATTTTTTGGTGAGCCTAGCGAAGAAGTTGCTAAGTTTATCGAAGAATCAGCTGCTCAATTGGCAAAAGATTTAGAAACATTTAAGAAACTTGCTGAATCCGGTACATTCAAAGAGACTGAATTAAAACCAGCTGAAGAAACTGAAGAAGTAACCGCATAGTTACTCTGAAAATATTTAGTATTTTTAATGCGCATCTACCCGATGCGCATTTTTTTTTGTCCATAACTCAAGCCCGATAATTTTGAAATTTTCAGAGTTCATAGAATCCGAGAAAAGTCAACTTTCTCATTATTTGCTGATAGGAAATCCTGTTACGCATAGTTTATCTCCCACGATGCATAACCTTGCATTAAAGCATAATAAGATAGGAGGGGAATACATTTCAGTTTCTGTTTCAACCAGGGATGTAAATATGGTCTTGGCACATTGTACTAATGATTCGTTCTTAGGAGCCAATATTACTATTCCTCACAAAGAATTATTTTTGGATGTGGTAGATGAATTAACTGAAGAAGCGAAAGAGATCGGAGCGATCAATACTTTAGTTAAGCAGGATGGAAAATTGATCGGACATAATACAGATGCATACGGGTTCATAAAACCAATAGAGAATTATATAGATGATCTACATGGGGAAAGAGTTATTATCTTTGGATCAGGTGGCGCTACAAAAGCGATTGTTTATGCTCTCAGAAGTCTTGGTGTTGAACAAATTGTTTTAGTGTCAAGAAGGCCGGAAATGTATGAGAACAATGGTTCTGAAAATATTATCCGTTGTAGCTATCACAATTGGATGGCTTATGCAGACGATGCAGTTATGATCGTTAATGCTACTCCACTAGGAATGATACCAAACACAGAAAGCTCGCCGGTACCGGATCAGGATATTGAAATTCTGAATGAAAAGATCTGTTATGACATTGTATATAATCCCAGACAAACGAAATTCCTGAAACAAGCAATACAAGCAGGTGGAACACCCATTGGTGGTTTGGATATGCTGATTTATCAGGGAGCTAAATCGTTTAATTTGTGGACAGGATTGGAATTCCCAATTGAGAAAATTAAATCAAAGTTAGATGAAGTCTTACCAACCTGATTTTATAAAACCATCTGTATTTGATTCAAATACTATTTCTTCTTGGTTCACAAAGCGGGGAGAGTCTGTTCAGGACAATTTTAAGATCAGAGGTTTGAATCTTGGTTTTAATACAGAAGAAAATGAAGAAATAGTAAAAGGAAACAGAAACTTTTTAGCCAATTCTATTTCTACTCCTATTTCTGATATAGCCTTTGCTGATCAGGTTCATGGAAATGAGATCATTGAAGTAGAAAAAGGTGGTATCTATGAACACATTGATGGATTTATAACAACAAAAAAAGGGTTGGCTCTTGCAATTCAGGTTGCAGATTGTGCTGCAGTATTGTTTGCGGATTCAAAGGCAGCAGTTATCAGTGCCGTCCATGCTGGATGGAGAGGAGCCGAAGCTGATATTGTACCCAAAGCTATACAAAAAATGGTGAGTTTAAATGCTAATCCCAAAAATATAAAGGTGTTTATCAGTCCCTGTATCTCTCAAAAGCAATTTGAAGTAGGAGATGAAGTTGCTGAAAAATTCCCGGATGACTTTGTAGATCGATCAAGCTACTCAAAGCCACATATTGACATCAAAAAATTCATAGAGTTTCAGCTTTTGAGAGCGGGCATACTTGAAGAAAATATTGAAATTCATGGAAGCTGTACTTTTTCTGATTCAGAGTTCTTTTCCTACAGAAGAGACGGAAAAAGATCGGGTCGAATGATGGGCATCATAAAATTGAATACATAGATTTGAGAGTTAGTTATAGTCCCGGTTACTACGCTACTATTCCGCATGAGCATATTTTTCCGATGGGGAAGTTTCAGGGATTGCATCGCTATTTGATAGAAAAAGAAATCCTTTCTGAATTTGAGATCATTGAACCCAAAATGATCGATTTCATAAATTTGATGACTTCTCATACATCTCGTTATGCATACGGTGTCTGGAACGGAACACTCGATAAAAAAGAGATAAGAAAAATGGGTTTACCTTGGACTAAAAGTCTGGCCATTCGATCCAGATTAGCTGTTCAGGGAACTTTGAATGCCGGAATTATGGCTTTACAAGATGGAATTTCAGGGAATCTTGCAGGAGGAACCCATCATGCGATGCCGGATTGGGGAGAAGGATTTTGTGTCTATAACGATGTTGCAGTAGCCATTAAAGTACTACAGCAATCCATGTGGATAAACAAAGCTTTGGTGATAGATTGTGATGTACACCAGGGAAATGGAACCGCTGAGATATTCAAAGATGACGATAGAGTTTTTACGTATTCCATTCATGGAGAAAAGAATTACCCTTTTAAAAAACCACCTTCAAATTTGGATATTGGGTTGCCCGACAAAACGGGTGACAAAGTATATCACAGAAATCTGATTGAGTCATTGGATTCGATATTTAGTTCGTTTGAACCTGATATCGTTTTTTATTTGGGTGGAATCGACCCATTGGAAACAGATCATTTTGGTAGATTATCGTTGAGTTTGAAAGGACTTCGTGAACGAGATCGGATTGTTATTGAAACCGTAACACAAAAGGAGATTCCATTGGTTTTACTTCTCTCGGGTGGTTACGCACCAACATTAGAACAAACAGTTATTGCTCATGCTCAAATGTTTGAAGTGGCTAATAATATCGGTTAATTTATTGTTAAACTTAATTTATGTACAATGATGTTTTTTATAATCATATTCACTCAAATGATCTTACCCGTCCTTTTTGTTATATGGTTTCATGTATCAGAATTTAAAGGGCGAGCAAATTTTATTCTCCAGTTTTTATGTACAGCTACTTTTATAGGTTATACTTGGGTTGTTGGAGCTCAATCTTGGTCTAGTATACTCATTGGTTTCGTGATAGTATTAGCTTTTGTGCTTTCCGTTTCAACAAAAATAAGAAGGCTTCCAAAGAAATGGGGCTTTAGAATTGAAAGCGGTTGGAAAGACATTACATTTGTAATAACTCAATCCTTAATACTGATTCTTTTTTTACCAATAGTACTATTTGGTTTAATGGGTTATTCTATTGATGGAAGTTCTGATAAAAGTGCTATTGATCTTAATTTTCCCTTAGATCAAGGTGTTTATATTGTTGGTCATGGCGGGAGTAATCCTTTGATCAACTATCATAACGTGCATGATATTCAAACCTATGCACTGGATATATCAAAGCTTAATTTTTTAGGAATAAGAGCGTTAGGAATTTATCCATCAGAACTGGATAAGTACGCCATTTTTGGTGATAATCTGTATAGTCCTTGTGACGGAAAAATTTTAAAAGTTGATAAAGGTTATGAAGATTTAGAGCCGCCAAAAAGAGGGGAGGGACATCCGGCTGGGAATCATGTGGTAGTTCAATGTGAAGATGCTGAAATAACTTTGGCTCATATGAAAGAAAACAGCATTGTGGTTGATACTTTAGATACTGTGGAAGTCGGTGATCTTTTGGGAAAAGTGGGTAATTCAGGTAATACGACTGAACCTCATTTACATATCCATGCAGCAAAAGATGGAAAAGGGATTCCTGTTACTTTTAATAATAGATTTCTTGTAAGAAATAGTATCGTTTGGAAGTGATCTTCTAAACCATTTTTTCAGGTTTGCATGATTGATGTCTACAGTTATTTAAGAACTTCTACTTGCTATGTACTAACCGGGTAGAGTGATAGGAAGGTGGTTTATAAAATACAATTAAAAGATCATCATGAGCACACATCAGATCTGTATCATCAGAGCAAAGCCTTTACGCTGTGCATGTAGGCTCTTCAGGTTTAAACGTTTAATTGAAGAGTTTAAACTAGGAGGACGTTTACGTCCGGCGGAGTTGTATATGCCTTGAAATAAATCCAGATCTAGGGCATTCGTCATGAGATGAGAGACTTTGGTTATTCACTTTGTTGTTTAAGTATAGAATCCATTTTTCTTGAATATTTCTTGGAAATATGTATAAAACTTTGTTTTAGAATTACTCTTCTAAAAAAACTATTAGGAACATTTGACTCTATAATTTTTCTAAAGTTTTTGGTTTCCAAAGTAATCTGATCAATGCTTTTCTGTAGTTTTTTATCCCATGCTTTTTCTCGAGCAGTTTGTTTTTTATTTGTCTTGTTAGAGTTGTGATAATCATATCTATGTACTACTTCTTCTATTATATTTTTAAAGTGACTATAATTGGTTTTGTAATAAAGGTTAAAATATTTAATAGAGTTAAATACATTTTCTTCAACCAAGGCTTTTTTAATAAGACTCTTTAAATGAGAAAAAAGATTAGACAAAAACGAATGAAATGTCAGGATGTAATTAGAGTATGCAATACTTATTTGATCATAATTAGGATCTGGTAGGTGTGTTAAAAGTAAGTTAGTATTTGATTTATCTAGATAGGTTTCTAAATAAGATTGTTCAGCACTTTCAAAAGTCTTAAATGATGTAATTGAAGGTATATCATTTTTATTACTAGCAATAAGAAAAAATTTATTGTTAGGATTCTCTTCGATTTTCATCCATTGTTTTCGAACTGCATTATTATTTCTTGAAAAAACTTCACTAAGTTTCTCAATGTAGTCGTATTCATCAATTATATTTGCTACTTCTGACATTTCCTTATAATTGAGTGTAGGCTTTGATAGCAAGTAATGAAATCGAAATAATTTTCTATCTTTTGAATATTCTTTAAGTCCAGCATCAAATATTACATCACTTATTTCTACAAGTGTAGCCCAATTATGATCTAATTGATTTCTTATCTGTAATTCAATTTGTTTTGATTCTCCTGGAACATCTAAGTATAAGTGAAGAGACTTGTATCCGCTTTCTTGTAAATCTTTGAAGTAATCGTTTTCCTTCCTAATATTAAAAACTTTACCAATTTCATCTCTTAGTTTATAAACTTGAGAATTGTTTTTTAGGATACATCGGCATCCACCAATGTCTCCTATTTTACTCAATTTCCTATTTTGAAGTCTTTCCAACTTTCTAATAATAGAATCAATACGTTTAATTCTATACGTTACAATTGATTGTTTTCTTATTGTTTTGCTTATATCGCATACAGTATTAAAAACTTTTGAAAGAGCTTCTTTATGGGAAACGCGAAATTCTTGAAGTTGTATTAAAAGATCAGGGTCCTGATCGGAGTTAGTGACTAGCTGTTTCCCTAATCTATCTATAGCTTTATTAGACAAACTCATAAACTAATATAGCTCATACTCCAACAACCTGCACTCAATGGTAGAATTAAAAAGCTCAATACGTTGATTGGTTCTTAAGCCTACTTTTTTGGCCAGATCGAAGTTTCCGGTGAAGACATATCCCCATTTTCCACTGCAATCTTGTTTGAAGAAATCACCAATGGCGGTGTATAAACTTTCCAGTTGCTGATCGTGACCGATGCGTTCTCCGTAAGGTGGGTTCATAACCACAACACCATCTCCGTAAGGAATTTCGGTCTCTCTGAAATCACACACTCTAAATTCAATTAAGTGATCAACTCCGGCAGTTTTGGCATTTTTCTGAGCAGCTTGAATGGCTTTTCTATCATGATCGGTAGCCAAAATTCTTCCTTCGAAATCTTTATTTCCCTGATATTTCAGATCAGTTCGTAAACTGTTCCATTCGCCAACATCAAAGCCGAGTATATGTTTGATACCGTAATTAGGACGAAGGAGTCCTGCAGGCTTATTTAAAGCTTTGAGCGCGGCTTCAATAGCAATGGTTCCACTACCACACATCGGATTTACAAAATGTTGCCCCGGTTCCCATTTACTTGCCTGAACAATAGTCGCAGCCAAAGTTTCCTGCATAGGTGCAGTATGACTTTGAACTCTATACCCACGACGAGAAATAGACTCTCCTGATGTATCAAGATAAACCATGGCTTCTTCATTTTTCCAAAACAGAAAAACTACTGTATGATTCAGATCAGAACCGGAATCGGGTCTTGCCCCTGTTTCTTGTCTGATTCTATCAACAATGGCGTCTTTTACTTTAAGCTGAGCAAACTGGGTGTTGTCAATTGTCTTGTTCTTGATGAACGAGGTCACACTTACATATCCGCTTCGATCTATGTACTCTTCCCAAGGAATACTTACTAATTTCTCATGAAGTTGATCGGCATTATGTGCTTCAAATTTCTTCAGTAAAAAATGAACTCTGTGAGCTGTACTTAAACACAGATTTAATTTCATGCAGTCGTTAAGTGAACCTGTTATTTCAAGTCCTGCAAGACGTTCATGATCAACTTTAAATCCAAGATCTTCAACTTCCTTCCGGAGATAGGGAGTCATTAGTTTTGGACATGTTATGGAAATCGTGGATTTTTGAGAAAAGTCAGCCATAGGAATTATAAGGTATAAAAAAGGCTGTGAGTTTATTTCACAGCCTTTTTGAGAGTGAATTAAGCGATCTCTACTACTTCAATTTCGAAAGTAAGATCTTGTCCTGCAAGAGGATGATTAGCATCAAGTGTAACTTTATCTTCAGTTACAGCAGTGATCTGTACAGGAATTGCTTGTCCGTCAGGTTGGTTCAATTGTAATTGAACACCAACTTCTGGTTCAAGGTCTTCAGGAAGCTGAGCTTTTTCTACTTCCACAACCATTTGTGGATTAGGCTCTCCATAAGCTTCTGCAGCAGGGATTTCAGCAGTTGTTTTATCACCAACGCCTAAACCTTCAATTGCTTTTTCAAAACCAGGGATCAATTGACCTTGGCCCATAGTGAATTCTAGTGGATCTTTTTGGATGGATGAATCAAATACAGATCCGTCTTTTAGTTGACCTGTATAATGAACTTTTACGGTGCTACCGTCTTTAATAGTTGACAAAATATTTTCTTTCTTTTGGAATTATAATAATTATTAAGAGCTTAAAGATAAGGAATCGAACACATAATATTTGAAATCCAAAATCTTAGCTCATGTCACTGAACACGCCTGATATCAATGAAGTTTTAAACGAATCTAAAACTATTGCCATCGTTGGATGTTCAGCCAGTGAATATAGAACAAGCAATTACATTGCCAAGTTTCTGAAGGAGAGAGGTTATACAATTATTCCTGTCAATCCTGCAGAGATAGAGATATTAAGAGAGAAATGTTATTCTGAATTGAACGATATACCCTTAGAGACTTCGATAGATGTAGTTAATGTATTTCGCTCTAGTGAACATACGGCAGGAGTAGTTGAAGAAGTATTGGAATGGAACAAGAAAACCGGGCAAAATCCTGTAGTATGGACACAATTAGATGTTTCTTCTGATGAAGCAGAGCAAATTGCTGAAGAATCACAAATTCCGTACGTGAAGAATAAGTGTATTATGGTGGAGTTGGAAAGATTATGAATTTTAAATTATGGATTTTGAATTAAGACACATTCAAAATCCATAATTAATAATCTAAAATTCATTACTTCATATTCGTGAATTGTAACGGAACGCCCATGTCTTTGCTTTTCAAGTGTTGGATGACGGCTTGCAGATCATCGATCTTCTTTCCATTTACGCGTACCTGATCATCCTGAATTTGAGGTTGCACTTTCATTTTCAAGTCTTTGATCTCTTTAACGATCTTTTTTGCTGTTTCTCTGTCAATTCCTTCTTTCAGAGTTACATCCATTTTTAAGTGACCTTGAGATGTTCCTTCTTCATCACCGAATTCAAGTACTTTTGAATCTACGCCTCGTTTTATGAAGTTTTTTATCAACATTTCCTGAACAGCTTTCATTTTCATGCTTTCAGCTGCAACAATATGAATGCGATTTTCTTTGTTGTGGAAGGTTACTTCGGTATGCAGTCCTCTGAAATCATAGCGGGTGGCAATTTCTTTTAAGGTATTATTTACTGCGTTATCTACTTCCTGAGTGTTTACTTCATTTACTATATCGAATGAGGCCATGTTCTTACGGTTCGTTTGTTTTGATGTAATTTAGTTATTTTTTATCAGCTATCAGCTATCAGCTA
>DEXK01000017.1:0-743 GCA_002364085.1 Balneolaceae bacterium UBA3186 | reverse complement strand
CTATCAGCTATCAGCTATCAGCTTCTTTCTCCATTTTTTCAATCATTTTCTTGGATAACAGTTTTTCTACTTCTTTTTCATCTTCCGGAGCTACAACGCTTCTGTGAATCCGAAGTTGATCTTTGTGTTTAAACTCGAGCTCAATTACCTGTTCCTGATACCAATTGTACGAAATAAGATCTTTCCAGGGAATTTCTCTATCCAGTATTACAAACCCTTTTTTTCTGAATTCAGGTGTTACTTTCAGAGTTACAGCGTAAATACCTATAGCAATCAATGAAATACCTGAGGATAGACGAATGGGGGAAACAGTTTGTTCACTAAAAATAGAAGTACGTGCAATTCCCAAGATTATAATGGTTAACGCCAAAAGATTTGGAAGCAGATCAGAAATAAAAGCAGTGTTCACATAATCTATATCTCCAAGATCTTTTTTCATTTTAAACTGAGCATAAGCAGCTCCAAAAAAGAATCCCGAGAATGAAGAATAACAGTTGGACATGAAGGCTGCGCCAATAGGCTGAGGAAAATATCCCAGATTGTTTAGGTAACGGAGCAGAAGAAACACCAACATCATCAAAATACTGACAAGAAGAAGTCGTCTTAGAGTAATTTGCTCTAGCTTAATAAATCTTTTTTCACCCAGCCAAATACTAACGAATAAAACTAAAACTGCTGAGATAATAGTCCAGATCATTTCTTAATTTTGAGTATGGAAAATTCAGTTCAACCTACGGGTATAG
>DEXK01000018.1 GCA_002364085.1 Balneolaceae bacterium UBA3186 | reverse complement strand
ATAATCCTAAAGGTCTTCGTTCGATCAGATGCATTTCTAGATTTCTCACCGGAAAGGATTATTCCTGCTTCGCAGACGCTTCCGGATCATGTTCTCTTTTCCGTCTTAAATACTAAGGGCAATTTTTTCCAGAACTATCTTTATTAAACTGTCAACTAATTACATAACATCTACAAGTTTGATAAACTTATTTTTTAATTGCACACACCTGCCACTTTTGTTTCTCATCTGACGTCTCGTCAAATCTATTCTGACACCTTTTCCAAAGCTTAAAATCCGGTCTGTAAAAATTTCATTTTTAGTTTGACGCACTGTCAGTCCTGTTTTTAAATGATGATTTGGCATTTCTCTTGTAACAATTTAACTGAACTTGATAAACAAATAATAAAAAACAAGAGGTCAAAAGTTATGGCACTTATCAAATATTCAAGACCAAGTACAGATTTATTTTCAAGAAGATTTAATGATATTGTCGATGAAATGTTTAACAATAACAATGGTATGAATTATCGTCAAGACAGCTTCATGCCAAATGTAGACATTGCAGAAACTGATACACAATTTGAAATTTCTGCTGAGCTACCAGGCTTAAAGAAAGATGCGATAAGCATTGATCTTGAAAACGGTCGTTTAACGATTAGTGGTGAGCGTAAGTTTGAGAACAAAGAAGAGGGAAAAAACTATCATCGGGTAGAAACCTCTTATGGAACATTCACTCGTTCTTTTTATTTGCCGGATAGCATAAATGAAGACACTATCAATGCTACTTACAAGGATGGAGTTTTAAATATTACTATCCAAAAGCAGGAAGAGAAAATTAAGAGACAAATCGAGATCAAATAATCTCGAACCGCATACTATTAAATAGTTAGTAACATAAATTACTCAGACTGTTTGATCGCAGTCTGAGTTTTCCGTTACAATTTGTAAAGTGTATACAATTTCTGAGTAGCACGTCGTTGTAGCAACGGTTGATAACAAAAAACTATAATTAAGAGATCGATGAATACTACAGTAAAAAATGTTTTTGGCGTAGCAGCAGCTGTATTGCTTTTACTTGGAATGAATGCCTGGACCGGCAACAACTCCAATATAAGTTTACCAAACTATCCAACAGAAAACGAAGTAACATCGGCTGAAAACCGATCGGTTTCTTCACTTCTGGATTTAAACAATGCCATCGTTGATATAGCAGAAAAAACGAACCCTGCTGTTGTAATGATAACCACTGAAAAAGTGCAGGAACAGCGAATAATGAGGAATCCCTTTTCTCAGTTTTTCGGAAATCCGTATGGACAGCAAGATCCTGAAACAAGAGAATTTACTCAAAGAGGGTTGGGATCAGGTGTAATTGTATCCGAGGATGGTTATATCTTAACAAACAATCATGTAATTGAAAATGTTGATGAAATCAAAGTTCAATTATTTGATGGTGATGAAGTGGTAGCAAAAGTAATAGGAACTGATCCTGCTACGGATGTTGCCGTTATCAAGATAGATGAAAAAGACTTGCCTGCTGTAAAGATTGGAAACAGCGAATCATTAAAAGTTGGAGCTTTTGTGTTGGCAATTGGAAGTCCGTTAAGCCAAAACTTAGCGCATACTGTTTCATTTGGAATTGTATCAGCAAAAAGTCGTTCAATCGGGCTTATAAACAGTGGTGCAGGTTATGAAGATTTTATCCAAACTGACGCAGCGATTAACCCAGGGAATTCAGGAGGAGCGCTTATTGATATGAATGGGGAGCTTGTTGGAATTAACTCAGCTATAGCATCCCGATCAGGAGGAAACGATGGAATTGGCTTTGCGATTCCAATCAATCTTGCTAAAAGAATAATGGATGATCTAATTGACGACGGGGAAGTATCACGAGGTTATTTAGGATTGTATTTTGGTGGGGAAGTTGACCGAACAATGGCAAAAGCACTTGGTCTAGATAATGCGCGTGGTATTATAGTAGCAAGAGTGGAAGAAGATGGTCCATCTGAGAAAGCAGGACTAAAAGAACAGGATGTAATTGTAGCAATTGATGGTCAGCAAGTTGTTGATTGGAATATGTTCCGCTCTAGAATTGCTTCAATGAAACCTAATGATGTAGTAAAACTTGATATCATCAGAGATGGAAAGGAAAAATCGATTACGGTTACTTTAGGAGAACGAAACGATGAAGCGATAGCTAATGTAGTGCCCGAAAAGGCAAAATCCATGGAAGAAAAACTCGGGTTCACTGTTGCTGAATTGGATGTAGATATTCGTCGCCAGCTCAACTTAGACAGTTCAGAAGAAGGAGTTGTAGTAAGCAGAATTAAAGATTCAAGTAATGCTTACGAACGTGGACTGCGCCGAGGTGATGTAATCACTACAGTAAAGAATAAGAAAGTTGAAAATGTAACTGAGTTTTATGATGAACTCGAAAAGTTGGAAGAAAAAGGTGATGAAGTAGTTCTTCTGAAAATAATCAGAAATAATGGGAACCAATTCATCGCTTTCGAGTTAAACTAATATCCTATTTATTGTACCCCGAAAAACCAAAGCCATTTCCCTGATACGGAAATGGCTTTTTTATTTAGTATAAATTCCTATTGAAATAATACCTTAGATTTGCACCTATATTTATTCTGAATGTTTTATCAAGATTCTTTCTGGTATCGGCTCTTTGTTCTCTGTAATCATAGCTGAAAGAAATATTCCCGGCTAATGAAAACTTATTTTCATTGAAAAAAGTAACTGTACTTCCGATCGTTGTCACAATTTGATCAAAATCAGGAGAGCCGAGATCGTCATTTCCTTTATTTACCAATAATCCGTTTTCAAGGAAGACAAGTAAAAGGTATCTGTCAGAAAGGTTTTTAAGCCATTCGGCTCTTAATTCAGAAATATTTCTGCGATCAAAATTAGCTCCTTCTTCGTTATTGTAAAATTGGGTTGTGGACACCCGTATGCTAACCTGATTTTCAAGGTCAAGGTTTTTAGACCAATTTAAGTTAGCAAATACCCTATGCTCCTTAAGTATTAGAGTTTCTCTTGAATTAGTATTATTAATATTATTATCAACTTTTTGAAGTTGGGCATTATATTGGTATTCAAAGCCACCGTACACTTCAAACCCTTCATATCGGCTCCCAAGCGCTTCATTAAACACATCATCAAGGTAAAAGGCATCAAACACACTGAGATCGGAATAGATATTAGAAAGAGAGTTATTCATATCATCCCAAAAATATTTTCTTGGACGATCATATCGTTGAGTATACCCGTTAAACCTCGTGAAATGATCAGCTGCTGTTAGTACTTGGTTATTATTAAGAGCCTGTAATTGCATCAGCTGCGACCTTTCAGACAATCTTAAAGCCCTGATTGTAGGAGTTACATTTCTAAATCTGCCATATCCTATACCCACTCCTGGTCTTGCAAAAACATTCCTTGAGAATGAAGTAGCATCTACTACCGGTAAATTATTTTCTTCTGAATAAAAATTTTGGCTGGAATAAGAAAGGAAAAGGTTTGATGTAAACAGCAGGAAAAAATCGTCAACAACATATTCTTTAAGATCAATGATAAGAGATTCACTAAATGTTCGAATCCCTGAGTTTCCTTCAATAGTTGCGCTATTTAACTGCGTATTGGTCTCAGTAATATATTGGTCAAATTCTCTGTCTTCACTATTTGCTTGAATTGTAAAACTTGTTGTAGACCTAAGATCTATGAAACGCTTTTCACTTTCTTTATATAGCTCATAAATCGGAGTTACACTCCCACTAAATCTTACTAATTTATTATCGATATCAGTTCTAATGGTATTGTTGTTTTGATCTCTCACAACATCAGTTGGCTTACTTAATGTAAGACCATTGCTAAAGGCTCCGGAAGCTAGATAAAAATTAGAATACCCCCAGTCAGGTAGACGGTACTCCAAAACAGTTCGAATGCTATCAGTATTTGAAAATCCTGTTTTTTGTTGAGCAGTTAGAAAAGATGAAAATAAAAAGATAGAAAGAAAAGTAGCGGCTGAATATTTCATATAAAGAATTATAGGCTTAAATCGAGTTTAGAGTATAGCTTTAAATGATTAGTTGCAATTAATAACAGATTAAGGGCTTGTATATTGGCTATGCTAAAAAAGCTATCAACACGGTGCTTACATGTAATTCCGTCACCTGAATCTTTTGGCACGATTTTGGACTTATTAGTATCGAAATAACTTAAGAGGACTAGAATTATGAATTTGAATAAATATACTTTAAAAGCTCAAGAGACTATTCAGAAAGCTCTAGAGCTGGCGCAGTCAGGGAATAATCAAGCACTGGAGCCGGCTCATATATTAAAAGCTTTTTTGATAGATGGAGAAAATGTAGTCGTAAACCTGCTTAATAAATTGGGAGCTAACTTAAGAGCAGTTGAAGAAGTAGTGGATGCGGAATTAGGCAGGCTTCCAAAGGTTCAAGGGTCATCCGTATCAGGGCAGTATTTATCAACTACATCCAAAGAGGCATTCGATAAAGCTCAGAAAGAAGCAACAGCTTTGGGAGATGAGTACATCAGCTCTGAACATATTTTGATAGGATTTAGTGAAACTAAAGGTCCAATAGCTTCCCTTCTTAAAGATCAGGGAGTAACTAAAGAAAACATTTTAAAAGTATTGGTCGATGTTCGCGGAAACCAAACCGTGGACGACCCGAATGCAGAAAGCAGATACGGCGCATTGAAGAAATATGCCCGTGATCTGAATGAATTGGCTGAGAAAAATAAACTGGATCCTGTAATTGGTAGAGATCAGGAAATCCGTCGGGTGATGCAGATTTTGACTCGTCGTACAAAAAACAATCCTGTGTTGATCGGTGAGCCGGGAGTAGGTAAAACTGCAATTGCCGAAGGTATGGCACTTAGAATTGTTCGTGGAGATGTTCCTGAAGGTTTAAAATCTAAACGAATTGTCGCTTTGGATATGGGAGCCTTGGTCGCGGGAACTAAATTTCGCGGAGAATTTGAAGAGCGATTGAAAGCAGTTGTTAAAGAAGTGACAGATTCTGATGGAGAAATCATTTTATTTATTGATGAGATCCACACTTTGGTTGGAGCCGGAGCTACGGAAGGAGCAATGGACGCCGCAAATATTCTGAAGCCGGCACTTGCCCGTGGAGAAATGCACGCGGTTGGTGCAACTACTTTAGATGAATACAGAAAGTATATCGAAAAAGACAAAGCTCTTGAACGTCGTTTGCAAACTGTGTTGGTTGGGGAACCTTCAATTGAAGATACAGTTTCTATTTTGCGCGGATTGCAGGAGCGATATGAAGTTCATCACGGAGTAAGAATTACGGATGCCGCTATTGTTGCAGCTGCGGAACTTTCTCACAGATATATTGGAGATCGGTTCCTGCCGGATAAAGCTATTGATTTAATTGATGAAGCCGCTTCAAGATTGAGACTTCAAATTGACTCTCTTCCTGAGGAGTTGGATGGAATTGAGCGACAAATTCGTCAGCTGGAAATTGAGCGTGAAGCGTTGAAACGCGAAAAAGATAAAGGCAAGATCAAAGGCATTGAAAAAGAACTTGCTGATCTGGAAGAACAACGAAGCACAATGCGTGTTCAGTGGGAACAGGAGAGAGATACTATCCAGAAAGCCCGTGAACTTAAACAAGCCATTGAGACGACCCGTAACGAAGCTGATAAGGCTGAACGCCAAGGTAACTACGAGAAGGTGGCAGAACTCCGGTATGGGACTATCACACAACTAGAGAAAGATCTTGAAGAGGCGAAAGCTAAACTGGATGAAATGCAGGAAACCAAAGCACTACTGAAAGAAGAAGTAGATGCTGAGGATATCGCAGATATTGTTGCTCGATGGACAGGAATTCCAGTTAAGAAAATGCTCCAGAGTGAGCGTCAGAAGTTATTACAACTAGAAGATGAACTTCACAAAAGAGTGATTGGGCAAGATATTGCTATAGAAGCAGTTTCGGATGCAGTTCGTAGATCTCGTGCAGGTTTACAGGACGAAGACCGACCGATTGGTTCGTTTTTCTTTTTAGGATCTACCGGGGTGGGTAAAACGGAACTGGCAAGAACGTTAGCTGAATTTCTGTTCAATGATCAGAATGCGATGATCCGGATTGATATGAGTGAGTACATGGAAAAGCATTCCGTAAGTCGTTTGGTTGGAGCGCCTCCGGGATATGTTGGTTATGATGAAGGTGGGCAATTGACAGAGGCCGTTCGTCGACATCCGTATTCGGTTGTTTTGTTGGATGAAATTGAAAAAGCACACCCTGATGTATTCAATATTCTGCTTCAGGTACTGGATGAAGGAAGATTGACTGACAACAAAGGAGTAACAGTCGATTTCAAAAATACCATCATCATCATGACCAGCAATATCGGTTCGCACTTGATCGTGAACGAAATGGAGAAATCAGGAGGAGAACTTTCTGAAGAAAAGTATGAGAATCTTCAAAATCAATTGATCGACCAGTTAAAGAAAACCATCCGGCCGGAATTCTTAAACCGTGTGGATGATACCATTGTATTCCATCCGTTGGGCAGAGAACACATTCGATCTATTGTGGATATTCAGTTGCGAAGAGTTCATCAGTTGTTAGCCAAGAATAAAGTCACACTGCATGTTTCTGATATTGTAAAAGACTGGCTGTCAGTTCGCGGATATGACCCTGTGTATGGTGCGCGTCCGCTTAAACGAGTACTTCAGCAGAATATCACGAACAAATTGGCAACTCAGCTATTAATGAGAGACAGTGAAGAACCAATTGAATTCGAAGCTACGATCTCCAAAAACGGAAATGAGATCGATTTTGCGGAAGTAGTGGATGATCCCGAGAAATGGGCAAAGGAGAATTGAAGAATTAAGAATTATTCAATTAAGAATTAGGAATGGTTCTCAATTGAATTAGGGTCATTCTGAATGGAGCGAAGGATCTGCAAATTTAAATAATTGTGTAGATCCTTCGGAAGTGTCCTCAGGATGATTCTACCTAACTTCTAAATTCCGAATCCATTTTACGATTACCATCTGCGTTGTAAACCGCATAGGTAAATCCTTCTTGAATACTGTACGCACCAAAGGCACCGTCTTTGTTGAGGGCAAGATAGCCGACTTGAGTATTTTTTAAACTAGTTCCATTTCTTTTGTTGCGGGAAATGATTCTATCTACAGCAATTTTGCAGGCTTCTTCCGGCGAGTAACCTTGTCGCATCATTTCAACGATCAGGGCACTTCCGGCAGTTTTAACGACTTCTTCTCCAAGTCCGGTAGCACAGGCAGCTCCGATTTCGGGATCTACAAAAAGTCCGGCGCCAATAAGTGGGGAATCTCCAACTCTGCCATGCATTTTCCAGGCAGCACCACTGGTTGTACACGCCCCTGAAAGCCTTCCTTCTGCATCAAGTGCAAGCATGCCGATGGTATCATGGTTTTCAATATTTACTTCCGGCTCGTACTTTCCGTTTTCCAACCATTTTTCCCATGCTTCTTTTGCTTTGGGAGTAAGCAGGTCCATTTCTTCAAAACCTTGGTCTTTTGCAAATTGCTGAGCGCCTTTGCCAGCCAGCATAATGTGGGGCGTTTCTTCCATCACCTTACGTGCTACTGAAATGGGGTTCTTATAATTCTGAAGAAAAACTACGGCTCCACATTCGCCTTTATCGTCCATGATGCATGCATCAAGAGAAACAATACCTTCTCTATCCGGTCGTCCGCCGTAACCAACAGACATATTCATTGGATCGTCTTCTTCAACCCGCACTCCAGCTTCAACGGCATCTAAGGCGTAACCTTCATTCTCAAGAATTTTCCAGGCAGCTTCGTTAGCTTTTATTGCAGTATTCCATGTCGCAATTACAACAGGTTTACTTCCTGTAAATTTGTTGACATTCGTGCATCCTATTCCTGCAAGTGGAATAGCTCCAAGAAATCCGGTTTTTAAAAACTGCTTTCGGTTTAGCATAACGGTTAATCTATCCTCATTGGATGAGCTTCTGTATTGAATACATGCTTATCCAGATCAAATACTTTGTCATTGGCAAAAAGGAGGTAAGCATATTTCAAAGTTTCAGCTAAGAAAAAGCTTTCCATATCATCGCTTTTTTCTTTTGTGGTCACGTCAGCTAAAGCAGCATAACCGTGCTCGGTTTTACAATATTCGATCAGACTCTGGAACATAACTTTTCCCATTTCAATATATTTTTCATCGCCGGTTGCTTTATAGAGATAGTATGCAGATTCAATATTTTCAGGACGCAAAGGATAACCCGCCCAGGTTACTTCCATATCAACATAATTCAGACCTTCAGGTTCAATTCCATGTAGCTGCCACATCTTAAAATTTGATTCCTGAACTTTTTCTGCAGTTTCAATGTCTCCTGCAAGCACTAAAACTCCGGGCATAAAAGCATCCAATGCTCCGTAAGTAGTTGCAGTCCGTTCTCCTGTATCCATATTTGCACGGCCGTACCATGTACCGGTTGCAACTTCGTCGAGTAAATATTTTTCCAGAGCGGGTTCATGAGCTTTCCATATTTTTCGGAAGTCTTCATCTCCAAAAAGCAGCCAGGATTTCAACGCATATTCGTAATAAGAGTCTATCATTCCGGAAATATGAGCTTCTTTATTTTGCCATTCTCCGGTTTCCACATCAATAGTTGTTCCTACTAACCCGATCTCTGATCTGCGTTCATATAATCCCAACATCGCTTTTTTGGCGTTGTTATAAAAAACAGAATCCTGTGTATGTTTGGTGAGCGTACCGAATTCGATCATCAAAGTTCCAATCTCAGCAGGATTATTAACCTGCCATTCGGTTTCTCCGGTTTTAAGATTTACACGCCCGTAAGTCATACCGGTGGCAGAATCAAAAGCAGGTAGCAACCTTCTTCCCAGATCTTCAGCTAATTCCAGAAATCTTTCGTCACCATCCATCTCGTACGCTGAAAGAAGTCCTCCTAAAAGACGGATAGTTATCTCAAAATTGGAAACAAAGAAGTCATGATCAAAAGACAGTTCTGAAAATATAAGTTCTTTTGCTTCTGCTGCTTCTTCATCCAATCCCATTAGTATCATTGTGTCAAATGCATCAACAGGCGTCATAAGTAAAGACGCGTCGTACCAATTTTTTGAGGATTTTGATAAAGGTTTGAGCGCATCGTCGCCCCAGGCATGCTGTTTGTAACCATTCCATGCGTGCAGAAATTCTTGTTTTACTTGCTCAGCTAATTTTTCTTTATCTGATTTCTTAGGAGCACAAGCAAGGCTAATTGCAAGTGCGAAAAGCAGGTATCTCTTCATTAATTATTTTGGTCTTTCTTCTGTTTGTATTGCCCAGTTTTTATTAGGTACAGATCCCATTTCAAAGATCAATTCTCCACCCTCCATAATCTCTTTGTGAGAAATATAACTTTTCTCCAAAAGCACTCCATTTAAAGTAGCTGTTTGAATGTATATATTTTTATTGGAAACTCCATTGGTAATGATTGTAAAAGTCTTTGCGTCTGATACACTTATAGTTACTTCTTCAAACTGAGGAGTTCCGATCACATAATTACCGGATGCCGGGTTAACAGGGTAAAACCCCATTGCTGAGAATACATACCAAGCCGACATTTGTCCACAATCTTCATTTCCGCTTAATCCATCAACTTCTGTTGAGTATTGTGTGTTCATGATTTGATGTAAAATCTCTTGAGATTTCCACGGTTTTCCGGCATAATTATATAGATACCCGATATGATGACTGGGTTCATTTCCGTGTGCATATTGGCCAATTAATCCGGAAATATCTGGTGAGGTATTGTCTCCGGTGATATCAGAATCCTGATTGAACAGAGAATCCAAACGTTGTGTAAAAGCGTCATCTCCACCCATCAACTCTATAAGTTTATCAATCTGGTGAGGGACAAACCAACTATGTTGCCATGCATTGCCTTCGGTATAGTCAGTGTTTACGCGATGAACGGATCGCTTAGGGTCAAAAGGTTCTACCCAGTTTCCTTCTTTAGTTTTACCACGCATAAATTTCGTTTGTTCGTCATATACATTTTGCCAGAATCCTGAACGAACGATGAAATGTTCATAGTCAGATTCTTTACCAAGCATAAAAGCCATTTGAGCGATAGCCCAATCATCAAAAGCATATTCTAAAGTTTTAGTAACTGATTCTACTTCTAACTCAGAAGGGATGTATTGATACTCACGATATAAATCGGTTCCTCGCTTATTTTGCATAGCACTGGTTTTCATTGCTTCGAAAGCTAATTCCGCATCATAACCTCTGAATCCTTTTGCATAGGCATCAGCAATAACCGGAATAGCATGGTAACCGGTCATGGTATTGGTTTCATTTCCATGCAATTCCCAAACGGGCAGCAATCCATTTTCTTCATAAAAATCCAGCATAGTCCGGATCATATCATTAACTCTATCAGGATTCGTAATGGTAAGCAAAGGATGTTGTGCTCTAAAAGTATCCCATAAAGAATAAATGGTGTATTTGGTTTGGTCTTGATCTACATCAGAAAACAAAACCGGAGCTAGCTTGGAATGATAAAGAGCGGTATAAAATATCTTCTTTTTTTCTTCGTCTCCCTGAACTTTGATCTTACTGAGTTCTTCATCCCATCTCATTTCAGCAAAGAGCTTGGTTTCATCAAAATCCCAGTCCTCCAAAGTTTCCAGATTTGCTAAAGCTCCTTCTACACTTTGTGATGAGATAGCAATTTTAGCCAAAACTTCTCTTCTGTTATTTTCAAATTCCAGTATTCCAAACGAAGTAAACCCTTTATAATCAGCTGAATCAGCGAGTAAAAAATCGGTGGAAAACTCCATAGCAAAATACACATGTTGATCATTCGCCCAGCCTGAAGATCTTCGGTAGCCTACTATTTTTTTTTGATCACCTTCTCCTACAACTTTGAAATATCCTTCGGTGAAAGAATCCCAATTCAAACTATACCCTAAATCCAGATTTAAGAACTGAGGATCTCCGTATTCGAAAGTAAATCGGTACAGAGCTACTCTCTCTGTTGCTGTCATTTCTGCATTGATCTCATAATCATCCAGATAAACACTGTAATATCCCGGAGAGCCTTTTTCGAGATCGTGAGAAAACTTTGAAGCATAACTTCTTTTGCTTTCGTATTTAGCTGGATCTGAAAGTAAAACTTTTCGATTGGTTGGCATGATCAGAATGTCATTCAGATCTCCGATTCCCGTTCCGCTAAGATGAGTTTGAGCAAAACCTGTGATAATACTATCCGAATAGTGATAACCGGAAACCCAATCCCAGCCCGGAGTTCCGTTTACAGGACTTGGCTGTATCATCCCAAAAGGAAGTGTAGCTCCAGGGTAAGTATGGCCATGCCCACCAGTACCGATGAATACATCTACGTACTTATTGGGAGACTCGTAGTTGGAGCATGAAATAAAGAAGATGAAGAGAGGAAGTAATATATATGCTTTTTTCATGACAGAATGATACAAAAATTGAGTATGGTTTTCGAGATATCTGTGTAATCTTCCGGGGCATCCTGAACTTGTTTCAGGATCTTGTGTAAAAGCTATTTCTACTTCATGTGAAGTCCTTGTTTGAATATTTGTAGCAATTTGCGGGAAATAAATTTGGAACCAGGGCGAAATCAGGATTGTGTTGTAATCAAATTAGCGGCAGAAAAAATCTCTGTTAGGTTAATAAACAATATGTAGTAGCGTAAGATTTTACGCTACTACATATCTCTACATTGAATCTTTCCTGGTTCCAATCCATATTTGGGAACGTGAGGTTGAAGCTCCTGCTCGGCTAGTAATTATTTAACCTAATTCTTCTTCTTCCAAAAACTCCAAAAACCTCTGAACTGCTTTTCCTCTATGGCTGATCAGGTTTTTGATATTGGGGTCCATCTGAGCAAAGGTCTCTGCAAATTCATCCGGAATAAAAATGGGATCGTAGCCAAAGCCTTTTTTCCCGATCTGTTCTTCGATAATTGTTCCTTTACAAACTCCTTCAAAAGTCCACTCTTGGTCTCCATCAACTAAAGCAACAACGGTTCGGAATTGTGCATTGCGGTTTTCTTTTCCTTTCAAAGCATCCAATAACTTCATGACATTATCCTGATAAGTAGCATCTTCTCCCGCATAACGTGCAGAATAAACTCCGGGTGCCCCATCTAAGGCCTCAACTTCTAATCCGGTGTCATCAGAAAGGGCAGGAATTCCCGTTTCTTGATTTACATATAGTGCTTTTTTGAGTGCATTCCCTTCAAGTGTTGGTTTATCTTCTTCTACTTCTTCAAGATCGGGGAAGTCGAGAGCAGAAAACACATCAATTCCCAGATGAGCCACTAATTGCTTCATTTCTTCGATCTTATTCTTATTTCTTGAAGCGAGAATCAACTTATCCATCTGGCAAATCTTCTTTTCTGGGATTCAGTTTGTAATAAAGGTTAATAGCGCTACCAACGGTGAGCATGGCATTCAAAACTGTGAAAATAAGATCATTGCTTAAAATAGAATAGATAGTTAGTAACAAGCTTGAGGATACATACATCAAAATGAAAGCTAAACTGATATCCGTTTTACCTTGTTTGATAGTTTGCCAGGTTTGAGGGATCCAGGCGCCAATCAAGATTGCAAATCCAGACCAGCCAAGTATTTCTATACCACTCATGAAATCTGGTTTTGAATTTCTTTGATTGATTTCATCGGCAAGCGTGGTCCGTATTGAGAGACAATCTTTGAGGATGCCAGACTAGCTAACTTACCGGAACCTGCATAGGAATGTCCGTTTGTTATTCCATACAAAAAAGCTCCTGCAAACATATCACCGGCACCATTGGTGTCTACGGTATTTACCTGATAAGGTTCAATATCGATAAAGGTGTCTCCATCAAAGATCATTGCTCCGTTTTTGCCTTGAGTTATAACAAATTTCTTAGCGAATTTCTTAAGTTCTTCTCTGGCTACATTAATGTTAGAGCTGCCTGTGAATTTAAGAGCTTCATCTTCATTGCAGAAAAGTAAATCAACTCCATCTCCAATCACTTCATGAAATAACCCCTTAAATCCCTCAACGATCGATGGATCAGAAAGAGTTATCGAGGTCTTTACGCCATTTTTTTCAGCTAACTGTTTAGTTAATTTCATAGCTTCAAACGCAGTAGGAGAAGCAACTAAATAACCTTCCAAATAAATATATTCGGAATTTTGAATGGCTTCTTCGCTTACTTCAGATGTTGATAGCGAAGTTGTGATGCCAAGAAACGTATTCATGGTTCTGTCTGCGTCATCAGTTATCATAACAAGACACTTACCTGTTATTCCATGTTCCTTAGTTTTGCCATCAAGATTGGTGGCTATTCCTGCTTCTGTAAGATCGTTAAGATAGAATTGACCGAATTCATCATCAGCTACTTTGCATGAGTAAAAAGCACTTCCACCAAATTGTGAAACAGCCATTACAGTGTTAGCCGCAGACCCACCAGACTTTTTTTCGGTGTTTTTACCATCAATAGCTTTTATCAATCTGGTTTGTGTTTCTTCATCTACTAAAGTCATTAATCCTTTCTTAATATTATGATCAGAAAGGAAATCCTGACTTACTTCAAAATCGATATCAACAAGAGCGTTGCCAATACCATAAACGTCATATTTTTTTGCCATGTGCCGGATTAGAGCATTCAAATTTCTAGGAGATGGAAAGTACGGACAGTTGCTGTTCTTTGAAAGCTATTAATCCTTGAATATGCTGATAATGATAAACCTAGTGTAAATAAAAAAAGCGATTCTCAATCTGAGAACCGCTTTTTATTGAATGAATTCAGTTTAGTGAACTATGATTGGATCGGCATTTCCGTCAGGGTCTCCGGATACAGTTCCATTCGTGCTTGGGTTACCGAGAAGTAACACACCAGCCGCATGTGGGGCCGCCATTGATGTACCACTTATCGTGTTATAACTACCATTTTTCCATGTTGATTTTATTGAAACGCCAGGAGCAGCATAATCAATAGGAGGGTTTCCATAATTTGAAAACGAAGCCCATGAATCATTGCTATTCATAGCAGAAATGGTATAAATATTATTTCCATTTACACGAGCAGGAGAATGATTATTTGCATCATCGCTTTCGTTTCCTGCAGCAAGTACAAATTTAACACCGGAAGATTGAGCCGCATTTTTAACGGCATCATCGACTGCCTGAGAAACAGGGCCTCCTAAACTCATATTGGCAACATCTCCGGAACTACCATTTGCAGCTACGTGATTAATGCCAGCAATAACTCCTGAATAAGAACCGCTACCTCTAGCTCCAAGTACTTTAACAGGAATTACTGTAGCTCCAGCGGCAACTCCAATAACTCCCTCAGTATTATCTATTGCAGCTATTGTTCCGGCAACATGAGTTCCGTGACCATTTCCATCATCTAAACTCTTACCATCTTTACCTGAAGTGAAAGCGTTATAACCACGGCTTGCATCAACATTTAGATCGGGGTGATCCAAATCAATTCCTGAATCAAGTATCCAGGCAACACCATTTCCGGTATATGTTACACCACCATTAACGCGGGTAATACCATAAGGAGTTTCTTGGGAGTCGGAGCCACCTCCGCCTCCACCACCGCCGTCACAGGGACCACCTTTTGGTGTTCCACAGGGAGGAGCAAAAGTGATCATTCTGTCTTGTTCAATATAAGAGACATTTTCATCTCTCTGAAGTCGTTCAAGTTGTTCATCATCTAATTCTGCAACAAAACCAGGCAGGGCATGGCTATATGTATCCTTTACTTTATCCAGCGATAAATTATTTCTTGCAATGATTTCATTCCTTACACTCTCAATCTGGCTAACTTGTCCCGGGATTATCTTATTTTTTTCGGATCCTTTTAATACAACAATGTATTGGCCCGGAATAGGGGATGGCTCTGAGATATTTTCTTCAGTTTCAGGAATAATGGAAGTACTATCTGTACATCCAATAACAGCCACTATAGTTAAAACTCCGAATACGAGACCTCGCAGTAAATATTTTTTCATTCTATTGTGATTAAGTTAATAATTGTTTCTACTGTCAATATTGTAAATACTCTAACTTTATTTACACAAATTAACACAGCGTTTATTCTACTTTAAAAATGATGGAAAGGCAATTATTTAAAGGTATATTTTTATTGATGATATAGACGAAGCATGTGGAAGGTTAAATAAAAGATAGTTTAATGATCAAATTGTTACATTTTTATACATGAAAAATTTCAAAAACTATATTCAGAAAAGGCTGGAAAGGGGGCTTCCTGGAGAAAAAGCCCAAAATATTATGCGCCCTGCACCAAAGATTGAGCGCAAAAATGAAATGACTTACAAGCCCTCTACTGAAAATTTCAGAAATAGCAGCGTGTTAGTTCCTTTAGTGACTTGGAAAGAAGAATTAGAAATTATGTTCACGCTTAGAACTGCAGGTATTAAGCATGGAGGTCAGATCAGCTTTCCGGGAGGAGGTAGAGAAGGAGACGAAACTATTGAAGAAACAGCATTAAGAGAAGCCCATGAAGAAACAGGTTTAAAGCCAATTAATGTTGAGGCAGTTGGGTGTTTAACTTCGCTTTATATAAACCATTCAGAGAATATGGTAACTCCAGTGGTAGGATTTATAAAAGAAGAACAGGAATTCTGCGCAAACCCAAACGAAGTAGATGAAATCTTTACTGTGCCAATCTCAAAGTTGGTAAATGGAGAGTTTTCAAAGGTGGAAGACTGGAAGTTACGAGACTTGGATTACAGCATACCGCTTTGGGATGTTCATGAAGTTCCATTATGGGGAGCAACAGCAATGATGTTGAGCGAGTTTGTAGAATTATACAAGGAGTTCTTGGATGAATAGTGAATCTTTTTGATATCTGGAAGGTACGGATGAGAAGAGAACGTTCTTATAGCTTTTCTAAAGCTGTTTCAAACCAAATCAGAAGCCTTTTTCCCTAAATTCATTCCAAGTGCAACCCCCATTCCGCTAAGTCCGGCAGCAAGAATACAATTTTCATCAATCTGTTCTATGAGATAAGATTTCGATTCAGTAAATCCCATGATGCCTGACCATTCTTGTTCAATCTCCCAGCCTTGAGGTAATTTCAGGAAGTCATTAGAAAAATTGATCAGATATTCTTTGATGGTTTCATTAACTCCAAATTCTGAAGTAGTTTCAGCATCATAATTAATATTTCGGCCTCCACCAATCAAGATTCTGGTATCTCCTACATTTCTGAAATAAACATATCCTTTGTTATAATGAAAAGTTCCAAACCACTCTAAAGCAGGCATTTCTTTAGTTATAAACACATATCCTCGTCCCGGTTTTATGTTGATTTGAGGAAGAAGTTTATTTGTAAAGGCGTTGGTTGCGATTATGAGGTTTTTAGACTGAAATTTATGACCGTGTTCAGAAATAACTAAATTGGATATAGAGTCCAGTTCTTCAATTTTAGTATTCCAACGGAATTCAATTCCAGATTTAAGACACTTTTCATGTAAAGTTCGAATCATTTTTCCGGGATGAAGCATCCCTTCTACACGATTGAAATAAGAGTGCTTTCCAAGGTATGTTCCAACTTTAAAGACTTCTGTTTCACCAATTAAATCTTCCATCCAGTCATTTAGCATTGGAACAGAATCTTTTAACTTTAGAAATTCACTCTCATCATCGAAAACTTCCCAACCACCCTCAGGTTCATAATCGATATTACTATCACCAAGCGTGTTTCGAAGAAGAAGAAGCCCTTCATAACGATCTTTAATTCTTTGTTTGACAATCTCTGCAGACTCCAATTCCAGATCAGATATTAATTCACCAACACTTCCTATACATGCGAATCCAGCATTTCTGGTACTTGCACCAATTGGGAAGAATCCGCGATCAATTACCAGTACTTTTGCTTCAGGATATTTTTGCTTATAAAAATATGCCGATGACAAACCTGTTAAGCCTGCACCTATTATGATCAAATCATAAGTCAGGTTATAGAGTTCATTCTCCCAATAAGAACGATTTGGCGTATTCATTATCCATTAAAAACTAAAGAAGCCATAAGTGGCGCCGCTGTTAAAAAGAAACGATCATCCACATTATATTTTGGATGATGCCAAACATAGGTTGATTCTGATTCATCGCTACCGCTTCCTACAAAGAAGAACGCTCCGGGAAATATTTCCTGATAGAACCCAAAATCTTCGCCTGCCATGCTGGGTCGTTCTATTTCAAGAATGGAATTTTCTCCAAATAGGTTTTTGGAAGCCTCGATCACTTTTACAGTTTCATTCTCTGTATTAACCACCGCAGGATAACCTCTTCGGTACTTGAGAGTATAATTAGCTCCATGAGCTTCGGTAATTCCTTTCAACAAACCGTGAAGTCTTTGCTCTATCAAGTCTTTAGTTCCGTTACTAAAGGTGCGTACAGTACCGTGCATACGTACTTTTTCAGGAATAATATTATGAGCTGTTCCTCCTTCAATTTTACCAATAGTTACCACAGCCGATTCCGTTGGATCTACAGAACGACTGACTATGGTCTGTGCAGCTGCAATGAATTGGGATGCAATTACAATTGGATCTATAGCTTCATGAGCCCTAGCTGCATGGCCTCCTTTTCCGATAATCTCAATATCAATTTCGTCAGGACTAGCCATGAATTCCCCTGATTTTATAGCAATAGTTCCGGGTTTGTGGCTGGGTGATGTATGTAAGCCATAAATAGACGCCACTTTTTTAGATTGTAAAAATCCTGTATCACATAAAAGTTTTCCTCCTCCGGGAAGTTTTTCCTCTCCGGGCTGAAAGACCAATAATACGGTTCCTTCAATCTCACTTTTTAACTCCATCAAAATCTTTGCAACGCCCAAAAGATTGGAAGTATGGGCATCATGTCCACAACAATGAGCGGCACCTTCATTTTTTGAAAAGAAGTCTTTTTTGAAAGAGCCTTCTTCAGTCATAGCAAGTGCGTCAATGTCTGCTCTCAGAGCAATAACACGATCTGATTTTTTATCTCCATTGATAATCCCAATACAACCGGTTTCTAAAGGACTTTTATACGGAATTCCCAGTTCATCCAGCTTAGATTTAATAAATGCTGTTGTCTTAAACTCTTTATAACTTACTTCAGGATATTGATGTAAATGACGTCTGTTAGAAATCATTTCGTTGTGCAATTCTTCAGTGAGTTGTTTTATTTTCTTGGTCAGATCCATAGAAATTGATGATGAAATTAGGTTGCTGATTAATATATATACTTAACAATCAAATCTGTAACTTAAGATTAACCTGAACGTAGGGTTTTCAATACATCAAATAAAAAACAAATGGCGAATAAATCCTGGGAAATAATAGTTGCGGGTTTACTACTACTCTTAGTAGCTATCTTTATTACGTCCAAGAGTGAAGAAAATGAAAGCAACTATGAAAGGGAAGAAGCAGTAGCAACACAGAAAGCTACTTCATCCGAAAGTAACTCTCGCTCTAAGCCGGTCTCAAACTCTCAGGCTGTTACTGTAATCAATGTTGAAGAGTTAGCCGAAGTAAAAAACCTCAAAGAGATTGAGGAATTAAGATCACTGGAAGGCTTAGAGAAACTAAAAGATTTAGCAGCGTTGATACCAGCAGAAGCAAAGCAAGAGATTATGAATGAGCTAAACGCAGCGCTCTCTGAACTTGAAGATGACAGTTTTACTATAGATATAAATATTGATGATAAATTAGTTTTTCTAAAAAAAGAATATAGTACAACACCCGGAGAGTGGGGGAATATTTCACCCGGAGTGTATGCTTATACAGAAGAGTATGATCTATCTGACATTAAAGATGTTTCTGTTCAATTGTCTACAGGGTCGGTAATTTTGATAGGATCCGATAATACAAAAGCTACACTAACTGTTAAGGCTTCAGGCGAAATTGCTGCTAAAGAATTATTGAAAGAAATGGTCTCAGTTTCGGGCTTAAAAAATGGAAGAAAAGCCGAATTTAGAATACATAATGATAAAAGCGGAAACTCGAATATACAGTTGCAAACTACGCTCACCCTTCCATCTACAATAGACCTTGTTTCTTTTACTGATGCAGGCCATATAGAAGCAACTAATTTTAAAGGAGAAGTGGAGTTTAAAACATCGGGTGGCCACATTACTTTAAAAGAACTTTATGGAGATATTACTGCTTTCACACAAGGAGGGCATATTAAAATTTCAGATTCTGAAGGAGAAGCGTCGCTAAAATCATTGGGTGGACATTTAACAGCTGAAAACTTTTCAGGTGATCTCGAATTGAGGACTTCCGGAGGTAACATCAGGGGTAAAAAGCTTTCCGGAGGAACTAACGCTTTTTCAAGTGGTGGAAATATTATTCTACAGTTCAACAGTGTTACTGGAGAAATTCAGGCTAGAAATGGCGCCGGACAGATCGAACTTACTTTACCTTATAACATAAATGCTAATATTACAGCAAATGGCACAAAGGTTGATCTGGCTTCAGATTTTGTTTTTACAGGTAATAGGAAGAAAAATCAAGTGATCGGAAAACTTGGCAAAGGCGGAGATGAAATTATAGCAAAAACAGGTTACGGATCAGTTCAAATAAGAAAAAATGAGTGATCGCCCTGATCATTATATAACAAAAGACGGTTCTTCCACGCTATATTCAAACACTTTCAATCAATACTACCACAACCCTAATGGATCAGTATCTGAAAGTAAACATGTGTTTTTTGATGTGTCAGGAGTATCTGATGCAATAGCTCAAAATTCAAGTTTCAATATTTTTGAAATGGGCTTTGGGACAGGATTAAATTTTCTGTTGTTATTAGACTATTATCTAACTCATAAATGTGATTCTAAAGTAAACTTTCACAGCGTTGAGGCTTTTCCAATTACAGTTGAAGTAGCAAATGATTTTAATTTTGCATCATTTTCTAAGTTCCGCGAATTAGATCATGTTTTAAAAAATATTTTTTCAGATCTGAAAAAAGGGATGAATATTATACGACCTCTGAAAGAAGCTGATATAACATTACATCTCTTTATCGGAAAATTTAAAGATCTGAACACTGAAGATATTCACGTAGATTTTTTCTTTCATGATGCCTTCTCTCCTGAAGTTAACCAAGAACTGTGGACTCCTGAAACATTTGAGACTCTAGTTTCCATGGCAAACAAAGAAGCGATGTTGACCACTTATTGTGCAGCTTCAAAAGCACGTGCAGCTATGGCTGTTACAGGATGGAAGTTGGCGAAAACTAGAGGGGCACTCGGTAAACGGGAAATGACAGTTGCTTCTATGGCTGAGGAAAAACTTTTTGGTTTAAAGAGAGTGAATGAACAACGACTTATCAAACGACTCGAAAACGGTGATTTTGATCGCTGATTTATTTAAAAGGCAAGAAGTTATTTAAGGCCTCTTTGCGATCGAATTCTTTAAATAGAGGCTCCATAAAAATTACTTCTTCAGAATCAGGATGTTCCAGTTTTACAATTTCGAAAGCTTTTAAAGCACGTTCCTTGCCTTCAGTAAAAAAGAGGAGGTATGCTCGATTGATTTTATTACTAACTATGGATTGATCATTCTCTATCCTTTCATCGTAGGCTTTAATTGCTTGAGAATACCAAGAATTAGCTATTGAATCAGCTCCAATGCTTTCATTCAGTAGTCCTAAGTACATTAGATTTTCTGCAAAATTGGGCTTTATTTTAGTTGCTTTTTCTAATGCCTTTATAGCGTTGTTATCTTGATTTAAGAGAGAAAGTACGGTAGCCTTATTAGTATAGAATACATAGTTAGAAGAATCAATATCTATGGCGCGGTTTAACTCAAATAGAACGGTATCCAAAACTTCTTCATCTTCTCTATAGCCGAGGATGTAATCCTGATACTTCTGCATTGCAATATCATTAATTGATACTGCAATAGGGTCAAATTCATTCGCTTTATTATTATCAGACTTACAAGACATTGATAGAGCTACTAAAAAGAAAATTATCTTCTTCATGCCGTGTAAGTATTTGATTATGTAGAATCTATTAAATAAAAAAAGAAGAGTATATAAACTCCGTCAGGTTTTTAAAACCTGACGGGGTTACTTAATGAAACCTTTTCAAGAAAAGCTCACATATCTAACGTGCTGAATGCCTTCAAGTTTATTGATCACGTCCAATTCAGTGTCATCCAATTTTTTATCTACGGTTAAGGCAGTAATGGCATTTGACCCTTTTTCAGTTCTACCCAGACCAAGTGCTCCAATGTTGATCTGCTGTTGAGCTAAAGCACCACTCACCGAAGCCAGCATGCCAGGCATATCCTGATTTTGATACAAAATAATATCGCCTTCTAAACGAAGCTCAATTCCATATTTATCAATTTGAACTATACGGTAATCATTTTCACCAAATACGGCTGCAGAAATGCTGCGATATTCAGAACCTTCTGCAAATCGGATGGTCACCAGATCATTAAATGTTTTTCCTTTTGAAGAAAGGATTTCTTTGATGGAAAAACCACGTTCATCTGCAAAATATCTCGCATTGATCAAATTCACAGAATCTTCAACATAGTTAGATAACATTCCTTTAAGAATCCCATCTGTTAACACGTCCGCAAATTTGGTGCAATCACCAGAGTACTCAAATTCCAAACTGCTGGCGTGTTCAGGGGAAAGCTGAACAGCCATTGCGCCAAGCTTTTCGGCGAGCTGTAAATACGGTTGTACTTCTTCGTTGGTTAGTAGAGAAATTGATTTTCCGTTCAGGCTTCCTTTATAGTTTTTGTTTTCAAGTGCATCTGACATTTGTGATGCGATTTGTTCAGCAACTTTTTCCTGAGCTTCTTCGGTCGAAGCTCCCAAATGTGGAGTGCAAATAATACCCGGATGTTCAAGTACTTTGTAAAGCTCTTCGTTTGGTGGTTCCTGAGAATACACGTCTAAAGCAACCCCTCCTACAATTCCATCATCAATCAGTTTTGGTAGATCGGCTTCTTCATAGATTCCACCACGTGCACAGTTTACCAAGCGGATTCCTTTCTTAAGTTTGTCAGCATTTTTTAAAGAAACCAACCCTTTTGTTTTTTCTGTAAGTGGAGTATGTACAGATAGAAAATCAACATTGCCTAAGAGTTCATCGATATCAACAAGTTCAATGTTCATATCTGAAGCATGTTCTTTAGTAGTGAAAGGATCGTAAGCAAAAACCTCCATTCCAAAAGATTGCATTCTTTTCGCTACTTCAGATCCGATTTTACCAAGCCCAACAATACCTAGTTTTTTTCCGAAAACTTCAGAACCCATATATTTTTTGCGATCCCATCCTCCATTCTTTACTGTAGCAACCGAAGTAGGAATATTTCTGGCTAATGCGATGATCATTCCACAAGTATGTTCCGCAGTAGAAATTGTGTTTCCATCAGGGGTGTTCATTACCAAAATACCTTTAGTTGTAGCAGCTTTGATATCAATATTATCAACGCCAACACCTGCACGCCCAATAACTTTCATATTGGTAGCTTTCTCTAGTAATTCTGGAGTAACAGTAGTGGCACTTCTAACCACCATACCATCATAGTTAGAAATTTGGCTATTGAGCTCTTCAGGGCTAAGTTTTCCGGGCTGGTCAGCTTGAATACCTCTTTCTTTAAATATATTAGCACAAACCGGATCTACACCGTCTAATAAAAGTACTTTGAATGACATGTTTTGATGAATGAGTATGAGAGTTAATGTTGTATGAAGTCTGTGATTAGTTCCTGAATTTCAGGGATACCTTGTCTTGAACTGGCTGAATAGCCCAGAATAGGCACATCGATGTTCATTTCAGCCAAAATATTTTTAACAGCTTTTTTTGATTGAGCAAACTTATTCTTTGAGAGCTTATCCGCTTTAGACATTAGCACACAAAAAGGCATTTCATTTGACGCCAACCAGTAAAAGAAATCCTGATCAAGACCGGAAGGCTCATGGCGAGCATCAATCACAGAAAGAATCAACTTCAGACTTTCTCTTTCTGATAAATACTGTCTTATAGTTCTGCCCCAACGATCCCGTTCTTTTCTAGGTACTTTTGCAAATCCATAACCGGGAAGGTCTACCAAAAAACAGTCTTCGCCAATTTGGTAATAATTCATTTGCTGAGTTTTGCCCGGCACATTAGAAGTACGGGCAATATTCTTTCGATTTACGATCGCATTTATTAAAGAAGATTTGCCAACATTAGAACGACCTGCAAAACAAACTTCCGGAAAGTTTTCGGGAGGGCATTCTTCAATTTTAGTAGCGCTGGTTATAAACTTCGCTTTACCGTTAAACAAGCTCATTTTCTTCCTTTTCAACACCAAAATTTACCGGAACAGGATAGTTACTCGTAAAGCATGCAGTACAGTAATCATGCCCGGAAGGATTCGCTTCTTTAACAGCATTTACCAATCCGTCAGCAGATAAATATCTTAAACTGTCTACCCCAATTTCATTTGCAATTTTATCTACATTGCGGTCAAATTTATTCGCAATAAGCTCTTCAGGACTTGGGAAATCCATTCCATAATAGCAGGGGCTTATTATTGGAGGTGAGCTTACAAGGAAGTGAATTTCTGCCGGATTACATGCCCGGATCATATCAACAAGTAATCTGGAAGTTGTTCCCCTAACAATAGAGTCGTCTACAATAATTACTGAACGTCCTTCTATAACACCACGTACAGGGTTGAATTTGGTACGAACTTTCTGTTCACGCGATTTTTGTCCCGGAGAAATAAAAGTTCTGCCAACATAATGATTCCGGATTAAGCCAATGTCATATTTACATTCGTGTCCCATTTTCTGATTCTCATTAGCATATCCAATTGCAGCAGTGTTACTGGAATCAGGAACTGAAATGATAACAGGCTTTTTCTTGGAATCTTTAATGGTAACCACTTCATCAATCGGGTGTTCTTTAGCTAAAGCTTGCCCTAAATTTCTTCTGATCTTATCAACCATTTCACCGAAGATCATACTGTCGGGACGAGAGAAATACACGTATTCAAAAATACATTGGCTTGTTTTAGTGCCTTCTTTAGGTTCAATGAAATAGGATTTTACTTCACCTGAATCGGAAGCCTCTTGATCAATTACAACAACTTCGCCGGGTTCAACATCACGGATATATTCGGCATTATTGATGTCAAAAGCACAAGTTTCGCTGGCGAGGCAGAATTTTCCGTCTTTTTTTCCTAAAGCTAAAGGTCTGAAACCATTAGGATCTCTTACGCCTATTAACTTATCGTCCGCAAGGATAACCAAGCAATAAGCGCCTTCAATTTGATGTAGAGCATCAATAATTTGCCCCATCTGATCTTGTTTCAAACTATGTGATATCAGGTGGAGTATGAGTTCAGTATCGGATGTGCTTTGAAATAACACCCCTTCTTTTCTGAATCGCGAACGAATTTGTTTGGCATTAGAAAGGTTGCCATTATGAGCGATCGCTAAATTACCATTTCTGTAATGAACTCTGAAAGGCTGGATATTAGCCGGGTTTTTGGATGAACCGGAAGTAGAATATCTATTGTGCCCAATAGCAGAACGACCCTTCAGGATCTTGTTCATAATTTTGGGTTTGTCGAAAACACTTAATACTAACCCGAAATCTTTATAAGAAGGCATTACCATGCGTTCTTTGTCTTTGTCATAATGACTGGTAACTATTCCTGCAGATTCTTGTCCGCGGTGTTGAAGAGAGTGCAGACCGTAATATGTGGTTAATGCAGCTTCTTCATGATCAAAGATGCCAAAAATTCCACAATACTCGCGAGGTTTATCGCTCATTAAAAGCTCCGAATTTGGATGATTCTTGAGAAATATCAAGATAAGAAATGATAAGCTTAATTTTGAATTAGGATATCGCTTTTTATTTCCTTTTAAATATTAGCTTTTATTTGATCGCTTTTTGGGAGTTCTAAGAAAAATGTTGTGCCTGCGTTTTCTTTACTTTCAAAATATATATCGCCATTCATTCTCACGGCAAAATCCTTGCATAAGCTTAATCCAAATCCGTTACCGATTTCCAAATTGGTCCCATTTCGGGATTTTGATTTATCTGTAAATATAGAGTCTTTCAGATTTTCAGGAATACCGATACCGGTATCTTTAATAGAAAAAATTATAGATCCATTTTCTTCAGTACTAAAAAATTCAATTGAACCCGAAGGTGGTGTGAATTTAATACTGTTTGAAAGTAAATTTCGAATAATGAGCTTAAAGGCATTAAGGTCTACAAAAGCTATTGTTTGATTTGGAATATGATTTGAAACGGTAAGTTGTTTAGCCCCAATCTCAAAAAGCTGTTTTGAAATTATGTCATCAATAACAGGTTTAGCATCTATATTTTGTGGGTTTATACTTATTCCGGACATTTGTTTTCTAGCCCATGCAAGTAAATCGTCTAAGGTATTTATATTTTTTTGCAGGGTCGGTTCAAGGCTGATAACCAACTCTTTAATTTCTTTAAGAGATAAGCTATCACTATTAATCATATATAAAATGCCTTGCAGAGAAGCCATTGGTGAGCGGAGATCGTGGGCTACAATTGCGAAAAGTTTATCTTTAGTTTGGTTAAGCTCTTCGAGTTCTTTTTTCTGATTATGTAGAACCAAATTTACTTTTTTGCGTTCGGCGCCCGACCTGAACACAATATATAATAAGATCAAGATGATTAGTATAATTGCTATGGCAGCTACATTAAGATTCCTGGTTAAAATTAATTGACGTTCCTGAATGGCTTGTTTTTCTTCCAGAAGCCGGTTTATTTCTGTTTGCCTGTTTAGCTCGATTTCACTTTCCAATTCAGAAAGAGCATTATCAGACTCCTTCTTTGCAAGACTATCTGAAAGAGCTTTAAAATTCTCTAGTGCTTTAAGAGCCTGAGCGGTTTCTCCTGCTTCTTTATTTGTTAAATAAAGTTTTTCATGAAGCTGAACTATATACAGATTTTGATCCAGTTCAGTAGCAACATCAAGCGCTTTTTGGTACCAGCTAATTGCAGTGTAAGGCTGAGAAAAATTTTCATATAAATCTCCCAACCCTTTATAATTAAAATATAAACCTTGAGGAATTTTAAGATCTATACAGTATTGAAGAGATTCTTCAAAGGCATCTTTAGCTTTGGTAAACTGTCTTTTGTTTGTATAAAGAACTCCCAGATTATAGATGATCTGAAATGGAGGAGTATTCGGTCTAACTTCTTTATTTAAAGCTAAAGCCTGTTCGTAATAATTTAAAGCTTCGTCGTATTTTTCACTATTGCTGTAAGCATTACCTAGGTTTAAATAAATTCTGAGCAGATCGGGTTTGTAATTATTTTGTAATGCTATAGTCTCTGCTCTTTTTAGATAATACTCAGCGCGTTCATAATCCGAATAAGAATTGTATATATCACCAAGGTTATTCAGTGTGATCGTCAAAAACGAAGAATCTCTTGTTGACTCTGCAAACTGTAATCCCTCAAGATAATTTTTTATAGTATTAGATCTGTCTCCAAGTTTATGATAAGCACTCGCCATGTTTACATGAATGGCCGCAATAGATCTGGATCTTTTTTCAGGAGGAAGTAATTCAATATAGTTTAAGCCCTTTCGGAATGACTCGATTGCCAGCTTAGATTGACCCTTATAATTGTAAGCTGCCGCCTGTGTATTGTAGAAACTAAAGCGTAAACGGCTTTCAGGGAATCGATCTATAACTCTATCTATTTCGATTAGAGCAGAATCAAATTGTTGTGTTATCAGTAATATTTCTGCTCGCTTTACACCGGAAAATGCTAAACCATATTCATAATCGAATTGTTCAGAAAGGAGATCTACAGAATCTAATTTTTGATATGCTTTTGTAAAGCTACCAACATCCATAAAGTGATCAATGTCATCAAACATTGATCTAACTTTATTGGTATCACTTTGGACAGTCAGATTCTCAGCAATAATATTACTGTAAGAATTTGCAGGCAGAATCAGTCCGATTCCAAGTAAAAGTAGTAAATTTGCAACCCGTATTTTTTTTGCCACCGTAGAAAAATTGTTGCTAGATTATAGCATTCTAAGGGGCTAAAAAAAAGCTATTCACGTTGGAATAGCTTTATAAGTGCAAATTTTAGTAAAAATTAAGTTAAGCCAGAGAAGCATTCAGCTCAATATCTACACCTGCAAGTGCGCGAGAAACAGGGCATGCGTCTTTTGTGGCAGATGCAATTTTTTGGAATTCACTATCGCTAAGTCCGGGAACGTCTGCTTTGGTTGTCAATTTAATTTTAGTGATCGTAGGCGTTCCATCTACCATTTCTAATGATACATCGGCATTGGTTGAGACGCTTTTAGAATCATGTCCGGCGCTATGTAATTCATTAGATAATGCCATGGAATAACAACCGGCATGTGCTGCGCCAATTAATTCTTCGGGATTAGATTTTCCTTCATCTTCAAATCTGGATGCAAAAGTAAAAGCAGCTTCAGATAAGACTCCGCTTTCTGAATTAATAGATCCGCTTCCTTCTTTCAGGTTTCCGTACCATACGGCTGATGCTTTTTTAACTGGCATAGTGATATCCTTATTTAGTTATTAGATGTTAATTTATTTAAGTATCCAAACAGAAAGTTAAACTTATAAATTCCTTGCATCAGGAAACTCTATATCTGGTAATGGCAAATAGACCACATAGCGGGCCTACAAAGATCACCAAAAAAACCAATGGGTCCTGAAAGTAAGCCCACATCAAATTGACCAATTGGATACTAACAATAGTTATTGCAAAACCAATACTGTTCACGATGGTTAGTCCTGTTGCGATGTAAGAGCTATCTGTTGACTGAGCCACTAGGGTAGAGAATTGGGGAGAGTCCGGAATCACAAATATTCCCCAAATCAACAGAAGACCAAGAAATACCCAAACCGGTGCACTAAACAAAAATGGAATCAATACTGAACACAATCCTGATATGAAAAGGGAGATCTTAGAAACAAACTTACTTCCTTTTTTAAGAGAAATATATCCACCAACAGCACAGCTTATTCCGCCAATACCAATTATGATGGAAGACCACAAAGGAATATTCATTACGAAGCCTTGGTTCGATAACACGTAGAAAGCAAGCAAAGTAGGAATGAAAGCCCAGAACGTGTACAGTTCCCACATATGCCCGAAGTACCCGAAAGCAGCGGAACGGAAGTTTGAATTTTTAAACAGAGTAAAAAACATGGAAGGGTTGAAAGAACTTCTTCTTACGCGATAAGGACCATCAGCAACAGTAAGGAAAAGCATTAAGCCTCCGATCACCGAGAGAACAGAAGTTCCTGCGATCACAAATCTCCATGGTAAATCGCCACCCAGATACTTAAGAAAGTGCGGGAAAGCCGTTCCTAAAACAAGTGCACCCACTAAATATCCCAAAGCTTTTCCAAGACCTTCTTTATGCCAGTCTGAAGCGATTTTCATTCCAACAGGATAAATCCCGGCTAGAAAAAATCCGGTGAATGATCGTGCGAACATTACTTCTGTAAAATTTGAACTGTAAATGGTCAGAACGTTTGCCAGCGCTCCCAAAACAGAACACACTAAAAATACTTTTACGGGAGAAAATCTGTCAGCTACACTTAAGACTGCAAAAACCAACGTTCCGATAATAAATCCCGATTGTACAGCCATAGTGATGAATCCCACAAACATCTCTAATAGACTTAGTTCTGCGATCAGCTCAGGTACAACCGCATTGCCGGCGAACCAAAGAGAAGTTCCAGCAAATTGTGAGAATACAATTACAGGTAAGATGTGCTTGGGAATTGACGAGCTAATTTTCATAGAAGAAGAAAAGGAAGAATCCATTTAAAATATACCCAAATAGTAAGATTGATTTTAACGCCTCGATAATGAATATCTATCATATAGAATGAAATGATTTTTTATGTTGTTGATGGATTAAAACTGTAAAGAAAAAGGATTATGTCAGATAAAGAACAAGAAAGCTCAGGAACTTATAACGCAAACGATATTAGTAAATGCCCATTTCATAATGGCTCAATGAGCAAAGATGCCGGCGGCGGAACCAGAAATAAAGACTGGTGGCCAAACAAATTGAACTTGAATATTCTTCGCCAACATTCTTCCAAGTCAGATCCAATGGGAGAAGATTTCGATTATGCAGAAGAATTTAAAAAGCTGGATCTGAAAGCTGTTAAAGAAGATCTAACAGAATTAATGACGGACTCTCAGGACTGGTGGCCTGCAGATTTTGGTCATTACGGACCATTAATGATCAGAATGGCTTGGCACAGTGCCGGTACTTACAGAGTAACTGATGGTCGTGGCGGTGGAGGAACAGGAATGCAACGTTTTGCTCCGCTAAACAGCTGGCCGGATAATGTAAATCTTGACAAAGCTCGTTTACTACTTTGGCCCATCAAGCAAAAATATGGAAGAAAGCTTTCGTGGGCAGATCTTATGATCTTAGCCGGAAACGTTGCCTTGGAATCTATGGGCTTTGAGACTTTCGGTTTTGGTGGCGGACGTGAAGATCGCTGGGAGCCGGAAGAAGATGTGTATTGGGGAGCAGAAGGAGAGTGGTTAGCTAACAAGCGTCATAACAAAGACGGAGACTTGGAAAAACCTCTCGGTGCTGATCACATGGGATTGATCTATGTAAATCCTGAAGGTCCTGATGGAGAACCTGATCCGTTAAAAGCAGCTGCTTTCATACGACAGACTTTTGCACGAATGGCGATGAATGATGAAGAAACAGTAGCCTTAATTGCTGGTGGACATACATTCGGGAAAACGCACGGCGCTGCACCGGAAGATCATTTAGGTTCAGAACCTGAAGCCGCCGGGATTGAAGAACAAAGCATGGGTTGGAAAAGCACTCATGGAACCGGAAAAGGTGCTGATACCATCACAAGTGGATTAGAAGGAGCTTGGACGCAAAAACCAACAGAATGGAGTAATTTATATTTTGATAACTTGTTCAAGTATGAGTGGGAAAAATATAAGAGTCCGGCTGGTGCTTGGCAGTGGAGACCAGTTGATGGTGGTGGAGAAGGAACAGTTCCTGATGCACACGATCCTGATAAAAAGCATGCACCGTTTATGTTGACCACTGATCTTTCTTTAAAAGCAGATCCTGCTTACGAGAAGATCTCAAGAAGATTTTATGAAAATCCTGATGAATTTGCTGATGCTTTTGCACGTGCATGGTACAAGCTGGTTCACCGTGATATGGGACCAAAATCGTTGTTGCTTGGACCGGAAGTTCCGGAAGAAGAACTGCTATGGCAGGACCCGATCCCTGAAGTGGAGCACGCGCTGATCAACGAAAATGATATTGAAGGTTTGAAAGCTGAAATCTTGGATTCAGGATTGTCAGTTTCAGAGCTGGTATCAACAGCTTGGGCTTCTGCATCAACTTATAGAAACTCTGACAAAAGAGGTGGAGCAAACGGAGCAAGAGTTCGATTAGCTCCTCAGAAAGATTGGGAAGTAAACAATCCTGAGCAATTGGAAAAAGTGCTCAAAATCTATGAAGGGATTCAAAGTGATTTCTCAAAAGAAGTTTCCATGGCTGACCTGATCGTTTTAGGTGGATGTGCAGGAATTGAAAAAGCCGCAAAAGAAGCGGGACATGAAATTTCAGTACCATTCACACCCGGTCGCGCAGATGCAACTGCTGAACAAACGGATGTAGAATCATTTGCTTGGTTAGAACCTTCAGCTGATGGATTCCGTAATTATTTTGCGCCGAAACATACAACTACTGCAGAGGAAATGTTGGTGGATAAAGCTCAGCTTATGACGTTAACAGCTCCTGAAATGACTGTATTGGTTGGTGGAATGAGAGTTCTTGGAACCAATTTTGACGGATCAAAGAAAGGTGTATTTACGGACAAACCTGGAACACTTTCCAATGATTTCTTCGTGAACCTGTTGGATATGAATACAACTTGGCAGGCAACTACAGATGAACAAAATGTATTTGTAGGAAGCGATCGAAAAACCGGAGATGTAAAATGGTCAGCATCCAGAGCAGATCTGATCTTTGGTTCTAATTCAGAACTCAGAGCAATTGCAGAAGTATATGGTACAAGCGACTCAGAAGAGAAGTTTGTAAACGACTTCGTTAAAGTCTGGGATAAAGTAATGAACTTAGATCGTTTTGATCTGAAGTAAGGATTTTACTCAAATAACTATTAGCAAAAAAGCCTCTTAGATTTTTCTAAGAGGCTTTTTTTTGAGCGAGAAACGAGACTCGAACTCGCGACCCCAACCTTGGCAAGGTTGTGCTCTACCAACTGAGCTATTCTCGCATTCAGTAAAATTCGTTTCATTTCTGAAACGGCTTTAAATATAAGGCTGATTTAGATTACAATTCAACCTTAATTTGTACAAATTATCAAGTTATTTTGCTTTGTTTTCTTTGGCTCTCATCTTTTGGCACTCACAGTTAATTCCATATTCTTCACAAAGTGGATGATCAGGAGCAGAAGAAATTCTTGCTTTACAAGGTCCGCGGCCATGATGGATCATTAGGTGAGAGAGATCGGTCCAGTTTTCCTGAGGAAATAACGCCATTAGATCACGTTCGATCTTGTCTGTATTTGATTTATGCTTCGTCAATCCAAACCTGTTCGAAAAGCGTTTAACGTGCGTATCAACTACTACACCTGCGTTAATTCCAAATGCATTACCCAGTACAACATTAGCTGTTTTTCGAGCAGCTCCGCGTAGTTTTAGAAGATCATCCATGTTTTGAGGAACCTTACCATCAAATTCTTCAGCTAAAATAGTAGATGTTTCTTTTAATGATTTCGCTTTATTTCTGAAGAAACCGGTTGTTCTTACCAACTCTTCCAGATCTTCAATGGGAGCGTCTTTCATTAATTCCGGAGTTGGATAGAGCTCAAATAACTTAGGAGTTACTTTATTGACCCGAACATCGGTGCATTGCGCACTTAAAATGGTAGCGATCAATAACTCAAAAGGATTTCTGTGATCCAGTTCACATTCAGGATTTGGATAATAGGTATAAAGCTCCTTCATGATCTCGTGAGCTCGTTCTATTTGCTTTTTAGTTTTTTTGGGCAGTTTCTGCTTAGCCATAGATTGAATTAATTTTTCTAAACATAAAGATTGTACCATAGATAAGGAACTTATGTGAAATATAGTTTCTAAATTCCCGCCATGAATTTTTCCCGTAAAAATAATCGACCTGATATTTACGCTTTAATAGCTCTGCTGACTTTGATGCTGATCTATATTTGTAGTTTTGTAGACCGGCAGATCATTGCGGTGCTTGCATCACAGATAAGAGTAGATCTGAATTTTACTAATACTCAAATGGGTGTTCTTTACGGTCCTGCTTTTTCTCTGGTTTACGCTTTCTGTGGAATATTTATGGGAAGGATGGCAGACCGCTTTTCAAGAAAATATATCATTTTAACTGGTTTACTGATATGGAGTATGATGACCTTTGCGAGTGGTTTTGCGAACTCCTTTGCTTTCCTTGTTTCTGCAAGATTTGCAATTGGAGTTAGTCAATCCGCATTGAGTCCGTCTGTGTATTCGCTCTTAGCAGATTACTTTAACCCGAAACACCGGGCCAGAGTTTTTTCGGTATACGCTTCAGGAATCTTTATTGGCGTGGGACTTTCTTTCTTGATAGGAGGAAGCATTGCTGAAAATTACGACTGGCGCATTGCATTAAAATCAGTTGGTTTACCTGGAGTTGGTTTAGCAGTTCTCGGATATTTTTTGTTGAAAGAGCCGTCCAGAGAAAAGTCAGAAAATGCACAAGTTCCTGATCAAAGCTTTTTTGAAGTACTCTCATTTATTTTGAAAAAGCCAACCGTTCGTTATCACCTGATGGGATTTTCATTGTTGGCGCTAAGCGGTTATTCCATTTTGGCTTTTATCGGAACCATATTAACGGATGTATTTGAGTCCTCTAACCTGATCAGTAGTTATGGTTGGTTTATGTTTGCAACAGGAGTCAGTGTAAATCTTTCTGGTTTGATGGCGGATAAACTTGCATTAAAATTTGGTGAAGAAAAGAGATTTATTTCCGGGATTTTAGCTGCACTCGGAGGATTACCATTCTATTATTTTGGGTTATTTGCTGAAACCGCTCTAATGGGATTGATATTGATCGGAATAGCCAACGTAATTTCGTCATCCTACAACGGAGTAGCTGCAGCATTAATTCAGGATTTTGTGGGATCGAAAATGCGCGGTGTTGCCGGCTCTGTTTATCTTTTTGTGGTAAGTATTGTAGGATTTGGGATCGGACCACCGGTAACGGGTTGGTTGATGGATAATATTTTTACTGGATCAAAAGGACCGTCTCAAGCTATGTTTTCTGTGTTTCTTGTGTGCGGAATACTGGCTACAGCCTGCTTTTTTAAGGCGATGAGGAGTTACGAGGGGGATAGGGTTTAGTGATTAATAACTTGGATTATTAGATAAATGTTATTTATTAATATTAAAAAGAATTTGGTTTTACTTAACAAAAATTGAATTTTCAAACATAGTAAAAAACGAATCAGTCAAGCAGAATTTATATTTAAGATGTCAAATTTGTTAACAATTAAAGAAGCCAGTGAATGGGCTTCAGAATATTTAGAGAAAGAGGTTACGACTTCAAATATTTCTTATCTGCTAAATTACGGGAGAGTACCGAAAGCAGCAGAAAACGGTGATACTTTAATTAAGGAAAAAGATCTACTTAACTATTACAAAGATCATGATATTAAAAAACAGGAGCGTTGGAAAGAAAAATTAGGGGAAGATCTGAATTGGACATTATCGTTTTCAGAATATAAAGAATCAGAAACCACAAAACATGTGCATCGGCTCCATCCTTATAAAGGGAAATATATACCACAACTAGTGGAATATTTTTTAGATGATCATACGGATGATTTTAAAACAGAAGTTTTTTTTAGTACAGGTGATATAGTTTTAGATCCATTCTGCGGTAGTGGGACAACATTGGTACAAGCGAATGAGCTTGGATTACATGCTATTGGAATTGACGTTTCTGCTTTTAACTCTCTTATAGGAAATTCAAAAGTTGCAATCTATGATCTGGTTGCTTTAAAAAAGGAATGTGATAGAATAACAAGAGTCTTAAAAAAGTTTATTTCGGAACGCAACAATATCGAATTTGAGAATGAGCTTTTAACCGAATTAAAGAAATTCAATGACAAATATTTTCCTTCTCCAGAATTCAAGAAAAGAGCAAGGTCTGGTGAGATTAACGATAAAATTTACGGAAAGGAAAAAGCGAATAAATTTGCACCCATATTTGATGGACTGATAGATAAGTTTAACCTTGAAATACATCAAGAATCTTCATCCGATTCTTTTTTAGATAAATGGTATTTGAAAACTGTTCGAGATGAAATTGATGTCGTCTTCGAAGAGATAAAGCAAGTGGAAGCTGGTAGATTAAAGAAGATTCTGAGTATCATTCTAAGTAGGACAATTCGGTCATGTAGGGCAACTACTCATTCAGATCTAGCAACCTTAAACGAACCAACAACCGCTCCTTATTATTGTAGAAAGCATGGAAAGATATGTAAACCATTGTTTTCTATTCTTAGTTGGTGGGAAAGGTATTCTAAAGATACTCTAAAAAGATTAGCACAATTTGATCAACTAAGAACGAATACGTATCAAATATGTCTTACAGGCGATAGTAGAGAAATAGATGTTTTTACTGAAGTAAAGAATAGAGCTAATGAATTTTACGAGATTCTTGATTCAAAAAAAATTAAAGGAATAATGTCTAGTCCACCTTACTTGGGTTTGATAAATTATCATGAACAGCATGAGTATTCTTATGACCTCTTTGGATTTGATTGGAATCAAGACCTAGAAATTGGTCCGCTCTATAAAGGGAAAGGAAAAGAGGCAAAAGAATCTTACAAAAAAGGTATTTCTGATGTCTTAAATAATACAAAGAAATTTTTACAAGAAGACTACGACATCTTTTTAGTAGCAAACGATAAGCACAATTTATATCCTGAAATAGCCAAACTTGCCGGGATGAAAATAGTCAATCAATATAAAAGGCCTGTACTTAATAGGGTTGAGAAGGATAGAAACCCATACTCAGAAATAATTTTTCATTTTAAACCAGCTTAAATGGATAATCAAATTAAAGAAAAGATATCTATTGAAGTTATAAAAACCTTAGTATCGAGATTCGAAACCTTTCCCGAAGACGCTTCAAATAATAGAAATGCACCATTTCATGAAGCTTTTTTGAATGCTTTTACGGATGAATTTGGTGATAGAGTTTCAGATATCCCTTTTTTTATAAGTCTAAGTAGCTGGATGCATGGCTTAAATACCACGTTAGGTCAAACTTTTTTCGAAAATATCGCTCAACTTCTTAGTGATGGAGAAAAAAGGGAATACACTTCTAAAAAACTAGGCAATTTGCCAATTTTGAAAACTCAGAAAGATTCAATTAATGATTTAATGACGGATCTTAGTAATTCAATAGTAAAACCGAATCTTGAAAATGAAGACAAAAAAATCAATATAGACGATAAATCAGAGGAAGTTGATGCAATTGACTTTTCCGCAGATGTCTATTTTGAGGATGAAAATGAAGTTGTAGCAATTGAACTCAAATCTGTTAAACCTAATTCAGGAGAAATGCGTGGCGAAAAGCGTAAAATATTAGAAGGGAAAGCAGCATTTTTTAAAAAATATGGAGATTCTAAATCTATCCGATTCCTAATTGGGTTTCCATTTGATCCAACAAGCGAGGAAAGCACCGCATCAAACAAGGAAAAGTTTCTAGGTTCTATTATAAATATGAATAAATTTTTTCATATAGATGAGACTTTAGTAGCGAATGAACTGTGGGATTACTTATCTGGAGAAGAAAATACTATGGAGAATATATTAGAGATTATAAATCAAATTTCAACTACAGATTTTATGACTAAATACAAAATCTTAAATAACGGAGTTTCAAAAACTAGTAAAGATTATACTGATATTTTGAAGAGTTGGAATTTATATTCTGAATTAGAACTTTCAGAAAATTATGAACTACTAGAAAAAAATATAGAAGGAGATAAGAGGCTTATTAAATGGCTTAATAAGAACTGTTTTGATAATAAAGGGGCATATCGGTTTGATAGGTATAACCTATTAGTTGATTACATAGAAAACTAGATTTCATTAAGCGCCTCATTCAAAGCTTGCAGGCTTTTCTTTGCATCCCCGAAAAACATCTGATTTTTCTCGGTATAGAATAATGGATTATCGATTCCGGCATAACCAAAACTCAAACTTCGCTTAAAGACGATGGTTCGCTTGGCTTCATCCACATTCAGAATGGGCATTCCATAAATAGGACTTCCTGGAGAAGTTTTTGCCATTGGGTTGACCACATCATTTGCCCCAATCACCAACACAACATCCGTAGATGCAAATTCAGGATTGATCTGATCCATATCATACAATTGATCATACGGAACATCCGCTTCAGCCAGCAACACATTCATATGTCCGGGCATTCTTCCCGCAACAGGATGAATCCCATACTTCACCTGTACTCCACGTTCTTCTAGTTTAGTAGCTACTTCTTTTATAATATGTTGAGCCTGAGCAACGGCTAATCCGTAACCGGGCACAATTACAACTTTGGAGGCGTATGCAACCTGAATGGCAAGATCGGTAGCAGAAGTTTCACGAACAGTTTTGTCTCCATCAGAACCGGAAACTTGCCCGGAAGAAGAATCTCCACCAAAACTTCCGAATACCACATTAAATAGAGAACGATTCATCGCTTTACACATGATCTGAGTTAGAATCAATCCGGCAGCTCCCACCAATGCACCGGAAACAATGAGTAAATTATTGCCGAGTACAAAACCAGCCATAGAAGCGGCAAGTCCGGAGTAAGAATTCAATAATGAGATAACTACCGGCATATCGGCTCCACCAATCGGGATCACAGAAGTGATACCTATCAAAAGCGACAATCCTAAAATGATCCAGAATACCGTTTGATTTGCAGGATCATAAGTAAAGACACCGATCAAGGCTACAACTCCAATCATGGATGCAATGTTGATGAAATTCAATCCCGGGAAAGTGATCGCATTCCCTGAAATGAATCCTTTTAGCTTTCCAAAGGCCACAAAACTTCCAGTCAATGTCAGAGAACCAATGAAAATACTAAGTCCGGTTGTAACCAGACCTGAAGCTTCCATTACAGCAGGATCAGCAAATTTACTGAGTTCTCCCCAAGCAACTAAAGCAGAAGCACCGCCACCAAATCCGTTAAAAACTGCTACTAGTTCCGGCATGGCTGTCATAGCTACTTTTTTAGCCAAAATTATCCCGATCAAACTTCCGATCAGTACTCCGACTATTATCCATTCAAAAGAAACAATTTGTTGATCAAACAGAGTAACTATTATCCCTATCAGCATTCCTGTCGCTGCAAGCTGATTTCCCTTTCGGGCAGTTGCAGGAGATCCAAGCAATTTCAATCCGCGAATAAAAAAAGCTGTGGCGATGAGATAAATTAACTGAATGGCATCAGGTAAATATGTAACGATATAATCCGGAAGAAACTGGCTCATTTGTCATCTCCTTTCTTCTTGAACATCTCAAGCATTCGATCGGTTACCATAAATCCGCCAACAACATTTATTGTAGCAAAAATAATTGCAGCTACACCAAGAATCTGAGTAAGCAATCCGCCTTCACCGCCGGTAACAATAAGTGCTCCTACAATGGTGATCCCTGAAATTGCATTTGCTCCCGACATCAATGGAGTATGCAAAGTTGGAGGCACTTTCGAGATCAACTCAAAGCCAATAAAACAGGCTAGAACGAAAATGAATAGAGAAAAAATGAGTATGGACATATTGAATGAATTAGGAATATTTGAATTAGGAATATGTAGGCTATTCCTAATTCGCAATTCAATTATTCTTAATTAATGGTGAAATAATTTCGCCGTTATGTGTAATGGTTGTGTTTAGTAGAATTTCATCTTCAAAATCGAAATTTGGCTTACCATCTTTTAACAGTAAATTCAAAAGAGCCAACATGTTTTTTGCGTAAAGCGTACTTGCGTGGTTTGCCAGTTGACTCGGAAGATTTATAGGCCCAACGATCTTGACTTCATTCACAACTTGAGTTGTTCCTGCTTTTGTAAGCTCGCAGTTTCCTCCATTTTCAGCAGCAAGATCAACAATTACAGAGCCGGGCTTCATATCTGCTACCATTTCTTTGGTGATCAAAAGCGGAGCCGGTCGTCCGGGAATCAATGCTGTGGTTATAATGATATCCGATTTTTTTGCATGTTGATGGATCAGTTCACGCTGCTTGAGCTTGTCATCTTCGGTGAGTTCTTTTGCATAACCACCTTTGGTTTCTGTTTCTTCATCAGATAATTCCACTTCAATAAATTTAGCGCCTAAACTTTCTACCTGTTCTTTAACTGCAGGACGAACATCAAACGCTTCAACAACCGCTCCCAGTTTTCTGCATGTCGCAATGGCTTGAAGTCCTGCAACTCCGGCTCCCAGAATCAGAGCTTTGGATGGAGGAATAGTTCCAGCCGCGGTCATCATCATCGGGAAATATTTATCGAGTTCATTAGCTGCGATAAGGGACGCTTTGTACCCGGCAATGGAGCTCATGGAAGAAAGAGCATCCATATTCTGAGCTCTGGAAATTCTTGGGATGGCATCCATTCCTAACGACGAAATCTTATGCTCCTTTAGAAATGTAACAAGATCAGGATTTTGCAATGCCCAAATAAAACTGATCAAAACCGTTCCACTTTTAAGTTTGTTCAGATCATCCTGAGATGGAGCCTGAACGGATAACAAAACATCAGCTTTTGAAAGAAGTTCGTCTTTGGAAGGAGCAACAGAAGCTCCTGCATCCTGATAATTGCTATCAAGAAAGTTAGAGGCCAAACCAGCACCTTTCTCGATCCAAATTTCATTATGATCGTTTATTAACTGGCGAACGACCTCGGGAGATAGAGCTACTCTTTTTTCATGTTCTGCAGTTTCTTTTAATACCGCTAAGATCAAATCTTGCCTCCAATTTGGTTTTCACTAACATAACGAAATAGACCATTAGTAGAAATAGGGATAAGAAAGCTTTTAGTATTATTAAGATAAAAGCTATATCCAGTATAGAAACTATCAAGCAATTTGATGCTCTATTTTTTGTACTTTTGTTGAGATCAAAAATTAAAGAAATCATTAATCATGGAAGATATCTCAGGAAAAACATTTAAAGTAGTTATAGTTGGAAGCGGTCCGGCAGGATTAACAGCAGCGCTTTATGCTGCAAGAGCTGATCTGAATCCGATCGTATTTGAAGGCCCGGAGCCGGGTGGTCAGCTAATGACAACTACCGATGTGGAAAATTTTCCGGGTTATCCTGATGGAGTAATGGGGCCACAAATGATGGATGATTTTAGAAAGCAAGCAACCAAGTTTGGTGCTGATTGTCGCTATGGATATGTAACGGATATCGATTTTGAGTCCCGACCTTACAAAATGGTAGTCGATGAAAAGACAGAAATAAAAGCGCATACCATTATCATTTCTACAGGAGCTTCTGCAATGTGGCTTGGTTTGGAAAGCGAAACCCGCCTAAGAGGAAAAGGGGTTTCTGCTTGCGCTACTTGTGACGGAGCTTTTTTCAGAAATCAGCATGTAATTATTGTAGGTGGTGGAGATACTGCCATGGAAGAAGCTACTTTCCTAACCAAATTTGCAAGCAAAGTAACCGTTGTTCACAGAAGAGATGAGCTCAGAGCTTCAAAAGCAATGCAAACCCGAGCTTTCGAAAATGAGAAGATCGAATTCATGTGGGACAGTGAAGTAGAGAAAGTTTTAGGCGAGCAGGTTGTGGAAGGTGTGAACATCAAAAACAGAAATACCGGTGAAATTACTACACTGGATGATGTGACAGGTGTATTTATCGCGATTGGTCACAAACCAAATACCGACCTCTTTAAAGGTGTTCTAACTATGGATGATGTTGGATATATCCAAACCAAAGGACAATCAACAAAAACAGATCTTCCGGGAATTTTTGCATGCGGAGACGCTATGGATTCGTTCTACCGCCAGGCAGTAACTGCTGCGGGTACAGGTTGTAAAGCTGCTTTGGATGCAGAACATTACTTAAGTAATGAAATGAGCAAGGAAGCAATTGCCGAAGAGCATTGGAAGTAAATAACTCCGTGCAAGAAAGTCTTAAATCAATATTATCAGAAGCAGGAATAGAGGATGAGCTGATTCAGGAAATCCAAAAAGTGGGTATTTCTAAAACAGCCCGTTCCGGAGAATTGATCATAACTCCCGGTAGTACTTCCATGTATATGCCAATTGTGCTTGAAGGATTGTTAAGTGTGGTCAGGCAAGATGGAGATGCAAACGAGATACTTCTCTATTATTTAGAAGGAGGCGAAACTTGTGCGATGTCTCTGGCGTGTTGTATTGAAGGCAAAAGAAATGATTTTAAAGTAACGGCAGAAGATAATTCTGTTCTTTGGATGATTCCTATGAACTATATGGACGAATGGATCCAGAATTACAGGTCTTTCAGAAAATATGTGTTCAGCTCTTATCAAACTCGTTTTGATGAATTACTTGAAACCATAGATAGCATAACATTTCTTAATTTGTATGACCGACTATACAAGTATTTGCTAGACAAAAAGCAGGCAACGAAATCGTACGAGATCAATATGTCTCACGAGCAAATTGCTCAACATTTAAATACTTCCAGAGTTGTTGTATCCCGCCTTTTAAAACAACTGGAAAATGAAGGGAAAATAGAATTGGAAAGGAACCGGATTTCCATTCTTTAAACTTCTCTATCTGTAACTAATGTTACACAATATCTGCTGAATACTTAGGATATTTGGTCAACAACTTAAACCAAGTTTTAAATGTTATGACTAAAAATATTGGAAGCACAGATAAAACAATTCGGTTCCTGATAGCTATAACTGTAGCTGTACTTTACTTCACAAATGTAATTACCGGAACACTAGGAATTATCCTTCTGACCGTAGGAGGTATCTTAGCTGCTACAGCATTAATAAATTTTTGCCCAATCTGGGCCGCTTTTGGTGTGAAAACAACTCCAAGATCAGAGAGCTAAAACATAGAAAATTATTTAACAGACTATTCAAATATGATAGAATTTTTAAGACAACCATGGCCGTGGTACGTGGCAGGGCCTTTGATCGGGTTAATAGTACCAATCTTACTAATAGCGGGGGGGAAACTTTTTGGAGTCTCTGCGAATTTGCGTCATGCCTGCGCTGCTTGTGTACCCGGAGATATCGAGTTTTTCAAATATGACTGGAAAAAATCAGGAAAATGGAATCTGGTATTTGTAGCAGGAACCATTTTGGGTGGTTTTATTGGAGGATGGCTTTTAAGTAATCCTGATCCAATCAATATTTCTGCACAAACCATCACAGAATTAAAAGCTTTGGGTATTTCGGATTTTTCAGGAATGCTGCCGTCTGATGTTTTTAACTGGGAAAATGTAGCAAGTACTCAGGGTATTATCTTGATGATAGTCGGTGGTTTTTTAGTGGGATTCGGTGCCCGTTATGCCGGTGGTTGTACATCAGGTCATGCAATATCCGGACTGGCTGATCTGCAATTGGCGTCATTACTGGCAGTTATGGGCTTCTTTGCCGGTGGATTGTTTATCACTTACATCATCTACCCATTTATATTTTAATCGAACTAAGACATGAAGAATTATATAAAATATTTACTAGCAGGAATTTTCTTTGGAATCGTATTGATCAAATCTGAAGTAGTGTCCTGGTTCAGAATTCAGGAAATGTTTCGGTTTGACTCATTCCACATGTACGGTATAATCGGATTGGGAGTTGTAGTAGCTATGATCTCCATCCAAGTTATAAAGAGAAAGAACATCAAAGATATGGAAGGGAATGCAATTACGATTCCGCCAAAAGATCCTAAACAAGTTACCCGATATATTGTAGGAGGCACACTATTCGGGTTTGGTTGGGCATTGACAGGAGCTTGTCCGGGACCATTATTTTCACTTGCAGGAGCCGGATACAGCATTATGATCGTTCCAATCTTAAGCGCTTTGGCAGGCACTTGGGTTTATGGAAAGATCAGACCGTCACTTCCTCATTAATTAATCTTCAAACAACAGAATTATGTATTTCAAACAAGTATTTGACAAAAAATTAGCACAATATGCATATATAATCGGATGCCAGAAGAATGGAGAAGCGATTGTAATTGATCCGATGAGAGATATAGATCAGTATCAGGAAATTGCATCTTCAGAAGGACTCAAGATCACTCATGCTGCAGATACTCACATCCATGCAGATTATGTTTCCGGTTTAAGAGAATTCGCCGAAAAGGGAGTAAAAGTTATCGCTTCTGATGAAGGTGATAAAGACTGGAAATATGAATGGCTGAACGGAAGTGATTATAATTATGAGCTCGTTAAAAACGGAGATTCATTCAGTATCGGTAACATTAAATTTGATGTTATTCATACTCCGGGACATACACCGGAATCAATCAGTTTTCTGGTAACAGATGGAGCACTTACTGACGAACCAATGGGTATTTTAACCGGTGATTTTGTTTTTGTAGGAGATGTCGGTCGTCCGGATCTTTTAGAAACTGCAGCCGGTGAAAAAGGAAATATGAAACCGTCTGCACAAACACTGTATAAGTCGGTTGAAAAATTCAAAGAGTTTCCGGAATACTTACAAGTATGGCCCGCACATGGTTCAGGAAGTGCCTGCGGTAAAGCGTTGGGAGCAGTCCCCGAATCTACTGTTGGATATGAAACTCGTTTCAGTCCCGCATTTAAAGCAGCTAAAGATGAAGAATCATTTGTGGATTTTATTCTGGATGGACAGCCGGAACCGCCTCTATATTTTGCGAGAATGAAAAAGCTGAATAAAGTTGGTCCTTCTGTGCTTGGTTCGCCCATCGAACTTCCGAAAAAAGTAAGTATTCAGGAAATGGTTGACAACGACATCACTATAATTGATACAAGAGCTAAGCATGATTTTGCAAGTTCTCATCTTGAAGGCTCTATTATGGCTTCGTTTGATAAAAACTTTAATACTATAGCCGGATCTTTTCTTGATGGAGAAGATGAATTTTACCTCATCATCGATCAGGATAATCTTCAGGAAGCTATCAATGACCTGGCTAATGTAGGCTTAGATAAATGCAAAGGGTTTGCAACGTATAACGACCTTGAAAGCTGGAACGGTGAAATAGAATCTACCAATTCAACAGATTTTGAAGGATTATCAAAGCAGATGAATAATGGTAATATTCAAGTTCTGGACGTAAGGAAGGCAACGGAGTATTCAACGGGACATATTCCCGGATCGATCAATATTGCACATACCCGATTGGCTGCAAATCTGGATAAAATTCCTCAGGATAAAACGATAGCCGTTCATTGTGCAAGCGGACAAAGAGCTTCATACTCCATTTCTCTATTGAAAAGTAAAGGATTTGATGTAATATGGGTGGATGATCTTTTCAAAAATTGGAATCCTGAGGTAAAAGCATAATGATTCTATCATGGATTGGGGCTTTATTGGTCGGACTTTCATTAGGTTTGATGGGTTCAGGAGGATCGATCCTCACGGTTCCCATTTTGATCTATATTTCCGGAGAACCTGAGAAAGCTGCTATTGCCGAATCATTGGGAATAGTTGGGTTTATCAGTTTAATAGGCTCCATTCCATACGCATTAAAAAAGCAGGTAAACTGGAGAAATGTGATCCTGTTCGGTATTCCGGGCATGGCGGGGACATACGGTGGCGCTTATGTTGCAGGTTTTGTATCAGGGACTTTTCAACTGATGCTTTTTTCCATCGTCATGATTCTGGCAGCGGTGCTGATGCTCAGAAATAAAAAGGTCACTGATGGTGAGCAGTCTATTGACAAACAACAAAAGTGGTGGCTCATAGCGCTGGAAGGAATTGTAGTTGGCGTGCTTACAGGATTAGTAGGAGTGGGCGGTGGATTTTTGATTGTGCCCGCGTTAGTTATATTAGGTGGATTACCAATGCATGTTGCGATAGGAACCAGTTTGGTAATCATCGCTTTAAAGAGTTTTAGTGGTTTCTATAAATATTTCGAAGTTTTGGAATCCGTAAATCAACAAATAAACTGGGAACTGGTTTTAATTTTCAGCTTGATCGGTGCAGTAGGAAGTATTGTCGGCAAAGTTGTAGGATCTAAAATAAGCGGCGAAAAACTGAAGAAAGGTTTTGCGATATTTCTTCTTTTTATGGGAGCTTATATAATTTATATGAACGTTTAATCTGAATTAATTATTTATTGAAGACATGAAAAAATCTGTACTGATATTACTTGTTGGATTAGTTTTAGCTTCAGCATATGCATTGATCTATTTTCAAAAAGAGCGTGAGTTACATGCTATTTCTTCTGAGCAGGCAATAGAGAATAAAGCTCAGGTTGAGGGAATTATAATCGACGTAAGAACCGAGCGGGAGTATGAAAATGGAAGTTTAAAAGGCGCTCTTGTGGGTTACAATTTAACTTCGGGTGAATTCGAAGAAAAGCTCGACTCACTGGATAAGTCCAAAACCTATTATCTGTACTGCGCTTCAGGCAACCGAAGTGGAAAAGCAGCCGAGATAATGAAGGAACACGGTTTTGAAAATGTACACAATCTTGGCGGCTATAATGATCTGGTAGAAGCCGGCTTCGAAAAGAAGTAATCTCATTCATTCTATATGCAAGCATTAATGGATCTGCTAAACCAAACTCAAACCGCAGTAGCGGTAATAGGATTGGTGGTGCTTCTGCTCTATGAACATGCTCATCCATTTTTTGACTTCTTCAAGGATTCCGGAAAACAGCGCTGGAAACATTTGCTCAGAAATGCATCTCTTGGAATAGTAAATGCGGCGATTACCTCATTCCTTTTTGTAGGGATTTGGTTGTGGGCTTCCAACTGGGCAAATACCAACAACTTCGGAATTTTGAACTGGCTTGCTTTGCCGTCATGGGCTCATGTAATCGGTGCTGTTTTATTGATGGATACATGGACGTATTTCTGGCATGTGATGAATCATCGAATCCCATTCTTTTGGAAATTTCACCGGGTTCATCACTCTGATCCGAATATGGATGTGACCACTGCTAATCGATTTCATACAGGAGAGATCATCTTCTCATCTATTTTCCGAACCGGAATTATCGTATTGATCGGATTGCATATCTGGGAATTACTGGTGTATGAAATTTTATTGATCATCGTTGTTCAGTTTCATCATGCAAATATCGGGGTACCGGAAAAACTGGACAGATTTCTAAGAATATTTATCGTAACTCCGGCTATGCACAAGGTTCATCACTCCAGGAAGCAATCAGAAACGGACTCTAACTACAGTTCGTTATTTTCGTTCTGGGACAGGATCTGCAAAACGTTCAATCTGAATGAAGATCCTCATTCCATTCATATCGGTTTGGATGAATTTGATTCCGAAGAAGACCAAAAGGTAAAAGGGCTGTTTTGGATGCCGTTTAAGAAATAAGGAAACAGATTAAACCCATTATTTTTTATACCTTAGTAGATATTTGAAAAAATCACTTAGAACAAAGGTATGCGATTCTTCATAATAAGTCTTATTTACATATTGCTGATTGGTTGCGGAAAAGTCAGTAATGAAGTTCAAGAACAACCATTTCTTTATCGTACTAATCAGAAAGTTGATAACAGAGAGATAAAAAAGTTAACTCCGGTAGATTCTTTAAATCTGGATTCTTTGGGTTTATTTATGCCGGCAGTTTTATATAGGACCGAAAAAGGATTAGTATTTTTTGACAGATCGAACCGAACCATTGTTAATACAGACACAGATTTAAAGATTATCAATAAATTTGAACTTCCGGAAGGCAGAGGTCCCGGAGAACTCGGCTCCTTACGACGCTTTGATTACAAAGAGGGAAAGCTATTATTTATAGACAATGGATTAAATAAAATCACACATTATTCATTAAAAGGTGATTTTATAAATGAGTTTAAGGTTTCCGAAATACCTAATATGGAAGCTGTGAAAATGATTAGCAAGCAAAAGTATCTTATCCCATCTACTTTCCTGACTGATAGCTTATATCATTTAATAGATTCAGAAGGCAACATCATTAATAGAATTCAGTCAAGTGAGGAAGTAGAAAATCCAATGATGTTTACAGCTCAATCAACAGTTTCAGGTAAACATCTTTATGTGGCAGGCTATTCGGAACCCCTTATCAAAAAGTATGATATTGAAAATGGGGCTCTGATTTTTTCTAAAGAAATTGTAGATAGTTATGAAACAACAGATAGTTATATGTCATTTAGTAATGGGGCAGGATTTACCAAAGATGCAACATATGGGAGCATTGCAATTGCAGTAGAAAACGAGTTGTTCTATTCTGCAAGATATCACAATGGAGAAAGTGAATACAAGTTTGTTGATGTCTATGATGAAGATTCAGGAGAGTATGCATTCAGTTATGTATTAAAGAATAATATAAACATGGAATCTTTAGCTGTTTCGAGTTCACATATTTATACAATTGAAACAAATTCTGAGGGCGAAAACCTTTTGACGAAGTATGTTTTTTGAAAGCTAGAAAACTGAATAAATAATGAAGCTCAAAGTCCCTCCCGTTATAGTGGTCGCAGTCACCGTATTTTTAATGTGGGGAATTGAGAAATATCTGCCAGTGGAATTTCTTGCATTTAATGCTCCGAAATGGATCATTATTTTGACCTCAATACTTGGCATAGCTTGTATTGTGCTGGGAGTTATTCAGTTTTCTGTAAAGAAGACAACAGTAAATCCCCATAAACCGGAGGCCTCAACTTCTTTGGTTAGTTCCGGAATCTATAGCATAAGCAGAAACCCAATGTATCTCGGAATGTTGATATTACTTGTGTTCTATGGACTGTTTCTGGGAGATGGACTCGTATTTCTGATGCTTCCGGTATTCATTTGGTACATGAATTCATTCCAGATCAAACCAGAAGAAGAGATGATGATTGAACTATTTGGAGATGAGTACAAAGATTATCAGAAAAGGGTAAGGCGCTGGATCTGAATCACTAGCCAAAAAGAATATGATAAAACCTATTCTTCATTTTTATTCTCATTATATAAGTATCGAACAAAGAAGTAAGTAATAATGCTCGGAGCTAATCCTTTAGTAAACTGAGAAATAAAGTTGAGCCAATCATTTGAAATCGGAACCATAGAGACCTGCTGAAAAAGAAGTTCGCCGTAAGGCTGATTATCCAGAAAAAGAGTTGATATAAAATTCCAACCAACATGGAGTCCTAAAGCAAGAAAAATGGAGTTGGTTTTAAAATAAGAATAAGCCCAAACCGCTCCTGATACACCGGTAATAACGAAGACGTAAACCATAGGAACCAGTCCGGCTCCAAACATCCCATAAGAAAACCAGTGGTACACCCCGAATAGAATAGCTGAACTTATAATGGCTGCTTTATTATTAAATCTACTGGCAAGAATATAAAGTGCGGCCCCTCGAAATAGAAGATCTTCGGTTAAAGCTGATTTAAGATGATACCACAGCGAACCAAAAATATGAGATAAACTGATGTTGGTTTTTAATTCCCACTCAGTAGATAAAACATAGGTTTCGGTCAGAATTAAAATGCTTTGAACAATACTTATAAATCCAAAACCCAATAAGAACTGAATTGATCTTTCGGAAACAGGAGTAAATCCTAATACAGATAGACTCTTTTTTTCAAATAAAAATAAAAGGAGCCAAGAGGCTCCTAAAATTATAAGTATTCCAATCACGTATCAGCTATCTGAAGTTATTTTTTCTTTTTCTTGCCTACCGTTTTTTCTTCCTTCTCTTCTGTTTCTTCAGCCTTAGCTTCTTCTGTATTTTCTTCTTCTTCCTCATCTTCGTCTTCGGTGATCTCGATCACTTCCGCATCCACAGAATAATCGTCGTCTTCAGGATCTACTTCTTTTTCAACTAAGATCTGGTAGTCATTGATGAACATGGCAAACATCCCGATGGCAGAAATAACCGGAGCCATTGCCCCAACTAATGCGGCACCACCAACACCAAATGCCAACTGAGTCTGAAAGACAACTTCGCCTTCTTTATTCTTGATGATAAGTTTTCGGGCACTTCCTTCCTTTATCAATTCACGGATAGAACTAATCACTTCGTTCACTCCGCCTTGTATCTCTTCGTAGACACGTTTAGCCTTGGATTTTGCTTCTTCTTTCTTCATGATATGTGTGATTTATGAAAATTTTTGTAAGGAATAGCTTCCGAACTTGTCTTACTACGCAGAACAATAAAAAAAGATACAGAATAATATGCTAGCCAGAGTATTTTGCGCATCCACAGTTGGTGTTGATGCGCGCATCATAGACGTAGAAACTCATCACACAAACGGAATGCCAAAATTCTTTTTGGTGGGATTGCCCGACCGTGCCGTGAGTGAATCCAGAGACAGGGTGGAAGCTGCCATCAGAAACACAGGATCTTATTATCCATTGGGAAGGCTTACCGTAAATCTAGCTCCTGCCGATCTTCCGAAAGAAGGAAATGCTTTTGACCTGCCGATAGCAATCGGTTTGTTGCGGATGTCAGGACAGATCTATACCGAGAAACTGGAAGAAACAGTGATGCTCGGTGAATTATCATTGGACGGAAAGATCCGGCCTATTAAAGGAGTTCTTCCGGTTGCGGTTGAAGCAAAAAAACAGGGATTCAAATATTTGATCGTTCCCAAAGAAAATGGGGCAGAGGCAGCGGTTGTAGAAGGAATCGAAATTTTCGCATTCGACCATTTGAATCAGGTTAAAGATTGGCTGGAAAATCGAGGTTCAATGGAACCACTTGAGGTGGATGTGAAATCCTTTTTCAATCAAAATGGACAATCAAAAGTTCTGGATTTCAGTGATGTTCGAGGACAGGAAAATGTGAAACGTGGTTTGGAAATTGCCGCAGCCGGCGGGCATAATGCCGTCATGGTTGGACCGCCAGGCTCCGGGAAAACAATGATGGCGAGAAGAATTCCAACAATTTTACCTCCACTTTCTCTGGAAGAAGCACTGGAAACGACAAAGATCCATTCGGTATCCGGGATTTTAGATGGCGGTAAAGCACTGATCACTTCCCGTCCATTTCGGGCTCCACATCATACCGTTTCAGATGTGGCTTTAGTTGGGGGTGGGAGCATCCCGATGCCGGGAGAAATTTCTATGTCGCATAACGGAGTTTTGTTTCTGGATGAACTCCCAGAATTTAAACGCAGTGCGCTGGAAGTGATGCGTCAACCGCTGGAAGATGGATTTGTCTCTATTTCAAGAGCCAGAATGAGTGTGACCTATCCAAGTCGTGTTATGTTAGTTGCTTCTATGAACCCTTCTCCATCGGGAGATTGGTACGACCCACAGGATATGAACGGAGCTTCTTCATTGGCGATGCAACGATATTTGGGTAAGATCAGTGGACCGCTTTTAGATCGAATCGATCTTCATATAGAAGTGAACAAGGTGAGTTATGATGAGTTGTCCGGAAAAGCAAAAGGGGAATCATCTGAAGAAATAAGAGAACGAGTTGTTAAGGCGAGAGAAGTTCAAACAAAACGATTCTTTGGGTTGAAGTCGGTGTATTCGAATGCACAAATGAATACCAGAATGGTTCGGAAAGTGTGCAAGCTGGATGAAGCGGGATCAGAAATTTTAAAGAAAGCAATTACATCTCTAGGACTTTCAGCCCGGGCTTACGACAGAATCCTAAAAGTATCCAGAACTATAGCTGATCTGGATCATTCAGAGAATATAAAACCGAATCATATTGCGGAAGCGATCCAATACCGAAGCTTAGACAGAGAAGGATGGCTTGGCTAGTTAAATCCCAAATATCAAAACCCAAATAACAACATTCAACAACCATTGATTTATGAAAGCGAGACAATATAACTTGCAAAACAGACTGATAGAATTTTCAATTTCAATTATCGAAGTGAGTGAAAAACTCCCAAAAAATTATGTAGGGCAACACTTTTCGAAACAATTGATTAGATCAGGTACATCTCCTGCTTTTCAGCAAGCAGAAGCACAAAGTGCAGAATCTAGCAAGGATTTTATCCACAAATTAAAGATCGGGATAAAAGAGTTAAGAGAAACGAAAGTCAATCTTGAAATTATAAGCAGAAAATTCTTGCCATCAGAGGTAATAGTTCAGAATACCTTGAAGGAATGTGATGAACTAGTCGCAATTTTTTATTCGAGTATCAGAACTGCTAAAGCAAATTCTATAATGCCAAAGTAAAAGGCTGTTGGTGATTGAATGTTGAATGTTGGAAAGTGTACTAGTTCGCATGTTTATGCGGTGCGATAGATGAAACAAATTAATTATTTAAAGGTTAAGGGTAATAACAACTCAATGTGTAACAAAGTTAACAAGTATGAGAAAGGAGGCAGTTATGAAAAGTGAGAGATATACTTATTCCAAAAGTGGGCTAGTTTTTTTGCTGCCGGTTTTCATCATCATAATTTATTTATTATTGACGATCTAAAGTTGATTTCAGTTAATTAATTGGATAAGCTTTCAGCCACTTTAATAATAAAAACTACGCGCTGAACTCTTGTCATCTTTTGCAGAAATAGCATTTCCAACCGCTGTTCGACAAACTTTTACTTATGAAGTGCCAACTCAATTTCGAAAGAAAATAGAAGAAGGAGTACGTGTCTGGGTTCCGTTTCGTTCTCATTTCGCGATCGGGGTTATTGTACAACTTCACAACAAAAAACCTGAGTTCAAGACAAAAGAGATCAAAAAGGTTCTGGATTCGGAGCCGATCTTAACAGAAGAACTACTCAAACTAACAGAATGGATTCACAGGTTCTACTTTTGTAGCTGGGGCGAAGTCATTCAGGCTGCGCTGCCTGCGGGATTAAACTTCGTATCCAAAAAAAGGCTGAAAGTTGGAAGTGAAGATGGACTTGATCTCAGAACAGAAGCAGAAAAAGAAATTATAGACGATATCCAAAATGATGAATCTCTGACACTTGATTCTGCAAAAAAGAGATACAAAGACACTTCATTAAACAAGGTCTTTAAAAAATTACTGAAATCGGGCGTTCTTGAGATATGGGAAGAACCGGATATCAAAGTTACAGTAAAGACCGAAAGAGCATGGGATTGGAATGAAGGTAAAAACCGAAAGTCCGCTATTGAGTTTTTGGAATCACAGGATAAGAGTTTTAAATGGATGGAAGCTCTGGAAGTGTTTACTTCTGAAGAAATGCCGATTCGAAATTCTGATGCAGATAAACTGGGAATCAACAACTATTCTATCAAAAAACTGAAAGATGAGAATTGGATACAGCCCATAGAATTAGAAGTTGAACCGGATACATTAGATTTAGAGTTCGATCCGGACATGATCAAAGAGCTGAACGAAGAACAAAGTTTGGTTTTTAGTTCCATCGAAAAGTCGATCAGAGAAAAGAAGTTCAATAACTTTTTATTGAAAGGAATAACCGGTAGTGGTAAAACAGAAGTATACATTCAAGCGCTAAAACAGGTATTGGAAAGTGGTCGTGGGGGAATTGTTCTGGTTCCTGAAATTGCACTTACTCCACAAACCGTTTCCCGTTTTTACCGGATCTTTGGTGAAGATATTGCGGTGCTTCACAGCCGAATGAATGAAAGAGAAAGACTTGATTCCTGGAGAAAGCTCCGATCCGGAGAAAAGAAAATAGCCATTGGTCCGAGGTCCGCAATTTTTTCACCAACCCAGGATCTTGGGATCATTATTCTGGATGAGGAACACGATAATTCCTATAAACAGATCGATCCGGCGCCTAGATATCATGCCAGAGAAGTGGCAATTATGCGGGCAAGTATGACTGATTCAGTAGTTATTATGGGATCTGCTACCCCAAGCATGCAAGCTCTTGAAATGACCAAGAAAGGGAAGGCGGTTCTGCTGGAACTTACAAAACGACACGAATCCGCTAAGCTTCCGGAAGTTGAGATTTTAGATCTCAAGCAATACACAGGGGCTATGAAAGGGGAACTGGCGGTTCCAATGCACTTAGCGATTAAAGAGGCGTTGGATAAAAAAGAACAGGTGATTCTACTTTATAATCGGCGCGGATTTGCCAATTACTTACAATGCGAAACCTGTGGAAATATTCCTCAAAGTCCGGAATGTTCGGTAAGTCTGACTTATCACAAAAGAAAAAATCAGTTGATCTGTCACTATTCGGGCTATTCAAGAAAAGCGGATACCAATTGTGAGAAATGTGGATCAGAATTTCTTTCCGAACAAGGTTCGGGAACCCAAAAAATTGAAGAACAACTTGAAGAACTATTTCCGGATGCCAGAGTTCTTAGGTTTGATCGGGATTCAACTTCTAAAAAAGGAGCGCACGAAAAAATACTGGATTCATTCGGAGCAGGAGAAGCTGATATTCTGGTTGGAACTCAATTAGTGGCCAAAGGTTTAGACTTCCCGAATGTGACAGTTGTAGGAGTAACAGACGCAGATACTGAACTAGCATTTCCATCTTTTCAATCGTCAGAGAGAATGTTTCAATTACTAAGTCAGGTTGCAGGTAGATCAGGTAGAGGAGCTAAGCCGGGAAAAGTATTTATTCAAACTCGCCAACCTGATAATGAAGCACTTAAATTTGCTCAGAAACATGACTACAATGGTTTTGCAGACTCAGAACTTGATTTCAGAAAAGCTTTGAACTATCCGCCATACTCAAGATTGGTAAAATTTGTTCTGAAAGGGAAAAATGAAAGTCAGGTTCGGGTTTCAGCTTTCAAACTTAAATCGGTACTGGAAAGATTGGTTCCTGATTTTGATTCTCTGGGACCATCTCCGGCGGCAATCGCCTGGATGAACCAATATTATTTGTGGGAAGTAATGGTGAAACTCCCAACGGATAGAGGAGGAAATTTCATCGAAAGGCTATTGGATAAAGTAATGGAAGTGTATGAATTTGAATCAGAAATCAGTACAAATATTGTGCGGATAAATATTAATGTGGAGGCAATTCGATAGAGTTTCGAAAACCACAGAGTTCACAAAGTTCAATTTCTGCCATAAGCTCAAAAAAACAATCTCGTGTTCTTAGTGGTTTATAAGATATTTAAACTTGCATTCCGCCATATAAAGTTAGTATTTACGACCTGCTTTAAACGCAATTTATAAATAGATGGGCGAAGAAAGGGTAAAACTTGCAAAGAGTAATGAAGATGTTCAGAGGTTCATGAAAAATGTTCTGAAAGACGCACGTGCTCTTGAGAAAATGCTTGAAGATGATTGGTTTGAGACAGATGTAATTCGGATTGGAGCGGAACAGGAATTGTGTCTGATCGATGAGCATGGTAAAGCAATGCCTAATGCGATGGAAGTAATGGATGCGCTGGGAGATGGGAACTACACAACTGAGATCGCAAAGTTCAATATAGAAATCAATCTCGATCCTTTAGAGTTTAAAGACAATTGTCTTTCTCAGATGGAAGAAAACCTTCAAAATGAGGTTGCTTACGTACGTGAAAAAGTACAGGAATTAGGCGGAGATATTTTATTGACAGGAATACTTCCTTCTATCCGAAAATCGGATGTAGCGATTGAAAATCTGACTCCGCTTCCACGCTACAAAGCGTTGTGTGATGCCATCGATAATATGCGGGGGAAAGAATATGAAATTCGTATTCAGGGAATGGACGAATTACTCATGAAGTTCGATACTCCGCTTCTGGAAGGCTGTAACACCGGATATCAGATCCATCTGCAAATTAAACCTGATGAGTTCGTTTCTAAATACAACATCGCCCAAGCAATAGCGGCTCCTGTGTTAGCAAGTGCGGTTAATTCTCCAATACTGTTAGGCAAAAGATTATGGGCAGAAACCCGAATTGCTCTTTTTCATCAATCGGTAGATACCCGCGGAGTAGGTGATCATTTAAGAGATTCACTGCCAAGAGTTACTTTTGGCTCTGATTGGCTTCGGGGAAGCATTCTGGATATCTATAAAGAAGATATTTCTCGATATCGTGTCCTTTTAAGTTCAAATGTGGAAGAGAATGTTGATGAACTTTTAAAGAACGGAATTCCACCAAAATTGATGGCATTGAATGTACATAACGGAACTGTTTACAGATGGAACCGACCTTGTTATGGAATTGGAGGAGGGAAGCCTCATTTAAGGATCGAAAACCGTGTACTTCCTTCAGGTCCAACCGTTGTGGATGAAATTGCAAATACTGCGTTCTGGTTAGGGTTGATGAACGGTATGGAAGATGCTTATTCTGATATTACCAAAGTGTTGGATTTTGATAATGCTCGTTTGAACTTTTTCGCTGCTTCTAAAATGGGATTGGATACAAAGTTTATATGGACTGACGATAGAAAAGTAACAGCTCGAGATCTTATAAAAGAAGAACTTTTACCAATTGCCCGAGCCGGACTTGAGAAAGTGAATATTCTGGAATCTGATATAAATACCTATTTAGGAGTGATAGAAGACAGAGTAGAAAGTGCCCAAACCGGATCATATTGGGTGGTTAAGTCGTATGGAAAACTCATAAAAGAAAATAACAGAGAGCAAACACTTTCAACAATAACAGGAGCGATGGCCAAAAATCAGCAAAAAGGGGAGCCGGTGCATAAATGGGGACTGGCACGAATTGAAGATATTGCCTTTTGGAGACCTTCCTCACTTTTGGTGGAAGAATTTATGACCACTGATCTTTTTACAGCTCGTAAAGATGATCTAATTGAATTCGCTTCAAATCTGTTGGATTGGAGAAGAATCAGGTATATTCCAATAGAGGATGATCAAAAACACTTGGTTGGATTGGTATCCATGAGAATGGTGTTAAGAGAGTATTCGAAAGCAGTAAATGAAGATGGTGAATACAAAAGTCATGCTATTGAAGATATCATGATCAATAACCCAATCACAATCCATCCGGAAGCCTCCATTATAGAAGCCATGGAAATCATGCAAGATCAACAAATAGGTTGTCTACCAGTAGTTAAGAATAGCCGGTTGGTTGGGATTATAACTGAGGATAATTTTTTAAACATCAGCAGGCGCCTTATCAAAGCATTGGCAAACGAAAATAAGAATAAGAAGGAAGATTGATTGCAGACATTCACTGAACAACAAACAGATAATTTGGAAAACGTAGATTATCAGAAACGAATAATTGGGAAAATTGAAGGGAAAAAACCGGGACCTACAATAATCGCACTTGCTGGAGTTCACGGAAATGAACCAACAAGTATTAAAGCAGTAGAACACGTTCTAGAAAAGGTTACCGGTCTTGAAGATAAGTTTAATGGAACTTTTATAGGTATAAGAGGCAATCTTGAGGCCTTGAGTAAAGGTGAACGATTCATAGACGAAGATATGAATCGTATTTGGTTTACTTCCATTTTGGACAAAGTAAGGCGAACTCCATTTGGTGAGATTCTTACTGCTGAACGGAGAGAAACCAAAGCAGTTTTAGAAATTATAGATCCGATTATTCTGAATGAGAATAAAAACGAGACTGTGATATTTGCAGATCTTCATACCTTTTCAGCTGAAACCGGCTTATTTGCAATCAGTTCCAGAGAAAAGAAAAATGTAGATCTTCTTAGTAAATTAAACGTTCCTTTGATTTTCGGCATTGAAAAAGCCCTGCATGGAACAGCGCTGAAATATATTCAGAGTACCGGGAATATTGGATTTGCTTTTGAAGCAGGGATGCATTTTAGCGAAAGCGCGGAGTTCAATGCTACTGCAGGAATTTATGCACTTCTGAATGCGTCGGGATGTTTGGACCTTTCTCATATTCCTGATTATGAACCCTATCATGATTTTTTAGCTCAGCAAACGGCCGGACTTCCAAAAAAAGTGGAATTCATCTATAAACATATTATTGAAGAGGACGATGAGTTTGTAATGAGACCCGGATTTAAGAATTTCGATAAGATCAAAAAGGGTGATTGGCTCGCTAATGATAAACTTGGCAGAATTGAAGCTCAGGCTGAAGGTTATATCTTAATGCCACTGTATCAGGAACAGGGAAATGATGGGTTCTTTATTGTTAAAGATCTGGGTTGAACCACAGAGGGCACAAAGGTTTATTTTGTTAGAAATGGAGAAATTAAACAAATTGTCTAAGGTTGTAATTGGTGAGGCAATAGAAGTTCATAAAGAGCTGGAACCTGGTCTTTTAGAATTGGCGGATCAAGCTTGTTTGTTTTATTCTCTAACTGAAAAGGGCTTAAATGTGGAAAAAGAAAAAGCAATGCCAATCATGTATAAAAATGTTGAATTAGACTGTGGCTACAGAATCGATTTGTTAGTGGAGAGGGAATTGGTAGTAGAGTTAAAAGCTGTAGAAGAATTGAATAATATTCATATTGCTCAAGTTATGAGCTATCTTAAAATGAGTAATTTCAGATTAGGGTTGCTGTTAAATTTTAATGTCAAATATTTGAAACAGGGAATCAAAAGAATTATAAACTAATCTTTGTGACCTCTGTGGTTTACTAAAATGAAGAACGATTATCAATTTGTAGATGGAACGCGGCTATCCTCGGTGATAGAAGCACTGATCTTTGCCAGTGAGGAACCTATTTCCGGGCAGAAAATAAAATCCATTATTGTTGAAAATGAAGAACAAATAGAAATCTCTGAGGAGACAGTAAGCGATTTTGTGGATAAGCTGAATACCCGCTATGATGAAAACGGATTAAGCTTCAGGATCGAACGTATTGCCAAAGGCTATACTTTTGTAACCCAGAAAAAATTTCATTATTGGTTGAGTATTTTTCAACATGAAAATGCCTATCGTAAGCTTTCTCAGTCAGCAATTGAGAGTCTTGCCATTGTAGCATATAAGCAACCGATCACGAAGCCGGAAGTAGATCAAATTCGTGGAGTAGATTCAGGTTATATTCTCCGGCAGTTAATGGAAAAGGCATTAATTGAGGTTTCGGGAAGATCTGACAGTCCGGGTAAACCTTTGCTCTATACAACAACTTCTCACTTTTTGAGGCATTTTGGAATTAACTCAGTAGAGGAACTTCCTAAACCGAGAGAGATCGAAGAAATACTGAAAGACGATGATATGGCTGAACACCGGCAGTTGTTGTTGGAGCAGTCAATGATCATGGAAGAGGAAGAAGATGGATCTATTGAAATAATAGAAGACCCCGAAGAAGGGAATGAGAGAGTGGATAATGAAGATAATGAACAAGAAGATGACTCAAAAAATGAAGAGGAAGAATGAATAAGAAGTCAGGAAGAGGACCATCCAGAAGAAAAAAAGAATCTGAAAAGAAGAAATCAGGTACTTCACCAAATCGCGTTGATCAGAATTATTCGCAAGAAGAAGAAATTCGCATCAATAAATTTATTGCACATGCCGGTTTATGCAGCCGAAGAGAAGCTGATCAATATATTACCGATGGTTTAGTGAAAGTGAATGGTAAAACGATCACAGAAATGGGAACCAAGGTTCGGCGTCAGGATGTGATTGAGGTAAACGGGCAAAAAATTCAGCTCGAACCGTTTGTATATCTGCTTTTAAATAAGCCCAAAAATACCATCACTACAACGGATGATGAAAAAGGTAGAAATACCGTTTTAGATGAAGTTGAAAATGCGACAGGCGCAAGAGTATATCCCGTTGGGAGGCTGGACAGAAATACTACCGGGCTTTTGATCTTGACCAATGACGGAGATCTGGCTCACCGATTAATGCATCCAAGTTATAGTGTACGTAAGACTTACGAAGTGGAAACGGAACGAATCTTAACCGATGAAGAGTTAAGTATGTTCAAAACAGGAATTCCACTTGAAGACGGAGATGCTAAAGGACACAATGTAAAACGGTTCATGGACGCTCCGAAAATTTTTCAGCTTTCTGTGTTTGAGGGGCGAAACAGACTAATTCGGAGAATGGTGGAACATTTCGGAACAGAAGTCACTAAACTTAAACGAATAGAATATGCGGGCCTGAATTTAAAAGGAGTTAAAGTAGGAAGGTGGCGCTACCTAAGGCAAAAAGAAGTCAATAACATCCGTGAGCTCGTAAAATTGGAAACTTTAGATTTTAAAAAATAACAAGCTGTAATGGAATATGATAACTTATCAATCTCGTCGGGACACATTTTAACGGAAGAAGACCTTCCCATAAAGTACGATCTGTATTCGCCTATCAGTGGCACGAGAAAAGATTTTCCTGTTGTTATATTCCTTCACGGATTCAAAGGATTTAAAGACTGGGGGCCATTCCCGGATGCATGTGAAGATATGGCAAGGCACGGTTTTGGAGTTCTGGCTATCAACTTCTCACATAACGGTATCGGTAACGGCAGAACTGAATATGAACGCCTGGATCTGTTTCAGAAATCCACACTTTCGAAAGATCTGGACGAGATCGGGCTGGTAATAAGGGCTCTGCAAACCGGTGAGATCAATGATTCGCACTCTAACCTGAATACCGATTCAATTGGAATTGTAGGTCATTCCAGAGGTGGACATACCGCGGTAGCAGCGGCTGCAGAATACGAAGCGGTTAAATGTTTGGTAACCTGGGCAGCAGTTGCAGATTACTTAGAACGATTTAGTGAAAAAGAAATATCTGACTGGGAAGACAAAGGATACACGATCTATAAAAACAGTCGCACCGGACAGGACATGAAAGTGGATAAGAGCTGGTATGAGGATACCAAGGAACATGCGGATCGACTTATCGCACTCAGAAGAGTGGAAGAACTTGTGATTCCTAGTTTGTTCATCCATGGAAGAGATGATGATGATGTGGATCTGTCTAATTCTGAGAAATTAGAAATAGCTTGCGGATCTAAAGAAAAAGAATTGAGATTGATCGCTAAAGCCGGTCATACATTTGGAGCTTCCCATCCGTTTGAAGAAGAGTTTTTCCCGCCTCAGTTTAAGGAATTGGTGGATTTAACCGGAGCCTGGTTCAGGCAGTATTTGAGGTGAAATTAAACCACAGAGTGCACAGAGAAAGCTGTTCTCTTAGTATTTGAGGTTTTAGCTTATTACTTAATCAGTTACATTCTAAGTGTAATAACTCAAAAAGATAGAATTCATGTGCACCCGTTTTTTAATTGCTTTGTTATTAATTTCAGGTTGTGGGTTATTGATTGGAGAGAAAGAAGAACAAGAAATGTTCGAAAACCCAGTTTTTACCGAGGTGTATTTTACAACAGATTATGAATCAGATGAAAGACCCGACCGTGGATTAATTGCTATTAATTATAATAATCCCAAAGAATTTATAGTGTTGGAAAGAGGGGAATCGTCTTTCAGCCCTGTAAGTTTGTCTCCTGACCGAAAAAAACTCATCTATGGTGATCATACTTTGACGGGTTCTGATCCCCAATTAGTTATTTACGATCTAGATTCAAAAACCAAAGAACCACTTTATTATGATGAAGAGAAATTAAGACTTCTTACAAGTAAAAGTTCAAATATTGTTTGGGACAAATCAGGAGATAGTTTTTATACATCATCTCCAACTAGTTGGGGCATCATAAATACTTATTTATATTCTCTAGAGAGAATGGCGATCGATTTTGAGACGTCTAATGTTGCATCGATCTATCCCTATGATTTAATATCAAAAGACACATTACTAATTTTCACTAATGAGTTTTTTTCTTGGGAACATGGGGTTGTTAATCCATACCTGATGGACAAGGAAGGTAATTATATTAAAAAAGTAGAAAACCCATATCTAAGAAGTATTAACGAAGGTGGACTAATTAAACGTGTAGTAAGGAATCTAGCATGGAGTGATTCACTACGTTTAATTGTAGGTAGTTATTCTAACAGCGAAGAATTTGAAGGGTCCAAGATCATAATTACTGATCTAGATGGAAATGTATATAAGGAGTTCACTGATGGTAAATACAGAAACAGAGCCCCTGTTTGGACCAAGGACGGAAAAATTATTTTTACAGAAAGCAGAGTTAAAAACAGTGACGTGCTGTACGCAGGACTCAAGATTTTAGACCCTGAAACCGGAAAAATCTCACCCTTTTTCTCAAGGTATAATTATCCTGAATTAATAGGCGTAGGTACAGCTGCACTTTAAATTTCAGATCGGTTAGTCTCTGTACATTTTTCTTAAACTTTTTACACCTTTCTCTCACAATAAACTTGATTAGCTTGTAGCATAACTTCTGGGATTACGAATTCGACAGGAGCTTGGTTCAGGCAGTATTTGAGGTGAAAGTGAACCACAAAGTGAACAGAGAAAATTTTTTTCTTAGTATTTGAGGTAGAGTTATTTAATTTGTGAATGGCTTGTTTCGCCCTCTCTTTGAAAGGTAAATACCATTTTTTTCGATTGAGGTATCATTACGAACGTAGGCTATTTTACTACCATCTGGGCTCCAATCAGGTTCGTAATCTATTCTTCGAAAATCAACTGGGCAGGCGGCGCATGGTTGCTCAACAGAAGTAGCAGGGTTACATGAGATGATTAAACCGGAAAAGATGATGCAGAATAATGAAGCGACAACCTTGTTCCTTTATCTCTTAACTGAATTTTTTTAGTTACTTATAGAATATAGATTTTAAAACGACTTTAGCAATATCACGAATATTAGAATGTTGTGTATCGGGATTAAGAAGATCGTTCAAGGATAAGGGGGAATATGTAAGTGAAAAGGGGTGAATTCACTTTTAAACTTTTTACGCCTTTCCCTCACAATAAACTTGATTAGTTCGTAGCATAGTCTCACTTTATCTTACTTTTGAAATTTTAAATAAATAAGTAAGAAATGAACTACGGAATCAAGTTAATGGGCAGGTTTTTCGCCCTTTCTCTGTGTTTTGTTCTTGTTGTTTCGGGGTGTAAATCTTCCGGAGCGGCTACAAAATCAGGAAAATCCTCAGCATCAACTCAAAGGCCACCGGCCAAAAAAGGTGATCTGAAAAAATTCAGTGAAGTGATCACTAAAGACGCCAAAACAGATGAAGGTCTTTTTAATGTTCACAAAGTGGACGACAAATACTACTTCGAAATACCAAACGAAATGCTGGAAAGAGAAATGTTACTTGTAAGTAGAGTAGCAGGTTCTGTACAAAATTTAAGTTTTGGTGGGGCCGGGCAAAAAGCTCGTGGACAGCAAGTGGTAAGATGGCAAAGAAAAGAAAACAACATTCTGCTTCGTCATGTTTCCTACTCAAGTGTGGCAAATGAAGACGACCCGATTTATAAGTCTGTACAGAATAACAATTTTGAACCGGTAGTTTATTCTTTCAAGATTGAAGCTAATAATGAAGATACGACCGGTGTTGTGGTAGATGTTACCAGCCTTTATACTTCAGATGTTGCTTTAATAAGCGGTTTAAGTAGTTTTCAGAGAAGGAACTTTCAGGTAAGACGTTTGGACGGAAGCCGTTCTTTTGTGGAAAAAATGTCTAGCTATCCGGAAAACATTGAAGTTCGTCATGTACTTACTTACGATGCAGGTAGTCCACCTGATAACGGATCAACGAATACCATTTCGCTGGAAATGAACCAGTCAATGATCTTATTACCGGCAGAGCCCGCGCAACCAAGAAACTGGGATCAGCGTGTTGGTTATTTCTCAATTGGTCAATATGATTATAGTTCAGAAGAGCATAGAGCAGCAACGAACCGCTTTATTACTAGATATAAATTAGTACCTAAAGATAAGGAAGCATATTTAAGAGGTGAGTTAGTAGAGCCGGAAGAGCAGATCGTTTATTACCTAGATCCTGCAACTCCTAAAAAATGGATTCCATATCTGGTAGCAGGTGTAAATGACTGGAATGTGGCATTTGAAGCAGCTGGTTTCAAAAATGCAATTGTAGGTAAACCAGCTCCTACACCGGAAGAAGATCCTGAGTTTTCTCCGGAAGATGTACGCTATTCGGTAATGCGTTACATCACAAATCCTATTCAGAATGCACAAGGGCCGCATGTTCATGACCCAAGAACCGGTCAGATCCTTGAAAGTGATATTCTTTGGTATCACAACATTCAGAACTTACTGAGAAACTGGTATTTCATACAGACAGCAGCTGCAAATCCGGATGCAAGAAACGTTAAAATGTCTGATGAGATAATGGGAGATATGCTGCGTTTCGTAATGGCTCACGAAGTTGGTCATACTCTTGGTTTACCACATAACATGGGTTCAAGCGTAGGTTACACTGTTGAACAATTACGTGATCCGGAGTTTACTTCTACTCACGGGACGGCTCCATCTATTATGGATTATGCCCGCTTCAATTATATCGCTCAGCCGGGTGACGGCGTAACTCAATTTTATCCTCAGATTGGTGAGTATGACAAATGGTCTATCAAATGGGGTTACCAATGGTTACCGGATATCGAAGATCCTGATGATGAAGATGAGATCCTGAACGAGTGGATAGTTGCGAACGGCGACGATCCTTTATACTGGTTTGGATATTCTAACGGAGCCGATCCACGATCACAAACCGAAGCTATCGGTGACGATGCGATGAAAGCAAGTGAACTCGGATTGGCGAACCTTCAGGTGATTACTGATAATTTAATTACCTGGACACAGCGTGAAGGAGAAGAATTTTCAGATCTTTCCGAATTATATTCTAATGTTCTTGGTCAATGGAGAAGATACATGGGCCATGTAACTACGTATGTTGGTGGTGTTTATCAAACGTATAAAACCTACGATCAGGATGGCGTTGTTTATGAGTTGGTATCAGAAGCAGATCAACGAAGAGCGATGGATTTCCTTAACAAACATGCATTTTCTACTCCAACATGGGCATTCAATAAAGAAATATTGAACAGAATTAATCAATCCAGCGCAGTAGAAACTTTCCGTGGAGCTCAGGTTGGTGTTTTAAACAATCTGATGAGACCGGACAGGCTTGCTAGATTAGTGGAAGCCGAAGCTCGCGCAGATGGAGATACATATACAATTACAGAAATGATGGATGCAACCAGAAATGGTATCTGGTCTGAAGCAAGAGCTAAGCAGAATACAGGAATTCACAGAAGACATTTACAACGTGCTTATATCGAAGTAATGGGAAGTTTGCTGAACGAAGAACCTTCAGGATTCTTTGCCCGTTCTGTTGATGTAAGTCAGTCTGATATTCGTCCGATTGTAAGAAACGAACTGGAAATTCTGAAAAGAGATATCAACAGTGCATTGGCAGGAAGATCTTTGAATAGAGATACAAAGAATCATTTCGAAGATGCTAAAGCTAGAATTGATGAAATTTTAGACGGAAACGACTAATCAATATTTTTAAATAAAAGGGTGGCTATAGGCTGCCCTTTTTTATAACCACTAATAAATAGAAGCATGAAAAAATTATTTACGCTTAGTTTTGTAATGGTTCTCTCACTCTTTATGGGAGATTCTCCTTTAACTGCACAGCAGTTAGATATGGATCTTTTAAAGGGAATGGAGCCGAGAAATGTAGGACCTGCCGGAATGAGCGGTAGAATTACAGCAATTGATGTAGTAGAGTCCAACAATGATATTATGTATGTAGGTTCAGCCTCAGGCGGTGTCTGGAAGTCCGAAAGTGGAGGAATTAAATGGGAACCAATATTTGATGATTATGGCGCTGCATCAATTGGTGCTATCGATATTCATCAAAAAAATCCAAGTGTTGTTTGGGTGGGAACCGGAGAAGGAAACCCAAGAAACTCCCAAAGTAGTGGAGCCGGTATTTACAAGAGTATCGACGGAGGTAGAACATTCGAGCTCATGGGATTAGAAGGAACCAGAAATATTCACCGGGTAATTATACATCCGGAAAACCCTGATGTGGTTTATGTTGGAGCTCAAGGTTCTGCCTGGGGTGATACTGAGCACAGAGGCGTTTATAAAACTACCGATGGAGGAAAAACCTGGGAAAAGATCCTTTACGTAAATACACGCACCGGAATCGGTGATATGGTAATGGATCCATCCAATCCGAATAAGATCTTCGCAGCAATGTGGGAATTCAGAAGATGGCCATGGTTTTTTGAGTCAGGCGGAGAAGGCTCAGGTTTGTACATGACTTTAGACGGTGGTGAGAACTGGGAGAAAGTGACTTCTGATGATGGCTTTCCTGAAGGAGAACTTGGAAGAATGGGAATCGCTATAGCTCCAAGTAATACAGATGTGGTATATGCTCATGTTGAATCAAAGAAAAATGCAATTTACCGATCCAATGATGGGGGTTACACCTGGGAACTTCGTCAAACTGTTGAAAAAGACGGAGAAGTTGGAAACAGACCATTCTATTACGCAGAAATTTACGTAGATCCGTTTAATGAAAATACGGTTTACAGTATTTACACTTACATCTCAAAAAGTACAGACGGCGCTCGTTCATTCGAAAGTTTGTATCCTTATTACAATTGGGTTCACCCTGATCATCATGCGTTTTGGTTGAGCCATGATAATCCCGGTTTCATGATCGATGGTAACGATGGTGGTTTAAATATTACGTATGATGGTGGAGATAGCTGGAGATTTATCAATAATATTCCGGTTGGTCAATTCTATCACGTAAATGTTGATAACCGAATTCCTTACAATATTTATGGTGGAATGCAGGATAATGGTTCCTGGCAAGGACCTGCTTATGTTTGGAGATCAGGCGGCATCAGAAACGCATATTGGGAAGAGCTTTATTTCGGAGATGGGTTTGATGTGATCATGGATCAAAGTGATGACCGCTATGTTTTTGCAATGTCGCAGCAAGGAAATATTGGACGAGTTGATCTTGAAACGGGTGCAGGTCGTTTTGTTCGTCCAACTCATCCTGATGGCGAAAACCTGCGTTTTAACTGGAATTCAGCAGTTAATTTTGATCCTTTTAATGATGAGACTATTTATTTCGGATCTCAGTATGTGCATAAAAGTGATGACCGAGGTGAGTCCTGGACGATTATTTCCCCGGACCTGACAACCAACGATACTACTAAGCAAAAGCAGCACGAAAGTGGTGGGATCACCATGGATGCTACCGGAGCGGAAAACTTTACAACCATACTCGCTATTGAGCCAAGTTCTTTGGAACAAGATTTGATCTGGGTAGGTACTGATGATGGAAAAGTTCATATCACAAGAGATGGCGGAGAAAACTGGACCGACCTCACTAAAAATATTAAAGGAATTCCATCAGGAAGTTGGGTGGCTCAGGTAAAAGCTTCCACATTCAATGCGGGTGAAGCAGTAGCTGTGATCAACAATTATCGACGTGATGATTGGGGAACGTATGTGATGCATACCACAGATTACGGCAAGAAATGGACCAATATTGCGAAAGATAAAGGCATGGAAGGTTATGCACTTTCATTTGTGCAGGATCCTGTGGAGCCAAATCTGATGTTTGTTGGTACTGAGTTGGGGCTTTATGTCAGTATTGATGGCGGAAAAGCATGGACAAAGTGGACAAACGGTTACCCAACTGTTTCAACGTACGACATGGTGATCCATCCTCGTGAGCATGACCTTGTAATCGGAACATTTGGACGTGCATTCTGGGTGCTGGACGATATTCGTCCGCTTAGAGATCTTGCTAAGAACGGCGCTGATGAGCTTGAAAAAGCAATCAGAGTATATGCCGCTCCTGATGCATACCAAGCGGAGTGGAGACAAGCCAGAGGCATGAGATTCTCAGCTGATGGGGTTTTCTCAGGTGACAATCGTCCGGGTGGAGCAAGACTGACCTATTCTGTTAACAGCGAAATGCTTAAAAAGGATGGAGATGAAAAAGGGAAATCTTCAGACAAGATGGAAAAAGTTACAGTAGAAGTTTTCGATATGTCTGGCGAAAAGATCCGAACTTTTGAAAGAACTCCGGAACACGACGGTATAAACAGAACTTCCTGGGGAATGGACAGAGCGGGAATAAGAGGTGCTAGCAGACGTAAAGCGAGACCGAATGCTCCTGAGCCGTCTGGTGGAGATGTTCTTCCCGGAACGTACAAAGTTAAGTTTACTTATGGTGAGTTCTCAGATTCTACTACGGTAAAAGTGATGAGCGACCCAAGAATTGAAACCACTATGACTGCGCTTAGAAAAACGGCTGAACTGAGAGATCAGGTTGCTCAGTTAAGCGCAACGTTAGGTAAAGCTACTGATCAATTGATCGATGCAAATGAGATCGTTGAAACACATGAAACTCTTGCAAAGGCTGATACCAGGGATAAAAAAGAGTTGAAGGAAATCAACGAAGCGAATAAAGAGATTAAGAAAAAGATCGAAGATCTCATGAATATGGTATTCGGTACACCTGATGATCGTCAGGGGATTACCCGAAATCCTGAGCCTACTACCATGCAGGCAATATTCGCTCCATTCAGATATCTGGGAAGTGATTACGACGGACCGGGAACAACAGAGGCAAATCTGCTTCGTTTAGCTGAGGAAGAAGTTGATAAAGCGATCACTAAGATCAATGCCTTCTTTACGGAAGATTGGCCGGCTTATCAGCAAAAAATGGAAGCAGCGAATTTCAATCCATTTAAAGAATTCAAAACGGTGGATATGGACTAAGAGTAAGAATAACGAATATTCAGTATTTAATATTGAATGATGAATTGAAGCCCCGTTCAGAAATGTTCGGGGCTTTTTTATTAATATTAAAAGGCTGTAGGGAAAATTCATGAATTTTCCCTACAGCCTTTTAATTTTTGTGATACTTATAAATGAATTGAAAAGGAGGATACTTTAAGGAATACCCTCGCTAATCTGCTATTCAATTAATCATTCGTCCAGATCAGATCAAAATCAACTTCATCCTGACTCTTAATTTCCGGATTAAGGTTCGTAATCAAGTGTTGTAACCTGAGTTTGTTGTAATGACGGCCGTGTGCTCCACGAATCCCATGTCGGTTGCCGGGATACATCATTAAATCAAAATTCTTATCTGCTTTTATAAGAGCATCAACAAGCATGGTTGTGTTTGCAGGATGTACGTTATTATCAATAGAACCATGGATAAGGAGTAGCTTCCCTTTTAGTTGATCTGCATAGGTCATGGCTGATCCAACATCGTATCCTTCCTTGTTAGCCTGAGGAGTGTTCATATAACGTTCTGTATAAATAGTATCATAACTTCTCCAATCAGTTACAGGAGCGCCTGAAACACCAACATGGAAGATGTCAGGGTAACGAAGCATCAGTAGTGCTGTAGCATAACCACCGTAAGAATGACCATATACTCCAACACGTTCTTCGTCAGCATAATCACGTTCCGTTACTTGTTCTATAACAGCAGCATAATCGTCGATCTCAAGCGTACCTAATCTTCCATAATGAAGCGTTTGAAACTCCTTACCACGGTTTCCCGATCCTCTGTAGTTTGCACGAACAACAATGAAACCAAGCTGAGCCATTCTTTGATAGCCATCATAGGTTTTGTAAGTGTTGGTCACATCCTGATATCCCGGACCACCATAAAGTGGGAGCAATACCGGATATTTTTTTGAAGGATCGAAATCTTTCGGCTTATAGATAAGAACAGGAAGTTCTGTTTCACCATCAGCAGCCATCATAGTAGTAAATTCAGGTTTTTCTAATCCTGCTTCATTAACGTTGCTGATATCAGCTTTCATCACATTTCGGATCATCTTTCCTTCATTGCTATACAAATTGCCCTCATAAGGAGAGTCGAAAGAAGAATGTGTACACACGTAATATTCACCGGCTTCATTCATACTTACACTATGTCGGCCATCACCATGAGAGAGTTTTACCATATTTTTTCCATTCATATTTATTGAATAGAAATAGCTGTCTAAGCCCATATTTTGGTAAGCTGTGAAATAGATCTTTTTATTTTTCTGATCTACATTTTCAATATTTCCTACAGGAAAATCACCTTTAGTAATCTGATTGATGAGTTTGCCACTAAAGTCATAGTGATAGATGTGATTGTATCCACTTACTTCAGAAGTCCAGATAAAAGTTTTGTTATCATCCAACTGAATGAAATTGTCATGTAGATTTATATAAGCATCTTCTTTTTCTTCTAGAATGGTACGTACTTCTTTGGATTTGATATCGTATGCAAGAAGTTCGAGATGATCTTGTTTTCTGTTCAAACGTCGGAACGTTAATTCGCTTCCGTCATTTCTCCAGATCGGGCGTACTATGTAAGTATCAGGATCACTGTTTGTAGGTACTTGTTCAATTTCTCCTGATTCAATATCCACTATAAAAAGATTAACAGTAGGATTAGTTTCTCCTGCTTTAGGGTATCTCATTTGCTCAAGTCCTGCTTCAAAAGTAAGCTCATGAACAATCGGGAATTGGTGCACGTCTTTTTCCTGATACTGTAAGTAAGAAATCTTAGAGTTATCAGGAGAGAACCAATAAGCATCACGCTGTCCAAATTCTTCAGGATATACCCAACTAGGACGACCGTTCATTTTCTCTTCACTTCCGTAAGTTAGACGTTTTTCTTCTTTAGTCTCAGTATCAACTACATAGATATCGTATTCCTTGATATATGCGAACTTGGTATAGTCATTCGAATAAGTACCATTCCAAAGCTGACTTCTTTCCATGCCTCTCATTAATTCATCGGTATAAAGCGGGCGTTCAACTTCTGGCTTAAATAATTTTCTGAGTTGTCTTTCTTTAAGGGTGAATATATAATCAACCCCATCATGTGTGAAAAATATGGCTTTATCATCCATTACAAAGTCAAATCTATCGAATGGTAATGCAGTAATATTTGAGTTAGATACTTCATTATATTGGCTGACTAAAGCATCAGATGTTTTCTTATCAAAGAGAAGGCTTCTTTTTTGATTTTTAGGATCTACTTTATAAAAAATAGTATGCCCATTATCATCTTTCTCTATTTCCATATATCCCATATCACCGGGAAGCCATGTAAGGCTTGTTCCTTCAAAATTGACAAAACCACGTTCGCCCATTTGGGCATAAAGTTCTAATCCGGTTTGAGCAAAAATTCCGCCCGATAAAGTAGTAAGGACTAGTAGCGTTAAAAATGATTGAAATAATCTTTTCATAAGAGGATTAAATTTAATATTGATCTGCAGAAAGTAACGCAGAAAATTTGTGTATAAATATACGGCTTCTCAATAAAGTTGCCGTGAAATTGCGTAAATGGTTTTTGGGGGAAATTGGTGAGGATTCCTATTTATGTAGGCACGTAAAATCTTACGTGCCTACATAAATAGATAAAGAAATGACATATTGAATAATCAAAGATGGGTTACAACAACGTCAGAGATCTTACGACCTAAAAACCGCTCTGCCAATTCCTGAAAGCGTTGAGGACGGTCACTCACAAAACATTGAAACTCTCCACCTTTATCATTTAAAAGATCAAGCTCGTTCAATGTTTGTTTTGCAGTAAGAGCAATGGAGTCGGCTGAGTCAATAATTCTAATAGATTCTGACTTAAGAACAGAAGGGATCGCTTTCTTAAAAAGAGGATAATGTGTACAACCCAAGATCAATGAATTGATATTAGAATGTTCAAAAACTGAAAGATAATTTTCAAGAGTTTTAGTAGCGATTTCGTTATCGATCCAGCCTTCTTCAGCCAAAGGTACCAATAAAGGGCAGGCTTGCTGTGTTACTTTGATTTCAGAATTTAAAGCATGTATGGATTTTTCATATGCCTTAGAATTTACCGTTGCCAAAGTTCCGATCACACCTATATGATTATTAGGTGTTTGATTGAGTGCCATTTCAGTTCCGGATGTAATTACATCCAAAACGGGAAGAGAGCCGGTTTTTTCTTTTATTTCAATTTTTGCAGATGCAGATACAGTATTACAGGCAATAAGTATCATTTTAACACCTTTGGAAATCAAGAAGTCGGTAATTTGCAGGGCATATTCCCGTACAGTCTCTTCTGACTTAATTCCGTAAGGCACACGAGCTGTATCACCAAAATAGATGATATCTTCGTTTGGCAAAGCTTTAGCTACTGCTTTTGCAACGGTTAATCCTCCGATTCCGGAATCAAATATTCCTATGGGTGCTTTCTTATCGATGCTCACTTGCTGTTTTAAAAATTATTACTGATTGTGATGGAAATGTAATAGAGTTTTGCCGGAACTCCATCTATCTTAATATGATTATCGTACTTGATATAGAATACTTCATAGACCAACTTCAGGCAAAGTTGTTCCTTAATATAGAATCTTATTTTTTTGATTAGAAAAATTCATCTGCAAATTTTACTCACAGCTTTTATTAGTTCCTTCGGACTTGAAGTTGTTGCTCAAGATAAACCAGACACTCTTAAAGCAAAACTGGACGAAATTACGGTCGTTGGATTCAGTGGAAATCGGAGCATTATGGAAACTCCCGGTTCTATTTCTTATATCGATAATAATCGTATTAATGGTCTCAGTGATCAATCACTTGTGTACGGTCTTAACACTGTTGCCGGAGTAAAAATGGATGAGAGAGCTCCCGGAAGTTACAGAGTTGCCATCAGAGGCAGCGCTATCCGTTCACCGTTTGGAGTTCGAAATGTGAAAGTATACTGGAACGACTTTCCATTAACGCTTCCATCCGGAAGTACACCGCTTAATTTGTTGAATAATCAAAACATCAAACAAGTTGAGGTGATAAAAGGTCCGGCTGGAAGTATCTATGGAGCGGGAACAGGAGGTGTTTTGTTGATCAACAGCTTCCCGAAAAACCCGCAAACAGAACGAATTGTAGATGCATCGGTTGGTGATTATGGTTTATTTAAATACGGAGCAGAATACAATACCAGAAATGAGTATATGATCACTCAGTACAAGTATGCTTCTCAGGTTTCTGATGGATACAGAGATCAATCTTTTTTTGAACGCAGAACTTTTGAAACCGGAATAAAAGTATTTACACCATCAAATGTATTGGTGAGTGTTTCCACTTTGTACTCAAATTTGAATTACGGTATTCCGGGCGGACTTAATCTTCAACAATTTCAGGATGACCCAACTCAAGCCCGAACAGGGAGCGTTGGAAAAAATGCGTCTATCGATCAGGAAGATTTTATTATTGGTGCAAATGTTGAAAGTGAATGGACGGAGCGTTGGTCAGGTGGAACTAATGTGTTTGCAAATATCAGTTCATTTGAGAATCCATTTAATTTCGATTATAAAAGTGAAAGCAGAAAAAGCTGGGGAAGTCGTCCCTGGGTTCAATACAAGAACACTTTTGGCGATACAGATCTTAAGTTGAAACTGGGAGCAGAGAATCATTTTGGTAATAATAACGCAAGAAATTATGATAATGAAAATGGAATCAGAGACTCTCTAAGATTCGAAGACGAGATCCAGATCAAAAACAGAAGCGTATATTTAACCGGAGAGCTCGATCTTCCCGGAGAAATATTCATCAACGCAGGAATAAGTGTTAACAGAGTAAACTACGATGTAAATCGTGTAGCTACTAAAGAAGGTGGAGTTGATCCAAAACTGATCTCTAAGGATTTTGAAACAGCTATTTTGCCTCGGATCGCGATTGCAAAAAGATTGACTGATTTTACTACCCTTCATGCCAGTATAAGCGCTGGGTTTTCTCCTCCAACGCTGGAAGAATTCCGAACGAATGATGGTGAGCTGAACGAGAATCTGGAACCCGAAAAAGGGATTAATTACGAAGTTGGAATTCGTGGAAATACAAGAGACGGCTCATTTAGTTATGATGTAGCTACTTTCTATTTCAAGCTGAAGGAAAGCATAGTACTTACAGAATCTCAACGCGATGGAACACTGGCTTTTGCAAACGCTGGAAGTACCAATCAAACCGGTCTGGAAGTTTCCACCAATTGGATTGCCGTTAATAATGAGAATGCGTTTTTGAGCCGACTTGAAGTTCAAAGTTCGTACACCTTCCATTATTTTAAATATGATAACTACGTGAAAGGGGGAGATGATTTTTCTGATAACCGGTTACCGGGCGTAGCTCCTCATACTTTTTTTAGTTCTTTGGTAGCTGAAAGCAAGATCGGTTTATACGGACAGCTTTCATACAATTTCACAGATGAAATTCCTTTAACGGATGGAAACACAGTGTATTCAGATCCTTATCATTTGATGAAAAGCAGAATCGGTTTTAAACAAATATTGGGAGAGAAATTAAAGTTAGATATTTACGCCGGTGGCGATAATCTACTGGATCAACAATACAGTCTAGGCTACGATATAAATGCTTTTGGAAATCGATTTTATCAACCAGCTCCCGGGATAAATTGGTTTGGTGGAATTAAGGTCAATTATTTGATTAAGTAAGAAATTTGTCATTTCGAATCCTCTGAAAGAGGTGAGAAATCTAAAGATCTATTACAAAGTAGAATTTTAGATTTCTCGCTCTGCTCGAAATGACAGGCTAAAACTTCCTCGCTATAACCACGGTTTCTTTAAACGTTCGATCTCTTCCGGCGGCGCTGTTGTAAGCTTCGAATAACACGATATAAATTCCAACTCTGTTTTTGTTGCCGTTATCTGTTAATCCATCCCAAATTAAACTCCCTGAAAATCCTCCAGGCTTGCCATTAGCTAATTCACTGACTTCACGTCCGTATCGATCGTAAATTCTGACCCTGAGCAAATAGTCAGCCTTATCCAATGTGTAATTAATAGACAAGAAATCCTCAAATCCATCATCATCCGGCGAGAAAGGATTGGGAGTAAACGAAATTCCTGAGTTATCGGGAGCAGAACCAGGTTCCTGAAAAATAGAATTTTGCTGACCGGGAGTTCCTCCGCTTACTTCTGTACTGGAACTCCAATTGCTATCATCATTACTTGGTCCGGCGGGATTGATCTTTTCAAGAGCCACACCGTCAACACTTACACGATTCGGATTTTGCCAGCTCTCATCATAAAATACAGAATCGATGGTAGTTCCTGAACTGTCAGAAATGAAGATCGCATCTCCTGAAGCTGACAAGCTTAAACTGGAACGATCTACCTGAATGGTAAACTGATCCGATTGAGATTCCAGACCAAAATATTCGGCAAGCTGACTTTCAGAAAAATCAAAAGTTTGATCTTCAGCATAGATCAGAAAATATCCATTAGGTTGAATCCACTTGAATTGAGAAGAAACAGGATCAAGTCGGTTAACTTCATTATCCTCATTTGGAGCGTCATTCAGAAAGATATCTTCCAAAGAAATAGCGTAATTCTGAGTGTTGTACAATTCGATGTACTCGGTTTGATCAGGCAGGTTGTCGTCGTCGTCAGAAAGCGGATCATACAAGATCTCATTGATGACCACAGAGCCGGGAGTGATTTTTTGAGAGATCAGTCCGGAAGCAGATGAATTTATATTCCCGACTACATCCGCAAGATCCGTAATCGAAACTTCAATGTGCTCATTCGTCGATAACCCCGAGCCACCCACTGTTACTTTATTTGCTTCTGATGGGGAGAAATTTAATACAGAACGTTGTTGCCCGCCGGCACTTATCGTACTTCCTGAAAGGTCCACAAACTCCGAAAAAGCGATAACCACATTTCCGTTTTCCTGAAGCTTTGCAAAAATGACTTCAGGAGAAATAGTATCTAACTGAAAAATTGAATTTTCAACACCGGCACTGTTTCCGGATTCAGAAGTGTTACTGTTCCAGTTGTTGGGATCATTGGAAGCACCATCGGGGTCTTTTTTCTCAGCAGAAACTCCATCCTGATTTCCACCAAAACGTTCGGTGTAAAATAAACTGTCTATGGTAACTCCGGATTCATTTTTAAGGACAATTCCATCGCCGGAGTCATTGAGTGAAGGAAATCCAGAAAGAAAAATTCCGTTTGATATTGAGTTGGCAAAAATCTGACGATCCGTTAACACCACATAACTACCGGCTTCAAGCGAAGTTCCTTCAGGCAGCGTGGCGGTATTATCAGCAGCATCAGAAATGGTCCAATTACTCAGATCGAAATTGTTGTCAGTTCTGTTAAAAAGCTCGACGAATTCAGGAGAGTTTTCATTCTCTTTTTGATAAAGAATTTCGTTGATGACAATATCAGAAGGTTGGGAAACGGAAAATTCCAAATAGCGAACCGAGGTGGAAGTTTGTGCATTCGTATTTCCGAATATATCCTGCTGATCATTTATTGTTATGGAATAAGTAGTTTCATTTTGCAACGTCTCATTAAAGATCAGGGTTACTTGATTTCTATTCTGAGAAACCGAAGAAACAGACAAAGATGGCGTAAACGAGTAGTTTGAGATATTTTGTGCAGCACTTTGTTCCAGCCGCTCATCATATATAAGCACAATAGAAGTGTTATTAAGAGTAAAAGCATTTTCTAATGTGGGCGCTTCGTTATCCTGGCTCACTAGGTTGGGCACAGATGGCGTGGCAAATTGATCAGAAGGACTATCACCCCAGTTTTCCTGAAACTGACCGGTTACAGAAACTGATCTTCGTTCCAAAGAAACTTCATCTCCTCCCCAGTCTTGAGTATACGTTAATGAGTCGATGGTAACCCCGTTAGCATTTTTTAAGACGATAGCATCAGTAGTATTATTCAAAGTTGGAAAACGGCTTCCCATTACTACTCTTCGATTTGGTTGACCTACGCTAATGGAACTGTCAGGAGTTAAAATTATATATGGATTATCCGGAAAGCCTGAAGTGGGTTCTGTTTTCCTAAAGAAGAAATCTTCGTTTGTTAAAACCACTTCATTGCCGGAGTTGTCACTTAAAGTCCAGCCTTTGAGGTTAAATGCTTTATCGGTTGGATTATAAATCTCTACAAACTCGGTAAGCGACCCCAGGGGATCGTATAGAAACTCATTGATAAATACGTCGCCCGGTTCGGCGGTTTCTGTTTGTATAAACTGAAAATTTCTGCTTATGGATGGATTTAAGTTGCCAAATATATCTGCCTGATTGTAAATGACAATTTCTCCACCATTGGGTGTATTTGGGATTCCACCTTTAACAATCAGTTTTACAGAATCAGGCTCCAGAAAAGTAGCGACAAAAAAATCGTTCTCTCCCTGAACGGATTTGGTGTTCAAGGCGATTTCGTAGTTATCTGGATTAGCGGCAGAATCGGGATTGATGCGTTCTGTGAAAGTGAGGATAAATGTAGAGTCATTAACGATACTCAACGCTTTCAGATCTGGTGGTGTATTATCCGGTTCAACTTCATTTTCCACTCCGGCTGTTCCTGAATTTGGATTCGGTGAATCACCCCAGTTCTCCGTAAAAACAGATGGAGCCGTCGGGCTTCTGCGTTCCAACGCCACATTATCGCCTCCCCAATCGGGTGTGTATTCTAAGGAATCAATGGTGGCACCATTCTCATCGTAAAGACGAATCTGATCAGTTGTGTTATTGAATGCCGGAAGAGAAACCTGTGTAGCATACACATTTCCAAAAACACTTTTCAGTGCGGCGGTATCAGAAGTAATAACTACAAAACTGTCAGGAAAAATGGCAAGATCCTGATCGGATATTGTGCTTAGAGAACCGTTATCACCTAACTTCCAATCTTTTAAATTGAGTAAACGGGATGAAGTATTTTTCAATTCTACATATTCTTCAAGTGCTCCGGGTGGATCCTTTAAAAATTCATTTATGATGATATCACCTGTTTGATATTCTTCAAATCTGAATAAGGTGATGGTGGTATCAGCCAGAGTGGTTTGGTTGTTGGAATCTTCTATTGAAGTAATATCAAGATCAAAAGAGCCGCTTGGTAAGTTACTGCCAAACACCAATTCAACAGAAGAACCAGATGGCTGATCAATAGATGTCGGGTTTAAATTTCCGGGTGTAATCGTAAAGTTAGAGTTTTGTATAGTGGCAGGATCGTAATCTTTGCTAAAGGTTACATTAATGGTGCTTGCATTCAGTAAAGATGCATCAGCAATTTGTATAGGAGGTATATCAATTTTAAAATCGAAGAAAAATTTACCAGCTCTGGTTGCTGTGTATGTATTTTTGAAACCAAAAAAAGAAGTGGAGCTGTAGGTGTTATCAGTACCCGTTGCTTCTTCAACAATTACACCGGAATAAGAATTTGCCACTGAAAGCGCCCAGTTTCCGGAAGCGTCTCTGTCTACACGAACTCTAAAGTCGCCACCACCTGAAATATCGGTTGTTCCGGTTAGTACTTCTCCGTCTTTGGCTCCATCAGAGATTCGGAATAATCTGAAAACATCTCCCGAACCATCTTCTCCGGCCTGAAGCATATATCCGTCAATAGCCTGATCGAAGTTGGCGGAGTCACTCATTAAGTAGATCTCAGATTTGTTTCCATCTGAAGGATTGAATCCATCTAAACGAATAAAGAATTCCCAAAATCCAACTACGTTTGTTGATGGAATACTCAACTGAGAAGTGCCGGCGGAAGCAGCATCCTGATGAAGTAATACGTTGCCGGATTCAGTTATAAAAGTGAAGTCCGCATTATCTCCCGTCCAGTCAGAAATATCCTGATCGGTAAAATCATCCTGAAAATTTGCTGATTGTGCAATGATCAGAGATGGGATAAATACAAGAATTACAATGATGAGAGCTCTCATATCTAAAGAATAGTAGAGTGAAAGCACTTAATCAACAAAAGCTAAAAAAATGCTTTAATGAAGATTTTAAAAAAAGAGGGTAAAAGAATATTCCATCTTTCACCCCTGGAAGGACATTGAGGTCTGAACCCTCAAATGTATGATTAGTAAAGTATCTCTCAACCATATAGTTAGACAGTTTCATGAGGAAGTCCTTACAGAAATTTTGTACCTTTTTTATAATTAAGTTTACATGAATTAAGTCATTAAAAAACAGTATAAAATATGCGTAGCCTACCATTTGTGATCGATGAATTAAACGGCGGATTTATGTTGCTGGAAGGAATTTTGAGCGTGAAAGGGCATAAATTATTTATCGAATTTCAAAAAAAGGATGCGATAATGGGCGCTTATAAATCTGACTTAGCTACCGTAGAAATTCCATTTACGGAAATTGATATGATGGAATTCAAGAAAGGGTTTTTTACTTCAAAGTTAATTATACATGGAAAGAACGCAAGAGCTTTGACTGAGCTTCCGGGTGATGAACTTACTTCAAGAACATTGAAGGTGAAAAAGAAGAACAGAGATATTGCTGCTAATATTTCTTCAAAAGTAAATCTTGAACTTTCAGAGATGAAACTTAAAGAATTGGATGAGTAAATAGAAAATCCTCCTTTGAAGGAGGTGTCCGCCGGTTGGCGGACGGAGGATGTGTGAGGTTAATGAGTTAATAAACATCACACATCCCTCGGATTCAATCGAGAACTTTCGATTGAATCGTCTCTCTTCTAAGGGAGATTTTTTTCAAATATACTTCTCGGCCCAGGTTCCTAAGACTTTTCCTATATACATACTGTCTTCTTTTTCAGATAACAGATGATCAGCTTTATCGAGGGATATAAAACTCTTTGGGTGTTTTGCAGCAACAAAAATTTTTGAAGCATTATCAATTCCTACTGTATTGTCGATAGGAGAATGAAATACGATGAGAGCTTTACCAAGGTTATGAATAAATTTTTTCATTCGTGCTTCTTCAAGATCATCAATGAATTGTTTCTTGATGGTGAACGGACGTCCGGCTAAGCTTACTTTTGCTTCTCCTTTTTCATTGATCTCATCTAGGCTCATTTCAAAGTTCTCTTTAACATGTGCCGGTTCAGCAGGTGCGGCAATGGTTGCAACAGCTTTTACAGATTCCATTTTATGAGAAGCCTGAAGTACAGCAGCTCCGCCTAAGGAATGTCCTATCAGTATGGCAGGAGCTGAAAACTCTTTATCCATGTATTCATATGCTTTAACCAGATCATCAACATTACTTGAGAAGTTAGTATCAGCAAAATCTCCTTCGCTTTGCCCAAGCCCTGTAAAATCGAAGCGAAAAGTAGCAATTCCAATATCCGCCAGCGCTTTAGTAATATTTCCTACGGCTTTCAGGTCTTTTGAGCAGGTAAAACAATGCGCAAATAGAGCGTATGCTTTGGTCTCACTTTTAGGGAGATCAATTTTTGCTGATAATTTTTCTCCGGTTGATCCTTCAAACTCTATTTTTTTTGTTTCCATTTAAATGAATTAAGGATTATGAATTTAAAAAAGCCACTAAAACACAGAATCACAAAAAATAATTAGTCTATTTTTTTTAAGTTAGAGCATTCAGAAATAAATTCGATAAGCCAAGATCTTGAAAGTAGCTACTATTGCTTTTGTGATTCCCTGGCTTCATAAAACATAAGATATGAGTAAAAACATTCCACCTTTTCATTTGGCATTTCCGGTTAAAGATCTGGAAGAAACACACACTTTTTATACTGAAATTTTAGGTTGTAGCACCGGACGAAGCTCAGATCACTGGATCGATTTTAATATGTGGGGACATCAAGTAGTAGCACATCTCAGTCCTGACGAAGCCAAAGAATCAGCCAAAGGAGCGGTAGATGGAAAAGGAGTTCCGGTTCGACATTTTGGAGTTATTCTGGAAATGGATGAATGGCAGGCACTTTCAAAAAGAGTGGAAGAGGCAGGAATTGAGTTTATCATCGAGCCCTACATCCGCTTTAAAGGAGAACCCGGCGAACAAGCAACAATGTTCTTTCTGGATCCCAGCGGGAATGCCTTAGAGTTCAAGGCATTTGGAGATAAGAGTCAGATTTTTGCTAAATGAAAAAACAGATAACCTAAGTTATTCCTGAATAACCTTCATTTCTGTTGTTAGATAGGTTCCAAATGTAACTACATTTTGGGATTGCCAATGATCAGCTACTTCACCTTCCGGATTGTAGTAATGAAACGATCTTGTTGCATCATTCTTTGAAATAGTAAATGTATAAGATCTGGAAATAGCGGTTATTGGGCCTGAAACTCTGTCTTCAATTTCGGATTGATCTGGTAAGGTATAGATTTCTAAAAAATCCAGAACAACTTCAAAATCTTCCCAACCCATAGTTGGTTCAATGCTAATGGTTCTAACAATTTCTCTGGATTCGGGGTCGCTGGAACTAAATTGAATTACGGTTCCATCCCAAACGTCTTCTGTTTTTTTGAATTCATATTTAACTCTTTCATTTACTATAAGCTGAATTTCTATTTCAGGTTGTTCTTGAAGAGTTGATTCATTTGTAATTTCCGGAGTTATGGGTTCTGAATCCATTGCTTTTTCCGATGATGAACAAGCCAGAGCTAAAATAAATAATAAAAAAGTGAAGTAAGACCGTTTAAGTAAAATCATAGTATTTCCTGTTCTATAACCTCAATTCTGTTTGCATATTCTTCCCATTTAGAATAATGATCAGTAAGATCCATTTTTAATTGCTCATATTCTAATGTGGTTTTTTTGACCATTTCATTGTTATCGTAGAAGTCTACTTCGGCCATAAGAGCTTCGATTTCAGTTTTTCTGTTCTCAGATTCTTCAATTTCTTTTTCCAATCTCTCCAGCTTCTTTTTGATTGGAGTTATATGCTTACTGATCTTATTTCTTCGTTCCGCTTCAATTCGTCGTTGTTCTTTTCTGGAAAGCGTACCGTCTTCTGAAGCAGATGATTTAACTTGATTCTGAACAGCTGCATTTTTTTGAGCTTCACTTTCTTCTTTTTTCTTATCAAGGAAATAAGATACATTACCAAGATAAGTACGAACTTTGTTTTTCTGCACCTCCAGAACTTTATCTACTATAGGGTCAAGAAAAGCTCTATCATGAGAAACTATCACACAAGTTCCTTCATATTGTTGAAGTGCTTGTTGTAGAATATTTTTACTACTCATATCCAGATGGTTAGTGGGCTCATCAAATATGAGGAAGTTTGCGGGGGAGAGCAACATCTTTGCTAGAGCAAGTCTACTTTTTTCTCCACCGGAAAGTACCTTTACTTTTTTGAAAACATCGTCACCACGGAATAAAAAGCTTCCTAAAATAGACCGTAAACGGCTTTCTTTTTCGTTAGAACCCGCACTCATCATTACTTCAAGTGCATCTTTTTTAAGATCCAGATCTTCAGCCTGATGCTGAGCAAAATAATTTGTAGTGACTTTATGCCCTTCGTTTCGTTCTCCTCCCTGAATAGATTCAATTCCGGCGAGAATTCGGATCATGGTTGACTTTCCTGCTCCATTTGGACCAACCACAGCAATTTTATCACCCCGTTCAATTTCATAATCCAGACCATCAAAAACTACATTATCACCATAGCTCTTCTTGATGTTTTCCAATCTCATCACAACCTGTCCACTCCTTTCAGGTTCAGGAAAGCTGAATGATACATTGGCGAGTTCGTCTTCAACTTCAATGCGATCTATTTTCTCAAGTTGTTTTACGCGACTCTGTACTTGGCGAGCTTTAGAGGCTTTGTATCGGAAGCGTTCAATAAATTCTTCGGTTTCTTTGAGTTCTTTTTCCTGATTTTTCTGCGCATTGATCAAAAGCTCACGCTCTTCTTCCCATTTCCTTTCGTAAAAGGAGTAATTCCCGGAATAGTCGCTCATCTTACCACGTCGCAGAGCAAGAGTTCTGTTTGTAATAGTGTCAAGAAATGCTCTATCGTGAGAAACAACGATGACTGCACCTTCATAGGAATTGAGAAAGTTTTCCATCCATTGAAGAGATTCAATGTCTAAATGGTTTGTAGGCTCATCCAAAAGAAGATAAGTGGGCTTCTTAAGTAACAGCTTCGCTAAAGCAATTCTCATTAACCAGCCACCACTGAATTCAGAAGTGCTTCTGGAAAAATCTGATTCTTTAAACCCAAGCCCCATTAAAATTTTCTCAACATCAGAGCGTAGTGTATAAAGCCCTGAAGCTTCTAACTTTGTTTGAAGCACTCCGTATTTTTCGAGTAATTTCTCATGTTCTTCAGTGTGGGGATCTGTTTCACCCAACTTTTGTTGAAGTTTATTCACTTCTTCTTCTAAGTCAAAAATATCTGAAAAAGCAGTTTCTACTTCCTCAATAACGGTTAGCTCAAAATCAGGATCTACTCCATCCTGAGGAAGGTATCCAAGTGTTTCTTCATTGGAGAGTACAATAGAGCCAGAATCTTTTTCCTGGATCTCCATGATAATTTTCAGTAAAGTAGATTTTCCTGCTCCATTTGGTCCCACTAAACCAATTCTTTCACCCGGATTGATAAGTACTGTTACTTCATCAAGCAGATCACGATCGCCAAGAGCGAGAGATATTTTTTCGAGACTAAGCATTTTAATGAATATTCATTAGTCAAAGAGTTTTTTATGAATTTGATTTGCTGTTTCTACCATCAGTTTTTCATCAACAACCATATTTAAAATCCGCTTTTCTTTTGTAAAGGAAATCATTTCAAGATTTGTATCACCAATACATTCGAATATTTGCGCGGTTAGTTGATCAGCATCAGAAATCCGGCATCCAATAATACTAATCAATCCGGTATTCTTTTGTACTTCTACGGTTCCTATTTCAATAAATGCTTTTGTAATTTCGTTAAGTTTTTCGGAGTCGGAAAGAGCAATAGTAACAGAAGCTTCAGTTGTGTTTACAGCATCAACTGCTATGCGATGTTCATCAAGAACTTTAAATACTCGGGTAAGAAAGCTATACCCCATAACTGTTTCGTATGCGCTTATTGTTAACAGTGCCATATCCTCTTTGAAAGAAACAGCCAATGCTTTCTGAGTTTGTTTGCTTTCTCTTATGATTTTGGTTCCGAGGTCGTCTGGAGCAAACATATTTTTAACCAAAACGGGAATATTACGTTCCTGAGCAGGTTTAAGAGTAGATGGGTGAAGTACCTTGGAGCCGAAATAAGCCATTTCTGTTGCGTCAAAATAACTTAGTTCAGGAATAGGTTTTGCATCTTTAATAAATCTTGGGTCACTTGTATATACACCACTTACATCCGTCCATATCTCTATACTTTTTGCATGAAGAGCGCCTCCGATCAAGCTCGCAGAATAATCAGATCCTTCAAATCCAAGTGTTGTTGTAGTTCCATCAGGCGCTTCACCATAGAATCCACCAATTACAGGAGTAAATCCTCCATCCAGAATGGTTTCTAAGGAACCTATCTTTTGATTGATCAATGCTAAATTGGGATGTGCGTTTCCATAATTTTTATCAGTTTTAATGATCTTTTTTGCTTCTACAAACTGTGTAAGTTGGTCTGTAGCCAGTCCGCATTGTGCGAGTAAATAGGAAGAAATTTGCTCACCAATAGATGCAATTGCATCTTTCATGGCAGGTGTAAGCTCACCAACTTTATGAGTGTAAGTGAGAAATTTATGTAGCAATCCAATTTTTTCGTCCAGCTTTTTCTCACAACTTTCTTCAATAAGGGCCCTTTTTGGATGAGGGTTTTCCCGGAGGAAATTATGGAGAATTCCAAGATGGCGTAGTTTGATGGATTCACCCAATACCAAGGCTTTTTCTAGTTTATTATCTGCCGCAAGTTTACCGGCTTCAATAAGTTGACGAGTAGTTTTAGCAGTTGCAGAAACCACAACTATAGGGTATTCATATTTTTTAATGATCTCTAAAACCTTTTTCCAGGTTTTATGATCATTCATTGAGGTGCCGCCAAATTTTAGTACGTGTAAATCCATTCCAATATTTATTAAGCGATGAAAATAAGGGTTATTGAATCGGATTGCATTCTTATTATGAGATAAAGTTCCTTTCTTATTTCAAGAATGAAAAGATATTTAAATTACTATCATGGACGCTGTTTAGTAGAACGATTTGAGACAGAATTTCTTAAATCATGTTTAGTTTCCTTAAAACTAAATGATGACTTAAAGAACTGTTATCTTATACTTAAAAAAGATGAAAGTTGCTGTTATTGGAGGCGGAGCTGCGGGTTTTTTTAGTGCAATTTCTGCAAAATATCATAACCCGGATGCGCTTGTCACGATCTATGAAAAGTCTGATAAATTGCTTTCAAAAGTTCGTATTTCGGGAGGAGGAAGATGTAATGTTACACACCATTGTTTTAAGATCCACGAACTGGTAAAATTTTATCCTCGAGGAGAGAAGTCGCTTAAAAAGGCATTCGGGATATTTTCCCCAACAGATACTATTTCTTGGTTTAATGATCGGGGAGTTGAGTTGAAAGTTGAATCGGACGGACGAATGTTTCCAACCACTGATTCTTCAGAAACGATCATAAATTGTCTTATGAAAGAAGTGCATGATTTGGGAATCGGAATTAAAACGAAGTCTGCCATCAAGACTTTGAAAGAAAGCAAAAACGGTTTAATTCTCGGTTTTAAAAATGGAGAAACTAAAGAAGTAGAAAGAGTTGTCATAGCTACCGGAGGAAGTCCCCGCCCCGAGGGCTTTAAATGGCTTCGTGAACTGGGGCATAATATCGAAGAGCCCGTTCCTTCTTTATTTACATTTAATATGCCGAATGAGCCTATTACTAAGTTAATGGGAGTAGTTGCAGATCCCGTTTCTGTAAAGATCATGGGCTCTAAACTTAAAAGTGAAGGGCCATTACTGATAACGCACTGGGGAATGAGTGGACCTGCTATTTTAAAGCTTTCTTCTTTTGGTGCCAGAGAACTGAATGAGCTGGATTATGAATTCAAAATTTTGATTAACTGGACAGGTGTGTTATCTGAACAGGAAATCCGGGAAATGTTGAAAAAAGTGGTTGAGGAACATGGGAAGAAAAGAATCCATAATGTTAATCCGTTCGATTTACCCGGAAGATTATGGGAATTTTTGATTGAAAAAGTTGAACTGGGTGTAGGTATGATTTGGCAAAATATGGGAAAGAAAAATATTAACAGAATGGTGCATATTCTTATGAATGATGAATATTCTGTAAGCGGAAAAACAACTTTTAAAGAAGAATTTGTTTCCTGTGGCGGGATCAGTCTTCAGGATATTGATATAAAGACTATGCAAAGCAAAAAAGTGCCGAATATATACTTCGCAGGAGAAGTATTGGATATAGATGGAGTGACGGGAGGTTTTAATTTCCAGGCAGCTTGGACAACGGGGTTTATAGCGGGGAAGTTGAGCTAGAATTACTTTTATAAATCACTCTATTTTCTTAAAAGATAAAAAGCTGGCTAAATAATTTCTTTGAATTTATTCGGTCTCATCAGAAAAAGCAGTACCGATCTCATGACGTAGGTTGTATTGGCTTTTCATTACTTCACCATAAGCTCCACAACTTCTGATAGCAAGAATATCACCGCGTTTCAGTTCGGCAATTTCATATCCCGTTCTGAAAACATCCGAACTTTCACAAATTGGTCCAACAATTTCGTATTGCTTTTCCGGTCTGTTTGCATGGTCTGATATAATTTGTATTTCATGCTTAGCCTGATATAAAGCGGGGCGTATAAGTTCTGTCATGCCAGCATCGATTATAGCAAAATTCTTTTCAATACCTGTTTTGGTGAAAAGAACTCGGGTAATTAAACTACCTGATTGTCCAACTACGGAACGTCCCAATTCAAAGTGCAATTGTTGGTGAGGTTTAAGATTAATGTGTTTTTCAAAGGTTCCGAAAAACTTTTTAAAATCGGGTATGCCGTTTTCGTCAGGATTGGAATAATTTATTCCAAAACCGCCGCCAACATTGATAATGGTAAGTGTATATCCTTTATTTTCAAAAATATCATTGAGTTCATTCGCTCTCAGGCAAAGCTTCTTAAAAGGTTCCAATTTCTCAATTTGAGAACCAATATGAAAATGAATCCCAACAAGCTCGATATTATTTAAAGTGGGCAATAATTTGAAAATATCAGGTAGATCTTTTTCATTTATCCCAAACTTGTTCTCTTTTAAACCGGTAGTGATGTATTTATGGGTGTTGGCGTCTACATTAGGATTGATCCTTAAAGCTACTCTCGCAGTTTGATTATTTTGAGAAGCTAATTGATCGATTACTTGAAGTTCCTGAACTGATTCTACATTAAAACAAAGGATGTTATTTTTAAGACCGATCTCGATCTCAATATCACGTTTTCCAACACCAGCAAATGCGATTTTATTTGGTGAAAACCCACATTCAGTTGCCCTTTCAACTTCACCTCCGCTAACGCAATCAGCAGATAAACCGGCTTTTACGATCTCAGCAAGAATTTGAGGATGTGAGTTCGCTTTTAATGCATAATGGATGTGGTATCCTTTTGAAACACCATGTTCTTTGATTTGCTCTAATGTTTTTCTGAATAAATTCAGATCATAGAAATAAAATGGAGTAGTTCTTTTTTTAAAAGAATCCAGTTGTTTAGTTGAAAACATCAGTGTGATAAATTTGGATCTGGTTCAATATAGGATGAATTTTCAGAATCTGCATCCTCTGTAAATAAAGCAATGATTGTATCACCTGCTTGAGGTGATGGTGGATTTATTAAAGAAAAAGGTTCGATTTTGTCACTGCTAGAGATAGAGAACAATGGAAATGCATTATCTCCATACTTTTTTTGGTATTGTTCAAAAGTAAAATTGCTAGTAATCTGCATTTTTTTTATTTCAGCACCGGAGTCTATTAGCTTTGAGATTTTCTCAAAATTCATTTCCTGCGAAAATAGTGTTCTGCCTCCAAGAGAGTCTCCGGATTCCACTCCTTTGTTTGTAGAAGTAGAACTTGGGGATAGTTGAAACACATGCGAGTTGCTGAATATTTCAGAAAAGTGGATGGAAGCCAGCGAATTTACTTCATCATTCGGAGTGAGCGAGAGCATTTTACCAATACCTTCTAAATCAATTTCATCAGCGGCATATTCTGAAAGTATATTTCCATAGTAAGTATCTATACCAGATTTTCTTGCGGTAGAAACATTATCCCAGTTCGAGTCTGCTAAGAGTACTTTAAATCCCATTTCTTTTAAAATAAGAGCTATTTTTCTAGCCCAATTATGAGCTCCTAAAATTATAACCCCATTTGGATCCGGCTTAGCTACTTTTAAAAGACGTGCAACAGGACTTGCGGTAAGTCCATAGATCGTTACTGTAACTATAATAACAATGAATGTATATGGCACGAGTTGAGAAGCTTCAGCATATCCTTCTTGTTCTAGTCGTAACGCAAAAACTGCCGAAATTGCTGCCGCTACAATTCCTCTGGGTGCCATCCAGGCTACAAACGTTTTTTCTTTAAAACTAAGATTTGAACCAATAGTAGATAGAAAAATAGATATTGGTCTAATAAAAATAATTAGAACACCCATGAATAATGCTGAGGACCAATTGAAATATTCAAAACTGGCGGAATCCAGCCTTGATGCTAAAAGAATAAAAAGAGTAGAAATCAATAATACTTGAAGGTTTTCTTTGAATTCAATGATATGTTTAATTCGGGCAGATTTTTGATTGGCCAGAATTATACCCATAATTGTAACAGCCATTAAACCGGATTCATGCTGCAACTTATTTGAGGTTACAAATACAGCAACAACAACCATTAATGTAACAGGATTTTGCAGGTAATCGGGAATCCAATGTTTTTTTAATGTGAAGTACATAATGGCTGCTCCGAGAGCTCCAAAAAAAGTACCGTCCACTATTGTGGTTACGATAGTAAGACCTGCTTTCCCGGAAATATTATCAAAGCCACCTGTTAGCATAATTTCAAATACCAGTACTGCCATCATTGCACCAATGGGGTCATTGACGATTCCTTCCCATTTAACAACTGAACCTGCTTTTTCAGTGGGTCTTACTTGACGCAAAAGAGGAACAATTACAGTAGGACCGGTCACAATTAAAATTGCTCCAAAAAGAACTGAAAGTTCTAAACCAAGATCTAAAATATATAACGCAGCGAGTGAGGAAAGAGTCCATGTAACCAAAACACCAATGGTAATAAGTTTAATTACAGTACCACCAATTTTTTTGAATTCAGACATTTTTAAACTTAGGCCACCCTCAAAAAGTATAATGGCAACGGAAATGGATACGAAAGGAGTCAACAAATCTCCCATGAGTTTGTCTGGATCTAATAAACCTGTAACAGGACCAGCTAAAATACCAAACCCAAGTAAAAGAAGAATTGCGGGTAGTTTGGTTCGCCAGGCTAACCATTGTGCTGAGATTCCAAGTGCTAAAACAGATGCCAAACCTACAGCTATATATTCAGACATTAAATTCTGTGTTTAAATTAGTTTAATTTATAAAATCAAAGATGATAACATACTATTTTTTTAAGAGAATTTGAGGGAACTATTTGATATAATATTCTCATTAGTATGTGGAAGTACTAAGAGTTTCAACATAAAAAACGTTCATAAATTAAGAGTATGAAAGAAAAACTCTCGAAAGAGCTTGGACTATCTGATGTTTATGCGATTGCTACAGGAGCGATGTTTAGCTCTGGCTTCTTCCTTTTACCAGGGTTAGCAGCAGCAGAGACAGGGCCTTCAGTATTTTTAGCTTATTTAGTATCAGGGATTATAGTTTTACCAACTATGTTCAGTGTCGCAGAATTGGCTACTGCGATGCCAAAATCAGGTGGCACGTACTATATCATAGATAGAAGTCTGGGACCAATGTTTGGTACAATTGGTGGTTTTGGGTCTTGGATTGCATTGGTACTTAAAAGTGCTTTTGCCCTTATTGGTATGGGTGCATACTTAGCGATCTTTTTTGATGTTCCAATGGTTCCGATTGCAGTTATTCTTACAGTAGTATTTGGAATTTTAAATGTTGTTGGAGCCAAAGAAACAACGTTTTTGCAAAAAATTCTGGTCGCCGCCTTGATTACTATAATGATCTTTTATGTAATTCAAGGTTTGGTTTCTGTTTTATCACCAGGCTTAATTGAAGAAACTAAATCACGTTTTACCCCTCTTTTTATCGACGGTTATTATGGCTTTTTTGCTACTGTTGGTATGGTGTTTGTATCCTACGCTGGTTTAACAAAAGTTGCCAGTATTGCAGAAGAGGTCAAGAATCCGGATCGCAATCTTCCACTGGGTATGTTTTTAGCTATTATTACGGCTGTTTTTGTATACGTAGTAGGAGTATTTATTATGGTTTCAGTACTTGATCCTAATGAGTTTCGCGAAGACCTGACCCCTGTTGCTTCTGCCGGAGAAGTAATACTCACATGGTTACCAGAATCAGTGGGTCTAATCCTTGTTGTTATAGCAGCAGTTGCGGCTTTTGCTTCTACAGGTAATGCAGGAATTATGTCAGCTTCTCGATATCCTATGGCTATGGCCAGAGATAAACTGCTAAACGAGCGATTTGCCACGATAGGAAAATTGGGAACACCACACTGGTCAATTCTAGCAACCGTAATTATGATGGTGATTATTTTAGTAGCCTTTAACGTTGCTGAGGTTGCCAAATTAGCAAGTGCGTTCCAGCTGTTATTATTTGGTTTTCTTAATCTGGCAGTGATCGTAATGAGAGAAAGTAAGATCAAAGAATATGATCCTGGGTTTAATTCCCCATTTTATCCTTGGGTACAAATTATTGGTATCATATTATCAATTGTTCTCATTTTTGAAATGGGGGTTCTGTCAATCTTATTTACAATAGTAGTTAGCGTATTTAGTGTTATCTGGTATAAGTATTACGCGGAAGATAAGGTTGATCGACAAGGCGCTATATTCCATGTTCATGCCAGACTGGGGCAGAATAAAGATTTGGGACTTGAAGTTGAAATGAGAGGTATTCTGAAGGAAAAAGGCTTAAGAAGTGAAGATCAATACGAAGAAATGATCTCAAGAGCAGCAGTGCTTGATATTCAGAAAGCTACTAAATATTCAAACTTAGTTAAGAGTGTTGCCGGCATTTTCTCTGAAAGACTTAACAAATCCATGGAAGAACTGGCTGAGGTAATTACGGAATTTGATGAAGATCATATAATACCAATTTCTAACGGAGTAGCTCTGAACCATGCGAGAATTCCCGGAAATATCTCTCCTGAAATGGTATTAGTTCGGATCAAAGCAGGTATGCAAACTGATAATCTTGGGAATTTGAAATCTGATAAATCAGGTGTTGATTCTCTGCATGCTATCATTTATCTGGTGAGTTCTCAAGAAGATACAGGGCAGCACTTACGTATGCTTGCTCAAATTGCCGAAAAAGTAGGTGTAAAGAATTTCATTGAAAGATGGAACAATGCTGAAGATGAAGGTGAAATGAGAGAGATCCTACTTAGAGACGAACGATTTATTAGATTGGTCCTGAAGGAAGAAGATGACACAAATAAATTTATCGGTAAAATGATCAAAGATGTGAAATTACCTGGTCAAAGTTTGATAACCATTATCTACAGGAATGGCGATATTAAGATCCCACATGGAATAACGGTACTTCAAGGAGGCGACGAATTATCGATTATTGGGAATAAGGAAGATATTAACGATCTAAAGAAGCTTACTAAATAGCTAATTTATTTTTTCAATAATGGAGGCTAAGTCAAGTACGGATTCTTCACTTTCTTTCATATTTCTGAGTGTGAACTTTCCTTCCTCTAATTCATTGTCGCCAACAATCAATGCATAAGTGGCATTTTCTCTGTTAGCATCTTTCATTTGAGCTCTCATGGAGCGGTCGAGATAATCCATAGTAGCTGATATCCCATTTTCACGAAATATGGGAAGTGTTTTGAGCGCCCATTTTCGGGCTTGTTCACCAAGACTTACTATAAATACATCAACTTTTTTCTCATCAGCCAAAGAAATTCCAAGTTCTTCGCATGCAATAAAAAGACGTTCCATTCCGGCCGCAAATCCAACAGCTGGTGTTGGTTTGCCTCCAATTTCTTCAACTAAAAGATCATACCTGCCTCCACCAGCAAGCGCATCTTGTGAACCCAAATCAGGACTTGTAAGCTCAAAAGCCGTTCTGGTATAATAATCCATCCCACGTACTAAGAGTGGGTCAAGTGTGTACTCAATATTTAAAGAAGAAAGCATTTCACACACTTGTGCAAAGTGTTCTTTTGATTCTTCGTTCAAGTGGTCACTGATCACCGGAGCACTCTGTATAAATTCTTGATCTTCTGGTTCTTTAGAATCCAGAATTCTCATAGGATTTGTATCAAATCTTTTTTGGGAAAGCTCACTGAGTTTTTCTAAATGAGGTTCCAGATATTCTTTTAAAACAGATTTATAATTCTCTCTGCTTTCTGGATCTCCAACGGAGTTTAGCTTCAGGTTAAAGTTCTTAATTCCGATTCTTTGATAAATACGCATCATAAAAGCGATACATTCAACATCTGCTACGGGGTTTTCGCTTCCTATTACTTCAACTCCAAATTGGTGAAATTGTCTTTGTCGCCCTTTTTGAGGACGTTCAGCACGGAACATAGGTCCAATGTAATAAAGCTTTTGAGAACCACCTCTTTGATCCAGATGATGTTGAACATATGCTCTAACAACAGGGGCAGTCAACTCAGGGCGTAAAACGTAATTACTATCACCTTTTGTAAAAGCGAAGATCTCTTTAGTTACAATATCAGTTAGTTGGCCAATACCACGTTTTATTAACTCAGTTTGCTCCATAATTGGAGTTCTGATCTCTTCGAAATTAAAATTAGCGGCCTCTTCATGAATGATATTTTCAAGTGCTCTCCATTTTGGAGATTCATCGGGAAGAATGTCAACCATTCCCAAATGTGTAGTGTACTTTGCTTTCGCCATTACTTAGTTCTCTTTAAATTCGATTTAAGATAAGGCTAGATAGGGAGAGTTTCTTTACTAATGAAAATCTTACATCAGTTTTTTATTCTTTTAACTACCCCTTTAATAATGCCATTTATTTCTTCAGAAAGATTAAAAAACCAAACGGATCCCAAATAAAGTAGAGCCATCACTATTGATCTGATAACTACGTCGAAATATATATTAGAAAGTTGGGGTAAAAGTGTTGATATGTAAAATACAGAAATACCCAGGGCAATTACGCCAAGTGTCCTCGAACCAAATGGTTGCATATCAAATTTCACCCAAACATAAATCATTTTAATTATGTTATAGATTCCAATAGAAGAAGCAGTAGCAATTGCAGCACCCGTTAATCCATAAAGAGGAATTAAAATCGCATTCAGTATTATGGAAACGATCATGAGTATAGAGGAAGAAATGAAATCAAATTTATAGTATTTGGAAGAAATAATAATTTGTCCATTTGCTCCTGTTGAGACATCAAAAAGATTTGCAAGTCCTATTATCATAATAACAATACTCCCTTCAGCAAAAACTTCAGGAAGGAGTGCATATAAATTATCTATGTTTGCAAGAACTCCAATGTAGATAAGAAGCCCAATCAAAAGCTGGTTTAATGAAGACTTTTTATAAACATCATCAATATTATTGAGGTCGTTTTCTTTAAATGATCTTGAAATCACAGGGAAAGATATCTTAGAAATCGATCTTCTAGGAATTGAAATTACAGCACCTACATAGAGAGCTACAGCATAAACACCAGTTTTTTCCAGACCTTCAAAGATGTCAACCATAATAAGGTCAATATTCCCTACCAAAATGGTTGTAAAACCGCTAAAAAAAGCAAAAAAACTATATTGAGTGATGTTTTTTCGTGCGGTCTTATCAAAAGGCTTTTTTGATGGGCTAAAGTTTAAATACCCTTTCTGAAGAGCATAAACAAACAGGATAATGTATTGCAGGGTATAATTTAAAACAAAGATGATTATAAACTGATCAAAGCTAATGAGTCCAAAATAGAATAGAATCAGATCCACAATAACAACCAGTCGAAGTAAAATCTCTTGAAGGAACGAAGCAAAAACAGTATTAAATGACGCCTTTATAAAAGAATTTAACAGTCCAAATGGTGCAACAGAAAATACCAAGGGAATTATAAGGTAATAGTAATCAGCTAATAAAGAGCTGTCAGAATAAAACCCCAATAGGGTGTCTTTAAGTCCTAAAAAGATTAGGACAAAAATTATCAGTCCAACAGATGGGGGTATGATAAAAAGCCAAAAAAGTCCTTGTGGGTTTTTGGTTTTTTCTGCCAGGAATGGGAAGAATTTGATTATGGAATTCGGAATTCCAAGGTTAACCAACTGAACACAAATCGTCATGATCGCAATAAGCGTTCTTGTAAGACCGAATCGTTCTGCACCCAGTATGTATGGGAAAAGGATTATTGTAGAAATAAACCCGATTATAATACCGGAATAGGATATTATCGCGTTTCGTATGCTTTGATTTATAATTATTCCCAAAAAATGCCTTAGTAATTGAGCAAAAAATTTAAGTGTATTTAATGCCGGATTGATTCTTCTTAAAGTATTACATGTTTTTATGATGCTTATTTAATATCATCAAAAAAATTCACTGAAAATATATCAGTTTTTGATTCTCCATATTTCACCAAATGTCGTTTTTATTCACCAGTTTATTGGTTTCGTAGAAAAATCTTTCTCTGAACTGGAGATGAAATATGTGATATTTCAAAAAGATCAGAAGAAAAGACTTCCTGAGAACTCAAAGGTACAAAAACTAAATTATTCGTTAACTAAAATCGGATTTGCTTCCTTAATATCTTTAATAAGGGATATAAATAAAGCTGATCGTATTGTTTTGCATGGCTTGAATGAGGCTATGACATTTTTACTTCTTTTTCTGATGCCCTGGAATTTAAAAAAAAGCTATTGGTTTACTTGGGGGGATGATGTTTATAAGGAGGTCTTAAAGAATAGCTTAAAGTTAAAACTACTTTCTTTTTTTAAGAAGTTTGTAGTCAGAAATCTTGGCTTTATTGTAGTAGAAATTGATGGTGAGTACGAAAATATAAATAAGTTTTTCAACCCCAGAGGAGAGAGGATTAAAAGTTTTAAATACCCTAGTAATATTTTTACTTCTACTATTACAGAAGGTATAAATCAAGATAGTCTTAATATATTAGTTGGTAATTCTTCTGACCCAGGCAATTGTCATCTTGAAATGTTTAGGGCTTTAAAAGAAGAATTAGCTAAGAAAGGCTTACAGAATTATAATATAGTTTGCCCACTTTCATATGGTAGTGATGACCATGCAGAAAAGGTGATAAAAAAAGGCGAATTATTGTTTGGAAGTAACTTTATGCCGCTTACAAATTTTTTACCTTTGGATGAATATCAAAAAATGCTCTCAAGCCTTGATATAGCTTTATTCAATCACCGAAGACAGCAGGCAATGGGAAATATCATAAACCTTATTGGTTTGGGAAAGAAAGTATTTATAAGAAAAGAAGTGACAACTTGGGATTATTTCGAACAACTGAATATAAAAGTATATTGTACATCTGAGCTGGAACTTGAGCGAGTAACAGAAGACATCGCAAATAAAAATTCGGAAATAGTTAAGGCTTATTTTTCAAAAGAAAAACTTCAATCTGACTTAAAGCAGGTCTTTACAGCATGATTCCTTTTAACAAGCAAAATTTGTTTGGCAACGAACTTGAATATATAAAAGAGGCGTATGCTGCTAATAAAGTATCCGGTGATGGGAAATTTACGAAATGGTGTAATGATTTTATAGAATCAAAATTTGAAACAAAGAAAGCATTATTGACCACTTCTGGTACCCATGCTCTGGAAATGGCGATGCTGTTGATAGACCTGAAGGAAGGGGATGAAGTTATTTTACCTTCATATACTTTTGTGTCTACCGCCAATGCAATTATACTAAGAGGAGCTGTTCCTGTTTTTGTTGACATCAGAAAAGACACCTTGAATATAGATGAGAGTTTGATTGAGGCAGCAGTAACCGATAGAACCAAAGCTATATTTCCGGTTCATTATGCAGGAGTTTCATGTGAGATGGATGAAATATCCCGAATTGCTAAAAAGCATGACCTGTTTGTAATCGAAGATGCCGCTCAGGGAGTAAACGCAAAATATAGAAATTCGTATTTAGGGACATTAGGAGATATTGGTTGCTATAGCTTTCATGAAACAAAGAATTACAGTATGGGCGAGGGCGGTGCAATCCTTATTAATAACGAAAGATTTATTGATCGAGCTGAAATAATAAGAGAGAAGGGTACAAACAGAAGTAAGTTCTTTAGAGGAGAAATTGATAAATATACCTGGGTTGATGTGGGATCGAGTTTTCTTCCTTCAGAAATTAATGCAGCAGTTTTAAAAGCACAGTTTGAGAATCTCGATGTAATTCAAAATAGAAGAAATGAAATTTACAGAAGATATAATGAGGGATTAAAAGACCTTGAAAGATCAGGAAGTATTGCATTGCCAAACGTTCCGGAGAATTGTACGAGTAATGCACATATGTTTTATGTTATTACTAAAGACCTTGAAGAGCGAACAAGTTTGATAAAGTATTTAAGAAATACAGGTGTTTATTCTGTTTTTCATTATGTGCCTTTACATATGAGTGAATACTATCATAAAAATTTCGTGAAGCTGAATCTTCCTCTTACAGAAACACTTTCTTCTCAATTGATTAGATTACCAATGTTCTATAGCTTAGAAAACGAAGCGGTTGATCATATAATAGAGTCAGTGATTAATTTTTATACAAATAATTAATACTTATTTAAATGTTATCCAGCAAAGCAAAAATCGGAAAAAATACAGACATACATCCTTTAGCGTATATAGAAGAAGGGGCAGAAATTGGAGATAATACCAAAATCGGGCCATTTTGTATTGTTAGAAAAGGTGCCAAAATTGGTGCAAATTGTAAGTTCACAGCATATTGCGAGATAAGAGAAAACGTGGTGATCGGTGATAATACTTCTTTTGGGAGCAGATGTACGATCTCAGCTAATGCAACTATTGGCAAAAATGTTACTATTAAATATAGTTTTGTTTTAACTGACACTCCGGATCTTACTAAAGGAGACCAAAAAGTGGTTGCAGGGGTAGGTGATGGAGCTTTGATCGGAGCCAATGTAACGCTAATGCCTGGATTTTCAATAGGTAAGAACACAATAATCGGAGCTTGTTCTCAGGTTCGTGCTCATGTACCGGATGATGAAATATGGTATGGTAATCCAGCAAAATTCTTTAAAAAGAAGGGATGAAAAAAAACGACTGGATGACAGATTTCTATGGAGTGGATTGGTTTGAGATAACATCTATAGATGAAATAAATCCAGGTGTTGAAAATGCACTGATTGAATGGAGGGTTAGTGCGCAAAATCCGGATTCTATAAACAAAGCTGAAAGTAATGGATTCAAGCTTGTAGAATCAGCAATAGAATTTGAAAGCCAAGTGACTCCGGATATATCTAAGGATACTTCAGAGATAGAGCTTGCGAAAGAGGAGCATTTGGATCAGATAATTGATATTACCCAAAAATGCTTTTTAGATAATAATGACTTGTATACCAGATTCAAGAACAAAGAGTTTTTCACCGGAGAACAATGTAAGTCATATTATGAAGCGTCCATTAAAAATAATTTTTCTAAACAAAGCACAGTAACTGTAGTGTCGCAAGATGAAGAAGGAATATCGGCTTATTATATGATCAGAAAAGTAGATGAGAATATCTATAAAGGTGTTATGACCGGCGTATTACCTAGAGCAAGAGGAAAAAGATTACACGCCAAAATGCAACAGGCCAGTTTCAATGCAATTGGGAAAACAATTACTGTAATTAATAGTACGCAATTGAGTAACTTTAATACTATTAAAAGTCATATCAGAGCAAATCGTATTTTGTCTAAAATAGATCATATCTTCTATTTAAGGGTATAAGAATTACAGAAATAAATAAATGGCTATGAGTTTGAAAGGAATTAACAAAGTACTAGTTTTAGCACCACATACTGATGATGCAGAGCTTGGGTGTGGTGGGACCATGTCTCGTTTTTTTGAAGAAGGAATCGATATTTATGTAGCGGCTTTTTCTACTGCCAGAGCCTCATTGCCAGAAGGATCTGATCCCGACATGCTAAAAAAAGAATTTTTAGCTTCCATGCGGATTTTGGGACTTCCTGCATCAAACCTGCATGTTTATGACTACCAGGTTCGTATGCTTTCATATCATAGACAGGAAGTGTTAGAAGAGATGGTGAAATTGAAAAATTCAATATTACCTGATCTGGTTTTGGTGCCTTCGGGAAGTGATCTTCATCAAGACCATGAAGTGGTTTACAATGAAGGGTTACGTGCTTTTAAAAATACCAGTATATGGGGATATGAATTGCCTTGGAATCATGTAAGCTTTTCAACACAAGCATTCGTTAAACTTAGCCAGCCACACCTAGATAAAAAATGGGAAATGATGCAGGTGTATGAGTCTCAGTTTATAAAACAGAGACCATACTTTACCAAAGAATTTATGGAAGGATTGGCAAGAGTAAGAGGAGTTCAAATTGGAGAACCTTATGCTGAAGCATTTGAAGTCGTTAGGTTGAAGGTCTGAAATATATTTTGATGGAAAAACTTTCTCTGGAAAATATTAAAAAAGCATTATCAGTTGATTTCGAATTCAAAGGAAATAGTAACCTTGATTATGTAGATAATTTCAAGAGTATTATTGATGCAGATGAACATTCAATTGTTTGGTGCAGTCCTGATAATGAAAACAAGCTGGAACTTATAAGCCGGACAGCATCGAAGTTAATTATTTGTGATAGTACAGTACAGCTGAACGAATCATTACTTGAAAAAAAAGGATTTATAATAGTTGAAAATCCTAAGCTGGCGTTTACCAGATTGATGCGAAGAATTTTTCCAGCTAAAACAGAATCAGGTATTCATAAATCAGCGACTATTCATCCTGAAGCTGAAATTGCATCTTCAGCATACATTGGTCCTAATACATACGTAGGAAAGTGCAAGATTGGAAAAAATACGATTCTGCAAGGTAATAACTATATATACGATAAAACTACTATCGGAGATGATGTGATTATTGAAGCAGGTGCTGTTTTAGGAGCGGAGGGTTTCGGAATGGCAAAAACTGATGAAGGAAAATGGGAGAGACTGCCTCATATTGGAGGTTTAGAAATCCATGACCATGTAGAAATTGGAGCTGCCACCACTATAGACAGAGGAACATTAGATAACACTATAATTGGTGCAGGTACGAAGATATCCAAATCGGTTCATATTTCACATAATGTCCAAATTGGTAAAGATTGTTTGATAACGGGTTGCGTTGCAATAGCGGGTTCTACAAGAATTGGAGATAATGTCTGGATAAGTCCTAATGCTACATTGCTTAATAAGTTAAAAATTGGGAATAATGTTTTTATTTCAATTGGAGCTACAGTAACTCAGGATATAGAAGATAATTTTCAAGCATTAGGTAGAAAAGTTTTACCAAAAAGGTAATTTAGATTAACAATTTTATGAAAGTAGAAGACATTATCAGAGAAGTTCTTTACTTAGATGAAACAACAGAGCTATCAGATGAGATTGGTCCCGGACAGTTAGAAGCTTGGGACTCTTTAGGCCATGTGAACATTATTACAGCTATAGAAGATGAATACGATATTGAAATTTCACCTGAAGAAATTGGTCAAATAAATTCAATAGCAGCACTAAAAAGTATCGTACAAAAAAGGAGTTAAATCTAGAAATGGAAGTTAACTCAATAGTTGAAGGGTTTTTTAAAAGTTCAGCGAATAACCCTGATAAAACCGCAATTATTTGGGGGGATGAAAAGGTCTCCTATGCAGAAGTCTCAGATAATATATTAAAAGTTGCAGGTTTTTTAGATAAAGAGGGTGTTTCGAAAGCTGATAGAGTCGTTTTCTATGGAGAAAAAAGCCCCTTATTTCTGTATACATACTTAGCCATACATCTCGTAAATGCTATCGCAGTTCCGGTTGACGTTAAACTTCCAGATAACAGATTGGCTGATCTTATTTTGAAAACGGAACCACTTATAGTTCTTCATCCCAAAGATATTGAACATCCATTTAAACAAGTTCCATTCGGTAAAAATTTATTAGATGTTCAACCGCTTAAGAATTTTAAGTTTCCCGAAAAAGAGACGATAGCGGATATACTTTTTACTACGGGAACAACCGGTAACTCTAAAGGAGTTAAATTAACACACGAAAATATTTTAGCGGGAGCAGAAAACTCTAACATATTTATCGGAAACAATTCTTCTGATACGGAGATCATACCTTTACCATTGCACCACGCATTTGGTCTAAGGAGATTAAGGACGAATATGTTATTGGGAGCAACAGTTGTTTTGGTGGATGGTTTTGTTCGTCCCAATCTTTTTTTTGATGCGATTGAAAACTATGGTGCAAATGGGATTTGCATGGTTCCGGCTGGTTTCTCGATCGTGAAAAAGCTTATGAAAGGAACTTACGTTAAACACTTTAAAAAATTAAAGTATATAGAGTTCGGCAGTTCACCAATGGAAAATTCTGAGAAAGAGGATCTGGCTGGAGTGCTCCCAAATACAAGAATTTGTATGCATTATGGTTTAACAGAAGTGGCCGCAAATATTTTTATTGAGTTTCATGATTCAAAGTTAAAATTGAATGCACTTGGGAAACCGAGTCCAAATACTTTTGTAGGTATCATAGATGAAAGCGGGGCTATGCTACCTGAAAAGGAAGTAGGAGAGATCGTAGTAAAAGGTGGGGTTCAAACTCCTGGTTATTGGAAAACGCCTGAACTTACCAATGATTCATTTATCAATGGTTGGTTCAAAACTGGGGATCTAGGTTATGCAGATGAAGAAGGATACATATTCTTAAGTGGCAGGAAGGATGATGTAATTAATGTTGGTGGGAAAAAGGTATTTCCGGGTGAAATAGAAATGATAATTAATCAGCATGATCTTGTTAAAGATTCAGCCTGTATATCGGTAAAAGAAAGCGGATCGATTACAGGAGAGTCGATCAAAGCATTTATTGTACCCGTAAATAAAGAAGAATTTGATGTAAAAGAGCTAGTGATTTTTTTAAGAGGAAAACTAGAGCCTTATAAGATTCCGGGAGATATTACTTTTATATCTAGGATACCTAGAACTTCATCGGGGAAAAAACAAAGAGACAAGTTGAAATAAGAAGCAACAGGTTACTTCCTTTCGATTTGATGTTCTAATATTTCAATAAGCTGGGAAGACAGGTTTTTAAAGCTATATTTATCTACTTCATCTTGATCTCTTTCAAAAAGAGCTTTTTCTTTCTTGGAAGCTTCAAATACCTTCAGAATAAATTTAAAAACACCATCACTATCTGTGTGTTCAAAAAACTCCCCAATATTAGTTTTTTGAACAAGTTCTGATGCAGCACCATCAACAGGTCCAATACCAAGTACCGGCTTTCCTGAGATCATATACTCAAATACCTTGGTAGATAAAGCAAATTTGCTGTTTCTAGATTTACCAATAGTGAGCAATAATAAATCTGATTGAAGAGTCAATCTCATCATTTCTTGATGAGAAATATAACCGGTAAAGCTAAACTCGATCTTGGAAGAGCTTTTCTTTAATTCTGCTTGAATATCAGGATCAATACTGCCATAAAATTCGAATGCTAATTTATCAGCTATTTTAGGATTTGAATCTTCAATCTTTTTAAGAGCAGATATAAGAGAGTCTGGCTTCTGATTGATCTTCATACTGCCGAAATATCTAATCGTAAATTTTGAGTTTGCTACTATTTGCTCTGTATTTTCTACAATATCATCAGGATCAAAGCCATTCGTGATCCGGGTAACTTTACCATCTATGTTATTTTCAGGAAAAAAACCATTATTAACTACGGTAATGTGATCTGCTTTAGTTAGAGCTGCTGATTCAAATTTCTGATTTTTCTTTTTTGCTATTTTACTTTGAGGGTTGTCATCATAATAGTATATGTTTGTCCAGGGATCCCGAAAATCAGCAACCCATGGAAGCTTACTCCATTCAGCTAACTTTTTCGCAATCAAGTTTGTAGTAGGTGGCGGCGACGTTGAAAAAATAATGTCAGGACTTTCCTTCCTAATAATCTTTTTCCCTAATGGAATTGCGAACCATTTCCATGTAAATTTTGCATCTGGAACCATAAGATTGAGCCGGGCCCAAACAGCAAGTTTTGATTTCCAGTTAGTGTTTTTCCTGTAAAATATAGATGGATTACTCGTCTTTTCTTTTTTCTTGTCGCCAGAACTAAGAAGCCCGACTGGCTCTATAATATTTGATCGATATACCTTACATTTTTCAAAAATTGGGTGATCAGCTTGTTGGGTTATTCCTGAAGCTGATTTCTTAGTAGTCAGTATTACTACTTCCCAATTATTTCTTAAAAGGTATTTTATAAATCTGGAAACACGGTAAGCTCCTACTCCTGCAAAGGGATACCAATAATAAGATATGATGAGTATCTTTTTACGACTCACCTAATTTCTTTCTTTTAAAATAATTAAGACCAAATAATAGAGCGATTAAAGTTTGTAATCCCAAAGAAACCCAAGATAAAGTTACACCAATTGAGTAAGATTTCGGCTTGAACTCTAATTTTAATGTGTGATCTCCTGCGGGTATTTCTAGTCCACGTAGTACAAAGTTAGTTTTGTAGATAGGGATCTCATTTCCATTTAAAGTTGCAACCCAACCGGCCGGATAATAGATCTCGCTTAGAACTAAAAACCCGGGCTTGCTTCTATTTAAGGTCAGTGTCATTTCTGCACCTGTATATTCTGTTACCTCTGCTTTCGATGTACTATCTGATGAAGTTGAAAGTGCTTCTGTAGTCTCGACAACTGCAATCGAAGAATAATCGACATTTGGTTGTTCAACAAAGTCAAAAGCCTCGTTCGGGGTAGAGACCGTAACTAATGAGTCTACAAAAAAAGCTTTCGGTAATAATTTTTCATTTCTATAAACAGTACCTGAAGAGCCATTGAAAACAGGTGTAAGACCTGGAATACTTAAACCCTGTTGATAGGTTATGTATTTGATATTTAAAGCACCCAAAAGATCTAGGTTTAAACCCGCATTGCCTTTGAACAATGGTCCGCCATTTGCTTGAAGATCAGCAACAATACTTAGTTTTGCACCTGTATAGCCACCAATTGTTGGGTAAAAGTAAGAAGGAACTGCGTTACTAAAGGCTCCGTCCATCAATGGAAATACTCTGTATTCGTATTCACCATTATCAGAGTAAATGTTATCCATTATATATTGGTCAATATCTCTTTTCTGAGTTTCTATATAACGTTCGGGGCTTACATTTGCATTTACGATAACATGTTCCGGAACATAACGCTTTCCTACACTTATCATGTCTATAGCTGTTACTAATATTAATCCCATAGACGCAATAGTAACTGATATCTTTTGTTTTAAGGTCAGCCAAATTATTACACCAGAAAAGACTATAAACAATCCAAACCGGAATAAGTCTTTATTTGCTCCTTCTTCTCTTTCAGGTACAAAATTTTGATCGACATAACTGATAGCTCTTTGTCTTACTTGAGGATTATTAGGACTGACATTGTTTTGTTGAGCGATCTGGTTAGCAATATTCTCGATTTCTCCAGGTTTGGTATAATTCATGGTTTTTACCTGAACCAATACAAAAGCAAAAATCAATACAGTAACACCCAGCGGTAGATATAATTCTTTTAGGGATGCGGATTTATTCTTGAGGAATTCAAAAAACCAAGCGAGACCATATAGGGCTACAATCGAATAGCAAAATGCGGTAAGAACCAGCCATGTTTCCGGAGCTCTGAACTTGTCAAAGAAAGGAATAATATTAAATGCCAGTTCGTTAATTAGCGCAAAATTTTCTCCCCAAGAAAAAATAAGCGCCAGAGTGCCGGTACCAAAGAAGACAAACATAGTTCTTCCCCTTTGTTTAAATAAAGCCATCAAAAGAAATGGAAGAGTGATCGCTCCAAGATAATGCGGTCCTGACGTTACTGATTTTGGGCCAAAATAAGTGGGTGAAGCTCCACCAAAAATTTCAGGTACAAATAGTGTCAACGATTCTTTAATTCCCTGAGACCAGGCAAAAGCATAGCTTGTTGACAAACCAGAAGACCCATCAAGTGCAGATCCACCTCGTATACTAAATTGAGAGTATTCCTGAAGAGTTAGAAAACTTCTTGCATGACCCAATATCCCAATAATTCCACCTATAAATAATAAAGCAGTTATGATGCCAAACTGTTTGAGTTCCTTTTCTTTTATAAGTTTCCAAGAATCTGAAATCCAAAGAAAACCAATTAAATACATGAAGTAGTAGGTGATCTGAGGATGTCCTGCCCGAACTTCTAAAGCCATTGCTACGCAGAATAAAAGTAAACCAGCAAGCTTATTTTTTGAATGAGTAAGCTTCCAATATCCGGCTAATACCCAAGGGGCATAGGCTAAAGCAGCGAATTTTGAGGTGTGACCCGCTCCAATAATTATAGGGAAGTATGTAGTTAACGAATATAATAAACTTCCAAGAACAGCGGTAAGTGGTTTAAAGCCCATTAGTATTAATAAGAAATACATACCAGTTAACATTATCCAATATGGAAATGCTGGGTAAATAGAATAGAAGACTCTGTATAGATCGTCTAAATGTGGTACAGATTTTACAATAGAGACCACATATGCAGGCATACCCATATACATATTTTCAACCCAGAGTGGTTCTTCTCCAAATGTTTCTCTGTATTCTATTACGGATTCTGCTCCGGCTCTCCATTGAGTTATATCATGGCGTTGAAATTCTTTCCCACCAATGGTGGTTGCCGAAAAAAGTATAAACGGTACCAAAAAAAGAACTGCTAAAGCTATAATATGCTGTTTTACTTCCGATAGATTATAGAAAAAGCCTTCAGATGAGTCTTGTGTATTTGAGTTTTGCATAATATTACTCAATTACTTTAGGTACACGGAAATAGTCAGAATCAGCATCCGGTGCATTCTTGAGAGCATCTTCATGAGATAAAGGTTCTTTAGCTTCATCTTTTCTAAACCTACTTTCAAGATCAATTACATGTTCTAATGGTTCTATATTTGATGTATCAACCTCGTTCAGTAGATCCATATATTCTAAAATACTACTCATATCTTTTGCATATGACCTTGCTTCTTCATTTGTTACCTGAAGTCTGGCCAGATTTGCAATGTATTGTACATCTTTCTCGGAAACTGACATTTAAAAATGGTGTGAGTTATTTAATTGAGGGTGAATTTAAGAAAGATTAAGTGAAAGGTTAATTCTATATTCAAAAAAAGACTTATTACTTGGGAAATTATTGAAATTATACCCATTTTCGCACAGCTAATTCATTTAGAATGATAAAGAAGAAAATAACAATCAAAAATTCATCCGGATTACATGCCAGGCCTTCAGCTGCATTAGTAAAGACTGCAAGTAAATTTAGTTCAGATTTTTTTATTCATATGTATGGCTATAAAGTTAATGGAAAAAGTATTCTGGGTGTTATGACTTTAGCTGCAGAACATGGCTCGGAGCTTGAGCTTGAATTTGATGGAGCTGATGAAAAAGAAGCAATGAAGACTATTGTAGAGCTGATTGATAATAAATTTGGCTTTAAGGATGAGTAAAATTGACTACAAGAGCCATAAAGTAATTAAAGGAATATCAGCAAATTCAGGTATTGCTATAGGTAAGGTTGTCTGTATAGATAATAAAGGTAGAAAAGTTCATCCTAATATTATTACTGAATCAGAAGTCGAGGTTCATTTAAAAGCATTTAGGAATGGCCGAGAGTTACTAGTGCAAGAATTATCTGGTATGTTGGATTATCTGGATCCAAGTTCTTCAGCTATCATAGAAACTCAGAAACAAATAGTACTCGACTCTGAAGTTGAAAGGAGGGTTGAGTCAATTATTAAAGATGAGTTATTATCAGGTGATTATGCTATTTACAAAACTTTTTGTGACTTTATTGAACGACTAAAAGAGAGTGGATCAGAATTATTTCGTCAACGAATTGTAGACCTTGAAAATCTAAGAGATAGATTTATAGATATAATTTGCAAAGATGAGCAAGGCGTAACAATTGAAAAAGGAACAATTTTAGTTACCAAGGAATTAAGCCCCACAGAGCTGGTGGCACTCCATTCAGAGGGACTCATTGGATTAGTTATGGAACGAAGTGGGGTTACTTCTCATGCAGCTTTGATAGCTCAGTCACTTGAAATTCCATGTATAGTAAGCGCTAAAAATGCTACCGCAAAAGCATTAAATACAACCGGAGTATTAGATGGAAAAGAGGGGCTGTTGATCCTTGATCCTGAAGAAGAATTACTTGATACATATAAAGCAAAACTTCAAAAGCTCAAAAATACTCAGAAAAGGTTGCTCAAAAATATTAGTGAGCCTTCTCATACAAAATCAGGAACAGAGTTTTTTCTATCTGCAAATGTAGAATTTGAATCAGAGCTTACACAACTGAAAAAATATAACGCATCAAATATAGGTCTGCTAAGAACTGAGGGATTAATATTTAGCAATAGAATTGCCTTTCAAGAACAAATAAAATTTTATGAATCTGTACTTTCATCCACAGATGGTTGGGTAACATTTAGATTGTTTGATGTTGGTGGTGATAAATTAAGTGACAAAATCCCCGAAGAGGCCAATCCGTTTTTAGGATGGAGAGGGATAAGAATGTTATTGGATGAAAAACACTTGCTTGAAACACAACTCAAAGCACTTTTAATTTGTGCAGGCAAAAATAAGGGACGAGTGAAAATTTTGGTTCCTATGATCTCGGTAGAGGAAGAAATATTGCAACTCAAACAAGTAATAAGCGAACTTCAAAATTACTTAGTACACTCTGGGCATGCAATTGATGAAGATATAGCACTCGGGGCTATGATAGAGGTTCCCAGTGCAGCGCTAAATGCTGAAAACTTGGCAAAACATTTAGATTTTATGAGTATAGGAACCAATGATCTTACCCAATATACAATGGCGGTAGATAGAGGAAACGAAAAAATTTGCTCATTATATCAACAATATCATCCATCACTATGGAAGCTGATTAAGATTACATCAGAAGCTGCTTCTAAAACTAATACTGAGATAACAGTTTGTGGAGAGTTGGCTGGCAATGTTCTTGGAGCGTGCGGATTATTTGGGCTTGGTATTAAGAACTTGAGTATGATCTCTAATGCAATTCCAAAAGTTAAAGAAGAGCTCATAAGCCATAGTGATTCAGAGTTTATAGAATTAGCGGAATCTTTTTTAGAAGCATCTAATACAACACAAATAAAAGAAATATTTGAAGACTGGAGAATTTATTAAAATGAAGATCAACGAAGAATTAATTAATAAAGTTGACTCTGGCAATATGTGGGGGTTGATATCAAATTTTCCAAACCACTGGAAAGAGGTAATGAAACTGACGGAGGATATTGATCTAAAAGTTGATTCATCTAAGATCAAGAATATTTGTTTTGCGGGAATGGGTGGATCTGCTATTGGTGCTGATCTGATCCGAGCATATTCTCTGCAATCATGCCGACATCCGGTTCAAGTTATTAGACACTATGAAATCCCAAATTATGTAGATGAACATACACTTTTTATAGCGTGTAGTTTTTCGGGTAATACAGAAGAAACTCTTACAGCTTTATCCTCAGCTCTCAAAAAAGGAGCTCAAATTGTAGGAGTGACTTCAGGAGGAGAGTTAAAAAAGCAGGCTATAGAACATGAATTTGATTACATACAAATTCCGGGAGGGATGCCCCCAAGAGCAGCTTTAGCATATAGTTTTGTGCCACTTTTCAGAATTTTTCAATTCCTGGGTTTTCTTAATGAGTCCGATAAAGTTTTAATAGATACGTATGAACTATTAAAAGATGGGGTTTCTAATTACAAAGATCTTGATGATAATGATGCATTAGCATTAGCTCAAGAGCTTAATGAATCACTTCCTATTATCTATAGCGATGCATTAATGATGGAACCCGTAAACTTACGTTGGAGAGGACAGATTGAAGAAAATTCGAAAATGTTGGTTTATGGAAATTTAATTCCCGAAATGAACCACAACGAAATAGTAGGGTGGGAACATATTGCACATTTATCAGGTAGATTAACTGTAGTAATGCTGAAAGATAAGGAAGACAATAATCGGGTAAAGAAGCGAATGGAAATAGTTAAGGATCTTGTAATGGATCAAGCTTTATCTGTTATTGAAATTACAACAATTGGTGAAAGCAGGTTAGAGCGTTTATTTTCTTTAGTTCAACTAGCTGATTGGGTAAGTATGTACTTAGCGCTATTGAATCAAATAGACCCAACACCGATAGCAAAAATTGATATTCTCAAAAGTAAACTTTCAGAAATTTAATAAATTTAAATGAGTTGTTTTGTTCAATAAGAAGCTTTTTCAACAAAATCTCAAAACTAATTGGCTAGGTCGGGAATTAATATTTCTAGAAGAAGTTGGATCTACTAACACGTACGCAAAGAATTTAGAAAAAGTTGTTCCAGGAACACTAGTTCTGGCTGAAGGTCAATCAGCAGGAAAAGGGCAACATAAGAAAATTTGGTCTGCAGAAACGGGTAAGAATCTTACATTCAGCTTAATCTTTACCCCAAAACAAGCTGATAGAATTACATTACTTACTTTGGTATGTGCATCAGCTATTGAAGATGTGATTTGTAAATATTTGAATGATTGTTCAATAAATCTAAAGTGGCCCAATGATGTTATGTGCGATGGTAAGAAAATCGCCGGGTTGCTTACTGAAGTAATTTATAATGGAAATAAAGTGGAAAGGGTGATTGTTGGGATTGGCCTAAATGTAAATCAGGAAGCATTCACTAATGATTTAAATGGTGTGGCAACAACTATGAAGCTTATTTCAGGTCAAGAGGCATCCAGAGAGCAGTTGCTTTGTGATTTATTAACTCGCTTTGAATACAACTATCAAAGATGGACTAATAGCAGTATTGACTTGGTAAAAGAGATCAATCCGAAACTACAAGGATATGGAGATTGGGTTACTCTTGAAGTTGATGGTAATCCAGAGCCGGGTAAAAAAAAGTTTTTAGGAATGAATGAGTTGGGCGCTTTACAAGTGTTGAATAAAGAACTGGGAGTAGATACCTTCTCTTATGAACAAATCCGAATCCTCATCGATTGAAAAAAGAGTTTCAGAGAAGCTAAAAGAATATTTCCCGCAAAAGCCTAACTTTGTTGTTGGAGTGAGTGGCGGTGCTGACTCTATGGCGCTTCTTTATATCCTTAAAAAGCTTGATATACATGCTTTGGTGGTACACATAAATTATGAAATGAGAGGGGAAGAGTCTAATAAAGACCAAGAGTTGGTTGAGCAAATGTCATTTGAGTGGGGCTTTGAATGTTGTTCTGTGAGACTAAACTCGAAAGAAATTAGCTCAGGAAATTTTCAAAATTGGGCAAGGGAACAGAGGTACAATATTTTTAACGGGTTTTTAACCGAAATTGAAGCCGACGGAATTGCTGTAGCACATCATAAAAACGATCAGGTTGAAACCATTATTCAAAAATTACTTAGGGGAAGCAGTCCTGAAGCTTGGAAAGGTATGGATGATTGGAATAATGAAATATTTCGTCCATTACTTGAATTCAACAAAGCTGAAATTCTGAAATATTGTAAAGAAAATTCAATTCCATTTAGGACTGATTCAAGTAACATAGACTCGAAGTATTCCCGAAATTTTTTAAGAAATGAGTTTTCTCAAAAAATGGATAAGCTTTTTAAAGGATGGCAGGAAAATGTAATGAAGCTTCAGGAGTACGGAAGCTTAAACAAGAAAATGCTGGATTTGCTAGCTAAAGATTATTTTGATGATGAAAAGTTATTTATACAACCGATTAAAGAATTGGACGTAATCTTGGCTCAATCATTAATAAAAAAATTTATAGAACAATTCCATATCCAAATATCAAAAGGAGTTTTAGAGCAAGCATATAATCTTTTATCTAGTCAAGTAGGCTCGGAATTAATTTTATCAGAATCGGTTAAGTTGGTTCGGGAAAGAGAATCAATAATAAAAGTAACAGGGGTAGTTGAATTCGAAGAGTTTCAAGTTTCAGAAACAGAAGTGTTGAATGGTGTTTCTAATAATGAGTTGGTAATCAATATCTCTAAAAGCATAGAGTCAGAACTGTATTTAGATGCCGATAGAATTAAATTTCCTTTGCTGGTTAGACGATGGAAAGCAGGAGATTCAATTCAACCGTTAGGAATGAAAGGTACTCAAAAAGTATCCGATCATTTAACCAATAGAAAAGTACCAGCGGCAATAAGAGAAAAATCTTTGGTATTATGCGATTCAGATGGTACTATTTACGCAATTATTTTTGAAGGAAATACTACTAATAGAGGCACAATTTCTGAGCTTTCTAAAGCAACCGATTCAACAAAACGTTATCTTTCGATAACTTCAAAAAAATAGGCATGAGTTATTATTTACCGGAAACCGTTGATTGTAACGGGGACACATTTAAAGTTTTTATTACGAAAGAGGAAATTGAGGCAAGAGTCTCTTTATTAGGAAAAAAATTAGACAAAGATTTTGAAGGCAAACGCCCAATATTTATTGGTATCCTGAATGGGGCTTTTATTTTTCTTGCGGATATTATGAGAAGCGTATCCATTCCTTGTGAAGTAGATTTTATGAAGCTATCAAGTTATGGTGACGAGAAAGTTTCTTCAGGAGAAGTTACAGAGCTAAAAGAAATTGATGCCAAAGTTAAAGGACGGCATGTAGTTCTCGTTGAAGATATAGTTGACACAGGGCTTTCTATGAAATACATAGTTGAGAGAATGAATAGCTATGACCCTGCTTCCGTTTCAGTGATTACTCTTCTTCATAAGAAAGATGCCACAAAATATAACGTGCAAATAGATTATGTAGGTTTTGAGATCCCTACAAAATTCGTTTTGGGATATGGATTAGATTTTGCTCAAGAAGGAAGAAATTTGGCTCAGATATATGTTTTAGATTCTGAAAAGGAAAGTTAAATCTTTGATTGATTAGAGGTGTTAACTAACGTATATTTGTTGCCCTTGTAAAGGAGAGGTGGCTGAGTGGCTGAAAGCGCTCCCCTGCTAAGGGAGTTTATATGGAAACATGTAACGAGGGTTCGAATCCCTCCCTCTCCGCAAGCCAATGTAAAGTAAATCCCTCATATGATCTATATATGAGGGATTTTTTTTATCCTAAAATTTCTTCTAATTAGTTTTTTACAATCTTATTGAGTAATAAGGTGTAACCAAAAACTAACTTTTGAGGTGCAAAATATGTTTGAAGAAATAAAAGAAGTCTTGATGCAATCATACGAGACTTTTTTCAATGAATTAGCATCCTTTCTTCCCAATATTATTGGTGCTTTACTAATTCTTATAATAGGCTGGATTATTGCAAAATTGGTAAAAACTGCAGCGGTAAGATTGCTGAAATTAATTCGGTTGGATGTTGTGACTGAAAAAGCTAAGATCGATCAATTTTTGAAAGATGGAGGAAGCGATAAATCAGCAATAGATATTTTAGGCGGTATTATTTACTGGTTAATTATGCTAATTGTAATTCTTGCAGGTCTGAATACTCTGGGATTAGGTGTGGCATCCGAGCTGGTAAATCAGATAATTCTATATATACCTAATGTAATAGTAGCAGTATTAGCTCTTATTTTTGGTGTATTTCTGGCAGGCTTTATTGCTCAGGTTGTAAGTACATATTTGTCTAATGTAGGAGTAGAAAACGCTTCTATTGTTGGAGCAGTTGCAAAATATGCTATCATATTCTTTGTAGTTTCGTTATCTCTTTCCCAACTAAATATTGGTGATGAACTCGTTTCAAATGCGTTCTTACTGTTATTTGGATCGGTCTGTCTGGCGCTTGGTTTAGCCTTCGGATTAGGAGGAAAAGAATGGGCTGCAAGAATGATCGATAAAATGAGTAATAGAGAATGATTATTAGAATTTACCTTAGTTAGAACAGGAATTTTAAAATTCTCACAATTTATTTTGGAGCGATGAAAATCGCTCCATTTTTTTTGGAGCTAATATTTAGTTATCTCTTCACAAAACCGCTTCCAAAACAATTAATCGATCAAGTATTAAAGATTACTTATTTCTCATACCTGAATACTAAAGTCCGTAAGTTAGGGGGCTCAAAAAGAAACGATTCATCTTTGAGTGTTCCATATTTAACGGCTTTATTAGTCACGGAATTACTCTTCTGTAAACTTCAATAATGAAAAGATTATTAAACTTATATCGGTTCGATTTCTCAGAACCTGTAAATTATAAAACAGAAATTCTATCAGGTGTAACAGTATCACTGGCACTGGTTCCGGAGGCTGTAGCATTTGCTTTAATAGCAGGATTATCTCCGCTTACAGGATTATATGCTGCGTTTGTGATGGGACTTGTTACATCGATCTTTGGTGGACGCCCGGGAATGATCTCAGGTGCTACCGGAGCTGTTGCAGTTGTGTTGGTTACTTTAGCTCAATCGCATGGAGTAGAATATATCTTTGCGACAGTAGTTCTGGCAGGGTTAATTCAGGTAACTGCAGGAATGTTAAAGCTCGGTAAATTAATGAGGTTGGTTCCGCATCCTGTGATCTTTGGTTTTGTAAACGGATTAGCTGTGATCATATTTATGTCTCAATTGACTCAATTTAAGACTCCAACCGGAGAATGGATGACAGGTGATTCGTTATATATGTTACTTGGTTTAGTAGCGTTAACTATGCTCATTATTTGGGGATTGCCTAAATTAAGTAAAGCATTACCTGCTTCTTTAATTGCAATTTTGGTGATTTTTGCTGTGGTAGTAACTTTTAATATCGACACAAAAACAGTGGGTGATATCGCATCTATAAAAGGTGGTTTTCCTCCCTTTCATATTCCGGAAATCCCCTTTACGTTGGAAACACTAAAGCTGATTTTCCCTTATGCCTTAATCATGGCGGGAGTTGGATTGATCGAGAGTTTGTTAACACTGAATATTGTAGATGAGATCACGGAAACCAGAGGTCATGGAAATAAAGAAGCTGTAGCCCAAGGAGCAGCAAATATTGTGTCAGGCTTCTTTTCAGGAATGGGTGGTTGCGCGATGATCGGTCAAAGTTTGATCAATACTTCGGCAGGGGCAAGAGCTCGTTTATCAGGAATTGTAGCTGCGGTGATGCTTTTAGTATTCATTATGTTTGGATCAGGTTTGATCGAGAAACTACCAATGGCAGCACTTACTGGTTTAATGATCATGGTTTCGATCGGAACTTTTGAATGGGCTAGTTTCAGTACCATTAATAGAATGCCTAATTCAGATATTTTTGTAATGGTTTTAGTAACGCTTGTTACTGTATTCCTACATAATTTAGCTTTGGCTGTAATTGTAGGTGTAATTATTGCTGCGCTTGTATTTGCATGGGATAACGCAAAAAGAATTCGTGCCAGAAAGAGAATAGATGAAGATGGAGTGAAGCATTATGAGATATATGGTCCTCTTTTCTTTGGTTCTGTTACGGTGTTTAACGAAAAATTTGATGTGCTGAATGATCCCGAAGAAATTATCATAGACTTTGCTGAAAGCAGGGTTGTGGATATGTCTGCAATTGAAGCTTTGAACAAGATTACAGAACGTTATTCCAAAGTAGGAAAGAAAGTGCATCTGCAGCATTTGAGTAAAGACTGTATTGCACTACTTGAAAATGCAGAAGCCATTATTGATGTGAATGTACTTGAAGATCCGAAATATAAGTTAGCAGTGGATAATATTTGATTTAGATTGTCATGGCGGATTAAAAGTTATACTTTTTAGAATGATTAAGTACTGGAAAGTTCTCAAAAAAACATTTAAAGAATATAGTATCACTACAGCAATGGACTATAGTTCGTCTATTGCATTTTATCTCATTTTCTCTCTTCCGGCAATTCTTATTATTTCTTTGACAATTGCGGGTTCTATTTACGAAGATGAAGTAGCCAGGCAAACTTTGTTGAGCCAATTTGAAACCCTTTTCGGGATGGAAAGTGCAGAAGCAATTAATAAAATTTTAACTAATGTTTCTGAAGCAAGTAACTCAATATTAGCTCAGGTATTAGGTTTTATTACTTTAATTGTAAGTGCGACAACTGTTTTTGTGTCTCTTCAGGACGGTATAAATCAGGTTTGGGGATTACAATCCAAAACTGATAAAAGTTTTTATAATGTGATAAAAAACAGGCTGCTTTCATTAGCTATGGCTGTAAGCGTTGGTTTTCTACTACTTGTGACCCTTGTGGTTGACACTTCTCTTAATTTCTTTGACGAGAGAATTATCGCAATTTTTTCCGAAGAAGGGTTTTATATAGCAAATGCAGTAAGCATATTGATTTCAATTGTTGTAACTACCGGAGTATTTGCATGCCTTTTTAAAGTGATTCCTGATGCTGAAGTTAAATGGAAAAACGTATGGATGGGAGCCTTTGTGACAACAGTCTTTTTCGGGATTGGAAAGCTTTTAATTGGGTTTTATTTATCTAAAAGCTCGTTCGGAAGTGTTTATGGAGCTGCAGGATCATTGGTTATTTTATTAACTTGGATTTTCTATTCATCTATGATAGTGCTTTTTGGCGCACAGTTTAGTGCAGTATATTCTGATGAAATAGAAGGAGGGATTTCTCCCACAAAAAATGCGAAGTTTCTGGATAAAAAATAGTTATTGATCTATTTAATCGGAATCCAAACTTCTTCAATTGACTCGGGATTGTTTGGCCCGAGATATCTGTCGTCAAGTACTTCAAAATGAGGTCGGTGATCCAATTCAAATTCTGAATCAGGTAGCCATTTCAGATGAATAAAATTCAATGTCTTCTGAAAGCCGGCCATTGTGCCTTTGTGAGTAAAAACAGCATATTTTCCGCCTGGTAATTCCAGTGCTTCCATTTCTTTCGGTACAGATTCAAAGCTTTGTACTTCAGTGGCAGCCCAGTATTTAAATATCAGTTTGGGATGAAAATCAGAATAGCTGAACAGGTTATCATAAATCTGAATTGAGTATTTCTCACTGCCAACTTTGTTTTCGATGGATTTTACCCGAGGCATAAATCTTTGCCAGAGCCCCGGAGCTCCATATTCTGTTAATGAAGTATCAATACTCATACCGATCAGCTTTTTTGGAGGTAGTATTTTTATCTCTGGATCCATATTTATCTAAATCAGTACTAAAGTTTTATTTATTGCTTCTTTTAAATCAGAATGAACTGAGAACTTTTCAGCATAACTATTCCATTCAGAAACAATATTGTTGATCTCATCCAGGATTTTCGACGCTTTTTTCACATTCATTTGATAGGCAACATCCAGAAGGTCTTGTCGGGTAATATCAGATCGTTTTCCATTTATACTTAATGAATGCTGACTTACCCACTGGCTTCCTGGGCGATATGCATGACATACATCATAAGCAGGCGCCAGCTTCCATTCTCCGTCTTTCTCCATCATAAAAGCAAAGTTCTTGGTATGATCGTCACAATTACGGCTCATTACGTTAAACGCCATTCGCCTGTACATTTGCTCTGCCTGAGGGTAAGACAGACGAAGCATTCGCATCGTCTCAAATATTTGCTCATAGCTGTATTGAAGTACATTGTTGAAATCGAAATGGCGAAGTGCACAGAATGTTTGAACATGAATTTTATCTCCCTTCTTTGTTCTGTCAAAGCGTTTGGTCATGAAGTGAGCTCTGTCATTTTCTTCAAGCAAACGGGATTCCATCATTTCAATTCCGGCATCTTTAGCCATTTCATAATAAGCCATTTCAACACGACCATAACCGTTGGATGCTCCAAATTGTTTATCCATTACTCCGTCAAACTTGATCAGCCAATGCTCGAATCCCTCAGGAGCAAAATACTGTCCACTTCTTATTTCTTCTGTAACCTCATTGAAAGCAATTACCGCTTTAGCTCTGGCTCCACCGGCAGATGTTCCAATTTTAAGAATATCATAAAATGCACGTTGTTCTTCACGCTCCCCTGTTAGACTGAAGTTTTTTCTTTTGTTTAATATTTTCTCAGCTACTGCAATAAGGGTGTCTACTTCCAGATTTTTTGAAACACTTCCTGATCCTCCTTGAGCAGGTTCTATTTCCAGAGCGCCCATTCCTCTTTTGCCAATAAAGCAAAGCGTTTCAACAGGATTTAAACTATCAGTTGGTCTGCCCTGAGTAGTTAACCAGGTATTGATCAAGGCATTTCCATAATGATCCGGCAGGATATCAGCCAACAAACCAGGCAAGCCTTTAAAGGTATCATTGTTTCTTAATTCAGGAAAACTAAATACTCTTTTCTTTGCATTCTTGATGGGTAACTTAATTGGGGACAATTCTATATTTTCAGAAAGAAAAGAAGGCTCATATTCGAAAGAACCAAGTCTGGTTGCCGGGTCCCATGCGACAGCACCTATTCTTTTACCCCATATATTTATATATGCAGTCGTAATCATTACCAATCTACACTCGGTTCTTCTACTTGATCTTGGGATTTTGATGCTCGTTGCCTTCGGTCTTCATTTTTCTTTGCAAGTTCCAAAGGGCTCACTTGTTTTTGTACCGTAAAGGCTTCCAAAGTATGAAGGAGATCCATCGCTCTAAGCAATTGGATAAAGGTGATCATGTTAACACGGGTGCCTCTTTCAAACTCGCTTAATGTGGAGCGATTGATATTCGCTTTATCAGCCAGATCTGATTGAGTAATATTTTGTTCTAAACGATGATGTTTAATGAATGCGCCTAGAGACTCTATGATAACAGAGTCGCTTAAATTTTGCCAGTTTTTGTTGCCAATATCCATCATTAAATAAATAATTTATTGTAATGTATGAATTATTCAACATGATTACTATTAATGATAAATAAATTTTTTTAAAACCGATTTTGTAATGTATAAATTAACCATCATTAATATATAAAATAGCATTTAATGACGTTTAATTCCAACATGTAGAGTAAATTATGGTAGGATTTTAGCTAATCACCATGATAAAACACCGGTATCAATAAGGCTGTGAAGCCAGCCAAGCAACCCGACCGTATAGGCTATTGATACAAAAGCTTTAAAGATTCTGTTTTCAATAAACAGAGAACAAGTAAAGAGAATAAGCCAAACTCCAAGAGTTGCAAACTGGCCTATATCTAACGGAAGACTAGTTTCAAGATGCTCGAGAAAGCCGTCGGTAGCATCAACTAATACAAATAGTATTCCTAAAAAAGAGAAGCGCTTATAGTTATCATCAAAATGCTCATGGAAGTTGGTTACTTCATCGCCTTGCACAGGGTACAACAACCCACTCATAAGATAAGTAACAATAGAATATGCTAAGAGATTTAAAAAATGAAGAACGCTTATTTCTGTTAAAGGAGAAAGAACAAAGCTACTTAACCACACAAGGACTACAGTCAAAAGCATATTAAATGTCCATAGTAAGTGTACCCAGTAGGTTCTTGATTCTTTTCTGGTATCGAGTATTAAAGAGAAACCGCTTAATAGATGTACTACAGCTAGTCCCAGAATAAGAGAAATGAATACAGAAATATGGCTAAATATTGACATCAAATAAGGGAGTTGGATTAAATTAAAATGGTAAAGAACCAAGATTCAATTAATGTACCTGAAATGGGCGCTGATAAACAAATACAAATAGTCCTAACAAATAAATATTTCATAATCATTATTTGTTCAAAATAGCTGTATATTTAAGGCTTGCTACTTTTAAGGAATTCTTAGCATATAAGAATCGGGTAGTGCAAATTTCATTTCAATAAAAATAATGTCACAAGATTTAAGAAATATCGCCATCATCGCTCACGTAGATCATGGCAAAACTACACTCGTTGATCAGATTTTAAAACAGAGTGGAACATTCAGAGAGAATCAAGAAGTTGAAGATCGAGTTATGGATTCCGGTGATCTGGAAAGAGAGCGCGGAATTACAATAAGTTCGAAGAATACCGCTGTTAATTGGAATGGAACTAAAATTAATATAGTAGATACTCCGGGTCACGCAGATTTTGGGGGAGAAGTTGAGCGAATCCTAAAAATGGTAAATGGAGTTATTCTTTTAGTGGATGCTGCTGAAGGACCTCTTCCACAAACAAAATTCGTTCTCAGAAAATCTTTGAGTCTTGGATATAAGCCAATTGTATTGATCAATAAGATCGACAGAAAAGACGCTCGCCCTGATGCAGTTTTAGACGAGATATTTGATCTGTTTGTGATGTTAGATGCGACAAATGAGCAACTAGACTTTCCGGTTTTATACGCAATAGCAAGAGACGGTATAGCAAAGAAAGAGCTTGAAGAAGAGGGAGTGAGCTTAGCTCCGCTAATGGATACTATTGTTGAACATGTTCCAGCTCCGGCTCAACCTGTGGACGAGACATTTAAAATGTTAGTAAGTAGCATAGATTGGAATGACTATGTAGGACGTATAGCTGTAGGAAGAATTGAGCAAGGTACCGTTAAGCTAAATCAGGAAATTGCTTTGGTTAGCGGAAAAGGTGACCAAAAAATGAAAGGACGTGCTACAAAATTATTCAGTTTTAATGGATTACAGCGCGAGCCAATAGAGGAGGGTTTTGCAGGTGATATTGTAGCTTTAGCCGGATATGACTCAGTAAACATCGGAGATACATTAACAGCAGCCAGTGATCCAACACCACTTGAATATGTAGATCTCGATAAGCCTACTATTGCAATGTATTTCCGAGTTAATAACTCACCTTTTGCAGGATTAGAAGGAAAGTTTGTTACTTCAAATCAGATAAAAGATCGCCTGGAGAGAGAGGTTAGAACAAATGTTGCTATGCGTGTAGAGGCAACAGATAGCCCTGATGTATTTAAAGTATCAGGAAGAGGTGAATTACAAATGGCAATTCTTATTGAAACAATGAGAAGAGAAGGTTTCGAGTTTTCTGTTTCTAGACCGGAAGTATTATTTCAGGAAATTGACGACGTAATTCATGAGCCTGTTGAAGAAGTAGTAGTTGATGTACTAACTGATTATAGCAATAAGGTAATTGACAATCTGCAGAAGCGTAAAGGTATTATGCAGGGAATGAGCCAGGAAGGAGAGAATAATAGGATTGAATTTCGGGTGCCGTCCAGAGGATTGATTGGATTCCGTGGAGAGATGTTAACCGAAACACGTGGTACTGGTATCATGCACCAACAATTTGATGGTTATGAACCTTACGCCGGTGAAATTCCAGGGAGAACCCGAGGCGCTTTAATTGCTTTAGAAAAAGGAGATGTTACTGGTTATGCTCTTGAAGGAGTGCAGGATAGAGGAACATTTTTTGTTGAACCAGGCGATTCAGTTTACATGGGAATGGTAGTTGGTACGAACAACAGAAGCGATGACATGGTAGTTAATGTTGCCAAGAAAAAGGCGCTTACAAATCATAGAGCTTCAATAACTGCGGATTCTATAAAAATTTCTCAAGCCAAAAAAATGAGTCTTGAGGAGTGTATAGAATTTATAGCAAATGATGAGTTACTCGAGGTTACTCCGGAGAGTTTAAGAATTCGTAAGAAATTTTTAGATCATAACGAGCGCAAAAGGGAAGAGAAGAAGAAGGCTGGAGTTTAAAAACAACATCCTTTTTTGCTTCTAATCTGAAGGAGTTCTTATTCTCTATTTTTTTTGGAACTGAACCCAATTTTAAGAAGTTTTTGATACCACCTTAACTGTTTTTTATCATTTAAGTGGCTTTCTCTTCTTGCTTCCTCAGAGTTGTTCAATAAAAAGCAGGTTTGGCAAAGGAAATTTTCCTCACCTTTATAAATTGAAGGTCTGAGTTCTACAATAACTCTGCCTACTGGACGAGCTTCGCCTTCTTTGGTGCCGCACATGGCGCACTGGCCAATAGATTGTTCTTTTGTATCCCTGAATCCCACTGTTGTCCTATTAAAGTAATGTCTTTATTTAAGTATACTATCTATATCCCAAAAAAATAAAATACATTTCTTGTAGATAAACAATATAGATACAAATTTTTCTGTATATGTTTACTCATGATAAGCTAATATTAATTTATAAGTGCTTATTAAAATCAAAGAAAATACTGAGATCAATAATTAGGAATATGCCTTATTGTAATTTATATGTGATGTATCAAAAAAGCGAAGGTGTGTCATCACCTAAGCCATGGTTCAGTATTAGTAAATCAGTTTAATTCTTTTGAGTTTGAACACCATTTGTTTTTTTATTCTGGGAAGTAAGCTTTCCGGGAAAAGTATGCTTCAGGTTGGTGATCAAGACTAGATTTAAATGATGCTTTTTAGCATTTATTATTTTGAATTGCCATGCACACTTATGGCAAGCCTTCTTCTTAGCGCCTAGAACGTTTATTGTTATTAATTTTATGACATACAACCCTGCTAGCATCTTGTCTCCTTCACGAAGTTGACAAGAGAAACATGCGTTTAAATCTTCAGAAGAATGATTTAGATAACTTATAGATTTCATTTACCCAATACTTTCAATAAAGATTTTCTTTGGCGAATATTAAGGATAGGCGGAGAACTTTCACTTATACTATTCTATCAAATATTTTTCTTATTCTATCAATATTGGTTTATTATTTACCGAAGGGGACGCTGCTTTTTATTTAATTGCATTATTTCTGATTACATCTTTGTCTAACGGCAACAAGCCGATCTATTAAGTAGAGGAGATATTTCTAGGGTACAGTAAGTATGGAATTACACTAAAAAGAATAGGCTGATCAATAGCCACATTAATCAATTACTTAATTGGATATTGAATGTTGGAATGAATAACTATCATCCCATCCCGTAAAAGGCAGCCTTTTCTTTATGATAAGGCTCAAACATCATTTTGAGGCTTTTATTTTCCGGAAGAACCAATTCTGCGTCTTTAGAGATAAGCTCTCTTGCTTTTTCTTTTGCTTGAGCCAGAATGAACTGGTCTTCAACAATATCAGCTACTTTAAAATCGGGAAGCCCACTTTGTTTGGTTCCAAGGAAATCGCCCGGTCCTCGGAGCTTTAAGTCTGCTTCAGCGATCTTAAATCCGTCGTTTGTTTCTTCCATAGTTTTTAAACGAAATGCTCCGGCTTTACTTACTTTCACATCAGGCATAAGAATGCAATAACTTTGTCTTTCGCCACGTCCAATTCTTCCTCTAAGCTGATGAAGCTGTGACAGCCCAAACCGTTCGGCATGTTCAATGATCATTACAGAAGCATTCGGTACATCTACACCTACTTCAATTACAGTTGTAGAAACGAGAATCTGAATTTCATTAGCAATGAAGGCTTTCATTACTGAATCTTTTTCATCTGATTTCATTCTCCCATGCAAAAGTCCCACATTGAAATTTGTGAATCGCTTTTTGATATTTTCATAGCCCGCGGTAGCATCTTTTAGATCTAAAGCTTCCGATTCTTCCACCAATGGATAGATCACATAAACCTGACCACCATCATTAACTTCCGTTTGAACAAAATCCCAGACACCTTCTCTTTTTTTGTTTCCGCGGATAGCAGTGCGAATCGGTTTTCTTCCTGCTGGTAATCCCTTGATGATGGAAATATCTAAATCAGCATAAACTGTCATCGCCAAAGAGCGGGGGATAGGAGTTGCACTCATTACTAATATATGTGGATGATACCCTTTATTCAGAAGTTCGGCTCGTTGCTTTACGCCAAAACGATGCTGTTCGTCAATAACGGCAAGTCCGAGTTTATGAAATCGCACATCTTCCTGAATGATAGCATGCGTTCCAACCACGATCTGGCATCCACCTCCTTCAAGGTCAGTGAGTACATCCATTCGTAGTTTTGATTTTTGTCCACCCACTAAAAGGCGAACATTAATATCCAGTCCTTTCAAATGATCAGCTAAAGTTCTGTAATGCTGTTCAGCAAGAATTTCAGTGGGAGCCAGAAATGCGGCCTGGAATCCATTATCTAATGCCATAAGCAATGCTCCGATCGCGACTACTGTTTTTCCGGCACCCACATCGCCCTGAATAAGTCGATTCATCTGTTTACCGGACCGGACATCCTTTTTAATATCAGTTAGGCAAGACACCTGTCCTTCTGTAAGCTGAAAGGGTAGGAGCTCATTAAAGTATTTGGATGTGTAGTTTCCTGTATCTGAGAAAATATGACCTGTTTTCCTTTCTTCTACGGTGTGATGAATTTTTTCCATACTCATTTCAAAGAGAAAGAGTTCTTCAAATTTAAATCTATTTAAAGCCCTTTTGTGTTCAGAGTGATCTTCAGGAAAGTGGATCATTCTGTAAGCTTCAGCTCTGGATGGAAATTTCATTTCCTTTACAAGAGCTTCAGGTAGAAATTCTTTAATTGTTATTCGATTGAGTAAAATCTCAATCCAGCCGGCTACAATTTTATTAGTAAGCCGGGTTTTGCTGAACTCTTTATTACTGGGATAAATAGGTACGATCTTGGAGAAGTTACTGACATCACCTTCTTCAGAAAGTTTGTCAACTTCAGGGTGAGCTATTGTAATAGACTTACCGTATCGCTTAGCCGGACCAAAAAAAGCAACCAGATCCCCTTCCTTAAATATTTTTTTAAAGTAAGACGCGCCTCTGAACCAAACCCCTTTAATAATTCCTGTACCGTCATTAATGGCAATTTCCAGTCGTTTGCTTCTTTTAAATCCGACTTCTTGAAGATTGACTACTTTACCAACTACAGTAACTTCTTCACCCGATCCCATCAGATGTTTGATCTTCTGCACATTACTTCTGTCCAAATAACGGCGTGGGAAAAAGTTAAGTAGATCTTTTTCTGAACGGATGCCTTCAGTAGAGAGCGCGTTCAGTCGTTTTGTGCTTAAACCGGGTAGTGTTGAAATACGCAATTGATATAGTGTGATGTATCAGTTAATAAATAAATGAAACGATATAGAAAAGAAAATCCTTTAATTTGATGTTTCATGAGGTATTCTGAAATATTTAAGAAATAATGTTTAGAATTATTTTTAGAAGTACAGAAAAAAGCTATATATTTGCAAGCTCTAGATTTGATGGCAATAACCAAACAATTTGAACCGTGCCAACTATACAACAACTTATTCGAAAAGGTAGAAAAAGCAAGATACGAAAGACAACTGCTCCTGCAATGCAGGGTTGCCCGCAAAAGCGTGGTGTTTGTACTCGTGTTTATACAACTACCCCAAAAAAGCCGAACTCTGCACTCCGTAAGGTTGCTCGTGTTCGCTTAACTAACGGAATTGAAGTTTCAGCATATATTCCGGGTGAAGGTCACAACTTGCAAGAGCATAGTATTGTGCTAATCCGAGGTGGACGTGTGAAGGATTTACCTGGTGTGCGTTACCATATTATCCGTGGTACACTTGATACTGCAGGTGTAGACGGAAGAACTCAAAGCCGTAGTTTGTACGGAACTAAACGCCCAAGAGGGTAAAACTAGAATTTTAGATTGACCGACGATGCGTAGAAAGACAGCAGAAAAACGAGATGTACAGCCGGATCCAATTTTTGAGGATAAGCTAATTACACGTTTTGTAAACAACTTGATGAGAGACGGTAAAAAGAACGTTGCTCGAAAAATTGTTTATCAGGCATTTGAGATTATTGAAGAAAAAACCGGAGAAACCGGTATAGACATTTTTAAATCAGCAATGCAGAATGCAACTCCAGTAGTGGAAGTAAAATCTCGCAGAGTTGGTGGAGCGACTTACCAAGTTCCTATGGAAGTTCGTCAGGAGCGTGGTACTGCGCTAGGGATGAGATGGTTGATAAGATCAGCTCGTTCCAGAAACGATAAATCAATGTCATTGAGGTTGTCTCGTGAATTGATGGATGCTTCAAACAATGAAGGTGGAGCGGTTCGTAAGAAAGACGAAGTTCACCGTATGGCAGAGGCAAACAAAGCATTCGCTCATTTTAGATTTTAAAAGTATTTCAAGATTATCATGGCAGAAGTAAAACAACAAGACCCTAAAGTTATCGACAAGATGCGCAGAACGCGTAACATTGGTATTATGGCTCATATCGATGCCGGAAAAACCACTGTTACTGAGCGTATTCTTTTTTACACCGGTCGTAGTCACCGTATTGGTGAGGTGCATGATGGCGCTGCAACTATGGATTGGATGGAGCAAGAGCAAGAGCGTGGTATTACCATTACTTCTGCTGCTACTCATTGTATTTGGAAAGATCACCGTATTAATATTATTGACACTCCAGGTCACGTTGACTTTACTGTAGAAGTAGAGCGTTCTCTTCGTGTTCTTGATGGTGCGGTATTTGTACTTTGTTCTGTAGGTGCTGTGCAGCCTCAGTCTGAGACTGTTTGGCGTCAGGCTAACAAATACAAAGTTCCTTGCATGGCATTTGTTAATAAAATGGACCGTACAGGATCAGACTTTTACAATGTTGTAAGTCAGCTTGATGAAAAACTAAATGCAAATCCGATTCCGATTCAAATTCCTATTGGTTCTGAAGAGAATTTCAAAGGTGTTGTTGATTTGATCAACATGAGAGGAATTGTTTGGGATGATGCTTCTCTTGGTGCTAAGTACGACGAAATTGATATTCCTGAAGATCTTGCAGAAAAAGCTGCTGATTACAGAGTTCAGTTGATCGAAGCTATTGCTGATCACGATGAGTCGTTGATGGAAAAATACTTGATGGAAGAAGAGATTTCAGAAGATGAAATTCTTGCAGCAATTAGAAAAGCTACTATTGCAAAAGATATTACTCCGGTAATGTGTGGAACTGCACTGAAGAACAAAGGTGTGCAGGCTATGTTGGATAGAGTTATTTCTTTCATGCCATCTCCGCTAGATGTTCAGGCTGTTAAAGGTGTTAAGCCTCATACTGAAGATGAAGTGATTAGAGAAGCAGATGTAAATGCTCCTTTTTCTGCACTTGCATTCAAAATCATGACCGATCCTTATGTTGGTAAGTTAACTTTTGCTAGAGTGTATTCAGGTACACTAGAAAAAGGGTCGTATGTATTGAACTCTTCAACCGGAAACAAAGAAAGAGTTGGGCGTCTGCTTGAAATGCACGCTAACTCTAAGAAAGATATTGAAGTAGCACAAGCTGGTGACATTGTTGCTGTTGTAGGTGTTAAAGAAGTTTACACGGGTGATACTCTTTGCGATCTTGATGATCCGGTTATCCTCGAGCAAATTACTTTCCCAGAGCCTGTAATTAAACTTGCAGTAGAGCCTAAGACAAAAGCTGACAGTGAGAAACTCTCTGCAGGGCTTCAAAAACTTGCAGAAGAAGATCCAACTTTCCAGGTTAGAACTGACGACGAGACTGGTCAGACTACTATTGCCGGAATGGGTGAGTTGCACTTAGAGATCATTGTTGATCGTCTCAAGCGTGAATTCAAAGTGGAGGCAAACGTAGGTGCTCCTCAGGTGTCTTACAGAGAAACCATCTCTAAAGCTGTGGAACACAGAGAGCTATACAAGAAGCAATCAGGTGGGCGTGGTAAATTTGCCGATATCCAGTTTGAAATTGCTCCTATAGAATATTTTGCTGATTACGATGGTAAAAAAGATCGTGTTTCAGAAGAAGATGGATTTATGTTCATCAATGAGATTGTAGGTGGTAACATTCCAAGAGAATTTATCCCTTCAGTTCAAAAAGGATTCAAGGCAGCTTTAGAAAATGGTATACAAGCCAACTATGCTGTACAAAATGTTGGGGTAAGATTATTTGATGGTTCTTATCACGATGTGGATTCTGATCAATTAAGTTTTGAGCTAGCTGCTAAACTTGGATTTAGAAATTCAGCCAAAAAAGCGAAGCCTCAATTACTAGAGCCGGTTATGAAAGTTGAAGTAACTACACCGGAAGAATACATGGGTGATGTTATTGGTGACCTTAATAGTCGTCGTGGTATCATTCAAAGTATGGATACGAACAAAGATGGCTCAGTTGTGAAAGCAAATGTGCCTCTGTCAGAAATGTTCGGATATTCAACTGATGTTAGATCTTTGACTCAAGGTCGTGCAGTATACTCTATGGAATTCGAAGAGTACACTGCTGTTCCTGATAAGATTGCTCAGGAAATTATCGAAAGTCAATCATAAGAAATTTAATACAAACAAGACAAAG
>DEXK01000021.1 GCA_002364085.1 Balneolaceae bacterium UBA3186 | reverse complement strand
AGTGTAATGATTGCTCCTTCGGAGCCGTCGATTTCATTACGTTCTTGGCTCGCCAATAATTCTAAAGGTCGGTGTAGTTGGAAGCTTTTACTGAAATCTTCAGGATTATAAACAAGCCAGTTTTTTAAGTGAATTAGATAACATCCATATTCCTGATCCCGAAGCATCGGGAATTAGAATCTGCATTTTTTTCATTGTGAAGATTCTTCGCTCTCGCTCAGAATGACTCTATGCATTAATTGTCTCACTCAATCCCTTCAAGAACTCCGTAGCTCCAAAAATATCAGGGATATCCTGAATAGCTAATCTAACTGCTTCATTTTTTTGGATGAGTTGGAATTTATTAGGGCGTAAAGCCTCTAATTGCTTCAGAATGGATTGAAATTTGCCTTGCTCATAAAATGGTTCAGCCAGCTTAGATTCTGCTTTAGGACAAACCGCCCACATACGTTGTGATCGAATGGTTACTTTCGTAAATAGGCATCTGGAAGCAAACAGTTTGATCTTGCTGGCTTCTATCAGGTACAAAGCTGCTTTTGGAGCAGGTCCAAAACGATCTTCAATTTCTTCTCTCCAATCGTCAATTTCTTTTTCAGATTTGGCTTGTGACAGCTTTCGGTACAGATTTAATCGTTCCACATTATCACTAACATAATTATTAGGAAGCAGGGCAGATTCATCAAATTCAACTACTGTTTCAGGAAGTTCTATTTCTGCTTCTATACCTTCAAACATATGGCTGAACTCAGATTCTTTAAGCTCTCGTACGGCGTCATTCAGAATCTTGGAATACAATTCAAAGCCAATATCATTGATAAAACCGCTTTGTTCACCCCCTAGGATGTTTCCTGCTCCACGAATGTCCAGATCTCTCATAGCTATGTTGAAACCTGAGCCTAGATCTGAAAATTCCTCAAGAGCTAGTAATCGTTTTCTGGCCTCTGGAGTGAGTGTTTGAATTGGGCGGGTGATCAGATAACAAAAAGCTTTACGGTTCGAACGCCCAACACGCCCTCTGAGTTGATGCAGTTCTGCCAAACCAAAGTTATCAGCTTGATTAATGATAATGGTGTTGGCATTAGCAATGTCGATACCATTTTCAACGATATTGGTGGATACCAACACGTCAAATTTATGATTATAAAAGTCGGTAATAATTTTCTCAAGTTGAGAGCCTGTCATCTGTCCGTGGCCAAATCTAACCCGAACATCGGGAACCAATCGACGAATCATTTCAGCGACTTCTTCAATGTTCTTTACTCTGTTATTAATAAAAAATACTTGCCCGCCCCGACTCATTTCCTGAAGGATGGCATCTTTAATTAGTTCTTCATCAAAGCTATGTATTTCCGTGTATACGGGCTGTCTGTTTGGAGGGGGAGTGTTAATAATGCTAAGATCTCTGGCTCCCATAAGTGAAAATTGCAATGTTCTTGGGATAGGCGTAGCGGTAAGAGTAAGCACATCAACTGCAGCTCTGTATTCTTTTAGCTTTTCTTTAGCGCTGACCCCAAAACGTTGTTCTTCATCAACTACGATAAGTCCCAGGTCCTTAAATTTGATATCTTTTGAGAGTATTCTATGAGTTCCAATCAGAATGTCAACTTCACCGGCATCCAGCTTTTTCAAAACTTTAGTTTGTTCTGCTTTAGTTCTGAATCTTGAAAGTACTTCAACCGAAACAGGAAATTTCCCCATTCTTTTTTGGAATGTTTTGGCGTGTTGCTCAGCGAGTATGGTAGTTGGAACCAGCACTCCAACTTGTTTATGATCCATTACTGCTTTGAACGCCGCTCTTACTGCAACTTCGGTCTTACCAAAGCCAACATCTCCGCAAACTAATCGGTCCATGGGTTGCTCGCTTTCCATATCTTGTTTTACTGCCTGGATTGCAATATCCTGATCGGGAGTTTCTTCAAATTGGAAGTTGGCTTCCATCTCGGTTTGCCAGCTGGTGTCTTCACCAAAGGAATGAGCTTTTTGAGCTTTACGCTTGGCATACAATAAGATAAGTTCTCTGGCTATATCTTTAACTTTCTTCTTAGTTTGAGCTTTTTTGCGTGCCCATTCACCGGTGCCTAGTTTAGTAATTCTGGGAGCTGTTCCTTCTTTTCCGGAATATTTTTGAAGTTTGTGCAGGCTGCTGACGTTTACATAAAGAACAGAATCATCTTTATATCGAAGTACCACCACTTCCTGCTGAGTTTCTTTAACCAGTATATTTTTGAAGCCTGCAAAAGTACCAATTCCATAATCTACGTGAACAACAAAATCACCGATATTAAGATCTTTGAGCTCCTTAAATGATATACCTCCCTGATGTTTTCTCCGTTTAACTTTAGGGCGATAATATCTGTTAAAGATCTGGTGATCAGTATAAACGCATAAGCCGGAATCAGGATAAATAAAGCCTTCATGTAAGGATTCAATTAGTAATGAGTAATCAAATTCTTTTGATCGTTCACCAAGCAATTCTTCGAATCTTCTTTTTTGACCGTCATTATCACAGCAAATCAGAACATGATTCCCGGCTTGGCTTTGCTGTTCTATCTCTTTTCGTAATAATTCGAAATTCCCATGGAAATCAGGTTGAGGCTTTGATCTAAAGTAAAATTTATTACTTGCTGCTTCTTTAGATGAACCAAATATGATCTGATTCTTAAATTTGTTGATCTCCGTAATATATTCTGATTCAGATAAATAGAGTTCTTCAGTAGTCGAAATTTCCGGATCTTCTAATTCCTTGTAAGCTAGATCAGATTGATGAAAAAGTTCTTCAATAGTAGAAGAAATGAGTTCGGGATTGATAAGGACCAGAGCAGTATCTTCATCGAAATAAGAGAGGAAGCCTGATTTCTCAGAATCCGGTAAGTTTGTAAGATCAGGAATAAATTTTGCCTGATTGAGGAAAGATACAGAACGTTGGGAGTCAGCGTCGAACTCCCGAATAGATTCAAGCTCGTCTCCAAAAAACTCGAGTCTTATGGGGTATTCTCCTGCAAATGGATATATGTCAAATATTCCTCCACGCATAGCAAAATCGCCGGGTTCATCCACAAACCTGGTGGGATTATATCCCTGATCAACCAGTCGTTCTTTTAAATTTTCGGGATCTAGAGTATCACCTTTCGAAACGGATACACTAACTTTATCCAACACGTGTGGAGGAGCTACTTTTTCCGAAATTGCTGAAGCTGAGGCTGTAACAATCTTCTTTGCCCGTCCTTTAATTTGTTCAAGTGCTTCCGATCGGAGTACAAGAGCACCGGAATCCACGATCTGTCCCGTATCGTACGGTTTATGGTTTGTTGAGGGGAAACTAATGAGTTTAGAACCAGAAATAACACTTAAATCAGCTTTTAAGAAGCGTTCATTTTCTTCTGTATCAGTTATTACAAGTATATTCTTAAAAGACTTGCTAAGTTCATTTATAGCGAAAGAAGTTAATGAACCTACACTTTCCTTTACTAAAACATGATTATTGTTGTTTACAAATGATAAGTATTCCGAAAATAATGTTGTCTCAGAGACTCGTTTAACTAAAGTACTTTTCTTCATGAATAGGTTAAGAGGTACAGGGAACTATTTAAGAAGTAAAGGTACGAAAGAAGTGGGAACAATGAACGCAAGAACAGTTGATTATCGAATATCCAAAAAAAGAATATTCAACTTTGAAATTAAGAATTTGGAATTTGAATGTTGGAAATTGATTTTTGTGTTCCGCTTATGCTTCAACAACACTTCTTAAAACAAAACGATCGGTTACAAAAGCAATAGAAAAAAGGAGCAAAGAAATGCCCAAATAAAGCGGGTACTCATCTTTGTAATCGGTATAGATTAGTTCTTCAACTTCTGATTTTTCAAGTTCATCAATTTCATTGTAGACATTTATCAACTCTTCAGTATCTGTTGCGCGGTAATATCTTCCGCCTGTTAGTTGAGCGACCGAAGTAAGCATTTCTTCATCAATATTGACTTCTATGTTTTGATAACGTCTACCGAATATTGGATCTTGAATAGGGTAAGGAGCTGTGCCTCTTGTACCGGCACCAATAGTATAAATTTTGATTCCATATGTTACAGCCAGGTCTGCAGCTGTTACAGGATCAATTTCACCTGCATTATTCTGTCCGTCCGTTAAAAGAATGATAACTTTGCTCTTGGTCTGGCTGTCTTTTAATCGGTTTATTGCAGTTGCAATTCCCATCCCAATCGCAGTTCCATCTTCGATAATTCCCATTTCAAGATCTTCGAGTAATTGCGTAAGTAATTTATAATCCAGAGTGGGAGGGACTACCGTAAAACTCTTCATTGCAAAAGTCACTAAACCAATACGATCCGATACTCTTTTTTCAACAAATTCTTTTGCTACTTCTCGGGCAGCTTCAAAGCGATTTGGTTGCAGATCTTCAGCTCGCATTGATGATGAAATATCAATAACCATTACAATATCGATGCCTTCAGCATTACGTTCAATGGTAGTGAGTTTTTCCTGAGGTCTGGCGAGCGATATTATCAAAAGAGCAAATCCGCACCAAGTTAAAAAGGCTGTAACCCAATGGATATTAGATTTCCAATTTCCTGGTAGGCTCTTAGCGTCATTTAATGAAGAGAAGGATAAAACTGGTCTTTTTTTTCCAAAAACCCTGAATAAATATATCCCGATAATAATCGGAAGTAATGAAAAAGCCCAGAACCATTCAGGATTAGCCCACTGCATAATTAGTCTCCTCTTCATTTGTAAACTGATTTTCAAAATCCGTTTTCATACGATGAATTCTCATGTTGTCAACAGTTTTAGCTCTTTCCAAAAATGCCAGACCTTCCCTATAAGCATTCCAAGACTCGTCAAGTGTTGGTTTAAATTTGGCGAATTTGGTCATGTCAGCTTCATTTAAAACAATTCTGGTGTGTTTTATTAATTGCACATCTACTCCAAATGCATCCATATACCTAAGAACTTCTCTGGAAGTAGATTCAAGAGCAGGAATTTTATAGAGCTCTTCAATATACCAGCGTAAAGCATCACCTAATTCACTATAAAACCATTTAAAATCTTTTTCAGGATTTTCAGTATGCTGTTCTTTTATTTTTATAAGTATTGATTCGAGTTCATCAAGAGGATTTTTAAAAACCGGGATGATTTTAGGTTCTGTTTCTTCAGTTTTTTGATTTTTGAAGTACTTACTCCAAATCAAGAATCCTATCGCAGCAAGAATCAAAAGCCCTATCAAGTATGGCCAAATAGCCCGGGGAAAGGTATAGTTCTGTTTTAAAGGTTTAAACTCGTCGTCTTCAGAAGCGATGGTTTGCTTATAGTATAAATTGTAGGGTTCAGTAAAAATGAGTGTAGTATCCGAATTCGAGACAATCCTAACTGGCAAAGGTGGGATTGTAGCATTATCTATAGCGAAAAATTGTAAGCTGTATTCTGTACTATCTTTGGATGAACTTTCTTTAAAGTGTTTAGAAGATAGAAAATCAATATCTCCTACAAATGCAGTAGAGTCAGGAAACAGTACCTTTTCAGCCGGAATAGAATTTTTAATGGATATAGAGAAGTTAAATACCTCTCCAACTGTTAAGGAATCAACAGGTCCTTTAACGGATATATTTTGCGCTAATGCCGTTGTTGAAGTAAAACAAAAACAAGCGAAAAGGATAACTAAGTTTCTAGAAAACAAATATCGATCAATCTTGATCATTAAGGATAATTTTGTCTTAATTTTTTTTGATGAATATAAAATAATGATTTTAATATAACGGCTTTTGGATGCATTGTTTAATCAAATTTACATCTCAAAGATTTTATGAAATAAGAATAAATAATGGTAGTTTTTTGGTAATCATCTGCAATGTAAAATTAATACATGATTTGGGTTAAAAAATTTGTTTCCGGAGTGGTATTACTATGCTTCTTTACCGGATGTTCTTTATTTCAAGATCAAAAACCAAGTACCGAAGATTCAGTTTCTATTAATAGTTTTGAAGAAATAGAAGAGCTTCCCGGTTTAGACAACTATGGATACATAAAAGATGAAGCCACAATTAAAGAGGCTAGAGTCAAGAGAAATGAAAGTCTTTATGTTATTCTAAGATCACTAGATGTTGCTCCTGAGGATATTTTTACTATTCAGCAAAAAGCTAAAGGTAAATTTAACCCAAGAAGAATCAATCAGAATCAAAAGTATTACACCTATCATGATAAAGAAACAGGTGCACCTTTGAGGATGATCTTTCATCAAACGGCGACCGATTACGTGATTTTTGATTGGAGTGATGGAATAGCTGTAGACACAGGTTCGAAAGAAATCAGAACTGAAATTGCTACGGCTTACGGAACTATTGAATCTTCCCTATATGAAACTTTGGTAGATCAGGGAGTTAACATATTAGTAGCTAATGGACTAAGTGAGATCTTTGGTTGGGAAGTAGATTTTTTCAGGCTGTACAAAGGGGATGGGTTTAAAGTTATTTACGAAAAACGTTTTGTAGATGATAAACCTTACGGAATAGGCCAAATAATTGCAGCAGAGTTTGAGCATAGAGGTGAAATTTACGAAGCTTATTTCTACGAAAGTGACGACGCTTATGGATACTATGACGAAGTTGGTAATAGTGTTCAAAAAGCTTTACTAAAGGCCCCTTTTAAATATTCACAGAGAATAAGCTCTAATTTTTCTCATAGCAGATTTCATCCGGTTTTAAAGAAAAGAATTCCTCATTACGGTGTTGATTATGCAGCTCCATTAGGGACGCCGGTAATTTCAGTAGGAGACGGAGAAGTCATAGAATCTCAGTACAGAGGTGCAAGTGGAAATATTGTTAAGATTCGTCATAATTCAACGTACACTACAGCTTATTTGCATTTGAACGGTTTTGCAAGTGGTATTAGGAAAGGACAGAAAGTAAGGCAGGGACAAGTTATAGGTTATGTTGGAAAAACGGGAAGAGTTACTGGTGTTCATCTGGATTACCGCGTATACAAAAATGATCAGCCTGTTAATCCTGTTAAGCTTGTTCTTCCTCCATCAAAAGGAATCTCAAATACTGAACTCGAAGAGTATAAATCAAAAATTGAATTAGTGAGAAACGAGCTAAAGCAAATAGGTGGAGTTCACAAAATAGCAGAAGCTACTTTGTGATCAATATCTGTTTACTCTTCGTAAAAAGAAGTTCATTAGTGGTCTCACATAGGATTGATTTGTATTAACTTCTACGGAGTCAATCTTCATTTTTAAGAGCTTATCTGAGAGTTCTTTTTTCCTTAGTACTCTTTTTTTATAGTAAGCATCTCTAACTTTTTTACTTGAAGTATCGATCAAGATCTCCTGATTTGATTCTGAATCACGTAAAGGAATAATTCCTAAATTCGGTAAAGTTTCTTCATGTTCATCATTCACAATAATGCTTACCAGATCGTGCTTTTGATTTGTGATCTTAAGCTGCTTGTCAAAATTGTCATCTTGGAAATCTGAAGCTAGAACTACGATCGCTTTACGATCAAGTAATCGATTTATATAGGAAAGAGCTGAAGCAATACTGGTACCTCTTCCTGTAGGCTTTGTAGTGTATAATTCCCGGATCAACCTAAGTACATGGGTTTTCCCTTTTTTGGGTGGTACTACTTTTTCAATATGATCGCTGAATAAAATCAAACCAACTTTATCACTATTTTTGATAGCACTAAAAGCCAAAACCGCACAAATTTCTATGGCGAGATCTGTTTTGGTTTGATAAAGAGTTCCGAACATCCCACTAGGTGAAATATCAACACAAAGCATAAGTGTTTGCTCACGCTCCTCTTCAAATATTTTGATATAAGGGTCGCCCGTTCGTGCGGTGACATTCCAATCAATTTGACGAATATCATCTCCGTAGTTATACGCTCGCACTTCCGAAAATTCCATTCCCCGTCCTTTAAAAGCAGATTGATATTCTCCTCCAAACAAAGTGTTAACAATGCCTTTAGTTTGAATTTCTAGCTTGCGAATTTTTTTCAGAATCTCTTTAGATACCATAAAAACTAGTCTCAATTATTTAATAGGCTTTAATCTAAGGATATAAAAAACATTATAAGATATATTTTAATGGATAATAATTCTACGATTAATAAAAGTTAATTAAAAATGGTTTGAAATTGAGATATTTTCAAAAAACGCAATCCAAAGCCTTTCAAATGCGTATTTAAATATTAAGAAGCTCTAATACTAAAATAGAAAATTAGACCCTCTTCATTAAAGCTATTTAACGGTGGTTCTTAGCAGGTCTGGGTATCTTGTTCCAGTCGCAAAATGCGGCTAATAACTAAAAATAAACATACTTATGAAATATAAGTCTCTATTTTTATTCGTTTTATTTCTGGGTTTATCTGTAAATGCCAATGCACAAAATGATGAATTGTCTTCAGTTTTGAAGGCTTTCAAAATCACATTGGGTGCAGATGGTAATGAGGTTGCAACTGAAGTAACCGAAATTAAGCCAGGAGATATCATCGAATATCGACTAACTTATCAGAATGAAACAGATGGTAGTTTAACACAAATTACTCCTGTTTTGCCAATTCCACTTGAGATGTTCTATCTCGATAACTCCGCTTCGCCGGAATTAAGTGGGGCAAGTGTTAGCCCAACGGCTAATGACTTCAGACAACCTCCATTGACTCGTCAGGTTACTTTGCCGGACGGATCACAGGTAAATCGCGTCATTCCTGCTCAGGAATACAGACGCATACAATGGCTAGTTCCTGCTCTTGCGGCTGGAGAAAGCATAACTCTTACCGCAAGAGTCGAGGTCCGATCATGACCAGAACTAAAGCGAAACTTCAAAAATTAAATCTAAACAGTGTTCAAATAAATCAAACAATTGAACTAAAACATAGGATTCATACAATGAAAACAACACATAAACTACGACAAAGGGTACAAGCTTTGTTTGGTATGTTGATGGTTTTTGCTATTGTACTTGGCACATCCACGGATGTTTTTGCTCAGGTACCTCCTGCAAATTCTTCCATTGGTAACCAGGCAACAGCGACTTACCTAGATAACGGTAGTAACAGTAAGTCTGTTACATCTAACACCGTTGTTACAACAGTACAGCAGGTAGCGGGCGTTCAGATTAACGCTGGTACTACTAAGCAGGTAAGTGTAGGTGGACAGGTGACATTTGCTCACGTGTTAACCAACACGGGTAACGGTAATGATAGTTTGTTAGTTAGTGTAAGTGAATTAGCTAATGATTTTAACTTTACCAACATTAGGATTTATCCCGATGCAAATAAAGATGGTAATGCGGATAACCTGACTGAAATCACAAGTACACCTAGTTTGACCAGAAATGGAACAGCAGGTAGCACTTTTGGTATTGTAATTGTTGCGGATATTCCGGCAACAGCCAATGATGGTCAGTTTGAAGATATTGTTATTAGTGTAACAAGTAACTTTAATAACAGTGAAACTGCTTCAGCAACTAACAGAGCGGAAGTACAGGAAGATGCTGTAATCAATGTTAGTAAAGGAGTTGATCAAACAACAGCAGATGTAACTAATCAGGTAAAATACACGATTAATTATTCTGAAAATGGTACTGCAGCAGCAACTAATCTTGTATTAAAGGATCCAATTCCAACTGGAATGACTTATGTTCCTAACTCTGCAGTTTGGAGTGGTAGTGCAACTGCGCTTACTGATGCCGCTGGCGGCGATCCTACAGGTATTACCTTCGAAAGAAAAACAGGTGGTGCACAGGATACTCTTATCGCAGTTATAGCTAGCGTAGCAAACGGATCATCAGGTACTCTTTCTTTCGATGTAACTATTAATAGTGGGCAGGAAGGACAGACAATTACCAACACTGTAGTTTTTACTCATGATGACTTAACTGGAGATAACACTATCACAGGTACTCCTGTTCAGGTTAATGAGAATTATGCGATTGCGTTAGTAGATGCACAGGATGTTGTTATTGATACAACTCAACAAGGTGCTACTCTTAACTTTATAAACAGATATGTAAACACAGGTAGTACAACTGATACATATAACATTCAGACATCTAATAGTAACTATCCTGGATCAGCTCAGCCATTATTGTATCGTTCTGATGGAAATGGAAATCCTTCCAGTACTTATCAGGATACAGGTTCTGATGGTATTCCTGATACAGGGCCAGTAGCTCCGGGTGATACTGTAGTTGTAATTTTACAGATTTCCTTACCTGCAAATGCAACAGGTTCAAATTTCTCGATTGATAAAACCCTTACTTCTATCAACGATGCTACTGCAAATGCTACTCATAAAGATAAGTTAGGATATATTGTACCGAGAACGGTTGATTTAACAAATGATTTTGCAGCAGGAGTAGTCGGAGCTTTAGGTGAAGGAAAAGGTCCTGAAACGGCAGTTGTTAAATCACTAAATGCTAGCCCTGGAAGTACAGTTTCTTTTACACTTTTTGTAAAAAACACAAGTACTTCAATTGATTCTTATGGATTAGCTGTTTCAGATGATACTACTGCAGCAGGTGCTCTTCCTGACCCAACCGCTTTACCTGCAGGTTGGTCTGTTACATTTAAAGATCCGAACAACGGAAATAGCCAGATATCTAATATCAATAACTTAGCAGCTGGAGCAAGCAAGCAAATTACTGCTGAAGTAACTGTACCTGCTGGTTACGCTCCTGGAACTGTAGATCTTTTCTTCAGAGCATTATCTGCTACTACTGGTGCTAGTGACATCATCCACGATGCAGTTGTTGTCCAAACGGACCAAAACATGCAGTTGTCAAGCAACAATACCGGTCAGGTTTCTCCTGGTGGTTCCATTACTTATCAGCATACACTTACTATTTTAAGTAACGTGACTGAGAATAATGGCACTAACTCTGATTTAAGAGTAGAGTTAACTAACTCTCAGGCTGTTGGTTGGACTTCTGTTGTTTATTGGGATACTAATGGTGATGGTGTTATCACAAATGGAACTGATTCGCTTCTTACTTCAGGAGCAGCTTCAGGTTCTGTTGATCTTCCCGCAGCTGTAGGGTCTAAAACCTTCAATCAAACAATTAAGTTTATTGTAAAAGTTACCGGTCTAAGTAGTTTAGATGATGGTGATGATAATACAGCTACTCTTATTGTTAGTGATAATGTTGCTAATCTTGCTACAAAGAGTAATACTGATGTAACCACTATTCAGGCTGGTCTTGTTAAGCTAGACAAGTTCCAAGCACCTGATGCTGGCGGTTCTGCAGGTACGTACTCTAAGAATCCATTTAATGTACTTCCTGGAGATACTGTGTACTATCGAATTGTTATCAATAATGATGGTTCTCAACCAGTAACAACCATTTCTGTTACTGATGATACTCCAACCTTTACGACAATGCTTATTGCTGCTACAGCAACGGTTACTTCGGGAACGGTTACTTCAGTTACAGTGACTTCTCAACCAGCTATTGGTGCAACGGGAACTATTCAAGTAGATATAGATCAGCTTGACCCGACTGAGACAGTCACCCTTGAATTTGCTGTTAAAGTAGACAGCTAAAAAAACGAATAAATACATAACCCAGAATTATGAGAATGAGGTTGACCTCTCATTCTTCTTTTAAATCAAATTAAACAACAAGTGCTCAAAATTAACTCTCTCATATCATTTCTGATTCTGCTCTTAGTAGCAGGGATGGGAGAGGTTCGTGCACAAAACGGCCCAACAGGTGGAACTTCAATCACCAATATGGCCAGTACTACATTTAACAAGTTAGGTGCAACAACACTTGAGGAAATAATCTCAAACGAGGTAAATGTAGTTGTAGATGCCACTATTAATTTCTCTTTAGAACTCGAGAACTCAATTAAGAGGTTCAGAGGAGATAAAGTTGAATTTGATCACTTCTTAGTAAACAATGGAAATGTAGCTTCTACTTTTGACATCAAGATATACAACTGGGATCAAGGTGAATATGACCTTGAAAATCTTGAATGGATAAGTGGAAACAAATCAAGAACTCAATTTTCAGATACATTAAGAAGGGAAATCACACTAAACCCGGGAGAGCGCTTCGATTTCAGGTACTCAGGTTCAATTAACGAGGCTGAAGACGATTCAATTACATCTATTGTAAATGTTGAAGCAGTTTCAAGAGAGTTTGGAATCAGATTACTGAAACGGGATTCTGTTTACGTTCTTTCAGGAGCTAGAATAGAGTTAAATAAATCACAATCAGGAAGTGAAGAAAAGCTTCCTAACGAAAACTTCACGTATACCATTGCTGGTGTAAACAGTGGTGATGTTCCTGCTTTGCCTAGAGCAGGAATTACAATTGATGGGATTTCATCTAGTAAGATAATTTTGCTTGATACAATACCTTCTAACGTAAGCTTTGTTGAGTTTGTTGAAACTACAAACGGACAACAATTGTATGGAATGGAAGGTAACGGTAAATATGAATTCAGTAGTCAATTACCTTCTGATCCTTCTACGGTTTCTTTTATAGGCCTGGCATTTGATGGGTTATCAGCCGGAGAAGAATTTAGCACTACTTTTGAAGTTCAAGTAAACCCGGGTGCTAGTGAGGAGATCACAAATAAGGCTGAAATTAGCTACAGTGATCCGGAAGAGAATATTGTAGTTGATGCGGCTTCAGATGAAGTAAAAGCTTTTCTGCCATCAAACGGTGCTACCATTGACTATTTCACTGATGATAGTTTTGGTAAAAAGACAGGAACATCAAGTATTGGTCGTAAACTGCATTTACAAGCAACAGCATCTGTTTGTAATGAGTTTAGATCCAGAATTGATACGGCAACCATTACATTGCAATCTTTTGAAACTAGTGATTCAGAAAAATTTATCGGGATTGAAACAGGTGTTAATACTAGTTTATTTAGAATTGAAGGTGGAGTAAATACACGAAACGCTGTTGATTTCGATGTAATTATTGGAAATACGATTCTGGAAACAGTTGAAGATGATGTAATCCAAGCCATATTAAATTGTGATGGTATTAACAATGGGAATTTGGGTGGTGGACAAGGAGCTCGTATTCAAACAACAGTAGTGGTTGACCCATACGGTATAGTATTTGACAGTGAAACAAATCAGCCTGTAAGAAATGCAAAAGTAACAATACTTGATGTTACCGGAGCTAACAATGGTGGAGATGCGGGTGGTAGAGCTAAAGTTTTTGAAACTGATGGTACTACTCCTGCACCAAGTGAATACGTTACAGGACCTGATGGAAGGTTTGCATTCAGATACCTTGAAACAGGAACGTATAAAGTTGAAGTTGAGACTCCTGAAGGATATACTTTCTCCTCAGAAGTGCCTCTCGGTTTACTGCCACCGGGTCGTAAAGTAGATACCTTAGCTTCTTATGGTAATGATTGGACGTTTAGTAATGTCCCACAAGGTACTAACTTTGATATCCCACTTGATCCACAAGCCAGAGGTGTTTTATTCACAAATAAAACCGTAGACAGACCGACTGCTGAAATCGGTGACTATATTAATTACACTATCACAATCAAAAGTGAGGCGATTAATACAGTTAGAAACTTATTTATTGATGATTTGCTTCCATTTGGTTTTGAGTACCAATTGGGTTCAACAAAATTAGATGGAGTAAAATTACAGGATCCTGAAGGCGGAAAAGGTCCTAGTCTTAAATTCGATGTTGGAGATATCGAGCCGGGATCAAATAAAGAATTAACATACCGTGTATTTGTTGGACCTGGTTCAGAAAAAGGGAAAGGGATCAATGTAGCTGTAGCAAAAAGTGATGAAGTTGTTGTAAAGAGCAGTAACGAAGCAAAAGTTAAAGTAGAAGTACGTGGTGGTCTGTTTAACGATAATTCCTACATAATTGGTAAAGTTTTTCAGGATTGTAATGAAAATGACATGCAAGATCCGGGCGAGGTTGGTGTACCGGGTGTTCGCCTATATATGGAAAACGGAACTTATGTTGTTACGGACAGCGAAGGTAAATATACATTCTATGCTGTTAAGCCAAACAAGCATGTACTAAAAGTTGATAACTACTCATTACCAGAAGGAAGTAAGCTTTCAGTATTGGATAACAGACACGCTAACGATCCGTCCAGTAGATTTGTAGATGTTAAAAAAGGACAGTTACACAGAGCTGATTTCGCAATATGTGAATGTACTCCTGGTGTAAATGATGAAATAAATTCCAGAATTGAGCAGCTTTCTCAGTCAAATAAAGATGACCTGGCAAATTCCGTAAACAGAAGTTTTGCAGTAAATGAAAACAACGCTCAGTCAGGTAAAGGTAGATTCGACAATGCAAGTGGTACAGTTGGTGGTTCTACTGTAAAAAGATCAAATGTTAAATCAAGTCCTGATGGCAAACCTACTACAAGTGAAATTTCTGGTCTAGTAAAAGAAGAGGAATTGAATTCTATTCAGAAACTTGAAGACGCACTATTAAATGCACAAAATGGTGTTGGCTTCTTGAATCTTGTAAATAACGACACCTTAACTAAGAATAACTATACAATTTGGGTTAAAGGTACTGCAGGAACTAAGTTAACTCTTAGTCTAAATGGTGAGGTAATTGATAATTCTAAAGTAGGTCAAACTTCTGTTTCACCAACAACTAAACTTCAAGGTTCTGAATATGTAAGTATTGATTTTGAAGCCGGAGAAAATATTTTAACACTGGAAGAAATCGATCCTTTTGGTAATGTTAGAGGTACTGAGGAGATTTCAGTTTTTGCACCGGGTAAAGCTTCTGTAATCAACTTAACGGCTCCAATTCGTAATGTGCCTGCTGATGGAGTTTCAACGGCGCTTATAAGAGTTGAAATTCTTGATGAAAACGGCATTTTAGTTGGAGACAGAGCTTCTGTAACACTAGATACTGAATTTGGTAGATGGAAAGTTGAAGATCTAAACAAAGAAGAACCTGGTACACAAATCTTTATTGAAGGTGGTGTTTCAGAATTTGAACTGATTTCAACTAATCAGCCTAAAACTTCTCTGGTAAGAGCCAATTTGGGTGTAATTAAATCAGAAGTTAAAGTTGAGTTCTTACCTGATCTAAGACCATTAATTGCAGCAGGTATAATTGAAGGAACGATCAGATTCAATCAAGAAATAAATATCAATTCTGAAAAAGAAGCTGATGGATTTGAAAGAGAATTGAAACAACTATCCTATGATTTCGGAAACTTTACCGGTGATGCCCGACTTGCATTCTTCATTAAAGGAAAAGTAAGTGGAAAAACTCTACTAACTGCAGGTTTTGATTCCGAAAAGAGTAAAGAAGAACGTTTATTCCGCGATATACGTCCTGATGAGTTTTATCCTGTATATGGAGAGTCTTCTATTAAGGGTTTTGATGCTCAATCATCAAGCAGATTATATGTAAGAGTTGATCAAGGCAAAATGTATGCGCTTTATGGTGACTTTATTACTCAAGACAGAGATCAGGATGTTCAATTAGGTACTTACAGTAGAGCTCAAACCGGATTTAAAGCTAATTTTGAAGAAGGAAAGGTAAAAGCTCAGGCATTTGGTGTGAATGCATTCTCTAGTAGAAAAGTAAGAGAATTCCAGGGACAAGGTATTTCGAGATACGATTTACCGGATAAGGATATTGTAGACAATAGTGAGATCATTGAAATAGTAACTTATGACCGAGAACAACCTGATGTTATTTTAAGCGTTGAAACTCTTACTCGTTTCCGTGATTATGTGATCGATCCGTTCTCTGGAGTAATTACTTTTAAAAACCCTGTTTCAAGCGTTGATATTGATTTTAACCCAGTTTTCATTCGTGCAACTTATGAAGTTACAAACGATCAAGACAGATACTTGATTGGTGGAGTTAAAGCAGAAACTGAATTAACTGAGGGTATTAAAGTAGGAGCGAATGCCGTTCAGGATAATAATCCGGAAAATAACTTCAGATTACTTTCGGGTAATATCTCAGCTGAATTAAGTGATGCAACAAAAATTGTTGGTGAATTTGCAAATACCAACACTGATAATAATGGAAATGGTAGTGCAGCAAGAATACAGTTAGATCATAAAGGATCTAAACTGGATGTATTTGCTCAACTAGGAAAATCAGACAAGAATTTCAGTAATGAAGGTTCAAGTTTAGGGAAAGCCAGAACTGAAGCCAGAACAAGAACTCGTTATAAATTAAATAGCTCAACATCATTAAAGAATGAAATCCTATTCACTAGAAATGATACTACAAGCGATCGAACTTTTGGTGGATTATTATCAGCTGAAAAAAGATTCGGAAATAATATAAATGCCGAGTTAGGGTTCAGATATTCTGAGAACTATAAATCTGTAAACGATTCTACCACTTACAACACCAACATTAGGGGTAAGGTTAAAGCCGATCTTCCTTTCCTTTCCGGGGCTTCTGCTTTTGGTGAAGTTGAACAAGATCTGGACGAAGCAGATAAGCGTTTAATTGCGGTTGGTGCTGATTACAGATTAAGAAAATTCGCTAAACTTTATGCTCGTCATGAGTTTATTTCAAGTGCAGCCGGTATTAATACATTAAGTGGTTCTCAACAAAGAAATAATACAGTAGTTGGAATAGATGCCAATTACATGAAAAATGGTAAAGTGTACAGTGAGTATAGACTCAATGATTCTTTTGATGGAAGAAGTGGCCAGGCTGCAATTGGATTAAGAAACCAGTTCCAGTTAGCCGAAGGTTTGGGATTGAACTTTGGTTTTGAAAGAGTGTTTACACTTGAAGGACAAGCGGTAAATGATGGAACTGCTATAACATCAGCTGTTGATTATACAGCAAGAACGAACTGGAAAGCGACTGCAAGAGCAGAAGCCCGTTTTATATCAAATGAAAATCTATACCTGAATAGTTTAGGCTATGGATTGAAATTAAACAGAGACTGGACTCTTTTAACTAAAAATATTATTTCTGTTAATTCACGTGAGAATGTTTCAGGATTTAGCAAGTTGCAGGAGCGCCTGCAGGTTGGAGCAGCATACAGAAGTACCTCTACTAACAAATTTGACGCATTAATCAGATACGAATTCAAGCATGAACTTGATAAGAGTATCGATGATGATTTCTTTAGAACAGCTCATGTTCTTTCTTCTCATGGAAACTATCACCCAACTACTGATCTTACACTTTCAGGTAGAATAGCAGCTAAGTATTCTCTGGAATCTGATAGTCAGCTAAGAACTTCAACATTCCTTGAATTAATTTCAGGTAGAGTTCTTTATGATATCGATGAAAAATGGGACGCGGGTATCAATGCAAGTTTACTTGCAAATAGTGACTTCACTACAAAAGATTATGGGTTAGGAATTGAAGCTGGTTTCTTAGTAGCTACAAATCTTAGATTAGCAACAGGATTTAACTTCTTTGGATATGATGACCAGGATCTTATTACTAATAACTATACACAACGAGGAGCATATCTAGGCTTCAGTTACAAGTTTGACGAAAGATTATTTGATAATCTGATCCCGAATTCAGTTAAGAAGACTCCGATCATAGATCCGAACAACTACTTGACCTGTGAAGAAGAGTGCCTGGTTATTGATACTACTCCTGTTGAAATAATTCCTTTCCCGGTTCAGACTATTCCTCATACTTTGGAGCCTTTAGCTATAGAAGCTAGAAGTATTGAATATGGTGAATTGGAGAGATTAACTGTACTTCCAAAGCATATCCATTTCAACAACAACAGCACATACATAAATCAGCCTGCTGCACAAATGTTGGATAAAGTTGCCAAGTTCTTGATCGACCGTGATGAAGATTACTTCATCAAAGTAACAGGTCACACCGATAGCAAGAGTTCACAGGCTTACAACTTGAAGCTTTCTGAAAGAAGAGCAAAAGCTGTACGTGCTTACATGGTAGCAGCTGGTGTAAATGCTGATCGTCTTCAGTTTGAAGGATTAAGTTTCAGCCAAAATGCAGCTCCTGAAAAAGATCGGGTTGATATGGCTAGAAACAGACGTGTTGAGTTGGAATTGAGTGTTGATAACAGAAATGTGAGATTTATATCACAGGTAGAAGATCTTCAGGTTAACCCAAGAATAAGCGGAATCAGAAGTTGGGATTACGTATTTATAGCTGAACATAATGCAGTTCCTAGTGCATTGAACTTAACTAATGGGGCTTCTCTAAACCAAGTTCATGAGTATCTAGTAAAACGTATTTCATTAACAATGAAAGAATATCAGGTTGTATCGCTTGAATTAAGCGTGCCGTCAATCGAAGTTGGAAATACTATAAAATCCATACTTGTAAGTGAAGGTGTTGATCTGAACAGAATAAGTGTGGTAGAAAAAACAGGTAATAAAGTTGAGTTCGGATATTCGAATCAGTCACTACTCAGAATTTATGATCAAAGAGATGATATCAATCTGTCAACTAATAGCCTTGCTCTAAGAATGATGGATAACATGATTGACATACTGAGAGAAAGAGAAGATCTATTATTGATAAGAGACTATTCTCAGAGCTACTCAGTGCCTAATATGGTAACATTTGATGATCGCGGATCTCAACTAAGCAATGAGGTACAAGCTATTCTTTCCAGAATCGGTTCTTACTTAAGAAATGCTGAAACAGTAAGAATAGTACTTCATGGAGACGGTAGCTCAAGTTCAAATACCAGAATGGCTTCAATAAAAGAATACCTAGAAGAATGGGGTATTGATGCTAATAGAATTGAAATCAGTACCGAATCAAGAGCTTTAGATAATCAAGTGAATATTGAATATCTGAACGCAGATTCAATCAATCTTTTAGAATTAGACCTTATCAATGATGGAAAAGGTGGAGGTAAATAATTGATCTTCGATAAAAAAATATATCAAATGAGATTTTTAAGCCTGTTAACAGCAGTGTTTTTCATACTTCTTTCGGGAGTAAATGTATTCGGTCAAGTAGTTGTAAACGAGACTACTCTAACTTCAGGTTCTTATACAGTACCTTCCGATGGACAAGTTACTATAACTATAAAAGGTGGTGATGGTGGAAATGGTATTAACACTATTGGTGGTGAAGGAGCTACTGCTGTTGCTACTTTTGCAGTAAATGCCGGAGATGTAATTCGTTATGTAGTTGGGGAAGCTGGAGTTACTCATGCGGGTTCAAGTGCCGGTGGTGGTGGTAGTACTGGTGTTTATATTAATGATGTATTGGTAATGGTTGCCGGTGCCGGTGGTGGTGGTGATAATTCCAACGGAGCTCTTGGTTTAGGCGGTAATAGTATTACAGCAGGTGATGCAGGAACAGGAACAGGACCGGGAGCAGCAGGTACCAACGGAAATGGTGGAGGCACAACTACAAATACAGCAGCTGCAGGTGGTGGTGGTGGTGTATTTTCTGATGGTGGTTCGTCTGACGCAGGAGGTGGTGCCCGTGCGGATGCAACTACAACAGATACATCACAGCTTCTGGATATTGCAAATGGAGGAACCGGTAACGGCACAGGTTCAGCCGGTGGTCGTGGATTTACAGGTGGCGGTGGAGCAGATTCTAATTATAGTGGTGGTGGAGCCGGTTATTCCGGTGGTGGTGGTGCAGGAGCTAATGGTGGTGCAGGAGGTGGAGGCTCATTCATAGCTGCTTCGGCTACATCAAGTAGTTTCACAGCAGGAGGCGATGGAACTGGAAATGAGAATAACGGTTCTATAGTTGTCAATTTTGCCGATAATCCTCCTCAGCTAGAGACCAGTACTATCAATGGTACAACGTTAACGTTAGATTACGATCAAATTCTTAATGCGTCATCTACTCCTGCAGTAGGTGATTTTGATGTTAGAGTTAATGGGGCATCTATTACAGTAACAAATGTTTCTATTAACAATGATATTGTTACAATTACTGTGTCTCCGGCTGTATTCTTAAGTGATAATGTAGCATTGGATTATACTGCCGGTACAAATCCTATTCTGGATCAGCAAGGTACACAAGCAGCAAACCTTTCTAATCAAACGGTAACCAATAACACTCCGGATATTACACCCCCGGGAATTCCACAGAATGTATCTGCAAGTGCGATATCAGGTGGTGCTATTAGAATTAACTTTGATGATGTAGATGAATCTAACGGAAGTGGAGTAGCTTCTTATTCTGTTAAAAGAGCTACAAGTTCTGGTGGACCTTATTCTCAGGTTGGTACAGTAAGTGATAATGAAAGTATAAGCTATACATTTACTGATAATACACCTGTGAATGGAACCACTTACTATTATGTAGTTAGTGCAATTGATGGTTCCTCTAATGAAAGTGCTAATTCTGCTGAAGTGTCAGCAACTGCCGATGGTGTTTCGCCTCAACTGGATTCTGTTATAGTAAATGGAGAAACACTTACTCTTTACTATGATGAACCTATTGATATTTCATCTGCTCCTGCAAACTCAGATTACTCAGTTACAGTAAATATCTTTAATAATAATCCTGTAAGTAGTTTAACAATTTCAGGAAATCAGGTTATACTTACATTAACGAATGTGGTTCAACCTACTGACAATGTTGAACTGGATTACACTCCGGGTATTAATAAGATTCGGGATAATGTTGGGAATTTAGCATCCTCATTAAATAATGAGTCAGTTACAAACCAAACTACCGGTTATACTCCAACACCGCCATTGGGTGTAAGTGCTACTGCTGTTGCCAATGGGGCTATTGCAGTTTCCTTCCTAGATGTAGGTACAGGAGGGCAAATAGGGAGTTATTCAATCAGAAGATCCACTACACCGGGCGGTCCATATACGCAAGTTGGAGTTGTTGTGGATAACGAAAGTTCTAGTTACACCTTCACAGACAACAGTGCGCTTAATGGTAATACATACTACTATGTGGTAGCATCGCAGGATGGGAGTTTAAATGCAAGTAGTAACTCTGCAGAAGCTTCCGCAGTTTCAGATAATGTAGCACCTGTTTATGAAACAAGTCTGGTAGGTGGAAGTTCTCTTTTGCTCGATTATGATGAAATACTGGATGCGAATTCAGTTCCCGCAACAACTGACTTTGAAGTTAGGGTAAATGGATCCCCGGTAAGCATTTCAAGTATCTCAATAACAAATGTGAGAGTTAATATTGAATTAACTAATGCTATTCAACAAGGTGATAATGTAACTTTCGATTACACTCCGGGAACGAATAGAATTCGAGATATTGCCACAAATGAAGCGGCAGCTTTTACCGGAACAAATGCGATCAATTACACCTCAACTAATATTCCTTTTGGTCCTGATCCATGTCCTATCGTTAACGGAAATGATGCAAGTTGGGCATGCTTCGATGGAACTAATAATTCTACTACGATTTCAGCAAAAGTAGGAAATGTTGAAATTGCTACAGTTGATGCACAAGGTGGAACACAAACTACTTTTTCGCCAAATGCGCTCCAGCAATGGTCCAGCGGTTCATTTTCAGGAGACCAGTTCAATGGTCCTCAGGTTAATGCCAGTGGAAACACAGGAAATGCAACTTCATTTGATATAAACATAGCAAATGGAATTCCTTCAGATGCCATTATTCTAAGTTTAAATAAGCTTAGTCCAAATTCAGGTAATACAGCTTACACATTAGAAGCATTTGATGGAACAAATACTAAAGTAGCTCTTAATGGATGGGTCACCGGGCAGGGTAATGATGGTGGAGTTTGTACAAATTCAGTAAATCTAAATTATACCAACGGAAATACAACTCTGGAACTGCAGCCGACTGTTTCAGGAAATCAATCTTGTACTTCTTCTTCTAATGCCATTTGGTTCAGAATTAATACTACAGGTGTTGAGAGAATTGAGATTAGAAAATTAGTATCTCAAACTGATAACATCCATGTTGGTTTAGCCCTGTTAGCAGATTACGGTGATGCACCAAGTTCATACAGAACATCTTACAATTCAAGAGGAAATGACCCGGCATTTCACGTACTAAGTAACACGGGTTCTAATCCGGTGTATTTTGGAGGCACAGTAGATGCAGACGGTAATGGAATTTCTAATTCTCAAGCGAATGGAGATGATTCAGAGACCACAGGAATTGGTGCAGGAGATGATGAAGACGCAATTACTTCGCTTCCGGTTTTAAGAACAAATTACTCTGAGTATGAAGTTGATCTTGTGTGTACAACAGGAGGTAAAGTAGGTGGTTGGTTAGATACTAATCAAAATGGAGCTTTTGATAATTCAGAGTATGCTTTTGCAGAATGTATTGGAGGAGTTGCTTCTTTAAGCTGGGGAGGATTATCAGGATTGATCACGGGTGATACTTTCGCACGTTTCCGTATTGCATCGCAAACAAGCAGTGTAGCGTCTCCTTATGGTATTGCAATTGGTGGCGAGGTTGAAGATTACGCAGTTAGTATCCAAGAACCGGCTACACCTGATCTGGAAATTGATAAAGTGGTAGATAATTCCACTCCTGTTGAGGGAGAAACAATCACATATACAGTGTCTGTAACAAATCCCGGAGATTTTGACGCTACAGGAGTTCAGGTAACCGATGAACTTCCAAATGGAATTACCTATCAATCTCATACTGCAAGTCAGGGTACATATAACACCTCAACTGATGTTTGGAATATTGGAACTCTAGCTGAAGGTGATACTACTACTGTTACATTAACAATTGTAGCTACTGTTAATAGTGGTACGGTAGGAAATACGATCACAAATAATGCTGAAATTACACAGTTAAATGAGAACGATCCGGAGTTAAATAATAACTCAGCTTCAGCAGGAATTACAGTGGTTGCAGAGGCTGCAGATATTCAGGTACTCAAAATTGTAGATAACTCGGTTCCAATTGAGGGAGATTTTATAAACTATACAATTTCAGTAACAAATCAGGGGCCAAGAGATGCAACAAATCTAAAGATCCTTGATCAGCTTCCATCTGGAATAACTTTTCAAAGCGCAAACCCGAGTGTAGGAACCTTTAATAATTCAACTGGAATCTGGGATATTGGTACTTTTGTAAACGGAGCAAGTGCTTCACTGGTAATCAATGCTCAGGTTGATCAAAATACAGAAGGAAGCACTATAGCTAACACAGCTACTATTCAGTCGGTTGATCAAAATGACACAAATATTTCTAACAATTCATCCACTGTTAATATAACCGTTGATGAAGCCAGTGCTCCTACATCTTGTAATGATAGGCCATTGCTTAGATTTACAACTTATACTCTTGAAAGTGGTACTGCTTTGGAACTAGGTGCGGTGTATAAGTTTGATTCTGTTATTCCGGGAGTATATGCTCGTATTGAGATTATAACCGATAATAATGCTACGCTGACAGATATTGATCAAACCAGTGGAACAACGGCCTTTAATGAGGCATTTTCACCAAGAGTTCAAAGTGCGGATGGCAATGATGCTTTCATGGATTTTGAAATTTCATTTTACGATTCTGCTACAAATGTTCAAAAGTATCTGTCATTTGCAGCAACATCGAGTGATGTGGATGGTAACGGTGCAAGTTTGAAGGAATATGTAGGATTTCAAAACCTGAGCTCTTACACCATTGAAAGTACTACAGATCTTGTTATTGGTTCTGAAGGTATTTATGCAACCTACACTCCGGATAATTTCAATGGAGTATCTTCTGTAGATGCTGATTTTACTGATCATACGGTATACAGTGCTTACACCAATGAGCCGAAATTCAGATTCAGAGCAGGTATACAGGGAGGAGGATCAACATCAAATCGTTTATACAGGTTAAGTTTTGATCCTTGTGAGATTAACAATTTTAGTAGTCCGGTTTCAGAAAACATAATTGACGTTTCTGTTACAAAAGCTGTAGATAATGTTACTCCTTCAGTTGGTGATACAGTATCGTATACCATAACTGCAAAAAATGAAAAAGGAAATGCAGTAGGAAATGTAGAGGTAACAGACCAACTTCCTGCAGGTTTAACTTATGTTTCCGGTACTACAACATTAGGAACTTATGCAAACGGAACAGGAATTTGGGATATTGGAACACTTTCAGGGCTACAATCTGCAACACTAACGTTAAAAGCCACAGTTAATACAGGTCAGGAAGGAAATACCATTAAAAACACTGCCAGTTTCTCAAATTTTACAGGTGGAGATGGTAATCAAAGTAACAATAGTGCAGACGTTGATATTATAGTGTTTGATCCATCTTCAGGATTAACCTGTAATGAACCTCCTTTATTTAATTTCAGCAGCAATTCCTTAGAAGAAGGTATATCCGGACAAGTAAACGCAGTATATAGATTTAATAATATCGCGTCAGGACTTGATGCCTTGGTAAAAATAAAAGCAATCAGCAATGCTTCTCTAAGCAATATCGATGATAATGGATCTGGGAATAGCGCTGCAAATTTCAGTCCATTATTCCAGGCTACTCAAAGTGGTGGGTATATTGACTGGGAGTTTAAGTTTGTAGCTACAGGTACAACAACCCCTGTAAAAAAGAATTTTGCAATGACCGCATTGGATATTGACGGTTACATAAATCCTAATAATACTTCCCAATCTATTCGTGATTTCTTAGGGTTTACTCAGAATCAATCTAACTCTGTTCAGGGAGGAAATAATCTTACTGAAACTACTTCAGGAGCTTTCCAGTTCTTTACTTCTACTCCGGCAACAGATGGAAACGGTTCATTGGATTTCGATCATATGGCGTATATAAAGTATAATTATACTTCTGTATTCGAATTCAGAACAGGATCAAATTTTACAAATGGTTATAGTAATGATCGTCTAGTGGATATTGATTTCGTTCAATGTAGAAATCAGGATTTTAACCCTGAAGTTGTAACTACACGTGATGCTGATATTTCCGTAGTCAAGACAGTGGATAATGCAAATCCGTTAGAAAACGAATCCATTAATTTCACAATTACAGTTACAAACAATGGGCCTGAAAGAGCTACAGAAGTAGATGTTAATGAAACATTGCCTTCCGGTTTGGCTTTAGTACAAGCAACTCCAAGTCAAGGAACATACAATCAAATCAATAAGACTTGGTCAGTTGGTACTCTTAACAACGGTAGTTCAGTAACTATGACTGTGGAAGCAACCGTGAACTCTGGCGTAACAGCTGATTCGCTTGTAAATACAGCATACCTGTTAGGATTGAATCAGTTTGACCCAAATCAGGCAAACGATACTTCCAAAGTAGCTATATATATAAGTAATACTGTAGAAGGGATAGTTTTCAGAGACAAAACAGGAAATGCTCTAACCGATGGAGATACTAACCTAAGTGACGCATCTGGAGATCAAACGGCTGTAAAGGATGTAGTAGTTCATTTATTTAAAGATGGTGGTGATGGTCTAGCTGATGGTAGTGATGATGTATTCTTAAGATCCGATACAACTACTATTTCGGGAGCGTTTACATTTCAGATCGGAGAAGACGCAGACTATTGGGTAGTTGTAAATTCTAAAACAGGAAATCTGACAAACGGTGCAAGTTGGGCAGAGCAAGTGTACGCACCATCAGGAGCACTTTGTTCTGATGGAACAGGTGGTATTGGAACAAAAGGTTCAGCCGGTAATTGCTTTGGGGGTAGAAGAGGAAATCAATCTGATAACCTGCCTGTTGGAACGGACCCAGCTAATACTGATCTTGCAAACGCTGAACATGTTGCAAAGGTTACCATGGCAAGTAATAATGTTTCCGGGCTTAACTTTGGATTCAGTTTTAATGTGGTTACTGATACCAGAGATGGTGATGACGATGTATCATCTAACAGAAGCGTTCAAGGTTCTTTGAGACAATTCATTACTAATGCGAACGAGATCTCAGGAGCAAATACCATGAGATTTGTTCCTTCTGTAGCAACTAATGAAACCGGAAGTGGTGGAAACTGGTGGAAAATTACATTGAGTTCAGAACTTCCTGTAATAACCGATCCTTTAACAACATTGGATGGACGATCTTTTGATTTAAATTCACCTTTGGCAATTCTTAATCCGAATTCAGGTACAATCGGAACCGGCGGAACAGTTGGTGTTGATGGGATCTCATTAAATACTTTTGAACGAAAGGAGCTAGAGATAGACCTAGCTGATGTAGGAAATAACGCATTATCAATAAACAGTTCTGGAGCAGTTGTAATAAGACATTTTGCTCTGTTTAATAATACGAGATCTTTAACTCTTACCGGTATCTCAGGCGGTACAATAGAGAACAATATGATTGGTACCCGAGCCGATGGTACTGACCCTACAGGCTTAAATCAGTCAGATTTAGGGATATTGATAACGGGATCAGGTTCACAAACACCGTTAATTCAACGTAACTATATTGCTTATACAAAAGACAGTGGTATCCGTTCTGAAAATGGTAACGCGACTATACAATTCACAAAGAATGAGATCTACAGAACGGGTAATGCTCAGAATAATGCGGATGGACTTGAGGGAATAGGAACATGGTCTATCACTCAAAACCTTTTCCATGAAAATGGAAAGAGCAATGGTAGCGATGTCTATGGAGGAAGTGGAATTGAAATTGGAAATACTTTTGGTTCTGCGACTTCAGGTAATACGATTCGTAATAATACGATCAAAAATCATAGAACAACCGGTATTAATGTATTGAATCAGGTTTCAAGCACTCTGATAGAAAAGAACATAATAACCGGAAATGGTACAGATTATTCAAGCGCGCCTTACAAAGGGGCAGGTGTTCGTTTAAGCTTCCCCGATGCACAACCTCAGCAGGGAATCTATATTACTAAAAACAGTTTTTCTAATAACAAAGGACTGGCAATTGATATAGTAACTTCAGGAAATGGAGAAGCAGATGGAGTTTCACCTAACGATGGAGTTATAGAATCTGCATCTACAGAGCCTAACAAAGGACTCGATTACCCGGTATTTACTTTGGCAACTATTGATGGCAACCAATTGACCGTTGAGGGATACATCGGTAAAAATGCTACAAGGTTATCTGGAGTTTATACCATTGAGATATATAAAGCTGCCGATGATGGTAATCAGCAAGGGTTAACAGAAGAAGGCGGTACTTTAATACGTCCTCATGGAGAAGGACAAACGTTGATTGGTACAATTAATACCAATGCAAATGGATCATTCAGCGAAACATTTACAGTTTCTTCAACAAGTATTGTAATAAATGACCGTATAACAGCTCTTGCTTATGATGCAGGAAACAACACTTCCGAATTTTCAACAAACCAAAGAGTTGTGGCAACAGGTGTTACTATTAATGGTTATGTATATAAAGACGATAATCACAATGCGTTGAGAGAAGGGAATGAGGTTGGTTTGGAAAATGTAACCATTGTTCTATATAACAAAAGTTTAAACAGTTGTAAGAGTGTTCTTACAGACGTAAACGGGTTTTATCAGTTCAGCAATGTTCTAAATGGCGAGTATGATCTTATCGAATCAGTGGGACAAAGTGTTCCAACACCTGATGTATGTACTCCACCTGAAACAGATCCTGTTGATTTTGTGTCTACTACACCAAACTTGAGAACGTTACTGATTAACAACATTCCTGCTCAAATGAATTTTGGAGATTTTGAAGGTTCAAGAATTGAAGGTACTGTTTTTGCAGATAATGGAATTGGCGGTGGAACTGCAAATGATGGAATTAAGAATGGTAACGAAATTGGTCTTGAAAATACTGTTGTTAAAGCTTTAACAGGATCAAGCACATTAATTGAACAAACTAGTACTAATGGAGCCGGGGAATATATTCTTTATGTTCCAAAGTCTGTTGTTGGAAATGGCGGAACTGTAAAAATTCAGGAAATAAATAATACTTCTTTTGTAACAACAGGTGGAGATGCAGGAGATACAGGTGGTTCATATGATATTACCACTGATATAAACACGTTTACGAATACTGTTGGGACATCCTATACAAGTGTAGACTTTGCTGATGTGGCAGAAAGTATATTCTTAACGGATGGTTCTCAAAGTCTGCAACCGGGTGCAACTGCATTTTTCCAACATACATTTGAAGCTAAAACTGATGCTGCGGTTGCATTTACAACCAGTTCAGTGAACAACCCTTCCAATGCTACTTGGCCTGTTGTTCTTTATAATGATCTAAATTGTAGTGGTACTGTTAATAGTGGAGAGCCTATTATCCAGCCTAATGATATTGTGAATGTAACAACAGGACAAACAGTCTGTTTACTACTTAGAGTTACAGTACCGCAAGGGGTTAGTAATGGAGCTTCAAGTAACACAACTATTTTGGCGGTTATGGATTACAATAATACCTCTCCGGTAATTCAACAATCACTTTCAAGAACCGATTTAGTTACTGTAAGTGATGAAGAATCTGGGCTGGTACTAACAAAATCAGTTGATCAAGCTCAGGCGTTGCCTGGTGCAACACTCTCTTACACAGTGAGCTATATCAATAATGGAGACGAACCAATAAGTTCACTAGAAATTACTGATAATACGCCAACGTACACCACGTTTAGTTCGGCTAACTGTGGGGTTTTACCGAATAATTTAACCGGGTGTACGATCACAAGTCCTTCTGTAGGTTCTACCGGAGGCATTAAATGGACATTCACAGGAACGTTACTACCAGGGAGTTCTGGTACGGTAACATTTACTGTTAAAATTGATAATTAGGTTAAGACAATGCGTAACAAAATTTTAAAACCAATTGTATTTATTGTTGAAGACAATGATGCATACAGAGTATTAATGGGCAGGATGTTGGAACAAAGAGGCTTTTTGGTGCTTTTGTTTTCTGATGGGTATAAAGCACTTGAAATGTTGGAGTATATCAAGCCAAATATAATTCTTTCAGATATTCAAATGCCCGGAATGGACGGATTTACTCTTCATGAAAAAATTGAGCACCTTTATCCAGATCTGAATATACCTTTTCAATATATTTCTTCTACTTCACAAAAAAATCTGATCGAAAAAGCAAATGCTATAAGTATTGAAAACTTGATTCGAAAACCAGCAAAACCTGACGAGCTTTCCATGATCTTGAAACGTGGACTTGATAGAATTACTGCTGCTTAAATAATCTGGAAAATAGTTTCATTTTATAGCTTGTTGGAATAGATTCCACGCATGATCTTAACCTCAAAAGCTATAGTACTCCGGTCCATTGATTATCAAGGTTCAAGCAAGATAATCACTGTTTTATGCCAATCTAATGGTAAAATTGCTCTTATTGCAAAAGGGGTAAAGAAGCCCAAAAGCAAGTTGTCAGGAACAATTGAAGTTGGCAATATACTCGAAGCTACTTACTATTATAAAGATTCTAGAAGTATTCAAACTCTATCAGATGCTTCCATTCTTTATCAATCTTTAAATTTCAGAAAAGATTTTGAACGGGCTTCGATTCTTTATTCAACTTTAGAATTAATTTCTCAGCTGACTCATGAAAATGAAGAAAATGATGAGTTATTTTTATTTTCAAGTACATTTATAAAATGGCTCGGAGATGTTGAAACTGTTCGCCCATCTATTTTTCCATACGTTCAAATAAGATTAGCACAAATTGCCGGAGTTGGATTAATTGTTCAAAACACACAGGAAAATGAAACTGTTTATCTTAATATCAGTAGTGGAACTTTAACTGAAAACCCTGACTCTGATCTATCTTATAAGCTGACCAAAAATCAAGCTATGTTCTTAAAAGTTGGAGTTACTTCAAGGAATACAGAAATTTTTAATATTGATTTTTCAAATTCGGAATTAAAACAACTAATTCATCATTTAGATGTTTACTTTAAATACCATATTGATAGTTTTAAGGATCGAAGATCGGATACAATTTTTGAACAGATGCTAAAGGAGACTTGATGATGAGAAAGAGAGACAGGTTTTTAACAGGGATACTGTTAATATTAATAGGAGTTTCAATAGGAACTCTGGTTGCACTATATACGATTAATGACGACTTAGCTCCGCTTTCCGAAGTTCGTTATACCGAAGTGAAAAAAAGTGAATCGCCTTTTTTCGAAGATGAAGAACTCGCAGATATTGATCCAAGATTTGTTTTTAAAACGATTGCAAGTACAGTGACCCCATCTGTTGTTTACATTGAAACTATTATTCCGGTTTCTGAAGACGAAGGGAGATCAAGCAATTTCTGGAATAGAGTAATTCCACGCAGAGCAAGAACAGTAGGCTCCGGAGTTTTAATTACAAAAGATGGCTACATACTTACAAATAATCATGTGATCGAAGATGCTGTTGAAAAAGGTATAAAAGTAGTTTTGAATGATAAAAGAGAATTCCCGGCAAAAATAGTAGGGTTGGATCCTAGTACTGATCTTGCAGTTATCAAAATAGATGGCAATGACCATTCTGCTATAACCGTAGGAAATTCTGAATCAGTAGATGTAGGAGAATGGGTATTAGCAATTGGGAATCCGTTCAGACTTCGCTCTACCGTTACCGCAGGAATTGTAAGTGCACTCAGCAGAGATGTTCAGATCATAGATGATAACTTCAGAATTGAGAGTTTTATACAAACTGATGCAGCAATTAATAAAGGAAATAGTGGTGGAGCTTTAGTAAATACAAGTGGACAATTAGTAGGCATAAATACTGCTATAGCATCACAAAGTGGTAGTTATCAAGGGTATGGTTTTGCAGTGCCTGTAAATTTAGCAATGAAAGTAGCTACTGACCTAATAGAGTTTGGTGAAGTGCGAAGAGCATTATTAGGAGTAAGTATTGCTTCAGTAGATTATAACAGAGCAGTGGATATCGGTCTCGATGAAGTAAAGGGAGTTGAGATCATTGTGATAACAGAGGATGGAGCTGCGGATGTTGCAGGTTTGGAACTTGGTGATGTGATCTTAAAAGTAAATGGAGTAGAAGTTAATGAATCAAATCAACTTCAGGAGAAGATCGCTATAGTCAGACCCGGAGAAAAAGTTCAATTAACTATTTGGAGAGAAGGAGAAGAATTCATTCAATCTGTAGAATTAAAAATGCTTGAGCAGCAACAAATTAATGATCTGGTTGGAATTCCTGATATTCCGGAAGAAGAGGAAGCAGAACCTGAAGTATTTGAGCTGGAAGTAGATTTTCATGAATTCGATCTTGGATTCAGAGTAATAGAAGTGCCTACTCAAAATGGTTCAACCAATCATATGATAATTTCAAAAGTCTACAAATATTCTGAAGCATGGAACAGGGGCTTAAAAAAGAATCAAAAGATAATATCAGTAAATGAAATTGAAGTTGAAGATCTCGAAAGTTTAAAAGAACTTATTGACGAAAATTTAAACAAAAATAAAGCAGTAACTATTGAGGTATTAGATGAAGATAATGCCCGTGGTTACATCGAATTGAAAGATAATTGATGAAATATATTTCAAGAACACTTCTGATCAGCGTTGCACTTTTAGCTTTGGCATGCTCAGGAGCAAGTGAACTAACTAACAAAAATATATCAGTAAATAATACACTGTATCCGACGTGGTATGGCGCTTATGAGTTTTACTCTGACTCGACGCGTTTTTATGCTCGTGCAACCGCAGTCTCCTCAGATCCTAAAACCGCAGAGTTAAGAGCTGAAAAAGAAGCCCGAGCTTTGTTGGAAAGTTATATCGCAAAAGAGCTTGAAGATGTACGAAAAGAACTCTCGAGAGATGGTTCAAGTATTGTAAATGAATCTAATTTTATTATGATGCTTCGTAACGCTCATTACAAAATTGAAGAATCAGCCGAAGTCAGTTTTAAAGAATCAATAATGACAGATGGAGTGTACAGAGGCTTTGTTAAAGTTGGGATTAGTAAACCTCAAGTTCGACAGTTGATTGAAAGTGGTCTTAGTTCTAACAATAGATACCAGAATGAATTTATGAATTCTCCGGGTTTTTCTGATTTTATACAATGATAAAGCTGACTTCTCATTGCTAATAATGATCTTTTAAGATTTAAAGTAAAAAATTTGTTTAATTAGGATTAGTTAAATGGTTTTTTATAAAGCGTTAATTGTTTAATTCTTTGATAAAACTTTATTTACACTATCTTATAAACTACAGTCTATTCGTTCTTAATCGGAAATTGGAAAACTGCATGAACAGGTAGTGATTAATTAGATGAATTGATTTAGTATTTTCGAAACTTCAACACACTTTGAACTATGAAAAATCAGCTGTCTTTATTTTTACTTCTTAGTTTTAGTCTAATATTCTTTAGTAATTGCTACGAGCAAAATGAACTTAAAAAATTTGAACTTTCACTGATCAATGAAACAACTTCCAAGGTTGATGTCTTTATAGAAAAACAGAAAGCTAATAGTCCCAATATCAGAGAAGGAGCTTTTTTAGATAAGAATACTGGGGAATTTACTTCAGAATTAACAGCTCAACGCGATACGACCAGAACCATTAAGTCAGGAAATTTATTAGTCTTCAGAGTTGCCGAAACAGCCAATACAGATAGTTTACATAATTTAGACTTTTTATTTGATCACTATCTTAACTCGAATCGTAGCTATGTTACTGTTACAGAAGATGGGTACTTGGAATTTAAGATATTAATCGAATCGGCAATAAAAATAGAACCAGGTCATGAACTCGGTCATGTATGTGATCCAAGGTATGAAAATTGTAATGGTTAATTCTTATTAGAGTTTGAAAACCTTAATTCTAATATTTTTATGTTCCTTAACACCCTTGTCAGTTTTTTGTCAAGGGTTTTTTGTTTCTAAATACTATTCACCCAAAGAATATAGGGCTCACCAACAAATATGGGATATAAAACAAGATTCGAATCAAATAATATACTTTGCACAAGGTGAAGGGCTTACTTTTTTTGATGGGAACAGCTGGGAAAGTATTCATATTGGTGAACGCGGAAGGGGAACAGCACTATTTTTGTCTAAAGAAGGAAAGTTTTATGCAAGTGGTCAATATGATTTTGGTTATATAGATGCGGATTCAGTTAATAACTTTACCTACCATTCTCTATCTAACAAAATATACGAAAGCATTGATTCGGTTCAGCAACATATCAGTATTTTCGAAGATGATAGTTCGGTATTCTTTTTTGGAAATAAAGGGCTTGAGGTTTTAAAGAATGACATTTTGCATTCTTATCGTTTAAAAGAAATTAACTCTTCCATCAGTTTTATGCTAAAATCTCAAAAGTATTTTGCTTCGAAAGCTGGTATTCACAAATTTGAAAATGAGAAGTTTAGCTATTTAGAAAAAAGTGAAATTTTTAAAGGCGATAAAATATCATTTGCGCTATCAGGCTTTGAAAATAACATTATACTGGGTCACGTGGATTCAGGTTTGTATTCATTTGATGGTATAAATTTTTCCAAATTTGATGTTCAAAGAGAGCAAGAATTAATCAAAAGCTATATCTACAAAGCCGAATTAATCAATGATAATGTATTAGCAATAGCTACACTCGATGGTGGTGTATTTTTTTATAGCAGACAGGGAGAGCTTATTAAAATATTTGATACCAGTAACGGTGCTTTTACTAACTCTGTACTGGATTTGTATTTAGATCATGAAAATACATTATGGTTAGGATTATGGGGCGGAATACAAAAAATCCCCATGCAAAATAGTCTAAACAACTTTATGATCGGAGATGGAATAGGTGATGAGGTATTAAAAGTAGCTTCAATAAATGATAAAGTACTTGCACAAACTACTAATGAAATTTATTTAGGTACTATAAACGATATAAACAGAACATTTCAGTTCAGTGCTATAGCTACATCAGGTAATACTCAAAACTCTATCAATATAGGAGTAAGGGATAACAAGCTTGTATATTTTAATAGTGATGGATTATTTGAATTGAATGAGAACGAAAAAAAGTTTTCAAAAAAAACAGAGATTAATTTCTTTGCTGGAATTTCAGATTACGATAATAATGAGGATTTGTGGATTGGAGAGGGGGGAATTTACAGTGATTACAGATTAGTGCATCCTCTTAACTTGAAAGTTTCCGGGATAAAAAATGCTATAAAAATCAATAATGAATTCTACTTTAATGATTTACAAAATATTTACACTTATAAGTATAACCAGCAAAATGTAATTGAATTAGAACTCCCCAAAGGCATAAATCGAATTAACAAAATGGATGTAATCAATGGCGAAGTTTATATTTCTGTTGAAGGAGCAGATACATTAACGGGTCTTTATGTTTATGATAAAACTCAAGAGGAGTTCAGTAAAAGTAATTTCTTAAGAAAAATTGATCCGGATCTAACTCAAAAACAAGTTCATGACTTTAAACAATGTCCATCAGGAGATATTTGGATTCAAAATAATTTTAAGATAAAAAAAGTATTCTATGAGAAAGGTAAATGGAATGTAAATTCATCAAAATTCGAAACCATAGGGGGCGGGAATATTTACACAATTGAGTGTAGCAATGATGAAGTATGGTTTGGGGGTGTAAATGGTGTGTATAAGTTGTCGGATAAAGATTGGAGTTATGATTACGACTTTAAAACAAATATCACCGGCTTTTTTGTAAATAGAGATTCTTTGATTTACGGTGGTTTTGGAGAACCAGAAGAGACAATTACACTTACATATAGCGATAATGAAATTCGTTTTACTTATGCTGCAACTAGTTATATAGATCCTGAACGAAATACATATCAATATAAATTGGATGGTTTTGATAATGACTGGAGTACATGGAGTCTTGAAACTCAAAAAGATTATACAAACCTAGGTGAAGGAGAGTATGTCTTTAAGGTTAAAAGCCGAAACGTATATGAGGCAGATGGTGAAATAGATACTATCACCTTCACCATCTTACCACCCTGGTACAGAACTTGGTGGGCGTACATGTTATACTTGATTGTGATAGCAGGAATTTTATATGGCATCTATAAGATCAGAATAAATCAAATCTTAAAAATTCAGGGAGTAAGAAACAGAATTGCCGATGATCTGCACGATGATCTGTCAGGGACACTAATTGGTATCAGCAACTTTGCTAAAGCAATTACCAAAAATCCGAATAAAGAAAATCAGGAGCGGTTTATAGGATTAATCGAAAAAAGTGCAGATGAAGCCAAAGAAAAGATCAGTGATATTGTATGGACGATAAATCCAACACATGATGAATGGGTAAACTTCTTAACCAAATGTAGACGGCATGCATCCGATATTTTAGAAGCCCAAGGCATTGAATATTCATTAGAAATGGATGAAAATATTCCCGGTCAACTTGAAATGGAATTAAGGAAGAATCTTTGGCTTATATTCAAAGAAATCATTACTAATATAACCAAACATGCTGAAGCTGAATATGTATTGATCCGATTTAAAACTCAATCTAACAAGTTGAACATTACGATCAGAGACAAAGGAAAAGGCTTTGATATGAAGGCTGTTGAATCAGGAAATGGAATTCAAAATATCAAAAAAAGAGTAGAAGCGATCGATGGAGAAGTGAGTCTTGAATCAATAGTCGCAGAAGGAACAAGCTGGATTATCGAAGTTCCATTGTAATTACCACATCATCATGTAGCCATATGCATGCGGCATTTAGATATATTGAAATAAAATCATTTGGATATGGAAAATTTGATCAAGGTTGGCATAGTTGAGGATAACCCATATATGCGTGAAGGTTGGGAAACATTCATCGATCTGGAACAAGACATGTGTGTGATAGGAAGCTTTGAATCTTTCGAAGATGCATGGGACTCCGACGAGCTTAAGAAATGCGATCTTATAATTATGGATATAGAATTGCCCGGGATCTCAGGAATTGAAGGCGTTAAAAAAATCAAAAGTCATAACCTTAAAGCCGAAATGTTAATGGCTACCGTGTTTGATGATGATGAAAATATATTCAATGCAGTTAAAGCTGGTGCAGTTGGGTATTTATTAAAAAAAACCTCCCCGGAAGATCTTGTTAAGGCGATTCGTCAGGCAATGAGTGGAGGATCGCCAATGACTCCTAACATTGCCAGAAAAGTGATAAACACCTTCCATATAAAATCTCTCCCTCCGGAGAAGCAGCTATCAGAAAGAGAATTGGAGATCCTTCGTGAACTGGCTACAGGAAGATCTTATGCAGAAATTGGTAAAAAGATATTTCTTTCCGTTGATGGAGTGAGACATCATATAAGAGGTATTTATAAAAAATTGGAAGTCAATTCCAGGTCCGAAGCGGTTTCAAAAGGTATAAACAGAAACCTTATTGCAATCTGATTTTTCTGAATCTAGATTTTATACTGAAAGTAACATTTCGTTTTAGTATTCTCTGTACCATAAAAAAACAGGACATTTTTAAGGACATTTGGTATGACAAGACTTATTGTGGTAGTATTAGTTTGTTTTCTAACTTTTGAAATTCAAGCTCAAAACACAGCGAACCAGTTGCCACCAAGCCGTCAATCCATCGAAAGTTTTAAATCCTCGATTTCAGATATTACTAACCAGGATTCATTACTTATAAGGTACTATCAATTTACCCTCCAGACTTTTCTCTCCAATCCAAGAGTAATTCCTGAAGTTGCTGAGTTGGTGTTGGAGTTAAACGAAGTTGAAGTAACTAAGAAACAAGCTTTTTATAACCTCATCCTGTCTAAATACTGGGAGAGACCAAGACCTGATTCAGCAATTTATTTCGCTGAAAAAAGTATTCAGCTCTTTGAGCAATTAAATGAAAAACAACAAATTTTGAGCTTAAAAATAAGCTTAGGTAATCTCTATTTGAGGAATAATGAATTTCTAAAATCTGAAGAACAATTTCTGGAAGCAATTGAAATTGTAAATGATAAAGAGATAGAAGGGTTTGAAAAAGAATTCTTGATAGAACGCCTTGCCAATTTATATGTACGAGTTGGGGCAACCGAAATTGCAATAGCTCAATACGAACAATTGTTAGACTCTGAAACAGGAATTGGGGGCAGGTGTGAAACGTTATTGAGAATGAGTAATGCTTACCGGGTTAATAATGAGCTTGAGAAAGCAAAGGAATTATTAGATGAATGCGATAATTCAACTGAATTAGACCCGATCAGACTTGTTTCTATTAAAAAAAGCTATGGTACTTTAGAGAGAACTCTCGGTAACTACAAAGAAGCTATCACTAAGTTTGAGGAAGCGGTAGAAATACAAAAATCTTTACCACAGAAAGATTTTCTTAGTCATCTATTTTTAGCTCAGGCATATCTAGATATTAAAGAGGTAAAGCAGGCTGAAGGACAATTACCTTTTTTGGATAGCTTTAATATAAACCGATTACAGCTACCTGCTCGTGTTGAGTATTATTTGTTGAAGTCGAAAATTTTATACTTAAAGAAGGAATTTACGGAGGCTCTAAATATGATAGGTCTCGCAGAGCAACAAGTGTCAAGAATGCCCTCAAGTATATTAGAGATCGATGTCTGGGTTTTGAAGGGTGAAATTTTGAATAGTATGGGAGAATATGAAACTGCGTACAATGTCACAAGACATTTAATTGATAGTAAGGCAATTTTAGAAAAAAGGGGTGAAGAGATGGAAGAAGCCATCTCAAGAGTACGCTTTCAAATGAGGGCAAAAAATCAGGAGTTAGCTGAGGTAGCTAATGAATTGGGGACTGTTAAAACAAGAAATGCAGTTGTATTAATCTTATTGATACTTTTAACGGGGTATATATTTTATCGATATAGAATTCATTTCCTGTTGCAAGAAGAGAGAACAAGAAATAAGATTGCCAGAGATTTGCACGATGACTTGAGTGCTACCTTGAGTAGTATCAGCTTTTTTAGTGAAGCAGCAAAACGAGACGATTCACAGGATTCAAATAAATTTCTTAAAAGAATAGATGAAAGCGCAATCGAAGCCAAAGAAAAGATTAATGATATTATTTGGGCAATAGATCCTGAGAATGACGATTGGGAAGCATTTTTAACGAAATGTAAACGGTATGCATCAAAAATGTTTGAGTCTAAAGACATTGAATATCAAATTGAAATCGATACAACTTCAGAAGTGCCAATGAAAATTGAAGCCAGAAAAGAGCTTTGGCTGGTATATAAGGAGATAATTACTAATTTAGTACGTCACTCAGAAGCTTCTGATGCTTGCGTCGTTTTTAGCAGCATTAACAATTCTTTTATCGTTAAAGTAGAGGATAATGGAATTGGTTTTGATACGGGTAAAAATCATAAAGGAAATGGATTGGATAATATCAAAAAAAGAGTATCATCAATAAGTAAAAAATCTAAGTTGGCATTGGAATCACATCCAGGAAAAGGAACAAAGTGGGAGTTAGTTTTTTCTTTATAGACAGCCAATTTTAGCGGTTTTACGCCATATTTTTTGAAAGCAATATCAGGAATTTTAAACTAAACGTCTTTATGCGGCTTCTTATATTGTCTTTATTGATGTTTATCCCATTTGATATCACATCACAAAATATTTCTTCTAACTTTTATAATTACTCCTTAGAAGAAGGATTGTCTCAATCTACGGTTTATGCCTTTCTTGAAGATGATCTTGGATATATTTGGATTGGAACCAGAGACGGTTTAAACAGATTCGATAACAATAAATTCGTTACTTATTACCCTGTTTATGATGATTCAAATTCTATAAGTAACCGGTCGGTAAGATCTTTAGCTAAAGATAAATATGGTTTTATTTGGGTTGGTACTGACGGTGGAGGAGTAGATAGGCTCAATCCAAAAACAAATACGTTTCAAAATCTATGTGTTCTTCAAAATTCAGAAGTTTGTGAACTAAGGACCAATATCACTAGTCTGGAAATTTCAGGAAACGATCTGTTTATTGGAACCAGAAAAGATGGATTATATAAATACGATTTAAGTACAAACAGCACTACCAAAATAGTAGACCGGAAGTCAACGATTTGGGATATCAAAATTATAGCTGATCAGATATTTCTGGCTACTTCAGATGGTGTTGTATTACAGAATGCTCAGGGAAGTTCAAGTTATTTGAAGAACATGGAGATCAGGGCTCTGGAATTTAGAAGTCAAAGTGAACTAATAGTTGGTACAAGAACTAATGGTATTTTAGTACTTAATCTAAGTAGTAAGGAAATAGTTGAATTAAATAAAGCATTTAGAGGAGTAGAAGTATCTGATATTCTGATCGACAAGGAATCCAATATTTGGATGGCTACAGATTCAGAAGGTCTATATTTAACAAACAATACAGGCGAGGTTTTACATCACTTTTCGCCTCAAAAACAGAATGAATTTCAACTTCAAAGCTCAAGCATTAGAACCCTTTTCGAAGATTCTAATGAAATTATTTGGGTAGGAACCAATAATGCAGGGCTGAGCAACTACCATAAAGACCGGTTTCAGTTTCAAGGGTATTCAAGTGAATCTACAAACCAAAAACTGGTTTCGGATGTAATACTCTCTTTTAATGAACTTGATAATGGAGATATATTAATTGGTACAGAACAAAAGGGGCTTTTATTGTTTAACCAAGCCAACGAGACGTTTACTAACATAGAAGGATTTAACAATGAAAGCATAATTGCCATAGAAAAAGATGATAACGGGCAATATTGGGTTGCGACAGATGGCTTTGGATTAAAGAAGTTTAAAATTAGATCTGATTCAGATCGAATAACAAGAATAAAAAAACTGGAAAATGAAAGTATTCTAAGTCTCGAGGTAATTTCCGAAAATGAAGTAATAGCGGGCGCTTATCAAGGTTTTTATGTTGTTACAAATGATGAATTGCAAGAAGAAATACGAGTCCCGGATTACCTCAAAAATGATAGGGTTTTGTCAATTAAGTCGATTAATGAAAAAGAAGTTTTAATAGGTACTTTCTCTCAAGGATTGGTTGTATTTAATAAGGCTGATACTAGCTTTAAGCGTATTGTACCTGAAATCATCAATAACAAAAAACAAAGATCACCTTCAAGGATTCAAGTCATTTATGAGGACACCAAAAAAAGAATTTGGTTAGGTACATATTCAGGATTATATAATTACGATCCTGAAAAGGAATCTTTTAAAGCATTTACAATAGGTGATGGTCTCCCCAGCGATGTTGTGTATGGAATATTGGAAGATACCGAGCACAATCTTTGGCTTAGTACAAACTCAGGGATTTCCAAATTTGATACTGAAGAAATAAATTTTGAGAACTTCAGTAAATCAGATGGATTACTAAGCAATGAATTTAATGGAGGAGCTTACTTCAAAGACTCAAAAGAGAGGATGTATTTTGGAGGAGTAGAAGGGTTTACTTTTTTCGATCCCAACAAGATCAAAGACCAAGTTTTTAAAGGAAATGTGGTGGTTTATGAAATGAATGTAGATGGTAAAATCTATAACACAATAGTTGAGAGAAACTTTAACCTGAAAGAGGGTAAAGATTTTATCCAATTCGATTTTTCATATCTCAATTTCATTAATCCTGACAGAAATAATTTAGAATATAGACTGTTGGGTTTAAGTGAAAACTGGATTCCCGTAAACAAAAGAAGAACAATCAATTTCTCAGGCTTATCATCAGGCGATTATAAATTCGTAATCCGGGCGGTCAACACAAAGAAAGAAACAGTAACTTATTCGAGTACTATTTCTTTCTATATAGCTCCTCCATTTTGGAAAAGGTGGTATTTTATTTTAGGTCTGATCATAACAATCGTTCTAATTTCTTATGCCTTATTTAGATATAGATTGTTTTATCTGCTTAGAGAGGAAGCTACCAGAAATAGAATTTCAAAAGATCTTCATGATGATCTGAGTGGCACGCTAAGCAGTATTAGCTTTTTTAGCGAAGCCGCGAAAAGGGATATCTCAAGTGAATCTATTAAATTCCTTAGAAAAATAGATGCCAGTGCTATTGAAGCAAAGGAAAAAATAAATGATATCATTTGGGCAATAGACCCTAATAATGATGATTGGCAATCTTTCATGGCTAAGTGTAACCGATTTGCTTCAGAAATGTTTGAAAGCAAAGGAATTGAGTATAAAATCGAACTCGACGATTCTATAAAGGGGTTTAAGAATTTTAAAATAAGACATGATTTGTGGTTAATATTTAAAGAAATGATTACGAATATAGTACGTCATTCCCAAGCAAATCACTCTAAAGTGGTTCTTTTCAAAAAAGAGAATAGAATTATTTTAGAGGTTGAAGACAATGGAATAGGATTATCAGATGAGGATATGTTTAAAGGAAGTGGAATTTCGAATCTGAAGTATAGGGCAAATAAAATAGAGGCTATTCTTACAAATGAAACAGCAGAACCTTCCGGAACAAGATGGAGATTAGAAATTAAATTATAAACTGCCCTTTTCGGTAGTTACTTTCAGGTATTAATACCATTCATTTGAGTATGATAAAAATTTCTATAATTGAAGATAATAAGTATATGAGGGAAGGATGGGAAACCATCTTAGACTTCGAATCAGATCTATGTGTGATTGGAACATATGGAAGTTGTGAAGAAGCCCTTGAAGAAAATCAGCTGGGTAAAAGCGACGTTCTTCTGTTAGATATAGAACTTCCTGGTATTCATGGGACAGAAGGGGTGAAGATTTTTAAAGAAAAATACCCGAAGCTTATTACTCTCATGGTAACAATGCACGATGAGAACGAGAAGATATTTACAGCATTAAGAAATGGTGCTGTAGGTTATTTGTTGAAGAAAACTTCTCCTCAAGAGCTAATTGAAGCAATAAAAGTTGCTGTAGACGGTGGCTCGCCTATGAGTCCAAATATCGCGAGAAAGGTTATTTCATCATTCCAAAAAAAACGAGACCTGGATGTAAATCTCTCCGATATGGAACAAGATATTCTGAAAGAATTAGCTTCCGGGCTTTCGTATAAAGCAATTGCGGAGAAGATTTTCCTTTCTGTTGACGGCGTTAGATACCATATCAGAAATATTTACCAAAAGCTGGAAGCAAAAAACAGGGCTGAAGCCGTAGCAAAAGGTATAAGTTATAATCTCATCAAGTCTTAAAAACCACACATTAAGGTGGTTTGTTTACGGCAGATTTTCGTTAGAATTAACGAGTCCTTACTAACCTGAACACGTTAAGTTCATCAAGAGACCCTGTTTTGAAAGGCAGGGTTTTTTTATTTCACAACCAGTCTATTTTTCACGATATTCACAACAATTATAAAGACTAAATCAAGAAGAAGAATTTCGTGAAAGAATTTATTCGTATTGCATCAGGACAAGGCTTTTGGGGAGATCTCCCTATTGCTCCGGTAAATCAGGCTAAAAATGGACCAATAGATTATTTGGTAATGGATTATCTGGCTGAAGTAACTATGTCCATTATGCAAAAACAGAGAATGAGAAATCCGGATTGGGGATATGCACGTGACTTTGTTGGTGTAGTTGAACAAGTATTGCCAGAGATCGAAAAAGACGGTATCAAAGTTATAAGCAATGCTGGTGGGGTTAATCCTCAAGCTTGTAAAGATGAAATTTTAAAAATTGCCAAAGAAAAAGGATATAAAAACCTTAAAGTTGCGGTTGTTGACGGAGACGATATTCTTCCAAACATTGACGAATTGATTGCAAACGGGCATGCATTGAAAAACATGGAAACCGGAGAGCCGATCACGACTGTAAAAGATCAGTTGCTAAGTGCCAATATCTATTTTGGATGTCGTCCTATTGTTGAAGCTTTGAAGTTAGGTGCAGATGTGATAATAACAGGGCGTGTAACTGATACAGGACTTACTTTAGCTCCTATGATACATGAATTTGGATGGGCTTACGATGATTTTAATAAAATGTCGGTTGGAACAATAGCCGGTCATATCCTGGAATGTGGTGCTCAGGCATCAGGTGGTAATTTCACAGATTGGGAAAAAGTAGAAGATTTTACAGATATCGGATTTCCAATTGTAGAAGCTTATCCAAGTGGAGAATTTTTTGTTACTAAACATGAAGGAACAGGTGGACTGGTTAGTTCCCAAACTGTAAAAGAGCAATTATTATATGAAATCGGTGATCCGAAAGATTATATAACACCGGATGTAGTAGCTGATTTTACTTCCATCCATGTTGAAGATGTTGGTAAGAACAGAGTTAAAGTGTACGGAATAAAAGGTGAGCCGTTCACCGATTCGTATAAAGTTTCAGCAAGTTATAATGATGGATATAAGCTTTCCGCAACATTAGTGTATTCATGGCCTGATGCACTAAAAAAAGCACAAAAAGGAGCTGAAATTCTTGAAGGAAGAGCAAAAGCACTTGGGTTAAACCTAACTGAATTTAATAAAGAGTATATTGGTTACAATGGTGTGGATGAACACCCACCAACAGATGATCCTGTTAATGATGAAATTGATGAAATACAGATGAGAGTTTCTGTAACAGGACCCAAAAAGGAAGATTTAAATCGCTTTGGAATGGAAATAGCACCCTTGATTTTAACCGGCCCTAGTGGTGTAACCGGTTTTGCAGGCGGTAGACCTAAAGCAAGTGATGTAGTGGCTTACTGGCCTGCATTATTAGCTAAGGAAGCAGTTGAACCCAGAGTAACTATTTTCGAAATTAACTAACTAAATGAATTCGGTATTAGACATATTGTTAATATAGAAATGGTCATTCCACGGCGGATGCCTGGAATCTCGATCAAACTATTTAGCATAATGTTTGTTTTATAGTACATTCCAGATTCCTGCCTTCGCAGGAATGACTTAGAGAGTCCTATAAAATATTTAGATACTTGAATTACACTTATAAATTATATTAAAACAGAAATGAAGATTGCAGTAATTGGAGCAGGGGTAGCAGGATTAACAGCCGGAAGAGTTTTGGCTGAATCAGGACATGAGGTCGTAATATTTGAAAAAAGCAGAGGCTATGGTGGAAGGTTAGCAACCCGTTATGCCGGCAAAGACAATAACAGCAAGGTTGATCATGGTTTGCCGTACATTGAGGTTTCTTCTGCAGATATTGAACCATTAATTAGCGAGTTGACAAATTCCGGAGTTTTGGTTCCTTGGAAGGGACCTTTTGTTCATTGTAATGCTAACGGAGAGATTTCAACTGTTAAGCCTAACAAAAAAAGATATATAGCTCCTGAAGGAATGAATCAGGTAGGAAAAAAGCTAGCTCGAATGGTTGATGTAAGAACTGAAACTAAAGTAAGTGGAGTAACTCATATTGGTGAAGATAGAACCAAAAAACGTTCATGGATGCTAAACTTCCCTACCGGTTTAACAGAAAATTTTGATGCTGTTATCATTGCTGCACCATCTAAGCAAGCCTATGCCATTCTTAATACAACAATAGATGAAGTACAAACACTTAAACTACTTCGTGAAGTTGATGATGTTGAATATTATCCATCTTTTTCACTTATGGTTGGTTACGGTGAGACAGAATTTCCGGATTGGGCTATGATGACATGTGAAAATGAGGTGATAGAATCTATAACCAATGAAGCTTCAAAAAGAGGAGAAGGAGCTGAATGTTCATTTGTTGTTCATACTACTGCAGAATTCGCAGAAAAGTATAAGGACTCCGATGCTGAAGAAGTTGAAGAAATAATCTTGGATGAATTGGCAGGAATTTTAGGCGGATGGAGTGCACTTCCGGAATGGAAACAATTACATTTCTGGAGATACAGTAAAGCTGCTAATCCTCTACCTTATCCTTTTATGGAAGTAGTTGGTAATGATGCGCCAATAGCCTTAGCAGGTAGTTATATGAACGGAGACTCAGTAGAATCTGCTTATTTATCAGGTTTGGCGATAGGAAAATTCTGGAATCATAAATTCTCCGAATAATTATATAAACTTTTAAACCCGTTCTTTTGGGTGCTTTAAAGCGATTAAATAGCTATCTAAAAAAGTACAAGTGGTCAGTTGTACTTGGTACTTTGTTCCTTACAGGAGCAAATTTCTTCCTTGTATGGATTCCGGGTCTTATCCGTAAAACTATGGATGAAGTTGAGGCTTTGAAAGAGGCTCAGTACGATGGTGCTGAAACTCTTTTTGCCACTCTTTTTTCAACAGAAGCCGGAATAATACTTGCTGAAAATGCCGGATATTTGATTGGAGCGGTAGCTTTATATGGAATTCTCCTATTTGCAACACGCCAGACTCTGATCGTTTCTTCCAGAAAAGTTGAGTTTGATATGAGAAATGAAATTCTTGAAAAACTCATGAAACTTCCTCAGCGCTTTTATGCAAAGTACTCTTCGGGAGAAATTTATGTTAGAGCAACAGAAGATGTGAACAAAGTCCGGGAATACTACGGCCCGGTTATCATGTACAGCATTAATACAATTACGCGTGCAGGCTTTGTGATAACAATGATGTACATAGTCAGCAAAGACCTTATGGTTTGGGCTTTGATCCCACTTCCATTTATTTCGGTATTTGCATATTGGATAACCGGTTACATTCATAAGCACTCAACAATTATTCAGGAACAGTATTCGCAATTAGCAGGACAAGCTAAAGAAACATTCTCTAGTATCAGACTGATCAAAGCCTACAACAGGTTAGAAAATGAACAGAAGAAATTCGAAAGAATGAGTGAGCAGTATCGAAAGAAAAAACTTCGCCTCGATATGATCGAATCACTTTTTCATCCCGCTTTAAACTTTCTGATAGGAATTTCATTATTGATCGTAATATGGAAAGGTGGAGAGATGATCATTCAAGGCTCTCTCACCATTGGTAATATTGCCGAGTTTCTTATTTATGTAGCATATTTAACATGGCCCGTAGCCGCTCTTGGTTATACAACCAACCGATTCCAAAAGTCATTAGCCTCTTGGAACAGAATTGCTGAAGTGTTAGATCAACCTATTGAAATAGAGAACTCTGATAACAATGACAATCAAAAAGACGAACAAACATCATTTGGTTCAATTGAGTTCAAGAATGTGAGCTTTAAATATCCGGACACAACAGAAAATGTGATCAAGAATGTTAGTTTCAAAATTGAAAAAGGACAAAATATAGCCATTGTTGGAAGAACCGGATCAGGAAAAACAAGTTTAGTTCAACTAATACCACGTTTATTCGATCCAAATGATGGAGAAGTACTGATAGACGGTCAGAATATCAAATCTCTGGACTTGGAACAGCTAAGATCTGCAATTGGCTTTGTACCTCAGGATACTTTTTTGTTTTCAGATACTATTGGAGATAACATTTCTTTTGGCATAGAAAATGCCACTAACGAAATGATAGAAGAAGCCGCAGAAAAAGCTCAGGTGAAAGAGAATATTTTGGATTTTGAAAAAAAATTCGAGACTATGTTAGGAGAAAGGGGAATAACTCTTTCGGGTGGGCAAAAACAACGTACGGCTATTGCAAGGGCATTAATTAAAGACCCTAATATCCTGATTTTTGATGATTCATTAAGCGCAATTGACACAAAAACAGAAGAAGCCATACTAAAACATTTGAGACAAGAATTAAGTGGCAGGACAACAATAATGATAAGTCACCGTATTTCAACTATAAAAGATGCGGATGTGATTTATTATTTGAAAGATGGTGAAATAGTAGAATCTGGGAACCATCAAGAACTTTTAGAACTTGAAGGACATTATACAAACATGTATAACAAGCAAATATTAGAACAAGAACTGGCTGAAATATAAAAACTGGATATGAGGATAGCCTGAACGCAATTCCTCATTTAAAATAACATTACGGGAGACATAAAATGATAGTAGTTCCACTAGGCGTAGCCTCAGCAACCCCAACAGCAGTACGACATTTACCTGCAGTAGCACTTTGGCGAGAAGGAAGCGTTTTCCTTTTTGATTGTGGCGAAAATGCTCAAATGAGAATGCTTCAAGCAGGAATAAAACGATCTAAAATAGAATGTATATTCATATCTCACTTTGATGTAGATCATTATTCAGGGTTAATCGGGTTGTTATCAACACTTCAGCTTCAACGAAGAGAAAAACCACTAAGAATTGTAGCTCCGGCTGGGATCCAGGAATATGTGGAATGGAATTTAAAATTCTCGAGTGTTGAACTAGGATTTGAGATTATCTTTATCGAAGTAGAAGAAGGAACCGACGAGGCACGTGTAATTGATGAAGATGATTATTACGTGGAGGCTAGAGCGTTAAAACACAGACGATATTGCCTAGGTTACCGATTTCAGGAAAAAGATAAGCCCGGAAAAGTGGATGCTGAAAAAGCAACTGAGATGGGAGTCACAGAAGACCAACACTTTAAAGATCTTAAAGACGGTCAGGATGTAACGTTAGCCGACGGAACAATTGTGAAATCTTCTGATATCGTAGGTCATCCCCGGCCCGGCGACAGTTTTGCTTATGTAACCGACACTGAGTACTGCCCGAATGCAGTTAAACTGGGGATGAATACCAACATCCTTTATCACGAAGCAACTTTTAGTGATTCTCTATCTGATAAAGCTTCAGAAACCGGACATTCATCTGCAAAAGACGCTGCACGGGTAGCCACAGAGGCTCAAACCAAATTGTTGGTGATCGGACATTTTTCAGCGCGTTACACCAATGCACACTTGTTATTGAAAGAAGCCAGAGAAGGTTTCTATCCGGCTTGGCTAGCAAATGAATTAAGACCAATTTTCACAGATCCTACCCATGAAAGAGGAATTGTTAAAGCAAAAGTTGAGTTAAAAGATCTTACTAAGGATTCCGGAAGCAGTAGTAACTACAGCAAAGGAAGCAACGATCGCAGAGGCGGTGGAAGAAAGAATTTCCGCCCCAGAAGAAAAAGTGGTGGAAGTAATTACAGAAGTAATAGCCGAGATCGAAACAGTGGGTATAAAAGTCGAAGGCCGGATAGTGAAAGACCAGCAAGCAATGACGAAAACCGCTGGAATAAGGATTCAAGCAATCGTTCAAGATCTTCATACAGAGATCAGGACAGATTTTAAATTGAAACGCATTGGGTAAGAAAGAAACTAAAAAGGCCGTCGATAGAAGATTAATTCGGCGGCTTTATTTTTATATAGAACCATACCGATGGTTTGTAGTGCTTGCCATAGCTTTGACGCTAACAGCAGCCTTCTTGGGTACGGTACGCCCCAAACTTACTCAAATTGCTGTTGATGATTATATAGCGTTCAAAGATCTGGAAGGATTACTTAAGATCATTGGATTGCTTTTCCTGGCTCAGATCGGTGAGTTTGTTCTTCAGGTTATCAATACATACATCACGCGATGGTTTGGACAGGGATCATTATTCTCACTTAGAAACGCCGTTTTCAAGAAGATTCAGCATTTAAACGTTCAATTTTTCGATAAGAATCCCATCGGTAAACTCATCACAAGAACCACCAGTGATATTGAGGCGCTTAGCGAACTTCTCTCTGATGGTGTGGTAGCCATTATTGGGGATTGCTTCCGGATCATATTCATACTGTATTTTATGTTCAGCATGAGTTGGGAACTTACTTTGGTTACCATCGCGATCTTACCATTTTTGTTTTACGCTACGTTCTGGTTCAAGAACAAAGTTAGGATCTCTTTTTTGGAAGTTAGAGATCAAATTGCTCGATTAAACTCTTTTGTTCAGGAGCATATCAACGGAATGGATATTGTTCAGCTGTTTAACAGAGAAAAAAAGCAGCACGATAAATTCAAAGATATTAATGCAGCTCACCGAAAAGCCCATATTGAAACGATTTTCTACTTCTCCATTTTTTGGCCTTTGGTTGAAATGATGGCAAGTTTTGCAATGGCGTTGGTTGTTTGGTACGGCGGAGGTCGTGCGTTGATGGGAGGAGTAACCTTTGGAGTACTTTTGGCTTTTATTCAATATTCAAGACAGTTTTTTATGCCGATCCGTGGACTTTCCGAAAAGTTCAACACACTTCAATCTGCGTTAGCTTCTTCGGAAAGAATTTTCAATGTAATGGATATTGAAACAGAAGTTCAGGAACCGGATGAACCCAAAACCATTTCTGATCCCAAAGGTCAGATCACTTTTGAAAATGTGTGGTTCAAATACAATGAAGATGGTGAACAAATTCTCAAAGACGTTTCTTTTACCGCCAATGAAGGAGAAACCATCGCTATTGTCGGAGCAACGGGAGCAGGGAAGACTACCATTATTAATTTATTACTGCGATTTTATGACATCCAGAAAGGAAGTATAAAACTCGATGGGATTGATATTCGAGATCTGAGTTTGAATGAACTTCGATCTAATTTTGGATTGGTATTGCAAGATAACGCATTGTTCTCAGGTACGATTTTAGAAAATATCACTTTGGGAAATCCTGATATTAGCAGGGAAGAAGTGATCGAAGCCGCTCATAAAGTGGAAGCGCATCGCTTTATAGAAAAACTGAAAGGAACTTACGATTACAAACTTCGTGAACGTGGTGCTTCACTTTCTATGGGACAAAAACAGCTGATATGTTTCGTTCGCGCTTTGGTCTACAATCCTCAGATATTAATACTGGATGAAGCCACTTCCAGTGTGGATTCCGAAACGGAATCTTTGGTTACCGCAGCCAGTGATAAAATGATGAAGGGGAGAACATCCATTGTAGTAGCTCACCGACTTTCTACCATTCAGGGAGCAGACAAAATTCTGGTTATGCACAAAGGAGTGATCAGAGAATCCGGTTCTCATCAGGAATTGATCATACAAGAAAACGGCCTGTATAAAAAACTCTACGAATTACAGTATAAAGATCAGCTTGTAGAAGGCTAGAGGTTTGAATATTGAATATTGAACAAGGAATATTCAATATTGAAGTGTGGCTAGGTTTAGGCTAGGAAGTCATTCTGAGGCTACTGCCGAAGTATCTGCACAGTTTAGTTCAGGAACTTCAGTATAAAGAACTGTTGATAGAAGCTTAGAAAATGGTATAACCTGTGTCTCCTCGTTCTGCATGAAAAGTACCATAAAGTATGATTTCTTTTGTATCAATAATCTCTTCCAGACCATTAATATTTCGAAATAATTCTAGATTAAAAGATCCTGTAAAAGAATTTTTACTTACAGATGTAACTTTTAAAATTCCTCCTTTAGAATAATATTTCTGTCTATGATCATTCTCTATGTTAAATTCAGAATAATCAACAAGAATCATATCTGAATTAACTTCATCAGGATTATTATGATTTCCTATATCATAAGTACCTTTCTTAAGTATAGGCGTTCTCCAGAAAGTAATTGTTTTGTAATTAGTTTGTGAATAATCTCTAAGAACAAAAAGATAGTTGGGTTCTAACCAATAGGTAATTGCTTCAAAGACTGCTTCTCCATGAAAAGTTTTGCTTTCATCACCCTCCATAAATGCATGAAACGTCCCTTTTTCTAAATCACTTACACCAAAAATGTTACAACCACCTATAATTACTATTAATAGAATAAAAATTACCTTTTTTGAAGTGAGTTTGTATGTCATAAGAAGAATAATTTTCTTATTAAAATATAACAAATAAGTGTTAATGAGAATAAGAAGAAACTTAGAATATTCAATGGCTTATAAAATTAACGTTTCTTCTTTCGGATTATTCTAGATAAGATTCTGCACAGTTTAGTTCAGAGCAATTGGAGAAAACTCAGCCTTTTAATAGATATAAAAAAGAAAATGCGCATGTGAGACGCTTTCGCTAGATTTGTGGATATAGAACAGTGGCTCATGAAGACTACTCACATTTTGATCCAACTAAACCATATGCTATTTTCTAAATATGAGCGTTACTTATCGAGCACTTAGGGAAATCTTATACTTTTAAGATATGTGAGAAGCTTATGGAATTAGAAAACATCAGATCAAATCGTTTTAGATACTGGCAAGTTTTACTTGTCCTGATTCTACTCATTCCATTCCTGTTAAGCAGCAATTGCAGCACATACCCTGAAATCGAAGAAATAGAAATTCCTTTTGAGGTTCTTAGAGCGTTTATTAGCATTAAAGAAGATGAAACCTTTGAAATTGTTGATAAATGCGAATACGATCGATCGAAAATAGAGATACCATTTGACAGTGAGAACTTATTTGCTGTGAAGCTAAAACTTGATAATGATTTTGAATTTGGAAAAATAATTAATTGCAATGATTCTGTTAATATTGACTTTCAAAAAGAATTCATAATAGGTGGAATAACATCAATTCAGGGTAGTCCAGTATATGTTTATAAACAAACCTTGGAATTGAAAAATGATACTCTTTATTATGAAGTAGGTCTTAATCGAGGTTTAAATGCAATTCCATTTGTAGGAGAGTATATGATCAAAGTACTTTCAAAAGAATATGCCGAATATCCAGTCTCGTTTAACTATCATTTCAGATATCCTAAATAACAGCTCAAATTAAAATGAATGAAAGTTAGGTAGTATTTCTTTCGTATGTTTTATTCATTCAGAACAATTGGAGAAAACTTCGTCTTTTGACCCAGAAATAAATAAGAAAAAGCGCAAGCGAGACCCTTTTGCTAGGTTGGTGGGCTAGGTGTTTGAATATTGAATATCGATTAAGGAATATTCAATATTGAAGTGTGGCTAGGTTTAGGCTAGGAAGTCATTCTGAGGCTACTGCTGAAGAATCTGCACAGTATAATTTTCTACTTAATCTAGTACTTAATAACTGTTTATTCTTTCGTGGTTTTGATGGTAAGTGAACCTATATCTTAAACCAATAGTGATTTCTTTATAAGATTCAATTTTTCTAAAACTGATAAAAGAATCTATATCGTTATAGAATTTTCTAGTTTTATATAAATTCGACGATAATTCGGAATTATATGCAAAAGCACTACCGTATTTGGTTACACTAAATTTGATATCTGACCTGATTTGATAAAAATATCTTTGTAGACCACCTGTAAAACCAATTCTATTAAAATTAGTTAGGTTCTCTGTATAGCTGATTTCACTTAAACCAATCAAAAATTTCATTGGAATACCAAAATAGAGATCAGAACCAATAGATTGTTCTTCGATTGTAAACTTATCTGAAGTCAAATGCAGATAATTTAAATTTATTGATAAAACGAATTTTGATCTGGAAACTAAGTAATCTATATCGCTCTGTATTTCGATAAAGTCATAGGATGAGAAATTTGTATACCCATTGAAATTAACTTTCAATAAATATTGATCAAAAATGAAGGGTGTACTAAAGTGAAAATAACCACCTATAGCTTGATTATTGAACTGGTAATCACTTCCCAAAATAATTTTTTGACTGTCATAGAAATGTCTTGTTACAACACTTTTTAATTTTATAGTATAAAAACCAGATGAATCAATAGGCACTTTCCTTTGAACATATCCTATGAATCCGAAAGTCAAAAATTCGGGTTTTTGGGTTAATTCAATATGAAACCTACCAGAAGAATCTGTTCGGGCTATAAGTACTGAATCAGAAAATATCGGTGCAAATGGAAGAGATGTTGAATCATACATATCGATGACTATTCCTTCGGTTATAAAAGTATCTTGGGAATAAGCACTCATACTCAGAATAAGAACATAAAATATTGCAATAATTTTCTTCACTTAAGAGCAAATTTTTAATGAGAGTCCATCTTTTCCAAGATAAATAAAATCAGTTAAGAATCTTCCGGATTAAAGCTATGAGATGAGGCCTTTCGAAATTTGTATGTCATTGCAAATAAAAATCCAAGTAACACATGGATAGAAATAGTAAACAAAAAAGCTCCTATTGCAACAAGTCCGTATTCATCATGTCCTAAATCAATCAACCTTGTATATAATATGATGTAGTAATAGCATGCTAAAATAAATAGGTTAGCAAATAAGAATTTCCAGAAGTGCTTCCAGTCTTTCAATATTATCAAACTAAATACCCATAGAATAGGACTTGATAGGAAGAATAAAGAAAAGAATGTTTCCATAGTTTAGATGATAAATAGAGTGTATTAACCCAGATATTTAAGAGGGCGCAAGTGAGACGCTTTCGCCAAGTTTGGAAAGAGTAGACTTTTCTTATACTGCAGGCCAGCCAATTTCAGACTCTTTCAATTGCCACCAGCCAAAAAACCAAACATATTCTTGTTTATATTCGGCAACATACCATTCGGAAGTAACTACCCCAACATAAATCTCAGCGCTGAAGAGATATCTATAATCAATGTTTACTAAAAAATTAATATTGCCATCGGATAGTTCTGAAAAAATTTCTCCCGTTGAGTTAATGTATTGAACTTTATTTGCGTTACTAGAAATTTTAAGGTTCGCTAAAAAATTATTTCTAAATGACTCTTTAATTCCACTAATATCTCCGTATATCTCTAAATCACTAGGGCCGAGGTAACCAGAGTAGATAAATAGTGTATCGATAGGAGAATATTGTTCATCTTGATGGAAGAAGCTAAGTGAAGTTTTTAGAACATTTTCTTTGCCAATGAAATACCAACTTATTGTATTCAGAATCAGAGTTCCTAGCAGAAAAAGGAGTGTGTACTTAAAGAACTTCATTATTTCGGATTAATAGTGTAAAGAGTGGGTGGCTGATAAGCCAACCCAATTATTGAAATAAGAAAATTAATATAAGTAAATAAACTAAAATTTTGTCAATACACGGTGAGTGCCAGACATCAGAATATTGAACTATAAGAGTTGGTTTAGTAAATGATTGTATAGATCCTTCACAGGTGTGCTAAGGATGACATCCTGCATCACTAAAACTCATCATTGAATATTCCTTGTTCAATATTCAATATTCTATTTACTTACTTTCTTTTCGCTTTTTCCCGGCGTTCGAGTTCTTCGCTTAACATCAGATATTCACGAGAAGCGTCGTTGGTGATAGAAGTGTTTTCATGAGCTCTGCGAACTAAGTAGGGGAATGTATTTTCAACAGAACCGTATGGTAGATATTTCATGCTTCTGACGCCCTGAGTAGCCAGATTGAAGGTCAGATTGTCACTCATTCCGTAAAGCTGGCAAAACGAGATATTCGGATGATTCTCAACTTTATTTTCTTTTATCAATTCCAGTAGCATGATGCAACTTTCGCGATTGTGAGTAGCACAGCAAAAAGCCATGTTATCCCGCTCCTTGAAACTGTAAATTATGGCTTCATTGTACGCATCATCTGTATCACCTTTTGTAGGATAAACCGGATCTTCCAAGCCAAGTTCTTTGGCTCGTTTAGATTCTTTATCCATGTAAGCGCCACGTACGATCTTTGCTCCTAAAACCGATCCTGCTTTTTTCAATTCCTGATGATGAGAAATCAATCGATCTCGTGAACTTTTCAAATACATCTGATAGGTGTTGTAAACAATCGGAGCTTTGGTATTATACTTTTTCATCATATCCAAAACCATGCTATCTAAAGCGCCTTGAATCCAGCTCTCTTCTGCATCCACAAAAATACTGGTGCCGTTTTCATGAGCTGTTTTGCAAATCAGATCGAACCGTGCATTAGCCCGTTCCCAATCAATGACTTCAAGTGGTGTTTTAACCGAGGAAGGGTTACTATATTTTTCTAAAAGCTCAAAATCCGCAAGTGCTGTAATTTTCATGCTTATAAGTGGAATGGAAGCACGACGTCCGGCAAAGCGGATAGCTTTTAAAAACTCTTCCGTTACAGCTTCGTATTCCTCTTCAGAGTCTTTGGCTTCTGCACCATAATCCAGAACAGTTTCAACACCAAATTCAGCAAGATTATCAACAACGGGAATACAATCTTTCAGGTCTTTGCCTCCACAAAAAACTTTGTAGAATGTGTTATAAACTATTTGGTCAGCAAATGGAATTTTCCATTCTACGGCAAACATTCCTAGTTCACTCATGCTCAATACCAAATCCGGATACTGGTGCATGATTCCATAGATCCACTTTGCAAGTTTTAGATCCTTAGTGGATTTATACTTAAAAGCCGTTTTTGTATTTGTGAGTAGTTCTTGCATGAATTAAAATGAAAGCGCTTTTTTGGGCGTGTCAATGATAACAAAAATTTAATTCAATCCATCACTTGCCACCCAGAAATAATGTGTACTTCCATAATCCGAAATAAGAGCTTTTGGTTTCCGAATTCTTTTCTTGAAAAGTGTTTTTAAGTTGGGGGAATAATCTGCCTGAAATTTCTACATGATTGAGATTCATCCATTGTTCAAAAACTTTTAGAGGAGTATGATCGAAATCGACTACTGCAAGCAAACCATTTTGTGTTAATGAATCGTGTATCAATTCTAAATAATTGTGATCATCTCCGAACATTGTCAGGGAATAAGAGCACACGATAAGATCAAAGGAATTGTTGCTGTTTAAAAAAGTATTGAGGGTAGTGTGAGCTAATTCTATATGATCAAAGGACTTTATTTTAACTGAAGCTTTGTTAAGCATTTCTTTAGAGGCATCAACTCCAATGATCTTGGCCTCAGGAAATCGCTCAGCAAGTTTGACGAGATGTTTTCCTGTTCCACAACCCAGATCTAATACTCTTTCGGGTTGGAAATCGGTTGGAATTACTTCAAGTAAACGATCTCGGCCAAACAAAATACTCCATCTTGTAAGATCATAGATCTTTGAATGTACTTTGTAATATGAGCTTACCGAGTCAAACATCAATTTCAAGTAGAAAAGTGGATGGGTAGGTTCCAACTCTATCGTTCTTTGACAGAAATTCCTTAGACACAGGTAATGACTTAATTTTACTTTTCACAAAGGTCGGTAAAAAATCCAGATTTTGATGAACGGATCTCATCAGAATTTTGGCCTTGGGTTTAGCTGATCGCAGAATTGAAACCCATTCTTTATCCAATTCATCAGTTCCATTTCCAATAAGCCAATCCTGATGATCTAAAAGAATAAAATGAGAATACTTCTTGTCGGTAGAATCCAAGAAACCAGTCAATGTACCGGTTGAACGAGAGAGCTTAGAAAGCTGTGATCGAATGGATCCAAAGTGTTCTTTTTTAAGGTAATTCGGGCAACAGTTTTTGGAATAGTAACCATCCAAATAAAGTCGCCAGAAATAATTTTTATTCACTCCTTGGTTAACGAATATGTTATAAAGAGTCTCTCTCATATATTCATTCAGATCAACCATACCCGAGCTTTGAGTTTCAGGAATGCCTGCAAACCCTAAAACCAGATCAGATTTCCATAAGTGTTTACTTAGACCTTTCCACAAAACCGGTTCAATGGTATTTAAAAAAATATCTTTTCTGACGGTAGTACTCTCTTCTCTTATAATTTTGTTGATGGAAACTCTGAGTCCTTTTAAATCAATTAAAAAATTGAGGAATCGAGCGAAATTTCCGGTTAACCCATGTGAATAAAATCCTTTTTTTGGGCTGAACCACTCTTTTTGAAATTTCCAGTATTTATAGGTGTTCTCTTCTAAAAGAGGTTCAACTGATTCGAAAATAGTCTGATAATATTCATTCTTTCCGGTCAAAAAGAGACGCTCTAAATACTTATGATTTCCATGCCTAAACAGAGCGCATTTCAAATCAAATAAAGCCGTTTGATAGGGATTAATATCCACACAATGAACCGCGTTTGGTGAGTCAAGAAGGTAATCGAACGCATTATCTCCTGCGCTCGTTATCATGAGGATATCGCTGGTGGAGTCTGAATTAATTAAAATTCTATCAATTTCGGGATCTTCCCAACACGTATTGTATATAAGAAAATGAGACGTAAGGTATTTAAACCAAAGATTCGTTATCGAATTTTTCATTAATCAAACTTAGCATATTTTTTAGGAATCTACAGAGTATTGATCCTATCAATTTGCTATCAAATTCGTATTTTTAAAATTATTAATAAGGAAAATTATGAGTACATCAGAAAGAAAGAAAAGAATTGAAGAAGGGTTGGAAAAGGCAGGAGACATTCTTGAGCAAAAAGCTATAGAAAGTTATGACAAAGCTCTGGACAGACTTCAATATGAAAAAGATCGTCTGGAAAGAGAATTACGTCATGAATACAGAAATGCTCGTCGGTATGTTAGAGCCAATCCGGAGCAAGGTTTGGGTGTTGCATTTGTAGCCGGACTTTTTCTTGGTGTATTACTTACCAGAGGCGGAAAAGACTAATTAACTGAACGAATGGGAATAAATAAAGATCATTTAAACGAACTCTATGAGCGCGTGGATTCGCTCAGGAGGTATCTTTGACTACGACAAAAGAAAAGTCCGCATAATAGAACTTACTGAAAAAACTCAGGATCCAGAATTTTGGAATGATCCGTCTTCTGCACAAGCAATTATGAAGCAGATGGATAACGAAAAAAGTCTGGTACAATCCTGGGATGAGTTAAATGAACTCAGAGACAGCATCAACGTATTTCTCGAATTCGAAGAAATGGGTGAAGATGTTGAAAGTGAGATCAATGCAGAATATGCCAAGCTCGAGAAAAAGCTGGAAGCTCTTGAGTTACGAAATATGCTCAATGGTCCGGATGATCAGAGAGATGCAGTAGTTACATTTAATCCGGGAGCCGGCGGAACGGAAAGTCAGGATTGGGCTCAGATGTTATACAGAATGTATGTTCGCTGGGCTGAAAAAAATGATTTCAATGTTTCCAATATCGACTATCAGGATGGAGATGTTGCCGGATTAAAATCTGCGACTATTGAAGTACAGGGAACCAATGCCTATGGTTTTTTGAAGGCAGAAAGTGGAGTACATCGATTAGTAAGAGTTTCTCCGTTCGACAGCAATGCAAGAAGGCACACTTCTTTTTGTTCTGTTTTTGTTTCGCCTTTGATCGATGATTCTATTGAAGTGAACATCAACGAAAGTGAAGTAGAACTTCAGCGCTTTCATTCCAGTGGTGCGGGTGGACAGAATGTGAACAAAGTTGAAACAGGAGTTCGTTTGATCTGGGAAGGCGAGCTTTCTGATGGCAGGATCGAGAAAGTAGTTGCTGAATGTCAGCAGGAGCGTTCTCAGCTTCAGAACAGAGAAAAAGCTATGGTCTTATTGAAGTCCAGAATCTACAAACTGGAAAAGGAAATTCAGGAAGAAGAAAAAGCTAAACTCGAAGGCTCCAAAGGAAAGAACGAGTGGGGATCTCAGATCAGAAGCTATGTATTTGATGATCAGCGCGTAAAAGATCACAGAACCAATCACGAAACTTCCAATGTAAATGGAGTTATGGATGGAGATCTGGACGAATTTATTAAAGCGTATTTACTCACCATTTCAACGCAGCCCCAGTAAGTATGATAAGGGTAGGAGTAACCGGAGGAATTGGTTCAGGTAAAACTACTTTATGCAAAGAATGGGAAAAGTTAGGTGCTTTTGTTGTTTATGCAGATGACTTGGCTAAAAAACTGATGGTTGAAGATGAGGAACTCGTAAAGAAGATAAAATCCACTTTTGGTGATAAAGCATATGACGAATATGGGAGCCTTAATCGTCAATATTTAGCTCAAGAAGCATTTGAAAAAGGAAGAGTGAATGAATTAAATAATTTGGTTCATCCTGTGCTTTGGAAAAAGGTTGAAGAAATCGCAGACCAAAAAGAGAAAGAAGGATTGGGTGTATTTGTTAAAGAAGCTGCAATTCTATTACAAAACGGAAGACCAGATGATCTGGATTTTGTTGTTCTGGTTGAAGCAAAAGAAAAAGCCAGAGTGGATCGTGTTATCAAGAGAGATAATTCTGATAGAAATAAAATTGAAAACCGTATTTCGGCACAGCAAGATTTTTCCGGTTTAACCGATCTAGTAGACTTCATTATAAACAATGATGAAGGAGTGAATGAATTGAAATCAAAAGCAGAAGTACTTTTAAAAGAGATTAGGAAATTTTAAAAGGAAATTGACTAAAAAACATTCATATATTACAGAAAAGCGCTTCCAATAATATATTAGGGATAATGACTACACAAAAAGAAGAACGCCTTGTAACGCTTGAAGAATTTATTATTCAGGCTCAAAACAGGTTTCCGGGAGCAACCGGAGAACTTTCGCAATTGTTAAGAGATATTAGTCTTGCTGCAAAAATTATTTCACGAGAGGTAAATAAAGCAGGTATTACCAATATTTTGGGCTATGATGGTTCTACAAATATCCATGGTGAATCTGTAAAAAAGTTAGATCTTTTTGCTGATTCACAACTTATCTCTGCATTAGAACGCTCAGGCATCACTTGCATGGTAATTTCAGAAGAAAATGATGGAATTGTAAAGCTGAGTAGCACCGGAGGAAAATATATTGTGTACATGGACCCACTTGATGGTTCCTCAAATATTGACGTGAATGTATCTATTGGAAGTATTTTCTCAATTTATATGAAAGAGCCAAGATTCGACCAAGCAGTAAGAGAAGAAGACGCTTTACAGCCGGGAACTAAGCAAGTGGCTGCAGGATATGTTCTATATGGTTCCAGTACCACTTTAGCCTATACTACCGGTTTAAATGTAAGTTTGTTTACACTGGACCCAAGTTTAGGAGAATTCATTCTTAGCGACAGAAAGGTTCAGATTCCTGATCATGGAAAGATCTACAGCATCAATGAAGGAAGTTATAATTCATGGGAACTTGGCTTAAAAAAATATATCAAATATTGTCAGGAAGATGATGAAGAGTCGGGAAGGCCATATTCAGCCAGATACATTGGATCCATGGTTGCAGACCTTCACAGAACATTGATAAAAGGTGGTATTTTTATCTATCCACATAGCAAACGCTACCCGAATGGTAAACTAAGATTGATGTATGAGTGTAACCCACTTAGCTTCATTATTGAACAAGCAGGAGGGATGGCAACTGATGGTCACCAAAGAATAATGGAAATAGAACCAACTGCTATTCATCAACAAACTCCGATCTATATTGGATCAAAAGAGAATGTTTCTCATGTTATGGACTTCCTACATGAGTTCGCTGATAAAGAAGAAGCAGAAGTTGAATTTTAAAAATAACTGTAGAACAGAGAATGTGTGTTCAATATGAACCTGAACAGCTCTGTTCACTAGTTAAAAACGAACTTTCATTCCCTCTTTTATATCATTCGAAATGCTGTAACCGGCATTTGTCTCAATAACATATTTCGCAGGTTTTCCAGATGGCAGAGATTTATCTGAAAACGGTGTTGTGCTTTTATAGATGCTAACAATGATACTGTCTGCACTTACATACATGATATCTAGTGAGAGTGGAGTGTTCATCATCCAAAAACTTTGAGGTTCTTCTGTATCAAAGTAGAAGACCATTCCTGCATCTTCAGGCATTGAAGTCACATCCATCAACCCTTGATTTCGCTCGGCAGGATCGTCTGCTTTCTCAAATCTAAGAGTTGATATTTCGTTTCCATTTTCATCCAAAAAAGACAAAGTATTGGTGTATTCAAGTACTCTGCCTTTTTTCTCAGTTTGGTCTTTCTTTTTTGGTTCCCCACAAGCGGCTAAAAATGCTACTGAGAGTATTAAGAAAAGTAATTTATTTAACATTGAAGTCAACTGAATGCTTAGTGTTACCAACTTTAAATTCAATAGTATATTCACCTTTTTGAATGTATGATTTGTTACCTGCTTTATCGGTTTTAACTACTAAATCCCACTCAAATATGTTGAATCCGTAATCTGAGTCTTGCTTTGTAGAAAAAACTTTTTCGCCTTCTTTATTATTTACAGTTATCTCAACTGAAGATCCCGTTTTGTTAGAAACGAAATACATAAGATTAACGCTAGGGTTAAAAGGCTCTCTATAAGGTGAAAATTGTGAACCCCATCTGCTAGAATGGCGAATGTCTTCCGGAGAAAAACCGGTTACCCGCTCACTTAATCTATCAGAAAGTGTATGAAGAGGTTTAACATCCATTACCCAAATACTTCTACCATGAGTACCGATTACAAGTTCTAACTCTCTTGGATGCACTACCATATCATAGCTTGCCACATTAGGAAGTTGGTTTAAATAATGCCATTCTTTGCCATCACTGAAGCTGATATACGTTCCATGATCCAAGCCCGCATAAAGAATGGAAGGTACTACAGGGTCCTGAACAATAACGTTAGCAACTTCATTTGGAAGATTGCCTTTCAAAGATGTCCAGGTTTTACCAAAATCAGTTGTTTTGTACAGATATGTATCAAAATCATCGAATCGATATCCGTTCAGAGAAACATATGCTGTTCCTTTATCATGAACTGAAGCATGAACTTCACTTACCCAAAGATCTTTAGGGATGCTACCGGTTACATTTGTCCAACTAGCTCCTCCATCTCTGGTAATTTGAATATTTCCGTCGTCAGTACCCACCCAAATTTGATTGAAATCAAGTGGAGATTCTGCAATAGTTGTGATGGTAGAGTAGGGCACATCACCATTTGGGTGATCGTTTGTAAGATCTGGACTAATTGCTGTCCAAGTTTCTCCTCGATCTAAAGAACGACTCAATTTTTGTGAACCAAAATAAACAACATCAGGGTTATGATGACTCAGATTGACAGGTGTGTTCCAATTATAACGGTAACGAGGTTCGCCGACATCATGACGTGGAGTAATTCCTGTAGTTGTTCCTTTATCTCTGTCTAAACGGAAATAATTTCCATATTGAAATCCAACGTATACAATATCAGAGTTTTGTGGATTGGCATAAACGTGCATTCCATCGCCACCAAATAATCGCTCCCAAGGGCGGTTTCTGTTTGGAGAGGAAGTAGAAGGACCTACGAAAGTACCGTTATCCTGCAAGCCTCCATAAATATTATAAGGCTTTTCCATATCTACACTTACGGTATAAAATTGGCCTACCGCTTCAGAATTATGATGAATAAAGTTTTCTCCTCCATCATGACTTTCATACAATCCGCCATCGTTTCCTAATAAAATATGTTCAGAATCATTTGGGTTTATCCAAAGTGCTTGTTGATCAGCATGAACCGGGTCATTATTAGCTTTGATTTCCCAGCTTTTACCACCATCGGTTGACTTTATAAAAGGCACTCCTAAAGCGTAGATCGTATTTTCATCATTTGGGTCTACTCTGATTTCTCCGAAATAATATCCATAAGTGTTATATACGCCGGGAATCTCATAATCGTGAGTTATTTTCCAGCTATCGCCACCATTATCAGAGCGGTATACTTCTAATCCCTTAATGCTAGTATTGAATAGTGCAGCATTGGCATCTCCAAGAAATTCACCAAGAGCCGCAGGTTTGTATTTTCCATTATCTACATCTGCCTTCACACTTGAAGCAGTATATTTTTCCGGAAATCTATTTCTTCGGAGGAAGCTTTCCAGTTTTTTGTTATCAAGCTTCATAAAATCTTTTACAGACATTTCCACGAATGAAGTTTGAGTTAAAGCATCACTGTCATTTTCTCTTTCTTCTTTCATTTCAAACTGGTTATCAACAATAGCATAAATAACATCAGGGTTACTTTGGCTTATATTCAATCCAATTCTTCCAACAAAATTACCTTGGGGAAGTCCGTTAACTGATTTGCTCCATGTTTCACCACCATCAGTAGATTTGTATACCGCAGATCCGTTTCCACCTTCTTTAAAATTCCATGCTTTACGATCTTTCTCCCAGGTTGCAGCCAAAAGCACATTCGGATTAGTTGGATGAATTACCAGATCGATCACTCCTGTGCTGTCGTTTACAAAAAGAGTTTTATCCCAGGTTTTGCCACCATCTGTGGTTTTATAAACACCACGCTCACTATTAGTTGAATACAACGCACCAACTGAGCCAACCCATGCGATATTTTCGTTTGTTGGGTGAGTTAAGATTCTTCCTATATGTTGTGTATTTCTCAACCCGGTGTATTCCCAGGTTTCTCCGGCGTCCATACTTTTGAAAACACCAGCACCTGCATAACTGGAACGGCTGCTGTTATTTTCTCCGGTTCCAACCCATATTATATCATGGTTCGCTCCTGAAATAGCTATATCTCCAATTCCCAATGCATCCTGGTGATCAAAAATTGGAGTCATAGTATTACCACTATTAGTGGTTTTATAAACTCCACCGGAAGCATATGCTACATAAAAAATCCTGCTGTTATCAGGATGAACAGCGATATCAGATACACGTCCACTCATTACAACTGGTCCTACATTGCGAACCGGGTAGTTCTTAAAAGCCGAAGAGTTTCTGAGTTTGGCACGTTGCTCGATAGAAGCATCAATTTCAGCTTTAGTCGAAGATTCTACATATTGTGCGTTTGAGTTGTTAGATAGAAATAGGACAAATAGTAAAACAAGAAAGGAAGAAAGAATCTTTTTCATAATCATAGTTAGTTTAAAAATGTAGAGGATGATATAAAATGATGAGTAAAGATTTAGAAAAAAGTTATTAACTGTACTAATTTAAATGATAATCAGAGAATTGTTCTTAAAACTTTGCGGATATAAATGTCCTCCTTGTTAAATGCTGAAATAGTACACTTTAAACAAGGATAGCCTTTAGGCTCGGTGGATGTAAGTGAAATAGTTATTATAAATGGAAGCAGAGCTTCCGGGGGCGTTCCGCACCGGAGGTACGGAACGAGGAAAACGAGGAAGAAGACAGAATAGCACACTTTAATCTAGTTCCGTAGCTCTGCTACGGAATTCAACCGGAGGAGCTCCGCTCCGCATTAGCCGTAATAAGTTAAAGATTAAGTTCCATCCTGCAACGGATTAATTGCGATCTGAAATTTTAAACTAGCAGCCTTTAGTCTCTATGTTATACACCTTAAATAATTAATACCAGTGGAAGCAGAGCTTCCGGGGGCGTTCCGCACCGGAGGTACGGAACGAGGAAAACGAGGAAGAAGACAGAATAGCACACTTTAAACTAGTAGAGCCTTCAGGCTCGGTGGTAAGGACGTCAAATTTTATATAAGACTATAGATTAAATTTCATTTTTTGAGGAATATCCTTTATTCCAAAACAAACCCTATATCAATCTTTGAAAGATTCCATAATTAAGGCTATATTTAGAATCTAGGTGAGCGTCGTGAAGGCACTCGCTTTTTTTTGTCCTTATTTCCCGGATCATGCAGCTTGATACCATACAAAAAATTAAAGACTTAGCGGCTCCATTAGTAGAGCCTAAGGATCTCTTTGTCGTTGATGTAGAACTCAAAACCGGTAGCGGTTTGAATGAAGTATGGCTCTATTTAGACGCACAAGATCGCGGAGTGAATTTGGATGAGTGTGCTGATATCAGCAGAGAACTTGGTTTTTTGATGGAAGCACATGAGTTATTTGAAAATAAATACCGACTAAATGTTTCGTCTCCGGGACTTAGCAGACCTCTTTCAGATGTGCGACAGTACAAAAAAAATGAAGGAAGAAAAGCTAAGGTTAAATTCAAAAAAGAAGATGAATACGACAAAACCGAAGGAATTATAGTTGGTGTTGACGAAAACGGAATTATGCTAGAAGACCAAAACGGTAAATCTGTTAAGGTTTTATTCGACGATATAAAAGAAGCAAAGATCGTCCCAAATATTTAATACATACTAAGCCACGCTGATGCAGAACGACTTATCAAAACAAATTATCTCCTCATTTGCAGAAATCGCAAAAGAAAAAGGAATTGATCGCGATCTATTGTTGTCAATACTAGAGGATGTGTTCCGCACTATGATTCGTAAAACTTACGAAACGGATGATGCATTCTCTGTTATTCTGAATGCTGACAGAGGTGAATTGCAGATCTTGCATATTCAGGAAGTAGTTCCAAAAGAAGAGCTAACTGATGAAGTAGCAGAAATTTCTCTGGAAGATGCCAAAAAGATCGATCCGGATATTGAACTATATGATGAGCTTGCTCAGGAAGTTCAGATCGTGGATTTTGGTCGACGTGCCGTAATGATGGCTCGTCAACAACTGGCTCAGCGCATCCGTGAGATCGAAAAAGATAATATTTACGATGACTACACAGATCGTGTTGGCGAAATTATTTTAGGTGATGTATATCAGGTTCGCCAAAACAAAGATATTTTAGTAAATCACAACGGTGTGGAATTAATGCTTCCTAAAAATGAGCAGATCTACAAAGACCGTTACAGAAAAGGAGATACCATCCGTGCGGTAGTTACAGGTGTGCATATGCGCAATGGTAATCCAACAGTTATTATTTCAAGAACATCAGAATTGTTTTTAGAAAGATTATTTGAAAACGAGATTCCTGAAGTATTTGATGGAATCATTGATTTGGTAAAGATTGCTCGTTCTCCAGGAGATCGCTCTAAAGTAGCGGTAATCTCACACGATGAGCGTGTTGATCCTGTTGGAGCATGTGTTGGTATGAAAGGAATTCGAATTCATGCCATTGTACGTGAGCTTCAGAATGAAAATATTGATGTAATCAATTATACATCTGATAAGCATGAGTTTATTAAAAGAGCGCTTCAGCCTGCTGAGGTATTAAAAGTTGAATTGGATGAAGAAGGTAAGAATGCCAGTGTTTTGGTTCCTGCTGATGAAGTTTCCAAAGCAATTGGTAAAGGCGGAGTTAATATTCGTCTGGCATCCAAGCTCGCAGAATGCGAAATTGATGTGTATCGTGAAGTAGAAGAAGAAGACGATATCGACTTGGCAGAATTTGAAGAAGATTTTGGCAAAGAAGCGATTCAGGCTTTACATGAAATTGGTTGTGATACCGCCCGAGCAGTATTGGAATTAAATGCTGATGAATTGGTAAGCAGAACAAAAGAAGTTATTGACGAAGAACTCGCTAAAAAGATCATGGATATGATCAGATACGAGTTTGAAGAAGAAGGTTAATTTGCGTGGAATAATATCCGATTCGTAATTTAATCTTCAAAGACACAAAAAATCATATATGTCCATAAATAGACCAAAACCATTATTTAAAGTTGCTTCAGAGTTTAATGTAACAACACAAACAATTGTTGATGCATTGAGTGAAGACTTTGAAGTAGCTAACAGACCGAATTTCAAAATAACACCGGAAATGTATTCGGTTTTGGAAGGAATCTATGGCGAAGACAAAGCAAAAAGTCTGGATCATGAACGCTCCAGAGAAGAGTATGAGAGTCGCCGAAGCTCTATGATGGACCAAAGAAATGAGAGCGTTACTCTCGACTCGCTTGAACCAATAGATGAAACTCTTGGATTAGAACCGGAAGACGAACTTGCACCTCAGGAAGAAGAAGCTGAAGAAGTGACTCTTGAACCTGTAGAAGAAGTTGAAGAGCCGGAAGTTGAAGAAAAAGAAGAGCCAGTAGTTGCGGAGGAAAAAGAAGTAGAGAAAACTGAGCAAGCTGTAGAAGAAGATATAGTTGCAGAAGAAGTCTCTGAATCACAAATAGAAGCTGAGGAAGAGGATTCTGAAGTTGATGAAAAGGTAGAAGAAGAAGTCGCTGAAGTTGAAGAAAGTACTGCTGAAGAAGAAGTTGACGAAGAAGAAGATTCAGTAGCTGAAAACGAAGACGCCGAAGCTGAAGATGAAGATGACAACGATGATGAAGAGGAAGAACCCGAACCGGAAGAACAAGAAACAATCAAGGGTAAGGCCAAGCAATTAAAAGGAACTAAAGTACTTGGTAAAACTTCATTTACAAACGATCTGACTGGAGCTACTAAGAAACGTAAGAAAAGAAAGCGTAAAAAAGATCGAGACGAAACTAAGCCTGCTGCGGCAAGTACAGCTAAAAAAGACGACGATAAGAAATCTGCTAAGAACAAAACTCGTAAGAAGCCAAAAGGTAAAGCAACCGGAGGCAAAACTGAGGTTGATGAGATAGATGTGGATCGTATGATGCGTGAAACCATGCAGAAGATCCAGGGTAATTCTAACGTCGGAAATAAAAGAGGAAAAAGAAGACGCCAACGTAAAGAAGAGCGAGAGGAAGAACTGCAACAACTGCAGGAAATGGAAGAAATGGAAGCAGGTGTCATTGAAGTCACCGAATTCATTACTGCCAATGACCTCGCTGAAGAACTGGAAGTAGGTGTAAACGATATTATTTCTGCATGTATGAGTATTGGTTTGATGATCACCATCAACCAAAGACTGGATGCAGGAACCATCGAACTTGTTTCAGAAGAATTTGGTAAAGAAGTCAAGTTCATTGATGCAGAGGAAATGGATGAAGAGCTTGAGATTGAAGAAGATGATCCGGAAGATCTGGAAGACCGTGCTCCGATAATTACAGTTATGGGTCACGTTGATCATGGTAAAACTTCTTTGCTTGATTACATCCGTGAAGAAAGAGTAGCAGAAGGTGAAGCAGGAGGTATTACTCAACACGTTGGTGCTTATTCTGTTATGCATAACGAGAAACTAATTACATTCCTGGATACTCCTGGTCACGAAGCATTTACAGCAATGCGTTCTCGTGGAGCACAGGCAACGGATATTGTAATTCTTGTTGTTGCTGCTGATGATTCTGTGATGCCTCAAACTATTGAGGCGATCAATCACGCAAAAGCTGCCGGTGTACCAATGGTTGTAGCGATCAACAAGATCGATAAGCCTGGTTCTACCCCTGATAAGATCAAGCAACAGCTTTCTGATCATGGCGTAATTGTGGAAGATTGGGGTGGTGATACACAGTTTGCTCTTGTTTCTGCAAAAACCGGTGAAGGAATTGATGAGCTGCTTGAAAAAGTATTAATTGAAGCTGAACTTAGGGAACTGAAAGCGAATCCTGATCGTAGAGCAAATGGTGTTGTATTGGAAGCTCGCTTGGATAAAGGAAAAGGTATTATTGCAAATGTTCTAGTTCAGGGTGGTACACTTAAAGTTGGTGATCCATTTGTAGCCGGACCTTGTTTCGGTAGAGTTCGAGCAATGGAAAATGACCGTGGTGAAAGAATTAAAGAGGCAGGACCTGCAACTCCGGTTCAGCTTATGGGTTTCGATGAAATGCCTCAAGCGGGTGATTCTTTGGTAGTTGCTGAGGATGAAAAAACTGCTAAAGATGTAGCAAGTCAACGTAACCAGATACGTCGTGAGCAGGCAATGAGAAAAACCAAGCACATGACTCTGGATGATCTTTCAAGAAGACTGGCTCTTGGCGAGGTTTCTGAATTGAATATCATTATTAAAGCAGATGTGGATGGTTCTATTGAAGCACTTTCCGGTTCATTACAGAAAATTAGTAATGACGAGGTTGCCGTAAACATCATTCACACAGGTGCAGGTGCAATTTCTGAATCTGATGTATTATTAGCTTCAGCTTCTGATGCCATTATTATTGGTTTCCAGGTTCGTCCTACACAACAGGCACGTAAACTTGCTGAAACGGAAGAAATTGATATCCGATTATTCTCAGTTATTTATGATGCTGTGGATGAAGTAAGAGATGCTCTTGAAGGATTACTTTCTCCGGAATTGAAAGAGCAAATTCTTGGTAATGTTGAAGTTCGTGAGATCTTTAAAGTATCTAAAGTAGGTACAATCGCAGGTTGTTATGTACTTGATGGTAAAATTGACCGAAACAATCCGGTTCGAATTATCCGTGAAGGTGTAGTAATCTATGATGGTGCAGTTGGAGCTCTTAAGCGATTCAAAGATGATGTTAAAGAAGTAGCCGCGGGTTACGAATGTGGTATCAGTATTCAAAATTACAATGACATTAAAGTTGGCGATAATTTTGAGAGCTACAAGATCACTGAAGAGAAACGTACACTCGAAGACGCAAATTAAGTCAAAAAGAGGTTTCCATGAGTATTAGAACAGAACGTTTAGGCGGAGTTCTAAAACGTGATTTAGGTGAAATTCTACAAAGGGAATACCAACCCGTAGGGGCCTTTATCACTGTTACAAAAGTATTAATGACTGACGACCTTTCTATTGCCAGAGTATATCTGAGTGTTTTTGCGCCAGGTAGAGACGAAAAAGCAATTTATCAGCACCTGGATGATCATATTGATGAGATCAGGCATACATTAGCAGGTAAAATCAGGCATCAGGTACGTAAAATTCCTGAACTTCATTTCTATGTGGATGATACTGCTGAATACGTAAATAAGATCGAAAAACTCTTCGATAAAGTAGATCAGCAACCTAAAGCTCCCACCGAAGACGAAGAGGATTAAACATGGCGAAAGCCCTGCCTCTGGAACAAATTCAGGTTTTTGATACTGAAAATCTTCCATCCCCGGATTTTGATTTTGGTACAGCTTCCATTCTCCTTGTAAACAAACCACAAACCTGGACTAGTTTTGATGTGGTCAGATATGTTCGCGGAAGATTACGGACAAAGAAGGTTGGCCATGCAGGTACACTTGATCCAATGGCAACCGGTTTATTGATTTTATGTTCAGGAAGAGCAACGAAATCTATTTCTCAGCTTCAGGAAATGCCAAAAACCTATATAGGTGAAATTACTTTTGGCGGATCAACTCCCACTTATGACGCTGATTCGGAAGTAGATGAAACTGCACCAACCGAACATATTACTACAGACGAAATTGAGAAAGTACTTCACGAGCATTTCAACGGTGAAATTTCACAAGTTCCTCCCGTGTATTCAGCTTTAAAAGTTGGCGGTAAGCGATCTTATGAATTAGCCAGAAGAGGAAAAGCAGTAGAATTAGCGGCAAGACCTGTTACAATTCATTCCCATCAAATTATCAGTTTCGAAAACAATAAACTGTTGATCAGCATTACTTGCAGTAAAGGAACCTATATCCGGTCTATTGCACATGATCTTGGAAAATTGCTAAACTCATTGGCACATTTATCGGGTTTGGAACGAACTGCGATCGGAGAGTATTCTTCACAAAAAGCTTTATCACCTCATAAAATTGATGAATTGTTAAATGCCAAAGACTGAACTCATATTTCTTAAAGATATAGAACGGATTTCAAATTCGGTTGTAACAGTTGGGACATTTGATGGTGTTCACCTTGGACACAAAGCACTTATAGAAACAGTAGTTCGCAAAGCAAAAGAACGAAATGCACGGAGTGTTGTAATTTCATTTGATCCTCATCCGCGTGATATCATCAATCCTGGTAGTGCCGGAATAAAACAACTCACTACTATTCAGGAACGAAGAGAGATACTGGAAGAAATCGGGATCGATGTTCTGTTGATCATTCCGTTTACAAGAGATTTTTCTTTGTTGAGTTCTGAAGAGTTTGTGAAAAAGATCGTTTTTGAAAGGGTGGGAGTTAGTGAATTTGTAATTGGATATGATCATCATTTTGGAAAAGATCGAACAGGAACCATCGAAACTGTAGAAAATCTGGGTAAAGAATTGGGTTTCGATGCATTTGTGGTTTCAAAACGGGAAATGGGTACAGTTACGGTAAGTAGTACTACCATAAGAAGAGAACTTTCGGAAAACGGAGCAGTAGAACATGCCTCAAATTTATTAGGAAGAAAGTATTTGCTGAACGGAATAGTGATTCACGGAGACAAAAGAGGCAGAGAAATTGGCTTCCCCACTGCAAACCTAAAACCGGAACATCCCAACAAAGTAATTCCCAAAAACGGTGTTTACGCTGTAAAAGTAAGAGTAGAAGAGAGTTGGTATGGTGGCATGATGAATATAGGTCACCGACCTACATTTGATAAAATTGAACTACGCCTGGAAGTAAATATCTTTGATTTTGATAAAGACATTTATGGTCAAACCATTCAAGTTCGTTTTTTGAAGAGATTACGAGATGAAATTAAGTTCTCTGGTATTGATGAGTTAGTAGCTCAGTTAGCTAGAGATAAAGAAAATGCATTAAGGGAATTATAAAAGAGTAAGCGTGATCAACCATTATTTCTTCTTCTTACAAGAGTTACAATACCACAAAATAAAAGCAATTCGTCAACTTCGTTATTTATTTCATACGAATCTCCTTTATATAACTTTGACCTGATTAAAGGATTATTCGCGGTACTGTATATGCTCCATTTTCTGTAAAAAAAATTATCGCTTTTCCACATAAATTCCTTATCAAAAAGAGCAATAGAGGCTTTAGTTCTCCAAAAGTTAAAAACGATTTTACCGATTTGCTTCCTGCTTTTCATATCAATTACATTAATAACCTTATGTCTTAAGCCTTCTGATTCAAAGAAATACTTTCTCCCATTAACTTTTACATAAGAGTTACTGGATAGCCGCTCATTTTTTATTTCACCAACTAGATTTCCATCAATGAAAAGGTCATATCCTATCGCAATAACGTCTTTCTTCCAACTAAGTAGGGCCATCTTTTATGATTAAATTGTAAACAAATTAAGCTTTGTTGGTTTATTCTGAAACTATGTTCTGAGATTAGTAGAAAGCTATATTTTATTTGAATACTCGTTGTTGGTTAGTATTAAAAAGCTTATCTTTGGCATCTATATTAAAACGAGTTTAAGAATAACTGAATTGTAATGAGCATTACTGCAGAAGAAAAAAAAGATATTTTCAAAAAATTTGGTGGAGAAGAAGCCAATACCGGTACAACTGAAGGACAAATTGCCCTTTTCACGCACCGTATCAACCATCTTACTGAGCATTTAAAAACGAATCAGAAAGATCACGCTTCTCGTCGCGGATTATTGAAATTAGTAGGTAAGCGTCGTCGTTTGCTTAACTACCTGATGAAGAACGACATTGAAAAATACAGAGAGCTTATCAAAGAGCTTGGTATTAGAAAATAATTTAAAGGCTCCACCTATCTGGAGCCTTTTTCAATTCTCCCACTTAATTATCTATTCGTGTAAAAGCCAATCTTTAAGGTTAGTGTGGGATAAAGCAATAAACAAAAGACAAAAAGAAATAAATGAAAGAAGATTTTAGAAGTATAGAATTTGCACCTGGAAAGGTGCTATCTGTAGAAACAGGACGAATAGCTAAACAAGCAGACGGTTCTGTTGTAGTTAAAATGGGCGATACTATGGTACTATGTACTGCAGTTAGCGCTAAAGAACCAAAGCCGGGTCAGGATTTTTTCCCGCTAACGGTTGATCATAAAGAAAGTTTTTCTGCTGCAGGACGTTTTCCTGGTGGATTTATGAAAAGAGAAGGACGCTCAAACGAAAAAGAGATCCTTTCCAGTAGATTAATTGACAGAGTTTTAAGACCATTATTCCCAAAAGGATATGTGTGTGATACTCAGGTTATCTCAAGCGTGATCTCATCAGATGATGAGCACGATGGAGACGTTTTAGGTGGAGTTGGAGCTTCACTGGCTGTACACTTATCAGACATTCCGTTTGACGGACCAATGGCAGAAGTAAGAGTGGGTAGAGTTGATGGCGAGTTCATCATAAACCCAACAGTTAATGAATTAAAAGACAGCGACATCGATATGATCGTTGGTGGTACTGAAGACAGTATCCTTATGATCGAAGGTGAGATGGAAGAGATCTCAGAAGCAGAAATGTTGGATGCCATCAAAGCAGCTCACGTAGCGATCAAAAAGCTTTGTGATTTCCAAAATGAGCTTCGTAAGGAATTAGGAAAAGAGAAAAGAGAATTTGTTTCTCCAACTCTTCCAGAAGATGTGGAATCAAAAGTTTCTGAATTAGCTTCTGAAAAGATCAAAGAAATAGTAAATATTGGTCTTGGTAAAGAAGAGTACAACGCGAAGATTCGTGAAGTAAAAGACGAAGTTATGGAAGCTCTTGAGTCAGAAGAATATGACGATGATCAGCTTTCAGTTGCTAAGAAAGTTCTTGGTAACATCGAGAAAGAAGAACTTCGCAATATGATCCTTGAAAAAGGTCGTAGAATTGATGGTCGTGCAACTGACGAGATCAGAGATATCTGGACTCAGGTTGGTTATATGCCAAGAACTCACGGTTCTGCAATTTTCACAAGAGGCGAAACTCAGGCATTAGTTTCTGCTACTTTAGGTACTCGTCGTGACGAGCAAAGTGTTGACACTCTGTTTGATCAGGAAGCTAAGCAGTTTTATCTGCACTACAGTTTCCCTCCATATTCTGTTGGAGAAGCAGGATTTTTAAGAGGACCGGGACGTAGAGAAATCGGTCACGGTCATTTAGCTGAGCGTTCTTTAAGAATGATGATGCCGACTTTCGAAGAATTCGGATATGTTATCCGTATTATTTCCGACATCACTGAATCAAACGGTTCGTCTTCAATGGCTTCTGTTTGTGGTGGTTCAATGGCACTTATGGATGCTGGTGTACCGATCAAAAAGCCGGTTGCGGGTATTGCAATGGGTATGATCGTTGGAAAAGACAATACTGCAATTCTATCTGATATCCGTGGAGAAGAAGATTTCATGGGTGACATGGACTTTAAAACTGCTGGAACTTCAGACGGTATCACTGCTTGCCAAATGGATATGAAAGTTCAGGGAATAAGCTTTGAAACTATCGAAGAAGCTCTTGAGCAAGCTCATAAAGGCAGAATGCATATACTTGGCGAAATGGCTAAAACTATTTCTTCACCAAGAGAAAATATTTCACAATACGCTCCTCAGTTCCTGAGAATGGAAATTGATGGTAGCGATATTGGTGCTGTAATCGGGCCTGGTGGTAAAGTGATTCAAACACTTCAGAAAGAAACCGGAACTGAAATTATCATTGAAGAAGATTCAAATGGTAAAGGTCAGATAACCATTTCAGCTAACGATCTGGACAAAGCTGAAGAAGCTAAGAAAAGAATCAAAATGATCGTTGGTCATCTTGAAGAAGGCGCTACGTACAAAGGTGTGGTTAAATCCATCAAAGACTTTGGTGCTTTTGTTGAAGTTGCTCCGGGTAAAGACGGATTACTTCATATTTCTGAGATCGATCACAAACGTGTAGAGAAAGTTACTGACTATCTACAACTTGGCGATGAGATCGAAGTTAAACTTTTGAAAGTTGAGCATGGCGGAAAACTTCGTCTGTCCAGAAAAGCATTGATCGAAAAAGAAGATTAATTCTTTTAAAATAAACTTAGAGGCGCTGTTCAGTAATGAGTAGCGCCTTTTTTATGTAAGTCACTCAGAGCAAGTCAACGCAGTGAAGCGGAGATGACATAGTGAAGAGTCTGCACAACTAATGAACTATTCCATAATTGCTTTATGCAGATTATTCGCTCCGCTCTGGATTATGGATTTATCTAATTCACATACAAACATTGTCCTGTTTATAATCCTGACGATTTTAGAAAAAGCTTCCAACTACACCGAACTTAGAATTATTGGCGAGCCAAGAACGTAATGAAATCGACGGCTCCGGAGGAGCGATAATTACACTCAGGATGATTCGTGAATATGCATCATATGAAC
>DEXK01000008.1 GCA_002364085.1 Balneolaceae bacterium UBA3186 | reverse complement strand
TGGTAACTAAAATTTTAGACTAAGCACTACCAGCTAAGCGAATTTACGGAAAAAAGTAGGTGGTTTATACCATCTGCTTTTCCGTGTATAAACGGGCGTAGCTCAGTTGGTAGAGCACTGGTCTCCAAAACCAGGTGTCGGGAGTTCGAGTCTCTCCGCCCGTGCAATTAAATAAAACGAATAAGCATAATGGCTAAATTATCAGGAATTTTTGACGGTGTTGTAGGTGAGTTTAAGAAAGTAGCATGGCCTACACAAAAAGAACTTATTGACAGTACTGTAATCGTTGTAGTTTTCTCGATAATTCTATCTGTATTTATATTTGGTGTAGATCAAGTATACAGTACTGCTTTAGAATACATTTACAATTAAGAACATGAGTGTTGAACTAGTACATGATTGGTATGTAGTACGTTGTTTCTCCAGTCATGAAAATAAGGTAAGAGATTTTCTTGAGCGTGAAATAGAAGAGCAAGGTTTAGAGGATAAAGTGAAAGAAGTGCTTGTTCCAACTGAAACCATTGTTGAGATTCGCGGAGGAAAAAAGAAGACAAGAGAAAAGAATTTTTTTCCTGGCTATATATTGCTCAACACTCATTATGATGAAGAAGTAAACAATTTAGTACAGAGTGCGCCTTCCTGTTTAGGATTTTTAAAAGTAGGAAAAACGCAGACTGTACCGCATCCTCTTAAAAAACATGAAGTCCAAAGAATTATTGGGCGAGTTAGAGAAGGTGGAGAAGAGAATGCAAATATTGAGATACCGTTTAGTGAAGGTGATCTCGTAAAAGTTATTTCCGGACCATTCAAAGATTTTGATGGCACGGTACAGGAGGTTAACACCGATAAATTAAAACTGAGAGTGATGGTTTCCATTTTTGGACGCCGAACCCCTGTAGAAGTAGATGTGAACCAAGTGGAATCCACTACTTAATTAAAAGAAACTAGTTGATGCTAGCTATTACGCAACCAAACAGAAGTTACTAATCATTTAGGATCCTGATAATCCATGGCTAAAAAAGTTGAAAGAATCCTGAAACTCCAAATTGTTGGCGGGCAGGCAAACCCTGCACCCCCAGTTGGGCCGGCTCTCGGTCAGGCTGGAATTAACATTATGGAGTTTTGTAAAGCCTTTAATGCTAAGACTCAGGAAAAAGCCGGAACTGTAATTCCAGTTGAGATTACTGTATACGCTGACAAGTCTTTTACATTCAAAACAAAGACACCACCAGCGCCAGTGTTACTTAAAAAAGCTGCGAAGATAAAGTCCGGATCAGGTGAACCTAACCTTAAGAAGGTTGGAACAGTTACCTGGAGCCAATGCAAAGATATAGCACAAGAAAAAATGGAAGACTTAAATGCGTTTGACATTGAAGCTGGTGCCGAAATGATTGCAGGAACGGCTCGGAGTATGGGTCTAAGAGTAAATCGCGATAAATAAGGAGTTGTGATTATGGCAAAAAAAGGAAAGAAATACGAACAAGCTGTGGCATTAGTTAATCCGGAGATTGAATATTCTCTGGAGGAAGCATGTGATCTGGTTAAAAAAACTTCAAACCGAAATTTCGATGCTTCGGTGGATATTGATATCCGCTTAGGTGTTGATCCACGACATGCCGATCAAATGGTACGTGGAACTGTGAGCTTGCCTCATGGTACGGGTAAAGAAGTTCGAGTTTTAGCTTTGGTAAACGAAGCAAAACAAGATGAAGCCAGAGAAGCAGGTGCCGACCATGTTGGTATGGATGAATACATCAAAAAAATTGAAGAAGGTTGGGCGGATATCGATGTGATAATCGCTACACCTGATGCAATGGGAAAACTCGGTAAACTAGGACGATTCCTAGGACCCCGTGGGCTTATGCCAAACCCAAAAAGTGGAACAGTTACTATGGATGTAGCTGATGCTGTTAAGCAAGTTAAAGCAGGTCAGATTGATTTTCGTGTTGATAAATTCGGAATTCTTCACACATCCGTAGGTAAAATAAGTTTTGACGCTACTGCAATTAAAGAAAACGCTGAAGCTTTTCTTTCAACTGTAATGCGATTAAAACCTGCATCCTCTAAAGGACTATACGTGAAATCAGTTTTCATGAGTAGTACAATGGGACCAAGCATACCTATAAGTAGAACCGCAGTTACATCCCTATAATAGGAGGAATTAAGAATTATGCCTACTGCAGAAAAAAGAGCAGTCTTAGACGAAATCACAGAAAAACTAAATGGTGCGAACGGTATTTACATTACCAAGTACACTGGTATGTCTGTGGCAGATGCTAATGAATTGCGAGGAGCATTCCGTAAGGGAAATATCTTCTTCAAAGTATATAAGAATAAGCTTATGAAGCTTGCAATGGAAGAAGTTGGAGGTTACGATAAAGTACTCCCTTCTTTAGTTGAGCAAAATGCTTTTGCATTCGTTGAAGATGAATTGTCCGCACCGGCTAAAGTATTAAAAGAGTTTACTAAGGATAAGAAGAAACCTGAATTCAAAGCCGCTTTTATAGATGGCGAATTCTATTCTTCTGATAAATTAGAAGCTCTCGCCGCAATGAAGTCTAAAAACGAAGTTATTGGCGATATACTTGGTCTGTTAATGTCACCTGCACAAAATGTAGTAAGTGCGCTTACTGCTCAAGGTTCAAACCTTGTTGGTGCTGTAAAGACTATTGCCGAAAAAGGCGAAGAATAATATTTATACAATATGTCGCAAGACATTAAAAATTTTACTTTAAAAAACAACTGGAGATAAAAATGGCTGACGTTAATAAACTAGCTGAAGAGCTTGTCAACCTAACTATCAAAGAAGCAAACGAACTAGCAAAAGTTCTTGAAGAAGAATATGATATCAAACCTGCTGCAGCAGCTGTTGCTGTTGCTGGCCCAGCCGGAGGCGGAGACGCTGCTGGTGGTGGTGAAGAGCAAACCGAGTTTGATGTAGTTCTTGAATCTGCTGGAGCTAAAAAAATCGCTGTGATCAAAGAAGTTCGCGGAATCACTGGTCTTGGGCTGAAAGAAGCTAAAGAACTTGTTGATGGCGCACCTAATACTATCAAAGAAGGTGCTGCTAAAGCAGAAGCTGAAGAGATCAAAGCTAAGCTTGAAGAAGCTGGAGCAACAGTAGAGCTTAAATAAGCTTTCTTACAATATTCGCACATAGCCGATATCGTGAAAACGGTATTGGCTATTGGCGTCTATATTACTTAACCCTGTTATTTATAGGGTTTTTACCGTTTAATTTACCTTCAACAAAAAGGAGAGGTTCCTTTTGAGCAAGAAGATGCAAACTATTCCAAATACGGATCGCCAATCTTTTGGGCGAACTAAAGAAGTTTTAGAGTATCCTGATTTTCTGGATATCCAATTAGAGTCGTTCGAGAAATTCGTACAACTTGATATTGCACCAAATGAGCGTGTTAATCAAGGGTTGCAAAGAATTTTCTTAGAAAACTTTCCAATTCAGGATACACGGGAAACTCATATACTAGAATTTTTATACTACAATGTTGATGTTCCGAGATATACCATCAAAGAATGTCAGGATCGTGGACTAACTTATTCAGTTCCATTGAAAGCAAAACTACGTCTATCATCTGTGGATGATAGTGACGAAGCTAGTGAAACAATAGAGCAGGAAGTATTTTTAGGTGACCTGCCATGGATGACAAACCGTGGTACTTTTATCATTAATGGCGCTGAGCGTGTAATTGTTTCCCAGTTACATAGATCTCCTGGTGTATTTTTTGGTCAATCGGTTCACCCGAATGGTACTCAGCTCTATTCAGCTCGTGTAATTCCTTTCAAAGGTTCATGGATCGAATTTACTACTGATATCAGAGACGTACTCTGGGCTTACATTGATCGTAAGAAAAAGATCCCTGCAACAACACTATTGCGTGCACTTGGATATTCTACTGATCTTGACTTATTAAGTCTGTTTGAATTATCAGAAGAAATTAAAGTTGGAACAAAAGCTAACTTCAAAAAGAACCTTGTAGGTAAACGACTTGCTCAAAACATCATCGTTGAAGAGATGGAAGAAGTTGTTGATGATGAGACAGGTGAAGTTACTGAAGCGTTAAACCGTAAAATCATTTTTGAACGTGATCATGAATTAACAGAAGATGATTACGGAATGTTTGGCGAGGTTGATCAAAAAACAGTACTGGTTCAGAAGATTACTTCAGAAGAGTCTGAGCGTTCTGTTATGATGAATACACTTCGTAAAGATCCAACTTGGGACGAAACTTCTGCACTAGGGGAAGTTTATCAGCAGATCAGATCTGGTGAAATGCCTGATCCTGAAACTGCTCGTTCTATTCTTGAAAGATTATTCTTTAGTGATAAGAAATATGATCTTGGAGAAGTTGGTCGTTACAGATTAAACAAGCGACTTCGTTTAGAGGGTAATGAAGAGATCCAATATCTATTGAAAGAAGATATTGTTGCTATCATCAGAGAAGTTATCCGTCTTAAAAATATGAAATCTCAAGTTGATGATATTGATCACTTGAGTAACAGACGAGTTCGTACTGTAGGTGAGCAATTAGGACAGCAATTTGCTATTGGACTTGCCAGAATGGCAAGAACAATAAAAGAGAGAATGAACTCTCGTGATGCAGAGCAATTGACTCCTCAAGATCTTGTGAACGCACGTACCATTTCAAGTGTAATTAACACTTTCTTTGGTACTAACCAGCTTTCACAGTTTATGGATCAAACGAATCCATTAGCAGAATTAACGCACAAGCGTCGTATGTCTGCTCTTGGACCAGGTGGTCTTACTCGTGAGCGTGCCGGTTTTGAGGTTCGTGATGTTCACTACACTCATTACGGTCGTCTTTGTCCAATTGAAACTCCTGAAGGTCCGAACATTGGTCTGATCTCATCTCTTTGTATTCATGCAAAAGTGAATGATTTTGGATTTATTGAAACGCCTTACAGAAAAGTTAAGGACAAGAAAGTTTCTAAAAGTGTTGAGTATTTAGCTGCAGAGCAGGAAGATGAGACAGTAATTGCTCAGGCTAATGCAGAGTTAGACGAAAATAACACTTTTGCTAATGATGCAGTTTTCTCAAGAATGCGTGAAGGTAACTACTTAGTTGCTAAAGCTGAAGAGATCGAGTATATGGATGTGGCAACAAATCAGATCACATCACTTGCAGCTGCATTAATTCCATTTATTGAACATGATGATGCAAACCGTGCTTTGATGGGCTCGAACATGCAGCGTCAAGCAGTTCCATTACTTAGACCTGAAGCACCGGTAGTAGGTACAGGATTAGAGCATAGAGCTGCTCGTGATTCCCGTGCAATTATCACCGCAGATGCAAAAGGTGAAGTTGTATATGTAAGTTCAACTGAAATTCGTATCAAGTACGAAAGAGATGAGCTTGACCAACATTGTTATTTTGATGGTGGAATTAAATCATATGAGCTTGAAAAGTTCAGTAGAACAAACCAGGATACTTGTACTAATCAGCGTGCCATTGTAAAAGTTGGTGACAAGGTTAAAAAAGGACAAGCTATTGCTGATGGTTGCTCAACTGACGGTGGAGAACTTGCTCTTGGACGTAACTTACTTGTGGCTTTCATGCCATGGAGAGGCTACAACTTTGAGGATGCGATCGTTGTAAGTGAGCGTATTGTTCAGGATGACATTTATACTTCTATCCACATTACAGAATTCGAACAACAAGTTCGTGACACCAAGCGTGGTGAAGAAGAACTTACTCGCGAGATTCCAAACGTAAGTGAAGAAGCAACTCGTAACCTTAATGAAAAAGGTATTATCCGAGTTGGAGCTAAAATCAATCCGGGTGATATTCTGGTTGGTAAGATCACTCCGAAAGGTGAAACTGACCCAACACCGGAAGAAAAATTACTTCGTGCTATTTTTGGCGACAAAGCTGGTGATGTTAAAGATGCTTCTCTAAAAACTCCTCCGGGCGTTTCTGGAACTGTAATCAACACAAAGCTTTTCAGCCGTAAGCGTGATGAGTTAATTTCAAGAAAAGAAGAAAAGAAAAGAGTAGAGCAAGAGCAGGAAAGACATGCTGAAAAACTTGCAGAACTAAATCAGCAATGGGCTGATAAGATGTACTCTCTTCTTAGAGACAAAACTTCTCCGGGAGTGTTGAACTACAGTAATGTTGAGCTGATCCCTAAAGGTGAGAAGTATAAAAAATCAGTATTTGAAGAACTAGATCCGGTAAATATCAATGAGAATATTGACTGGGCTACAGATCAGGAATTGGTAGAAAAAGTAAGACTACTGTTTGCTAACTATCGTGACCTTCGTCGTAAGATCGACAGTGAGGCTAAGCGTCGTACGTTTGCAATTCAAGTAGGAGACGAACTACCTCCTGGAATCATCCAAAAAGCTAAGATCTACGTTGCTAAGAAGCGTAAGCTTCAGGTAGGTGATAAGATGGCGGGACGTCACGGTAACAAAGGTGTTGTTGCTAAGATCGTACCACAGGAAGACATGCCGTTTATGGCTGATGGTACTCCTGTAGATATCTGTCTGAACCCACTTGGTGTGCCTTCTCGTATGAACCTTGGACAGATCTATGAAACGATCCTTGGTTGGGCAGCTAAAAAACTTGGCGTTACTTTCGCTTCTCCGATTTTTGATGGAGCAAGCATGGATGACGTAAAAGGAAAATTAAGAGAAGCAGGATTGCCTGAAGATGGTCGTGTAAACCTATACGACGGTCGCACTGGTGAGCCATTCTCACAGAAAACGACTGTTGGATATATCTATATGATCAAGTTGAATCACTTGGTTCAGGATAAGATGCACTCCCGTTCGATTGGACCATACTCATTAATTACGCAGCAACCATTGGGTGGTAAAGCTCAGTTTGGTGGTCAGCGACTTGGTGAGATGGAGGTTTGGGCACTTTATGCATATGGTGCTTCAAGTATCCTAAAGGAAATGCTCACTGTAAAAAGTGATGACGTAAAAGGGCGCTCCAAAGTTTATGAAGCTATTGTGAAAGGTGAAAACCTTCCTGATGGAGACGTGCCTGAATCATTTAAAGTATTACTTCGAGAGCTTATGGGTCTCGGACTTGAAATACATATACAATAATCACTGTTAATTATTTAATGGAGGAATACCCTTGCCAATAACGAAAACATTAACAGTTACCAACGACTTTAACAGCATTGGAGTATCACTTGCTTCTGCTGAGACAATTTTGTCCCGTTCACACGGAGAAGTATTAACACCGGAAACTATAAACTACAGAACCTTTAAGCCGGAGATGGATGGTCTTTTCTGTGAAAAGATCTTTGGCCCGGTTAAAGATTATGAATGCCATTGCGGAAAATACAAGCGTATTCGCTACAAAGGTATTATTTGCGATCGTTGCGGTGTTGAAGTAACAAGAAAGGCTGTTCGTCGTGAGCGAATGGGTCATATCACCCTAACCGTTCCGGTTGTACACATTTGGTATTTCAAATCTCTGCCAAACAAGATTGCTTACCTTTTAGGTATGTCTTCTAAAAACCTTGACAAGATTGTTTATTATGAGACTTTTGTAATCATAAACCCTGGTGTAGCACGCGATTTGGGTTATGCTAAAGGTGATATGATTTCTGAAGAAGAGAAATATGACATCCTTGATCAGCTTCCGGAAGATAATTATGAGCTTGATAATGACGACGAAGATAAGTTCATAGTTAAAGAAGGAGCAGATGCACTAGCAGCAATGCTTGCAGATCTTGACTTGGATGAATTAGCTTATCAATTACGCTATGAAGTGAAAAATGAAACTTCACAAATGCGTAAGAAAAAGAAATTAAAGCGCCTTCAGGTTATTGAGTCTTTCCGTGCCGCTGCAGAGCACACAGAAAACAAGCCTGAGTGGATGTGCCAGAGTGTAATCCCGGTAATTCCACCAGAATTGCGCCCTCTTGTACCTCTTGAAGGTGGTAGGTTTGCTACTTCTGATCTTAACGATCTATACAGAAGGGTCATTATCAGAAACAACCGTTTGAAGAGATTGATGGACATTAAAGCTCCTGATGTAATTCTTCGAAATGAGAAGCGTATGCTTCAGGAAGCGGTTGATTCATTATATGACAACTCAAGAAAATCAAACGCAGTTAGAAATAACAATCGTCCGCTAAAATCTCTTAGCGACATGTTGAAAGGTAAGAGCGGTCGTTTCCGTCAAAACCTTCTTGGTAAGCGTGTTGATTATTCCGGTCGTTCTGTAATTGTGGTAGGTCCGGAACTCAAAATGCATGAGTGTGGCCTTCCAAAAGAAATGGCAGTCGAGCTTTACAAACCATTCATTATTCGTCGCTTGATAGAACGCGGTTATGTTAAAACCGTTAAGAGCGCAAAGAAAGTAGTTGATCGCAGAGATGCGGTGGTTTGGGAAGTACTTGAAAATGTAATTGATGGACATCCGGTAATGCTTAACCGTGCTCCAACGCTTCACCGTTTAGGTATTCAAGCGTTTCAACCGGTGCTTATCGAGGAAAAAGCGATTCGTCTTCACCCACTAGCGTGTACGGCATTCAACGCCGATTTCGATGGTGATCAGATGGCGGTTCACTTGCCACTTAGCCACGATGCAGTGCTTGAGGCTTCTGTATTGATGCTTGGTTCTCATAATATTATGAGTCCTGCAAGTGGTGGCCCTATTGCAGTTCCATCTCAGGATATGATCTTGGGTCTTTACTTCCTTACTAAGCCTGCAAACGGCAAAAAGGGAGAAGGAAAGACATTTTCAGATATGGATGAAGTTCTTGTCGCTTTTGATCAAGGACAGATCGATCTGCATGCAAAAATTAATGTTCGTGTTGATGTAATCAATGAAGAAGGCGAAACCGTTAAAGAAGTGGTTAAAACCTCTACCGGTCGTGTGATCTTCAATCAGATTGTACCTGAAGAAATTGGGTACATGAACAAAACTCTTGGTAAAAAAGAGCTTCGTGTATTGATTGGTGATATTCACTCGAATGTTGGTACTTCACGATGTGCTGTATTCCTTGATGATATGAAAAAGTTAGGTTACGAAAATGCTACCCTTGGTGGTCTTTCATTTAGCCTTGATGATATCATTATTCCGGATGCTAAAGCAAAATTAATTGACGGAGCCAAAGACGAAGTAACCGACATTCAAGGTCGTTACGAAATGGGTTTCATCACTGATAATGAACGATATAACCAAGTTATTGATAAATGGACAAGTACCACTAACCGTGTTTCCGAAACTCTATTTACCGCTCTTCAAGAAGATCGTGATGGTTTCAACCCGGTGTATATGATGGCTGACTCAGGAGCTCGTGGTTCTAAAGAGCAGATTCGTCAGTTAGGTGGTATGCGTGGATTGATGGCTAAGCCTCAAAAGAGTTCAATGCAGCAGGGTAACGAAGTAATTGAGAATCCGATTCTTTCTTCTTTCAAAGAGGGACTTTCGGTACTTGAGTACTTTATCTCTACTCACGGTGCTCGTAAAGGTCTTGCTGATACCGCACTTAAAACTGCCGATGCAGGTTACTTAACCCGTCGACTTGTTGACGTTTCTCAGGATGTGATTATCACTGAAGATGACTGTGGTACACTTCGTGGTATCAAGATGTCAGCTCTTAAGGATAATGAAGATATAATCGAAAGATTGGAAGATCGTATTATAGGTCGTTTCTCTCTGCATGATATTCATGATCCTATCACAGATGATCTTATCTGTGAAGCAAACCAGATGATCGATGAAGGAGTAGCTAAGAAAATTGCAGAAACTTCTATTGAAGAAGTTGACATCCGTTCGGTACTTACATGTGAAACCGGTCGTGGTGTTTGTGCAAAATGTTATGGGCGTGACTTAGCTCGTGGAACCGTTGTTGAGAAAGGTGAGGCCGTTGGTGTTATCGCTGCTCAATCAATTGGTGAGCCGGGTACACAGCTTACACTTCGTACTTTCCACGTTGGTGGTACGGCTTCTCGTCTTGAGGCAGATTCACAACACAAAACTAAATTCGACGGTAAAGTTGAATTCGAAAATGTTCGTGTTGTAGCTTATGATGATGGTGAAGAAGAGCATAACATTGTATTGAGCCGTGCAGGCGAATTGAAAATTGTTAATGACGAAGGTCAGGTCTTAATCAGCTATAACGTTCCTTATGGTAGCGAAATGATGGTTGAAGAAGGCGATATGGTTCCAAAAGGAGCTCAGCTCTGTAAGTGGGATCCATACAACGCATTGATCTTCTCTGAAATCGATGGTGTTGTTGAGTACAAAGATATTATTGATGGAGTTACTTCTACTGATGATACAGATGCCCAAACAGGTCACCGTGAAAAAGTAATTACTGATTCTAAAGACAGATCTCTTGTACCGACACTAGTTGTTAAAGGCGCAAAAGATGTGATTCGCGAAAGCACTCTTCCAGTTGATACTCACGTAGCTATCGACAACGGAGAGACAGTTTCAGCAGGTCAGGTAATCGCTAAGATTCCTAGAGCAGCATCTAAATCTAAAGATATTACAGCGGGTCTTCCTCGTGTGACTGAGCTTTTCGAAGCTCGTTCGCCAAGTGAGCCGGCAGTAGTTTCTGAGATTGATGGTATTGTTGAAATGGGAGGTCGTAAGCGTGGTTCTCAGGAAGTATTTGTTAAATCAAAAGACGGTACTGATGAGAAAAAGTATTTGATCTCTTTGAGCAAGCATATTCTTGTACAAACCAATGACTTTGTGAAAGCAGGCCAGCCATTATCTGATGGTACAATTCCTGCACAGGACATTCTAAACATTCTTGGGCCATACGCTGTACAATCGTACTTAGTGAATGAGATTCAGGAAGTTTACCGTCTACAGGGTGTGAAAATCAATGATAAGCACATCGAGGTTATTGTAAGCACGATGATGCAGAAAGTTGAGATCACTGATCCGGGCGATACAATGTTCCTAGAAGGCGATAAAGTTGATCGTTTTGAAGTTAATACCAGAAATGATGAATTGATCGGTAAGTTTGTTGTAACCGAAGAAGGTGGCAGTGAGCTTAAGAAAGGAAAGATCCTTGATCGTCGTCAGGTAAGAGACATCAACAACGAATTGATCAAAGAAGGCAAAGAAGAGATCCAAACTCGTGAAGCTGAACCGGCAATTTCTCGTCCAATTCTATTGGGTATTACGAGAGCTGCACTTTCTACTGAAAGTTGGTTATCAGCCGCTTCTTTCCAGGAAACTACTAAGGTTCTTACTCAGGCTTCAATTGAGGCTAAGAAAGACTTCTTACGTGGACTGAAAGAAAATGTAGTTGTTGGACACAAAGTACCAGCAGGTACTGGTCTTCGTGAGTACAATGATCTTATCGTTGGACCAACTGAAGAAGTTGATGAAAGTGACGCAGAAGTAGCAGAGATATTTGAAACTCTGGGCGGAAGCGATGAAGAAAAAGCAGGAGCTTAATTCTCTGAACTTTTATCTAAGATAAATTGAAAAGCCCCTTCAGAAATGAAGGGGCTTTTATTTTATCCGAAGTATTGTAAGCGAACAAAAGTTAGTATGAACGGAAAGAGCTTATTAACATTATTTCCAGTTTAATTTCCCAATCTTTCCCGAACCAGCCAACCAAGCTGATTTACCATCCGGAGAAAAACGTATTGTATAATAGGATTCACCGCTTATTTTTTTCCAACTTATTCCCCCATCATTGGAATACGAAATCCCAGGAATACCTACCGCAATAAGCTCTTTTCCTTTACTTTTAGGGATATACCTAACTGATGACCGATAAGAAGGACCTTCTCCATCAGCGATTAATGTCCAAGTTCTTCCACCATCAGAAGTTATAGCTTTGTTTTGTGTATTTGTATCTTTTTTGTTCCAGTCCCCACCCATAACTATACCATTTTGTATATCATAAAAATGGCTCGAAAAAATCCCGGTCATTTGTCCACCTTTAACAATTGGGGTGTTATATACCTGCCAGGTTTCCCCTCTATTCTCGCTATGAAAAACTCTAGCTCTAGTTCCACCTGTAACCAACCAAACATTATCCTCAATAATATTAACATTTGAGTTGCTCGCAGCAAAACCTGCTTCTCCGTCAGCTACTATAGGCAACTTCTCGCAATCTATTTTATTCCAGGTTTTGCCTCCGTTTTCGGTAATTAATACAGAAAGACACTCCTCTATTGGATCCCCTACAGCTACTCCGAAACCATTTTTTGAAATAGCCATGGCGTTATAAAAAGTTGCAGGATGTTCTTCTTTATAAACCAATTCCCAATCTTTTCCTTTATTCATAGACTTAAAAAGCAACGCAGGGGAGGCAATACTTAAAACAAATATGGAGCTATCTTTTATAGCAATAGATCTGAATTCGGGCTTAAGAGTATCGAAATAAATGCTATCAATATTCCATGACTTACCCCCATCGTTCGTAAATCCAATTTTTCCATTAGAACCGGCAAACCACATTGTGTTTTCATCTAAAGTTTCGATCGCGCGAATGCTGATATCTTCAATTTTAAACTCGGTTAATTCGAAAGTTTTCTCTTTTGTTTTCGAGCAGGTAATGAAAACAAGCGAAATTAAAAAGAGTGTAAGTGTTTTTTTCATTCCAATATTTTTGTTTAGAAACGCTGTCAGAATATAGGACTTAATTCAAGTGCTAATCTAGGAGACCGAAATAAGTTTTGGTCATCTTTATTTATATCTAAACTTTGAGACGCTAAACAGGCTTAACTAAGGTTTAGTGATAAAGGTTATGCAGTGGGTAACTTCATATCAAAGAGGCTTGTCTGCATGCCTCTCTTCTCTCAGCACCAGCTAATAGATGAAATTGTACTTAAGCTCGAAAAGGTGTATCGCTAGTATTAGATTGGCATAGAATGATATGTGCCAGAGATTTTTATCGTATATAACTATAATATTAATAGCATTATAAATTGCAACTGGCTTAAGAAGGATTATTTAATGAAAACTATCTTTTGACTCAGCTTTTTGAATTAAAATATCAGAAGGTTTGAAACGAGGGCCAAATTCTTCACTAAAAGCAGTTAGTTTTTTCACTATAGTATCAGCTCCAATTTGATCAATGTATCTAAATGGTCCACCGAGAAATGGAGGGAAACCCAATCCAAGAATTGCTCCAAGATCCCCATCAGTAGCTGATTTAAGAACTCCTTCTTCTAAGCAATATGCAGCTTCATTGATCATGGTCAATGCCATTCGGAACTGAGCAGTTTTCATATCAGGATTTGTTCTGTTTGTACCACCGAAGTATTTATAGATCTCGGTATTCACTTCTTTCTTCTTTCCGTCTGCATATGAATACATCCCTTTTTTATTCTTACGACCCAAATAGCCTTCATCAACAAGTTCCTTAGCTTTTTCTGAAGACTTAGCTCCTCTTTTATCAAACATTGGCTTCATAGTTTCTCCAACATGAGCGCCTACGTCAAATCCAACTTCATCTAAAAGAGCCATCGGGCCAACAGGATATCCGAACTGCTTCATAGCTTTGTCCAGAAATTCAATGGATGCTCCTTCTTCTAATAAAAGTAATGCCTCATTCATAAAAGGAGCAAGAATTCGGGTGGTATAAAATCCGGGTCCATCGTTTACTACAATTACCGTTTTTCCTTGCTTTACTCCAACTTCATAAGCAGTAGCGGTTACCCAATCTGCAGTTTGGGAAGTGGTAATTATTTCCAATAATGGCATTTTCTGAACAGGTGAGAAATAATGCATACCAATAACATTTTGAGGGCGGGAAGACGCTTTAGCGATTTCAGATATTGGTATTGAAGAAGTGTTAGATGCAAAAATTGTATTTTCGCCAGTTACATCTTCTACTTCTTTAATAATTTTATGTTTGAGATCCAGGTCTTCAAACACAGCTTCAATTACAAGATCAACCCCATCAAAGCCGGTATAGGAATCTATTCCGGTAACTCTGCTGGCAACTTCATCACGTTCAAACTTAGTGATGATTCTTTTCCGGGCTTTTTTATTAAGATCTTCCCAAATGCTTTTTTCCCCTTTAGATGCAGACTCTAAATCCCGATCTTTTAAAAGCACTGAATATTTGCCTTTGTTTATGCTCACGTCTGCAATTCCTGAGCCCATTAACCCTGCTCCAAGTACTCCTATTTTATCAATAGGCAATACCAATTCTTTTAGAGGGTTTTTCTTGGCGTTGGTCATGGCAAAAAACAAGTTTACCAAAGCTCGGGATTCTTTAGTCGCTCCTAGTTCACCGAAAAGTTTTGCCTCATTTATCAATCCTTTTTCTTTCCCGTTCTTATAGCCAAATTCTACAGTATCCAGTATTTTTTCGGGAGCCGGGTAATTACCCTTTGTCTGTGCTAAAGTTTGTTTGAGAGCCTGAGAAAACACAATTTTTCTACCTAAGGCATTTCCTTCGATCATCTTTTCCATGGATGATCTTTTATCCTTACGTGTAAAATTACCTGATGATAGCTTATGAACAGCTTTAATGGCAGCGCCTTTTAAAGCATCTTTATGAACCATTTCATCGGCCAATCCAATTTTATAGGCTTGTCTGGCATAAATATTTTTCCCCGTAAGCATAAAATTCAATGACTTTTGAATCCCAATTAACCTTGGCAGCCGTTGTGTGCCACCTGTGCCCGGAAGAATGCCGAGTTTAACTTCCGGTAAACCCAATATTGTTTTAGAATGGTCTGATACAATTCGATACTGACAAGCCAAAGAAAGCTCCAGGCCGCCTCCCATGCAGCTTCCATGTATTGCCACCACTATCGGTTTTGAAGAGCTCTCTACTCGATTTAAGATCTTATGACCATCTAGACTAAGCTGTTCAATTTCTTGTGCTGTTTCCCGTGATTTAAACATTTCAATATCGGCGCCCGCAATAAAATTGTTTTCTTTACCACTAATAAGGACAGCGCCTATAAGTGAAGGATCTGAATCGAGATCAGTTAAGAAGGATGCGAACTGCTCCATCATAGATTCATTGAGTGTATTTACCTTTTCTCCGGGTTGGTCAAGAGTTAAAACGGCAACATTCTCTGTTTTTGTAATTTCTAAGTAGCTCATAATTTTTCAGAAATGGTGTTTAAACGCCCCTTCAATTTCTTTTATGGAGAAGAAACTAACGGACTAATTTTTGAGATTTGAAAATTCCTTTATTGTCATTTATCCTAGATATCTCTCTAGGATAATTGCATGACCCTGACCACCGGCAGCACAAGCTGTAACTAAAGCATACTTTCCATCCTCAAGTATAAGTCTGTTTGCTGCAGTAGTAACCAACCTTGTTCCGGTAGCTCCAAAAGGATGCCCCAATGAGAGAGATCCACCCATGGTGTTAATCTTATCCATCGGAATTGCTCCCAGTTTAGAATCTCTGTTTAATGATCTTTTAGCAAATTCATTAGAGTCTAGAGCAGCTAATACGGAAAGAACCTGACCTGCAAATGCTTCATGAATTTCGAAAACGTCAATATCTTCAAGTTTAAGATTCATTTGATCTAAGACTTTTGGTGTTGCATATGCAGGGCCAAGTAGCAATTCATCTTTAGGATCCTGAGACACAAAATTATACTCCCTTAAATAAGCTTTTGGTTTAAGCCCCAATGAAAGAGCTGTTTGTTCTTCCATTATAAAAGCTGCAGATGCGCCATCCGTTAAAAAAGAAGCATTTCCGGCTGTAATAGTTCCGTGGGGTTTTATAAAAGCTGGTTTTAACTTTGCCAGTTTTTCAACTGAAGTGTCTGCACGAAAACCATTGTCATTGTTAACAACGGAGAATTTAGGCGGTACCTTTACTGGAAAAATTTCATCATCCAACAAACCTTCCTGCGTGGCTTTTGCAGCTAAATGATGTGAGCGCATCGCAAATTCATCTTGATCCTTGCGTGAGATTCCGAACTTTGCAGCCATTCGGTCGGCACTTTTACCCATAGTTTCTCCTGTCGAGAACTCTGCAATTGCAGGTAGTTCAGGGAGAAGGTCCTTGGGACGAAGTCCTTTTAAGAATTTCAGAAAATCTAAAGGTGACTTATACTTTCGTGCTTTCAGCACTTTTTGGCGAAATTTTTTCTTAAACCGAACCGGAATGTCTGACATCGTTTCCGTACCTCCGGCTAAAATGATCTTTGCTTGCCCGGATCTTATCAGATCAACACCACTTGCTATAGCTTGGTTCGAAGAAATGCATGCCAAAGCTACTGTAAATGCCGGTACGGAATGTGGAATACCTGCACCTAAAGCGCTTTCCCGAGCAACATTACTGGTACGAACTTCTTGGATGACATTCCCCATAATGACCCTGTCAATGATAAGGGGATCAACAGCGTTACGTGCTAATAAGCCCTGAATAGCATAACGTCCGAGGTCGTAAGCCATAAGATCATTATAATTTGTGCCTGATTTTAAAAAGGGAGTTCTGATTCCATCAACAAGAACAGCTGTAAAAGGATACTTATTCAAAATATGGGGGATTTTTATTCTTTTGTATGGCGTAAGTTAACAGTGTTAACCAAATAATCAATATTTATGAAGAAATTTCTTTGTCTGCATTATAAATGTTCATATATTTGTCGCCCTTGTTAGGGCGATTAGCTCAGTTGGTTTAGAGCACCTCGTTTACACCGAGGGGGTCGGGGGTTCGAGTCCCTCATCGCCCACAACTTATTTTAAGCAACAAATTCCAAAAGCCACATTGATTTTAAAACAATGTGGCTTTTTTTTGTTTAATTGTAATGGTTAGTTAGTGGCCCGTCTTTCATTAAAGAAACATTAATGGTTGATATGGCAATTATGACTAAAATAACGTAATCTCACATAACCGGTAATTTTGTTCTTAATATCCCTTTGAAATCCGATAACAACACAATAGAATTTGGGGAAACAGAGAAGCGGCTACAGCTTCTGTATCAGATCACGTCTCAGCCAAAAAAAGACTTAAACGACCAGCTGGATAATGCACTTGAGCTAACTACGAAGTTATTGGGAATGGAAATAGGTATTATCAGTTCCATTTCAAATGAGAGTGCGACATATACAATTAGAAATTTCTTTCCGGAAGATTCCGGGCTTTCTGTGGGACAAACATTTGATCTTGGGAATACCTACTGTAGTATAACGTTGGAAAGTGATGATGTTGTTGCGATCAATCATATGAAAGAATCAGCATATGAGCGTCACCCTTGCTACAATACTTTTTCTCTGGAAGCTTATATAGGAATTCCAATAATTATAAACAGAGAATTATACGGGACCATAAATTTTTCGAGCCCAAATCCAAAAAAAGGAGGATTTGTTCCGTCTGATTTCACTCTGATGAAGCTTTTGAGTGAGTGGGTGGCAGCTACAATAAAGAGAGCTAGAATAGTTAAGGCCCTAAAAGAAAAAAATGAACGGCTTGAACTGATCTCTAGAAATAGTGCTGACCTGATCTGTTTACATAACATGGATGGAGTGTATACATTTATATCCCCTTCAGTAGAAAATATTTTAGGCTATACTTATCAGGAGTTACTTGGAAAGAATCATGCTGACCTGATCCATGAAGAAGATCTGGAAATGCTGATGGAGGATCCCCGAAAAGAATTGGAAGAGAATGGGATTATAACTAATTCCAGATATAGGATTCGAAATAAACAGGGAGAGTATATTTGGTTTGAGAGTTCAGTTTCAACAGTTAAGGATCTTGATGGTAAACCAATAGGCTTGCAATCTATTTCAAGAGATGTAACTGCCAGAAAGAATCTGGAATTGATGTTCGAGAAAGCCCAGGAAATGGCGAATGTAGGTGGATGGGAATTTGATCTAACGACAGGAAAGATATCCTGGACTGATGAAGTGTACCGAATTCATGATAAAGAAATTGGATCAGAAATTGTACTGGAAGAAGGAATGGATCATTTTCCGGGGGAAGGCAGAGATAAACTTTCAATGGCTATTAACAAAGCCACTATGAATCATGAAAAATATGACCTTGTACTTCCATTTATTTCAGAAAAAAAAGTTTTTAAGTGGGTGCGTGCAATTGGTGAGCCGCATATAGTTGATGGGAATGTAGTAAGGCTTAGTGGAACGTTTCAGGACATAAGTAAGCAGGTTAATTATGAGAAGCGAATAATTGCTCAAAACGAGGAGCTATTGAGGCTTACTGAAACAAGGGACAAACTGTACTCAATTATTGCGCATGATCTAAAAGGAGCGTTTTTCGGGATTAATGGATTGATCGAGCTTTTGATTGATGAGTTAAAAGAAAGTAATAGTAAAGACAAAATTGAAAAGAGCATAAAGACTCTCTCACTTGTACATTTATCCTCAAACAATGCTTATGAGCTCCTGGAGAATCTGCTTGATTGGATCAGGGTTCAGAATGGTGAAATTAGCATTGAAAGAGAAGAAGTAGATATTGCTCAACTATTATCTTACAGTTTTTCCATTTTCGAAACATCTGCAGCAAAAAAAAGAGTAACCGTAAATTTGGAGCCGTCTGATGTGCATATTATGGCTGATGCCAATATGCTTTCCACTGTTTTCAGAAATTTGATCTCGAATGCAATTAAGTACTCCGAAAAAGATGGTGAGATAAATGTGAATATAAATGAGAGTGGGCATTCTGTAACTATCAGTATTAAGGATTCCGGAATTGGAATGACCCCAGAAATTAAAGATCAGCTTTTTGATAAAGAAAACAGACCGCAAAGAAGAGGGACACTTTCTGAGAAAGGAACCGGATTGGGATTGCTGTTATGTAAAGATCTGGTAGAGGCTCATAACGGCACAATTACTGTTATTTCAGAAGAATATAAGGGATCTGAATTTATAGTTAGCTTGCCTAAGTCTTAAGAATTTAATTAAAGGTTTTTCTAGAAATAAAAAACTATATTCGATATTATAGTATGTATCTAATTGGGTATGATTATGGATATTAAGTTTGTTAAGAGATCGGCAATAAATTCTTCCAAAAAAAGAAATTCAAAGTTTAAGCCCCTTTTGGAAGCTATTGATAAGTTAAAACCGGGTGGACAGGCAATTGAGGTTTCATATACCAGCGACAAAAATGTGAATTCGATGCGAACTGCGGTTTATCAGCATAGCAGAGTTAAAAATATTAAGATCAAGAGTAAAAAAGACCCCTCAATAAAAAAAATACATTTTTACAGGGAAGAATAGGAATGAGTTTTTTGGGTTTGGTGTTGATTTCCTACATTACTACATGACACTGAACTGCACCGTTATATGAGTGAGACACAGATTAAATCCAAAGAACAAGATTCAAGATTTTCGAGAGAAAGCATTGAAGGTAATTTCAATAAAGTAAGAGCTTTTACTCATCATTTGGTGGAGCCATTGGAAATTGAAGACTTTGTGATTCAACCAATGGAAAATACAAGTCCTACCAAATGGCATTTGGCACATACAAGTTGGTTTTTTGAGACTTTTGTATTAGAAAAATTTCAATCCAATTTTGAAAGCTTACATCCCCAATACGCTTATTTTTTTAACTCCTATTATTTACAGACCGGTGTTCCTTTTTCTCGAGCTAAGCGTGGATTGCTGTCTCGTCCGACTGTAAAAGAAGTTTTCGAATACCGGGAATATGTGAATGATCAGGTTTCTGATTTTATAAATTCTTGTGATGACCAAACTTGGGAAAAAGCATCCAATGTGTTGGAAATCGGTATAAACCATGAGCAACAGCATCAGGAACTTATTATAACTGACTTAAAATACCTGTTGGCTCAAAACCCTTTGTTGCCCGTTTATAAAGAGAGAAAAGAAATTGATCCAGGAGTTTCTTCAGAATTAAAATGGATTGAGTATGAAGAAGGAATTGTTGAAATCGGAAGTAAGGGAGATGAATTTACATACGATAATGAGCATCCCAGACATAGAACATTTGTTCAGAATTTTAAACTTGCCAACAGATTGATTACCAATGAAGAGTATCTGGAGTTTATGAGTGAAGGAGGGTATGAAAGATCAGAGTTTTGGTTAGATGAAGGATGGAGTAAAGTGAAGTCAGATCTATGGAAAGCTCCTCTTTATTGGTTTAAAAGAGATGGTTCGTGGTTTAATTACACATTGTCAGGTGCGCGCGCGATTCATCCAAACGAGCCGGTAACTCATATAAGTTATTATGAAGCAGATGCCTTTGCCAGATGGAAAGGATGTAGGCTTCCAACTGAACAAGAGTGGGAGTATGCCTGCGGGAATCGTGAAATAGTGGGGAACTTCGTTGATAGTGATTTATTTCATCCAACACCTTTAAGAAATTCAAAAGGAGAAATAAAACAAATGTTCGGCGATGTATGGGAGTGGACACAAAGCAGTTATTCTGCCTATCCCGGATATGAACCACTGCCGGGAGCTTTAGGCGAATACAATGGTAAGTTTATGGCAAATCAATATGTATTACGCGGAGGATCTTGTGCAACATCTAGGTCTCATATAAGAAAAACGTATCGGAACTTTTTCCATGCTGATGCTCGATGGCAATTTTCCGGAATTAGATTGGCAAAGTAATATCAATGACAGAAACAGAACTGATTTTAAATAAATCCTCAATGCTTGAGGAAGTAAAAAGTGGATTATTTCAGCAACAAAAGTCACTACCCAGTAAATTTTTCTATGATGAAAGAGGCTCCAAACTTTTTAATGATATTACTGAGTTGGATGAATATTACCCTACCAGAACTGAAAGAAAAATTCTGGAAGATAATATAGAGGAGATTGCGAAATACTTAGGGAAGAAGGTATTATTGATTGAACCGGGAAGTGGAAGTAGTTCAAAGACCAAAATACTCCTGAGCAATATGCAAAATATCTGTTGTTACATCCCTATGGATATTTCAGGAGATTACCTCAATAAAGTAGCTGAACAATTACGAACTGAATATCCCAATATACAAATACTGCCCCTATCAGCAGATTATACGAAACCATTCGATTTGCCAAAAAGTAGTCCGGATGCACGAAAAGTAGTTTTTTATCCGGGGTCAACAATTGGGAATTTCAAGATGGAAAAAGTTCAGCAATTTTTGAAAGTGATTCATGATATTATAGGAAAAGATGGTGCGTTTTTAATCGGGGTAGACCTCAAAAAAGATATCGAAGTCTTGAAAGCTGCATATAATGATTCCAAAAGTATAACAGCTGAATTCAATAAAAATATTCTCAACCATCTTAACGAAGAATTAGGACTGTCATTTAATCCGAATTTATTTGATCACAAAGCAATCTGGAATGAAGAAAAAGGACGCATTGAAATGCATCTTTTCGTGAAGGAAGATCATAGCGTGACGGTAGATGATAAAGTTATAGACTTCATAAAAGGTGAGTCCATTCATACGGAAAACTCCCATAAATATTCATTGAATGAGTTTGCTGATATGGTTTCTAATTGGTTCGATGTAAAGAAAGTATGGACAGATGAGAAGGATTTCTTTAGTCTACAGTATTTGGAGCCTAAGTGAGAAGTTCCAAGTTTAAAAAAGAGAGACTATTCAACACCAGCCCACTGCAAATACATACTTCTGACTTCTTCAATGTGCTCTTCAATTGTTTCTACTTTCCATGAGGAGGTGTCAATCTGAGGATGTATAGTAGCTGTAATTGTTCCTTGTTTAGCCATTATTGAACCGCCTAAACTTAAACGATCATTTCCATCAAAGTAAATTGGGACAATCGGATATCCGAGATCGATCGCCATTCTGAATGCGCCCTTTTTAAATGGACCAATTCTTCCTTTATGTTTTCGAGAGCCTTCGGGAGCAAGAATTAAATTCAGATTGTTTTTTTTGAGGCGGTCGTATGTTTTCTGAAGAGTTGAAATGGCATGTTCTTTATCCGAACGTTTAATAAAAACCTGACCGGTTAGTCTGCCGATGATAAAAAAGAAAGGGATGTATTGTAGTTCCCACTTTATCACAATTCGAAAGCGTTCCAGTGCCAGCATTAAGATAGCAGGTATATCTAAAGTAGAGCAGTGGTTGAAAATAAAAATTACGGGCTTAGATGTATCGTGCCTGAGGTCATTAAGTTTATATTCTATTCCAAGCAGATAAAAAACCGGAATGCTCATATACTTAGGAAAGGTTTTTACAATCCAATTAGTAGCTTTTCCGAAAGTAAGGAGTACAATAACGGTTACAAGCAAAGAAACGATTGCGAGAATAACCATGAAAGAGAGAATCGTTATAACACTTCTGAAGTATTCAAATGGAGTTAGAGTAGTTTTTTGCATGGTGGAAAGTCAGAATTCAAGTGCAAATTTCCAATTAACGAAAGGCATCTTGAATGTGATTGAATTGAGGCGCTTCATTTTTCTTTTGCAGAATTCCAATTACATCAAAGCGCATGGGAGAACCATCCATTTTCCGTTCATACATCCATGCCTCCGCAGCTTTAAAAACATGTTCTACTTTTACTTCAGAGACATATTCTTCAGGCCTGCCATATTTATCAGAAGATCGAAGCTTTACCTCGATAAACACAATAGCTGTGTCATCATAAGCTATTATATCAACCTCTGACTTTTCGAAAAAATAATTTCTTTCCAGAATTCTCCAGCCTTTACTTTCCAGATATGCACAAGCCAGTTCCTCGCCTTCGTTTCCAATTTCACGGGTGGTTTTTTTAGTCATCAGACTTTTTTCCTATCAATGATTCTTTTACTTCCACTAATTTTATGAGCTGTTTCAAAAAGCCGAGATTCTTTTTATTGATGTAAGGGAGAAGAGCTCCGGTAAATCGCTCAAACATTTCCAGAAACTCATTATAATTTTCTATCCGTTGTTTGAAGGCTTTGCTTTCTTCATCGTTTAACCCGCCAGATTCCAACGTAGCGATACACTCTTTCAATTCAGCTCTGATGGGCTCGATTTCCTTTTGTTGCCGTTCTCGTATAATTGTAGATACTATTTTCCAGACATCGGTCTCAGCAGTGTAAAAATCTTTGCGCGTTCCGGATTTTTGAACTTTATGGATCAATTCCCATTCCACTAACCGGTGCAGGTTCATATTGGCATTTCCACGACTTATATCAAGTTTATCCATGATAGTGTCGGTATCAAGCGGATGAGATTCAGCATACAGCAATGCGTGAATCTGTGACATCGTTTTATTGATGCCCCAAGCAGAGGCCATATCTCCCCAAAGTTGAACAAATTGATCTAAGGCATCAGTATAAGCTTGAGTTCTTTTCATAGGAGAGAAAATAATCAGAATTACACTGAAAGAAAGATTTCTTTAGTTACTATTTCTCAATTCGTCAAACAATCGCTTTACCTGAAGATCTCCAAAGCCGTAAATGCTTTCTCTTTTATGAAATTCCCTGAAAACAGGACCAAATTCATCAGAGTCTAATTCTTTCATGATGTCCAGTAGTGTTCGTTCAGGTCTTCCCTGTGAACCATCATTTGGAAACCGATCGAGGTTCGCCTTTGCAGTATCTTCTAAGAAAGGAAATCTTTCAGAGTGTTTCAGAGCGAGTTCTAAAATTCCCTCATGATCTTGATGCTGATATAACGCCCAAAGAGAAGAGAAAAGCTTCACTTCGTCACGAGATAACCGGACTTTTGATTTAAAAGCGTTTTCTAGACCATCAGAATTTAAACCGCCGAAACCATACTGAATATCGGTATGTGGGCGAACAAGAAAGACCTGAGAAGGACTTGCGAAATCGTGAATCAAATGAGACACAAACCATAAATTCACCTGACAATAAAGATCATCTTCAAACCAAAGATTGATAACTGAATGTTCAGGTAAAGAAATAATTTTGTTGAACTCGGGGATTACTTCTTGATGGTAGAAATCAATTTCTGAATCGTAGGCATTACTTAAATATTCAGCTCTTAGCTGAAATAGCTGATCCAACGAATCGGCAGATACATCACCATCCACTAAACATTCTCTGGCAACAATTAACTTACCATTTAAAGAGTCAGGAAATTGCTCTTTTAAAGCATCACCGTTAAGAATGTGGAATTCTTTCATGTCTGATTAGAGATCTTCAAGAAAAGTGATGCGATTTTTACTCATACCTCAAATAAATAGTAATAGAAGAATCCCTATAATTGCCGGCAAGCCTTGCACGAAAAAGATCTTTTTGCTGACTGTAACAGCTCCAAAGATACCTGCGATTGCTACACAGCTCAGAAAGAATAAGGCCACATTGATCCACCAATAAGGGTTTTCTATAAAAAAGGACCAAATAAGTCCGGCTGCAAGAAATCCATTATAAAGTCCTTGATTGGCAGCCATATTTTTAGTCTTTTCAAAGAAATCAGGTGTAAACCCAGTGAATACTTTCTTTGCGCGTGTTGTCCATGCAAACATTTCCAGCCACAAAAAATAAAGATGCATAAAGGCGACAAGTCCGATGAGTATTTTAGCTGTTAGTTCCATAAAAATGAGTTTAGTTATAGGAACGTACTTTGAATCGGCCTAAAATCAAAGAGCAGAAATAATCTTCATCGCCCATTCATCATTTTGTTTCCGAAGATTTCTGAGTGCGTGTTTAATGATCCAGATTCTTTCTATCGTAGCATCTGTAATCCATTTTTCGATAATTCTTTTGGCAACTTTTGGATTGTCTTTCAATATATCATTCAGGCAGTTAGCTACAGATTTCTGAACATATTTTGAAGGATCGTCTTTAAGGTTATCCAGAATAGGAAATAATGGATTTGGATCATCTATAAACATTTGAAGTTTGGTGGCCCAGGGCAATCTCGGCCGACCGCCTTCACTTGATAACCTTCGGATGTGTTTATTGGAATCCAACGACCAGACTCTCATTCTTGCCATTGTTTGTTCAGGAAATTTTTCAATAAAGGGCCGTATGGCATATTCACCCGTATTTCTCTTGGTGATCTCTTGTATAGCTCTCATGGAGACATCAAAGTGATCTAAACCATACTTTTCTACAAATTTTGCGATGGGCATGATCCAGAAATATTTCTTAAACATTCCTGTTTCTTCATCGTTTTCAGGACCAAGTATTTGAAGCAAAACTTCAACTTGTTGTGGATAATCGCTTTCCAAATGGTTGTTTAGCTCATCAGCTATTAACTCGACTCTTTCTTTAAGTTCCAGTCCATCAACTCCTGCATTTACTTTTTTGAGGAAAGGAATTGAGTTAAAATCAGATCTAACAGAAAGTAGTTTTTCCGAAAGCTGTTCTGCCAGTTCTTTATCGAACCAAAGTTTAAGAGGTTTGTAGGCCATAGAAAAAAGTAGGTTGGAGCAGAATTTACAGGATTAAAGAATTGTCAGCATACTTGAATTATTTTGGATGATATTTGGGGTTGAACAACAATTTATATTCCATGCTTTTACTCCCAAAATTAATTAATAATCCTAAAGGAAAATCATAAGCAACTGTATAATTTTTTGCTTGCGCAAGATGAACATCTTCAAGTTTTGTAACGGCTTTTATTTCAACAATTACTTTTTCTTCTACTACAAAGTCTGCTCTTCTAGTTCCAACCTGTACATCTTTATAAAATATGGCTTGATTCTTCTCTCTTTCGAAGTTCAATCCGGATTCTTCTAGTTCCATTTTAAGACAACGCTGGTATATAACTTCCTGAAAGCCAGGACCAATAGTGTTGTGAACATTCATTGCACAACCTATGATCTTATAAGTGAGCTCATTTTTAATCATAGCAATCTGAAGCAGAATTTACAGGATTACAGAATTAGTAAAATTAAATAAACTAAATCCTGCAAATCCAGTAATTAAGATAATTCTGCTTCAAACGCTTTGAATAATAAATTACCCCAAACTCGCCAATCCTTTCTTAAATCTCTGCATAGCATCTTCAAGGTCATTCATCGAAGCGGCGTAACTCATTCGCAATCCATTCGGTTCGCCAAAGGCGTCACCTGGGACCAGAGCTAATCCGAATTCTTCCAGCAAGTACATACAGAGTTCTGTTGAGGATTCAATTTTACTTCCGTCGGGTTTTGATGAATTTAAATAATGAGAAATATCCGGAAATACATAAAACGCCCCGCCCGGAGAGAAGCAGCTTACTCCTTCAATAGCATTCAATGAATTAACCATGAAATCGCGACGCTTTTTAAACTGATCACGCATAGCTTTAACTTCATCCAAAGAGCCATTATATGCTGCTTCCGCTGCTTTCTGAGATATGGAAGAAGGTGCGGAAGTTTCCTGACTTTGAATCTTGGACACAGCGCTTACAACTTCATTACTCGCTGCAAGGTAGCCCAATCTCCAGCCGGTCATTGCAAACCCCTTGGAAAATCCGTTAACCAATAACACCCGATCTTTAAGGTCTGGTGCAACATTCAAAATGCTGACATGGTCGCTGTCAAAAACGATGTACTCATAGATCTCGTCCGAGAGAATATAAATTTCTGGGTGTTTACGAAGCACATTCGCTAACTCTTCCAGTTCTTCTTTTGAGTAGCAAGCGCCTGTAGGATTTGAAGGCGAGCATAGAATGATTGCTTTCGTTTTATCCGTAATAGAATCTTCAAGTTGCTGCGGCGTAAGCTTAAAGTCATTTTCAAAGGAAGTTCTTACAAGCACAGATTCTCCTTCAGCCAAACGAACCATTTCAGGGTAAGAAACCCAGAACGGAGCAGGAATAATTACTTCATCGCCTTTATTTACTATAGCCAATAAACCAAAACCAACCGATTGTTTCGCGCCATTAGAGCAGATGATCTGTGACGGATCGTAATCCAAACCATTATCTCTTTTCAGCTTTGCAACGATGGCTGCACGTAATTCCGGGGTTCCGGTATTCATTGTATATCCGTGAAATCCATCATTAATTGCTCTTATAGCTGCATCGCAAATATGTCGCGGAGTTTTGAAATCAGGTTCTCCGGCGCTGAGGGAAACTACAGACTTACCTTGTCTTTTTAGCTCTTTAGCTTTTCCGGTGATCTTTAAAGTTTCTGATGGCTGAAGGTTTTGTGCCCTGTTGGATATCATGCGTGGGATGAGTTGGAGTATAGTTTTTTTGTGCAGGCGGAAAATCCCAAATAGTTAGGTAAAAGGGAAACGCTATTTCAAGAACAAAAAAACAAAGTTCAAATACCAAATAACAACAAGATGAACCTGAGAGGGTTTAAAAAAGCAGATCCTTCAGGTTCTGCTAATCTAGCCCAAAACTATTTATTTAGTTTTTCCAGTAGAGCTTTTGCAACTCGTTCGGGCACAAAGGACGAAAGATCTCCATTCCAGTGAGCGACTTCTTTTACCAGCGATGCTGAGATGAAAGTAAAATGTTCATCGGGCATTAGAAATACGGTGTCCACTTCCGGGGCTAATCTTTTGTTGGTAAGCGCCATTCGGAATTCGTATTCAAAGTCAGAAATTTGTCGTACACCTCTGATCAGTGTATTCGCTTTTACTTTCTTGGCATGATTTACAAGTAATCCTGTAAACTGATCTACCTCAACATTCTTTGCCCATTCTTTTCCCTTCAGGCACTCTTTGATGAGTTCCACTCTTTCATCGCCGGAAAAAACCGCATTCTTTCTGTGATTTACAGCTACAGTCACTAAAACCTTATCGAAAAGATTGGTGGCACGTTCTAAAATATCGAGATGCCCAAATGTGATGGGATCGAATGAACCGGGATATAAGGCAATGTGTTTCATAATCAGTGATTATATGTAGTAATTGAGCCTGTCAAAATTTTGCCAATCTCATCAATAGGACTGTCATCAATATAACCCCAATAATATTGAAACTCATTATTAGTCTTAAATAGAATCAAAAGATCAAATTTTGAATCTATATCTAAAATATCTTTCTCATTAAATTGGGAAGCTGAAGGTAAACCTGAATAAATGAACTGTGTATTTTTAATACTCGTAATCAAAGAATCAACTTGACTAATATCGACTGAGTTCGTCGCTTTATATGTAATCCGAGCATGCGGAAACTGTAGAAAGTTTACAATCATCTTACTAGAATCAGTATAGTGTTCTTGTATATATATTGTACGGTATTCCCACAAAAAAGACATTGGGCCAAGAATAATTAAACCTTTAAATGCTGAAGAAGAATCAGCGGATATTTTTTCTATGTGTTTAGCTAATTCAATTTTGTTTAAATGATAGCTATGAGGTACATAATCATTAAACTCTTTAGTATTAAAGGTTCCCCAACCATTCAATAGTTCATTAGCAAAACCATTGATATCCAAATGTTGATAATTTTCAGGATTAGGGGTTAAGTTTTTACTGCTTCTGCAACTAAGAAGTACGATTAAAAAAAGAGGTATTAGAGTTAGCGTTTTCACTTCTCTACCGGATGCTTTTCAAAAATACTAACGGTTGTTCTGCCATACGCTTTACTAAAAAAGTGATGGGGATGTTCCTCGTAATTATGGTACTTATCATGTTCCAGAATAAACCAACCATCTTCATTCAGCCATTCGTTATCAATTATCTCGGCAATCATTTCATCCATCCATTCATACCAGTATGGTGGGTCACAGAAAATAAAATCATAGCTCATAGTTCTGTTTTCTAAAAACTGTTGAACATCTGAAACCACGGTTCTGATATTTTTTTCGATCTCGAAATCAGCAGCTACTTTTTCGATCAGCTTGATATTCTCCGGTTTAATATCGACGAAAGTAACTTGCTTAGCACCGCGGGAAATTGCTTCGAATCCCAAATTTCCTGATCCACCGAAGAGATCCAGAATTACAGAGTTTTCCAAATATTTGTAAGCAACAATCTTATTAAAGATACTCTCCTTAGTTCGGTCTGTGGTAGGGCGTACATCCAATCCTTTTGGAATTGAAAAGCGGCGTCCTTTAAGTTTTCCGGTAATTATTCGCATGAAGTAATTTTTGAGTAAATATAAGGAAACAACTGTAACACTATAACAAGCTAACACAATAATGTGCTAAAATGTTAGGGTGTTATAATTTGGGTGTAGTAAGCTTAAAAATCCAGACTTAACAGAATTGCCGGAAAAGCTGCCGCCAGATCAAATCCGTAGGTTTCTTCTTCTGCTTCAACGCCAATGGTTTGTAATGAATTTAAATGTGTGATTTCTGAAGATGGATCCCAAAATCCTTGAAGTGCTTGTTCCGTTTCATGAGTATGGTGTCCAAAAAGGAAAATATTTTCGTGTAATCCATTCATCCATGAAGAATTAGAAGCTTGTTGTAACCAATGGTAAGGCGCGTCTGTAATTTGATCAAACTGAAAGTAGGTAGCTGCTCGAAACTTGCCCAGCAAAAAAGAAGTAATTGTAAGTACATTTTTGTGGCAACCAATCATCATAAAAGAACCACCTGGTTTTTGAAACGAAGACCATTTCTGAGCGATCTCAAAGTCACTGGCAAATTCAGTGACAGCTATTTTTTCTGTAAGGTCATTAAACCCTTGCATAACGGTTCTTCTACGTAAACAAAGAAATTTAAAAGCTGATTTGCTTAGTGTATGCCACGTTGGTTCGACCTCTTTACGATCAATTCCTTTCATTAAAATAGAGAGGTGATCTTCACGTTCGTCGGCATTATCATAAACAACTTTTGGGAGAGCTGTCCAGCATTCTTCTCCCGGATGTGTTAACGCCCGTACAGATTGGATGCTATGTTCCTCAAAGATTCGGTCAAAGGTTTTTTGTAAAAGAGGGAAATGCTTTTCGTTCTGGGTAGTTATTGCTTGATTTACATTAAAGTTAAAATCAAACGACCCAATACGAAAAAGGTGCTTGCTGTTCTGCGGATCGTTGAGTGCATAAAAAAGACGATCAGCAAAAAAACAAACACCCAAGTTTGAGGTGGATTCGCTCATTAATTCCAGCTAGGAGCGTTTCTCATTGTGGTTCTTGATAAACTACCTATTTCATCATTGTAATCTTCACTCGGATCTTGAAGTAAATACAGTGGTGGACGAATGGTATCATTTACAGAATAGATGAAACGCTGTTGGTCTCTGGGCGAATAAATCAGCTGTCCTGCAGGAAATGGCTCCCCTTGATATGATAAAAGACTATCAGAAAGAGAGATCATAGCAGAATCACTTTCAACAAATTGAACTACAGAATCTAAACCGCCTTCAGCCGGGGGATACTTACCATATCGAACATCATACTGAATAAGCACATCCTTTATCGTACTCATATGATAGCGGACACGCTCAGTCATAGCTTGACGCTCAAGTACCTCTTGGTATGGAGTAACTATAGAATCGTACAGTAACCAAGAAAGAGCTAGAATTACGATCCCTAAAACGATGCTTAAAACTTTATTGCGTGTATCAATATTCATTTGAAATAAAAGTCAGTTAATTGTAAAGAATTTTGGAACTTTGAGTGGGTAAAAATACATTCGCACCCATATATATGCAACCGTTGGAAGCGATGTAAAAATAAATCTGTAATTAAGTTAAGCCTGACGTACCCTAAGGGTGATTTTATTACATAAATAAACAAAATTGGTTTGAATAAAAGAGTACTTCAATTAGCCATACCCAATATTATCAGTAATATTTCAGTACCATTACTTGGAGCAGTTGATACGGCAGTTATCGGGCATTTAGAGCATGTATACTATTTAGGAGCTATAGCTGTAGGGAGTATTATTTTTGATTTTATTTTTTGGGGATTCGGATTTCTGAGAATGGGCACTACGGGTTTGGTTGCACAAGCATACGGAGCTAATAACATTCACAGGACCAAAGTAATTCTGATAAGAGTACTTTTGGTAGCATTGGCAGGATCGGTAGCTATACTGCTGTTGCAGTATCCATTAATTGAATTTTCTTTATGGGTTATAGATGCCAGTCCTGAAGTTGAACAGTACACTCGTATTTACTATAAGATCAGAGTGTTTTCGGCACCTGCTACTTTAAGTCTTTTTGCTATAAACGGTTGGTTTCTGGGTATGCAAAATGCACGATATCCAATGGTTGTAACCATATTTCTCAACATTCTGAATATAATATTAAACCTGACCTTTGTATTCTATTTTGGAATGAATGTTGATGGAGTTGCGTGGGGAAGCCTGCTTTCCAGTTATCTAGCAGTTGTTCTGGCGGTAATCCTATACCTGAGTACATATAATAAAGTAAAACTTAACGTATCCTGGAGCGATCTTATTGAACTAGAGGAATTGAAAAAGTTCTTCAGCGTAAATAGAGATATTTTCATCAGAACCTTATGTCTGATTTTTTCATACGGCTTTTTCACCGCATCATCAGCTGAAATGGGAGATGTTTGGTTGGCTGCAAATACGATATTACTTCAGCTGTGGTATATAAGTGCTTATGCAGTTGATGGATTTGCATATGCCGCAGAAAGCTTGGTGGGTAAGTATGTGGGAGCTATGGATTTCAAAAAAATGAGGAAAGCTATCTGGACATGTATGGCATGGGGGTTGGGATTCGGTGTTGTGGGGACATTGTTTTATGCCTTATTTGATCGCGAGTTGTTATCCATTTTCACAGATAAACCTTTGGTCATTGAAACAGCTATGATAGTAGCCATTTGGTTAATTATAGCTCCATTGATCAATAGCATATGTTTTATTTGGGATGGAGTATACATCGGAGCAACTTCAACGGCTGCAATGAGGAATTCAATGTTGATTGCTACAATTATATTCTTTGTTCCAGTATATTATTTAGTAAAGCCATTTGCAGGTAACCATGCACTATGGATCGCAATGACTTCTTTTATGGTTATAAGAGGGGTTACGTTGACATTATTTGCAAAAAAAGAGCTGTTCTTAAAATTTCAACATAAACAATGAGCTCATGAAACAGATACTATTACTTAGGCATGCAAAATCGAGTTGGGATCACCCGGGTTTAGATGATTTTGACAGGCCGTTAGCCAAAAGAGGGTTAAAAGATGCCCCAAGAATGGGGAAGTTTCTGAGAAAGATAGGAAGAGCGCCTGATTTGGTTATTTCATCAACAGCACAGAGGGCAAGAGAAACTTCTCAGCTTGCTGTAGAAGGAATGAAAGAAAATGAAAGTATTATTACTTGGAATAGTGACTTGTATTATGGAAGTGTGAGAGACTATTTGAAAGCTATACAATCAGCTGATGGTGATGTAGAACGAGTAATGATTGTCGGACACAATCCGAAAATGGAAGATACGGCCGGAGCGTTGATTGGGTCTGAACGGTCTTCAGGTATTCGCATGCCCACTGCTGCTTTAGTATGCGTTAATTCATATGCAGCTAGCTGGGATCAAGTACAATGGGGAGGTTGTGAGCTTGAATGGATGATGATCCCCAAGGTGCTGAAAGAAATCTGATATTGGCACGAACTTGCTAAACATTTATACGCACTTTGTTTATATTCAAAAACGAAAACCAATCTACAATTCAAGAATTATTAAAGAATGAATTTTCAGCAAAACTATTTTTTTCTATGTAAAACCCCACTAAGCGCTGAAGGTGCTGATGATGTTGAGATCATAACCAGAGCTGAAGACAGCGCGGATTTCTCTAGGGTTTTTAAAGAGTATGAAGAGAAAAGATCGCACGCTTTTAATAAAGATAATATTTATAGTGTTGTTCGCGCAGATGATATCTATGACCTTATCAGAATGCCGAATGAAAAAGATGCAAAAGAAGAAGCATATGAGCGCGCTACTCCTGAAATTATAACAAATTTGCAACATCGTGCAATGCAGGGTAAAGACGCTAATGCTAAAGCTATTTTAAAAGAAGTGTACGATTTAGATTGAGGCTTTTCTGAATTAATTTGGAACAATTTCTTGCAAAAGGCAGTTATAATAGTAAACAGAAAGGATAATAAAAGTTTATTATTATGAATAACTTAACTATCGAAGGAAACTGGAACCAAGTAAAGGGAAAGCTAAAGCAAAAATATTCTAACCTTACAGATGATGATCTAACATTTCAGGAAGGGAAAGAAGATGAGATGTATGGAAGACTTCAAGAAAAGCTTGGAAAAACCAAAGATGAAATTAAAGAAATGATTGCTTCATTATAAAGAAGTTTTGATCTCATACTCTAAAGGAAGCCAAAATCGGCTTCCTTTTTTTATGCCCTTTTGTTGCAGTTCGGAATCATCAGGGATATTTTAATGTATTACATTGAATAAAGGAATTAACTACAGAAAAGAATATGGAAAACTTTGAAATAGACTCAGAAATGTTGCTGGATTTTGTACTTACTTATGCGCCAAATGTCTTAAAAGCAATTGCTGTACTGGTTATAGGATTGTGGGCAGTAAAATTAATTAGTAGTGGAATAAAAAGAGTATTCAATAAAAGTAATGTCGATCCTTCGTTACAAGGATTTTTGAGAGGTTTAATCTCGATGATACTTAAGGTGATGGTATATATTACTGCACTTGGAATGTTGGGAATAGAAATGACTTCTTTTATTGCCATACTTGGTGCTGCAGGTTTAGCGGTTGGTTTGGCTCTTCAGGGAAGTTTATCCAATTTTGCCGGAGGAGTTTTGATTTTGTTTTTTAAACCATTCAAAGTTGGGGATTTTATAGAACGAGGCTCAGAATCAGGTACGGTTGAAAAAATTGATATTTTGCATACTATACTTAATACTCCTCAAAATCAGACTGTTGTGGTTCCAAACGGTCAACTGGCAAACTCCCCTGTTATCAATTATTCCAATAAAGAGACAAGACAGGCTCGTTTTTCTGTTGGTATCAGTTATGGCTCAGATATTAAAAAAGCAAGAGAAGCTATTCTCAGGGTCTTGAATTCAGATGAGAGATTGCTGAAAGAACCCGCTCCTGTTGTATTACTCACAGAACTTGCCGATAGCTCACTGAATCTTTCTGCGAGAGCGTGGACAAAGAACTCTGATTATTGGCCGTTTTTTTGGGAAAATCTAGAAAAGATCAAAGAAGAATTAGATAAAGAAGGCATTGAAATACCGTTCCCTCAAAGAGACGTGCATTTATATAAAGTTGATTAATTAATTTTTGAATCCTAAATCTAAAGCCGGTTTTTAAATCGGCTTTTTTTATGTCAAGAAAACTGATTATAAAAAAAAGTTAATAAATACTATCTTACTCAACTTATATATATAAAGAAGGCATGTGCCGAATCAATGAACCAAGTGGAAAGGAAGGTTGCTATTATGAACCTGGAGCAAGATAAAAATACAGAAAACGAAAAGACTGAATCTTTAAATGATCAGGAAGTAACCAATGAAGAGGCTGCTGAAACAATAGCTCAAGAAACTCCTGATTTAGATAAGGAGAATAAAGTTGAAGAAGCAGTTTCAGCAGAAGAAGAGTCTAATGCTGAAACTTCATCCTTAGAAGTTGAAAGTGTAGAGGAACAAAATAGTACAGAAGAAGCGGCTAATGAGTCTACATCTGAGAACGAAAATGTTTCGGATTCTGAGGAAAAAGAAGGTGAAGAAGCAAGCGATTCTTCAGAGTCAACGGAAGAAGTAAGTCCAAATCAGTATTACGAGAAGATCTTAAATAAGATCAAAGAAGTATTGGAGACAAAAGATTGGGGGCTTATATCTAATGAATTTTCTAATCTTTCATTACATATTGGTGAAGGACCTGAGCCTGATGAAGAATCAAAAAAACTCTTAAGTGAATTTGAAGAGCTTAAGGCAGATTTTGAAGAGCGAAAAAAAGCTCATTATGAGGAGTTGAACAGAAAGAGAGAAGAAAATCTTAAGAAAAAGAAAGAGCTTCTAAAGCAGTTTGCTGATATCATTAACGAAGAAAAGTGGACAGCAACCAAAGAGGTTTCTCAAATAAAAAATAATTGGGATAGAATTACTCAAATACCAAGAGATGAGATCGATGCACTGAATGAACGTTTTGAGTCATTCATGAAAGAATTCGATAGCCACAAAGTAGACCGTTTGGTAAAAAAGCTTGAGAAAGAAGAAGACAATCTTACTCTAAAGTTGTTGCTGCTTGATAAGATGGATGCATTAAATGTAAGAAGCGATGATCCTAAAGCAGATTTTAAGACATTAATCAAAGAGTACGACGATTTACATAACCAATGGAAAAAGATAGGAAGGGTTCCAAACGAAAAGAATCAAATGGTTTGGGATCGTTTCAATGCTGCTGAAGATGCTTTCAACTCACTAAGATTTAAGAATGATAAAGAGTACAGAGAGAAAGTTGAAAAATCTCTGAAAAAGAAGAAGAAACTAATTGCAGAAGCCGAAGCATTAGTGGATAATGAAAACATTGCTCAAGCAGCTCGTAAGGTTAATAAACTTCATAACGCCTGGAAAAAAACAGGAAATCTTCCGCAAAAGGATGAAAATGAATTGTGGGACAGATTTAAAGCTGCAACAGATGCATTCAATGAGAAAAAGTCAGAGAACATCGATGTTCTTCGTGAACAGGAAGAAAAGAATTATGCCAAAAAGCTTGAATTAATAGAGCTGGCTCAGGCAACTCAGGATACTGAAGATTTTGATAAAGGCCATCAAGCTATGCAAAAGTTGATGGATGAATGGAAAAAAATAGGACCTGTTCAGAGAAAGAAATCAACTAAGATTTGGAAGAAGTTTAAAGCAGCAATGGATGTATTCTATGAGCGACGCAGGGATCATTTTAAAGACCGTCGTGGCGAAGAGAAAGAAAATCTCGAAAAGAAAAAGAATATTTTAGATAAGCTTAAAGAACTAAAAACTCATGAAGATCCTGTAAAAGCAGTTGAGGAAGCCAAAAAACTACAGGAAGAGTTCAAGAATGCAGGATATGTTCCAATAAAGTCGAAAAATAAAATTTGGAAGCAATATCGCGAAGCCTGTGATGTGATCTATGAAAGATTTAGAGCCAGTGGTTCTGATCTGGGAATGGAGAGGGAGTTGGCTTCAGAAGGAGTGGAGCCAGCCGACAGAAAAAAGGTTATCAAGCTTAGGAAAGAAAAGAGCGATATTAAGAAAGATGTTTCGAAGCTGGAATCTGAAAGTATTCAGTATGAAGAAGCTAAAACATATTTTAAGCCAACCAATAAAGGCAACAAGCTTAGAGATGAGTTGCAAGAAAAAATAGATAAAGTTGGTGAAAAGCTTGAGACAAAAAAGAAGAGAATGTCTGAAATCAATCGTGCTCTAAAAGAGTTGATGAGTTCTGATGAAGAGGAATAATCATTAATTAATATTATTTGAATGTGATAGTGGTTTTTACCTATTATTACATTTAAGATTGTGACGATATTTGGAAAACAACATCAAAATAAAACTATGGGGAGTTCGAGGTTCAACGCCATGTGCTAACCCTGAGAATATGAGATATGGTGGTAACACCTCTTGTATTCAGATAACTATTCCAGGAATGGATGAGTTTTTAATTGCTGATTGTGGTACCGGATTTAGAAACCTCGGAAACGAGCTCGATTCAAAAGGAAAAAGTCTAACCGGGAAGGTTTTTATTACACATCCTCATTGGGACCACCTTCAGGGATTTCCTTTTTTTAAGCCTTTTTATGATTCTAAAAATCGATTTAAAGTTTATATGCCTCCTCAGGATGGGATAGGTTGTAAAGAGATTTTGCAAGGGCATTTGTCTAATACTTTTTTCCCTGTTTCCATTGATATGCTTGAGTCAGAGCTGGATTGTATTACTTTCGAAATTGGAAAACTTAGCTTTAAGAATTACTCAGTTGAATATATATGGGCTAATCATACAGTGCCTACTGCTATCTATAAATTCAATATAGAAGGTAGGGTAATTGTTTTTGCTCCAGACAACGAATTACCAATTGAAATTGATTCGGATAACAAAGCATTTGTAGAGACCTTTCAAAATTTTGTTAAAGGAGCGGATGTGTTAATTCATGACGCTCAATTTACAAAAGAACAACATGAAGAAAGATTAGGGTGGGGACATTCGAATTGGGAAACTGTTATCGAACTGACAAAAGATCTTGGAATAAAAAGGTTGTGTTTATCTCACCATGACCCTGATCATAGTGATGATGCTTTAGACAGGATAAACTCGAAAATAGCCAGCATCAAGGGAAGTTCATATGTGGAAGCTACAGTGATACAAGAAGGGCAGGAAATTTACCTGCCCAACTAATATCTATACTTTGTTCACTTAGAAGTAATATCTGATACCAATTCCACCATCTGCATCTCCATCTGTGTCTGGGATCAAGTTAATCACAGGAGCAACTTCGAGATAAAATTCTAATGGGGCTTCTGGAGCTAAATATGATAGACCTAATGGTATTCGTGCTCCAAAGAAAGTATCGTTAGAGAAGATGGCTCTAGCACCTAAGCCATAAAAGAATGAAAGATTACCTTTATCAACTTCTAATGGTTTATGCCATTGATAGTCAGCGTGGATATAAATATCATCTGTACCTGAAAGAGACCACGCTAAGCCTACATCAAATGCATTTCGTTCATTGGTCCATGATTTGAGTGTAATTCCAGTTGGTTCACCAATCATAACACCTAGGCCTGTTTTGCCACCGTTAGTGCTCTGTGCATTGGTGTTCATTGTAAGTAGCCCGAAAAAAGCTACTGCAAAAGATAAAAGAAACGATTTTCTAATAGTTTTCATTTTTTGGTTAGTTAGTTTGTATTCAAAGAGTTAAAGGATATAAATCGTATTTTAGTTCCAATTATTAACAAGATGATTTCCAATAGTGAGTAAAAATAAAGTTATAGTATTCGTAAAAAATACAATTTCAGGTAAAGTAAAAACACGATTGGCAAAAACCATTGGAAAGGATGAGGCATTGAGAGTGTATCTTAGATTATTGGCTATTACTAAAGAAGAGGTTTCAAAAGTAAGAGCTGAAAAGGAAGTATGGTATGCCTGGGAAGTGAGTGAAAATGATATTTGGGACGAAAATTATTTTAAGAAAAAAGTTCAGATCGAAGGCGATTTAGGAGAGAAAATGAAAGATGCGTTTAAAAAATCGTTTGATTCAGGAGGTGAGAAAATAGTATTGATTGGGAGTGATTGTCCTACTCTCACGAATGAAGTGCTGGAGCAGGCTTTCAATGAGCTAAATACCTCTGATGTAGTCTTTGGTCCATCAGAAGATGGAGGGTATTATTTAATAGGTATGAGTTCATATAACCCGGAAGTATTGGAGGGGATAGACTGGAGTACAGAAAAAGTAATGGAGCAAACGGAAGCTAAAGCCAAGCATATTGGAATAAAATTAACAAAACTAAAGTATTTAAATGATATTGATACTGAACAAGATTGGAAGGAATATTTAGCGAATGTAAATTGATATGTTAAGTATTATAGTACCCGTTTTTAATGAGGAAGAATTTATAGAAGGTTGTATCAATTCTTTAGAAAGAGCAATTAAAGGAAAGAACGCTGAGCTGATTTTTATTGATGGGGGAAGTACAGATAAAACCACTCAGATCTGTAGAGAATTGGGTAAGCAGGTTTATGATTCGCCCTTAAAAGGCAGGGCTTCTCAAATGAATTTTGGGGCAGAAAAATCTTCGGGAGACGTATTGTATTTTTTGCATGCAGATTCAGAGCCGCCTATTTCTCTTGTGGAAGATATACAAAAAAGTATCGATCAAGGATACATAGCCGGGTGTTATCGTTTAGCTTTTAATCCTGAGCACTCTTTACTTAAGCTGTATGCATGGTTTACTAGGTTTGATGTTGACCTTTTCCGATTTGGAGATCAAAGTCTTTTTGTGAAAAAAGAGGTTTTCGAAAGCATAAAAGGCTTCGATGAGGATCTTAAAGTGATGGAAGATCAAAAAATAATATCAGATGTAAAGAAGTATGGAAAGTTTAAAATTATGGATGATTGTGTAGTCACTTCTTCAAGAAAGTACCTGAAAGTTGGAGTAGTGAAGTTGCAATTAATTTTTACGATAATCGTAATTTCATACTATTTGGGTGTGAGTCAAAAGGTTATGTCTCACTTTTACTCTAAACAACTTTAGGCACATGTTACTAAACTGTAAAACATTGAATTCTAACTTCGATTAAGTTAGAATTTTCTTATCATTGTGCTCATTATAATCGTTAGCAATTTATCGTTATTTGAAGAAGTTAATCCTACTCCTGATTTTATTAGTAGTTCCGTTTAGTGCGCAAGCACAAGTTCCATTTGAAAGAGCAGAAACAGATGCCGGAATTATAGGTTTATCCATTACTAACTTTGGAACTTTAGGGAAGCCTGATGTTCGGAATAACCCCGAAAGCGGCTCAAGTATGCGCTTTCCAAAATCTACAGGAACCGAGCACTTGTTTGAGGCTGGTATATGGATCGGAGCTGATGTGGGAGGTCAGATCAGATTATCTTCATCTTCAGTCACTAATCCATCAGGTTATGCCAGAGGGGCAAGGGGTTTCGAATTTACATCAGAGACAATAATAACCCGAAGAAGTACTGATCCAAATAATGAATTCTTTTCTGTGTCAGCAATAAGTGAAAAAGATATTTTAACAGCTTTTACTGATCGAAGAAGAAGTGTTAACGGGACTGAAATACAAGGTCATGACAACCCGCTTTATACAGATGTTAAATTAGAAAGCTACAATTGGGGCTTCCCATTTACTGAAAATTTTACAATTCTGAAATACGATATCACCAACAACAGTGATTTACATGCACTTCCGGAAACTTGGGATAGTGTGTATGTTGGGATGTATGCCGATTTGGTAGTTCGAAATGTAAATAGTGCTACTGAAACCGGAGGGGCATTTTTTAATAAGAATGGTGTAGGTTTTATGGATTCACTGAATACCATGTATGCTTTTGATGCAGGTTCACCAGATGATCCAAGTATAAATACCTACGGTGCCGTTTCAATTATTGGTGCAGAATATAGAAACTCTTTCTTCCACCCTGATAATCCGGATACACTGGATGGAAAGTTTACCGAAACAGGTTTTAATGTGCCTGATCTGGGTCCAAGTTATTGGTTGTTTAGTGCCGGAGCTGGGGCTTTTACTGCACCTGCCAATGATAATGATCGTTATGATAGAATGGCTCAACAATTTCCTTATAAAGATAACGAGCAAAATCTTAGAGAAGACGGTCAAAGCGGTAATGGGAATTATATTTCATTTATTTCGATGGGACCTTTTCCTCAAGTAGAACCGGGAGAAACAATAACTGTTTACTTTGTATTTAGTGCTGCTTTGAAGCCTGATCAATTTCAAGGGCAGCCCGGTAAGTCTGTTGATAATGAAGATTCCAGAGTAAATATGGTGAGTACAATAAACTCAGCCAACAGTGTTTTCAGAGGAGAAGATAAAAACAAAAATGGTGTACTTGACCCTGGTGAAGATACAGATGGAAACGGGGAATTAACACGGTACTTATTTCCAACTCCGCCTGATAATCCCAAAACAAAAATTGTTTTAGAAGCTGGAAAAGTTTCTATTTATTGGGATAAAACAGCGGAAGAATCTGTAGACAGAGTATCCGGAGAGATGGATTTTGAAGGCTATCGTGTGTACAGCTCGGATCTTGGGCAGGATATAAATCCAAATTCCAGATTGATTAGAGAGTTTGACAAGCCAAATAATAATATTGGCTTTGATGTTGGATTCAATGAAGTGGAGCTTAACGAACCTGTTACATTTGAAGGCGATACAGTGGAATATTATTACAAATATGACTTATCAAATTTATTGAGTGGTTGGCAATATCAGGTTTCTGTAACAGCTTTTGACAGAGGAGATGCTGAGTTTGGAGTTGAAAGCCTGGAAACCAGTACCAATGCTAACGCAGTTCGTGTTTTCCCTGGCACACCAACCAATACTAACTTTGGTGATGATGGATTTGAAGTAGGTGTTTATCCTAATCCATATAAAGTAAACGCTGCTTGGGATGGGCCGAATGAGGGCGATCGAAAACTATATTTTTATAACCTGCCTTCGAAAGCCGAAATCAGAATTTATACTATTGCAGGAGATATTATAGCAGAGCTTGAGCATGATTCTGAAACATATTCCGGAGATATCTCTTGGTTTGATGATTTTAGTGACGACCCCAGAGTGCTTCCCGGTGGTGAGCATGCCTGGGATTTACAGAGCGAAGCTAATCAGATCTTAACGACGGGTTTATATCTATTTACCGTTAAAGATTTAAATACAGGACAAATAGAAAAAGGAAAACTTACAATAATCAAATAATACTTACTATGAGAAAATTGATACAATTTTTTGCAGTTACTATGTTAGTAGTTTTGCCAATGTTTGTGCAAGCACAAGATACAGTTTCTGTAAAAGATCTTAACACATACCCAACGCCGTTAACAGAGTATTCTGTTAATGCAATACAGAGTCATCCATTAAATGGACAAACTGTAGTATATACTGGTGTAGTAGTTTCTAACCCAAGAAGTTCAGGTTTAGCCACACCAAGTGATACCGATAACGATGGAGTTATTGATGATATAAGTAGGATTCACGTATTTATTACGGATACAGCTGCTGTTACTCAAGGGAGAGATGGTATGTCTATTCAGATTGTTGAATCTGATTTTGGGCTACTTTCAGGATTAAACAGAGGAGATGTTGTAACATTTACAGGAAGGCTTACTTTCTTTAATGCAACAGCTCAAATGTCTGTGGATCAAACACCGGAATTTAAAGGAAGTGTAAACCTGAATTTCCCTGAATACGCTTCTTTATTAGATCCTTGGGAAGTGCCGCTTACCGATCTGAATACAGCTAATAGTGATGGTACTTATCAGATCAATATTGAAAATTATGGAAAATACAATGGAGCATACGTTAAGATCACTAATGGTAGTGTTAGCAATGTTTCTACTGGCGACAGACCAAACTGGGCTATTAACCAAAGCGGTACCAGAATTTATGCTTATGATACTTCTTTAAGAACCAGAAATGACAGAACTGCTGGTTATCTTCCTGAATTCAATTATAGAAGATTAAATAGTGAGCTTGGTACTGAAGATGGCGCATTTGTTCCACCTGTTCCTGGAGCTATTGTAAACGTAAGTGGTTTCTTAACAGTAAACGGCGATGATCCTGATGGAACAATTGCAGCTGACCAAAACGTATTTGGTTTAAATCCATTTGAAGATGGTGTAGAATGGCAAGAAGATGTGAACAACGCAGGTACATACATCCGTTGTGTGGATGGAGAAACCTGTAATGGTGCAGTTCATGAATGGCCAAACGACATTGAAGTTGTTGGATTACCTCCTGTATTTAGCAACATTTCACAGTCTGATTCCGCTGTAACTTCTTCTGATGCAGTAACAGTAACTGTTGATATTGTAGCTGATGGTTCTGCGACTATTTCTACGGCTTCTTTAGTCTACTCAGCAGGTTCTGTTTCAGACACTTTGACTATGACAAATACTTCTGGAAGTACTTATTCAGCTACACTTCCTACTTTTGACAACTTTACACCGGTTTCATTTTATGTTGAAGCTACTGACAGTGAAGGTTTAACAGGTAGAGATCCTATTTCAGGAAGCTATGGCTTCTTCGTTCAGGATGAAGCAATAAACTCTATTGCTATTATTCAAGCTACTGCAGACGGTAAAGCTGGAGCAAGCCCATTAGCAGGTGCAGGTCAGGTTCCTGTTAATATTTCAGGTATTATTGTTTCAGACAACTCAGATGGTGTAATCGTTCTTCAGGAAGCAGCAGCTGCTTGGAGTGGTGTTTTCTTAGAAAAAACATCAGCTACTGAAGCGCTTGTTAGGGGAGATTCTATTACAGTAACTTCTTTGGAAGTTGCAGAAGCATCTGTAGCAAGTAACTCGCTTACTTTAACTCAAATCGTAAACCTTGAGTTTACTGTTAATTCATCAGGAAACGACACGGAGCAAGTAATTCCGGTAATTTCAACTGACACTGTTCAAGCATTGCAAAACGGTGGTGAGCTTGAGAACTATGAAGGCATGGTTGTTAAGTTTGAAGATGTTGAACTTGTTGATCGTGGAGCATTCGGTGAGTATGAACTTCAGAATATAACTGCAGATTCATCGGACGGTGTTCGCTTCAATGAAGACATTCGCTCAGATTCTCAAATTGGTGTGCCAAATGTAAACTATGATTACAACCACACTGTTAGAGAAGGCAAAACATTTGATGCATATGCAATTGTTGCAGCATCTTTTGGAGCTCCAAAATTTCACCCAAGAAATGCTAGTGATATAATTGCAGCTGACGGTAATTCTTTTACTCCGGTTCTTGATTTTTCATTAACAGGTCCTGCTGATAGCGCAAGCATTGTTGCTGATCAAGATTTCACTTTTACCTGGAATGGTAGTGTTGATTTTGATGGAGACGATGTTACTTACGAATGGAGACTTCTAAGTGAAGATACTACACAAGTTCTTGTAAGCTCTATGTCTGATAGTGAAGGAACTGCAACTTCTTTGCTGGCAAGTACAGTAGATGTTAATGAATTCCTTGCAGAGCAAGGTGTTGACGTTGGTCAATCAGGTTCATTCGTGTGGCATGTAAGAGCTACTGACGGTTCTGATACTTTAGGTGTTCGTGGTTCTTATGGCAACTTCGGAGATGATTGGGAGCCAATCTACAGACACATTACTATTGAAAGAGCAGTGATCACTTCGAATGATTTCGAAGCGGGAACCCCGGATAAATTTGCCCTAGAGCAAAATTACCCGAACCCATTCAACCCAACAACAAATATTAAGTTTGCATTGCCTAAAACGGCTGATGTAACACTTACTATATATAACATGCTGGGTCAAAAAGTGAGCACATTGATCAATGAAAAAATGAACTCAGGATTCCATATCGTACCATTTGATGCAAGTAACCTATCAAGTGGAATGTATATTTACCGAATCCAAGCCGGTTCATTCACTAGCACCAAAAAAATGCTATTGATTAAATAAACATATTGAAATGGAGCCACCTTAATTATATAGGTGGCTCCTTTCTTTTTTAATAATTTGTCTCTTGAAAAAATACACCCTTTTACTACTTCTTATATTCTGGACGTTCATTTTTTGGAATGGATGCAAAGAAACAATTAGCGGAGAATTCTCAGAAAACCAACCACCTACAACAAATTTGACTGTAGAAAGGATAAATCGTGGAAACGATTTTCGTTTGTCCAGCCAAATTCAAATTTCTTGGTTTGGTAGCGATCCTGATGGGTTTATTTCAGGGTTTGAGTATGCTATAAATGATACATCTGAAGGAAATTTCTCTTTTACAACTAAGACAGATAGCGTTTTTATTCTTCCGATCACACCAGGGCAGCAGACTGATGATGTGCTTTTCAAAGTAAGAGCAGTAGATGATAAGGGCTTGGCAGATCCTGTAGGCGCATCTCTTATTTATCCCGTTGTAAATTCAGACCCTGAGGTTAGTATAAACTCAAATCAATCTCCTCCGGATACTTTATTTTCAGTATCAAGTTTTGGATGGAATTTCAGTGATCCAGATGGTTTGCTTAATATTGTTAGAACTGAGGTTGCGGTAAATGACACTGTAAACGGATGGGTAGAAATTCCGTTTACTGAAGATGATGACGGCCAGCTATTTATATCATTGGAAGTAGATAATTCTAGTTCAGGGCAAAAAGATGCTCAAGTTTTTCTGGGGAAACGCTATTCAACCATTCAGATCGGTGGTGAAATACTTACAATACCGGTAGAAGTAGGAGCCAGAAATACATTTTATGTAAGAGCTGTGGATGCGGCAGAATCAGTAAGTGAAGTGGATTCGCTTTCATGGTATATCAAAGAGCAAACATCTAATACACTTTTTTTAAATGATATTGGAGGTCCTAGTTCATTAAATAAGCAAAACGAACATTTGGCTCTTTTACAGTCTCAGGGAATTAACCCTGATGTTTGGATTATTAATGATGGACAAGTTGAACAGGATAAAGTTGCGCTATCAGAAGCGTTTCCAACAGTTATTGATCCTACTTTGATAAAAACACTATCTAAATGGGATCATATTTATTGGATATCAGATGACATAGATAGAAATATAACTTATGCACAGGAAATTCTGGATGAGTTCTTCGATAATAACGGAACGGCATTCGTAAATATTCCTATGAAAAGTATAAGTCGTGAAGATCCTGTGTTTAGTTTCCTTCCTGTAGATTCAATTGCAACAGGTCAGTTTTATTTATTCGAAGATTCCTTAGTAGTTCCAACGGAAGTATCTTTATCAGAAACACTTAAAGTAAATTCAGGATCTTTTGCCTTAACTAATGAAAGACCAATAAAAGGTGTAAGTGGGAGTACTGAGCTTTATGCTGCTCAATTCAGAAGAAGAAGACCAAATAGTAGTCAGGCTCCTTATTTTGGCTACAAAGGAGTAGCAATAGAAAATGCAGAATCTAATCTGATCTATTTCAGTTTAGATATTACCATACTTGATGGTAATAATAATCTGGAAAACCTGATCAATGAGATCGTGATCGAACGTTTAGGCTTCAAACAATAGAATTATGAAAAGATTAAAAAGCATACTGATAGCCTTATTTTTATTATTCACTGGCTCTGCTGTTTTTGCACAAACAGGGGGAATCAAAGGTGTTATCACTGATGCCGAAACAGGTGAAACCTTAATTGGTGCAACGGTACTTATTACAGGAACTAGCTTTGGTACAGCTACTGGTATTGATGGTGATTATGAAATTGATAAGATTCGTCCGGGCGAATATTCTGTAAGAATCACATACATCGGATTCGAGACAGTACTTTTAACGGCTATCAAAGTCGAAGCCGGAGAATTTACAGAGCTCGATTATAAACTAAAGCCTAAAGTTTTAACTTCAGGAGAAGAAATTGTTGTAATCGGAGAACGTCCTATTTTTGATGTAGAGAAATCAACTACCTCTGCGACCATTTCAAGAAAAGATATTGAAGCTGCACCAGTGAGAAAAGTTGAAGATGCAGTTTCATTACAATCAGGAGTAATTAAAGATCCTACCGGCTTATATATAAAAGGTGGTCGAGCTTATGAAACGGGTTATGTAGTGGATGGAGTTTCTGCTCAGGATCCACTTGCAGGAACTGGTTTTGGACTGGATCTTGGAGCAAATTCATTCAGTAATATTGAAGTAATTACAGGTGGAGTTGGCGCTGAGTATGGTGATGTTACCTCAGGAGTTGTTTCTGTGAAAACAAGAAATGGCGGAGATACTTACGAGGGAAGTTTTTCTCACAAGCGTGATAATTTTGGCTCTAACGTAATGGATAATCAGGCTAATTACTTCCAGGATATATATGAATTCAGTATTGGTGGACCTGGGGTGCTCGCTGAAAAGATCTTGCCAAAATTAGGGCTGGATATTCCAGGGAAGATCTCTTTTTATGCAACAGCGCAAGTTGCCTTTGAAGATGGCTATACCAAGCTTTCGGCGAATCAAATACAGTCTTCTATTTCCGGGTCTGACTTCTGGTCTCCAAGACAAGGAAATCGTTGGAACGGCATGATGAAGCTTACTTATAATATAAAGCCTGGAATGAGGTTCCAAGCAGCTTATCAACGTTCCCTTACAATTAATCAAAATACGAGAATGCTTCAAATTACAGGAGCAGATACTCAGGTACAACCAGGGTTCCAATTTGCATTCTCAAACGGCTTTTTGGATAATGCGAATACTTACACGCATGATTCTAACCTTTCCTATCTAAAGTGGACTCAAACCTTATCAACTTCATCTTTTTATGAAGTGCAAGTAAGTAGATTATTTACACAATTAAGGGCGGATGCAAATGGAAGGGATTGGAGGCCGGATATTGTTGATGGAGAATTCGATCCTGAAAGTATAGTTACTTATCCGGGAAATGAGTTTGAAGGCACCGACGATTTTACTTATATCTTAGCTGGTCCCGGGTATTTTAATAATGGTGGGGTAGCAACTTTATGGCACGATCATTTCGCTGAAGAAATAACTTTACGTTCCAGTTATACCAAGTTATTTGGAGGGCAACAAAACCAAATAGTAGTTGGGTTCGAATCAAAGTTCAATGACTATCAATGGATTGACATTACCAGACCTTGGATTGGCGCTCCTATCAGAATTGATGAAAATACGGTTTCGGAAACTTTTCGTGTTGGAGAAAATTTTGATGCTTGGAGAGTAAAACCAAAACGAGGAGCTATATTCGCAACCAATAAGATTCGATATAATGGCTTGATCGCAAATATTGGTGGTCGTTTTGAATATTGGGCTCCTGGTAAATATGTAGATGAGCGTGTAGAAGAAGCATTGAATTCTGATGTTTTCTCAACTATACCAGAGTTTGTTGCAGAACAATATCAAGAAGACAGTAAAGAGATATTGGGGCTAAGGTATAAATTTATTTTTCTGCCTAAGATAAATGTATCATTTCCGGTAAGAGAAAATCAGGTGCTGTTCTTTAACTATGGGCATTCAGCGAGAATTCCACATCCGAGTTTTGTATATGCAGGTCTTGATCCGTTCTTTCAGGATCAGTCAGATTTGCCAAATTTAGGTAATCCAAACTTGAACAGAGAAGTGGATATCTCTTATGAAATTGGCCTGCGGAATCAAATAACTTCTAACGATGCGTTAAATATCTCTGCTTTTTGGAGAGATAAATATGATTTTGTGACTTCTCAGAGCATTAGAGTTAATGATATAGATGGAAGACCGGTTACAAAAGCATTCAGGATTAATGGGGATTATGCGAGGTCTCGTGGAGTTGAGGTTTCATATTTAAAGAGATACAGAGATTTATTGAGAGGTCAACTTTCGGTAACATACAGCAGGGCTGAAGGATTGAGTTCTACAAATGATGATAATTTAAACAGCATATCAGGTAGTCAGAATGTTGGTAATAATATTGAAACTCCATTAGCTTGGGATCGTCCTTTTGATATAAAAGGGAACATTACATTTACTCATGCTAGAGAAAACGGAATTTTTGACAGTCCAGTTTTAAATAACTTCCAGTTATTCGTATCCGGAGTATGGAGAAGCGGCGCTCGGTATACACCATTTGAAAGAGTTGGTACGGAAAGAAATCCTATTACAGGAGAAGAAAACTGGAGACCGATTTATGAGCAGATTGACGACCCTGCGAAGAGATACAGTCAAGTTGGGCCTGCTTGGTTTTATATGGATTTCAATCTTCAAAAATGGTTTAATATTGGAGATACCAGAGTATCTACATTCTTAGAGATTTCAAACTTTCTGAATAATAAGAGTGCAGTAGTTATTAATCCTGTAACCGGTGAAGGTTATAAACAATACCCAAGCGGTCAGGCTGAACTTATAGCCCTAAGAGACGACAGATCGTATGACGTACCGAACAGTGTAAGAGATCCCAGATATTTGGATCCTACAGATAATGGCTTACCAAGCTATGAAAACCCCGCAAACTTTTTACAGCAAAGACACATCGTCTTTGGACTTTCAATCAATTTTTGATGAGAAATTACTCTAAACTTACTTCGTTTATTTTAGCCGGAATTATTTTCTTTGCCGGCACGCAAACATTTGGGCAAACCTCTTATGGAGATGACCGATCAGGAACCGAAGGCTTTCAGTTTACTAAGATAACTGTAGATGCCAGAAGTGCTGGAATGGGAAATTCAAACATGGCGGATGCAACTGATGGCTCAAGTTTATACTGGAATCCAGCATTAGCTTCTAAAATAGGAAGTTCGTTTGCAACCCTTTCACATACATCGTATCTGGTTGAGACGAATCAACAATATTTCAGTTATGTTCATAAATACAGAGATTTTGCTATCGGTGGCTCTGTTCAGTATTTCACATCAGGAGATCAAAACGTAACAACAGAAACGCAGCCTTTTGGTGATGGACGTACATTTAGAACACATCATCTATCTGCAGGGTTAACTGGTTCTCATAAAATTACTGATTTATTTAGCTATGGAATTACTTTGAGATACTATTACCTAAACTTTTTTGATGTGACTTATCAAACAGGAGCAATAGATTTTGGGTTTTCTTATGACGTTGGTGATACCGGACTTCGGTTTGGTGTAAGCGTAAATAACTTTGGATTCGATGCATCACCCGAAGGAGAGGTTTCAAATTCAACCCCACAAGGTGAAGTAACACGAGAGCCTGAAAGTGAGCTTTCTTTACCAACTAGATTTATTTTTGGAGCAGCTTATGATGTTTATGAAACAGAGGAAAACAAGGTTGTATTAACTGCACAAATCAATAACCCAAGTGATAACTCAGAGGAGTTAAATATTGGTGGAGAATACAGCTTCATGGATCAGTTCTTTTTCAGAGCCGGGTACGAATTTGGAAATGAAGAGAGATTACTACCAAGTTTTGGAGCAGGAATAAAAATTCCTTTTTCAGGAAAAACACTTAAAGCTGATTACGGCTTCACAAACTTCGACCGTTTAGGAACTATACACAGAATTTCGTTAGGATTTAGTTTATGATTAGAATGAAGAAATTAGGATTTTTAATAGTTCTGCTTGCTGTTTTTGGAACAGGGTGTGAATCTATTTTCGGATCTAAAAATGATTCAACGAACGAAGAAATATTTGATGAAGGTAAGATCGACCCTCGATTGGAAAATGTTGATGGTTATGCTCCTGTACTTCCATTTTGGGGTGGTTTCGATGCTCCAAACGACGTTCATATCGGTTTCGATACGTTCGTTTACGTAACTGATAATCAAGGTGTACATTTACTTGACAGAGCAGACCTCTCACCTAGAAGAACTATTCAGCTACAAGGAGCGAATGCAGTTACACAAGACAGGTTGTTAAATATCTATGTGTCTGCAAGAATAGATACAACTATTGATAAAAATGGAGTCCCAACTACTTTCAATCTGCCGGCTGTTTTTAAAATTAAAAATCTGAACGGTGCAGGGGATCTGGAATTTGTTGATACACTAATTTTTCCGTTTGATGATGCTAGTTTAAGTACTTCAGCTGCACAGAATGCCAGACTTAATAAAAGCTCATCAAACAACTATGAAAATGTAGAAATAACAGGAATTACAGTTTTGGCTGATAATTCGATTTATTTGTCTAGAAGAGGGCCATTAAACAGCACCAATCAAGTTGCCGCACCTGATAACACAGTTCTGGAGTTTTCAAGAATTGAAATAAATGGAGTTGCAACAGAAAAAATGACGAATGTACGTCAGATCACTACGTTGAATCCTACTAACCCTTCATTAAGAAGTGCTGTAAGATTAAGTTCAGTAGCCTCTTTCGTTACACCTCCTCAAAGAGACCGGTTAACAGATGATAGAAGCTTTTTAATCGCGCAGGCTTCACAATCTCAGCAAATAGATTTCAGAGTATTGTGGATTAATGCAGTTGAGACTACTGATGGTTTAGTATTTCAGCAGAACTCTTCACTTTTGGCTCAGGATACTTCACAAGCGAATGGCTTTTTATATGAGCCCGGTAAATTCCAATTGCCAACTGATATTGCTTTTTCAGGGGATGATGATGCATTTATTTTTGTGGTTGATTCAGAAACAGACTCTTTATATCAATTTCAATCAAATGGACAGGAAGGGGTAAATCCTCCGGTAGGTGCTGATGCTAACAGCAAGAAAATTCTTGTCTCATTTGGTGGCGAAGGGGCAGGTCCAAAGCAATTCAGGAATCCAAGCGGTGTAGCCTACTATAGAGCTGTAGTATATGTGGCAGATACCGGCAATAATAGAATTGCACGCTTTAAATTAACAACAGATTTCGAATAATAAACTATTTGTAAAGACCTAACTTTCGGTCACGATGAAAAAGCTTCTAATTGTTCTATCCGTATTAGTTTTGATTGGGTGTTCTCCAAAAAATGAAGAACAACAGCTGTTACTAATTTCATTTGATGGTTTTCGCGCTGATTATTTATCAAAAACAGCCACTCCGAATTTTGATAAACTAGTTAAGAACGGGGTTACATCAGAAGGACTGATTCCAATATTTCCAACAAAGACATTCCCAAACCATTACGCGATTGCTACAGGTTTATATCCGGAGAATAATGGATTGATAGGCAATAATATGTATGATCCTGAGATGGAAGCAAGATACTCTATGGGAAACCGAGATGCGGTTGAAAATCCTGAATGGTATTTAGGGGAACCCATCTGGAACACTGTAGAAAAAGCCGGTAAAAGAGCGGGTACCATGTTTTGGATTGGCTCAGAAGCTCCTATTCAGGATATGAGACCAACACATTGGAAAAGTTATGACGGTAGTATTGCAAATGAAGCAAGAATAGATACAGTTCTGAAGTGGTTGACCAGAGAGAAAGAACCCGTAGATCTTGGAACACTTTATTTTAGTTTTGTCGATAGTCAAGGACATCGTTATGGACCAGACTCAGAAGAGGTAATAGAATCTATTAAACAGGCCGATGAATTAGTTGGTTATTTAATGGAAAAGTTGGAACAACTCGACAATGATAGATCTGTTAATCTGATGATTGTTTCTGATCATGGTATGATCGAAGTATCTCCGTCAAAAAAAGTTATACTGGACAACTACATTGATGTTAATAAAATAGAAGTCATTTCCTATTCCCCTGCACTTATGTTTAATGTGAAAGAGGGTGCGGTCAAATCAGACATATATTCCTCTTTAAAAGCAGGGGAGCAAAACTACAGGATTTACTCAAAGGAAGATATTCCCGAACGCTTTCACCTTAAAAACAATATCAGAACGCCAGATTTCTTAATGATAGCAGAAGAAGGCTACACTATAAACTCTGATGAATATTTTAAATCAAGAGGTGAGGAATATCCAAGTGGTGGCGCGCACGGTTTTGATAATGCAAACATCAAGATGGATGCATTATTTATAGCGCACGGGCCTGCATTCAAGAATAAATTTACTATGGGACGTATTGAAAACATTCATCTTTATGAAGTTATGGCAAAGATTCTAAATGTGCATCCCGCGCCAAATGATGGAGATTTTAATACTGTTAAGGAAATGCTTAAATAATTTGGATTGCATCTAATGCCTCAGGCTTAGATATTCCCAATCACCAAATAAAAATACAAAACTAATATAATGCCCTACATTGTAACTGAACCTTGCGTTCAATGTAAATATACTAATTGTGCTGCTGTTTGTCCTGTTGACGCTTTTCGGGAAGGACCAAATTTTCTAACTATCGATCCAAATGAGTGTATCGATTGTGATGCATGTGTTTCGGAATGTCCGGTAGAAGCTATTTATCCGGATGATGAAGTGCCTGAAAAGTGGGAGCACTATATTGAACTAAATGAACGCCTTGCTGAACAGTGGGAAGACAGAGTAATCAATGAAACTCAGGATGCACTTCCTGATGCAGATGAATGGGCAACCAAAGAAGATAAATTAAGCGAGCTACAGGAAGAGTGGTAATCTATTAGTGATTGGTTAATGGTTATTTGTTTCCGTATACCGATAACCATTAACTAATAACCTTACTCAAACAACTTCTATTATCTCAATACCAGATTTTTCCACTCCCAAAATAATGGGGATCATAAATGCTACTCCTGATTCATTCAGTGATGGTGGTAAGTACATTCATGTAGCGCGCGCACTCGATAGAATTCATATTATGCGCAGAGACGGAGCTTCTATCATTGATATTGGTGGAGAGTCTACCCGTCCGGGATCGGATCCGGTTTCTGAACAGGAAGAAATAGATCGTGTTATTCCTGTTCTTGAAAAAGCTACAAAGACATTCCCTGATCTCACTTATTCTATCGATACAACTAAGTTCAAAGTAGCTGAAGAAGCGCTGAAAGTTGGAGCCAGTATAATAAATGACGTAAGCGGTTTACAGAAATCTCCTGCTATGGCAGAGCTGGCAGCTGAACAAGACGCAGCCTATGTGATAATGCATTCTCAGGGAGATCCAAAAACCATGCAGGATGCTCCGAAATATGATAATGTAATAGAAGATCTACTACATTTTTTTGAAACCAAGATCGCTTATGCTCGGTCAAAAGGAGTGCAGAAAATAATTATCGATCCGGGTATTGGCTTTGGCAAAACTCAAGAGCATAATTTAAAATTACTAGCCCACCTTGATAAATTCACAAAAATTGGCGTTCCTGTGTTAATTGGAGCATCACGAAAATCGATGATCGGAAAAATTCTGGATGAGAGACCTGCTGATGATCGGCTGATCGGAACGGTTTCAGTTCATTATGATGCACTTATAAAAGGAGCAAAAATACTTCGTGTTCATGATGTTAAGGAAGCTTCCGATTCATTACGTATATTCCAAGCAATTCAATCACAACGCTAGACGGCTACTACATTGTTTCCCATCGGATTTTTAGAATTCGGAATTAAGGATTTCATCGAAACCCTCATTATTGCAGGGGTTCTGGTATATCTGTATCGATGGATCAAAGGAACATTCGCAATTCAAGCTACTATTGGAATCATATTCGTAATTCTGATCAATTTTATAATCCGTTTATTGGGTTTTGAGACCATTAATTTCATTCTTAAAAGTATTCTTGATGTAGGTATTCTGGCTGTGTTTATCCTTTTCCAACCGGAAATCAGAAAGCTTTTGTACAGAATTGGTAATAATACCAGTTTTGATCGCTTCTTTACCAGAACGGGATCAAATGAAATGATCGATGAGGTAATTGATGCCACCAAAAAAATGGCTAAAGACAGAACCGGAGCGCTGATAGTATTTGCCCGTTCTTCTTCGCTACAAGACTTGGTAGACGCCGGGGTAAAAATTGATTCTGCTGTAAAAGCAGAGTTACTTACCACAATTTTTCAAAAAGACACTCCACTCCATGATGGTGCGGTGGTGATCAGGAGCAATAGAATTGTTGCCGCAAGTTGTTATTTGCCTATCTCACAAAATCCGAATATTGCACAGTCTTTTGGTACTCGACACCGTGCAGCGGTTGGTATTAGTGAAACCAATAATGTATTAGTATTGATCGTCTCTGAAGAAACAGGGCGTGTTTCTCTTGCCAGAAACGGGACGCTTAAAAGTGGATTAACTATTCAAAAACTCCGTGCCGAAATGGAAGAAACCTTCGGCAAAGGTGAATTTGATTCCGATATGAGTTTTGGTACTTCCCAGACAGAGATGAATTTGAAGTGATTTTTCATTCTTAAAAATCTTCTCTCAAAGTCGTACATTTAGGGAGATAGAAGTTTCCATAAAAAACTAACTCCATGTCAGAAAATAATTCCGGTAAAGAAAATTGGAAGAAAGGTGTAGAAAAACTGCTTAAAGGTGATAAAGCAGAATCTTTAAACCGACAAAGTCCTGAGGGTTTTGAAATTCAGGCATTGTATGATTCAGAAGATGTCTCTAAAAGAAATGTCGATCCGGGCTATCCGGGAGAATTTCCTTTTACGCGCGGTCCTTATTCCAGTATGTATACACAACGTCCGTGGACGATTCGCCAATACGCCGGATTTTCAACTGCAGAAGAATCGAACAAATTTTATCGTCAGGCGCTCAAAAAAGGACAAAAGGGGCTTAGTGTGGCTTTTGACCTTGCAACGCACCGAGGCTATGATTCTGACCATCCACGGGTAGTTGGAGATGTTGGTAAAGCCGGAGTTGCCATCGATTCAGTGGAAGACATGAAGATATTATTCGATGGTATTCCTCTAGATAAAATGTCCGTTTCCATGACGATGAACGGAGCAGTGATTCCCATCATGGCAGCGTATATAGTTGCAGCTGAAGAGCAGGGAGTTTCACCTGAGCAATTAAGCGGAACGATTCAGAATGATATTCTGAAAGAATTCATGGTTCGGAACACTTATATCTATCCACCACAAGAATCTATGCGATTGGTTTCAGATATCATCGAATATACCAGTGAAAAAATGCCTCGCTTTAATTCGATCTCCATTTCCGGATATCACATGCAGGAAGCCGGAGCAGATTCAGCTCTTGAATTGGCTTTTACTCTAGCTGATGGTCTAGAATATGTTAAAACTGCAGTTGAAAGCGGTTTAGATGTAGATGCTTTTGCTCCACGATTATCGTTCTTTTTTGCGATCGGAATGAACTTTCTTATGGAAGTGAGTAAGCTGAGAGCAGCAAGAACGCTCTGGGCAGAATTGATGAAAGAGCACTTTGAGCCAAAGAATCAAAAGTCATTGATGTTGAGAACACATTGTCAAACATCAGGCTGGTCATTAACTGCTCAGGACCCATTGAATAATGTGGTAAGAACTACGATAGAAGCTATGGCAGCAGTTCTTGGTGGAACTCAATCGCTACATACCAACAGTTATGATGAAGCAATTTCTCTGCCGACAGAAACATCATCCAGAATTGCCAGAAATACCCAGACCATCATTCAGGAAGAAACGGATATCACGCATACCGTTGATCCGCTCGGAGGGTCGTATGCTATAGAATCCATGACTCATGATCTGAAAGAAAAGGCAAAGACCATCATCAATGAAGTGATGGAAATGGGTGGAATGGCAAAAGCTATCGAAGAAGGATATCCAAAACGAAAGATCGAGGAAGCCGCTGCCATCAAGCAAGCCGGAATTGATAAAGGCGATATCACCATTGTTGGTGTGAACAAATACGTAAATGAAAAAGAAGATCCGGTGGATATTTTAGATATCGACAACACCGGAGTTCGGGATGGGCAAGTTGATCTGATCGATGAGATCAAAGCTAAGCGCGATAAGGTAGCAACCAAAGAAGCCTTGTTGGCAATTACCGAAGCGGCTAGATCAGGCGAAGGAAATATTCTGGATCTTGCTGTGGAAGCAACACGTAAAAGAGCTACTGTTGGAGAAATCTCTACAGCACTTGAGCAGGCTTGGGGAAGACATACCGCCACCAATCAAACCATAAAAGGAGTGTACGAAAGCGTGTATAAATCGGATAAAGGATATCAGGAAATAAAGTCAAAGATCGATGCATTTTCCGAAGAAGAAGGTCGCCGACCAAGAATTTTAGTAGTGAAAATGGGACAGGACGGTCATGATCGTGGAGCTAAAGTAGTAGCAACTGCATTCGCAGATATGGGTTTTGATGTGGATGTAGGTCCGTTATTCTCAACGCCGGAAGAAGCCGCTAAGCAAGCTATCGAAAATGATGTGCATGTGATCGGTGTATCCACTCTGGCTGCTGGACACAAAACCTTAATTCCGGATCTGGTAAAAATTCTCAAAAGAGAAGAAGCCGGAGATATTATCATTGTAGCCGGTGGCGTAATTCCAGTTCAGGATTATGATTTTCTTTATGAAGCCGGTGTTTCTGCAATTTTTGGTCCTGGTACGAATATTCCGAAAGCTGCATCAAAAGTAATTGATGAAATCAGAGCTAAAAATAGATAGAGATATTAACAGTTCAATAGCTATATCATCTTTTTATAAGTCATTCCTGCGGAGGCAGGAATCCGGATTGATGTATTCAAACCAGTTTTTAATCAATATAATAAATGAGATTCCAGGCATTCGCCGTGGAATGACTAAACTTTGTTTGAGAGCTGAGTTAGTAAATAGATCTGAGATATCATGACCATTGACGAACTTGCAAAAGGGGTTCAGGAAGGAAAGCGGCGACATTTAGCCAAAGCCATCACTCTGGTTGAAAGTAACCGGGAGGCAGACCAGCAAACTGCTCAGGAACTGATCAGTAAAGTAAGATCAGCTAAAGAAACCGTTCGGGTTGGTATTTCCGGAGTACCAGGAGTGGGAAAAAGTACATTTATAGAAGCGCTTGGAAATCTGTTGATCGAAGAGGGCTTGAAAGTTGCGGTATTGGCGGTAGACCCTAGTAGCCCCGCAACGGGTGGAAGTATTTTGGGTGATAAAACCAGAATGGAGACGCTGTCCTCAAAAGATGAAGCCTTTATTCGTCCTTCGCCGACTTCCGGCACATTAGGAGGAGTAGCAAAACGAACTCGCGAATCTATGATGCTGTGTGAAGCTGCGGGTTATGACGTGATTCTGGTTGAAACTGTAGGAGTTGGACAAAGTGAATTTGAAGTAGCTTCCATGGTGGATTGTTTCTTAGTTTTGATGTTGCCGGGTGCCGGTGATTCACTACAAGGAATCAAAAGAGGGATCATGGAGATCATCGATATTCTGGTGATCAACAAAGCGGATGGTGATCAGGAGAAGATGGCGAAAAATGCAGTTATGGAATATCAAAACGCGTTTCATTTACTCACTCCAAAGTACGATGGAATTGGAGTGGAGTTTTTGACAGTAAGCTCCATTAAGAAAAAAAGAATTGATGAAGCATGGGAGAAAATTCAAGGGTTTATTTCTGCATTAAAAGAGAAAGAAATTTTTGAAGCTCAAAGAAAAGAGCAGGAACTGAATTGGTTTAAACGATTGGTTGAGGATGAGGTGCTTAGAAGATTATGGAATTCAAGAGAGAATAAAAAAAGTGTTGAAGATCTTATAAGCAGGATCAAGTCCGGTAAAATAACCCCATCAAAAGCTGCGATGGAATTGCTCAGTAAGATTTAATAAAGCCAAAAAAGAGTAGCAGAAAAGCGCTTACAATTCGTATATTATAATTCTCACAACTCAAAAGACGACTATTTTTAATGGAAGAAACAGAACTATTGGTACCCCCACTTACCACCTTGACTGAAGATGAGCAATTATTAAAAGACGCAGCAGCTGATTTTGCTCAAGCTTCAATAAAGCCACTTGTCGAGGAAATGGACGAAAATGCAAAATTAGATTCGGGTCTGATTAAAGAATTTTTTGAAATGGGATTAATGGGTATTGATATTCCTGAGAAGTACAATGGTGGTGGCGGAACTTTTATGATGTCTGTGGTTGCTATCGAACAAATTTCAAGAGTGGATGGTTCAGCCGGGGTGTTTATGGATGTACAAAATACATTGGTAAACAATGCTTTTGTAAACTATGCATCAGATTTTTTAAAAGAAAAGTACTTGCCCCAGTTAGCTACTGAGAAAGTTGGAGCTTATTGCTTATCAGAAGCAGGATCAGGAAGTGATGCTTTTGCACTTAAATGTAAAGCTAAAGAAGATGGAGATTCTTACATATTGAACGGTGCTAAGTTATGGATCACCAATGCGAACGAAGCAGATATATTTATTGTACTTGCAAACGCAAACCCAGAAGCAGGGTATAAAGGAATTACAGCTTTTGTAGTAGAAAGAGGTTTTGAAGGATTTTCAGTTTCTAAAAAAGAGAATAAATTAGGGATACGAGCAAGTTCAACTTGCGAGATCTTATTGGAAGATTGCCGAGTACCTAAAGAAAATATCCTTGGGGAATTCGGTAAAGGATATAAAGTTGCAATTGAAACTCTGAATGAAGGCAGGATTGGAATCGGAGCTCAGATGGTCGGAATTGCACAAGGAGCATTTGATGCAGCTTTAGGATACATACAAGAGCGGAAACAATTTGGTAAAGCCATTTCAGAATTCCAGGGTGTTCAATTTCAGTTGGCACGAATGGCTACAGATATTGAAACAGCTCGATTACTAGTATACAATGCTGCAAGAATGAAAATGGCCGGACAACCTTTTTTGAAAGAAGCGGCAATGGCAAAATTTTATTCGTCAGAAGTTGCTGAAAGAGTAGCTTCTATGGCAGTAGATCTTTACGGTGGAAATGGCTTCGTAAAGGAGTATCCAGTGGAAAAATTCTATCGTGATGCTAAAATTGGAAAGATCTATGAAGGAACCACGAACATGCAACTTATGACTATAGCTAAGTTGCTACTTCGATGAGTGAGTGAGGAAAGGGAGCTTCGGCTCCCTTTTTTATTTCAAAAACTAATCTTCAGCGCATCTGAAACCTATATCCTCAGAGCGGACATCTCTGAGAGTCCCGGTTCTCCAATAAGTCCGGTTTGCTAACATATTTTCGTAATAGCTCCCACCACTGATAATTCTCACTGCGTCCTCATCAAGGCTGTGTCTTCTTTCCGGCATAGAATAGAATTGGTAGTACTCACCGATCCATTCAAATACATTACCGCTCATGTCGTAAATTCCTAAATCATTAGGTTGCTTGGTTCCTACTACACCTGATTCTCTTCGATCTTCATCTTTTGTTAATGCAACAACATAAATTGAATCTAGATTGGTAGAACCTGAAACAACTTGTTTTTTGCCTCCAGATCGTGCAGCATACTCCCACTCCACTTCCGTAGGTAATCGAAGATCGAAATAATTGCAAAAAGCTTTAGCCTCATCCCAAGTCACATAGGCTACCGCTCTATTCCCTCTTTTTTCTATATCAGATTTTGGTTTTTCGAGATCATTCTTTTCTGAAAAAAAATCAAACTGAGCATACGTAATTTCATATTTACTGATTTTAAAGTCTTCAACAAAAACTTCATGAACAGGAATGGCATCTGTATTAGTACCTTCGTAAAAATCTCCAAAATTGAAAATTCCACCCTTAATCTTCACCATTTGTGGTTTAAACGGTTTTTTTTCACTAGGTTTGATTATTGAACAACCGATTAAAGAAATGAATAGGGAGTAGAAAAACAGTTTTTTTCGCATAACATTTATTTATACTACTTAGATAGTAGAAGGTAAAGTTTTTTATCCCAAAATGGAATGATGAAAACTATTCATTAGTTATTAACCTAAATGTACTCTACACTAATTTTATACAATGAATAAGATTGATCCCGAAATTTTCGAGTTGATACGTTCATGCAGCAAAGATGAATCCTCGAAATTGAAATTGGAGGAGCTTTTTGCTAAGATTTTCAAAAAATATGAGACAACATCCTCTCATCTTAAGCTATTGGAAAATGCCACTAAGCATGATTATGATTCTATCTTAATAACAGAATTAAGTTTAGAAAGCCCGGGGCCGCGAATTGTATATGTAAATGACGGATTTACTAAAATGACGGGGTATTCACGTGAGGAAGTGATTGGAAAAACACCACGTATTTTACAGGGAGAAAAGACTGACAGACATGTTTTAGACCGCTTAAAGAAAAGATTAATTGACGGTCAGGCATTTTTTGGACATACCGTAAACTACAGAAAAGACGGATCTGAATTTATTAATCAATGGGATATTCACCCATTAACCAACTCAGAAGACGAAATAACACATTGGGTTTCATATCAAAGAGATATCACAGAGCGTCAGGAAACAAGTAAAGTACTTTTTGATGCTACAATAGATTTTGAAGAACTGGAAGAAAATTCAAAGCGTACTTTTGCAGATCTGGACGTACAGGGAAATATTATTTCAAGTAATAAATCATTTCGTGAAATACTAAAGCTGGATGTTGATGAATTAAAAGAGGTGAAAGTGTGGGATCTGGTATCAGAAAATGATAAAGAATCCGTAAAAGATATTTTCGATGATTTTGATTCATCAAAAGTAACAGAAGAAAGATATACCTGGGAGTTTTTAAGTTCCGGAGATCAAAAATTGATGCTAGAAGCGGATATACATTCTTTCGTAAGTAGCGATCAAACTATAGTTCGTGTGCATTTTGACAATGTATCATTAAGAAACAGAGTAATTGAAACACTGAAGAAAAAGACAGGGAACATAGAAGACTTACTCGATAGCCATGAAGAATTTGTGATGAAATTCAAGAAAGATGAAAATGGCGAAATCTATTGCAGCTATGTATCGGAATCTTATAAAGCCATTACAGGACTTTCCCAGGAAGCTATCCTGGATCAAGGTATAGAATCAGTAGTTTCTAAAAAAACTATCGATCTTATAAAACAAAGTTTAGATAAAGCATTTGGCGGAAAACGATGCTCCGAAAAATGTGAATATATTGGTAAAAATGATGGCACCATATCCATGATACAGTCTTTCAAGCCTATTATTAATGAAAAACAGAACAAAGTGGATGCGGTAAAATCAGTTGCTCTTATAGAATTAGGAATTGATTAAGATTCGTCATTTTTAAGCTCTGCTTTCATTATCTTTCGTTATGGATATACAGGAAGTACAAGAAAGAATAGTTAAGGAATTTGGTCTCTTTGAAGACTGGACCGAACGATACAAATATATTATCAAGCATGGAGACAGGCTTGAGCCTTTGCCCGATGAAGATAGGACTGAGGACAATTTGGTAAAAGGTTGCCAAAGTCAGGTTTGGCTAAAGGCTTATCTGGAAGGAGAAAGAATAATATTTAAGGCAGATAGTGATGCCGCCATAACAAAAGGATTAGTTTCTTTGGTAGTTCGGTTGTATTCCAACCAAGAACCGGAAGATATTTTGAGTACAAATCCTGATTTCATTTCAAAAATTGGCATGCAACAACACCTGTCTCCCACGCGGGCAAATGGGCTTGCTTCGATGATAAAACAAATGAAGATCTATGCTATGGCGTATAAATCTAAGTTGCAAGCTTCTTGACCAATAGGAAATAATTGCCGTACTTAATATTATATTAGAAGTATGACAAATAACTTTTCTCTTACAGGTATTGCAGCTCCATCTTCAGCCGTCCAGAACAAAGAACTTTATGAAAATAAAGGACTTTTTGGCTTGCCTGTTCTTGATATCGTTTCCTATTCAATAGCCCTGACTTGCACTGTATTTTTTTTGATCTTTGCTTTGGATGAGTCGATGTCTGTTTCGTGGTTCTTTATTTCTGAGATTATCGCACTTTGTTTAATTCCAATTCTATCCAGGCAAGGATTTGAGGTAATAGCGAAGTTTCTCCTCATTTTATATGTAGATATTGCAATTATAATACTCAGTTCCATTTTTGACGGACAAGCAGAGATTCAGTATTTCCTTATCCCTGCAATGGGTTTGTCAATTCTTCTTTTTGATGCGAAAAAAACAAGGATTAGAAACATATCAATATTTCTTTCTGTAATTTCATATTTCATCATTGATTTTATTGCAATAGATAGAATTACACTGAGTCCAGACTCTATTGATTATGTGCGATGGGGAGTAATATCTGCGGCATTTGTAACCACGTGGATTATATTCAATACCTTTTCGGAATCTAAAGAAAGAGCAGAGCAAATTAACAGGGAGTTTTTAGAAAAAGAGAAAGAGCTGAACAAACAATTGAGCTTAAAACAAGAAGAGCTTCAGGATTATATCGAAAAGCTGGAATTGACTAGTGAAAAGCTTAAAAAAAGCTCAACTGCAAAGTCAGACTTTTTGGCAACTATGAGTCATGAGATCAGAACACCAATGAATGCTATTTTGGGGATGACTCATTTTCTAAAAGAAGATAACCCTCGTGAAGATCAGCTTGAATCAATTAATATTGTAGATTTTTCCGCAAAAATATTGCTTTCTTTGATAGATGATATACTTGATTTCTCCAAAATAGATGCCGGTAAGATGGAGTTTGAAAAAACAGACTTTGAATTAAAGGGGCTTATAAGCACTATATCAGAAACATTCAGAAGCACAGCTCAAAATAAAAAAGTTGAGTTAATTACAGAACTGGGAGAAAACTTACCAAAGTACTTAACAGGTGATCCCGTTAAATTGATTCAGATATTAAACAATCTTGTAAGTAACGCTCTAAAATTTACCGAAAAAGGGCATGTGAAAATATTTGTACAATGTGTTGCAGAAAAAAATAAAAAAGTAGATGTTGAGTTCAAGGTTTCAGATACCGGAATTGGGATTGAAGAATCCAGGTTAGGTTCGATTTTTGAAAGTTTTGTACAAGCTGACAAAAAAACGAAAAGGCTTTATGGAGGAACAGGCTTAGGTTTAAGTATTAGTAAAAGGTTGGTTGAGCTACAAAATGGCACTATTGCAGTAAAAAGTACTATCAATAAAGGTAGTGAATTCAATGTAGTACTAACTTTTGAAAAACCGGAAAACAAAGAAAATACAGACGCAGGTAGAGTGGAAATAAAAGAAGAGGAAATCTCAGGCTTAAAAGTAATTGTTGCAGAAGACAATCTGGTAAACCAGAAAGTTATGGAAAGTTTTCTGAAAAAATGGGGTGTTAATGCCACTATAGTAGGCAATGGACTGGAAGCAATTGAAGAGTTGAAAAATTCCGATTTCGATTTAATTCTTATGGATCTTGAAATGCCGGAAATGGATGGATATGAAGCGGCAACCTTTATTCGGAATATGGAAGATACTTCAAAAAAAGATGTGCCGATAATCGCATTAACAGCAGCAGCACTAAGTGATGTGAAAGAAAAAGTATATTCAGTAGGAATGAATGACTTTGTAACCAAACCTTTTAATCCGGTTGAGTTAAGAAGAAAACTCTCGGATATTGATAAAAATAAATAAAGCTAGTTATTTCTTTGAGTGAAGATTATTCTTCATTATTGAGCTGATATCTGTACGCCCCAAACTATCCATCTTATTGATCACGCTTTGTTGATCTTCAGTTGATTTATTTTGATTGAATTTAAATTTCCCTTCTATTTTCGTGATCTCTATCACTAATCCAACGATTGCTTTTAGGTCTGTATCAAATTCTTTTTTAGGGACTTCATCAAGCTTCCAATCGGAATGTTCCGGCTTTTCATGAAAATGAGTAAGTTCGGTAACCATTTCGGTTAAATCGCCTGGGTCGGTAACAATCTTAGGCTTCCCGATTACATGTACAGTAGCATAATTCCAGGTTGGAACTTCAGCTCTGTTTTTATACCATGCAGGAGAGATGTAAGTGTGTGGTCCTTGAAATACAGCTAACACTTCTTTGCTTTCATCAAAACTTTTCCAGTGTTTGTTAGCTTTTGCAAAATGAGCAATTAAGCTTCCCTGAGGACCTTTTTCTCTGTGTACTAAAAAAGGTAGATGGGTTGCTTCCGGGCGCTCTTGATGTTGGCTGAACAGAATTCCGAAATTATATTCTTCTATCAGGTGGAATAGAATTTCAGGATTTTCTTCTTTAAAGGAAGAGGGAGTATACATGCTGTTTTTTAAATAAGATACTATATAATTTAAATTCGCACATACAATTTAAGGCCAAAAAAAAGCCGATTCTTATTTACGAACCGGCTTTATGTAAAAAATTTAGTCTAAATTATTTACGGCCACTTTTCTTTGCTTGACCAACTTTCTTCGCAGGAGCTGCATTCTTAGCTGAAGGTTTAGTTTGGTTGACAGCAGGCTGTTTAAATTTATTAGCCATTGCTTTATCCATTGGAAATTTTGGTTATGTTCTCTCGCCTGTTTTGGCGAAACCGTAACCCATGATCAAACTGTTTTAATTTTGATCATTAAATAATGGTACGAAGAATTTTGATCATTTCAACTAGTTTTAAAGCCCAACGAAAAATATTTTTTTGTTTTTTTTTACTCCTGAAAGAATGGTTTTATAACTAGTTACTTTTCATTTATTTTGTGGTAGATATCAAGTAGATACCTTTCAATCGAACTAACTGCATCAGCATATTGAATTCTTTTTTTGAAATCACCCATCTGTTTTCTTCATATTCAGCTGAACATATATTCTTGCTGATCGGATTTGTAGTTTTCTTTGTGTGGTTTATTCGGTTTCTGAAAGTAAAACCTGAATCTATTCAGCAAAAGACACTACTTCTTCTGGCTCTGTTTCTTACAGTTCTGCAATTGGGCAAGATTCCTCTGAATCATTATACAGGTGTTTTTGATGTCACTAAAGATATCCCTCTACACATGTGCAATTTCCTGCCCATGATCATGATCTGGGTGTATGCAACTAAAAACAGAACCGTTTGGGCTACGATCTTTTTCTGGATCATATTGGGAGTTTCACAAGCCAATTTCACTCCTTCTGTAGAGTTTTCGCTATTTCATTATGATGCCATTCGGTATTGGATGGTTCATTTGATGTTGGTTTTATTGGGACTTTATCCCGCTATCGTCTGGGGATGGGATCTGGAGCTGAAAGATGTGGGAAGATCATTTATAGCTCTGAATGTGGTAGCAGGAGTGATCTATTTTTTAAATCTTATCTTAGGCAGCAATTATCTGTATGTGATGGGTAAGCCACCCGGAACTACTTTCTTTAGCTTGCTTCCTGAATGGCCGGTCTATATTCTGGTGCTGGAAGTGATCATCATTGTTTGGTCGCTGATGGTTTGGGGAGTGTTTAGGATGGTTAAGAAGACAAGCAGAGCGATAGAATTGTAATAAAAAAAAGCCCTCAGCGCTGTGAAAGACGCGTTTTGGGCTTATTTAGGTGTACACCCGACAGGAGTCGAACCTGTAACCGCTTGATTCGTAGTCAAGTACTCTATCCAATTGAGCTACGGGTGCATTTCAATAAAATTAATTGAGAGCCTTAAAGATAAGGACTTCTGAAACGCTTCACAATCGTTTTTTCTAATAAAAAAGCCTTTCTGAGAAATACAGAAAGGCTTTGAAATTTGATGCTTGAGATTTGATATTTAATCTATCAATATCTGTACTGATCTGACTTGTAAGGTCCTGTAATAGGAACACCAATGTACTCAGCTTGATCTTCAGTAAGAGTCTCAAGTTCTACACCGATCTTTGATAAATGAAGTCGTGCTACTTTTTCATCTAAAGACTTTGGAAGTACGTGAACACCCGGCTCAAATTCTTCGGGTCTGTTCCAAAGTGCGATCTGAGCAAGCGTCTGATTGGTGAAACTGTTACTCATTACAAAAGATGGATGTCCGGTTGCATTACCAAGATTCATCAATCTTCCTTGTGAAAGAAGTACCACTTGCTTACCTGATTTCAGAGTGAAAATATCAACCTGTGGTTTAATGTTCTCTTCTTCAGAATTCGCTTTTAACCATGCTACGTCAATTTCATTGTCAAAATGACCAATGTTTCCAACGATCACTTTATCTTTCATGCTCTCAAAGTGGCGTCCTTTAACGATGTCCTTGTTTCCGGTTGCAGTAACAACGATGTCAGCACGTTTAGCAGCTTCATCCATAGTCTTAACTTCAAAACCATCCATTGCCGCTTGTAACGCACAGATCGGATCAATTTCAGTTACGATAACACGAGCACCGGCTCCTCTCAATGAAGCAGCAGTTCCCTTTCCAACATCTCCGTATCCGGCAACTACAGCAACTTTTCCGGCCATCATGACATCGGTAGCTCTGCGAATAGCATCTACAGCTGATTCTTTACAACCATACTTGTTATCAAACTTAGATTTGGTAACAGAGTCATTTACGTTGATCGCAGGAAGTGTAAGGGTTCCTTTTCGTTCTCTTTCGATCAAACGAAGAACACCGGTAGTAGTTTCTTCAGAAATTCCGTTAATACCATCCACTAATTCCGGATAACGATCCAATACCATATTGGTAAGGTCGCCACCGTCATCTAAGATCATATTCAGAGGTTGACCATCAGGAAAGAATAACGTTTGCTCGATACACCAGTCAAATTCTTCTTCGGTCATTCCTTTCCAGGCATAAACAGGAACACCGGCTTTAGCAATAGCTGCAGCGGCGTGATCCTGAGTGGAATAAATATTACAAGATGACCACGTTACATCTGCTCCTAGATCAACAAGCGTTTCAATAAGAACGGCAGTCTGAATGGTCATGTGAAGACAACCTGCAATTCGCGCACCTTTTAAAGGTTGCTCAGATTTATATTCTTCTCTTAATGCCATTAATCCCGGCATTTCAGCTTCAGCAAGCTCTATTTCCTGTCGGCCGTATTTGGCTTGAGAAATGTCTTTTACTTTGTATGCTAGTTTTTCTTTTACTTCTGGCATAATGTATAGTCTAATCTATGATTGTTTATTGTCTTCTATAATAGTTTTGGCTTTTAAATAGTCCCCTTCAGTTCCATTAGAGCCTACTTCTGCTTTAATAATATAACCATTCGGGTCTACAAATATCTTAAATGGAATTCCAAAACTGATCACTTTTGGTCCCACAGAATTTTTATCAAGAACGAAATTAAAATCATAATTTTTATCGTTTTTGAATGCTTCAACTTCGTCAGGAGTATCACTGTCTTGCAAATTTACAGCCAATACTACGAAGTCATCTTTGTATTCTTTTCTTAAGGAATCCATAGCGGGGAACACTTGAAGACAAGGGCCACACCATGTTTCCCAAAAATCTATCAGTACAACTTTTCCTTTATAATCCTGAATGCTAACTTCGTTTCCATTAAGGTCCGTAAAAGTTGAATTCCATATAATTTCACCTATTTTTAATTGTTCATCACTTAGTTCTCGTGGATTTTTTCGAGATTCTGTACATGAAGAAATTAATAGTGAAATAAATAGTAATCCGGGAAGTATATATTTTTTTGTCATATTCATATTTGTTTAACAACAAAAGATAAGGCAAAGTTCTGTTAAATGAGATAACAGTTCTGTAACAATTACTGACTATTGGAATGAAAAGTTTGAAACTTAAAGTTAAGTAACTGTATCTTTAAAAATGCAGAATAAAATATACGATTTCACAATAGTAGGGGCAGGAATAGTAGGGCTTTCTACTGCATATAAACTTTCATTAGCATTACCGGATGCCAAAATATTAGTGCTAGAGAAAGAAAATAAAGTAGCAGCACATCAAACAGGGAAAAATTCCGGAGTCATCCATTCAGGTATTTATTACAAACCCGGTAGTTATAAGGCTAAGAATTGTATCAATGGTCGGCACCAATTAGTGGACTTTTGTAATGAAAATGGCGTGAACATTGACATATGCGGGAAGGTTATCGTAGCTACTGAGGAGTCTGAACTTCTTAGATTGGATACTATTTATAGAAGAGGCTTAGAAAACGAAATTGAAGGTCTGGAAAAGATCGGGCCGGATGAGTTAGCTGATATCGAGCCTTATGCACAAGGAGTTGGGGCAATAAAAGTGCCATGTGCCGGAATAGTGGACTATTCAGGAATGTGCGTGGAACTTCATAACAAGATCTCACAAAATGGAGGAGATGTTATTTTCGGTGAGCAGGTCTTTAACATAAAAACAGAAAAAGATTGCCTTACTGTAAATACAAATAAGAATAGTTTTAACACAGGCTATGTTATCAATTGCGCTGGGTTATATTGTGATCATGTTGCAAAATCAGCTGGGGTAAAATCTCCGATTCAAATAGTTCCTTTTAAAGGAGAGTATTACGAACTCATGCCTGAAGCAGAATATTTGGTGAATCATTTGATCTACCCGCTTCCTCATGAAGATTTCCCGTTTTTGGGTGTTCATTTTACAAGAATGGCTAATGGAGGAATTGAATGCGGTCCTAACGCAGTTCCGGTTTTTAAACGGGAGGGGTATGATAAACTCTCATTTGATATGAGTGAAGCGTTAGAGATGATGAATTTTTCTGGGTTTTGGAAACTTTCTATCAAACATTGGAGGATGGGAGTTGATGAATATCACAGGTCGCTTTCTAAAAAAGCTTTTGTAAAGGGACTTCAGAAGCTGATTCCTAGTGTTAGATCAGAGCACCTAAAAGTAGCTCCTTCAGGGGTAAGAGCAATGGCTCTTAAAGAAAACGGAGAAATTTTAGACGATTTTCATTTTGAGATTGCTGATCGCCAGATTCATGTTTTGAATGCTCCAAGTCCAGCCGCTACAGCAGGGTTGGCTATTGCTGATGAGATCGTAAACAAAGTAAAATATTCGTTTGCAGTTTAGATATTGCTATACTAAAAATAAAACAGAATTAGATTGATCAATAAAGACACACTTACCAGAAAGCTTTACTCGCAGGATGCTTCCATGTACCAGGAATTACCTAAAGGAGTATCTTTTCCGAAATCAATATTTGATATCCAGAATCTTGTTAGAAAGGCAAATAAAGAACGTTTTTCAATAACAGCTAGAAGCGCGGGAACAAGTTTAGCGGGACAAGCTACAGGTTCCGGTGTGATCATGGATGTTTCAAAGTTCATGACTAAGATCAAAGAGATTGACGCTAAGAATAAAAGAGCAGTAGTTGAACCGGGGGTTATACGAGACTCTTTAAACAGGCATACAGAAAAGCATAACATTTTATTTGGTCCGGATACATCCACAACAAACCGTTGCATGATAGGTGGAATGATCGGTAATAATTCCTCAGGTTCATTTTCCATTAAATATAAAACAACAAGAGAGCATGTACTTTCGATGGATGTTGTTCTAAGTGATGGAAGCATGGCAAAGTTTGAACCACTTTCACTTTCTGAACTAGAGGAAAAGAAGAAGCAAGATAATTTAGAAGGAAGCATATACAGAGGAATGCTCTCGCTGCTTGAAAAGAATAAAGACCTGATAAGGAGTAATTACCCACATCCGGAGATTATTCGAAGAAACACTGGATACGCTCTGGATAAATTGCTTGAGATGGAACCATTTACGAATGGAGGCAGAGCTTTTAACTTATGTGAATTGCTTTGTGGAAGTGAAGGAACATTAGCAATGACTGGATCGGCCGTGTTAAATCTAGAAGATGTAGATTCAATTCAGAAGTTATTGATTGCTCAGTTTGAAAGTATTGATGAATCAATGAAAGCAACTGTTGAAGCGGTTAAGTTTGGTCCAGGAGCGGTAGAGCTGGTAGATGATATAATTTTAAATGCTACTAAAGCGAACCCCGAGCAAACGCAAAACCGATTTTTTCTTGATGGAGAACCGAAAGGCATTTTAATTATTCAGTTTTCAGAAAATGATGAACAGGAGATTGACCGTAAAATTCAAGAGTTGGTGAAAACCCTAAAAGAAAAGAATCTCGGTTATGCGTTTCCTGTGTTAAGTGATCCTTCAGAAATGAAAAGCGTTTGGGAGTTGAGAAAAGCAGGTCTTGGTCTGCTTATGGGATTAGGGAAAGATGCACGTTCACCTACTTTTTGTGAAGATACGGCTGTTCGGGTTCAGGATTTACCTGAGTATGTGAGAAGGTTTCAAGAACTTTTAGATAAGCATGAAACTTCTTGTGTGTTCTATGCTCACGCTTCAGTTGGTGAGCTGCATCTACGTCCGATGATAGATACAATGACGACTGCAGGCATAGAGAAGATGAAAGTTATGGCAGAGGAAATTGCTGAATTGGTCGGTGAATTTCGAGGGTCGTTATCAGGAGAGCATGGAGATGGGCGGGCAAGAGCACCTTATATTGAAAAAGTGCTTGGCAAAGAAATGATGCCTGTGTTGAAGCAGGTAAAAGAAATATGGGATCCCAACTATATATTCAATCCCGGTAAAATAATTGATGCTAAGCCCATTGAAGAAGACCTTAGATTTTCTCCAAAATATTTTTCAAAACCTGTTGATACAGAGTTTAATTGGAGAAAAGAAGGAAGCTTAAACGAAGCCTTAGAGCTTTGCAACGGCGCAGGTGTGTGTAGGAAGCTTTCTGAAAGCGGAGGCACAATGTGCCCTTCTTATATGGCTACTAATGATGAAAAAGATAGTACCAGAGGCAGGGCAAATGTGTTCAGACAGGTTTTTGAAGGAGATGATCCTGAGCAATATAAATCTGAAGAGTTAAAAGAAGCTCTTAGTCTATGTTTGAGTTGCAAGGCATGTAAAAGTGAATGCCCGGCAAATGTAGATATGGCTAAAATGAAGTCGGAGTTTATGAATGGTTGGCACAAAACCCAAAAGCGAAATTTCAGTGATTGGTTTTTTGTTAATTCCTCAAAATTATATGGATTGGCTTCGTTGTTTCCGTCGTTGGCAAACCAATTCTCAAATTTAGATTTGAGCAAAAAAATGCTGGAAAATATTGCAGGGATTTCCAGAAACAGAACGCTTCCTAAATTTGCAAAGCAAACATTTAAAAGTTGGTGGAAATCATACGAGTGTAAAGAATCTCAAGATGTTGTAGTTCTTCATGTTGATATATTTACAAATTACCACGAGCCTGAAATAGCTATTTCTGCTGTAAAGGTATTAGAAAAAATGGGTTTTCAAGTATTGGTAACGTTCGTGGATACTTTAGGAAGGCCTCATCTTTCAAAAGGATTTCTTAGAGAGGCAAAAGAAATAGCTCATCAGGTAATATCTGAATGGAAACATTATGCTGATTCAGAATTTCCGATCATTGGACTGGAACCTTCTGAAATTCTAACAGCAAAAGATGAGTTTTTAGATCTTTGTGAAGATGAATACTTAAAAGATGCTCAGCAAATTGCAAAACACTGTTATACCTTTGAGGAATTCTTAGCAGTAAACATCGAAAGAATACCAAGAGCAGAACTTTCAGAATCGGTGATAATCCATCAACATTGCCATTCAAAAGCATTAACAAAAAAGGGTTTGTCGAGCAAGGTTCTATCGCATATTGGATTTGAAGTAAATGAGTTGGATTCAGGTTGTTGTGGGATGGCTGGTAGTTTTGGGTATGAAAAAGATAAATACGATTTGTCGATGGAAATAGGTAGCCAACGATTATTTCCTGCAATTATAGAAGATAAAAAACGTAGTAACGTTTGTGCATCCGGGTTCTCTTGCAGACATCAGATCCATGATGGAACCGGATTTAAAGCAAAACATATATCTGTGTTGATTTCCGAAAAAATTTAACTAGATTGATGTTAAACTAAATTTATTGATATGAAACGATTATTACTGTTTGCGTTTTTTGGTTTGCTGAATATTTCAGTTTTTGCTCAAGTGGATTATGGAACTGAAATACAACCCATTCTTGCAAATAACTGTAATAGTTGTCATTCAGGTGGAGGAAATGGATTTGATTCAAGTCCTTACAACGATCTGATAGCCAGCACAAGTAGCACATACAACAGAAATCATATTATTCCGGGTGATGCAAATAACAGTCCGCTTGTAGATAAAATTGAAGCAAATCCCCAGGTAGGCTCAAGAATGCCACAAGGGGGCCAACTTACGACTGATCAAATCAATAAGATAAAACAATGGATTAATGAAGGGGCAAATGAGCAAGTAGCTACTTCAAATGAAAGTGAGTTAGTTACTCCTCTTAAGTTTGAATTGATGGGAAATTACCCAAACCCATTTAATCCTAGTACAGTAGTTCAGTTTCGTTCACCGGTAAGTTCTGAGTTTAAGATCACAGTTTATAACGCGAACGGACAACAAGTAAATTCATTGATTGGAAGAGCTGTTGTTGGACAAAACGATTTCTCTGTTAACCTTTCTGATCAACCAAGTGGGGTTTATTTTTATAGAATCAGAGCAATTTCCGATGCATCAAGCAGCTTGATAGGCTCAGGAAAAATGACTCTGATCAAATAAATTAGTTCTTAAAAGTATTCCGTGAGATCAATTCTTCGGCACTTTTAAGAGAATTTTCTGAAATCTCAGAACCACTCATAAGGCTGGCTACTTCGCGAATATGTTCTTCATTGGAAAGAGAAAGTATTCGTGTAATGGTTCTGTCTTCGGTTTCCTGCTTATCTACTTTGTAGTGATGGTGCGCCTGGCTGGCAATTTGTGGTTGGTGTGTTATGGCTATGATCTGACAATGACTCGACAACTTCCGCATTGCTCTGCCTACTTTCTCGGAAACTTCGCCACTGATACCGGTATCAATTTCATCAAAGATCATAACCGGCAGGCTTTGTTCTTTTGCCAAAATTGATTTCAATGCAAGCATAACCCGGCTTATTTCTCCACCGGAAGCAATTTTAGCAAGAGGTTTAGGTTCTTCACCTTTATTTGTTGAGATGAATATTCGGATATCATCGCAACCTAATTCGGTGCATTCTACTTGTTGACCATCTATTTCAACCCAGCCGTTGTTTGAAAATAACCACTCAACAGAAACCTTCAGGTTCGCATGTTGAATACCAAGTTGAGCAAGCTCGATCTGAATTTGTTTGGATAAATGTTCTCCGATATGTGTTCTTTTATCATGAAGTTGTTTAGCAGCATGAGCTAATTTTATCTGCTGATCTGAAATGGATTGTTCGATTTTTTCAATCTCCAGATCAAAGTTATCCGCAATGGACAGTTCTCTTTGAATCTCATTCAGGTAGTTGATCAATTCCGGAATATCCCGTTGATATTTTTTCTGAATTCGATTTAACTCACTTTGTCTTTGACGAAGTTCTTCTAATCTTTTTGGGTTAAACTCGATAGTACTTCGATATCTTTCAGCAAACTGGATAGCTTCATTGATGCTAACACGGGCAGCATTTATTTCTTCCAGATAAGTTGAAAATTCAGGCTCAATTCTGGTTAAGTCTTCCAGATTTAGCTTTAAGTGATTTAATAGCTGAGAAATATTCCCGTCATCACTGTCTTCCATTTCCGATATTGCAGCTGCTTTTTGATCAAGCAATTCTGCATTATCCAGTAGATTCATTTCGGCTTCCAATTCCTCTTCTTCTTCAACCGAAAGCTTAGCGTTATCCAATTCATTTACCTGAAAGCGATAAAGTTCCGTTTTTTCCTGAAGTTCTGATTCTCTTTTCTTTAACGAAGACAATTCTTTTTGAAGGGTCTTCATCTTACTAAACTCTTTCTGATATAAATTTAAAACAGGTTCAATTTCTCCAAATCCGTCAATTACGCTTCGATGATTTTCTTCTTTCAACAAGAGTTGATGATCGTGTTGGCCGTGCAGATCCACTAGTTGATCTCCAACTGCTTTCAGAACTCCAATATTTACAGGAGTGTCATTAATGAACGCCCGACTACCTGTTTGACGAATTTCTCTTCTAAGGATCAGATAATCGGCTAGCTCAACTTCATTATCAGTGAGTAAATTCTTCAGAGTTTCGCTTTCAAAATATTTGATAGTTGCTTCAGAGATGGCTTTATCAGCTCCGCGACGGATGACTTCAGTATCAGCTCGTTCACCCAAGATCATATTTAACGCACCAATGATGATCGACTTTCCGGCTCCCGTTTGTCCGGTGAGGATATTTAACCCTTGCCCGAAACTAACTTCCAGCTCATCAATTAGGGCAAAATCTTTTATGTGCAATGATTGAATCATTGAATTATGAATTTTGGATTATTAATTCTGAATTGAAGATTGTGATTTTTAAGATTAATCAAATTAAATATGAAAGATGTAAGATGAAAAATTATTTGATTCTTGTTTTGGTAGTTTTAACAATGGAAGAAAGAATGTTTATGATAGAAAGAATTTCCTTCTGATAATTGGACACGTCAATTTGAGTAAGTTCGCTCTCCTGTAACAAACGTAACCAATATCTGGTTTCCCTAGCTTCTTTTAGCGAAATTGAAACTTTAGCAAGGAAGTCTCTCTTCGACTGACCTCCAATTGCTTCTTCAATATTCGCACCTATACTTGTAGCAGAACGTAACAACTGTTTTGAAACAATATATTCTCTTTCATTCTGAAGTAATTTATATAATGAAATTATTGAAAGTGAGAATTCAAAGCTTTTGGATTGTATCAAATTGTCTTTCATAATCTTTAATTTTTCATCTTACATTTTTAATTCTGATAAGTAAGACAGTTTCAAAGTTAATTCCTTACAAAATCATTACTTTTCAGTATGAATAAAGAAGAAGAAAAGAAAACCACAGTTTACGAATTCAAAGTACCGGAAGGTCAACAGGAATCGATTCGCCTTGATGTGTATATAACAAATTTCGTTGAGAATGCTACTCGAACCAAAGTTCAGGAAGCGATAAAAGACGGATATGTTCAGGTAAACGGAAAAAAAGAGAAACCATCTTATAAAATGTTGCCGGGTGATGAGATATTTATCGAATTGCCGAAAGCTCCACCACCCGAGGCAGTTGCTGAAAAGCTGGATATCAATATTGTATACGAAGATGACGATATCATTTTGGTGAATAAAGAAGCCGGAATGGTGGTTCATCCTGCATATGCCAACTGGACAGGTACGTTAGTTAACGGATTGATGCATCATGTGGATGAACTTGCTGAGAATGAAGATAACGATCTACGTCCCGGAATTGTTCATCGTTTGGACAAAGATACGAGCGGATTACTGGTAGTTGCTAAGAACAATGAAGCCCTCGCAAATCTCTCTGCTAAGTTTGCTGAAAAAGATGTAGAACGAACATATTGGGCAATAGTTTGGGGGACTCCAAAAGAAGAAGGAACCATCGAAGGAGACATCGGTCGATCCAGACACGATAGAAAATTAATGACGGTTCTGCCTGAAGGAAAAGGAAAGCATGCCGTCACACACTGGAAAGTGTTGGAATATTTCGATTATCTGAGTTTAGTGGAAGTAAAACTTGAAACAGGAAGAACACATCAGATCAGAGTTCATTTTAATCATATTGGACATAACGTATTTGGAGATAAAACCTATGGCGGAACTTCCGTTCGATATGGTTCCAACACCGGATCACGAAAAGTGATGTTCCATAAATTGATCACAGGCTTAAACCGACAAGCACTCCACGCCAAAACCTTGGGATTTGAACATCCAACCACCGGCGAAAAAGTAAGTTTTGATTCTGAATTACCTGAAGACTTTTCTCATGTATTGAATATGCTGAGGGAGCATTGCAAAGCGGAGTATTAGTTGGTTATTGAATAATAAATATTCAATCATGAATGATGAAGTAGGGCTCGTGCTCTATACTACATTCCGAGGAAGAGCGTACGGAAAGAGGGGTAAGTAGTTTGAGTGACAATTAATAATTCGAACAAGCACCGGTCAGATGGACTGTAAGCCATCAGACCGATTTAACTTGCTAGAAGGGCTAATACCAATCAGATGCCGCAAAACTCCACTTTGTGATGTGATCAGGTACGATCCAGTAGTTTCAAACTTTTTCAGAAAGTGCTGAATCAAAGGTAATTGTTGAAGTACTGGTAGTTAAGATTTTTGAATGGTGATTTAATCACTCCAATTAGTTAGTTAAAGTCTCAAGTAATTCATCTAACCTTTCAAGGGTTGAGATCATACCTTCTTCCATACCCATGTTTATGACAGTTTCAAGATCTTCTAAAGATTCATAATTAACTACAGTTGTTACTACTGCATGATCATTCGAGTCTGAAAATTGAACGTGCCATTTCGCTTTTGGGAGATCGGGATTAATGTTTCCATCACTATCAGAAAAAGAATCCACGGTCCGATAATCATCGATCGGGTTTATGTCATAATATTCAGTGTAGCCCCAATATTCCGTTCCATTTGGTTCCACCATAGCATAATGCCAATGACCGCCCTCGCTAAAATCCATTGATTTGGTTTTAGTTGTGAAAGGTTTTGGGGCAAACCACTGGTTCAGAAGTTCTGCTTTGGTATAGCAGTCCCAAACTAATTGTCGGTTAGCAGCAAATTCCCGTTTTATAGTAAGTGTGTTGTTTTCCTTGTCTGCAAGGAAGTCGAATTGAAGATTAGCTTTCATCGTTTTCTGATTTTAGTTTAGTTAATAAGTCGTCAAGTTGATCAAACCGATTTTCCCAGATCTTTCGGAATTGCTCCAGCCACTGATCGACTTCTTTCATTTTATCGATTTTAAGTTCGTAGTAAATTTCTCTACCCACTTTCTCTTGTTTCAGCAATTCGCATTCATTCAGGATCTTTATGTGTTTTGATACAGCTTGTCGTGTTATGTCAAACTGATCAGCAAGCGCGTTAGGTGTTAATGCCTGTGTAGCAATTAAAACTAGTATTGCTCTTCTGGTTGGATCTGCAATGGCTTGAAAAATGTCTCGTTTCATAAAAGTAGGTTGATTGCGCAATCGTTCGGTTGCATAAATATACGCAACCATTTGGTTTCTCAAAATTATTTTTTTCAAAATTTTTGGAAATTCTGCAGAGGCTTTTCTTAAAGTCACTAATATTTTAATACTTGCTGGTGTTTACAGGTCAGGAGAAATGGTGAATATTTTTGCTGACTTGGCGGACGGGATGACCCTATATATTTTACTGGTCAAAAAATGTCATCGAATTACCTAACATCGACATGAGCAACACTGTTCTTAAGATAGGGAATGTTAAGCAAGTTGGATCACGACCACCTATTACCCTGAATTTTTGTTCATTTTATAAATGTTATCGTGAGATGGGGAAGTCACTTTTGGTAATCTCGACAGGGAACTCAAAGGTAAGTTTGAACTTGTTTTCAGTTTCATACTCATACTCTGCTTCGATCTGTTGCATTAGTGACTTAATGATAGTAAACCCAAGACTTTTTCTGGAAGAGGCTTCAAAATCTTCGATACCAATGCCATTATCAGAATAAATTACCTCAATATTTTGTGCTTTGGGTCTAACAATGATAGTAATTTCATTTCCATCTTGATTCTCAAAACCGTACTTAACAGAATTAGTAATCAACTCGTTAAAGATTATTCCCAAAGGAACTCCCTGGTTTATACTCAGTTGTTCAACTGAAATATTGGTTTTAAAGTCAATGGATTTGTTTTCTTCATTCATACTCGAGAGTATGATTTCAGATAGCTCTTTTATGTATATATCAAAAGGGATGTTATTGAAATTTGTTGATTCATAAAGCATCTCATGAACTTTGGCGATGCTTAAAATTCTGTTCATGCTTTTGTTCAAAACCATTTTTAGCTGGTCATTTTTAACATGATAAGACTGTAAAGAAAGTAACCCTGAAACGACTGCAAGATTATTTTTAACTCTGTGATGGATCTCTTGAAGAAGTACATTCTTTTCGTTCAGATTTTCTTCAATCAAGCTTTGAGAAGTAATGAGTTGAGTATTTTGATTTTCCAGATTTTGAATCAAATTATACACTCTGTCATTGAATTTGTTTACAAACAAAGTGATTACAAAGGTAACTACCGAGATCATTAATAGTGTCTCGTACCATCTGAAAATAGAGACTTCAGCTACATTGAAACCTGGTGATGAAATCATCTCTAGATGAAAAAGATGTCCAATACACAGGAAAAGGGCAGAGCAAAACCCATAAAAAAGCAGAGTTATCTTAAGGTTATAGATCAAAATAGAAAAGAAGGGAATTAGCACCATTAAAATAAAATCCGGAGTGTTAATTCCGTTTTCCAGTAGATCAGAAACCAAAAGAAGTACCAACATTACATTAATGGTATTCATTTTGATCTTTATATCAATCTTGTCTCTTAAGAAGTAGGTTCCAAATAGAACAATGAGCGCAAATATGTCAAAGAAAAAATCAGCATTTATATAGAATTCATTCAACGGAAATAAGGAAATAATAAAGACACCAACACCAGTTGAAGCACCTACCAATAGTACTTTATCTATTAAATCCTGTTTTAAATCAGAACTGTTCTCTATTTGCGAGTTTCCCATGTGCATTTATCGTCCACTATGAATTGTATATTTAGTGTTTGAAAACAATTAAGAGTACATAAATTAATTTTAAAAAAAAGGTATATAACCCAAGCTTTGAATGTTCATTTTATATTTCTCTGAGTATTGGTCTTGTCAAACAAGTTGGTCCACCGCCACCTTTTATACTGATCTCTGTCCCATCATATATATGAACCGTTGCACCGGCTTGTTCCAGTCTCGTTTTTGTGACAGGATTTCCGGAAACCATTAAGCAATTGCGAGGACTTAGTGCCAAAACATTACAACCCATCGATTCAAATTCTTCATCAGGGACTTCAACTAAAGAGAAACCAAAATCGAGCAAAAGCTCACGGAAGGGAATGGGAATCAAAGGAGAATAAACGACCGCAAGATCTTTATCCACCGGACTCAAAATAGACATCAAATGAAACACGTCAGAAGTCCCTTTGAAATGTGGCAGATCCGCTTGAATAACTGTTACTCCAAGAGGCTCAAGTAAACTTCTGAGTTGTTCAATTCCGGAATCATTGGTTCGGTATGTATGTCCTACAGCTAGCGTTTTGTCATCTAACCAGGCTACATCTCCGCCTTCCAAAGTTCCCGGATGTTGAATCTCGCCGAGAATCATTTCGCCATTTTGCTGATACACTTTCTTAGCTATTTTTGGCTCATTTGTACGGGCTTCTTTACCCATATTACAAATTATCAGACCAAAATCAGTTGCAATGGAGGCATCTCTGCAATAGATAGAATCCATGGAGAGCGATCTTTCGTGATCAAAATACTTGATGTCAGCTCCAACTGATTCTATAAGTTCCTGAAACTCAGAGTACTCTTTAATTCCGGCTTCGAAATCGGGTTTCGATAAGTAATTCAGATCTTTCCACTGCTGCACAATAGTCTCTTCATCCACAAAAGCAGATTCTATTTTTTTCAGATACACAGATTTAAGAGACCCGTACTCAGAATGGCTAGTTAGCTTCATAGTTTAGTTTGATTTCTTTTGAGAATAAAATAGACCGGAACTCCGATCAGTAAAAACAAAACGCCCCAGAACACCGATTCAAATCCTGAACCGATCAGTGCAAAAAGGGAAAATAAGAACGTCAATGATGCCAGCAGGGCGATCCCTATACTTAAGACTTTTTTGCCTTCGGAATTCTTAACCAACAAAACATAGGAAACCGAACAAAATAAATAAGGAATGAGTACCGAAACGGTTGAAACAAGGATCATAAATTCAAAGACTTCAAGCAGTCCACCTGAGTAGTTCATTATGATCAATAAAGTAGCAAGTGCACTTGAAATAACGATTCCCAAAGCAGGAGTGCCGCGCTTATTTTCTTTCGCAAACACTGACGGAAATAATCCATCTTTGGCAATTGCCTGAGGCATTTGTCCCTGAATCAGGATCCATCCGTTTAAAGCACCGAACACGGAAATGGTTGCTGCAAGTGCGATGATAAGATTTCCACCGCTTCCCCATAATATATTGGCAGCATCAGCAAAAGGAGCGGTAGAATTGCTCAGCACATCAGGATGAATAATCCCCATTATAGAGAAGGAACTGAGTATATAAACTACGGCGGCTATCAGTGTTCCCCATTTTGTTGCAAAGGCTACTGTTTCGGTGGGATTTTCAACATCTTCAGCCGGAATGGTGGCGCTTTCAATACCCAAAAAAGAGAAGAAAGTTAAAGCTGTGGTAATGGCGATAGCAGAGAGACTGTTTTCATCACTTAAATTGAATGGAGTAAAATGATCAATATTTAAAAAGAACAATCCGGCAATACTGATCACTGCAAGCGGAACGAGCTTAAGAACCGTAGTGACCAAAGACATTTCGCCAACCAGACGAATTCCTCTGGTATTGAACCAGGATAAAAACCAGATCACAAACAAAGCCATGGCCGCTGCATAAACCGTATTTTCACTTAGAACAGGAATAAATACACTTAAATATCCTACAAAAGCTACAGCCAGAGCCGCATTGGTTGTCCACACAGATATCCAATATCCCCACGCCACAAGAAATCCGGGAAATTCACCCATTCCTTTTTTGGTATACGCATAAGGCCCGCCCTGAAGTCCGGGAAGAATTCGACTTAAACGACTAAAAAGAACAGCTATAAGAATGGCACCGATCGTTGAAACAAGCCATCCAATAATACTTATTCCACCATAAACAGCTAGTAAAGCCGGCATCAGAAACACTCCTGCGCCCACCATATTTCCAACAACAAGCGATGTGCTGGTCCATTTGCCTAATAATTTTCGCTGATTCAACTAATGTGTACCTTCTCAGAATTATGATGTAGATTTAAGAATACTAAAACGAAGAATCCAGATGGGCTACAATTTCAATATTCATCCTGAAATAGAAAAAGCAGAAACGCTTCCGGGGTCTTTTTATAAAAATGACCAAATTTTCAGTGATTTAAAAGATAAAGTATTTCTTAAGACCTGGCAGTTTGCCGGAGATGTGAATGATATCAAACTTCAGAATCAGATTAAGCCGTTGTCGGTATTGGAAAATTATCTGAACGAGCCCATGATCCTGACCAGAGATTCAAAGGATAAAATTCACTGTGTCTCCAATGTATGTACTCATCGTGGAAATATTATAGTAAATGATGGAGGACCTGCGAAAAGCCTGACGTGCAAGTATCACGGCAGGAAGTTTGAATTAGACGGGAAGTTTAAGTTTATGCCGGAGTTTTCGGATGCTGAGAATTTCCCCAGACCTTGTGACAGTCTTCATAAATTTCCGCTGATCCAATGGGGACCGTTATTGTTTGTTGGATTGGATGAGAGCTACGATTTTCAGTCGGTCATTGATAAAATGAAAGAGCGGGTTGGTTTTTTACCAATTGATGAGTTCGTATTCGATCCTGTTCGCTCAAAAGATTATTTGGTGAATACACATTGGGCGTTGTATTGTGATAACTATCTGGAAGGGTTTCATATTCCCTATGTTCACAGCGATCTAAATCAAGCTTTGGATTACGGGACCTACACTACTGAGCTTTACGATAATTGCAATCTCCAGATCGGCTATTCGGATGATGCTGTAGAAACTTTTGAACTACCTGAAGGTCATCCCGATCTTGGAAAACATGTGGCGGCTTATTATTACTGGGTGTTTCCGAATATGATGTTCAATTTTTATCCGTGGGGATTATCGATCAATATTGTAAAACCTCTTTCTTTAAATCGTACTAAAGTATCTTTTCTTTCTTATGTGTGGGATGAATCCAAGATCGAAGAAAGTGCCGGTGCATTACTCGATAAAGTAGAAAGGGAAGACGAGTTTGTAGTTGAAAATGTACATCAGGGATTAAAATCCAGTTTTTATACTACAGGAAGATTTTCTCCCAAAAGAGAACAAGGCGTTCATCATTTTCACAGATTGTTGGCAGAGTTTATGAATAAAGAATAATCAATGATTGTTCACAAAGGTCGCTAATTCCCCTTATCTTTGTACAAATATCAAAACCATTTTTTATGCCGAAGAAAGACATTAATATTTCAGTAGAACTTGATCAGGATAACGTACCAGAAAACATCATTTGGAATGCCGATGATATGGATGGAATGGGAGAAGCAAAATGCAGAGCGATGTTACTTTCGCTGTGGGATTCTGAAGCTAAAGATACTTTAAAGCTGGATCTATGGACGAAAGATATGACCGTAGATGAAATGAAGATCTTTTTCCACCAAACGCTGGTAACGATGGCGGATACATTAAAACGAGCTACCAACGACGAACGCATTTCAGGAGACATGATGGATTTTTGTGATTATTTTGCTGAGAAGATGGAGATTAAAGGGAGCTGAAGGTGCGATAGTGTTAAGGTGTTATAGGGTTTAAGCTTTGCCCCTATAACACCTTAACACTGCAACACTACCTAATTTCATTTTGGGATTTAAGATCAGTAATATTTCTATAAACACTTTTTCTAACTCCTGGTGAAAGAGCATTAACAAAATGAGGTTGAGTTAGGGATATAATCTCATTCTTCAATTCGGGATATTTTTCTACTACCTTCATCATCCCTTGAAAAGCATAATAGCGAACAGAAGATTGCTTCCGAACTTGTTCCCATAGAGTTACTGAAATATCAAATAGCAGGCTTTCAAAGTCTTCATCTAACTCCATTTTCAGTAGAATTTTCAAAAGCTCCCTTTGATGTCCATCGTCCCGATCCGGGAGTATAGTTATTATTTTTTGAATAAAAGGTCTAACCCTTTGATCATTTTTTTCCATAACCCCGGCAACAAGCCATGTCGCTCTCCAGGATAAATTCTCTTCATTTTCGAGAGCCAGCTTTAGTGCTTGATCAAAAGATTCCGGATGATTGGATATAAACTCTAACATCTCAGACTTTCTTCTTCTAACCAGAACATATTTTAGCTGTGTTTCCATTTCTTAATTGAACAAAATACTTCCAAAGCTAACGGCACTTTCTCGTTCGGTTTCATCCCAAAGATCTCTGGAAAGTATTTTCCCATCTAAATTCGGAAACGCATTCAAAAAAGCATACAGAGGGGGGAAGCCACATATTCTATAAGGATCATATTCCGAACTCATGATTTCCAGCATAGTTTTAGAATCGTTATTTGCTCCGACTTCCAAGAATGCCTCATCAAAGGCTTTTACTTTATCGAAAAGGTTAGATGCAGGTTGTTGATCTCCGAACTTTTTCCCAAAGTGAGCCAGATCTCCGCTTATAAGAAAAAAAGTATCTTCATTATTGAATTGCTGATTCAGTAAATAAGTAAAAGCTTCGATTTGATGAGCAAGGTAGCCGTCTTTGGTATAATAAAGCTCGTCGAAATTACCAACCAGAATAGGAATGATCTCAAAATCGTGTTGCCAAATGTGATTCAGAAATAAAAGAGGTAACTCAATGCTGTGTTCAATTCTGTGGGCTCGGTCAGAAAATGAAGTTCCGAATATCTCGTCATGTGTGGTTTGTTCCTTTATGAGGGAGATCGTTTTTTTGTCTGTTTTTACCAAACCATTTGGTAAGTCAAAGTCTTTGTTTGAAATAATGAAAGGCTTGTTGGAGTATTCAATATTGTACAATCCTGAATAATGAGAAGTAGCCAGAATAAATATCCGCTTAGGCTTTAAGTTTCTGATTGCCGAGAAGGCCTTAACATAGGACGCCATCCCAAAACGTAGATCAATATGCGGAGTATAAAGAGCTTTAGCGGTGTCGACCGGTTCAGAGTTTTCATGATTTTCAAAAGCTTCATTTAGAAATTCAGTGAGCTCTTTTGGATCGGTAGGATAAGAAGTTCCGGCGGTAACAGAGCGATGAACCTCAGCTCTTTCATATTCAGTTTCTATCAGTTCTGCATGTTCAGCAAAATATTCGGAATCTAATAATCCGTTTTCATCCAAAAACCGGGCATAACCTAAAATTTGTTCTTTGGTAACTTCATCAGAACTGAATTTAATAATATCGTTTACCGAACGGGTTCCATCCATCAAAGAAAGAATGGGTTCGGCGTCTTTAGGAAGAGCAAAATCAGGAGTAGAATAACCTAATTGATCATAAAAGTAGATAAATGAACTTCCGTTATCCTGAATAGGAATTCGTTGAATATCGTACCTGAGATTCGGGATTGGATCGGAATATGAATCGAACAATTTTTCTGACATGCGCAGAAGATAATCGATTTAGTTTATGAATTCAGATATATAAATAATCTGAGTTAAAATGTATCTGCCGATACCTTAATCGTCGGACGTAAACGACCTCTTTGTATAAAACCCAGATCCTTCGGGGTCGACAAGATCATAAGTATATATAGATGTAGCACCACCGTAGGGACGCAAGATTTTGCGTCCCTACGGTGATGTATATGACGCCAAATAGAAAAGCTCCGATACTGTCGTATCAGAGCTTTAAAATGTGATCGATTTTAAATCAGCCGGGTACATTTACAGGATCGTTTCCGGGAGCAATGGTATTTTTTTCTCGTATTTGCCCGTCTAGACCTTTAATGCTTATTTCTCCGCCACCTTGGTTTTGTAGCATTTCTTTAGCAGCGTTATATGCTTCTTCCTGAGTGTCATGCAAAGTACTTGCTTTGCCGGCATCGTGCTTTTCATTCACCCATTTACCGTCTTCGTTTTTATAGATCGTTCTGTCATGTGGCTTGCTCATTGTCTCTTGTATTAAGTTATAATTTGTTATTCACTTACATTTAAGGCGTTTTGGGGATCATTTGTTTCAAATTCTATTCTTGGAAAAACAGATCGGCATAAAAAAAGCTCCGACACTTTCGCATCGGAGCTAATTTCTAGGTATAAGACAATGAATTAGATAAAGATGTCTAACATATTATATCTAATGTCTAAATACTATTATTTCTTCTCGTCTTCTTCGTCAACAACTTCGAAATCTGCATCTACAGCTTCTTCGCTTTCTGAAGATTCAGCATCACCTGTTGCTTGTTCGCCTGCGCCTTCAGCACCGGCTGCAGCAGCTTCTGCTTGTGATGCGGCGTAGATTTCTTCAGAAGCACCGGTCCATGCAGTATTCACAGCTTCCATAGCAGCGTCGATATCTTCAAGATTCTCAGCTTTGTGTGCTTCTTCCAATTTAGCTACAGCATCTTCGATAGCTTTCTTGTTGTCGTCAGAAATTTTATCTCCGTATTCATCGAGTTGCTTCTTGGTTGAGAAGATCAAGCCATCAGCTTGATTCATTTTCTCAACTTTCTCACGAATTTGTTTGTCTTCCTCTTCATGCTCTTTCGCAGCATTCTTCATTTTTTCGATTTCCTCATCAGATAATCCTGAAGATGATTCGATACGGATGGTTTGCTCTTTGCCGGTACCTTTGTCTTTTGCTTTGATGTTGATCACACCATTTGCATCAAGATCGAAAGTAACTTCGATTTGTGGCATTCCACGAGGAGCGGGAGGAATTCCGTCTAAGTGGAAACGACCAAGCGTTCTGTTGTTCGCTGCCTGGGCACGTTCACCTTGTAATACATGGATTTCCACACTGCTTTGGTTGTCAGCAGCAGTAGAGAACACCTGTGATTTACTTGTTGGGATCGTGCTGTTTGCTTCAATAAGTGGAGTCATAACGCCACCAAGAGTCTCAATACCTAAAGTAAGTGGAGTTACATCCAGAAGAACTACATCTTCAACATCTCCTGAAAGAACACCACCCTGAATGGCAGCTCCAACGGCAACAACTTCATCAGGATTTACACCTTTGCTAGGATCTTTACCAAAGAATTCTTTAACAGCTTCCTGGATTCTTGGAATACGAGTTGAACCACCAACCAGAATTACCTGATCGATATCGCTTTTGCTCATTCCGGCATCTTTCAATGCTTTCTCACATGGAGTAATTGAACGTTTTACAAGATCGTCAACTAGTTGTTCGAATTTAGCACGGCTTAAGTCAACATTTAAGTGCTTTGGTCCGTCATTGGTAGCAGTAACAAATGGTAAATTCACATTTGTTTTAGCTGAGCTTGAAAGTTCGATCTTAGCTTTTTCTGCGGCATCCTTGAGGCGTTGCATTGCCATTGGATCTTTGCGAAGGTCAATTCCTTCGTCTTTCTTGAATTCATCTGCTAAGAAATCTATGATACGAGCATCGAAATCGTCACCACCAAGATGCGTGTCACCATTGGTCGACTTTACTTCAAATACACCGTCACCAAGGTCAAGGATAGAAACATCAAATGTACCACCACCAAGGTCATACACTACAATAGTTTGATCGGTATCTTTTTTGTCAAGACCGTAAGCTAGTGCCGCAGCGGTTGGCTCGTTTATAATTCTTTTAACTTCAAGCCCGGCAATCTTTCCGGCTTCCTGAGTTGCTTTACGTTGCGCATCGTTGAAATATGCAGGAACAGTAATTACTGCTTCCGTTACTTTTTCACCGATGTACTCTTCTGCAGTCTGCTTCATTTTTTGCAGTACCATTGCAGAAATTTCTTGTGGAGCATATTTACGGTCGTCGATCTCAACACGAGCTGTGCCGTCATCGCCTTTTACAACTTTGTATGCAACCTGCTTAGATTCGTCATTTACTTCATCGAACATACGTCCCATGAATCTCTTAACAGAAGCAACTGTTTTGTCCGGGTTTGTAATAGCCTGACGCTTTGCAGGAGCACCTACCAAACGTTCGCCATCTTTTGAAAATGCTACAACAGATGGAGTTGTACGTCCACCTTCAGCATTTTGAATTACAACCGGCTCGTTTCCTTCCATTACAGAAACGCATGAGTTGGTTGTTCCTAAGTCAATTCCTATGATTTTTCCCATTGGTCTAAAATCTGATTTTAATTGTGTGATTTGAGCCGCTAAAGCACAAAATCACGAATGTTTATTGTTTACTTGTTTAAAGTCTTAATAGCCGCCACTAAATCACAAAACCACTAAAAGGTCATTCAATTTTGTGTTTCCGTGTTTTTGTGGCAAATTCATTTAACCGGTATCGATTGAGTATCCTTCAAATTTTCTGATTTCGGCATACTCACTGTCAATACTCCGTTTCTGAAACTGGCGTTTACTTCTGCTTTGTTAACATTTTCAGGTAAAGCAAAAGAACGAGCAAAAGCACCACGAGTTCTTTCCTGTCGTTTAAATTCTTCTCCTTCTGATAATGTAACTTCGCGTTCACCTTTAATAGTTAGTACGTTGTCTTTAAGAGAAATTCCGATCTCTTTTTTTGAAAGCCCCGGAAGATCTAACAGAATTTTGAATTCATCATCGCTTTCGACGATATCACAATCAGGAGCAAAATCTTTATCTTCATTGGTTAGTGGAACTACTTTTTCCACAAACTGCTGGATATCTTTTCCAAGTTTGGAAAGATGTTTTTCCACTTCGATACCAAATTCTGTAAAATCTCCCATGATGCTCACCTCATTAAATTAATTTCAAGATGGATAGAGCAATCACAATGCCAACTTAGATAGGTTTAAGACAAACTGTCGCTTTGGCAGTCCACGCCAGGCGTGGGATTAAGAATTATAGAATGAAAAATTAAAGATTAGTTAGGTTTTGGAATACGGCTTAAGTGGCATCTCTTAAGGAAGGTGCGGTTTTTCACTATTCGAAAAGCAGACACCCAAAGAAAATCCAAAGAATCTGCTTGAACATTTATCTCCCCAGCGGGGAGATTTTTGTTATTTAACCAATACCATTCTCTGAGTTAAAGAAGTAGTCGGCGTTCTTAATTGGTAGATATAAATACCACTTGAAAGATTGCTTGCTTCAAATCGAACAGTATGACTTCCGGATGTTAAATTCCCATCAACAAGAGTTTGTACTTTTTGGCCAAGCATATTATAAACGGTAAGCTGAACCTTTGTGCTTTGGGGAAGTACGAATGTAATATTTGTAGATGGGTTAAACGGATTCGGATAATTCTGTTTAAGTACAAAATTATTAGGTGTGTCTTTTCCCTGACTTTCAATAGAAACCGGAACAGTTCCATTTGCCCAACCCGGAGTTCCGCCAAGTCTAGTTGATGCAATCCAGTTCTCAGCTACTGTATTATCGCTGTCTGCGTCTGTAAGTTCTAAAGTTGAACCGTTGCCATCCGCTTCTGTCGGCCATGGAGCGCTGTCAGAATATGTAACTACATCAACTAATCCACCTTGAGCATTGAATAGTCTTAATTCTTCACCTGAACCTGAAAGATTGAAAGAAAAATCACCAACGTAATTTCTAGCTTCAGAATTAACTGATTTGAGTTTAGTTGTATCATCAGCAATAACTATATAGCCCTGTGCTTCCAGAATAGTATTCTCAGGAACTACATAAGCGTTAGAATCTACATCGTCTTTGAATACCCAGCCAGAGATATCTACGTCAGAATCCATTGTGTTAAAGATCTCTACCCAATCTCCGGTTCCGAAATTATCAGAAGAATTATAATTGATCTCGTTAATGACAAGAACTTCTGTGATTTCTTCAAACTGAGCCTGAACGGTAACGGCTGTATCTGCCAAAGTAATAATGAGGGTTTGTGATGCAGGTTGAGTTTCTCCATTAACAACCCAAGAGGCTATTTGATACCCCAATTCAGGTTCCGCAGTTAAAGTGAGATCAGTGTTCTCAAAATAAATACCTTTCCAACTTGAAGAAGAAATATCAGGATTGATGGAGTTAAGTTGTACGGCTCCATTAGTAGTTGATAGTAAAGTAACGCTTGTTGTATCGTTTCCAAGAGTATCAGCTATTTCAGAGTAAATGAAATCAGGAATATCTTCAACATACCATTCAGTAACAGTTTTTATATACTCCATATCATACGTAGTTGGTCCTCCAATGTCGTACCAACCATCTGTCCAACGAGCAATATCTCGTGACATTTCAGGATTAATTGCAGTATCAATAGAGTCGATCAAACCCATCATGTACTCAGGCTGAAAAGAAGTGTTTAAAAGATCTGCCAATCTGTTTAAGAAAATTTCTTTATATCGATCATTTTCCAACATTCTGCCCAATATTTTATAACCGCCTGTACTTCCGTTCATAAAATCTCTTAGTGAGCTAACAAACTCATTTGGTTCATCTCCAAGATTTTCCCACCAATCAAAATCGTATGAAATGTAGTGCCATTTTCCGCCTTCCTGACGCGGTCTCCAATAGCGAACATTGTTTGGGTCACCATGAGAAGTATAAAGCTGATAGATCCAGTGATCTGTGAAGCTATCGAAATCAATTACAGATTGAGCATATTCAAAGAATGCATCACCTGATAAAGTTTCGTCATTAAAATTATCGATAAGTGCATCGTATGCAATTGCATCTCCATCGGTAACTTCATCATAATCTTTGATCATGTCGATGTCATTGAAACCATATCGGGATTCCACAAAATCATCATTCTTTCTTTCGTAGATATTGTAAATACCCCAATACTGCCCGTTTATGTAAAGAACGGCAGGTTTATATGACTGCATTGCATTGTTATGATTCCATTGAATGTTTATGGTTCTCATAAGCTCATTCAATAGTCGAGATCGTTCTTCAGCGCCGGCTCTTAAAGAAAAACCATCATATTCCTCATAATCATTTTCCGGGAAAAGAGGGTAATTCAGTCGGTCTAAACCAAACCGATCATTGTTATTGATGATGAATGATTTTTTGAGGAATCCACGACTGAAATTTCCGCCTATCTCTGCTTCTGCCATAAATTCGAATTCAGGATTTCCGAACTCATTCATGTATTCTATGTTTAGAGGGTATTGAAAATCTTCCCAAAAGTTGGCTCCAAAGAAAGGATATTGTCCATTCGTTTCAGAAGAATCACCAATCACATACATTCCTTTATCATAATCGAACAGCGAATCAGGTTCCATTACAAATGAAACAACGGGTATGGTATGTTGTTGTTCAAATAAATAGGTATTAGTGACGACATCACTGGCTTGTTTTCCCGATTCGATTGCAATAGCACGAATAACAGTAGAAGTATCCAAAGAAATAGGCGATGAATAAAGAGGTGAATTCGGAGTAGGAATCGAGCCTCCTGTTTCATATCTGATCTCAGCACTACCTGAAGCTGAAAGTCCAACCGTTACAGTTCCTGAATAGAATCCGGTTTCCAGAGAAAAAGAAGGAGCATCAGAAACTTCAGCTACTTCATTCCCTTCATTCATAGCATTAGGTGTCGGATTTAAGAAAGCAAAAGAACCCGTGCCATCTGTTTTACGCCCAAATGAAATATCGGTGGTTTGTTCTCCAAAAGAGATAGAATCTAAAACTGTGGTTCCATCAGTATTAACAAGTGCGATGTGTTCTCCGCCGGCACTCAACTTAAATTCAACGTGATGAGCACCCTGTTCAGAATCATTATCCAGCCAAATGATAAGATAGCCATTGGCATTAATGGTTGTTTGAGCACTGGATGTACTAGGAATCTGCCATTTTGTGAGGTTGTCGGGGTCATCAGTAAGATAAAGACCAGCAAGATTGATGGAAACATTTCCTGCATTATAGATTTCGATCCAGTCATCATATTCACCTGCATTGTCTGCAATAACAGTTGAATTAGAAGCCATAATTTCATTTATAGAAAGCTGGGCTACTGCTGGTGTGGAAATTAACACTAAAAGCAGTGCTGCAAATAGGTAACGAATATTCATAATATGTGATACTTAAATAATTTCTTGAGATAGATTACTCTCTACGACTTTGATTTTATATAAATATAGTAAGAAATCTGAGTATGAAATTGTGAAAAGAAGTTTCGTAACCCCTTTTTGGGTTAGAATCGCATAACATTTAGTTGGAAAGCATCCACTCTGCAATATGATCGAGAAATCCCTCTACAAATTTTTTGTCTAAGAATGGATATTCATTTGCTAAGCCGGTTTCTGCATTTTGGAATAGATGATTTGCATTATCAAATACCTTAAACTGAAAATCAGTACCAGACTTTACTAAGGCATCTCGAATTTTATCCTGATTCTGAGCGATAGTAACTTGGGTATCTTTTCCTCCAAAAAGCACCAAAGTTGGTGCTGTTATCTTTTCAAGATCGTTTGTAGGTACATAGAAAAGCAATGACTTAGTTTGTGGTGCACTATAGATCTGGATAAGCTGTTCAGTTTGAGTATTAACTGTTGATGTAATATTCGTGATGGAGTTTTTCTGAGCCTCCGGGAGGTTATTTAAAACGTCTGTGTATGCATGTATATAACTCTCTTTTGCGGATTCAATATCATTTCCATAAGTAATGGCTCTCATAAGTTCTTCTCTGGCGTCAATTTCTTTTTCTACCAATGATTGGTCTATAGTTGAAGCCGAGTACGCAAATTCAACCTGATACCTTAGAATCTCGCTAAGAGAAGGTGCGGTGGATCCCATAAGTATAAGTTGATGGACACCTTCATTTTCGGCGGCTACTTTTCCGGCAACGATTCCGCCCTGGCTATGCCCTAATACTGCAAAGGTTTGAAAGTTATTTGTTTCAGAATTTAGAAAATATTGTATAACTGCTTCAACATCAGAAGCGAGATCATCAATTGTTGTATTGCCGAAATTGCCAGTTGAGGAACCTACTCCTCTGTCGTCGTATCTAAAACTTGGAATGCCTCTTTCTGCCAAATATTGAGAAATGATAGAGAATATTTTAAAACCAAATATTTCCGAATTGCGATCCTGTGCACCGCTTCCTGAACTCATAATAAGTAATGGAGCTTTAATTTCTCCATTAGGCATAGTAAGCGTACCACCAATTTTAATATTCCCATTTTGAATGATCAGATCCGTTTCATTTGCGGGCTTTTCAGGTTCTTGAGTTGTTTCGGATGTCCGCTTTACTGAAAATGGAGTTGAAGGGCCTCCCTGAGAATAATTTCCTGAAATTTGAGTATATGAATCAAAGTTGCCTGTAAATAGTCCGGTGATTTGCCCCACACTAAATGTTAAAGAAACAGAATCTCCGGTTTGTGATATAGGATCTAAATTTAAACCTATAGCTCCTTGTTGTGGGATATCCAATGTTCCGGAATAGCCATCCGATGTTTTATCAATTTTGAATATGATCTTTAATTGTCCGCCAGGAACTGTAATACCACCTTCCCAGATTCCCTGAAGTGAATTTTGACTAAAAATTTGCGACGTAGACATCAGCATTAAAAGAAAAGTTGCAAGAAACAGTTTCATCAGGAATCCTCATTAGAGTTTTTGAGCTTGTTGAATAGTTGGTATGAATAAATGAATGGAATCCCGGCTAATATGAGAACCGCCCCAAGAATGAAGAACGGAGATCCTTTAAGGAAAGGGATAAAAGCAGAAACTGTCATCAATACTCCACCTACAATCCAAAGTTTACTTGCAAAACGATGTGTCTTCTTCCATACTTCCGAATCTTCTAAAGTCCAGGGAGTTCTAATGCCAATAAAGTAATTCGGCTTTATGGAATTCATATAATTTCCTGTAATTGCTATCAGAATACCTACACTAGCTAAAACAAATTGACCGACATCTGCTTCAAGATCGAATGACTTCATCATAACCAAAGCATAAACACCGATCAGAAAAAGTGAAATTACAATGCGAATTGCAGCGATTGGCTTCTGTGTGTTTTCGATCCTTTTTTTTGGATCGATTGCAGGAATAACCAATAAGAAAAGATAGGTGACTAATGCAATTCCCGGTAATAGAAATGCATTTATCCATTTGGGACCAAAGTCATCAGCTTCACCGGCAGCATTAAAATGTACCGGAACTATATCAGGCATTTTCTCCCAAAGTATGAAAGAAGCTATAAATGGTGCTGAAAGCAAAACTATCATATACCATTCTTTCTTTAGTGTGTTTTTGATATTCATGGCATTAATTTGAGTTCATTAACTTAAAAAGCCATTGCGTGGCTTCTTCCAGAGCAGTTGTATCCAATGAATACACTATAAATTGGCCATCTCGCTCTGAACTAACTAAACCTGCGTTTTTCAGTAAATCAAGATGATGAGAAATGCTTGGCTTAGAAATATCAAAAGCTTCTGCAATTTCTCCGGCAGTCAGATCTTTCTCCTTTAAAAGATCCAGGATCTGTCGGCGTGTTGAGTCGTTTAAAGCTTTAAATAGATTATTCACTTAGATAATTAGATAACTGTCTAAATATAATTTATAATAACGCAATGTCAATACAAAGGTTTCAAATTAATTTTGAGCTACTCCTATAACTCCGCAAGCAATACGAGCTCCGGCGTCTCCGGAAGGTTGAGAAGTCAGATCGTCTTCACCGGCATGTATAATAATTCCACGACCAATGATCTCTTCCAAAAAGATATGATTATCCACATAGTTAAGTGTGGTTGTAGATTCCTTGCCTTCACTTACCAGATTACCCATGTCTCCAACATGACGTTTTTCCGCGTCTCTTGAATTGTGTTGCATATTTTCAGGGTCAAAATGCCCACCTGCTGAAGTTCCGTCCGGAGCAGAACAATCACCGTATTGATGGATGTGAAAGCCATGCTCGCCTTCAGATAATCCCATAACTTGAGCAGTTATTTTTGTTCCGGATTCAGTTTTATCAAAATGTACTGTTCCTGAGATCTTGTTTTCGCCAACAGGATGGATTGCGGCTACAGCTTTTTGTATCTGAGGTCCTTCAAACTCTTTAAACACCTCAATGCGTTCTGTTTTTGTACAGTTTAAAATTAAAACGAATGCTAAAAATGTAAGTAGGTTCTTCATGTTAGTTAAGTTAGTTTTTTATTTAACACAGAGAACTAAAGCTTCATTCACCATTAATTACAAGTTTTCTGAAATTTGCGATATTGGCAATTCTTGTTTTAAGAATATTGAATGCTTCGGAATCTGATTGGTGAAATTCTCGGATCTTCTTTTTCTCTTTAAGACTTCTTACCAGTTCATTAGCTCTTTTGAACATGGTAGAAGTAAATAAGCTAATGAAAAAATATCCCCATGCCCAGATTGCAGGAACTCCTGCTATAAGCAGAATGCCTGTAACCAATAAATAGAAAAGAGGGAAAAGAAACAGTCCTAGAACAAATTTTATCGAGACGTCAAATGCTTTGTCTTTGATCTTATTTTTTATGATGAAGCGCGCAGGTTGATAAGGTATGATACCATTTAACCAAACAAGCAGATAAATAGGAGCTAAAAGAATTCTTTTAACCATTGGAAGCTTTACATCAGCCAATGTTCGAATACTTAAGTTATTCTTTTCAGAAACTTCGATCACATATTCAGCGTCTGAAATTAATTCCGGAGTTTGAAGCTCTTCCGCATATTCAACCAGTTGGTTCATATATTGGTTATTCGCAAGTTTTGCTCGGTCAGGCTCCATTTCGTCCAAAGCAATTTTGATTAGCGGATATTGATCTAATTTTGGAACGTGCATGATCAAAGGCTTCAGGTTTTCTGAAGTCTGATTTTTCAAGCTGTTTGCGGCGCTTCTTTCATCTTGTTCGTATTCTTTTTTATAATCAGATACTTTAATAGGATCACCGAATACAACACGGACTTCATTCCTTGAATTTTGATGATCGCTATAATTTACACCTACAGGTTGAACATACAGATCAAGGTTCCAGTTATTCTTTATTTCAGCATCGAAGGCAATTCTTGTAAAACCTTTACTGAAAGGACGAAGACGCCTCTTCAGATCATGATTAGCTTCTGCAAAAACAAGCACCGCTTCATTGTTGCTGAGATAATTTATACAAGTCTCAAAAATCTCGTTGTTTTTCTGGATGTTACTCATGCCATCACGAACCCGGTAAACAGGAAGCAGATTCAATGATCGCAAAAACCAATCCATAAATTTAGATTCAAAAGCCTGGGCACGTGTAAGAAAAGAAGTTGTTTTATAAAAATGAGTAGTAACCAGCAAGGCATCCATAAAAGAGTTCTGATGGTTGGGAACTAGCAAGATAGGTTTGCCTTTTGGGATCTTGTGTTTATCTATAATTCGGATTCGTTTATAGAAAAACTTGAGTCCTGTTCGTACTACACCAAGACGAATAAAATTATACCAAAGAAAGTTTTTACGCATTAGATATCACGCGTTGAATTGATTTTTTCCCAACCGACCAGTACCACCCTAAGCTCATTCCTGCAAGTATATGCCAGATTCCCCACCATGCTGTGATAAGAGCCATACCACCTAGTCCGTCAAAAAAGTTAAAAATTAAAAGTAATCCTAATCCGGAATTTTGTATTCCTGTTTCTATAGAAATAGAGCGCCTGTCTGCTTCCGGTAGATCAAAAGCCTTGGCAATACCATAACCAGAAGTCAAAGCTACAGCATTATGAATCAATACTAAAAGTAATACAAATTCTACATAAGCGATAAAATTGTCAAAATTGGTCCAAAAAGCTACGATCACAAATCCGGCAAAAAAAACTACGCCAAAACCCTTTATCCAAGGGCTGATTTTTGATGCAATGTTCCCTTTAAAATGGCGAACTATCATTCCCAGAATTAGAGGTATGCCAAGAATCAAAACTATGATCTCAAATACTTTACCGAGGTCTAAACTGATTTCCTGAAGAAGGGCATTGGATGGTGAATACAGACTCGCCCAAAAAGTAAAGTTCAGTGGCGTCATTATAATTGCGAGCAAAGTGGCAATGGCAGTCATGCTAACAGAAAGAGCGGCGTTTCCTTTTGATAAGAGGGAAAAAAAATTAGAAATATTACCTCCCGGACAAGCAGCAACCATAAACATTCCTAACGCTATACTTGGAGCCGGTTGCATCAGCCAAACTAGAACGAATGTTAGAAATGGAAGTAATAAAAACTGAGAAAATGTACCAATTAAAGTTGATTTAGGATTCTTAGCTATATCTTTAAAATCCTGAATAGTAAGCTCTAAGGCTACGCCAAACATAATTACGGTTAGCGATACATTCATCACCATTAAGCCGCCTTCCCCGAGATTTAATTGCAGAGCATCAATCGATTCAGTCATGCAGTGAATGTAAAAAATAAGTGGGTTTTATCTATGGCTGATTTTTTTGAAAAATAGCATAAAGTCATCTTGCGGGAAATGCCTGAGATCTGGATTTCTTTGATGTTTATAAAATATCGATTAAAAAGAGTTAGGTCATCCATGTAGATGTTGGGTAATTCGCTGACAGATTAATAGTTATCGTTATGGAAAAATTCGCCCTTAGTATTTAAGACGGAAAAAAGAGCGTGATCCGGACGCGTCTTCGAACAGGACTAAAGT
>DEXK01000016.1:890-57400 GCA_002364085.1 Balneolaceae bacterium UBA3186 | reverse complement strand
ATGTTCTTACCTTAAACTCGTACTTAAACAAGAAAGGACTTTAGTCCTGTGTGCAACCGGAAAAGGATTGGTACCTACTTTTGTCTTGATACAAAAGTAGCAAAAGATTAAGCCGAAGTATCCAAGCATTTAAGATCTATTTATTCCTTTTATAATAAGCGCCGGGTTCAAAAGCGGTCTCTCCTGTTTCCAGAACCATTTCAACATAGGGTGCACAAATTCGGCAACCATTGCTGCAGTAATTATCGATCTGAAGATCTTCTAGATCTGTATAACCTTTTTCTTTGGCGTATTCTTTGATCTCTTCAAAACTGTGCTCATGACAAATACATCGATTTACTAAGAAATCACTCATACTTGTTTAAAATGCTTACCAAGCTTTAGACCTTGTCCTTGGTAATTGCTTTCAATTTCTTCGCCATAAATGAACTCAGGAAGTTCGGTATTCGGCTCAAACTGCATACTGAATAAGGTCTGACCATCTTCGATCATAAACGGCACATCATGAGAACGAACTTCCAGAACGGCTCTAGCTCCTTTGTCGTCAACGGAACCACCAAAACCGGAGTCAAAAAAACCTGCGTAATGCGTTCTGAGTTCTCCTGAACCTGTATCGTAAGCCATCATTTCACAAGCCAATTTCGCAGGAACACGAATCCGTTCTTTGGATGCGAAAATATAAAATGCCTCCGGTTCCAGAATAAAAGTCGATTCGGAAGTAGCGTAGATCGGCTCCCAAAATTCATCTACATCATAGTGACCGATATTTTCCAGATCGATATAATTATTATGCTTCTTGGCTTTATAGCCAATGATCTCTCCTTTCTTGCCCTTAAGTTGCACACTCATGAATAATCCTTTATTCACTTTGATCTGTTGCATACTTACCGGCTTTATGTTTTCATCAAACAGCAATGGATCAGACGCGTGAATTCTCAATAAATCTTGATCCGGTACCACTTCGAAACCATGCCGAACCCTTAATTGATTTAAACGCTGACCTGTTTTCACTTTTATGGAAAATGACTTAGGTACAACCTCCAAATATAATTGTCCCTGATAACCCGCAGCTATTTCTTCAAATCGATGTGAATAGTCTGTGATCACTCTGGTAAAAACATCCAGTCTTCCTGTAGAACTCTTTGGATTTGCTTTGGCGGATAGGTTTTCAAGTGAAAATAATTTGACCTCATCAGAATTTGCTGAAACTCCATTTTGAGTGGAATAGTGTGATTTCGGAAGATTCAATCGTTCCAGCAACGGAATGATGTACACGCAATTTTCTTCCAGCACCGCTCCGTCTTTGATGGAAAATGAATATTGCTCCAGCTTCTCGATCTTCTGTTCTACCGTTTCGTTCTCGGGTAAAAAACTACATCTCACCCTATACGCTACTTCTCCCAGACGAAGATCTAAAGAGTTAGGTTGAAACTGATTGTCGTTGATCGGGTAATCCGGGTGTGAATCAAGAATTTCAAGATCACGAAGGATCTTTAACTTTTGAACCGGTAGAATTCCTTTGGTATGTAAGTGTACTTCTTTGGAGCTGTTTGACATCGCCTGTGCTGTTACAATTTCCTGTAAGATAATAAGGCTGATACTTTAGGCAAACTGGAATTATATGTTAAAGTCTTTGTTAGAGATTTTCATTAATTAACGAAAATTGTTTAGACAGTTCAGAATAAAACTCAACCGAGAAATAGTGAATAGAGTTTACTTTACTCTGTTGTTGTGATCCATTATCAGAAATCGCCAACCAATGCTAAAATTCTTTAGAAAAATCCACCAAATCTAGAACAAAACAATAGCTCCTTCAAAATGTGTAAAATCTTAATCACTGATTTTGAGCTTTTAGTCCCCAATCCTTAAGTTGTTTTATTGGATTTATTCTATAATCCAAAGTTATCCCCGCTTAATTATTTACAAAAACTAACAGGTAGATTATGCCTAAGATAATTTACTATGTGGCCGTTTCTTTAGATGGCTACATAGCAGGGGAACATAACGGCATCAGCAAATTTGTAGCTTCAGGAAATGGAGTAGAAAAATATCTGGCTGATCTCCAGAAGTATAATACCGTAATTATGGGTCGCCGAACCTATGAATTCGGATATCAATTTGGACTTAAACCGGGGCAACCTGCTTACCCGCATATGGAACACTATATTTTTTCTGATTCCTTAGAATTAGATGAGCTTGCAGAAAACGTCCACATCGAAAAAAGATCTCTTGATAGAATTACTGAAATAAGAGATAATTCCGATACAGACGTTTATTTGTGTGGTGGTGGTCAATTTGCGGGCTGGTTGTTAGATCATGGACTGATCGATCACCTTAAACTGAAACTAAATCCTATTGTTCTTGGAAGTGGAGTTCCACTTTTCGGTGATTCTGGATCTTCTTTTAAAGGAAAGCTTATAGAAAGAGCTTCTTTTGATGAAGGATTAGAAATGCTTACTTATAAAATAAATGATTAAGCAACTTTCATTTCCATTAACTATACTCGTTTAAAAGAGATAAGACGATGTATTTTATTTTTGATATAGAAACCATTCCGGATTTTAGTTTTATTCGCACAGTCTTGAATGATCAGAATTCTGATCAGGAAACGCTACTGGAAATAGCTTCTGAAGAACTTGCCAGAAATAAATCTGGTTTCCTTCCTCCTATGTATCATCGCATGGTTTCATGGGTTGGGTTGTGGATCGAAAATACCGGTCAACCCAAACAAAAGGTTTCCTGGAACGGTGCAGACGAAAAAGAAGGTCTGCAACAGATCTTTGATGCCATCGGCACGTTTAAAGATTTCGGACTCATCCATCATAACGGAAAAGGATTTGATATTCCGGTTCTCATTTATCGAGCTATGAAACACGGCTTACAAATGCCTGTTCGACTTAATGACTACGACATCCGTTATCGCTACAGCAAGCATAACATTGATCTGGTGGATGAATTCAGTAATTACGGAGCCAGTTCGTGGCCGAAGTTAAAGCATTTGGGTCAATTGATCGGTATTCCTTTTAAACAAACCGGAGAAGGAAACCAAGTTTTGGCGATGTTTGAACGTGATGAGTTAGATCTGATCGAACATTACTGCTATGAAGATGTGATGGCAACCTATATCGTTTGGTTATATCACCAGTTTTCAACAGGACATATTCCCCAAGATCAATTTGATAACTTAAAAGAGCGTGCCTTGAGTAAACTGGAGGAAATTCAAAAAAAATAACTCTTATGAGATGCAAGTGCTCTTTCCTACTAGTATTATTATTTTTTTTAATACGATCACTTCAGGCTCAGCCTCAGATAAACTATGTTTCTAATGCAGAACAAACTTTAGTTGAGAACTATGAGAATTCCGAACAAAAAAGCTTAAGCTCATTCAAACAGTTTCTACTATCTACCAATTTCAGTAAGAGCGATACATTTTTTGAAAATCACTTGTCTGCGCTAAAAGATAAAATCCGAGATAAGGATTCCCACAAAAAGAAAACCGAAACTATCTTCAAATATTTGCATGAGAATGTGTTATTACAATACAATTTAAATGCATTGGTGCCTGATCTCACTGAAAACCAGATTTATAATTGTGTAACTGCTACCTCCATTTTTGTTAGCATTGTAGAAGAATTTGGTATCCCTTATAAAATCTATGAGACCCCCGCACATGTATATGCATCCATCAATCATCGTAATGAAGAAATCGTTGTTGAATTAACTAATCCCAAGAAGGGGTTCGACTTTAAATCGGACAAAGAATCACTAATACAAACACTAATAGACAGCAAACTAATTTCAAGAGATGAGCTGGCTGAAAAAGGAGCCGAACAACTATATCGGGAAAATATTGCTAAAACTAAGTCCATCACGAAAAAACAATTGCTAGCAATACAATATCATAATGAAGCGCTGATAAAGGCTTCGAATAACCAATATGCTGAAGCGTATAATCAGATGAATAAAGCTGTTAAACTTTATCCTAACCAAACTTTTTCTGAAGCATACAAATACATAGTAACCGTTTCACAATTGGATTTTACTCTTGATGTTTCTGAAAAGCATACTCTGTTGAACAGTCTTTCTCTTTCTACTAAAAATGATTCTATGTTGACATATACCCTTGTAAATCATCTGGGTGAACTTGTTGAAGATCTTTTAAAACTAGAAGAGAATTTTGAATCTGTTACTGAATTATTAGCCCAAGTGGAAAGTAATATTTTGCAGGATTCTTTTATCGATAAGAAACTAAGGGATTACTACGTATATATGTATACCGTGTTTGCCCAAAACGCTTCCTTAAAAGGTGAAACACTGATAGCCAAAAGTAACATAGAAAAAGCTTTAATACTTTCACCTGATAACAGCACGCTAAATACTTATTATGTTTCCGTAACCAGTAATTATGCTACAAAACTTTCTCAAAGTGGTTTTTTTGATGCGGCACAATCAATAATTGAAACATTGGCCTCAAAATATCCTGAAGGCTATCCTATTATAGATGAATCCCGAGTTCAAATAATTCTGAATGCATTGATGCCCATTCCCATTACCTATGAAAATGAAGAGCGTTTACGGCAGGAATTAAATCTAGCTTATTCAATTCAACCTGAAAACATCTATCTCAAATCTTTTTCAGCTACGATCTTTCATGAACTGGCAATGCAACAAGTACGAAGATCCAATTATCAAAAAGCAAAAGATCTGATACTAGATGGATTAAAATTTAATTCTACTGACCCTACTCTCCTTTCAGATCTTAAACTCATAGAAGACATACTAAAATAAATTCGATAAAATTTGTTTTCTGATGTTCTGGAAAAGCGCTTACATTAATAATTATGTTATTTTTTATAAATAGACTAATGATTTTAGGTTAATGAATTATTATAATTCATTAAATTAATAAAATAATCCAGACTATTTATGAAACGTATTTATGCTACCGTGGTTCTATTTTTAATTTCCACTACTTCGACATTTGGTCAAAGTTCAAGCGAATTACTAAATAGCGGTGATACCGCCTGGGTATTGATAGCCACTGCTCTTGTTATGTTGATGACCCCTGCAGGTCTTGCTCTGTTCTATGGCGGGCTAACTCAAAATAAACACGTACTCAATACAATTGGAATGAGTTACATGGCTTTTTGTACAGGAACCATTGTCTGGGTAATAATTGGCTATTCATTAGCTTTTTCTGAAGGAAATGCATTCATAGGTGGTTTAGATAATTTCTTATTAAAAGGGATTAAGGTCACTGATATTAGCGGATCGATCCCCACTCTACTTTTTGTTGTATTTCAAGGAACATTTGCTGCTATCGCCGTTGCTATCGTAAGCGGATCGATCATTGAGCGTGTTCGTTTTTCCACGTGGGGTATATTTTCTATACTCTGGGTAATTATTGTATATGCCCCAATTGCCCACTGGGTTTGGGGAGGCGGCTTTTTAAGCGATTCAGGTGAAATGGATTTTGCAGGCGGAACTGTAATCCATATCAATGCCGGTGTTGCCGGATTGGTACTTTCTTACTTAGTGGGTAAAAGAAAAGAACATGGCTTAAAAGAAGTCCGAAAACCATCTTCCATTAAATTCATGATTCTTGGCTCTGCCCTCCTTTGGTTTGGTTGGTTTGGTTTTAATGGCGGAAGTCAACTTGCGGCTGACGGAATTGCTGCAAATGCATTATTAGTGACCAATATCGCCGCGTGTGCAGGAGCTTTAATCTGGTTAGCTATTGAATGGTTTATAGTTAAAAAACCTACGCTAATTGGAATGGCCTCAGGAGCAATATCCGGCCTTGTTGGGATAACACCCGCTTCAGGATACGTGGATGTAAGTGGAGCGCTAGCAATAGGGGCTTTATCAGGTTTAGTAGGTTATTGGGGAGTTGTTCATCTAAAATCCATGATGAATCATGACGACACCTTAGATGCTTTTGGAATTCATGGGTTAGTTGGAATTTTTGGAGCTTTAGCTACCGGCTTTTTTGCAAATCCTGAAATAAACGGAGGAGCAGGACTCTTTTACGGAAATCCATCCCAAGTATTAATTCAAGCAAAAGCTGTAGTGGTTACAATAATTTATTCCGGGGTAGCAACTTACATTACATGGAAAGTCTGCACGTTGGTTACCAGCGGAGGTCGCATTGAAGAGGAGCTTGAGTTAGAAGGAATGGATATAGGATATCATGGAGAACACCATATTATCATAGAAGAAAACAAGCTTGTTTCTTAATCTCGATAGGTCACTTTTTTTAAATAGCCAAGGATAACTTAAGTAGGAGAAACTTTTACCGATAAATTTAATTAGGGGATTCTAATATTAATTTTTTATAATACTTGTTATGGAAAATCAGATCGGTTCTCTCCTCTTACTTTTATTGTTTATTAACTGTGAAAGCATCACCAGTTCTGGCAATGAAAGTATCAATCAAGAAGTTAGCGAGATTGATGTACAATACAGTTCAAATATATCTGATGAACTTCAAACCTTGATTTCTGGCTTTTCTTCCATCACTCATTTTACTCCTGCTAATGAAGCATTAGTACGTATAAACAAGGACCAAATCTTTACCCTTGTTTTTGCATTAAATGATAAGAACCTTCCTCTTTTGGCTGCGTTGCAAGAAAATAATTCCTATGACTTTAATTTCGAAAATACAGCTCTGGCTTTACTTTCAACTATAACTTCTCCCTTTGTAGATCGAGCCCCATCTGAATTAACCGACACTTTTAAACAACATCCTGATTTCAACAGGCTTGTTGAAAGACTGGACTATCTAGCCCATAAAAACAAATCTTTTATTCAAGATCGTTCTACACTATCTCTAATTAATAGCATTTCAGAAAATCTAGCTTCTAATTTTTTTGTCAAAACAAGTATATCTCAACCCAGCTTTGATCATAAAATATCCGGCACAAATTCCTTAAATGTTCACGGAAATACCAAACTTCCATTTAAATTGAGTATTAAAGATTTAGTAAGAAAAGGCAAAAGATCCAGCGAACTATATCCTGGAAGAAATTTAGAATCAGAAATCTACCACACTTCCACAAGTGGTGTTTCTTTTGAAGTGGATAACGGAGCATTTGAGCTTACTATTGAATCTGATCTTATTGCCTCCGAATCAAGAATTCAAAAATTAGCTCGTGATCTCATTCTTAAATCTCACTCCGTTCTAGGTTTAAGCACTAGAAATTATAGCAAAAGTAATCTATTGGATGTTTCTACACAGGAAATCAAACTAACAAAAGCGCTTACCAAAAATGAATCGATTAAATTAGTTCAAGATCACTTTAACAATAATAAAGTGATGTTTGAAGACTATTTTTTAAAAGAACTAAACTTAAGTGCAAATCATAGAGATGATTTCATTCTTTATTTAAACGGGATAAGAACATTACTTTTATCACAGAATACTCATTCAACATTCTTTAATAACGACTCCTTTTATGATGAACTAGATAAGCTTAATAGTTACAATGAATCCAAAACTATTTGTTTCGAGAATTCAATACAAGTTAACTGCCAACCTTCAGTATCAGAAATCAGTTATAGTATAGGCTCTGAAGGCTGCTCAGAAAATGAATACAAAATTACATTTGGCTCAGGGTTTTTCGCTCCCTTTGGATTAGACAAAGGTTCCAAGATTAAAGTGAACTGGGAATTTGGACCAAACGGAGAATCAGGTTTTTGGCTATTACCTATTAAAAAAAGTAAGCGAATTGTAAACGGAAGAACTGAAACTACTGGCTGCTTTAATTTTGGACCGCTGAATGAACTTACTCTATCTTTAAGTATTAAAGACCATGATAACCGAATAAGTAACACTTCAGAATTAATAATCTATAAGCCTAACAATAAAGCCATACGTTCAACTGATGAGCCATCTGCATCTTTAAAGATGTAAGCTGTTAAACTACCCTGTTGGGATCGCTATAATCAGGAATTTCACCTTTATACCCGAATATGCGCTTTATCCATTTTACAGTTCCTGCACTTTGATTGCGGATATACCACTGATCTGCAGCTCGTCGTGCGCCTAGCCCCCAACTTGGATAAGGATGCATTGTATCAGCGATGTTCCGTAACGACACTCCATTTTTCATAGCCACAGCATATTCTGAAATAAATTCACCTGCATGAGCACCTACTACAGACGCTCCTAAGATCTTGCCTGAAAACTTTTTCGCATATATTTTAATGAGTCCGGTTGTTTCTCCTTCTGTTATAGCACGATCTATTTTCGAATAAGGAAAACGATATACTTCGAATTTCTCCCCTTTTTCTTTTAACTCTTTTTCAGTAGCTCCTACATGAGCAACTTCAGGAGTTGTAAAAGTAGCCCAGGTAATATGCTTTAAGTCCATTTTCATTGGAATCTTCAACATGGCCCGAGTTGTAGCTATTTTAGCCATGTGTTCGCTCATATGCGTAAACTTGTATTTACTTGCAATATCTCCTATCGCGTAAATATTCTTTTTATTTGTTCTGCAGGAATTATTAATGGTAATTCCCTTCTTAGTGTACTCAACTCCTGCTTCATCAAGTCCTAGATTATCAAGATTTGGTTTTCTTCCGGTAGCCATCAATAATTTATCTCCGGAAATTGTTTTTTCAGTTCCGTCTACTTCTATATGCACATTTACTTTATTATCTGCTTCTGAAACAGATATTACCGATGCTCCCAATTCGTAGTGTATATCCTGTTTTTTGAGTTCTTTAAACAATATTTCTGTCAGCTCAGGATCGTCGTTCACCATTATACTTTCAGCCATATCAATTACCGTAACCTTACTTCCAAGATTGCTGAAAGCCTGGCTCATTTCAGTACCTATAGGTCCACCGCCAATTATTACAAGTTCCTCTGGTAATTTCTCTATATCAAACAAACCGTCATTAGTGAGATAATTCACAGAATCAATTCCATCAATTGGTGGCACAAAAGCACTACCACCGGCCGCAATAAAGAAAAATCGAGAAGTTACCTTTCTTACTTCCCCGTCTTTAGATTTTATTTCAATAGTATGAGCATCAATAAAAGATGCATCACCTTCTACAACCTCAATGCCCATTTCTTCATAAATCTCGGGGCGATCAGCATCTTCATATACTTCATCACGGATTTTATGAACGTGTTCTATTACTTTTTTAAAGTCAATTCCGGGTTCTCCGTCAATTAGACCATATTTTCCTGCTTCCCTAATTTGCTGGGCAACTTTACCAGCTTTAAGTAAGATTTTACTTGGAACACAACCTGTCCAAGTACAGTCGCCTCCAAGCCGGTGCCGTTCTATCATCATAGTTTTAGCTCCAAAATTGGCACAAATACCTGATGCTGTTAAACCGGCAGATCCCCCGCCAATAACCACACTATCAAACTCAAAGCTTCCGTTTGCATTACCATCCGTATCGTCAACTTTTTTCCGGATCTTTTGTAAGGTTGAATAAGCACCACCGGCTACCAAAAGTACTACTACGGCATACACCCACCATGGAACATTCTTCCCGGCTATGATCAGATATAAATATGCAGATATAAAAAAGAATGTAGTACTCAGTGCCGGAATAACGATCGACTTTCCTTTTCTGTAGTTTTTAACAAGCCAGCCAAGTGAAAGTGTAAAAAAAGGAATGGCTCCAACATAAATAGAACCAAAAATAATGGGATTTACTCCATATTGTTCCCCTAAACCAAGAAACCAATCTTTGGCTACTTCAAAAAATTCAGCCATAACAGTGTTTTAATGTATCAAGTTGTAATATTATACTTTAAGATAGTATTTACATAGAATTAAACTTCACGAAACTGTAAATTATGGAAGGCAATTTCTATTATTGTGAAACGTAACATCAGCAACTTTTAATTTTGAAACTAATTTTTCTATGTACAAGCTAATACCTATTCTTTTGGTACTATTTTTCATTTCTTGCAGTGGGTCTGGTGATTCTGATGAACAAGTTGCTGTTGGAATGAAAATTAAAAATGGAAGTGCTGTACTTGTCACCCAAACAGGGACTACTGTTGATGGTCAAATTGAGATAACCGAAGATACTAATATGCGTCTCACCGTTTTGTTTATTGATGAAAATGGAGAAGAATTTACTCCTTCTTTTGCAAACCATACTTATAATGTCGGCGAGACGGGAAATAACATTTCAGCATCAAATTTTAATACTACTTTGCCACCATTTGCATTTACATTAACGGCTACCGATACTTCATCTTTAGGTAATTCGATCTCTATCTTGGTGAAACAAGGCTCAACAACCGAGTTCTTTTCTCAACCGGTGCCAGTTGTTGTTACTGAAGCTACTTCGGAAAGCTAAATATGATTTTCAGTTCCTCTAAATATTCCTCCCTGATTGGCTTTTTAGCTGTATTAGGTCTTTTTGTATCTATGGTTCACTACCATAGTGAAGGATTGGAATGTTTAGACCATGCTGAAGAAGCGCACTTTATTCAAACACAGGATTACTGTCCTATTTCTACGTTAGTAACGGATGATGACTTCGTTACTACTTTCAGTTTTGAAGTTCTGTTGCCCTTTCAAGAATTACTATTAAAACATTCTTCGGAAAATATTACAGATCTTTCCATTTCAATAAAGAAAGGTCGCTCCCCTCCCTCTTTGATTTAGTATTGCGAACACAGCCTTCAGGCAACACTTTAATATTAAATCAAATTTTTTAAGTCATGAAAAATTCATTCTTTTATGCGGCTGAAACCGCTGTATATCTTCTATTAATTTCAGGAATGTTTATATCCTGTGATAATTCAACCGGTTCAGACCATGATGACGATCATGAACAAGAACCTATAGGTGTAAGAATTAAATCGAATGGTCAGGGTGTTTTAGAATATATTGCACACCAATCAAACAGCACTACTACCGGTAGCTTATCTGTCACCAACGGAAATACTAATTCCTACACTGTGGTTTTCTTAGATGAAGATCTTGATGAATTTACTCCAGAACCTGATGAACATACTATTACTTTCTCAGGAGCAACAAGCATTGCTACTTTTGGAAATATTAATTCTGATACCGCACCCTTTAGTTTTGATGTAACTGGGACTGCGGAAGGCTCTTCAACTTTCAGACTTACAATGAATCACCAAGGTGCTGCAGAATTTGTTACAGTTGATCTCCCAATTTCAGTGACTTCTTCTTCTAACTAGATGAGATATATTTCTATATTTACAGCTCTGTTCCTATTGATGATAACTACATTATCATTTGGACAGAGCTCATCTTTTTCAGTTTCGGGAAGTATTTATGATAACGAGACCAATGAGACTATACCTTTTGCATACATTCATCTTGAGGAATTAAATCGAACTGCAGTTTCGAATATTGATGGTGAGTTCGAGATCAAAAATATTCCTTCAGGTACATATACTCTTACAACTCACAGAATCGGATACAGAACACAATCAAAGGCGATAGAACTTTTGTCAGAAAATCTAAAGCTTGACATCAGATTAAATATTTCTGTATTAAGCTCAGAAGCAATTGAGGTTGTGGGAAAAGGAAATGAACTTACAGGTTCAGGATTAGAACACGCTTCAAAAAATATTTTTGGCTCAGACCTGAGAAGGAACCTTGGATCCACCCTTTCTGAAACCCTTTCAAACTTACCCGGTTTTGATCAACGTTCTAACGGGGCAGCTCCGGGCAGACCTGTAATTCGGGGTTTAGGAGACGAAAGAGTTATGATCTTACAGGATGGCATCAATTCAGGTGATGTATCATCTCAGTCAGCTGATCATTCGGTAACTATTGATCCTGTATCAGCTACTGAAATCGAAATTGCACGTGGACCTGCAGCCTTGGCCTATGGTTCAAATGCTATTGGTGGAGTTATTAATGTAGTAAAGAATCAAGTTCAGACTACTCTGCCTTCGCATCTAACAGGAACTCTTTCTATAAACGGACAAACTGTTAATTCAGGACTTTCATCGGCACTGAATCTTGCCTTTCCGGTGAGATCTTTTGCTGTACAAGCTGACATCAATGGTCGTTATGGTCTGAATACAGAAACTCCGCGCGGCGAAATTGGAAATTCCTATTACGAAACCACTAATGATGCTATCGGAGTTAGCTGGATTCGACCTTGGGGGTACGCGGGAATATCAACAAGTCTCTACTTCAGTAACTACGGAATACCTCCAGATCCTAACGGTCACCCTAATGGTGTTGATATTGAGCTCAGAAAATATCAGTACGATGCTCGTTCAGAGGTCCTTTTGAATAATGATCTTTTGAAGTTGATCGAGATGGATATTTCTTTTAAAGACTACAATCATAAAGAAATTGAAGGGGAAAACAGTGAAGGTGACCCGGTTGTTGGAACCGAATTTGATCTACTTACCACAAATTTTAACCTCAGAGCAAAGCACAATAAATTTGGCTTTTTAAATAGCGGTTCTTTTGGTATTTCAGGTGAGTTTGAAGATTACACGGTTGATGGTGCAGGCACTCCTCCATCCAATAATTTTGAACTAGGCGCTTACATTATTGAAGAAACGGATATTAGCGAACTTCATCTAGAAGTTGGTGCTCGATTAGATTATTCCCATGCATCCACAAATGAACGAGGACTGTTCTACGGCATCGGTGCTAGATCTGGTTCTATAGATTCCACTATTTATAAGAACAGAAGTTTCTCTGCACTTTCAGGATCTATATCAGCGATATACGATCTCGGAGGTGGTTTTTCAATCGGATCAACTATTCTCAGATCATTCAGAGCTCCATCATTAGAAGAGCTATATTCTGAAGGACCACATTTGGCTTCCTATTCTTTTGAGATTGGCAACCCTGATCTTGATCCGGAAAGAGCTTGGGCAAAAGAAATATTTATAGGATTTCAAAGTAATAAAATTAATACTAGCGCCGCACTCTTCCATAATGGTTTCGACAATTATCTTTATGCCAGAAATACAGGTAAAACCAATATCCAAAGAGCTGATCTTTTGAATTATCAATTTGTAGGTACAGAAGCAGAGTTATATGGTGTTGAGAGTTCAGCTGAGTTTCAACTAACAAATACAATTGTCTTTGATGTTTCAGCCAGCTATACCATTGGTAAGCAAGATACAACCGATCAAAATGGTAACAACAAAGGAACGAGACCTTTGCCACAAATACCTCCGTTTAAGGCGCAATCATCAATTAAATATGCTAAAGACGGTTTAGAAATTGGAACCAGGTTCAAGTATGCAGCTAGACAAGATAGAACGGGAGAATTTGAAAACCCTACAGATTCTTATTTTTTAACTGATCTTTTCGCTCAGTATAGAATTAATGGAGAAAAGTTACTTCATACGATTTCTGTAAATGTAAACAACCTTTTAAACGAGGAATATTACAATCATTTATCCAGAATCAAAGATCTGAGACCTGAACCAGGAAGAAATTTCACTGTACTCTATAGAATTTATTTCTGAAACTAAAAAAGCCTCGATGTTTCACAATCGAGGCTATGTATCTAGGTTTCAAAAAAGGGTCGTGATGTAGACAAGCGGGTTTCATTCGCAAATCTGTTCCCCTTAAGCGAGTACAAGAGAACCTAAGTCACAGTTTGTTACAAAATTTTTTGAAAATTTTTTTCTTTATTAAAAGAGTGTAATTTCAACATATGAAATACTTTAAATATCCTCTTCTTTTTGCTCTATTCGCAATAATATTACCTAGTTGTTCTGCATTAAAAGATTTGGCTTCAATCCGAAAACCTGAACTTTCTGTAACTAAAGTTTCTATTTCTGATGCATCGCTGCGCGATCTTGAACTTACTTTTGATATAGAAGTAGACAACCCTAATAATGTAGCTATAGAAGTAGCTTCTTATGATTACGACTTTCTGATTTCGGACAATACCTTTGTGAGCGGCTCTCAATCTCTGAACTCTCAAATATCATCTTCTGCTAAAAGTATTATTCAAATTCCTGTTCGATTTACTTACTCAGAATTATTCGAAACATTCTCAGATATAAAAGATAAAGATGAAACCGGTTACGAATTGAAATCTACAATAGGTATTGAACTTCCTTTTTTGGGATTTACTGAGGTGCCGTTACAAAGATCAGGAACGTTCCCGGTGATAAAGGCTCCTAAGATATCTGCTTCCCGATTATCTGTTAAAGACATTTCCTTTGCCAGCGCCGATCTTGAATTGATCCTCAATATTGACAATCCAAATGCCTTTGGTGTTTCTTTGTCTGATATGGAATACAATATTACGATCAACGGGCTTGAATCCATTTCTGGAAAATCCAACAACCTAATTCAAATTGATGAAAAGAGTTCAGGCATCATTTCTGTTCCTGTTTCTCTAAACTTTATTCAACTTGGAAGAAGTGCATACAACTTAATAAAAAGTGATCAACCTCTTGAATATTCACTTTCAGGAAATTCAAACGTTAGTGCTACACTTCCATTCTTTGAGCCCTCTTACTATAGTTTTGACCGTTCAGGAACCGTCAACATTTTCAATTAATAACCATGACTTTTGTAAGCTATTTAGAAACTCCAATCGGCTTTCTTAGAATTCTCTCAAACGGAAGTGGAATTACATCCGTTAAATTTATGGATTTCGACGGACCGGAAGACCCCGACATACACACTGAATCTGCTAAAACTCAGCTTAAAGAATATTTTGAAGGTAAAAGAGATCGGTTTGATCTTACACTATTACCTGATGGAACAGATTTTGAACAAAAAGTATGGGTTCAGTTAAATAATATTCCTCATGGAACTACAACCTCCTATGGAAAGATCGCCTCACACCTTGGTGATAAGAACTTTTCCCAAGCAGTAGGTGCAGCAAATGGAAAAAATCCCATAGCAGTAGTAATTCCATGCCATCGTGTAATTGGCTCTGATAACAAACTTGTAGGTTATGCCGGTGGAATGGAACGGAAGGAATGGCTATTGAAACATGAAGGAGCTTTACTTCTGTAACCAACTTTTACTATAGCTATCCTACCTTTTACTTAGATTCAAATTCGATTTCTGCTTCAACTCAGATCTAAGTTCCAATAACTAACTATTTAGAAATGAAAAAAATATTTCAGCTGATTCTGCTTGTTCTTATTGCTTCGCCTTTATATGCTCAGATGAGTGATGCCCCAAACAGATCAGAAGGTGAAGGACCTTATGACCGACTGATTATTCGGGGAGTAAACTTGATTGATGGTACCGGGTCGCCAGCCACTGGACCGGTAGACATTGTAGTTGAAGGAAACCGAATAGCTCGCATACAAACTGTTGGATATCCGGGTTTACCAATTAATGAAAACAGACGTCCAAAAGCCGGAGCAAACGACAAAGTTATTGATGCCACAAGAATGTACTTACTTCCCGGTTTCATTGACATGCATGCACATACAGGTGGCGGTGCTCAGGGAACTACTCCCGAATATGTATATAAACTTTGGATGGCACATGGCATTACAACTATCAGAGAGCCGGGCTCCGGAAACGGAATGGACTGGACACTTCGTCACAAAGCCAGAAGTGAAAAGAATGAAATTACTGCTCCCAGAATCTCAGCTTATATTTCGTTTGGACAAGGAGCTTCAGAACAAATCATCAATGAAAAGCAGGCTCGCGATTGGGTTCAAATGATCAACAAAGCAGGAGCCGATGGAATTAAATTTTTCGGTGCATCACCGAAGGTGTATGCCGCTGCTATTGATGAAGCCAATAAACTTGGCCTTGAAACAATGACTCATCATGCACAAACCAGAGTGGTTTATAATAATGTACTCACTTCTGCCCGCCTGGGATTAACAAGCATGACACACTGGTATGGTTTGCCCGAAGCTCTTTTCGAAGATCGTATCATTCAGGATTACCCATTAGATTACAATTATAATAACGAACAACACCGCTTTGAAGAAGCAGGAAAGCTTTGGAAACAAGCAGCCGAGCCATATTCCGAAAAATGGAATGCAGTAATGGATGAGTTACTTGAATTGGATTTTACTCTTAACCCGACCATGACTATTTACGAGGCAAGTCGTGATTTAATGGCTCAGCGAAGAGCCGAGTGGCACGAGAAATACACTCTCCCATCTCTCTGGAGATTCTACGCACCCAGTAGAATCTCTCATGGATCTTATTGGTTGGATTGGGGAACAGAACAAGAAGTTGAATGGAAAAACAACTTCCGTTTGTGGATGGAATTCGTAAATGAATATAAAAATCGTGGAGGTCGTGTAACTTTAGGATCGGATGCAGGCTACATTTATAAGCTCTACGGTTTTGCTTATATACAAGAGATGGAAATGATGCGAGAAGCCGGCTTCCATCCACTTGAGATCTTTCAATCAGCTTCGTTAAAGGCTGCTGAAGTTCTGGGAATGGATGATGAATTAGGAACCATTGAAGTTGGTAAACTTGCCGATATGCTTATTGTTGATGCGAATCCAATGGCTAATTTAAAAGTGCTTTATGGTACAGGCGCCATCTTTGTTGATAATGAAAACAATGTGAAACGTCATGGAGGCGTAGTATATACTATAAAAGACGGAATAGTTTATGACGCTAAACAACTGCTTAAAGACGTTGAAAATATGGTACAAACCGCCAAAGACAATGAGAATTTCGAAATCACGCAACCTGGTGTTAAATATTAGACCTTCAAATGACAGATTTTTTATATGAGTTGGCACGCACGTCGGGATAATCGAAAGATTCACAGATGGGGAGCTATAATAATAGCCATTCCTTTTCTTATTGTATTAATTACAGGACTTTTTCTTCAGGTTAAAAAGGAATTCGCATGGATTCAGCCTCCCACAATGGAAGGAGTTTCCAAAGACCTTGAAATTACTTTCGATGAAATTATTGCAATATCTTCAACCATCGAAAAAGCAGGTATAACAAAATGGTCTGACGTTGACCGGTTGGATGTCCGCCCGGATAAAGGTATAGTTAAAGTTCGCGGAATAAATAACTGGGAAATTCAGATCGACACTAAAACCGGAGAAGTGTTACAAGTTGAATTTCGTCGTTCAGGAATTATTGAAGCTCTTCATGATGGTTCCTGGTTTCATGATTCAGCCAAGCTTTGGATCTTCCTTCCTTCCGGTATAATTGTCACCATTCTCTGGATCACAGGAATCTATATGTTCTTCATCCCCTACCTCCAGAAACGGAAAAACAGAAAACGTATGGATGAACTGAAAAGTAAGCACGAGTAAGCTTGTTCATCAAAAATTTTTAGAATTTTGAAATAAGCTCCGTTTTAACCAATTTCCTCTGTTAATAACTACGGGGGTTTTGGGATATGTTTAAGTTTTTTCGACGGGTACGTCAGGCTCTCCTTTCTGAAAACAAGTTCAGTAAATATCTGCTATATGCTATTGGTGAAATTGCATTAGTAATGATTGGTATTCTCTTAGCACTTCAGGTGAATAACTGGAATGAAGAACGGAAATCAAGAAGCTATGAACTCAGTATGCTTAGTGAAGTAAATGAAGTTATGGCTAAAGATGTACAGATATTGAAAAACTGGATACCTCATTTAAAAAACGTCCGATATAGTTTTAATCGACTCGCCTCAATGAAGAATGATCAGGAGATAAACAAGGATTCATTAGATTTTCATTTAAGAACGATTAAAGGATATGGGATAGTTATCACCATCAATAAAGCTCCTTTTGAGGCCATAAAATCAGGCGGACTCGATCGTATTACTAATCTTGAGATTAGAAAAAACCTATCTAATCTTTATGGATTTCATATCGAGAACATGGAAAGGTGGGTCAATGAAGTCCAAAGAGTTGAACTATTCACTCGAAATGATCTAATTCACGAATTAATAAATATAAGGGCTAAACCGGTAGAAGGAAGTGGTGTAACTAGCGAAATCATATTAGAAAACCCAACTGCTTTAGTTGCAGATCCTAAATTTGATGAGCTATTAGAAAGATCCAGTTGGCCACTATCTAATACTATCCATTATTTAACCGCTGTCCATGAATTAATGGTTATTTTAATTGAACAAATTGACCAAGAGCTAACTCAATAATATGCTCCGATTCTTCCGACAAATACCATTTGAACCGCTGATTAAACCGATAACAGGATTAACACAGATTTTAATACATGACAAATCAGCGAAATCCCTGAATCCTACAAATCCGCGGTTCCTATGTTGAGATTTTTTAGACAAATACGCCAAAATCTCCTCGAAAACGGCAATATCCGCAAATACATTTGGTATGCTTTGGGGGAGATTTTTCTGGTTGTTATCGGGATTCTAATCGCACTTCAAATCAACAACTGGAACGAGAATAGAAAGCTACAAGAAGCACAGAATTCGTATTTGATAAGACTATATGATGATTTTAATTCGATGCAAACATTTTACAGCGATGGTTATGGCGATTATCCTGAGCTGGTGAAACAAGCCGAACAAGCTTTTCAATACGTGTTTACATGTGGTGCTGATAGCACTCTAAAAGAATCAATGTCAGCAGTTCTAATAACGCATCAAAATCTTCCGATGTTTACCTCGGTAAATGGAACCTACGACGAAATGATTGCCAGTGGTGTGTATGCAAGTTTGCCCAACGAAGAGCTTAAAAGTTCCATTTTTTCTTTTTATGGAGGAGTAGAATATGGCAGGTCGTTAGTGAATTACTCCAGAGACGAGTTAGGAAGAGCAAGTTCGGTAATCTGGGAACATGTTGATTTTGTTTACGATCCAGATGGAGAATATTTAGTCTTTTATGATATCGAAGAAATTTGTAAAAGCAGGAAATTCAAAAATGCAATGGCAGAAATTGTTGATGCAAGAAGGGATTGGCAAGCTGGTTGGGGGTTTCTTTCGGATAGGATTTCATTAATAAAAGAGCAATTGGAAACACAGCTTCAACAGTAGAATAATTATGATCCGCTTTTTCCACGAAATATCGATAGAAACGCCGATTTACCAGATTGCCGGATTAACACGGATATTCTCTTTTTTGTCATGTCGAGCTACCGCGAGACATCTAAAGATTTTAATGGTAGTTCAAGGATTATTAGACTTCTCCCTTTCGTTCGAAGTGACAAGCCTCAAAACCGTGCCATCCCTAAATCCTAAAAACCCTCCCTTCCTATGCTGAGATTTTTTAGACAAATACGACAGAAACTTATGGAACAGAATAAAGTTCGTACTTATATCCTTTATGCAATAGGGGAAATTTTGTTGGTTGTGATTGGAATTCTCATCGCACTACAGGTCAATAACTGGAATGAGTTGAGGAAGGAACGCAACCTCGCTATGGAATTTGAGAGCAGATTAGTTGAAGACCTGGATCGATTAATCCAAAGAACTGAATCTCTGAGTCAGCAAAGTAGAGAGATTCTTGAGGCTATAACAGAAATGCAACATTTCCTTGAAAGGGGCACTGAGCTTACCGCAAGTGAAAAGGTAGTAGTAGATTATGCCATATTATGGTTCCCAAGAACTACTTATCAAATGCCCAATATGTTAACCTATGAAGAAATGAAAGAAAGTGGTCAAATTAACTTGATTGGTGACATTAAATTAAGAAATGAACTGGCAGAGTTTTACACCTTTCTTCATCAGGTTGAGAGTATATATGAGAAGTTGAGTAATAACATTGAAGATCAGTTTATAGTATATAACAGGCATATAAGGGCCACCACTGATCCGAAAAAACTGGGCATCGGGTTCACCTACGACTTTGATGCAATGACCAAAGATGACGAATTTATTAATACGTTTTCGAGGATGTCAGTGCATTGGAGAGGATTTGTCCACTTTATGGAAGCAGTGAATAGTGATGGGATAAATCTAAAAGAAAAATTGAATTGAATGCTACGCTTCTTCCGCCAAATACTATTTGAACCGCTGATTAAACTGATTTCAGGATTAACACAGATTTTAATTCGTGCCAAATCAGCGAAATCCCTGAATCCTACAAATCCGCGGTTCCTATGCTGAAATTTTTTAGACACATCCGAAAAAAGCTTATCGAAAAGAAAAATGTTCGCAAATATTTCCTGTATGCCATTGGCGAAATTCTACTGGTGGTAATTGGAATTTTGATTGCCCTACAGCTAAATAATTGGAATGAACAAAGGAAGTCTATCGACTATGAGAACACCTTGCTTATAGAAATGCGGAAATCCCTAAATAATGATCTTTTTATGATTACCGAATATTTTGAACCCAGGGTGAATAAGAGCAAGCTCGGTATAGATAGTCTGTTATACTTTGTAGGTAGAAACGAATTACCTGAGCAGGAAACACTTCGTAATTTATTGGGAGATATGCTTACCGATTTTGATTATCGGTTTGATTCCGGTTCCTATGAAAACCTTAAATCGAGCGGTTTAAATATCATACAGAATGATTCTTTACGAAGTATGATAACCTCAACCTATGGTGTCACTTTTCCTGCTTTCGAAAAATTTACAAATGAATATTCAGAGAAAAAAAATGATGAAGCTCGAATTTATCTGAGAAAACTGATAAAAGATGAAACTTATATGGACAGTGATGGCAGTACAAAAGTACGGGAAGTGCCTGTTATCTCTGATATAAATAATAGCGACCTGCTAAGGGTAATCAATCTTAGAAGACAAGTATACTTTAATAATTTTAGAAGATTAGACGGGGCAAAAAGGATAAACAGAAATCTTGAAAAAATGATTTCAGATGAATTAAGAAGAAGAAAGGTGGAATTTTGATTCGATTCTTTATAAATAAAACTTTAGAAACACGCCTGCAGAACGAAACTTTAGCGGAGTTCTGGGTTCCGCTGATTTCCAGATTATCGCGGATTGTACAATATATGACATCCGCGAAATTCCTTAATCCTTTAAATGCGTGGTTCAAACTATGCTGAGATTCTTCCGTCAAATCCGCCAAAAGCTCATCAAAAATGGAAATATCCGAAAATACTTCTGGTATGCACTTGGGGAAATTCTACTGGTCATGATCGGGATCCTGCTGGCTTTGCAAATCAATAATTGGAATGAAGAACGCAAAAAGCGTAATACAGAAATAAAATATTTACAACGCTTGTTGGTGGAGGTAGAAAGGGATAGCCTAAATTTACAAAGCTCTATAGAGCTTGTTGAGTACAAGGTAGACCAGGCAGAGAGGCTTTTAGAAGTTTTAACTAATAATCAACCGGTATCGGACAGTGCAAATTTTGTCAGAGATGTATTTTTAATTGGGCGCGGAGGCAGTTATCGTCCTTATTTACCATCTTATGAAGAAATGATATCTACAGGAGAATTGGCAATTATTCAGAACGATACTATTACAGATTATATATCACGATACATAAACAGAATTCAGGGTTGGGAGTCGTTTGTATATCAGGATGGAGAAAGGCGAAGATCAGAGTATATGCAATATATTCATCACTACTTTTCTGCAATGATCATGGATTATATCTGGGGGGTTAGAAGAGGTGAAGTTGAGTTTAGTTCTATGAAACCCTTAGGAATCAATATTAAAGATTATCGAAGAGATCCGGCTTCTGTATATCATATTCAAAGTGTTGGGGCTCTAAACCAAGAATTATTCCTTTTGTACAATCAGATTATGAATATTTATACGATACCGATACTTGAAGTGATCAGAGATGAGCTGAACAGCCGAGGAGAATAATTATGTATGTATCAGAAATCGGGATAGACAGTCGCCACCCGCAATGCCTGCACGTATGCTAAGATTTTTCCGACAAATCCGCCAAAAACTCATCCAACAAGAAAATATTCGTAAATATTTTTGGTATGCCCTGGGCGAAATTTTTCTAGTGGTCATCGGGATTCTAATTGCACTTCAGATTAACAATTGGAATGAAACTCAAAAAGATTTAAAAACAGAGATCAGGTATTTAGATAGGCTGATTACAGAAGTGAATACCGATATCGAGAATATTTCCAGAGCGATTACTACCGACGAGTACCGAAAAGAACGAGCTCTATTTTTAATAAATGCCAGCAAAGATAAATCATTGATAACTGAGAACCCCAGCTACTTTATTGAAAGTATAGAATATGCCGGATATACATCTACGCCTGTTATTTCAAATCAAACTTTTGAAGAGATAAAATCATCCGGAAAATTATCATTGATCCGAAATGAAGAAGTGCGTAATGCCATTTCAGTGTATTATACCAATGCAGAAAATAGGAATCAGTATCGGTTTATTACCGAAGATTTACAGCTAAAATATCTGGATTACAGAGTAGGGATTTTAGATGCTAAGCAACAAATTACAATGGGAAGTTTTAGAGAAAAAATTGAATTTACTAGTGAAGATGCTGAGGCAGTATATGCCAGATTTATAGAAAGAGACGAATTTGTTTCATGGCTGCCTTATATCGTGCAAAGTAAAGTTAGAACATATGAAACCTATGATGGACGATTAAATGTTGCCAGGGAACTCAAAGAAACGCTGGAAAAAGAATTAAATAGGATTACCAAATAATGCTCCACTTTTTCCGAAAAATACTATTTGAACCGCTGATTAAACTGATTTTAGGATTAACACAGATTTTAATTCGTGCCAAATCAGCGAAATCTCTGAATCCCAAAAATCCGCGGTTCCTATGCTGAGATTTTTTAGACAAATACGACAAAAACTCATTAAGCAGGAAAATGTTCGTAAATACCTGTGGTATGCTTTGGGTGAAATTCTATTGGTGATGATTGGGATCCTGTTGGCATTGCAGGTAAACAATTGGAATGAAAACCGGAAAGAAAAAAACTATGAACACCGGATGCTAACTGAGCTTAGCGTGGCATTAGTAAACGATATTGGCAACTTCAGGCTCTTAGAAGACATGATGTCGAACTTGGAAGAATCAATATTCTACCTTACGGCTGCCTCAAATATGGATGACAGAAGAAGCCTCGAGATTGACAGTGTTCGTCAGCATCTGGATTCTGTTTGGGGCTTCGGAGTTTATATAGCATATAATGAAGGACCGTACGAGGCCTTAAAATCCAGTGGTCTTGACAAAATCTCAAACGATTCGTTAAGAAATGAAATCGCAAAACTGTACAGTTTTTCGCTTCCATCAGCAGATGCGTGGATCAATGAGATAATCAGGGGTTCAATCGATGCAAAGTTCAGGTATTTTGATCTGCTTTTCGATATACAGGTTGAAAGAAGTGGTCAGGCTTTGGAAAAAACATTGATTGTAGAGAATTTTGATTTTCTTGACTCGCCTATTTTTGCAGATATCCTGAGCGAATCTTTTAATGCCACAAGATATAGTAAAGTACCCTTAGCGCAGAACAGAAGGCAAATGGAGCAATTGCTAGGCATGATAAATAAAGAATTGACTAACCATTCAGATTAAATAATATGCTACGCTTCTTTCGACAAATCCGCCAAAAACTCATCGGACAAAACAAAGTTCGAAAGTACCTGTCGTATGCCTTGGGTCAATTTCATTTTATGGTAGATGAAATCAGTCCCGTTAGGGACATAACATTGGTAGACTTGAATGTACCCACGAACCTTGTGCCGTTAGGTACAACCAATGATTGAATGATGGCAAATACCTACACCCAAATCCATATTCAAGCTGTTTTTGCAGTCCGCAATCGTGAATGCCTGATTGGTAATGACTGGAAAACCGATCTTTACAAATACATTACAGGAATTGTGCAGGCAAATGGGCATAAAATGATACAGATAAATGGAATGCCCGATCATGTTCATATGCTGTTTGGGCTCCGTCCGTCTCAATCGTTATCAGATTTGATGAAGCAGGTAAAGCAAGATTCTTCAAAATGGATCAACAAGAATAGATTAAGCAAGGTTAGGTTTAGCTGGCAAGAAGGATATGGTGCTTTCTCATATTCAAAAGATCAACTTCCAAGAGTAATTCGATATATCCAAAAGCAGGAAGAACATCATAAGGTAAAGTCATTCAGAGAAGAATATCTCGAATTGTTGAAAGCTCATGATATAGAATTTGATGAACAATATATATTTAAGGCCATCGAATGATAAACGGATACTCATACTGTCACAGGATGTACCTACGGCACATTGTTGTTTTTATGAATGTTATATCTACCGATGTAATGTCCCTACGGGACGAATTTGTTGCTTGCTACCGATCACAAACCACGTTATTTAAAATGTAATGCTACGCTTCTTCCGCCAAATACGAAAAACGCTTATGGAACAGAATAAAGTCCGTACCTACCTCCTCTATGCTATCGGAGAAATTGCACTTGTTATGATCGGGATTCTGCTTGCCCTTCAAGTGAATAATTGGAATCAAAACAGAATAGAGCAGGCACAGTTGCAGAATTATTATGAAAGAATCATCGAGGAAATAGAAACTGATATTCCTGTAAAACAAAATTTTTTAGTAAAAAATCAACAAGTCATTGACCTGAATAAAAGAACACTAAACTTACTCAACTCGTCAGACCCGGATTCATTAAAACAACTCCGAAATACGCTAGGTGCCCTATCTACTGCTTGGAGTTTGAATATATCGTATCCGGTATTAAACGAATTCAAAAACAGCGGATACCTCTCGAAAGTCCAAAATACTGAGCTAAAGCAGAAGTTTTTTGAGCTTAATTCGGTTATTGAATTCACCAATTCCATAGACACATATATTGTGGAGCAATATCTGAGTACGATCGAACCTTACATTATAAAGTCATTCAATTATCAGGCTGTTGCTCTGGAAAGATATCAAAACTTACTTATACCGGGAGGACCTCCCATCGATTATACCCAGTTCAACGAAGACCTCGAGCTGTGGAATATGGTCTCTTTTAAACTCGAAACAGCGGGACTTTACAATGAGTACATACAAAGCTTAATAGATGAGCAAAGATCCTTGATTAATATACTTGAGATGGAGCTTGAATAAATGCTGAGATTTTTTAGACAAATACGAAAAAAACTTATGGAACAGAATAAAGTTCGTACTTATATCTTATATGCGATTGGAGAAATTGCTTTGGTGATGATTGGGATCTTACTCGCTCTGCAAGTAAATAACTGGAATGAGAAAAACAATCAAACACAAACTGCTCAGTATCATTTAAAAATACTAAAGCAAAATCTTGAAGATGATAAAGAACAACTTCAAGAACTCATCCATAATGCCTATGACAGAGAACGTATGGCCTTGAACATGTCGGACATTATTCAATTAAAAACCGAACCTAATGATTCAATTGCCGGCAATATTGCACAACTACTCCTAGAATTCAATTTTAAACCAAGAACCAATGGTATTGATCTATTAATATCTTCCGGAAGTTTAGATGCACTTAATTCAGATATTCAGAATTCTATATCCAAATATTATCTATCAACAGAGGCAATTCAAGAAAGAGAAGAGATATCTAATCGGTTTATACATCAATATGAGACTTTTGTATTTGAAAATTACAGTCATATTTGGGGAAAAGGCAATACAAATGATATGTTTGTTCCTCTCTATAAAGATGACCAAAGATCTCCTATTTCTTTTGATCTTGAATATTTTTTATCCGATAAAACGATGGAGGCTTACATTTTTGCCCGGCTCTATCAGATTAGAAAACAAATTGATACTTATGATCAGGGTCTATTGATGCTTAAAGAACTAAGCCGAAAAATTTAAAACTGATGGCACGCACATTTTAAATTATTCACGTAAAACAGAATCTCAGTTTTACTCTCATTTCCTGTCCTTAAAAACCGTAGTTTACAGGCATGTCATCTTCTATAAAAAATCAACGCGCTATTCTGGATAAACTGAGTATTAAAGAACTCAATGAAATGCAGAAAACAGCGAAGTTCGCTATTCATACAAATGCTAATGTGGTTCTCCTTTCCCCAACTGGTACGGGTAAAACACTCGCTTTCTTATTGCCGATAATTGAAGAATTAGATCCTGAATGTGAACAGATTCAAGCCCTGATCCTTGTTCCTTCCAGAGAACTTGCTATTCAGATCGAACAAGTCGCTCGAGAAATGGGAACCGGTTTTAAGATCAACGCTTTTTATGGTGGTCAATCTTTTTCCACAGACAGATCCGAACTGGAAACCCCTCCTGCTATTTTGATCGGGACACCGGGAAGAATCGCTGATCATTTACGCCGCGAGACTTTTGAAGTAACGGATATCAAGTCGTTGGTGCTGGATGAGTTCGATAAGTCGTTAGAGATCGGTTTTGAAGCTGATATGACAGAGATCATTAATGCCTTACCAAATGTGAAAAAGAACATCCTTACTTCAGCTACCAAGGGAATTGAAATTCCGGATTTTGTAGGGTTGAAAGATGAAGAAGTTGTCAATTTTCTGGATATAGACAAACCTGATCTTACCATCAAAACGGTAATCTCTCCTGAAAAAGATAAACTGGATACACTGGTTGCGTTGCTGAAACAGCTTGGCGAGAAACGGGGACTTGTTTTCTGTAATTTCAAAGATTCCATTCAAAGAGTAAGTGATTTTTTAAATCATCATAAAATACCACATGGTTGTTTTTATGGTGGACTTGAACAAAACGATCGCGAAAATGCATTGATCAAATTCAGAAACGGGACGCATAGATTATTGATCGCTACTGATCTGGCTGCTCGTGGAATTGATGTTCCTGAAATGGATTTCATCGTTCATTATCATCTCCCTCTCAAAGCTGAGGAATTCACTCACAGAAATGGTAGAACGGCCAGAATGCATAGTGATGGCGTTGCCTATGTTTTAAAATGGAGCGATGAAGATCTTCCTGACTTTATTCAACCCGATGGAGTTGAAGAGTTATCGATTTCAAATCCACCAACAAAGACAGAATGGAAAACGCTTTATATCTCGGGCGGACGTAGAGACAAAATTTCCAAAGGAGATATCGCCGGTTTTTTCTTTAAAGAAGGAAAACTTAAAAGAGGTGAATTGGGTGACATTGAGCTAAAGCAGGAATCCGCCTTTGCTGCTGTTAAAGCTGATAAAGTGGAACAGGTTCTCAAACTCATCGACAATAAAAAGCTTAAGACGAAGAAAGTTAGGATTTCGGTGGTTTAACAAACCAAATATATTAAACTAAGCTTTAGTACGTATTAAGGTCATCCCTGTAGATGATAGGTAATTCGTTTACAAAATTTCTTTATACCAACCTCAATATTGCAAGCAGGTCATCCCGAACTTGTTTCGGGATCTTACGTAAAGACTTTTAGTCTGTTCTTGTTTACCATCCTCTTAAGGTATCATACCAATCCTCTAACTTTGGATTGTTTTGCTTTACCAGATTCCATTTCCACTGTTTATGCCCATTCTTTAGTTGCTTCTCCCCCCAGCTAACGCAAGCGTCTCGCTTGTGCATTTCTTGCAAAACATTCGTCCAAGCGTGACGCTTGAACTAGAAAGAGCCTTCTCCCAATTTATGTTCCCACACTCTTGAATGAATGTTGTTGGTAACTCCGATATAAATCGTAGTTCTTCGATAATTAGTAAGAAAGTACACATAGCCTTTGTCCATTGTAAGTAAGACTGTTTCAAGAGCAACTCCTTACAAAGATCCCGAAACAAGTTCGGGATGACCCTATATGTTTTACTGTTCATAAACTCTCAGCGAATTATCTAACATCTACAAGGATGACCATGATTAAACTTTATACAAAGCAACTTTTCTGCTATTATATCTGTTAATCAAACCTGAGACAAAACAAATCACACAAGACTAATAGAAAGAAACTGCGATGGAAAATTTGAAGAAAGCCTATATAGCCGGCGGTTGTTTTTGGGGAATGGAAGACTTGTTCAGAGTTCGTCCCGGCGTAAAAGATACAGAAGTAGGTTACATTGGCGGACAAAATGAAAACCCCACTTACAGAAATCACCCCGGTCATGCAGAAGGTATCGAAATTACCTACGATCCAAACGAGACTTCTTTTAAAGAGTTACTGGACTACTTCTACAGAATTCATAATCCCACTACGGTCGATCAACAAGGGAATGATAGGGGCAGCAGTTATCGTTCTGCTATCTTTTTTCAAAATGAAGAGGAAAAAGAAATAGCTGAAGAAGTTATTCAGGTCGTGAATGAATCCAAAAGATGGGATACTGAAGTAGTTACTACTTTAGAGCCCTACACCACATTCTGGCCGGCTGAACCGGAACATCAGGATTACCTGCTAAAGTATCCTAATGGCTATACATGCCACTTTGAGCGGTTTGAAGAAAGTTATTTTTAAAGATATTTGCTGATATAGAAGTTAACTCTTCCAGAGTTTAATATTTATCATTTCATTTTCGAAACTAGTTTAACTCTGGAAGAGTTGGTGTAAATATCATTAAGAGTCATTCTATAAGTTCCTGAAACAAGCTCGGTCTGACGGCTTCAAGTCCGTCTGACCGAATTTCTAAAAACATCAAAATCCCGGAACGAGCATTACTGCATTTTGGATCATTCTTGCAGGACCAACCCAGAACATTCTGTATTGTGTATTGTCCATTAAGAAAACAACGTTTCCGCTTCCCATTCCATAAACCGCTGCAAAGGCTTTTCCGGCAGCTTTTTCTTTATTTTCATTTGATGCATAACCCGAAGCTAATACTTCATCGGCATCTTTTACATAATACCCAACTGTACTGAAAGAAGGATCCGGTTTAAGCGCATTAGTGCTGAATTTAAGTGAATAAAGCTTGTCTTTCATTCCAAAAGCAAGAGGATGAGAATTGTCGATCATAGCTTTGAATGCCGATCCCGGAATTCTTCTCAAACCACTGGAATCTTCTTGATCTTTATAGCGTGTATATGCCGCAGGATCTATTTTATCTTTGTCTTTATCTTCTTCTTCATCAAATAATTCAGCTGAGGTAAATCCAGATTGGTCTTTAGTGAACCAACCTGTTGATCCTTCAGTTGCTACCAGAGTTCCACCATTTCGTACCCAATCCTTAAGTCGTTCTCTTGAATTTTCATTAAATACCCGGTTAAGTCCAAACCCACTCGGCATTATAAGCACATCATAGTCATTAAAGTCCATTCCCCCAGCGCTAGAGGATCTAATTCTATCAATTCCTAACTCTGTCCATTGATCAAATAGAAACCAAATCTGGCCGGCTGTATAAGAACTGAATCCTGAATCTATAAACAAACCAACTCTTGGCTTTTCTATCGGCTGCATACTTGGAGATCCGAGGTCGCTACCCGTATCCATTCTACCGGTATTAAATCCAGCTATTTTTACATCTGCATAATCAGCAATGGTCTTCATATCCTGATGGATAGCATCAGCCTTATGAAGATTGCGACCTAAAAGTACAACCAGACTTCCTCTTGAATACTTCACTCCATCTTTAGTAAACCCTTTTTCGGCAGATCTTACTTTATATCCATGCTTCCAAAGCTGAGCCAATGCTTTAGGTGCATTTCTTTGGCTCCAATCTATTACATATGCGTATTGAGCGTTTCCATTTGTAAGACCGTTGGGATGAACCATCATTTCATCGATCTGTGAAGTGCTCACTCTTACATCTGTAGTAGTCCATGCAGCATCCAGGTTATAAGCTAATGGAACTGACCAAGTGCTCATGTCATACATCACAGAATCTTTAATTTCTAATTGTCTTCTCATTAATGTATTAACGAAAAGATGCGCCGGCTGATCCGTTTTAATTATAAAATCACCTTCTTTAAAAGATCTAGAAGAAGCTTTTCCATCCCAGTAACTAAATGCATTTCTTACATTGAAATCTTCATTTGCACGTTCAACTTTCACACCTTGTTTTAACATCAAATTCACAACATCGTAAGTATAATCATTAGAATTATTCGGAAGGATGTATGCTTTTGTATTTCCTTTTTGTGCTTTTTGAGATCGGGCATCCTGAAAGTACTTTACCAATGCTTCACGATTTTCCACTGAAGTCTTTACAATTGAAACACCATTTTTATAGTGATCAAACACTCGTTGACGAAGTGTAAGCACATAACCATCATTGGTTTCAACAGCTCGTCCTCCCCGACTATGTCCACCTTGCTCTGCTAACATTCCAATTCCTCCCATAATACTTGGGTAAGAAGATCCATAACCCGGGTAAAAGAAATCAAAACGCTCGCGTGTTTCGAAATTAACCTGAGCTTTGTCGAATTCTTTGATGGCACCGCGTCCAAATACATCTGCCCATTTCTCATAATCTGCAGGAAGTTCATGATTTCTTGGAGTGGTTCCCGGCATAGTAAAGTAATTGTTGTTAAAACCCTGCTCATGAAAATCAATGTGAACCTGTGGCATCCATTGTTGGTAAACCTTAATTCGACCTGCTGATTCCGGGTGTATCAACCACGTCCAGTCTCTGTTTAGATCAAACCAATAATGATTTGTTCTACCACCCGGCCATATCTCGTCGTGCTCCAGATCAGACGCGTTAACATTCAATACATTAGCCTGACTTGATTTATACCAATACACATAACGATCACGCCCATCAGGATTGATCATCGGATCAATAATTACTACTGCATTTTCTAACCAATTCTGAGTTTCTGAATCCGTAGATGCCACTAATCGGTATGCCGTTTGCATTGCTGCTTCGCTACTTGAAGGTTCATTTCCATGAACATTGTAACTCATCCAAACTACTACCGGTTCATTATTAACTGATACAGAATTAGGAGTATTTGCGATTTTCATATTCTGGTTTCTAATCTGCTCCAGGTTACCGTGGTTTTCTGAAGAGGTTATAATCGCATAATTCACAGAACGGTTTTCATAAGTACGTGCATATTCATGAAAAGTAATTTTATCGGAAAGCTCAGCCAATTTTTCAAAATAACCCATAACCTGATGATGGAAGGTATACTGCGTTCCAAGCTCATATCCTAAATATTCGGAGGGAGAAGGGATAGAACTGTTATAACTGATCGAAGGATCAAACTGAAACCTTTCAACTGCTTCTTGCAATTGAGCTGAGGCAGAAATTGAAATAAAAGAAATTAAAAATATCAGTATCGAATTTTTCATAGCGTAGTTAATTATTGTTTTATTCAGACTAATAAAAAAAGCCGTAAAATGGAGTTAAATTATTTTCTAAAGTGTATATGGTCTTAGTAAATAAAAGTGTGCGTATATTTTAACAGAACAGAACCCGATTGCATAACAGGGAGCCTTGGTAAACCTGTTTCTACTGGATCACGATTTGTATAAGATTGTTCGTTGATCACAAGGAAGAAATCTCTTCCCTCACTGAAATTATACCTGAATCGAAAATTTGCCCCCACTTGTTCAGCAACATTACTGTATTGAATAAATGCGCTAAAAGTAGCTTTTTTATCAAAGGCATATTGACCTCTGAATTGTCCCAAATGTGATGTGAATTCTGTTGTGGAACGATTTGCTCTTTCCGGAAATGTTAAGTGCGTAACTCTATAGCTTCCACCAATCTCTACCTTCCGAGATACAAAAAATCTGGGGCTTACTGCTAATTCCACAAGATTTCCGTCATAGATATTTCCTACTCCTCCATTAATATCTCCACCAACTTTCCAAGCTTCTGAAAACTGATATCTAAAACCAAAAGTTGACGTTTCATATATTTGGGAAGGAATAAAAATTTTACCTAAAAGATCGAACGACTCACCTGCAGGAATATCATCTTTACTAAATTCAGCTTCTATATTAAGTTCTCCATATTGTTTAAAGCGGCCACTCCACTGAGTTCTTAGCGTTCTTGACTGGAGACCTGTATCAAAATTTCCAAGTTCATATTGGTCATTATAAAAACGTCCGAAGTAAAACGCATTTATGTTAGTTCGCTGAAATACAGATTCCTCATCGGGTAACCATCCGTAACTCAATCGTACGAACTTTTGAGTTGTGCCCCCTACCCTTACAAACCCTACATCGGGATTAAATTGATCTCCCAAACGATTAACTGTTACTTGATATCCAAATCCCGTGCTAGTTACATTTCTGGCCGACAGCCTTAACGCAGAAGTCTCATCTATATCATATCTTTCTGCACTGGCAATATTATCGTCTACTGATTGTGATACACGAAATTCAATATAATGATTACTAATCGTATTAATATCACCATCAAATCCATACACTATATTAGAACTACCGTCTGCTCCTAAACGGCTTGTGAATATTCCACCCAGATAAGAAGCTGTATTAAATGCCTGCTTTCTTAATCTTAGCACAGAGAAATTTTCTGAAGGCAGGTTATCACTTTCAGCAGTTTGCAAGCTCATTAATCCAATATCAAGATCCCCTACTCTTCCAGTTAATCTACCTCCTCCTAAAATTCGAACCGGATTACCATCTCCATCTAAACCTATTCTTCGGCTATAAAAAACCTGATCGCGCCCAAATGAAAAGTCAAATAAGCCTGATCTTTGTTGGAAAAATTGTCTCTTTTCAGGAAAAAATAATGAGAAACGGGATAAGTTTAACTGTTGGTCGTCTGCTTCTACCTGTGCAAAGTCCGTATTTACGGTTGCATCTAAAGTAAGATTACTGGTTACATTGTATTTCAGGTCAAAACCTACTTCTGTAGTAAAGTCGTTATCGTACGTGTATTGAGTTGAATCTGAATTCAGCGTACTTATAGAATTTATTCCTCCCAATCCATAAGGTGTAATGTATAGTGGATTTTTAGACTTCACTCCTTCTAAGATCACATCTTGTGCTTGAGATGGCTTCGCATTCCCTAAATTCCAGTTAGGTGGTATAGCAGGAAAAATATGACGTTCATTTTTCTTCGTTATCCACCGATATACAATGATTCCCATTTCAGTAGTATTATTTATCTCCTGAACACCTATACTCGAAAACGGAATTCTCATTTCGGCAAACCAACCTTCATCGGTTATGGTAGTTTCAACATCCCAAAAAGCATTCCAGCTATCATTAAATGCATTTCTTCCTCCACCAAAATCTGCATCATTCGATAAAGCCACATCAAAACGAACGCCGTCAGGGTTGGTAAAAAACCAGGTCGCATTTTGGTTATCGTTGAACCCATCAATTACTATTGCAAATACATCATCACTACTATATTTATCTCTGGTTAGTGAATTGGTAGTGATTGTGCTTGGATCTGATGTGAAAAGTTCACCGGCTACATAGATAAAACTCTCATCATACCCTACTTTAAATCTGGTGACTTCGCTCATTTCACCCATAAAAACCGGCTCGTACTGCACAGGCGTAAATTCCGGAATAATATCCCAGGCGGGTTCATCGATTTTCCCATCTAAAATTATAGGTGATTCTATTTTAACTAATCGAATGCTTTCCTGTGCTAATCCGCTTTGTGCACAAACAACAAAAACCAGTAGCCCTAAAAGTGTTTTCTTCAAAAATATGCTCCTTTATTTAAACCGTGCAAAATTAGAGTTTAAAAACCTGAATCAGAACCCGCTTTTCTAACTTTTACACCTTTCTGTTCTTTTTTTAAAGTTCTGTATTAAAGTAGCATTCTCCTTATTTTGGCTAAACTATTTGATAATCAATGATCGACACACTCTCTATTCCTACCCTTTCTGATATAAAAGCAGCGCATCAAGTAATTGATCCTTACGCTCATCGAACACCTGTTCTTTCAAGTAATAAGGTAAACATACATGCAAATGCTTCAGTTTTCTTTAAATGTGAAAACTTCCAGAAAGTAGGAGCGTTCAAATTCCGTGGTGCTTGTAATGCTGTTCTAACTTTATCTGATAAAGATGCTGAACAAGGTGTAGCCACTCACTCATCAGGAAATCATGCTCAGGCATTGGCACTTGCAGCAAGAATTCGAGGAATAAAAGCATATGTTGTGATGCCCGAAAATGCACCGAAAGTAAAGGTGGAAGCAGTAAAAAACTACGGAGCTGAAGTTACTTTTTGTGAAGCAAGCCTTGATGCTCGGGAAGGCACTTTAAAAAAGGTAGTTGAACGAACCGGAGCAACAACTATTCATCCTTATAATGATGCAAGAATCATAGCTGGTCAAGGAACTTCAGCTATCGAATTTCTGGAAGAATGCCCTTTTTTGGATGTGATCATGACACCTATCGGTGGTGGCGGTTTGCTTAGTGGAACGGCACTTGCAGCAAAATCTATAAATCCGGATATAGAAATAATAGGAACAGAACCAAAAGAAGCAGACGACGCTTACCGCTCCTTCAAAGAAGGCAAACTTATACCAGCATACAGCACCCATACTATTGCTGATGGTTTAAGAACCTCGCTTGGTGAACTCCCTTTCCAAATTATTCAAAAAAACGTAGATGATATTCTAACCGTAGACGAAGAGTCTATAATTTCGGCTATGCGATTTATTTGGGAACGTATGAATATGATCATAGAGCCTTCCTGTGCAGTGCCTGTTGCTGCTTTATTCAATAACCAAAAAAGGTTTGTCGGTAAAAAAGTTGGAATCATCATTACTGGTGGAAATGTAGATTTGGATAACCTACCGTGGTAGAGTAAATACCAATTTTCAAATTACAAATTGCAGTTTTAGAAGTTCTTTGCACATCGATTCAACCTCCTCTAGTGTTTGCTCGTCTTCATAACATCCTCATGTGATTTAACATCTGTTTACAATCGATTAGGTTGCAATTTAATCTTCAATAAATTTAGGGAAATACTATGAAGACATTCATTGCAAGCTTGTTACTTCTCATCCTTCCGGAAGTAATTGACATTCCAACCCCTCTCATAATAAATGACAAAGTTCCAGTTCAAGGGAAGGTCATTGATGCCGAAACTCAACAAGAATTACCTGGTGCAACCGTCCTGGTAAAAGAAACTAAAGAAAGGAAAGGCACTGATACTGATGGAGAATTCTTATTTTTTCTGGAACCGGGTAATTATACCTTAGAAGTACATTTTGTAGGTTTTAGGAAACTATCAAAACAAATTGAAGTCCCTGAAGAAGGAGTAAAAAACCTAATCCTTGTATTACAACAGGAAGTGTTTGGTTTAGAAGAAGTAGTAGTAACAGGAGTTGGTGCAGGAACTCAAACCACAAAACTGGGTTTTTCTGTCGCCAAAGTTGAAGGTAATAGTGGCAGTCCGGCCTATTATGATAATTTTAGCTCCGAAGAGTACGACACAATCTCAGAAAATACATTTAAATGGGCAACCAAAACGCCACTTTCTACTTTTTCTATTGATGTTGACGGTGCTTCCTATTCCAATGTAAGGCGTATGATCATGGACGGACAGCTACCTGTTAATGATGCCGTACGTGTTGAAGAGTTGATCAATTATTTTAATTATGATTATGAAAATCCGAAAGGCGAGCATCCATTTTCTGTGAATACTGAAGTTGGAAAAGCTCCCTGGAATCCTGGTCATCAATTAGTTCAAATAGGTATACAAGGAGAAATGATCGAAGCAGATAATCTACCACCAAGTAACTTGGTATTTTTGTTGGATGTTTCAGGTTCCATGAGCTCAGATGATAAACTCCCCCTTCTAAAAAAAGGATTCAAACTTCTAACTAATCAATTGAGAGAAGAAGATTATGTTTCCATTGTGGTTTATGCCGGTAGTTCAGGATTAGTGCTTCCTCCTACTTCAGGAGCTAATAAAGAGGCCATTCTGGAAGCTCTGAATAAACTTAATGCCGGAGGATCAACAGCCGGAGCTGCGGGAATAAGACAAGCTTATCAGGTTGCTAAAGAACATTTCAGAAAAGATGGAAATAACAGAGTTATCCTTGCAACTGACGGTGACTTCAATGTTGGTGTTTCCAGTAACGATAAACTTGTGGAACTCATAGAAGAAAAAAGAGAGGAAGGGATATTTTTATCTGTATTGGGATTCGGATCAGGAAATTTAAAAGATTCAAAAATGGAGCAAATTGCTAACAATGGTAATGGGAATTACTATTACATCGACAATCTGCTGGAAGCCAAAAAAGTATTGGTTTCTGAAATGGGTGGAACCCTACACACTATTGCTAAAGATGTAAAGATCCAAGTTGAATTCAATCCCCAAAACGTAAAAGCGTATCGTTTAATCGGTTATGAAAATCGTTTGCTTGCGGATGAAGATTTCAACAATGATGAAAAAGATGCCGGTGAACTCGGAGCTGGTCATACCGTAACAGCTTTATATGAAATTATTCCACACGGAGTACATATAGACACCTCGCTTAGTGATATCGACCCTCTGAAATATCAAACTCCCAACGATCCCGTAAATAATTATAGCAGTGAACTAATGACTGTAAAACTGAGGTATAAAAACCCTGATGGCAATAAAAGTCATCTTCTTTCTCAGGTAATAAAAATATCCGATAGCACTGAATTATCAGATAACCTGAAGTTTGCGGCATCAGTGGCCTCCTTTGGAATGCTCCTTCGAGATTCAAAATTCAAAGGAGAAAGTACTTTTGACATGGTTCTGGAGCTTGCCAAACAAAGCAAAGGAATTGATGAAAATGGTTACCGTGCTGAATTTATTAACATAGTTGAGTTGGCTGATCTGCTTTACGACGGGAAAGCCAGCAACTAGTTATGAACCAAACCAATTAACTAATAACCATCAACAAAATGATTTAGGTTATTAGTTATTGGTTTACATATTCGATTACTTTTCCTTCAAAGAATCAATCCTTCTCATCAAAACTTGTTTGGTCCTTTCATCATTTGCCAAATCAATTGCCTTTTTATAGGCTTCTTCTGCTTTTTTCAGATCTTCAGCTTCTTCATATACTTCTGCTGCAGAGTAATGGGATCTCCAATCGTTAGCCCATTCTTTTCTCATTTCATTAGCTTCTTTAAGGCCGTCTTCATTGTTACCATTCAAAACCAATAATTTTGCATGCAATCCTATTGTTTGAACACTTCGATCAATTTGAACTGCTCTTGCAGCCCATTTTAAAGCTACATCAAGCTTGTAATCATTATTCTGTAGATACGTTGCACCTTGAACCCATCCTTGCCATGAAAATGCCGGAAGTGTTCTAAACTGGTTTTCGATATGAGAAAATGTTGTTTCCATTGGAATTTCAACCTTAAATGGAACATCCAGGTGAGCCCACTTCAGTGAAATATCAACGGAGGTAGCTGTATAATTACTGAAAGAAAATTTCATCCATTCATATTTACTCTCCATTGCTTCTGGAGTTACCGTTATCCTCAAAGCATCTTCACTTTCGTCATAGAAATAACTTCCCCATGCCTCACTGAAGTTTGAAAAGATAATTACCCACTCTTCTTCTCCCGGTATTGTATGCATTCCGTAAGAACCTGCTTTAAGTTCTTGGCCATTTATTAACACATCATCTGTTACTGTAAAAAGTGTATTTTTATTAGCACCAGTTCTCCAAACTTCGCCATAAGGAACCAAACCTCCCCATATTTCTCTTCCTTTTATTCCAACAGAATTATATTCAAAACTGATTGTTGTAAAACCAATAGTAATACTTCTGGTTTCCTTAGGACTTGCCTCCGGTAACATTAAGGAAACAGGTAATTGGGCAAGTGCTGAGCCGGATAAAAAACATAGTGTGATAAATAAAGAAGCTCTTATTGTTCTTTTCATATTGGTAGTTTGATTCAAGTTGTGCGACAATCTAACAATTCTCGAGAGAAAGTTGCTAACGTGAAACAATCCCTGCTACTTTTTCGTCTTACTTAAAAAATATAAAACCATGGCACAACAGGGCAGATTTAAAAAATCCAACAAAAACGACGATTTCGACTTAGACTCTTACCTCGAAGAGCAAGCTCATCAAACGGCAGAACCTACTCAACAAATTGTAGATGAACACGAGCCATCATTCTTAAAAAACGCAATACTGGGTCTTGCTTTAGTATTCACTGCATTCTTATGGTATCACGATTGGAGTCCTAAACAAGCTTATGCCAGTATTTTTGGAGCTGAAGAGCAAAGGCTTATCGCCGGCGGACAAACAGGTAATCAAATTGTAATAGACATTCCGGAAATAACTATTCCAGAAATTTCTTTTCCTGAAAGCAGAGACATCCAAAGGGCAATAGAACAAGAACTCGCACGGGCTTCACAAACAGCTAACCTACCACCTGTTACAGATTATTTAGTGCAACTAAAGGAACTTGGATTATTAGATGACGATAAACTAAGTGCTTTTCAGGCTCGCCAATTACATTCTTCAGGTGTTCCTGTATCTTACATCCAAGAAGTAGATAACGCCGGTTTTTTGGATGATCTGGATTTTGTGGCTATCTCAGAATTTTATAATAATGATATCCCACTTAGTTATCTGTCTGAATTTGAAGAAGCCGGTTTTCTGGATAAAGTTAGTTTCATCGGTATAAGTGAGTTCTATACAAACGATGTGAGCATGGATTATCTACGAACATTGGATCAAGCAGGATATCTTGACGATCTTAGTTTTGTATATATCACAGAGTATTACAAAGCAGGAGTAACTACAACATTTCTTGATGATCTAAAAGCCAAAGGGCTCTATGAGGAATTAAGCTTTGTTGATATAGTAGAGATGTATAAAGACGAAAATAATTAGGATCATTATGAGTAAGCAACAATTACGATACGACTTAAACAATAATGAGGATTCGGATTTTGATCTGGATGCTTACATAGATGAACAGGCAAAAGGCGGTGATCAGAATTTTGAAGAAGAATTCGATTCACATCCAACTACCAAAAGAAATCTACTGGCATTATCTCTGGTTTTAATTCCTGCAGTATGGTTCTTCTTTAGCGATCCTTTTTCATTATTTGCCGATGATACAAATTTTGCGAGCACCGGAGCTGGTCAAACTATAGTAGTTGAAAGACCTCAACCTGATGTTAGAGTTATACCTTCACCTGCTCCTCCTGCTCAGGATTTTGACTTCGATTTTAACTTTAACTTTGATGGCGGAAATAGTGTTGCAGAGCTAGGCATAAGCTATACTGACTATCTCGCTCAGCTTAAAGAATATGGCTATCTAGATGATTTTGGTGGAAGTTCATCCACTCGACTTTACCAAAACAATGTACCGGTAGAATACATCGACCAATTCGGTAAAGCGGGTATTTTGAATAATTTTGGTAGTACTTCTATTTCCAGGCTTTATCAGAACCAAGTTCCTTTTCAATATATTCAGAACTTAGCTACAGCAGGTCTTTTGAATAACTTTGGAAGTACGTCCATTTCCAGATTGTATCAGAATCAGATACCGTTTGAATACATTTCCAGTTTCAATGATGCAGGAGTTTTGGATGATTTTGGCAGTACCTCTATTTCTAGATTGTATCAAAATAATGTACCTGCAGAATATATTTCAGATCTTGCAGCAGGTGGCTATCTTGATAATTTCGGTAGTACTTCCATTGTAAGATTGCACCAAAATAATGTACCTGTTAGCTTTTTAAAAACATTGAATGATAAAGGGTTGTTGAGTGATATGTCTTCAGAATCAGTCGTGGCAGCTTACAGATTAGACGGACAATAAAATGAGTGGACAAAGATTTAAGAACGAACTACGCGGTTCAGATGAAGGTGCCGATTTTGATTTAGATTCATTCCTAGATGAAAAAGCTCAGCCTCAACCAAACGAAAAAACTTCCAATACAAAGCGAAACTCCTTTTCAAACTTTATAAAGAATTCTTTTTTAGTGCTAGGACTTAGTTTATTCGCCTTGCTGTACTTTAATAATTGGAGCATTACACAAGTTTATGGAAATATTTTTGGAATAGAAAAGTACCAAGCCCAAAGTCCCGATCCGGTGGTCTTTAATCAAGGAACTACTCCTGTTACACCTGTTTCTCCGATCACATCCGCAGAAGTTAACTCAGAAGGCTTAGAGGCATTTGAAAATTTGGAAGTTTTAGAAAGTTTAGAAGCACTGGAAGGTCTTGAAGCGCTTGAGTCTCTAGAAGGACTCGCTGATCTTGAAAACCTCTCAAAACTTTCCGTATTGGGAGAACTAGGAAATCTGGCCATATTTGGTGACCCTGATAATATTCAGGTAATACCTACTAGCGATGCTCAAAACAATGCTTTTCCGACTTCATTAGAGGATTATTCTGCCAAGCTTGAAGAAGCAGAAATCAAAAGTAATTTTGAAAGTGAAATTATTGGAGAGCTCTATGAAGCTAAAGTACCCGTTCTGTATTGAAAATACTTAATGACCTGAACATCTTAGATGAACTGGAGATCTCCGATCTTATTGAAGGGTATAAACAAAAAGAGAATTAAGGACTATGGATAACCAAAGATTTAAAAATGAACTTCGTTCAAGTCAAGACGATCCAGACTTTGATCTAGACTCGTACATTGATGAACGATCTAGCGCATCCAATTCCGAAATTAATGAACAGGAATACGCTGAACCTGCATCATCAACTAAAAGAAATCTTCTGGCTATTTTTTTCTTCGTTGTAATTCCTGCTCTATTCTTTCTTTATACTTTTGGTCCACCTATTTTCAGATCCGATAATGGAACCGGAAATACAACATTTACGCAAGGCCAAAATATAGCGCAAGCTCCATTACCACCTGCTGCTCCACTTCCCACTAGAGTATCTAACTCTGATGGAGTCACCAGCGTATATTTAGACTATCTGCAAGCAGCTAATGAAGCAGGGTATACTACTCAAATCAATCCTACAGGAATTCGAGCTTTGTACGACAGTGGTGTTCCTCTTTCCTATTTGGAAGATATGAATCAAGCAGGTTTTCTTGATGATTTCAACTACTCTGCAATTATTGGATTATATAGCAGTGGTGTACCTATGGAATACTTAACTTTGATGAACGAAGCAGGCTACTTGGATAATTTTTCATATTCTGCTTTAATCGGTCTTTACAGTGCAGGTGTTCCAACTTCTTATCTGGATCAAATGAATGCAGCTAATTTCTTAAATGATTTCTCCTATTCTGCGATCATAGGATTATACAATGGTGGAGTTTCTATGGAATACCTTACTCTTATGAGTGAGTCGGGCTACTTGGATAATTTCTCCTATTCCGCTCTAATTGGATTGTATAACAGCGGTGTAAGCATTGAATTTTTAGATCGATTAAATGCGGCTGAGTTAATCAACGACTTTTCCTATTCCGCAATAATAGGCATGTATAATTCCGGGGTAACCACCGAGTACCTCCTTCAATTAAAAGAAGCAGGATTTATAGATACGTTTTCCTATTCAGGGATTATCGGTTTATACAGCTCCGGAGTACCGGTAAGTTTTTTAAAAGAATTAGATAATCGCAGTCTGCTTGCCGACATGAGTTACACCGATGTTATACGTACGTATGCTGACGGGAATTAGTCACCACAGCTCGCCTAGACTGAAGACTTTACTTGTTAAAAAATACCATAATTACCTTCCTGAGTTCTTGATTCGAAAATGAAGAAAATCCTCCTTTGATGGAGGTGTCCACTGACTAACGGATGGAGGATGTTGTGCGGTTTACTAGCTCAGAAACCGCGCAACATCCCTCTGATCTCACACAAGTGTTCGATCGGTCTCCCTTCGAAAGGAGATTTAGAATCTTCGCATCATTTCTTTGACCCGCCTTTGTTCCCTTACTAACTTTAGGGAGGGAAACTCTTTAACTCCACTCAGATATTAATAAGAAAGTCCCCTTCCCTTGTTTAAGGGAAGGGACAGGGATGGGTTCGTCTTAGCACTTGTTTTAGTTCACTCTTTTCCTATCTTATTTTGTTTTATACGAACGGTTAGTGGTTCGGATAATATTATTATATACTGCAATACCATACTCCCTATCATTTATGAAAAATAGTCTTCTACTTTTTATCGTATTGATATGTAGTTGTAGCTCCTCAAAGCAGAGTATTCATTCAAGAGATTATTCTATAACTGAAAGATGTCAGATTCAGAAAATTCTAACTACGGTTTTAGATTCTGTATCTCAACAAAGAAAAGATTTGCCAAAATCTTTTTATCCCGAATTTGAAAAAATTAATCCTGAATATTATTGGAATAAATTGATCCGGCCTGAATTTCCATCAACACCAGATAGTGTATTTCAATTAGCACTCCATGATGTTAAAATTGATTTTTTGTCTGGAGAATATATTTTTAAATCATATGGACTTGGCACAATATATACTGATGAAAAAGGTCGGAAGTGGGACAATCAAAGAGTAACTCAAGATATATTTCGTGAAAAATATGGTGTGAATATTGATCCTATTGCTGGTGATTTAGTAAATGACCAACTTACTCTTTATGCTAAAACATATAATAGTGTAAGTAAAACTGTTATGAATAAATTCTATCAAATTGATATTACTAAAACTGTCTGGGAATCAGTTCCTTCAATTGTTGAAAAAGAAGGACAAAAAAGACCCGAATGGAAGTATGAAGAAACTTGGTAATACTTTGCAGTATAACAAGTGTTTCAAGTGGACTCGAACGAGTTTCGGAACTTTAATAAACTAAACCAGACTCGCCGCTTAGCCTCATTCCCAAGCTCTGCTTGGGAATGCCATTAGGGAGCTCCCTCTTCATTTAAGTAACAACTCTTGTTAATTCACTTAATTTTAGCCCGACCTACTTTACATTGGTAACCACATTTCAATTCAGTATATTTATAGTACTTTAAAAAACTTTATATGCACTTATATGAATATTTCTCTTTCAAAAGATATCGAACCACTATCCGAGTTTCGTAAAAAGTCGGCTGATTTTGTAAAACGCCTGAAGAAAGACAAACAACCTATCGTCTTAACTCAACATGGCAAAAGTGCAGCTGTTTTGATGGATGTATCAGAATACGAGCGCATTGCCGAAAGAATGGAAATGCTGGAAGATCTGCTGGAAGCAAAACAACAAGTTGAGCAAGGTAATACCTTTACCATGGACGAAGCTAAAGAAAGGATTGAAAAGCATCTTTCTAAATGGAAATAATTTTTACCGATCGTTTTCTTAGCCGCGTTGAGGAGTGTACGGATTACTTTGCTTTGGATCACATTCCAACAGCTATAAAATGGGCGGAAGAGATTTTTGATCATTGTGAACAACTAAGATCACAACCAGATAGCGGCAGAATAGTACCTGAATTCAATCGGGATGAAATCAAAGAGCTTATTCATGGTAATTACAGACTGGTTTATGAAATAAAGCCTGATCGTATTTATATGCTAACAATCTGGCATACCAGTCAAATCCTACCCGAAAAGCCACATTAAAACAGAAAAAGCATAACCTCAGTACTACGTTCCGAACGGGACGTTCGGAACGAGATGTAATTGAGGCAGAGCCTCCTCACTCCTCACTCCTCACTCCTCACTCCTCACTACAAAAAAATTACATCATTTAATCATTTCAAAGTATTGGAATCAGCCGTATATTTGTATTTATAAAGACGGTTAAATAAAAAGATTTTTACAGAGACTATTTTTTGCACTACGCACTGAATACATATCAATTACAAAATGGACAAGAAGAGAAAAATATACTTCTTGATGCTATTTCTACCGATCTACTTTTATTCTGCACATCAATTTTTGTACTTATAAAGCAGAAACTTTTCGCTGATATTTCACAACCATCAGCCCACAACAAAACAAATTTTCAAGATAATTTGGCCGATGTCGCTGCTCCTTCAATTCAGGTGGCATCCTATATAAGAACATTTTACGATCCTGAGCTAATACTCAGAATTCGATCATGGATAGCATGTATTGCAACCATCGGCCGTTCAAAAAAGAAATTCAATGAAGAATCAAATCATAATTCATTCCACCGAGGATCAAGCTCGGATTGCGTTGCTCGAAGACGGAGAGCTCGCTCAATTATTCATTCAGTCAGAAGAGAACCAGCGTACAGTTGGTAATATTCATGTAGCTAAAGTCCATAAAGTGATGAGCGGTATCAAAGCTGCTTTCATCGATATGGGTACTCCTAAAGACGCTTTCTTGCACTTTTCTGATGCTGGCGACCATTTAGACGAATACATTGCTATGCTTAACGGAAAAAATGCTATTCCGAATCATGCAAAGCCGGATCTGAAGAACAAAGAGAAACTTGCTAATCACCAGAAACAAGCGCTTGCAGGAAAGATCTTAAGAAATGGTCAAAAACTTCTGGTACAGATCGTTAAAGAACCGATTGGCTCCAAAGGACCAAGAATTTCTACCGATATCACCATTGCAGGGCGTTTTTTAGTGTTGATCCCAATGGGTGATTATATCGCTGTTTCTAAGAAAATTTCTAACTACAAAGAGCGTCGTCGTTTAAAAAATGTTCTTGGTGATATGGTACCGGATGGTTTCGGTGTAATTGTAAGAACAGTTGCTCAGGGTCAGGATGAAAAAGCTATTGAAGATGATCTGCGTGATGTGTTACGAAAATGGGAAAAGATCTTAGACAAGCTTGAAACAGCTAAACCTCCTTCTCTCTTACACAGAGATCTGGATATGACAGAAAGTTTGATCCGTGATCTTTTTGCTAAAAACTACGAACGTGTTTTGGTTGATGATCCTAAAATGTATCGTCAGATTAAATCGTATGTTAGCCAAATTGCACCGGAAATGGCACAGAACGTACATCAATATAAAGGCAAAAAGCATATTTTTGACCAAATGGGTATTGCGGAAGATGTTAATTCCATCTTTAATCCCAGAGTGAGAATGAAATCGGGCGGTTATCTCATCTTTGAGCAAACAGAAGCCATGTATGTGGTGGATGTAAACTCAGGTCCTTATGCCGCAAAAGCTAAACAGGAAGATAATTCTTTAAAAACCAATCTTGATGCTGCCAGAGAAATTGCAAAACAATTACGTCTCAGAGACATCGGTGGAATTATTGTGGTCGATTTTATTGATCTCAGAGACGACAAGAATCGTAAGAAGATATACGATGAATTAAAGAAAGAATTCCGAAAAGATCCTGCAAAAACCAATATGCTGGGAATGAGTGATTTCGGATTGGTTCAGATCACCAGACAGCGAATTCGTCCAAGTGTCATCAACTCTGTTTCTAAAGTCTGCCCCATGTGTGGCGGAAGTGGAGATGTGATCAGCGATGATACCATTCTTACTGATATTGAAAGCTGGTTAAGTAAATTTAAGCATGCTTCTGAGTATCGTGCAGTTGATCTGTATGTGAATCCGTATATGAAGACACTCATCAACAAGGGAATGTTCAGTAAACGCTGGAAGTGGATGTCAAAATTGCACATCAAAATTACCTTGGTTGCTGATGAAAGTATTCCATTGAGCAGATTCAAGGTAACGCTATCCGGTTCTGATGTGGATATAACCGATGTGGTTATGCGTGGAGATTCTATTGACGAAGCTTTGGAGCAGGTTCAGATCATTGAAGAATTGGATAACAGTAAAGATGATCTTGAGATCACGAAAAAAAGCAATCATCGAAACAGCGGAAACAGAACGTCAGGTAGTTCTGCCAATTCGAATGGAAGAAAGAACCACGCTCATCAAAATTAGCACGTAGATTTTGATGGCTTGGTTTTTGCCAATCATAGCTTTAAACAGAATTTAATTATATACAATGAGTGCATTTAAACTACATGCAACAACGGTTGTGGGCGTAATACATAATGGAAAAGCCGCATTAGGCAGCGATGGGCAGGCCACTATGGACAAAACGGTAATGAAGTCTACCGTAAAAAAAGTGAGAAAGTTATATGGAGGGAAAGTGCTTGCCGGTTTTGCCGGATCTACTGCCGATGCCTTTACTCTTTTTGAGAAATACGAGGAAAAACTAAACGAATATAACGGCAATATGCAGCGTGCTGCTGTTGAACTGGCAAAGGAATGGAGAAAAGATAAATTCCTTCAAAAACTGGAAGCATTACTTATCGTGATGAACAATGAGAACGCTTTAGTTATCTCTGGCCAGGGAGATGTAATTGAGCCTGATGATAATATCGCAACTATTGGAAGTGGCGGTTCTTATGCACTCTCTGCTGCCCGGGCAATGAGTAAACATGCTAAAGAGTTAACAGCAAAGCAAATTGTTGAAGAATCACTGAATATTGCCGCAGACATCGACATCTATACGAATCACAACTTGTCGATCATAGAAATTGAGGACTAAATAATGATAGAAGAGAAGAATTTAACACCACAACAAATAGTAAGAGAACTAGACAAATATATTGTTGGGCAAAAGGCTGCAAAACGCTCTGTAGCCATCGCACTTAGAAACCGATGGAGAAGGTTGAACTCCAGAGAAGAGATCAGAGAAGAGATAGTTCCGAATAATATATTATTGATCGGACCAACAGGTGTCGGTAAAACTGAGATCGCCCGCAGATTGGCAAAGCTTGCAATGGCTCCTTTTGTAAAAGTGGAAGCTTCTAAATTTACTGAAGTAGGTTATGTGGGACGTGATGTTGAATCCATGATTCGGGATCTTACTGATATTGCTGTAAATATGGTAAAAGCTGAAATGCAGGAACGCGTTAAAGAAAAAGCTGCTGAAGCTGTTGAAAATAGAATTCTGGATATACTTATCCCTCCTGTTACAAAAAAAGGAGTTGGTTTTAACTCATCAACTGCTAATTCTGAATCAAATTTTGATCCTGCTAAAGCCGGCGACGAAGAATTGAATATGAGAACCCGTGAGCGATTCAGAGAAAAACTTCGCAACGGAGAACTTGAAGATCGTGAGATAGAGATCGAAGTAAAAAATACCAAAACTCCTATGATGCAGGTTTTTGGTCCGGGTGGCATGGAAGAAATGGGAATGAACCTACAGGATATGCTGGGGAACATGGGCGGAAAAGGAAAAAAAGCCAAAAGAAAACTTTCTATATCTGAAGCTCGTGAAGCATTACTTGAAGAAGAAGCAGAAAAGCTGATCGATCATGAATCTGCTGTTCAGGAAGCACTGGAAAGAGTTCAAAAGCAAGGCATTGTATTTATCGATGAGATCGACAAAATTGCAGAACCATCTACCGGAGCAGGAAAAAGCGGGCCTGATGTAAGTCGTCAAGGTGTTCAGCGTGATCTTCTGCCGATAGTTGAAGGAAGTACCGTTAACACTAAACACGGAATTGTCAAAACCGATCATATTCTGTTTGTTGGCTCAGGAGCATTTCATGTTTCTAAGCCATCTGATATGATTCCGGAACTCCAAGGTCGTTTCCCGATTCGCGTAGAGCTCAATTCACTTACCGAAGAAGATTTTGTTAAGATTCTTTCACAGCCAAAGAACGCGCTTACAAAACAGTATGAAGCTATGCTGGAAACAGAGGGTGTAAAAATAGAATTTACTGATGATGCTATTCTAGAACTAGCTAGAATTGCTGCCGTTGTAAATTCACAAGTAGAAAACATCGGTGCAAGAAGATTACATACTATTATGTCTTCTCTATTTGATGAATTATTATTTGCGGTACCTGATGACATTAACTCAGGAGAGATCACAATTGATCCAACTTATGTAAGTAAACAACTGGAAGATCTGGTAAAAGACAAAGATCTTAGCCATTACATACTTTAATGGGCATTAAAGCAGTTTATTTATTACAATCCACTTGAATGAAACATTTTGTTATACTTTTGAGTTAGTGTAACAAACAATTGAACTGAATATGACGTTAAAAAAATTTATTGCCCCACAAATAGTCATCGTAATAATTTTGGCGCTTGTAAAATTCACCGGCGCTGATTCTGTTGTTAAAGCAACTGCTAATGATGATGAAACTAATATCATAAAATATGCACAGGCAACCCGAAGCATAGTAGCCAATTACTTTAGCGAAGCTGATCTAGATAAAATGTATAAAGTCAGCATCAAAGAATTTGTAACGCATATTAAAGATTCTACATTAAAGATCGAATCGACTCCCGTTGATACTACTTTTCCGGGTTTAAAGATCAATTCCATTACCGACGCCTTTACCAATTTTGAAAAGGCTTATTTTTATGTTTCAAATAATACGAAAGATGAAAACATGACCAAACTGACTGAATTTGCTATTCGTGGTCTGTTTTCAACTTTAGATCCGCATTCAGTTTACATTGAGCCGGAAGACAGCGAACGCGTTCAGGAAGAATTTGCAGGAAAATTTCAAGGCATTGGTGTACAGTTCAATATTATTCAGGATACCATCACGGTTGTAACAGCAATTTCAGGTGGCCCAAGCGATCAGTTAGGAATTCGTTCCGGTGACAGAATCGTAGCTATTGAAGACAGCAATGCTGTTGGTTTTACAAATGAACAAGTTTTGAAAAACCTCCGCGGTGAAAAAGGCTCTAAAGTTAAAGTAACTATTGTAAGACCAGGAGTATCCTCTCCCCTTTATTTTACGATTGAACGCGATGACATCCCTTTATACACGGTTGACACTTCCTATATGTTAGACGAACAAACCGGATATATTAAAATTAACCGATTCGCAGCTACTACTCATCAAGAGTTTATGGAAGCTTCAAAAGAGTTAAAATCTCAGGGAATGGAAAGGTTGGTACTAGACTTGCGTGGAAATCCGGGCGGGTATTTAGGACAAGCTATTGCGATTGCAGAAGAATTTTTTCCTCGCGGAACCTCTCTGGTTTCTACAAAAAGTAAGCACAGCAGATTTGACGGAGATTATTTTTCAAGAAAGAGTGGCGAATATCAGGGCAAACCTGTTATCGTTTTGGTTGATGAAGGAGCCGCTTCTGCTAGTGAGATCGTTTCCGGTGCACTTCAGGATCACGATCGTGGATTAATTGTTGGTAAAAGAACCTTTGGTAAAGGATTGGTTCAACAACAATATGAATTGATCGATAACAGCAATGTGCGAGTGACTATTTCAAGATACTACACTCCATCTGGTCGTTTAATTCAAAAACCTTTTGTTGAAGGTGGTGGTGAAGAATATGCTTACGAGATCTACCGCAGACAAAATGCTATGAGTGATGCAATAGAGTTTTCAGACCAAATTCCAGATTCACTCAAATATAAAACGGATGCCGGCAGAACAGTTTATGGTGGCGGTGGTATTGTACCTGATTATATCATACCTGATGATACTACCCGTTCCGGTTATGTTATTAACTTTGCCATTCGTAAAAGAGCTGCCTTTGATTACGTGCGTTCTTACTTAGATGAAAATGGAGACGAATTCCGTGGAAAATGGGAAAATGATTTCGAAAAATTCCGTACTGATTTCAATTGGGAAGAAAAGAATATTGCTGAATTTAAAGCTTCATTGATCGAAAAAGGATTAGTTATTACTGACACCGTTGATACTCCTAAATTCAGAAAAGACTCATTATTTGTCCCTGTTGGACATTTTGAAGAAGTAGCCTGGATGAGCGAAGGAAGAATGAAAGCTGAACTTGCACGACAAGTTTGGGGCATGAAATCGTTCTACCCTATCGTAAATGATGTGTTCGATGAAACCCTGAAAGAAGCCATGACACTTTGGGATGCTGTAGACAAATTACATGCATTGGCTAAAGGCGAAGCTTCAGCGGGTGTTGGCAACATGAAGGATGGTGGAGAATAATTAGGAATATAGGAATTAGGAATAGCTATTCAATTATTTCTAATTCCCATATTTACTTATTCCTAATTCTACTTCACTTTACATACACCGTCTTCGTATTTACAAACTCTCGAATTCCATACAAGCCTAGTTCTCGTCCATAACCTGACTGTTTGATCCCACCAAATGGAAGTCTTGGATCAGATTTAACGAATTCATTCACAAAACAACATCCTGCTTCCAACTGCTCAGCGGCTATTTTCTCTGCTTTTTCAACATCTTTAGAGTAAATAGAAGCTCCCAACCCATAAATAGAATCATTAGCTACTTGTACAGCTTCCTCTTCGTCCTGAACTTTTATGATCGAGGCAACAGGTCCGAATAACTCCTCATCGTAAGCAGGCATTCCTTTGGTCACATTTTCAAGAATAGTAACTGGATAAAATGACCCCGCCGCTCCAGGTTTTTCTCCACCTAAAATACAGTTTGCACCGGCTTCAATACTTTTCTGAACCTGTTCATGTAAACCATCTCTGAGATCTTCTCTTGCCATTGGTCCAATATCAGTGGCTTCATCAAAAGGGTCGCCTACTTTCTTGGATTCCATCAACTTTTTGAATTCAGAAACGAATTCATCATATACTTCTTCTACAACTACGAACCGCTTAGCTGCAATACAACTTTGTCCACTGTTCAATGTTCTCGAATTCACACAACTTTCCGCTGCTTGTTTTATATCTGCATCAGCTAAAATAATAGAAGGGTCACTACCTCCGAGTTCCAAGACTGTTTTCTTTAACGCTTCTCCAGCTTGCGAAGCCACAATTTTTCCTGCTCTGGTGCTTCCCGTCAATGTAACTGCTGCAATTCCATTATGCTGAATTACGGGCTTCATGTTTTCATTTTGCACTAAAATTGTACGGAAAAGGTCAGCAGGAATTCCTGAAGTATGTATGATCTTTTCAATTTCCAGTGCACAACCTGTTACATTTTCGGAATGACTAAGAATCACTGCATTACCCGCCATGAGAGCAGGAGCTGCGAAACGGAATAACTGCCAGAACGGAAAATTCCATGGCATAATTGAAAGCACTGTTCCGAGCGGATTGAAAGTCACATAACTCTTTGAAGCATCTGTTTCAACAGAATCATCAGATAGAAAATCTTCTGCATTTTCCGCATAATATTCACAAACCCATGCACATTTTTCTATTTCGCCGATCGATTGAGAAAGAGGCTTTCCCATTTCAGTTGACATCAATTCACCTAATTCCTGCTTATTCTCTTTTAGAGATTTAGCGATCTTATTAAGATTTACCGACCGATTTGTAAAGCTCTTATCCTTCCATTGTTTCTGAGCAATATTCGCCCTGTAAATGATACCGGAAACTTCTTCAAAGCTCATTTCCGAATATTCTTTAATTACTTTTCCGGTAGCTGGATTGATGGTCTTCATTTTAGTAGTGCTCAGTTTTTAGTGTTAAGTGTTTAGTTTATGTGCAAACTAAACACTTAACACTTGTCACCAATAACTAATTCCTGTCGCTTTTCATCTTGTATTCAAACTTCTTTTCGTTCACAACATTATCTGATTCCTGTGGTGGATCGGGATAATAATCATCAGAATAAGTGGTAGTTAATTTAGTAACTTTTTCCTGAATTTTGGTTTGCGAAGTCATGATCTTTTTCTTCTCATCCTGAGAATCTGATCTTCCAAATCGTTCAGAGAGTTCTGCTAGTTTTCTCTTAAAAAACGCTAATTCCATAGCTTTCATAGTACTTTTAGCCGTTCGATAAGGATTTTTATCCTTTTCGTATTTCAACCCTACTTTCTCTTGATGTCTTTCGCTTGGCGAATATTGCTCCAATAGTACATCGCCTACTAATCTTGGAAAAGGTTCCTGCTTTGCTGAATACACTTGAATAGATATTTCTTTCTCTTCTTTGTATCGACCAAGAATATCCACATAAAACATTTTCAATTCTTCATCTTCGAAAAGCTTTTCATTCGTAAAAGAGCAAATGTATTCAACCATATCTCTCCCATAAGTGATCATCAATCTAATCAGTTCTTTTTCAGAGGATGGTTTTTTAGCAGGAGAGGTATTCCTTGTTGTTTTAGTTTGAAGATTTCCTACAGCTCCTTCAATTCCAGGATCTCCATCGTTTTGCTCTTGCTCTAATCTTGAATCTCTAAGTTCTTCTCTTCTACGGTCTCGGGAATCTTCCTGCATTTTTTGAGCCATAACACGCTCCAGCTCAGTAAAAAGCTCCCGATCACTTCCCTTTCTATATTGTTGAGTTTTCTGATGAAGATGTTGAACATAAATTTGGCGCTGAATGGACTCTTTGATACTAGCAATAGCCTGTAGAATCTCCGAAATAACTTTACCAACCTGAACAGGATTTTTAAGCCGACCTTCTTCATCCGCTTTCAATAGAAGAAAATCCACAAAATCTAAAGCCTCTTTGCTTTTGAGTTCATCGAAAGATTCTTTTCCAAACTGCTTTACAAACGAATCGGGATCTTCCCCATCTGGTAGTTCTAGTAATTGAACTTCCATCCCCTGAGCTAGGGCAATATCAATTCCTCTTTTCATTGCTGCCTGACCAGCATTGTCCGCATCGTAGATCATAATGATCTTTTCGCCATAGCGATTCAAAATCTTCATTTGCCCGGGAGTTAATGCTGTTCCCGAACTTGCCACCACATTTTTAATACCGTGCTCATTCAAAGTGATCACATCAGTATATCCTTCAACCAGGATCACTTCTTTGTTTTTACGGATCTCATTCTTTGCGAAATTAACCCCGTATACAACTTCACTTTTATTGTACACTTTGGTCTGTGCAGAATTGATGTACTTAGCTGTTTTTTCGTTACCAAGCACTCTTCCTGCAAAAGCGATCACTTTTCCTGTAGTTCCAAAGATGGGAAACATCAATCGTCCACGAAAAGTATCGTAATAACCTTCTCCACGTTGACTGGGTTTGATCAAATCAGCTTCTACTAAATATTCTTCAGATATTCCTGCGTTCTGAGCTGCTTTGTAAAGATCACTTCCGCCCGTAGGAGCGTAACCCAACCCATATTTTTTAAACACTTCCCGGTTATACCCACGATTATCCAGATACTTTAAAGCTTTCTCCGCATCCGGATTCTCAATAAGATTTCTGTAGAAATAAATCCCTGCGAATTTTAAGGCGTGGTAAATTCCTTCTTTTTGCTGAAGGCTTTCAGAAGGTTCATTACTTTCTTCTTCAGGGATAAAAACTCCGTATCGATCTGCAAGCTGACGAACTGCTTCAGTAAAACCAATCCCATCCTGATCCATCACAAATTTGAATACATCGCCGGACTCACCACAACCAAAACACTTATAAATGCCCAATCTCGGTGTTACGTTAAAAGAGGGAGTCTTTTCATCATGATAAGGACACAAACCCGTGAAACCACTCCCTGAGCGCTTCAGCTTTACATAGTCACCCACAACCTCCACTATATCAGCAGCGTCGCGAACTTCCTCTTTTTTGTCGTCGGTTATCATGTTGTGATTATACGGATTTTGAAATTCAGTTATTGGATAATGGTTATTAGTTATTCAGTCATTATCCAATAACTAATAACCGTTAACTATCCTTAAAAGCGCTTTCCATTGCCATGCAATGATGGTATATTCCAACGCACAAAAATTTGAACGTTAAAGAACAAAAATGAGCGTATTAGTAGGAAATGATACCCGATTGATCGTACAGGGTTTTACCGGAAGTGAAGGAAGTTTTCACGCAGGTCAAATGATCGAATATGGAACTAATGTTGTCGGTGGAGTTACCCCAGGTAAAGGCGGTCAATCTCATCTTGACAGACCTGTATTTAACACTGTTGCTGAAGCTGTTGAACAAGTTCAGGCTAATACATCCATCATTTTTGTACCACCCGCATTTGCAGGCGATGCTATCACTGAAGCCGCTTTTGCGGGCATCAAAGTGATCATTTGTATTACTGAAGGAATCCCTGTTAAAGACATGATCGTGGCCAAGCAAGTTGTTAAAAGCCATGGAGCGGTACTTGTAGGACCAAATTGTCCTGGTCTTATTACTCCCGGTGAAGCAAAAGTTGGTATTATGCCCGGAAGTATTTTCCTAAAAGGAAAAGTTGGTTTGATCTCGAGATCAGGAACTTTGACCTACGAAGCAGTTGATCAGTTAACTAAAGAAGGTTTAGGGCAAAGTACTGCAATCGGAATTGGTGGAGATCCTGTAATTGGAACAACTCACCTTGACGCTGTTAAAATGCTGCAAGCAGATCCGGATACTGAAGCAATTGTACTTATTGGTGAAATTGGTGGTTCTGCTGAAGAAGAAGCTGCTGCTTATATCGCTGAAAACGTTGACAAACCTGTTGTAGCATTTATTGCAGGCTCAACAGCGCCTCCGGGACGACGTATGGGACATGCAGGTGCAATTATTTCAGGTGGTAAAGGAACTGCTCAGGCTAAAAAAGAAGCTTTGAGAGAAGCTGGTATCACTGTAGTAGACAGCCCCGCTGAAATTGGCGTTACGTTAAAGAAAATGCTGGAAACTGCTTGATTGGATTATAATAAATAATTGAATGGGTCATCTCACGGCGAATGCCTGAGATCTGGATAGCTTTTAAAGTTTAGTAGTTTTAAAAGAAACCCAGATTCCTGCCTTTGCAGAAATGACATTACTTAGAGTTTCTAAGGAAGAATTTTAAAACCTCCGCTCGATAGAGTTGGAGGTTTTTTTATTTAAGTAAACTGTTAAAAAAAGTTATCGCTCTCTTCCCTTACTCATTTCTTGGATATATTCTCGCCAACTAATTTTTAATTTTAATGAGGGTGAAAGTGAAAAGAACACTGAAACTATTTCTAGCTGTTATTATGCTAACAAGCACAATGGCAGTAGCACAAACCACTGAAGAAGTGGTAGATATGATCGTAAAAGAAGCTAATGAGAATTCGCATCTGGAAAAACTTGCTCACGAATTACTTGACGTAATCGGGCCACGTTTGGTTGGAACTCCACAACAGCTGAAAGCTCATAACTGGGCAGTAGATACATTCAAAGAATGGGGAATTGAAGCAGAAAAACAACAATTCGGAGAATGGCGTGGTTGGGAACGAGGTATTACACATATCGATCTCACACATCCAAGAACAGTAACCATGGAGGGAATGATTCTGGCTTGGAGCCCGGGAACAAAAAAGAACGGCGTTGAAGCAGAAACTGTAATTATTCCTGAAGTTGAAAACAAGGAAGAATTTGAAGCTTGGTTAAAGAATGCTAAAGGAAAATATGTACTAGTTTCAATGCACCAACCTACCGGAAGACCGGATTACAACTGGGAAGAATTCGCTACTGAAGAATCATTTGAAAAAATGAAAGCAGAGCGATCTGCTCAAGCTCAGGCTTGGAGAGAACGAATCAACAACACAGGCTATAATTCACGAACAATTATTGCAGCGCTTGAAGAAGCTGGAGCCGTTGGAATCATTCAGTCCAGATGGTCATCAGGATTTGGTGTAAATAAGATCTTTAGTTCCAGCACTCAGAAAATACCTACAGTTGATCTTTCTCTTGAAGATTATGGATTGCTTTATAGATTAACAGAATATGGTGATAAACCTAAAATTCATGTTAACGCTACTTCTAAAGAACTGGGTAAAGTAGAAACGTTCAATACCATCGCCACTATTCCCGGTACAGAAAAGCCTGATGAGTATATCGTACTTTCTGCTCATTTTGATTCATGGGATGGCGGAACCGGTGCAACTGATAACGGAACAGGTTCTATTACTATGATGGAAGCAGCTCGTATTTTGAAAAAAGTATATCATAATCCGAAAAGAACTATTATTGTTGGACTTTGGGGAAGCGAAGAACAAGGATTGAATGGCTCAAGAGCTTTTGTTGAAGACAACCCCGAAGTTGTTGAAAACTTACAAGCACTATTCAATCAGGATAACGGAACGGGACGTGTAGTTAGATTATCAGGTCAGGGATTCCTTCATTCTTATGAGTTCTTAGGCCGTTGGTTGGAAGCAGTACCAAATGACATCAGCAGACATATAGAAACAACTTTTCCCGGCACACCCGGTGGTGGTGGCTCTGACTACGCTTCTTTCATAGCCGCAGGCGCTCCAGGGTTTTCTCTAAGCTCATTAAGCTGGAGCTACTGGAACTACACTTGGCACACAAATCGTGACACTTATGATAAGATCGTTTTTGATGATGTTCGTAACAATGCCATTCTAACTGCTGTGTTAACTTATATGGCTAGCGAAGATCCTGAAACTTTCCCAAGAGACAGAGCAGTTCTTCCTATAAACCGAAGAACGGGCGAGCAAATGACCTGGCCTACTCCAAGATCAGCAAACAGAGACGGTGGCAACTGATCCCTGATTGTCTGATTTAATTTCATTTTATTTAAAAAGCCTTCTTTTTGAGAAGGCTTTTTTTATTTTGGAAATTCTTCATTAAACCATTGTGCTATGTCGTATAAAATTCCTCATAAAACTTCCATTGGCCACGTTCATTTGAAAGTCTCTGATCTTGATCGCTCCCTTGAGTTTTATTGCGACTTGTTAGGTTTCGAACTCATGACCTCCTATGGAGATCAAGCTGCTTTTATTTCAGCCGGTGGATATCATCATCATATTGGACTAAATACTTGGTTTAGTGAAAATTCCAAACCAGCCCCTAAAAATACCCCGGGATTATTTCATACTGCAATTCTATATCCTTCTAAAAAAGATCTGGCAGAAATTTTCCAACGATTGCAGGATAAAAAGTACCCGATTGCAGGAGCCTCTGATCATGGTGTTTCGGAAGCTTTATATCTCGACGATCCTGATGGGAATGGAGTTGAGTTATATTGGGACAGACCTAAAGAGCAATGGCCTAAAAAAGAAGATGGCTCAGTTGATATGTTCACAAAACCTCTTGATATCAAAAGCTTACTTGCGGAACTGGATTAGGTAGGGCTGAAGCCCTGGCTGGCGTACCTGAGCAAACCTCAATCATATTGAACTTTCCCAGTCAAGTTCACCAGTGAGGACTTCAGTTCGAACAACAACAAAGCTCCGTTTGCTGACCCACCCCCGTCCC
>DEXK01000016.1:520-643 GCA_002364085.1 Balneolaceae bacterium UBA3186 | reverse complement strand
GAGTTTTTACCAAGATCGGGTGCCAACAACACAGCCCGAAATTAACATCCGGGCGTAAACGCCCTGCTAGCATAAGTTTCGCCGCATGATTTTAAACAATCAGATACTTCAGATTCTGTGTTT
>DEXK01000016.1:0-355 GCA_002364085.1 Balneolaceae bacterium UBA3186 | reverse complement strand
GGATAAATCCCTGGCTGGTGTACCTGAGCAAGCCTCAATCATATTGTACGTTCAGAATCAAGTTCAACAGTGAGGACTTCAGTCCGAACGGCTACCGGTTAACGAGGTTTCTAATTCAAAATTAAATTCCCCTCCTGTTCTTAGGAGATCCGAACGGCTATACCTCAGTTCTAAAACAAAAAAAGGTTCCGACGAAGTGCATCAGAACCTTTAATAAATCAGTGAATATCTGCCACATCCGTTTGGTCTGCGTTATAACATTAACACAGAGAACAGACCGGCGTGATCGTGTTTATACGTCTTCGCTTTCGCTGTTACGTCCTTTAAGCTTCTTGTAAGCGTATGCTCCACCTGC
>DEXK01000002.1:19647-131439 GCA_002364085.1 Balneolaceae bacterium UBA3186 | reverse complement strand
ACTTTAGTCCTGTTCGAAGACGCATCCGGATCACGCTCTTTTTTCCGTCTTAAATACTAAGGGCGAATTTTTCCAGAGCTATCACTTCTAAACTGTCAGCGAATTACTTGACATCTATAATCCCTGTAATAACCACATCTCTTTTTGCTACTAATTCAGTATTCGTTATTATCTCGGAGTCTGTCTGAGGCAGATATATTCATCCACACAAGAAAATTTATTTATGGAATTATCTCTATCCAATATTTCAAAGACGTATAAAAATGGCGTAAAGGCACTTGACGATGTAACTATTGATATTTCAGCAGGAATGTTTGGGCTTCTGGGACCGAACGGTGCAGGGAAGTCTACGTTGATGAGAACCATTGCAACGCTGCAAGCACCTGATTCAGGGAGGGCTTCGTTCAATGGTATAAATATTCTTGAGGACAAGATCGCTCTTCGCCAAACACTGGGATATTTGCCACAGTCATTCGGGGTGTATCCTAAAATGAGTGCTGAAGATCTGTTGCTGTACTTTGCAAGATTGAAAGGAATTACCGACAAAAAAGAACGACAGGAAATTGTACAAACAGCTCTGGAGATCACCAATCTGTGGGAAGTTCGAAAGAAAAATGTAAAGGGATATTCCGGAGGTATGAAACAACGATTCGGAATTGCTCAATTGCTTCTGAACAGTCCGAAATTGATCATTGTGGATGAACCAACGGCAGGATTAGACCCCGCAGAAAGGCATCGTTTTTTGAATGTACTTCGTGAGATCGGAACCAATAACATCGTGATCTTTTCTACTCATATTGTGGATGATGTGAAAGAATTGTGTACGGATATGGCGATCATGAATGGAGGAAAGATCCTGAGTCATCATACCCCAACTGAAGGTGTGGAAAGATTGAAAGGGCAAATGTGGACCAAAAACATCCAACGTGATGATCTGGAAGAACACGAATCTAAATTCAATGTGATCTCTTCTAATTTCAATCAGGATAATTCATTGAACATACGAGTGCACAGCGAAGCCCAGCCGGACGAAAGTTTTACTTCAAGCAATCCCGAGTTGGAAGATGTTTACTTCGTAACCCTTCACAAAGACAGCGAAGTGGTAGCTGTTTAACAGATTCTATTATGTTCTATTCTATTTATTCTTTTGAACTCAGATACTGGTTCCGAAAACCATTATTCTATATTTATTGTGGAATCATGTTTTTCATGTCCACATTTATTATGGCAGCAGCGGCGGGTATTTTTGAAGGTATTACCGCAACAATAAATTCAGTCACCATAGTTAATTCGGCAATATCAATAAATGGATTGCTGAATGAAATGAATGTGATCATGTTCTTTTTACTTCCATCTATAATTGGGGGAACTATTTTTAAGGACTTTGACAATGAAATGCATTCGGTCACTTTTTCTTATCCTTTTAAAAAGTGGGAATATTTGCTGGCGAAATTTCTGAGTGGGTTAACGATCACTATTTTCGTTATGCTTTTTGCTGCGATCGGGATCATGTTGGGAAGTGTACTTCCCGGAACTAACCCCGAATTATTAGGTCCGTTTGTGCTGATGAATTATGTTCAGTCGTTCATCTACTACCTGATTCCAAACCTGATCTTTTACGGTGCCATTGTATTTGCAGTGGTCACATTCACAAGAAATGTAAGTGTTGGTTTTTTAACTGTATTGGGATTGATCATCATCCAGACTTTTGCCGCAGTTTTGACTCAAGATTCCGATAGCAAGATATTATCAGCAATGCTTGATCCTTTCGGAGCTCAGGCTAACAACTATTATACAGAATACTGGACGATCTACGAACGGAATGAAAACCCGTTGCCGTTCGGGGATATCATATTGTACAATCGTTTACTGTGGACAGGTATTGGTTTACTGATCTTCGGATTTGTATACCGGACGTTCAGTTTTGATCAGGAGGCTTTCTCGTTCAGTTTCTTTAATAGAAAAGAAGGCAGAGCGGTTACTAAAAAGAACTTCGGAAGCATAATGGCAGTGAAGTTACCGAAAGTAAATTTAGACTTTTCGTTCATCGAGAGTTTTAAAACAGCCTGGATAATTTCCAATCAGGATTTCAAATACATTGTCAAAAGCTGGGCATTTATTATCATTACCATTCTCGGGCTTTTATTGTCGCTGGTAACGATTACTGTAAGTGCCGAAATTTATGGAACAAATACTTTGCCGGTAACCTGGCAAATGCTGGAATTTCCGGGACTGTTCTTTGGCTTGTTCATAAATCTGCTCACATTTTTATACGCAGGGATGCTTATCCACAGAAGCAGAACGGATAAGATCGACCAGCTTGTTCATTCCACTCCTATGCCGAACTGGGCAATTTTGTTATCTAAGTTTTTCGCATTGGTAAAAATGCAGGCGATTTTATTATTGGGGATAATGTTTCTGGGAATGGGGATTCAGATCTTCGCCGGGTATTTCAATTTTGAGATAGGACAGTACTTATTCGAATTATATGGAATCAAGCTAGTACATGTAGTTATCTGGGGACTTTTGGCGATCTTCATTCATACGTTGTTCAAAAACTTCTACATGGGATTTTTCCTGTTACTGATCGTATCTATTGGTTTGAATTTTATAGATCAGATCGGTGTGGAACAAATGATCTTCAAATTCAATCAATCTCCGGGCACTGCTTATTCTGATATGAATGGATACGGATCAACTTTGTCTCCTTATTATATCTATAAGTTGTATTGGTTGTTACTTGGAATAGCATTATATGTTCTTTCGATCATTTTCTTCAGGCGCGGAGTTCCTGATTCCATTTCTGAGCGATTTTCTGATGCAGGAAAAGCATTCACACCCATTCTGAAAGCTGTGTTTTCAATCAGTTTGATAGGATTTCTTTCAATGGGTTCTTGGATTTATTACGTAAATAATGTTGCCAATGAGAGCCTGTCTTCTAAAGAACTTGAAAAGCGTTTAGCTGATTGGGAGAAAAATTATGGAAAATATGAACATATCCCTCAACCAAGAATTGTAGACGTAAATGTGGATCTGGATATCTATCCTGAAAGCCGTGACTTCGAAGCTCGTGGAAAATATATTCTGGTTAACAAAACAGATGTAGCTATTGATTCCATTCACATTGATCATGGAGGATTTATAACTGAGTTTGGTTTTGAGAAACCTTCGGAGTTGGTATTGGAAGATGATTCCATGAATTACGATATCTATCAGCTTGCAGAAGCATTACAGCCGGGAGATTCCGTTGTGTTTACATTTAAAATTTCGAATGAACCGAATGGGATTTTCAGAAATAATTCTCCAATCAGAGCAAACGGTACATTCGTAAATAACAGTTTGTTTCCCCGTATCGGATACAACCCTGCAAGTGAGTTAAGAGGTGAGGAATCGCGCGAGAAGTTCGGTCTTCCGCCTAAAGAACGTATGGCATCACAAACAGATTCAGCTGCACTGCAAAACAGCTACATTGCCTACGATGCAGATTGGATCGACTTTGAGACTACTATAAGTACATCCAGTAAACAAATTGCCATTGCACCGGGATATCTTCAGGAAGAGTGGACCGAAAATGGTCGTCGTTATTTCCATTACAAAATGGATAGCAAGATGCTGAATTTCTATTCATTCATATCCGCAGAGTTTGAAGTGGCAAAAGACTCCTGGAATGATATTGCTATTGAAGTTTACTATCACAAAGGTCATGATTACAATATTGACCGAATGATCAAAGGTGTGAAAAGATCTTTGGATTATTATACCGAAGAATTCAGCCCGTATCAGCATAAACAAGTTCGGATCATTGAGTTTCCGAGAACAGGAGGAGGGTTTGCTCAATCGTTTGCGAATACTATTCCGTATTCTGAAGCCATAGGTTTTATTGCAGAAGTGGATGAAGAAAATGAAGACGGAGTTGATTACCCATTCAGCATTACGGCACACGAAGTTGCACATCAATGGTGGGCGCACCAGGTAATTGGTGCTAATGTTCAGGGAGCTACGGTGATGAGTGAAAGTATGTCAGAATACAGTTCTTTGAAAGTACTTGAGAAGGAGTATGGCGAAGATAAAATGCGGATCTTTCTAAAAGATGCATTGGATAGTTACCTGATTGGAAGAACTCTTGAAACAGCCAAAGAAAAGCCACTCATCTATAATGAAAATCAACAATACATCCATTACAACAAAGGGTCGTTGGTTTTGTATGCATTAAGTGATTACATAGGCGAAGATAAAATGAACGAAGCTCTAAGCAGATATATAGATGCCGTGGCTTTTCAAAATCCGCCTTATACAACCGCAACTGAATTCCTTTCTTATCTGGATGAAGCAACCCCGGATTCACTAAAATATTTGCTGGAAGATATGTTCAGAACAATTACGCTGTATGATAACAGTGTAAAAGAAGCTTCATTTAAAGTGCTTGAAGACAGTATGTATACTGTTGATCTGGAATTTTTTGCCACAAAGTATAGAACCAGTGAGGAAGGAAAGCGATCCTATACTAATTCTGAAGGTGACAGCCTTACAGTTGATATTGAAGGCCGGAGAAGACCGTTGCAATCGTTACCACTTGAGGACTGGATCGATGTGGGAGTGTTCGGAGTGGATGAAGATGGCAAAGAAACCGTGCTGTATCTGAAAAAACATAAGATCACGGAGATCGAAAATTCCATTTCAATTACAGTCAATAAAAAACCAATTTCAGCAGGAATTGATCCATACAATAAGCTGATAGATACTGATTCAAACGATAATAAAAGAGTGCTGAAAGAGGAGACTGAATAACGAATATTGAATAACGGTTTTAACCTGATTTAAACGTTTGTTTTAACTTCCAAACTCGAGCACGTCATTCCTGCGAAGGCAGGAATCTGGATCATTATCATAAAGATTGACCCTGGAAAAAGGTCCAGATCTCGGGCATTCGCAGCGAGATGACCGAAACCTCTCTAACAAAAAGTCATCAATAATTATCCAAGGTTAAGGTGAGTGACAAAGCCATTACATACGAAACTGATAGACAAATTCAGATTATAAAATCAGTTTTTTATTCAGGTACGACTGGCTATCTTCTTTGAGATAAAAACAAATCTGAGATCATGGGTGCAATTCAGAAGTCTACTCTGGAGTTTCTAAACCAGTTAAAGGTTAACAATAACCGCGAATGGTTTGAGCGAAACAAAGAACGCTACAGAGCGGCCCATGAAAATATGATCGGTTTTATGGATAGCTTGATAGCTGAGATGAATAAAGTCGATAACATAGAAACCATTTCAGGCAAAAAGTCTCTGTTCAGAATTTACAGAGATGTTCGTTTTTCTAAAGACAAATCTCCGTATAAATCTTTCTTTGGAGCTAGAATGGCTCGGGCTACGAAATGGTTGCGTGGTGGACATTACATTCATATTGAGCCCGGGAATAGTTTTATTGCCGCAGGGTTTTTCAACCCCAATTCAGCTGATCTTAAATTGATAAGAGAAGATATCGCTCATGATTCAAAACCTCTAAAAACAATATTGGAAGAAAAAGATTTCAAGAAAGTATGGGGAACTTTTAAAGGCGATTCTGTAAAAACAGCACCAAGAGGTTTTGATAAAGATCATCCGGATCTGGACCTGATCCGTTTCAAACAATTTCACCTTTCTCATCATTTTTCTGATGAAGAAGTACTTACAGAAGATTTTGTATTTGAAGTAGTAAAATCATTTCTGGTTATCCGACCTTACTTCGATTACATGAGCGAAGTGCTTACTCGTGATATGAAATAAGAAATGTACTTACCAAATTTTATTAGAAATCTTTGTTCCCGTCAGTTTGTATTAAAAGGATGATATTCGGGGTAGAATTAAATAAAGGAACTAATTCTATACGATTTCCTTTAAACTACTATCTAACATAAACTAACGGAGATTTTTATGAAGAAGACAATCGGACAGATTATGGGAGCCGGAGGGTTAATTGGAGTTATATATTATGGATATATGTATTTTCAGGACTCAGAATCATTTGAAGCATTTGGTGCGGACGTTGCGGTTAGTACAGGTGACTATGTTCCTGTTTTAATATCAGCAGTAGTAATGCTAGCGGGAATTATAATTGCAAAATCGAAGTAGTTAATAATTAGTTTTTTATTAAAAGAAGGAGAGAGCCATGTTAAGATGGAGTATTACATTATTCATTATAGCTTTAATTGCAGCAGTGCTCGGTTTTGGAGGTATTGCCGGTGCAGCAGCAGGAATTGCTGAAATATGTTTTTATATATTTTTAGTTTTATTCGTGATTTCATTACTATTTGGAAGAGGAAAAACACCAACTTAAAAATAATATATGGGGTATCAACAAGCCCTAGAGCAAACAATCGGGGTGCCGTTTACAGAAGAAAATTCTGTATCCGTACTTAGAAATGGTGATGAGATATTTCCGGCCATGTTGGAGGCTATTTCCAATGCCAAAGAAACGATCTCATTTCTAACCTTCGTGTATTGGAAGGGTGAAATTGCCGACAAATTTGCTGAATTATTCGCGAAAAAAGCCAAAGAAGGTGTGAAAGTAAGGGTTTTGTTGGATTCTTATGGAGCCTTCCCAATGAAAAAAGCTCTTGTTGAACTGATGCAAAGTTCTGGGGTTGATGTAGTGTGGTTTAGGCCGTTAGCCAGATGGAAAGTCTGGAAAATGGATAACAGAACACATCGAAAAATTTTGATTTGTGACGGTAAAATTGCTTTTACAGGAGGTGTGGGAATTGCTGAAGAATGGACGGGAAATGCAAGAAACGAAAGTGAATGGAGAGATACTCACTTCAAAATAGAAGGTCCCGCCGTTCAAGGAATTAAAGCTGCATTTATAGAAAACTGGATCGAAGCAGGAAATGAACTTGAAATTAATAAAAGCAACATTAGCTTATCACAGAAGGCAGGTTCAACAAAAATTCAGACTGTACGAACATCAGCTTCAGTAAGATGGAGTGATATTGTATTGCTCTATCAGTCTTTGATAGAATTGGCCGAGAAGAGAATCCTTATTCAAACCGCATACTTTAATCCGGATTACAAACTTGTTGAGTTATTAACTAAAAGAGCCAAGGAAGGGATTGAAGTAAAGATCATTTTTCCGGGTAAGTACACTGACCAAAGAGCAACTAAAATTATTGCAGGTCACAGTTTCGAGCAATTGCTGGAAGCCGGTGTTGAACTATTTTATTACCAAAAAACAATGATGCATGCAAAAGTGATTATGATAGATGATGAGCTTTCATGCATCGGGTCTGCAAATTTTAATCACAGATCTATGCTCAAAGATGATGAGATTAATTTAGTGATCATAGATTCCGGCACTTCCCAAGAATTGCGTTCTCATTTTACAGAAGATCTTGAAAACAGCGAGCGTATTACAAACTTTAGGTGGAAAAAAAGGGATATGGTTAAAAGAGTACTAGAGGTAATCATTCGTCCTTTTAAACAACAACTTTAGTGTTCGAATTTAATTTAGGTAGATAAACAGCAAAAAGTGAGGTGCTTTTTTTATAGTTGGATTTCAGGTTCACTATTAAGCTCACAAAGTTCTTCACTTATTTCCCAAAGCTTTTTTGCTGCTTCCATATCTCTGGCTTGCTTTTTTGGAGCGATGGCTTTCTTGTTTTTGAAATAAGCACCATTAGCATTTTCAACCTCATCAGAGCTAGCCAGATAAACAGTTGTTTCGGCACCTTTTTTGTTCGATGTCATAAATACACCAAATAGCTTGTAAAATAAACTTATATGCAATTCTCCGCTTTGACCAAAATTAGAACCTACCACGCCCGGGTGAAGGCAGTTTGCAGTGACGTCACTATCCTTTAATCGTTCAGCTAATTCCTTGGTAAATAGAATATTAAAGAGTTTTGAATTGCCGTAAGCTTTCATAGGACTAAAATTTTCTTCCAACTGAAGATTATCAGTATCAAATTCACCAGCTCGGTGTGCGCCGGAAGCCACGTTCACAATACGCCCTTTTTTTGCAGCTTTTATATTGTCCAGTAGCAGATGAGTGAAAAGGAAATAACCAATATGATTAACTGCAAAAGTTTCTTCCAGGCCGTCTACAGTTTCGTTTCTTTCTGAAGCTATAAAGCCATGATTGTTTATAAGAACATCAATTTTTTTATATCTGGATGTTATTTCATCGGCGGCTGAACGGATTTCTTTTTGGATTGAAAAATCACAAAGAACGATGGCTATTCCTGCATCGGGGAAAGTTTCAAGAATTTGATTTTTTGCTTTAATGGCTTTGTCTTCATTTCTGCAAACCATAACAATATATGCTCCTTTTTTTGCCAGAGCTTTAGCTGTTTCAAATCCTATTCCGGAATTCGCTCCGGTTATTACACATAATTTATTGGTCATGTCCATAGTTGAAATCCTTTTTGTTTTTTCTACACGATAATCTAAACTCAATGGTTCAAAATTCCTTATTTTTTTGATAAATTTTATAATTATGATTCAGGAATATCTTAATTCAGTTGATAAATTTATTGTAGTTGGTGACCGTGTGCTCATTAAGCCAAGGGATATGGAAACTCATACCCGAAGTGGACTTGTATTGCCTGCTTCAGTAAAAGAAAAGGAAGAGATTCAAAGTGGATATATTATAAAAACAGGTCCCGGATATCCGATCCCTAACACTGATGTTGAAGAAAGCTGGAAGGCGAATGAAGATACCAAATATATAGGAATGCAAGCTAATGCCGGAGATCTAGCAATTTTCCTTAAAAGCAGAGCACACGAGATTGAATTTGAAAACGAGAAATTTCTGATAGTTCCGCATAGTGCTGTTCTATTATTGATCAGAGATGAAGATTAGAAACAAAGTTCAATAACCAACATCCAATATCCAACATTCAATATCGAGCCTTGCTTCTGAGAATGCCATGGATTTATATCGCTAAATCATTTTCCATACCGTAGCACTAAAGGGCTTACGAGTTTAAATTTTGAAATAACTATTTGAGAACATTGGATATTGAATGTTCCTTGTTGAAAGTTCGATGTTCATCGAGACTTAGGTTTATAAGGGACGGTTTCGTCCAGAAAAAGTGCTTCATTAATGATCTCGTTCATCAGCTTTTTGGGGATTTCGTCAACCGATGCGAATTCAGCACTCAGTACTTGTTTTCTGCCTTTACTTACCAGTAAACCTTGCTCGTTCGACATTTCATAGCCACGCAAGAAGCAGATGGCAATTTTATTGGGCTTTACAGGATTAAGATAACACACCCATGTATTTTGATAATAAAAGGGAATTTTAAACCTGAGCTTGGAAGTAACTGCAGGAAAAGAGATTAACAATTCATGGAAATATAAGAGTACTTCCTGTTCATCACCTTCAAAACTGTAAATATAGTCTTCAACTTTATCCATAACGTTATTTTAAGAAAAGGTGATGTCAAAAAAAATGGCCTTCGATTCAAAAACCGAAAGCCATTCTCTTGATGAATAGGTCTCTCTCAACCTAGTTTCGTTTTACTTCACCGCCATCAAAAATGTCGGTGTGAACAAATGGATTTCCTTTATAATTGATAACTCCACCACCTTTAATTTTTCCGTAAAGGAATTTTTGAGCGTCTAGGCTAATTACGCCTCCGCCTTCTATAGAAGCAAACATGGAATCGGCTTTAACAGATGTTAAATTAATGATCCCACCATTTTTGACATTAATGTCTACAATTTTGGGTGCCCCGATTACTACTTCAGCTTTGCAGTTTTCGTATCCGTCTTTTTTGGTTACGTGTAAAGTATTTTGAGTTACATCAGCTTCAAAGGCTTCAACACAAAGTCCTTCGCCATTAATTTGTAATGTGTTTTTCTCGCTGTAAAGTACAACGATGTTCCCGGCTGATTCAATTGCAAGATCAGCAAATGGTTCTACAGAAATTTGTTTTGATACCCAATCGGTAGGGGTGATATCATTCGATGGTGCAAGCGGCACCAACAACGATATAAGAGAAAGGATTAAAGTTTTCATGATTGTACTCTCTGGTTCTTAGTTCTTGATGATAGTCTTGAACGTTAGACGAGTGCAATCTTAGTTAGTTGCGTTTGAAGTTGTTAAATAAATGTTAAAGAACCAGAAAAATCGAGTTTTTAAATACTTTATTTCTGGTTCATTAATTAAATATTCAGAGTTAGCTACTGCAGCAGTCACACCCACAAGGGCTAACTACACAATCGCATTCAGTGCAAGTACATTCGGTTAGGTTTTTCATATTAAAAGTAGATTTATTCAGATTAACTGTTGTATCAACAGGCTTTACTTTAAAGACGTGTGGATTTCAAAAAGACGCAGAGAAAAGTTAACAAGTACAAGCATATCTATCTTTATGTTCACAATCGCTTTCACCAGCTTCGTTTGTAGCTAAACAGCATGCCTTAAAATATTCGTTAAGTTTAGCTCGCCCACGTTGAACTCTGGATTTTAGTCCTGAGTAGGAAACTCCAATTTTTGAGGCGAACTCTTTTTGTGATAATTCTCCCAGGTCGGTTGCTAGAATGGCTTCTTTGTAATCTTTTGGAAGTTGCTCTATAAATATATGAAGACAAGTTTCGCATAACTGGTTGATGTCTTCATCTTCAAAAAGGTGAGTATTATTAACCAGTAGTTTTTGTTCTTTTCTTCGAACTTTTTTTTGCCGGTAATAATCATAAATGGTATTTCGCGTTACTGTAAATAGCCAACTTGAAAGAGAATCTCTTTCATTTAAAGTATCGATCTTTGTATGAATTTTTATGAACACTTCCTGAAGTATGTCTTTGGCTACTTCTTCATCATTAACTTTAGATAAAATGAACCCAAAGATACGATCGCTAAATTGGTTCCAAATTTCGGTAGTACTCATTTTCTTTGATAAGACGTTAACTTTTTGGAAAGACGCAAAATCAGTCAGATTAAATAACAATTATAGATTTATGATGGTTAGACTGAAATGCGAAAATTACCTTACTATAATTAGCCATACTAATTCACACTTTTAATGTTAGATCTCCATGTATTTAGCTTTTCAAAGGCGTTAACCATGCCTGAACCATACCAACTAAACCATTCTCCATTTATAAGTTCTATGTTTGCATCCGGGCAGGCATGTTGAATTTCTTGAATATGATTTTCTTTAAATGGGAAAGGCTCACTGCTTAATAAAATCAACTCGGGATTCTTATCAGAAAGATCATCCAAAGAAATTTGAGGGTATCGCTTTTGATCAGGAAATACATTTATCAGATCGTACTGCTTCATTACAGAGTTAATATATGTATCGTTAGCAGCAACCATCCACGGATCTTTCCAAATGAAGTAAGCAGTTTTCAATAAGGATCCTGGAGGTTTTTTAGCTAATTGATGGTGAATTTCAGAGATGAGGGACTCAGCTTTTTCTAAGACCTCAAGATCTTTCCCAAGATCCCTAATTGAAGACAAAGCGTCTTCAATACTATCAATTTCAGTTACATTAACTACGGCATGCTTTTTTAAAGCTTCTACATCTTCTTTCCGGTTCTCTTCATGATTCGCAATAATATAATCCGGGTTTAGAGATAATATCTTTTCAATATTTGGATTTTTTGTTCCTCCAATAATTAAAATGTCATGTACTGATTTTTCAGGATGGATACAAAAACGAGTCCTGCCAACTAGCCGTTTCTTAAGCCCAAGATCTAAGACCAATTCGGTAAGACTAGGAACCAAGCTTATGATTCTTTGATAAGACATTTCCGGAAATTGAATTATTATTAGAATTAATATGTAAGATAACCAATCAATAACGGAACCAACAACCAACTATAATGGAATTAGGACTTTTCACTTTTGTAGATAATAATTTTGATCCCGGTACCGGGGAAAAATTACATCCTTCAAAACGTTTACAGAATTTATTGGAAGAGGCTGAACTGGCTGATAGTGCCGGATTGGATGTTTTTGGGATTGGGGAGCATCACAGAGAAGATTATGTTGCTTCGGCTCCACCCGTGATGCTTTCAGCTATTGCGGCGAGAACAAAAAGGATCAGACTTACAAGTACAGTAACAGTATTAGGTTCTGAAGATCCCGTTAGAGTGTTTCAACAATTTGCTACTCTTGATCTGCTATCGAAAGGAAGAGCAGAAATTATGGTTGGGCGAGGTTCCTTTATTGAGTCATTTCCATTGTTTGGGTACGATCTTCAAAACTATGAAGAGTTATTTGAGGAAAAATTAGAACTTTTACTTCAGCTTAGAGAACATGAAATAATTACCTGGAATGGTAAATACAGAGCTTCAATTGATAATAAAGGGGTTTATCCACAGCCAATGCAGGAAAAAATTCCAATTTGGAGAGCTGTAGGAGGAACTCCGAAATCAGCATACTTAACCGGCGCACTTGGTTTGCCCCTGGCTTTAGCAATTATTGGCGGGTTACCTGAGCAGTTCAAGCAATTTTCAGATCTCCATAAACGAGGTGCTTTGGATAATGGAAAACCTGTTCAGCCAATGAGTATAAATTCACATGGTTTTATTGCAGAAACTTCTCAAGAAGCAAAAGACATTGCATTTCCGGCATTTAAACAAACTATGGATAAGATAGGAAGTGAGCGGGGTTGGCCGCCCATGAGCAGACAGCAATTTGAAGCTTCAACATCTTTAAAAGGAGCCAATTTTATTGGAAGCCCACAAGAAGTCATTGATAAAATTTTATATCAGCATGAGGTCTTTGGGCACGACCGATTCTTAATGCAAATGAGTGTGGGTAGTGTTCCTCATAAAAAAATGATGAAATCGATTGAGCTATTTGCTACAAAAGTGGCGCCTGTAGTTCGAAAAGAGTTGGGAGAATGATTTCATATCTGTAGGGACAATTCATGAATTGTCCCTACAGATTAAATTATGATGATAATTTTAAGTATACAGACCAAAAATCTCTTTTGCCCTGTTTATATATCCACCTCTGAATAAATTAGCATGGACAAGGACCGGATACAGATTGCAGAGTTCAACACGCTCTTCAAAACCATCTGCTAAAGGATACTCTGACTTATACCCTTCATAAAAGTCAGAGGAAAAACCACCGAATAACCGAGTCATTGCTAAGTCCATTTCCCTATGCCCGTAGTAAACTGCAGGGTCGTAAATACACGCGTCTCCACTTTTTGTAAACATGTAATTTCCGCTCCAAAGATCGCCATGCAGAAGTGCAGGTTGTTCATTTGGGAAAAGTTCGTGAACAGTTTTATGAAGTGCATCAACGATTGGAATTAGATCGCTTTCAAATTTTCCGGTCTGAATTCCGACTTTGATTTGTGGTTCAATTCTTTCGGAGACAAAGAAATCGGCCCAATTTTGATGTCTATTGTTACTCTGAGATAATTTTCCGATAAAGTTGTCATGATACAGTCCAAAAGTATCAGCAGAATGTTTGTGAAGTTTTGCCAATTCTGTTCCAAATCTAAAAGAGGAATCAGAGTTTTCGGCACCAGAGGTAAGAACACTTAAAAGCAGGAAATTCCTCCCTGTTAAAATTACGTTAGGTATCTGCAGCTCCGTTTTAGTACCTGAAAGCAATTTCAAACCCATAGACTCTGCTTCAAACATATGCTCGGGTGCCGAATTATTCCATTTAAGAAAAAAAGAATCACCGTTTCTTAGCTCTAAAATGGAAGCTTTATTTATATCTCCACCGGACTGATTCTTGGAAGATATAATTTCGTCATCAAGCCTTAACTCAATTACAGATTTGATATGGTCAGGAATCATTCTTTAATATGAGGCTTTAGTTCATTCAGTAATGCTTCGGTACTCCTGTCCAGTATCTGAAATACATTCTCAAACCCTTGCAGCCCGCCATAATATGGATCAGGAACACTACCGTCTTCAGGAGAGGGATCAAAATCTCTCATAAGTTTAATTTTATGAGTAAAACGTTTTCTTCTGTCTAAATCATGAATGTTTGAAAAATTTTCTTTATCCATTGCCAGAATAAGATCAAATTCTTCCAAATCAGGATATTCGAATTTTCTTGCTCGGGATGGGAGGTGAACACCATGCTGGTTGGCCGTAGCCTGGCTTTTACTATTTGCGCCTTCTCCCACATGATAAGCTGCTGTTCCGGCTGAGTCGATATAGAAAAATGATTCCAGCCCTGCTTCCTTTACTTTGTGTATAAAAAGACCTTCCGCAGTAGGACTTCTGCAAATATTGCCAAGACAAACAAAGCACAATTTATAAGGATCTTCTTTTGTAATTGTCCGTAAGTACGAATTCATGACGAAATGAAAATTTTAATGTTTGAAAAAGAGTGTAGTTAAACCCATAGATACAAAAATTTTAACGCTTTTGGGAAATTACATACAAAACTAATAATCAGAACACAATGCCTGCTTTTTGCTAAGTTTTTGTATATTTGAGGCTTAAAATTATTCTGTGGACAACATATTTATATGTCGAAAAAGTTTGAAGAAATAAAGCAGCTTAACTATCCGAAGGCGGAAGTTGAGACTATGAATTGGTGGAAGGACAATGAGATCTTTAAGAAAAGTCTGAAAACCCGTGAAGATGGTATACCATTCACGTTTTTTGAAGGACCACCTACTGCTAATGGTAAGCCTGGAATCCATCATGTAATGGGTAGAACTGTAAAAGATATGTTCTGCCGGTACAAGACGCTCAAGGGATTCAGAGTTGATAGAAAAGCTGGTTGGGACACTCATGGTTTGCCTGTTGAGATCGAGGTGGAGAAAGAATTAGGATTAGAAGGTCGCTCTCAAGTTGAAGAATATGGGATAGGCAAATATAATGCTAAATGTCGCGAGAGCGTATTAAAGTATAAAGATCTGTGGGACGATCTTACTACCCGAATGGCTTATTGGGTTGATCAGGATGATCCTTATATAACATTCAAGAATGAATATATAGAATCTGTTTGGTGGGCTTTCGATAAGCTGTTTGAAAAAGGATTGGTATATAAAGGGTACAAGATTCAATGGTACTCACCGGGCTCGGGAACGGTGCTTTCTTCTCATGAAGTGAGCTTAGGGTATAAAGAGACTCAGGATCCATCTGTTTATGTGAAATTCAAAGCAGATGGTGAAGAAAACACCTATTACTTAGCATGGACTACAACACCATGGACAACGGTTTCAAACATGGCGTTGACTATCAATCCAAAGTTGACTTATGCTAAAGTAGCTTTTGAAGGCGAGCATTTTATTATTGCTAAAGATTGTGCAGAGCAGGTATTTGGTGAAGGATTTGAAGTTTTGGAAGAGATTTCAGGGCATGCTCTATTAGGCAGAACTTATGAGCCGATTTTTGATTTCGCTTTAGAGCATTTCGATAGGTCTGAAGCTTGGAAAATTATTGAAGCGGAATACGTTACAACGGATGAAGGTACAGGTGTTGTTCATACGGCTCCTGCATATGGAGCAGATGACTTCGATTCTTGTCAAAAAGCCAATATTCCAATGTTCAATCCCATTGACCGGGAAGGAAAATTTACAAACGAGGCTCCTGATTTTGAGGGTCAATGGTTCAAAGAAGCCGACAAAGATATTGCCCGTGCAATAAAGGAAAAAAATCTCATGTTCAGGCATGAAACTTGTGTTCACAACTATCCATTCGACTGGAGAAAAGGAACACCATTGATGAGTTATCCTGTGGATTCTTGGTTTATTAAGACCACCAGCGTAAAAGATCGAATGGTTGAGTTGAACAAAAAGATTAATTGGAAACCTGATAGTACGGGTAGTGGACGTTTTGGAACTTGGTTAGAAAACAATGTGGACTGGGCTGTTTCCAGACAAAGATATTGGGGAACACCAATTCCGATTTGGGCTAGTGATAAAAACCCTGAATACGTTGAATGTATAGGAAGCATGAGAGAGCTTCGAGAAAAATCAGGTCTTTCTGAGCTAGATGAAATAGATCTTCACAGGCCATTTATAGATGATATTACATGGGACGCTCCTGATGGAGGTACCATGAGAAGAATTCCTGACCTGCTTGATGTTTGGTTCGATTCCGGCGCGATGCCGTTTGCTCAATGGCATTATCCTTTCGATAACGACCATGAGTTCAGCTATAATTATCCAGCCGATTTTATTGCCGAAGGAGTTGACCAAACACGAGGATGGTTCTATACACTTCATGCATTAGGAACTATGCTTTTTAATGAAGAAGCATTCCGAAATGTAATTTCAAATGGTTTAGTTCTTGATGAGAACGGCGAAAAAATGAGTAAATCGAAAGGCAATACAGCCGATCCTTTTGAGCTCATTAATAAATACGGAGCAGATACTGTACGTTGGTATATGATGAGTAACTCATCGCCATGGGAGAACCTTAAGTTTTCTGAGGATGGATTGAAGGAAGTTCAGCGTAAATTCTTCAACACGTTGGTGAATACGTACTCCTTCTTTGCGATGTATGCGAATATTGATGGCTTTAAATACTCAGGCTCACAAATTCCTACAAATGAACGCCCTGAAATAGACCAATGGGTAATTTCAAGGTTAAATACGACCATTAAAACGGTAGAAGCATTTTTAGAAGATTACGAACCTACAAAAGCAGCTCGGGAAATAGAAGATTTTGTAGAGGAATTGAGTAACTGGTACGTTAGAAGAAACAGACGCCGGTTTTGGAAAGAAGGAAATACACTCGATAAAACAGCCGCTTACCAAACTTTATATGAATGCCTGAAAAGTTTGAGTAAAATGATTAGCCCGATAGCTCCATTTATGGGAGAGTGGTTGTATCAGAATTTAAACAAAGTTACCGGATTAGAAGAAGAATCAGTACATATTTCATTTTTTCCAACAGTAGAAGAGACTGCTATTTTTAAGAAGCTGGAACATAAAATGGATATGGCTCGTTTGATCTCCTCTATTGTTTTGAGAATCAGAAACCAGATCGAAATGAACGTTCGTCAGCCTTTGGCCAGAATCATTCTTCCGATAAAAGATGAAGCAGAAAGAGCGGCGATCGAATCTGTAAAAGATATAATCTTAGAAGAAGTGAATGTAAAGGACATTCAATTTGTGGATGATGATTCCGGAATTGTTCATAAATCAGCGAAAGCAAATTTCCCTGTTTTGGGTAAAAAGCTAGGGCCAAAGATGAAGCCTGTTGCTGCTAAAATAGGACAACTAAGTACGGATGAAATTACACAATTCGAAAAATCGGGCTCTCTAGAAATTACTCTTGACGATGGAGAAACAATTAGAATAGACGAAGATGGTCTTGAGATCGTTAGGACCGGACTTGAAGGGTGGCAAGTTGAGACCGAGCGCGGGTTAAGTGTAGCCGTTGATACGGAATTATCTTCAGAATTAAAACTTGAAGGTTTCGCTCGAGAGTTCGTTAATAGAGTACAGAGCATGCGAAAAGAAGCTGACTTTGATGTTGTTGACAGGATCAAAATAGGTTTTACTGGCTCGGAGGAATTAAAAGAAGCAGTTGTTTCAATGAATGAATACATCAAAACTGAAACCCTGTCTGAAGAAATTAAATTTGAAAATTTAGATGTTTCCGACTTTGTTAAGGAGTGGGAAATTGGCGAAGAAGAGTGCAAAATCTCTATTCGCAGAACAGTTAATACATAAGGATAAAGTTATGGCTGAGAAAACAAAAACAGAGGAAAGAGTATCTCCTTATACAGACAAAGAATTGGAATATTTTCGTGGAATAATCGAAAAGAAATTGAAAGAATCAGAGGATGAGCTGAACACTCTTCAGAAATCTCTTCGTGAAAGCATGGAAAATGCTTCTGATGAATCAGCCTATTCTTTTCATATGGCGGATGCAGGTACGGATGCTCAAGAGCGTGAAAAAACATATGTTCTTTTAAATAGAACCCGCAAATTTATCAAGTATCTTGATGATGCAATGAAACGTATCGATAATAAAACATACGGAGTCTGTAAAGTTACGGGTAAGAAGATCGCTAAAGGAAGATTAGAAGCTGTTCCGCATACTCAACTAAGTATTGATGCAAAACTAAAGCGTAGATAAATAATCGGATAGTCTTGAATCGAAATAAACTCGTTGCACTCTTGACGCCGGCAGCAATTGTGTTGGCTCTCGATCAGATCACCAAATATATAATCAGAACTTCACCTGAGCTGCATAACAAAACAGTTATAGAGGGATGGTTGCGACTGTATTATACTCAAAACCCCGGAATGGCAATGGGTATTGATTGGTTGCCAACCATTGTAGTGAGTTCAGTAGCTATTTTAGCAGTAACAGGTATACTTGTGTATTTACTTCGATCTATTGAAACAGCTTCTATTGGATATCTGATATTTATGGGGTTGATTATTGGTGGAGCTTTCGGAAATATTTCGGACAGAATTTTTATGGGATATGTGGAAGGTAATGGCGGAATTCTTGAAGGACATGTAGTAGACTTTATCTATTTCAGCCTTCAGATAAAAGACTGGACGGTGTTCCCGTATATATTTAATGTAGCTGATATCGGTATATCAGTATCGATCATCACTTTAGTGATCTTTAGGAAAAAATTCCTTCCTGAATATCAGAAAGAGCAACAAGTATCCGATGCTGAAGTGAAGGTTGCAGGTGAAGAAGCCGCTGTTGAGGAAGTTGCTAAAAAATAAAAGTCTAGTTTTTCCTTACCGGATCGTCCAGAAAATCTATACTTGTATCAATAGGAACTTGATCCACGATCTCTAATCCAAAGCTTTTGATACCAATTCTTTTCACCGGATTATTGGACAGAAGACGGATCTTGCAAATCCCTAAAGATTTAAGAATCTGAGCGCCTATTCCATAATCCCGGGAGTCGCCTTTTTTCGGATTGTTATTTTCTTCTTCTGTTTCTGGATTGCCTTCCTGCATCGCTTTTAACGTGCGAAGCTGATTCACAAGCACCGAACCGCGTTGATTACGGTTCATATACAGAACAACGCCTTTTCCTTCACGTTCAACCTGAAGCATTGCCTGATGAAGTAATTCGCTGGTATCGTTTAACCGACTTCCAAAAATGTCACCGATCAGATCAGAAGAATGAACACGTGTGAGAACAGGTTCTTCTTTGTTCCAACTTCCTTTTGTGAGCGCCATGTGGATATCGCCCGTTAGATTTTCTTTGAATGCTCTGAGCTTAAAATCACCATACATGGTCGGCATATTGATGTCCATCACTTCGTGAACTAAAGATTCATTCTCATTACGGTAAGCAATAAGATCTTTAATGGTGATGAACTTCATATCGTATTTCTTTGCGATCTTAGCAAGATCCGGAACACGAGCCATTTCCCCGTCTTCATTCATGATCTCGCAGATAATACCAACAGGCTTTAATCCGGCTAGTTTTGCAAGATCAATAGCGGCTTCAGTATGTCCTGCACGTCGAAGTACACCGCCATCTACAGCAAGAAGAGGAAAAACATGTCCGGGTCTTCGAAAATCGACTGGTTTTGCTTCATCACTTGCAATTTCGCGAATGGTATTTGCTCGATCAGCAGCAGAAATCCCTGTTGTTGTAAGTCTTTTATGATCGATAGAAATCGTAAAATTAGCCTCGTCAGGATCCGCACCATCAGTAACCATATGAGTAAGTTTTAACTTCTCAGCAAGGTTTTTTGTAAGAGGCACACAAACAAGACCGCGACCATGAGTGACCATAAAATTAATGGCTTCGGTAGAAACCATTTCCGCAGCCATAAGAAAATCGCCTTCATTCTCACGATCTTCATCGTCAACAACGATAACCATTTTGCCATTTTTAATATCCTTAATGGCTTCAGGTATGGTATTAAATTTTATAGACTCACTCATTAGACGGAAGTAATTACTTTTTGTCTTTTTTATCAGGTTTGTTCGGGTTCACATCATTGATAGCCGATTTCAAAAATCTGATTTTAGTGCTTCCACCCACTTCAATTAGCACAGAGTCATCTTCAATAGAACTTAAAACACCTATCATTCCTGAAGAAGTAACAACTTTGTCGCCTTTTTTCATTTCAGAAACTTTCTGCTGAATTTCTTTCTGCTTTTTGCTTTGTGGACGAATAATGAAAAAGTAAAAAACCACAAAGATAGCGCCCATAAAGATAAGGCTGGTATATCCACTTCCTTCACCTTCAGCAGGTGGTGCCATTAGAAAAAACGTAAGTAAACTCATTTATAAAATTTTTAATAGTTAATTAGATGCTCAAAGATACGGCATTATTGAGTGAATCTCACTGCTTTTTGGTGAGTCGAAATGTCGAAGAATCTCAGGATTTGAGCTGATCTTTCAGGGCGTCAACGAATCTGTCCAGTTCTTCGAGCGTAGTATACACATTGGGAGTAACGCGTATTCCTTTAAACTGATCGTGATTGATTGGAGTGGTAATTATTCTGTAATCCCGCCATAAGGCAGCGTTCAGATCATTTGGTGCAATGCCCTTCAACTCTACTGTAGCAATTGCACAAGCATATTTAGGATTTCTGCTGGTATGTAACACAACGCGGTCACTATCAATTAGCTGATCGATCCAGTAATCATTCAGGTATTTTAGACGAGCTTCTTTTCTGTCAGAGCCAATGCCTTCATGGAAAGTTAATGCTTCACCAATCGCTAAAAAGTTTGCAGCGGGATGTGTACCTATCTCTTCAAATTTCCGGATATTCTCATCCATGGTTTCAGGGGCAGCCATCATAGGCCAGAGGTCTTTGATCTTATCTTTCTTTACGTAAAGCATTCCTGTTCCGTGAGGAGCGAACAGCCATTTATGAAGACTGGTGGTATAATAATCACAATCCAGATCTTCTTGATTGAAAGAAAAGTGAGCAAAGGCATGAGCTCCGTCTACGATAACAGGAATTCCTTTTTTGCGAGCCATTTGTACTACTTTTTTAACGGGAAGGATCTGCCCTGAAATATTAACAATATGGCTCATTAGAATGAGCTTGGTTTTCGGAGTGATATTTTGTTCGAACAAAGAAACGATCTCATCATCATTTTCGGCGGGTACTGGAATACTGAATTGATTGAGTTTTATTCCTTCCCGACGTTCCCGTTGTTGGAATGTAGTGATCATTCTCGGGTAGTCCTGATCTGTAGTAAGAACTTCATCTCCTTTTTTAAGATCTATTCCTAACTGGCAGATCTGCAGACTTTCAGAAGCATTACGGGTCAGAGCAATTTCTTCAGTATCCACACCAAACATTCTGGCTATTCTTTGGCGCACACCTTCACGTCTTGGTTCCAGTATCCGCCACATATTATAAACAGGTGCTTGATTGGAGAAGTCGAGATGTTTCTTCATAGCCGCTTGAACAAATTCAGGAGAAGGACTAACCCCGCCATTATTCAGATTTATGAGACTACGATCTACGGTAAAAGCCTGCTGAACAGTAGCCCAGAAATCTTCATCCTTTGCAATATCAAGAACTGATCCTGAAAACGAATTCAGGTCTTCATAAAAAGAGTCAGAAAGTGGTTTGGTAAGAAAAGCGGTAGAAGCCAAAGCCAGTGCCCCACCGGAAATTTGATTTATAAATTGCTTACGTGAACTCATACTTCCTCCAATAATTTGTTTATGAGATTTAAAGATTGGGGGTTAAAAAAGCAAGGTATAAACAAAAAAAGGATGATATTCTTGCGAATATCATCCTTTAAATTCTAAAAGAAGAATGCAGACTTACCCTTCTTTCACATCTTCAATGCTTTCAAGAAGACTTTCTGCTTCTTTAATAAGGTCATCAGCTTTTTGTTTTGCCGATTGAACTACTTTATCACCTTTATCCTTTGCTTCTGAAATAAGCTGTTGCTTTTCCTTTCGTAGTTGGTCGATCAGATCATTTAACTCATCTTTATAATTACTAAGTTGGTATGAAAGGCGATCACGTGTATTCTTGCCACTATCCGGAGCATAAAGTAATGCTAAAACGGTTCCTGCTAAAGCTCCTGTTAATACTCCGGCAATAAAATTTCCTGACTTGTTCATAATAAAACCTCAAATTAAAATTCTTTCTTTCTAACTATAACAAGAATAGCTATTCGTAGTTCCAATATCTATTGTTTTGATAAAAAAATATTCGATTAACTTTCTAATACTTGTGTTTTAGATGAAAACGAGCTTTTGAAAATAGCACTCCATATTTTTATTATGAAGTTTATTATTTGTTTAAAGCCCACTGAAATAGTAGGAGTAATGAATAATGTAAAGATCACACCAAAAGCTAAGCCCCCGATTACCGTTTTAGCAAGTGGAGACCAAATTTCAGCACCGGCACCTAACTCAAGTGAAAGTGGAATCATTGAACAAATAGTAGTTATTGCTGTTAACAAAATAGGTCGCATTCTTCTTTTACAAGCATAAATTATTCCATCAAGGAACTCTGATCCTTTATTCAAATCGAACGCCATGCCTCTTGTTTTCAAATGCATGTAATCCACAAGTACAATTCCATTATTTACGATAATACCAACCAGCATAAACAATCCGATATTTCCGGTGGTGCTTAATGGATTTCCAAAGATATACAGAGAGAATAATGCACCAAAAAGAGCCATAGGTATACACAACCAAATCACAAATGGATCACGGAAGTTTTCAAAAAGTGATGCCATGATCATAAACATCAATACAAGTGCTGCTAAACCAGCAAATAGAAACTGCTCAGCACCTTGTTGAGCTTCTTGGGTGGCACCTGTAAATTCATAACGATATCCTTCCGGCATCACAACTTCATTGTTTATGAAGTTAGTAATTAACTCACGGTATTGGGTTGCATCGCCGGTAAACTGTATGCTAACATCAAGCAGAATTTCTCGGTTTCTTTTTTGATAGGAATCCACACCTTTGGTTTCAATAAATTCACCAACAGCGACTACAGGCACACGCTGATCTTCATATTGAAGCACTTCCAGATCAAATAGATCCTCTCTGGATTTAAGCGAGCTCTTTGCAGTACGTATCTCGATAGGAATTTCCTTGCCATCAGTTCGGAAATATCCGGCTTGGTTACCCAATGTCTGAGTGCGCAATGCATTAGCAACCTGACTAATGCTAGAATTAAGCAAACCTACTCGGTTTCTGTCTAACACAAATTGCATTTCCGGGGTAGGGTCGGTTCGTCCATTATCTACCTGGATGATATTTGGATCATCAAGTAATCTGTCTTCTATAGATTTGGAAATTTTGAGTAATTCTTCCATTTCAGGTCCGATTAGACTTAGTCTGATTGAGCCATTTCCAGATCTGAACCCTCTTCCTCCAAAATTAAGTCCGCCTCCTTCCACAGAAGCCCGGATGGTAACTCCCGGAGCAGTTAATTCTTGTCGCAGAGCTGCGGCAAGTTCGCTACTGGTAATATTTCTTTCTTCTAGAGGAACGAGCTTGAGTGTAAAGCTACCTCTGTTCGTTTGCTCGGTAAAACGGCTTCTTCCAATTGAAGAAACAACAGTTTCGATCTCCGGTTTTTGCAACAACTGTGCTTCAAAATCCTTCATCACTTCCACTGTTTTAACCAAACGGGTTCCCTCTGTTAAAGTCACGTTTACATCTACTTCTCCTGAGTCTGTTTCAGGAAATCCTTCTTTATCTATTCCTTGATAGATTACTACTGTACCAAATAAAATCCCGATCAGTGCTAATCCCGGTATCCATTTATGAAGCAGTAACCAACTCAGAACTTTACCATATCCATTTTCCAGTTTATGGATAGCGGTGAACATAAAGCTTCTTTTATTGAACATCTCAGTATCCAGTACTAGTACTGATAAAACAGGAACCAAAACAATGGAGCAGATAAAAGAAATGGCAATTGCAAAACTAATAGTGAGTGCAAACTCTTTAAAGAAAATTCCCTGAATTCCTGTGATAAGTGTAATGGGGATAAAAACCCCAAGAGTTGTAAGAGTAGAACCAAGAAGAGGGCCTACCACTTCGTTGGTGCCTGTGAGTGCGGCGTCAAATTTACTTAATCCATCTTCTAGCTTTCTGGCAACACTTTCAGCAACTACAATTGCGTTGTCGACCAATAAACCAATGGCAAGTGCCAGGGCAGAGATCGTAAAAATATTCAAAGTAAGATCTGCAGCATACATAGTTGCAAAACTCGCTGCAATGGAAACGGGTATTGAAGTAGCAACAACCAAGGAGATTCTCCATCCGCCCATAAAGATCAGGATCACAAAAATAACTACTACAAGAGCTATTACGGAAGATTGAGAGAGGTTATTGATCGAGTCCTCGATAGACTGACCTTCATCAGATAGTATTCTAAGCTCCACACCTGGAGGGAGAATTTCATTGATCTCAGGGACTACTTCTTCTACGGCTTTAACTACATCTAATGTATTGGCATCAGAATTTTTTTGGACTTCAATCGAAACACTATTATTTCCATTTACATTTACTAAACTGGTAACTTCTGTAAAACCATCAGAGACATCTGCTACATCTTCTACTCGAATGGGGATTCCATTGTCAGATACTTTAATAATCGTCTTTTTTATTTGTTCTACATCTTGATATAAAGACTGAGCCCGTACGCTGTAACTGATGTTTTTAGTTACTACATTTCCTATTGGAAGCTGAACATTATTTGAACTTATAGCACTTTCTAGATCCTGAGGAACAATGTTGTGCTGTGCCAATCGCATTGGGGATACATCCACATAAATTCTTCTTTCGAGTCCGCCACGTGTATCAGCTGAAGCCAGACCGACAATTCTTTCCAATCGCGGCTCCACTAGTTCAATGGCTAGTTCTCTTAATTCATCTAAGCCTCGTAATCCTGAATTAATACTTAACTGCATGATGGGTCTGCTTTCCGGGTCAAACTGGAATATAGCAGGCGCTCGAGCCTGAGCAGGTAGATCGGCTCGGATCTGATCAATAGCTTTTTGGACTTTTAATTCTGTTTTTCTGATATCCGTACCTTCAAAAAGACGTAAGATCACAAACGCACTTCCTCTGCTTACCCGTGCTTCTAGTGATTCAATTCCCTCAATTGCAGAAACGGCTCCTTCAATAGGGGTTACAATAAGTCGATCAATGTCTTCAGGAGCTACGTTTTGGTAACCTGATGAGATCGCTAAAACCGGAATATTAAGAGATGGGAAAAGTGTAACTCTTAAATTTGTAAGCGAAAAAACACCAAATCCTACTACGATCAGCGTACACATGATCACAGTAATAGGCCGGTTTAAAATACCACCAGTAAGATTGAATTTTTTCATGATAACACCTCATTATTTTCCATAAGTGGGTCAGTTTTGTGAACAGCATCAAATCCAAGGTTATCTACACCTTTGTTGATTAGATTATAAATACTGGGTACAACAAAAAGCATTAAAATGGTTGACATAGTTAAACCTCCAATTACGGTTCTGGCCATTGGGCTCCAGGTTTCTGAACCGGATCCTAGTTCCAAAGCAAGAGGAACCATAGAAAGAATGGTAGTTAACGCAGTCATTAAAATAGGGCGAAGGCGGCGTGTTGCGCCCTGTACAATTGCTTTATGGCGCTCAACTCCTCGGGCCTGTAAAATTTTGATGTAATCAATCATCACAATTCCATTATTCACAACAATACCGGAAAGAAGAATTAGACCAACCATAGAAGTAACACTAATTGCAGTGCCGGTTACACCGAGAATGATCAAAACACCTGACAGCGCTAAAGGAATAGTAAAAATGATAATAAATGGCTCAATCAAGCTTTCAAACTGAGAAGCCATAACCATGTAAGTCAGGATTCCGGCAATAGCAAAAGCGATAAGCAAGAAATTAAATGATTCAGCTTGTTCTTCTGCTGAACCTGCTAATGCATAACGGTATCCATCAGGCCATTCAACTTCATCAAGAATTGCACGTGCATCAGCACTGGCAGTTTTTAGATCAACACCATCTAATTCTGTTAAAATCTCAATAACTCTTTCCTGGTTGATTCGAGCTACGTTAGTAGGACCGGTGTATCGTTCAATTCTTGCAAGCGTTCTTAAAGGCAACCAGTCACCCGACGGAGTTTGGATTTGAATATTTTCCAGATCTGTTGAAGCTGCTTTTTGTTTAGGATCCAGTTCTACTTTTACTTCAAACTCTACACCCTGGTCTACAAAACTTGTAGCAATATTTCCTTGAACAGCATCACTTAAAGCAGTTGCAACTTGGTTTGTATTCATTCCTACTAATGCGATACGTTCTCTGTCTAGAACCAGCCTTAACTCCGGGCGACCTTGATCAGCAGTACTGTACGCACTAACTACGCCATTAATCTGAGTGATCTTTTCTTTTACACCATCGGATAAATTCTTTTTTACTTCAGGATCAAATCCAAAGATTTGTACGATAAGCCCATTTTCTCCATCAGGACTTAAAGGGTCCTGAATAGTTTCTTGAATACTAACTCCAGGTACAATTTCGAGCTTCTTAAGCAGTTCGCTTACAATATCAAATTGTGAACGTGTGCGTTCATCTTTTGGAACCAATTCCACACGTACTGCACCGGTGAATCCGCCAGGATTGTCTGCTCCTTCAATTCCTTCTTTATCACCATAATCTGATACAATGATTCTTGCTTCAGGCACTTCTTGCATAATGATGCTCTCTACCTGTCCGATTGAGCGCTCCAATTCCAGCAAACTAACACCGGCTTCTCTTGTTACTTCCAGATTAAATGCGTTCTCATCAACTCTTGGGAAAAATTCACCGCCAAGCATATTAAATATTGGCAGAGTAGCTACAAAAAATACAATAGCTATCAAGACAACGAGCCCACTTTTGTGAAGAGCTTTATCAAGTTTTTCGGAGTACCATTTTTCTAGCTTATTCAGAAGTTCGCTAAAGAAATTCGCAACTTTATTGGTTGCCTCAATAGTTAATTCACCATCCTTATAGAATTGAGAAGTCATCATAGGAATTAGCGTAAGAGCCACCAGTGAAGAAACAGATAGTGAGAAGGAAATAGTTAATGCCAGATCTCTGAAGAGAAATCCTGCGATCCCGGGCACAAATAAGATTGGCAGAAATACAACCAAAGTAGTTAGCGTTGATATAACCACGGGAACGGCAACTTCTTTTGCTCCCATAATTGCGGCGTCCTTTCTGCCTTTTCCTTCTTCTCTGAAGCGGAATATATTTTCAAGCACAACTACTGCATCATCTACTACTAGGCCTACTGCAAGTGTTAATCCTGAAAGTGAAATGATATTCAAACTCAGATCTGCAAAATTCATTACAGCAAAAGTAGTGACAATAGAAACCGGGATTGAGATGGCAATTATCAATGCAGATCTGCCGCTTCTTAGAAAAGCCAACAGAATCAGAACTACCAAAATAATAGCCTGAACACCTGTTAATAATAGGTTTTCTATAGATTGCTGGATGAATTCTGCTTTATTGGTAAGTACTTCAACTTGAACATCAGCGGGAAGACTTTTTTTGATTTCTTCCAGGTTTTCAATCACTGCTTCAGCGGCTACTACAACATTGGCATCACTTTGGCGATACACGTTTATGATAACGCCATCTTCACCATCTACACGTACATTTCCGATTGGTTGCGCGATGCCATCTTCAACTTCGGCAACATCTCTTAAAAAGAGAGATTGACCATTTCTGGTTGCAATCACTGTATTTTTGATCTGATCAACACTTTTCAATTCGCCCATGGTACGTAGCGAATAAACTGTATTGCCTTCAGTAAGTTGACCTGCAGGAACCTGAATGTTTTCAGCACTTAATCGGGATGAAATTTGTGCAATTGTAAGGTTATACAGACGCATTTTTTCATTATCGATAACTACATTGATCTGCCTTTCAAGGCCTCCTGAAGTTTCTGCTGAAGCTATGCCATTTACTCTTTCAATGCGTTGTTCTAAAATTTGAGTGGCATATGTTCTGAGATCACGGGAACTGCGCGCTTCAGATGTTAACGCAAGTACAATTATTGGTTCCTGATTTGGATCATAACTGAATACCAAAGGAGTTTCTGCATCTCGTGGTATTGATCGTTCAATTGAACCTAATTGTTTTCGAACATCATTTTCAGCTTCATAAAGATCCGTTCCCCAATTGAAGTTTAATTTTACAACTGATGCGCCTTGACTAGATAAAGAACGAACTCTTTTGATCCCGCTGATACTTCCTACATTCTCTTCAATGGGTCGAGTAATGAGAGTTTCCATATCTTCTGGAGCAACTCCTTCATAACCTGTGAATATAGTTATGGTTGGAAAGCTAACATCAGGATAAAGATTCAGACGAAGTTGAAGTACACCGAATATCCCAAACCCAATTAAGATCAGGCTTGTCATTAAAAAGGTAATAGGCCTGTCTACAGCCAGTTTTGAAAGTCCGCCCATTTTTTTAATTCCCTGAAGCGTTAGCTGTTCTTAGGCTATCCATATAAGCGCGTCTGTCTTCCTGGCTCATATTTTGTAGTCTCTGTCTCATTTTTGCTTGGTCTTCTTCACTCATATTTTGGAAAGGATTTCCGCCTTGCCCTGGCCTGCCACCACCTTGCCGAGCTTGTCTATTCCCAGGCTGGTCGTCACCTGCAACACGTTGGCTCTCCGGTGATTGGAAGCTTGATCCGGAAGCAACTCTAATTGCTCCACGATCTTGAAGACTTTGCTGCCCTGTAACAATGATATTATCCCCGGTATTTAGCCCTGAAAGTATTTCAATTCTGTCTCCTTGCTCAATTCCCAGTTCTAAAGTTCTAAGTTGAGCAATAGAATCACCCTGAGATACAAAAACAGAGTACGTACGTTGAAGTTGAATTGTATTTGATTCAGGCTCTACAATAGTTTCAACCTTCTCGACCATCGCGCTTCTTGGAATAACAATAGCTCTATCTTTTGTAGCAATGTTAATAACATTTTCTGTAAGCACACCCGGATAAATGTTAGGTCCAATTGTGTTAAGAGTTATTACAACTTCCCCAAGACCTGTAGTGGCATCGAGTTGAGGGCTTTTACGTGAAACAACTCCACGAGCAGAAGATTCTCTTTCGTTCGATACTCTTAGGTTTACTTCTTGTCCGATTTTAACAGCCTTCCAATCCTGAACAGGAAGAAATATTCTAGTTTCGTAACCAACAAGATTGGCTATCTCAAAAAGAGTTTGTCCTGCACTAGCAATATCACCCTCGGCACCATTTCTGGAAATAACAACTCCTCGAACCGGCGAACGAACTTCCGTATTGTTAAAGTTTTCCTGAGCTTGTGTTACCGAAGCGATTGCAGATTGATACTGAGAAACACTATTACGATAGGTTGCAAAAGCATTGTCAAATTCGGCTTGGCTGATCGCGTTAGATTGAAGTAATTGTTGCTGTCGGGCAAATTGGGTGCTGTCCCTTTTTATAGCAACTTTGCTCTGTTCTAACTGTGCTTTAGCTTGTTGAAGCTGATCTTTAAATGTAGCGTCATAAATTTTGGCGAGAAGTTGTCCTTGTCGAACAGTATCTCCAAGGTCTACATAAAGTTTTACTATTCTATTGCTTACTTGTGGGTTAATTGCAACAACATCCTGAGCTTTTATAGTACCGAAAGATTTTACTTGTTCTGAAATAGATTGACGTGTAACAGGCTCAGTTTCAACGCTGGTTACTCGGTCTCCCCCAAAACCACCGCCACCCCAGCCACTGAAACGGGCATTTTGAGCCGGATTTGATTCTTCGGAATCTCCACCACATCCGATTAGTAAAAGAGATAATAATAAAACTGCTGATAAATTTAATTTGGTCACGTCCGTAATAGTTGTGTTAATTTGTGAGTTTATAGACAGTAAAGTTCGCTATTTAGTTCATGGCTTACATACCGACCATGTAAAAAGAAGCAACATAAATATCGTTTTACATAATGATTAGGATGCTTCAATTCCTTATGTTTAGGCGACAAAACTTCAACAAACTCTCACTACCGAATGAAATTTTTTATAGACACAGCAAATCTCGAAGAAATCCAGGAAGCAAACGACCTTGGAGTACTGGATGGGGTAACTACAAACCCAAGTTTATGTGCTAAAATCGGGGTGCGTGATTTCGAAGGCCATATCAAAAAGATCTGTGATATTGTTGAAGGCGATGTTTCTGCAGAAGTGGTTTCAACTACTTACAATGAAATGATCGAAGAGGGGAGAAAGATTGCAAAGATCGCGGACAACGTAGTAGTAAAGGTTCCTTTGATCAAAGATGGTATTAAAGCCATCAAGACGTTTTCTGAGGAAGGAATTAAAACGAACTGTACACTTTGTTTTTCTCCAACACAGGCGTTGATTGCAGCAAAAGCAGGTGCAACTTATATATCTCCTTTTATGGGAAGATTGGATGATATTTCAAGTGACGGTATGAAGTTGATCGAAGATATCGTGCAGATCTACATGAATTATGGATTTGAGACAGAGGTGCTGGCTGCGAGTATTCGTCACCCGATGCATGTTGTGGAATGCGCCAAAGTTGGAGCTGATGTAGGAACTATGCCATTGAATGTAATTATGGGAATGTTGAAGCATCCGTTAACAGATTCAGGACTTGCAAGATTTCTAAAAGATTGGGAAGATCTGCAGGCTAGTTTAAACAAATAATGTTAAAGTGTTTAGGTGTTATAGATTGGCAAAATCTATAACGCCATCGCACCATAACACTTCAACACCTTTACACTGTCACACCCTAACACTATTTTTTATTGAAATGTTTTATAAGCCCTAACACCAATCTTTGGCATGAAGTCGCCTGCTCTCTCAAAACTTTAGCCTCTTCTTTAGAAATGTAAGCCAAATCCTCAGCAACATAGAGCAAACTTTTAACTTCGGCTGCAGAACTCTGAGAAAAATCGAAAAACCGGACGGATTCTTTTCTGTGATATCTTGAAAACCCTTCAGAAATATTTGTCATGACAGACACAGAAGCTCGTTGGATTTGATCTCGTAATCCAAAGTCTTTAGAAAAAGGTGGTTCGTTAGTTACCGAATATACTTTCCTTACTAGAGTTCTGGCCTCCTTCCAGCATGTAAGCTCTTCAAAAGCGGTTATTTTAGGCATTAGTTTCTTTATTAAATTCCTTTCTCTATAATCAGACAGTTTCAAATCCAATTCCTTACAGAATTTCTAAAATTACTTTCGGGCAACTACCATAACACTGTCACACCATAACACCATCTTTCTTTAACATCAGTAAATGAACTATTTAAAAGCTCTGCTTCCTTTATTAATTCTTATAGTAGCAATCGTATCCTTAAACACCCAATTCGGTACCATTCCACCAATTGGAAAATTTGTTGATCCTGAGTCGGGATTTTGGGCAAATGCAGAAATAGAACTCCCCGAATCCAATGAATTAGCTGTAGAAGGATTTGATGGAAAAGCTTCGGTTTATTTTGATGAACGGCGCGTACCTCACATTTTTGCTGAAAATGAATACGATCTTTACTTTGCTCAAGGTTACGTGGTTGCCAGAGATAGGCTGTTTCAAATGGAGCTTCAGACGTTAGATGCTTCCGGTAGATTGGCTGAAAAAATTGGAGAACGAGCATTAAGCAGAGACAAAACTACCCGAAGAAGAGGAATGCCTTATGGCGCTGAGAAAGCTTTGGAAATGATGAAACAAGATCCCAAATCCTGGGAAATTGTAAATGCCTATGCCGATGGTGTAAATGCTTATATCTCATCATTGGAACCCAAGAACTATCCGTTAGAGTATAAAATTCTGGATTTTGAACCGGAAGAATGGACTCCGATCAAAGCTGCACATCTTCTGAAAAATATGACCAGAACACTTGCCGGAGGAAACAACGATGATAGAACCAGTAACACCATGGAATATTTTGGAGTAGATTTCATTGAGAAATTCTTTGAGAATAAACCTGAGCTAAACGATCCGATCATTCCGTCATCCAAAGAATGGGACTTTGAACGAATTCCGGTTGAAGCTCCTGATACTTTATTTAAATCTGCATCAGCAGTAGAGCTTGGGGAATATGAGAGACCTGAAGGAGTTGGAAGCAATAACTGGGCAGTTTCAGGTTCAAAAACAAAGTCAGGTTATCCGATCCTTGCAAATGATCCTCACCTAAGTTTGACACTTCCTTCAATTTGGTACGAAGTTCAATTACACGCGCCGGGAATAAATTCCTACGGAGTAACACTACAAGGTACACCCGGAATTGTGGTCGGTTTTAATGAAAATATAGCATGGGGTGTAACAAACGTTGGGTCGGATGTGATGGATTGGTATGAGATCAAATTTAAAGATGATACTCAAAAAGAATATTGGCACGATGGAAAGTGGAAACCAACTACAATGCGAATCGAAGAGATCAAAGTAAAAGGAAGCGAAACGGTTTTAGATACGGTTATTTACACTCATCATGGTCCGGTTACAAAAGTGGAATCAAATATAAATGAAGAAAGAGAACCGGTTTATCATGCATTGAGATGGATAGCTCATGAGCCATCAAATGACCTGAGAACTTTTTACGGACTTAACAGAGCTGAAAATTATGATGATTATGTGGAGGCATTAAACAATTACGTTGCTCCGGCTCAGAATTTTGTATTTGCAAGTAACGAAGGAGACATCGCTTTATGGGTTAATGGTAAGCTGCCAAACAAGTGGGAATATCAGGGGAGAACAGTAAGTGATGGAACAGATCCGTTATACGATTGGCAGGGTTGGATTCCGTTCGAGCATAATCCTCACATCAAAAATCCGGAAAGAGGTTTCGTAAGCTCTGCAAACCAGGAATCAGCAGCACCCGATTATCCATATTATCTGGATGATGATTTTGCTCCTTTTGAAAGAGGAAGAAGAATTAACGATTTATTGGCTTCTATGGAGGATATTACTGCAAAAGACATGCAGGAAATGCAAATGGACAGTTATAGCTATTATGCTGAAACCTTACTTCCCTCACTTTTGGAATGGATGGAAAGGGATAGTTTGTCGGAGACAGATTCTGAAATTCTTCAATTAATGAAAGAGTGGGATTATTTTATGGATGGTGATGAAATAGCTCCTTCATTTTTTCGACACTGGTCAGGTAATTTTTACCGAGCTGTTTTTTATGATGAATATGAAACAACAAAAGCTGTCCTCAGATATCCCTCCAGAGATCGTTTTGTAGAGATCATAAAAGCTGAACCGAATTTTAAATTCATTGATGATATTGATACCGATAAAGTTGAAACAAGATCCGACATTGCAACTGCTTCATTTAAAGAAACAGTAGCCGAGCTTGAGAATTATTTAGGTGAGTTTGGTGATAAATGGAAATGGGGATATTTCATCGATAATGATATTGATCATCTGGCAAGTATTCCGGGTTTGGGCAGGCAGAATTTATTCAGTTCAGGGTCTTCCGAAGCTATAAATGCAACCAGAGGTGGATTTGGTCCTTCCTGGAGGATGATTGTTGAACTGGGACCTGAGGTGAAAGGTTATGGATTATATCCGGGTGGAGCTTCCGGAAATCCAGGATCACCAAACTACGATTTTATGGTTGAGCCATGGAGAACGGGACAGCTCTTCGAACTCAATTTCTTGAAAGAAGAACCAAAAGAATATTTATATAAACTTGAATTCAGATAAAAGACATAAGATGTAAGATTTGAGACTTCTTACATCTTATGTCTTAAATCCTACATCTAAAACAAATGATCTTACTGATACTTTTAATAATCACTGCCTACCTCATAAATCTCGTCCTTCCATGGTGGGGAATTGCGATCACGGGTTTTGTACTTGGCTTTCAAATGAAACCGTCTTCCGGAAAAGCCTTTGGAATTGGTTTTCTTGCTCTTTTTCTGCTTTGGTCTGGACAGGCTCTCTATATCCATTTAGCTAATGATGGAATTTTATCAACAAGAATTGCTGAAATGCTGGGGGTTGGGTCTCCAATTCTTGTGGTCTTAATTACAGGAATTGTCGGAGGTTTGGTAAGCGGTTTAGCTGTCTTGAGTGGGGGTTTAGTTAAAGATGGTTTAAACAAAGAGAGTAAAAATTAGACCCAAGACTTACATATTAATTCTAAGCTCAGCGTTTTTTGTTTCCTGTGTCACTCATGCTCCCATGAGTGAGGTTACCATGTTCTCTGCAAACAAGAAGTATGAAAAAGCAGGCGGAGTGTCAATTTCAGGGTTAGGTGCAGATAAAAGTGGAGAGCTGGCAAGTCAAGGCGAATCAAATATGCGTGAATATCAGCCTAGTTTTGGATTTAGTTACTTTAGAAATTTCTTTATTTATGATCCTGTACAGACTAATAAAGGAGCTGTTTCTTTATCAATTGGTAAGTCAACTGGAATGGATGCGACAGTGCAAATTTTCAGGCCGATATATTTTACAGCCGCAGCTTCAATGCCAAAAAATTTAATGGGATCTGTACTTTTCAGAATAACTGATGAAGATTGGGGAGGAGTTTCAATAGGGCCGGTAATCAGACAACAATCTTTTAACTTCAAAGAAGATGAGAGCTTTAATATATATGCACCGGTTTTACCTGATGGACATGAGAATTTTGGGTTAATAGGGATAAGATCCAGCTTAATATTTACTCCTCAATCTTTTTCAATGCCGTGGAGCGATAGTTTTGTTCTTATAACTTTGGAAGGGGGTAGGTTCATGGACTTAAATGATAATTATCTTTCAGTAAGTGTTACGTTTGGTGATCTAATAAAATACAGAGAATGAAGACTGTTGGTATAATTGCAGGAATTTTCTTTTTTACCTCTTGTGCCACTCATGCCCCTATGAGTGAGATGGTTATGTTTAATAAGGAGAGAGAAACTTCTTCTTCTACAGATTCTGTAGCTAACTCAGTATTTACTCTTTCATGGTCGTTTAACGATGAGGAGCCAAGTAAAAGCAATTTTGATTTAAAAGATAACGAGGATTATGTAGGTAATGAAGAGTTAGGAATTGGTGATTGGTCATTAAATGGCACTTTAATGGTAGATGATAGTCACGCAGGTTCAGTATCTATCGGAGGTGCTTTCGGAGCAGATATAACTCTAAAAGCTACAAATAATACATACGCTACTCTTACTTACTCTTTAAATAATTCAGGAAGACTTATTTATCAATACAGAGTGCTTAATATAGACAGTTTTGGCTTTTCATCAGGAGGGTTTTTAGGTGTCGAAAGTAAATATTTTTATGATGCATGCAATGATGAACCTTGCGGTAGGTATGCTGGCCCGGATGGCAGTACTCAACTAATAAGTTTTGGTTGGAGAAATAGGTTTTTGATCAGAGAAAAATACAAACGTGGGTTAGGCTTAACCGGAAGTTTCAGCATTGGATATTTGCCTGAAATAAAACGCTCTTTTTTAGGTGTCAATATTTCAGTTATAGGATTTTAGGTTAAAACACTTCTCATATTTCTTAAAATTTAATTTTTAAAGACCATTTTACATTGAATCCAACCCTCACCTTTCTTATCTTCATCGAACTCTAAACAAAGCTACAAAAGAAATTAAAGTGTCAGCAATTTACAGCTTTGAAAACCAGGCAAAGCACGCCACAAAATTTAGGACGTGCAATTGATGCCATTCCCATTTTCTCATATCATTTTCCAATCCGGCGCGGTCTTCGTAGTCGGATTTTTTTTGATATTTTATTTAGAGAGTAAATTTCAGGGCGCTTTAACTTTCCAAAAACCCTCTCCTTTGTTTCCTCTCCTCGGAGAGGAAGACTCCGGAATCAAATTTTTATCTAAAACAAAGAGTTTCCCCTCACTGTATGAAACAGAGGAGTTGTTAAAAAAAGGCAAAATTAGCTTTACCAGTATCAGCATTAAACTCTTCACCAATAACTACTAACTAAATTTATGTCGCTTCCTAAAAGAAAAAAAGCAATTCTCGCACTTAGTGATGGAACCATAGCTCACGGATGGGCAGTTGGCCATGAAGGTATTACAGGCGGAGAGCTCTGCTTCAACACTTCGATGACCGGTTATCAGGAGATCTTTACAGATCCAAGTTATCATGGTCAATTGATGATGATGACCTATCCGCATATTGGAAATTACGGAACCATGTCGCGTGATGACGAAGCCAGAAAGGTTATGGTAGCAGGTATAATAACCAGAGCTTTCTCTCATGAATTTAGTAATCCGATGGCAGACGGAAGCCTTCAGGAATATTTGGAAGACCAGGAAGTAGTGGGGATTTCCGGAGTAGATACGAGGAAATTAGTTCGCCATATTAGAGAAAAAGGAGTGATGAACGCTGTGATCTCTTCTACAGAATTAGATGAAAAGAAATTAGTGCAAATGGCTAAAGACTGGGAAGATATGACCGGACTTGAGCTGGCTTCAAAAGTGTGTAGACAAGAGGCACAAACGGTAAATGGTGAAAGTGACTACAAAGTAGCAGCATTTGACTACGGAATTAAGCAGAACATCATCAACAGCTTGAACGCCAGAGGCTGTACGTTAAGAGTATTTCCTGCTAAAACTTCTTTAGAAGAAATTAAAGATTGGGACGCAGATGGATTCTTTTTCAGCAACGGACCGGGAGACCCGAATGCAACCGCAGAATATGCCTTAGAAACAGTTGAATATGCTAAGTCGACCGGTAAGCCACTGTTTGGAATTTGTCTCGGTCATCAATTAATGGCTTTAAGTGAAGGAATTGAAGTAGGCAAGATGTTTGTAGGTCACCGCGGAGCGAATCATCCAGTAAAAAATTTAAGAACGGGACTGGTTGAGATATCTACTCAAAATCACGGATTTGCTGTAAAAGAAGGTAGTGTAAAAGATGAAGTTGCTGAAGTAACTCACATCAACTTGAATGATGGAACAGTAGAAGGATTAAAATTCAAGAATTTTCCCGGATTTTCAGTGCAATATCACCCTGAAGCATCACCAGGGCCACACGATTCGGCTTACTTATTTGATGAATTCATTGATATGATGAAAGAAGGGAAAGGTTAGAAATAAATCCTCCCTTGAGGGAGGTGTCCGCTTTGCGGACGGAGGGTGTTGCCATATTTAGATTAAGCAACACCCCTCAGAATAAATCAAGAACTGTTGATTTATTCGTCTCCCCTCAAGGGGAGAATTTGAAAGGAATTTTAAACTATACAGACTAAAAGAAACAAAATGCCAAGACGCGACGATATCCATAAAATTCTAATTATTGGTTCCGGACCAATTGTAATTGGTCAAGCATGCGAATTTGATTATTCAGGAACTCAGGCTTGCCGATCATTGCAAGAAGAGGGTTATGAGATCGTATTGATCAATTCGAACCCGGCAACGATCATGACCGATCCTATTATGGCGGACGCAATCTACATGCTTCCTATGACAACAGATTCAATCAGAGAAATTGTAGAGAAAGAAAAACCTGATGCGGTTCTTCCAACGATGGGAGGACAAACAGGATTGAATCTTTGTAGGGATCTAGAGAAAGAAAATTTCTGGGAAGAGAAAGGAATAAAGATCATTGGTGTGGATATTGACGCGGTTGAATTAACAGAAGACCGTCAGCTTTTCCGAGATAAAATGGAAGAGATCGGAATTGAGCAGTGTAAAAGTCGGCAGGCAGAATCTCTGTTAGATGCTAAAGAGATCAAAGAAGAGTTAGGTGGTTTGCCGATCGTGATTCGCCCATCATTTACCATGGGTGGAGCAGGTGGAGGAATAGTTTGGAACGAAGAAGATTTTGATAAAATGGTTCTTCGCGGACTTGAAATGAGCCCGGTTCATTCTGTACTTATTGAAGAATGTATTTTTGGATGGAAAGAATATGAGCTTGAATTACTTCGCGATTCCAACGACAATGTTGTTATCATTTGCTCCATCGAAAATATGGATCCGATGGGAGTTCACACCGGAGATTCTGTAACAGTTGCACCAACTCAGACTTTAACTGATAAGCAACTTCAGATCCTCAGAAATGCAGCCATTAAAATGATGCGCTCTATCGGAACGTTCGCAGGTGGTTGTAATGTGCAGTTTGCTATGGAGCCCGGAAGTGATCGTTTTGTAGCCATTGAGATCAATCCGAGAGTAAGTCGTTCATCGGCACTGGCATCCAAAGCAACAGGTTATCCGATCGCGAAAGTGGCTACTAAATTAGCGGTTGGTTACAATCTGGATGAACTTAAAAATCAGATCACAGGAAACACTTCTGCTTGTTTTGAGCCGAGTATCGATTATGTGGTTTGCAAAGTGCCTCGTTTCAATTTCGATAAATTTGTTGGTGTGGATGAAGAACTTTCTACACAAATGAAGGCAGTTGGTGAAGTGATGAGCATCGGTAGAAATTTCCCGGAAGCGCTCAATAAAGCGTGGCAATCAATGGAAGTTGGCAGAGACGGGCTTGGTGCTGATGGATACGAAGAACTGGATCGAAAGCACGTTAGCGAACGATTGATGAAGCCATATTGGGATCGTTCACTTCAGATCAGAAATGCATTTAAACTCGGAGCTTCAGTAGAAGAAATAGCGGACATCACTAAAGTAGACCCTTGGTTTTTGCAGCAGATCAGATATATGGTTTCGCTTGAAAACAGAACCGAAGGACAAACTCTGGAAACCATAGACAAAGATGATTTCTTTGAACTAAAGCAAGCAGGTTTTTCTGATACACAAATTGCCTGGTTATTGAGCAAGAGCGGTGCAGAGGTTTCGGATGAACAAGTTCGCGATCAAAGAAAGAGTTTAGGTTTAAAGCCGGTTTTTAAACTGGTGGATACTTGTGCGGCAGAATTTCCTGCTAAAACCCCATATTACTATTCTTCTTATGAAGGTGAGAACGAAAGTGAGGTTACTGATCGTAAAAAAGTGGTCATTTTGGGAAGCGGTCCAAACAGGATCGGGCAGGGCATTGAGTTTGATTACTCTTGTGTGCATGCTGTTTTAGCCACAAAGGAGATGGGCTATGAAGCCATTATGATCAATTGTAATCCGGAGACTGTTTCTACAGATTTTGATATTGCTGACAAGCTTTACTTTGAGCCTGTATATTGGGAAAGAGTGATGGATATCATCGAACATGAAAAACCGGAAGGAGTGATCATTCAGGTTGGAGGACAAACGGCGCTAAAACTCGGCAAGCGATTTGTTGATGCCGGAATCAAGATCTTTGGAACCGCATTTGAAATGATCGATTTCGCAGAAGATCGCGGACAGTTTTCGGATCTGCTTACAAGGTTAGACATTCCTTTCCCGGAATATGGTACGGCTTTTGATGAAGAAGAAGCTTTAAAGATCGCAAGAAGAATCGGATATCCGGTGTTGATTCGCCCTAGTTATGTGTTGGGTGGACAAGGAATGAGAATCGCGGTTAAAGAAGAAGAACTGAAGCGATACGTAACCAGAATTCTGAAAACACATCCCGAAAATGCATTCTTAATTGATAAGTACCTGGAACATGCCATCGAAGTGGACGTAGATTCTGTTTATGACGGTGATCAACTTCATATTTCCGGAATGATGCAGCATATTGAGCCGGCAGGTGTGCATTCAGGTGATTCTACGGCTGTATTGCCTCCATATTCATTGAGCGAAGAAGTGATGCAAACTATTCGGGATCATCAGGAAAAAATTGCGGCTGCAATGGAAATTCAGGGATTTCTGAATGTACAATATGCAGTTAAGGACGAGAAAGTGTATGTGCTGGAAGCGAATCCGAGAACAACCAGAACGGTTCCATTCTTGGCAAAAGCAAATCAGGTTCCTGAAGCAGCTATTGGTACAAAAGTGATGCTGGGAGCAAAACTGAAAGAGTTCGATCTGAAATCCAAGTTGGATTGCTGGGCGATCAAAGAGCCGGTATTCCCATTTGATAAATTCCCGGGCGTAAAGAAGGAACTGGGTCCGGAAATGAAATCAACGGGTGAAAGCATCTATTTTGCTAAAGACTTTAAAGATGAACATTTTAGAAAACCGTTCGAATTTAAGAGTCTCTATCTGTCCAAGTAATACTTACACATTCTTCTGATTAATTAAATATTTTCATTGGGTTCGATCTTTTTTTGTAAGGAATTGCTCTGAATTTGTCTTACTAGACTATATGTAAGATAAATGTAATGAGATGACTGAAGAAAAAAGTGTTGTAAATAAAGAGTATACGTTCAGCAAAGAAACCGATCTGGTTTTAAAATGTGCAATGAAAGTTCATTCTGAGATCGGGGATGGATTTCAGGAAGTAATTTATCAAAGGGCTCTTGCTGATGAAATGAATAATGTTTCATTAAGGTTTAATAAAGAGAAGGAGTTTCCGGTATTTTATCAAGGAAGTAAAGTTGGATCGAGAAGTGCTGACTTTGTTGTTTTTGATAAGATACTTGTAGAATTAAAATCTATTGATGAGCTTGAGCAAAGACATTATTCTCAGGCGCTAAATTATTTAAAAGCTTTCGGGCTTGAAGTTGGATTATTGATTAACTTTGGTGCTTCGAGTTTACAATGGAAAAGAGTTATAACAAATAGAAAAGCAATTCTTAGTGAGAATTGTCTAAATCAAAAAATCAGCGATCAAAAATCAATGCAATCAGTGATCAACGAGGCAAAAAGTATTCTTAAGGAAACCTTTGGATATGAGGATTTCCGACTACAGCAAGAGCAGGCAATAAATCAGGTTTTACACAAAAAAGATGCGTTGGTGATTATGCCAACAGGTGGTGGTAAATCTATCTGTTATCAAATTCCGGCAATGATGTTTGATGGACTGACCATTGTAATTTCTCCATTGATTTCCTTGATGAAAGATCAGGTAGATCAATTACGAGAATATGGAATTGATGCGGTATATCTTAATAGTTCACTGCGCCCGGAAGTATACGATTTTAACGTACGAAAGATCATATCAGGTAAGGTAAAAATGCTCTACGTTGCTCCGGAAACATTGATGATGGAGAAGACTAGAGAGATGCTTTCAAATTTGAAAGTAGATTGTTTTACGATTGATGAAGCGCACTGTATTTCAGAATGGGGACACGATTTCCGTCCTGAGTATCGACAGATTGCAGCTTTAAGAGAGGATTTTCCGGATGCAGTTTGTATGGCATTGACCGCTACTGCAACTCCACGTGTTCAGGAAGACATCAAGAATATTCTGAAATTTGACGATTCCGAAGAATTCATTTCCAGTTTTGATCGCGATAATCTGTTTTTGAAAGTTGTGGACAAAAAGGATCCGGTTAATCAGCTACTGGACTTTCTGTTCACGAGAAAAAAGCAATCAGGGATTATTTATTGTTTCTCAAGACGGCAAGTTGATGAGCTCTCAGAAACGCTGGAAGATGAAGGATATTCTGTAAAGCCATATCACGCAGGACTAAGCGACGGGATGAGAGCGGGGAATCAACGTGCTTTTATTAAAGATGATGTACAAATTATTGTAGCAACCATTGCATTCGGGATGGGAATTAATAAATCGAATGTGCGCTTTATAGTGCACTACGATATGCCACAAAATATAGAGTCTTATTATCAGCAAATCGGTAGGGCAGGGCGCGACGGACTTCGGGCAGATTGTTTACTTCTTTATGGTTCTTCCGATACTCAAAAGATCCAGTATTTCATCAACAAGAAAAAAGGACAAGAAAGAGAAGTTGCTGAAAAGCATTTAAAGCAATTGAAAAAATATCTTGAATCTTTGGAATGCCGAAGAAAACCATTGATGGCTTATTTTGGGGAGACATATCCGAATGATGAATGTGGTATGTGTGATAATTGCCTTTCTGTAGATGATGATGTGGAAGACCTGACCATACAAGCTCAACAATTTTTATCTACTATTATCCGAAGTGGGGAAAAATTCGGAGCAACTCATATTGCAGATATTCTTCGTGGATCAAAAGCTAAAAAAGTACTCGAAAATGAGCATGAGAAACTTTCTACATATGGAATCGGGCTGGAGTTCTCTAAGGATCAATGGATGCAGATCTCAAAAATGTTACTCCGTCAGGACTATATAAGCAAAGGAGAATTTGGTGGCTTAAAATTAGAAAAACCTGCACTTGCAGTTCTTGATGGAACCGAAAATGTGTTCGGTACAATGGACAGAAGTAAAACATCATTGGAAGGAGAGGCTGTAGTTCGTACATCATCAGAGATTGAAAATGAATATGATGAAGCTCTTTTTGATATCCTGAGGCTAAAACGGAAAGAACTGGCTGATGAACAGGATATTCCTCCGTACGCAGTGTTTCCTGATACTACTCTTGTGGAGATGGCGTATTTCTATCCACAGAGTAAGGAAAGCTTGGAGCCATTGTATGGTGTAGGTTCTGTGAAAAAAGAAAAATACGGAGATACATTTGTTGGGGTGATCAAAAACTACGCAGCGGAACATGGAAAGGAAGAGAAAAAGAAATCTATTGCGAAGCAGATAAAGAGAAAAACCGGTGGACAAAAGTTTGAAATAATTGGTGAAGCTTTTAATGCAGGGCAATCTATAGAGCTGTTAGCTGAAGAACATGGTGTAAAGGACATGACCATACTCAAGCACTTAAAAGATTTTCTGGACGACGGTAATAAGTTGAGATTAGAAGGTTTATTGGAGGCTTCTGAACTTTCCTTAAGACAAAGAGACCAGGTAATGAAATCTTTTGATAAGAAAAATCCGCTTATGCTTCGACCGGTTTATGATGATCTGGATAAGAAGATCGGTTACGATGAACTGAGAGTAATGCAGCTTTACTATTTGGCGAAAGAGAAACAATAGATTTTATGTTATGGCAATCTCAATTCTTCCAGAGTTGGGATTGAGATTTTAAATTCTATTCCAATGAGAGGTTGCAGTACAGTAATTTCAGTAGTTCTTGTGGAAATTGGTCAGGGATAATTCCAGGGGGATAGATCTGAGTTTCTAACTGAATTGAGTTTTGGGCAAACAAAGTTGATGTAAACAAGACTGAAATAGCAAAGAGAATTTGTTTCATATGTAGAATCAATTCTTAATTTTTAATTATACCTACCCAATTAAAAATTAGATTTGATAAACCTTCATCTAATTTTATTTCTGCTTCATAACTTGTAAACTAAATCATGATCTTAGAACCGGACATACTTTCAAAATTATCTTCGCTTGAATTGCGAGCAAAAAAAATTGTAGAAGGATTCATTTCGGGATTACATAAAAGTCCTTATCACGGGTTTAGTGTAGAATTTGCAGAACACCGACCATACAATCCTGGTGATGATTTTAAGCACATAGATTGGAAGCAGTATGCAAAAAAAGAGCGTTTTTATGTAAAGCAGTATGAAGAAGAAACAAATCTACGCTGTTATGTTTTGTTAGATACAAGTTCATCCATGTTATTCAAGCATTTTGGGGACTGGAGCAAACTACGCTATGGAATTCATTATGCAGCATCACTTTTGTATTTAATGCACCGTCAGAGAGATGCTTGCGGGCTCATCCCTTTTTCTTCTAAAATAGAAAGCTTTATCCCTGCAAAAGGGACATATGCTCATTTGAGGCAAGTATATACTGAGCTGGAAAAAGAGTTGGTTCGGGAAGAAAAAAAGGATGAGATCAAGAGAACTACAGCAACAGCTCAGGTTATTCATGAGGTTTCCGAGCGACTGAATCACAGGAGTTTAGTAGTGATTATTACCGACCTTTTTGAAAATGTTGAAGCTCATGATGAGCTTATCTCAGCATTAAAACATCTTCGCCACAGAAAGCATGAAGTTTTATTGTTTAACACTCTTGAAAAAAGAAGTGAGCGTGAACTTGATTTCTCTGACAACAAATTTGTGTTTGAAGACATGGAAACCGGAATGGAATTGGAAGTAATGCCCGCTCAAGTTCGTGAAGACTACATTGCTAAAGTTGAAGAACACACTAAAAAATTCAAAATGGCGTGTAGTGAATTTGAGATCGATTACGAAGAAATGGATACGGAATCAGGTTTTGATAAAGCATTGCTGGCTTATCTGAACAAAAGAAGAAGGCTTGGTTAAACCACTTTGCTATTTTTTAAAATCCGGTTCAAGATCTTAGGCGAAATTCGTTTCACTATTAAAGCCATCCGCTCTTTCCAACCTGAAACAACGATCTCATCTTTTTTTGAAACTAGTCTGCTCCATATCTTTGAAACCATCTCATCAGCATCCATAGCTTGATCATGCATATCGCCCATTTTGCCAAATGAAGAGCCGTCTCCTGTGAGTGCGTTCTTAGTGATATTTGTTTTGATCGGTCCGGGGCAGATCAACGTTACAGCAATGTTATGTTCATACATTTCCTGCCTTAATGAATCAAAGAAACCCTGAACGGCATGTTTACTTCCCGAATAGGCAGTTCGGTATTTAGTGCCAATTTTACCGGCAACACTACTGGTAACTACAATGTGTCCTTTTTTCTTAGCAATCATATGAGGAATTACTTCCCTCGTTAAACCCACAGATCCGAAGTAGTTTACTTCCATGATCTTGCGAACAGTATCCAGATCCGTTTCTTCAAAGATAGAACGCTGACTTATTCCTCCGTTATTAACCAAAACATCAATCGAGCCAAAAAGTGATAATGCATCAGCAGTTTTAGTGACAAAAGTATCCGATAGAGAAAGGTCGAGTGTAAGAATTTTTATTCGGGAATGATCGTCATCGAGTGTTGCCCTTACTTTTTCTAAAGCATCTTCTCTTCGAGAAGAGAGAATTAAATTAGCTCCTTCTCTGAAATAAGCCTTTGCAAGTGCTTCTCCAATCCCTGAAGAAGCTCCGGTTATCCAGACGGTTTTGTTAGTGTATTTCATTAATCAAGTAAGAGAATGGAAAGTTTTTGTATTCCGTTAAATTTGAACCGCTAATATTAGTATTTTTAAGGAGAACACAAATTTATAGCCGAACAGTGACGGAAGCAAAAACCATTTTACTTGTTGAAGATGAAATTGAATCAGGAGAGATGTTGGCCAATTTTCTGGAACTGAAGGACTATTCAGTATTATGGGCTCAGGAAGGTAAACAAGCTCTTCAGCTAATTGAAGATAAAGCTCATGAAATCGATCTAGCTATTTTAGATATCATGGTGCCATATCATGATGGGAAAGAGATTTGTAAGCACATTCGAAATCATCCTGTTTTGTCTGATATCCCGGTTCTTTTTTTAACAGCAAGAGATGAGGAAGTAGACGAGATCGAAGGGTTAAACTTGGGAGCAGATGATTATATAAAAAAGCCGGCAGGTTTAAATCTGATCAAAGCAAGGATCGAGTCACAACTTAGAAGAATGAGTCCCGAAAAAGCTCATTGGTTAAAGTATGATCATGTATATCTGGATACCGAAACAAAACAAATGTTCATAAATGATGAACTAGTAGACTTAACGCATACAGAGTATTTGATTGCTGAATTGTTTTTCCGTCATCCTAAAATTGTGTACTCAAGAGCAGATATTTTGCAGCATATAACGGATGAAGAAAAATATATTTTTGATAGAACTGTAGATGTTCATATTAAAAATCTTCGAATCAAAATGAAGGAAGAAGAAAAGCTAATAAAGACTTACAGAGGTTTGGGATATGGGTTCAATCGAGAGTATTTAAAAAGATGAATATTCAATCAAAACTCGCAGTTACTTATATAACATTACTAAGTATTGGGGTGATAGCTATTAGTTCTTATGCAATTTTGAGTATACGTTCTTTTCTGTTAGAAGAAGCCATTCAGAAATTTGAAAATGATGCTCATACTTTCGCAACGTCATTTGAAGGGTCAAGTAAAGACCAAAATCTGTTTAGCGAGGCTAAATTTGTGTCAGATTTAACAGGCTATAATGTAGCCGTATTCGATTCCATCGGGAACCAATTGATCGCTTACCCTGATACAGGTTTTGTGGATGCGTCAGAATTTTTGAATGATCAAATTAAAGCAGGATTGTATGATTCACAGAAACCTGTAATCATCAACAGAAAAGAATTAGAAAACCTGATCGCATTTGAGCGCATTCAAAGCAATGAAACGGATGCAAGGTATTTAAGAATCAGCCAACCAAAAGACGAGTTATACGCGGCTGAAGCAAGTATTCGTCATTTGATCTACGGCGCAATGGTAGGATCGATATTAGTTGTGTTCATAACTAGCTTATATTTTGCGCGATATCTGGCAAAGCCCATTACTCAGTTAAAAGAAGCTGCTTTGGATATATCAAAAGGTAACCTTGATAGAGAAATACATTTAAATCGCTCAGATGAATTTGGTACGTTGGCGGATTCTCTGAATCAAATGGCTGGAACTTTGAAATCGGATAATGAAAAACTGAAAGAGCTGAATGAAAAACAGAATCAGTTTTTTGCAGATATAACTCATGAGGTAAGAAATCCATTACATACTATTTCAGGATCTTTAGAAATGATAGAAATGGAAAATTTATCGAAAGAAGATAAATCGAAATATCATCAGCAGGCAAAAAGACAAATCAGCAGAATTACCAGATTGTTTGAAGATATAAAAACCCTTCAGAGATACGACTATGATCAGAGTTTTGTAGAGAAAAAAGAATTCGATCTCAATAAGATCGTTGAATCTTTGGCGGAAATACATAATGCAATTGCTAAAGAAAAAGGAATAGAAATTTCAATTGATTCAAATCTTACTTCAAAAGTATATGCCGATCCGGATAAAATAGAACAAGTGATTGAAAACCTGATCTCAAATGCAATAAAGTATACCAATAAAGGAGAGATTAGGATTTCTTTAATCGAGCATAAAAAAGCTGTGACAGTAGAAGTAAAAGACACAGGGATTGGAATAGGAAAAGAGCATTTGAGCAGGTTGTTCGATCGGTTTTACAGAACTGATAAGGCTCGATCCAGGGATAAAGGAGGGACAGGTTTAGGACTTGCTGTGGTAAAAGGAATATTGAGAGCGCACAATTCAGAAATAATAGTGGCAAGTGAAGTTGGTGTAGGAAGTTCGTTTAGCTTTACGCTTAATATTCTTCCTCAAGAATAAATTTATACATAAACGATGCTAACGTTGCCCCTAAAAATGGAGCAATGGTATATAATGGAATATCTTTATACGAAGATCCTCCCAAGAAATAATCCAGAATCGAAGTTCCCAAAGAAAGAGCCGGATTAAAAATACCACCAGAAATACTTTCACCCATCATAAATAGTGCAACCAGTGCAAAACCCATAATAAAGGAATAAGTAGCTACACTTTTATGAGAGGGGTTCCCTATCCATGCTACATAAGCTACCAATGCAAGAACGAATGTGAGCAAGATTTCTAAACCTAGTTGCTCATAAAATAAGGAATTTGCCGGCGCTTCAATGTAGAATACAAATGAAGAGATAAAGAGAACTGAGGCAGCGGCAAGAAAAGCGCCGATTATTTGCGCAATTATATATCCTAAAAGTTCAGAGCCGGAAATGCGTTTTAGAAAAAAAGCACCCAAGCTTATAGCAGGATTATAATGCGCTCCCGAAATTAATGCACCAACATAAATTAATGCACTAAGTATGAACCCAATAGCAAAAGCGTCTCCTGATAATCCGTAAGCGAGAACCAGAAAATAACTTCCCAGAAGCTCAATCAAGTATTTATTACTTCTTAAACCCAAAAAATAAACCAGTTTTGTCCTTCAATAATTAGCTTTGGAAGTTAATTCGAGGAATGTGTAATTGCAAGATATTTATCGGTCATTATTAATATGTTTTAAGTAAATTAAAGGACTAAATAACTTGTTATTGTTGAGTTAACCAATAAAAAATAAGAGAAGTAAAAAAATTTAAATGGGCATTATAGATAAGCTTAAAACGCGTTGGGGTATCAAAAGTACTTTTCAGGTTTTTATAATATTAATAGTATTTGCCTGTACAGGTTTTACTGCTTTATTTGCTCGTGAATTTGTATTCGATCTATTAGGTGTTACAGATGAATTTCCTTTCTGGCAACGCGCTTTGATTTGGATCGTTACTATTTTGCCACTTTATAATCTATTTCTCTATATCTATGGAGTGCTGTTTGGCCAGAGGGAATTTTTTACTCTTTTTCTAAAGAAGACATTAGGCCGAATTATTCCGGGGAAAAAAAATACCGCTAAGAAAGAAGCTTAAGCTCTTCTTTTCTTTTTTTGGGAAGGCTTTCAACAATCAGTTCGTAAGAGTGCCGAATAAGTTCTTTAAGCAGTTCATCATCAACATCTGCAGAAGTTTTAACAGAGTTCCAATGAACTTTATTCATATGCCATCCCGGACTTATCCCATCGTATTCTTCTCTTAACATAATAGCCCTTTCAGGATCACATTTCAGATTCACAAAGTCATAAGTTTCGATATTAGTGAGAGCAAACATCTTGTTCATCACTTTAAAGACTATAGTTTCCGGTCCAAATGGAAAGCCTTCCGTTACCCCGGGTAAAGCAAGACAAAAATTTCGATACTCCTCAATATTCATTCAGTTTAACCTTTCGAATTCTTCTTTAAACTCTTTGGTTGCTTCCACAACAACTCCGGCAATTTCATTTACTCTATCAAATGAAACCATGCCAACGTACCCGGAGTGCCAGGTAGATGCCATGCTCTCCAAATCGTTTTTTAAACTCAGTTTAATGGGTTGATAAAATCTCATTTCAATAGAAAAAGGATAAATTCCATCTTCAGCTTGCATAATGTTTACATGAACATAGAAAAACGGATTATAAAAGGATTCTTTGAGCTCGTTAAAATTTAATAGAGTTACTGGTAGCGTTTCAAAACTTTCGTTAATCTCTTTTTGAATTTGAGCCGGATTCAAAGTGGCTTCTTTTAAACCGATTGGTTTCTCTATTTCAACAGAAATGCCAAATTTTTTGATGCCGATCAAAGAATGTCGTTCTGTCTCCACTTCATTTTGTGCAAATAATGAAGAACTTATAAAAACTATAAGCAGAAAGAGGAAGGATGATCTTATTTTCATGATATTGGAATTGGTGACACTTCAATTAAACATTTTGCGGTAATTGATACAAGTAAAATGCAGTTAAGTGATTATGTGATTATCTTTCGTAAATGAATATTTTAGCAATCGAATCTTCTTGTGATGATACCTCAGCCGCTGTGCTAACAGGTCAAGGGATTCAGTCCAATGTTATTGCCTCTCAAGCTATACATATTAAGTTTGGAGGTGTGGTGCCGGAGCTGGCTTCCAGAGCTCATCAGACAACGATTTCTCAAACGGTACAGCAAGCGCTGGATGAAGCTGAGCTCTCATTAAATGAGATCGATCTGATCGCAGTAACTCAAGGTCCCGGTTTGATGGGGTCATTGTTGGTAGGGTTGTGTTTTGCAAAAGGAATGGCGCTGTCAAATGATATTCCGATTATTGGTGTGAATCACATGGATGCTCATATTTATGCCAACTTCATTGATAACAAACCTGAGTTTCCGTTTATATCACTCACTGTTTCGGGAGGACATACCCAGCTCGTTCATGTAAAAGCACCGTTCGAGCATGAGATCCTCGGAAAAACCAGAGATGACGCCGCAGGTGAAGCCTTTGATAAAATTGGCAAAGTATTTGGTCTGGAATATCCCGCTGGACCAACTATGGATAAACTGTCCCAAACCGGAAATCCCAAATTTCACAAATTTCCTCAGGCATTGTTGAGAGAAGGACTGGATTTTAGCTTCTCAGGATTGAAAACAAGCGCATTATATTTTGTTCAGGATCAGGAAGAAGGCTTTATAGAAGAAAATCTGAATGATCTATGTGCAAGTGTATCGGAAGCTATTACAGAAGTGTTGGTGAAAAAACTGAAGCGAGCGGTAGAACAAACCGGAGTTAAAACGATCGCACTGGCTGGAGGAGTTTCTGCTAATTCTATGCTTCGGGCTAAAACAGAAAAACTGGCTGAGAAAATGGGACTTTCACTTCATATTCCAAAAATTACTTACTGCACTGATAACGCCGCAATGATCGCCATTACCGGAAAAATGAAAGCCGAACTCGGCGAGTTTGATGGTATGGAAATAAGACCTTTTGCTTCGGTTTGAATTAAGAATTGGCAACACCCAATTTTTAATTTTTCATTTTTAATTTGAGCGATTCAGCAACCGCCAATTGATCCACCCTTTCGTTCAATTCTAATCCCGAGTGACCTTTAACTTTTACCCAGCTTACTTTGTGTGGCTTCATCGCAGCTAACATTTCTTCCCAAAGTTCTTTGTTCTCGACCGGTTTTTTGTCTGCTTTTCGCCATCCTTTCTTTTGCCAGTTTTCGATCCAACCTTTGGTCATAGCGTTAATAATGAGCGCACTGTCACTATGAATTTTAACATGACACGGTTTCTTCATGGCTTTCAACGCTTCGATCACCGCTTTCATTTCCATGCGGTTGTTAGTAGTAGCTGGATCGCCACCCGAAAGCTCTTTTTCTTTTCCGTTCCAGATCAGGATGGCTCCCCAGCCACCGGGACCGGGATTTCCACTGCAAGCTCCATCGGTGTACACAATTACTTCAGGTAAATCAGACATATCTCTTTGTGATGATATTCAATTTCTCTTTCATTTCTTTGGCTTTATGAGCTACATGTTCAGTCCAGTTTTCATGATCGCTTCCTGCATAAATAATTCCACGGCTGGAATTGATCAACGGAATCCCTTCGTGTTCATTTAATGAAGTAGCCAATTCCTCGATTGAACCACCCTGAGCTCCGATTCCCGGAATCAGTAAGGATCCTTTTTTGTGAAGGTCGGTTACAGACTTAGAAAGCTCAGCCTGAGTGGCTCCAATCACCATTCCCAAATGAGCTTTTGAACTATTCGATCTCTTTTCCAATTCTGAAGCAATGTATTGTGCCATCATATCAAACCCTTCAAACGGCTTTTTCAGGAAATCATCCGCACCGGGATTAGATGTCAAAGCCAATACATAAATTCCTTTGGTATCATCTTCGGTAAAAGCATCCAGTGTTTCAAAACCCATGAGTGGATTTAGAGTAACTGCATCCACATTAAATTGGTTGTAAAATGTCTTTTTGTAGTGCTCGGCTGTAGTGGAAATATCTCCACGTTTTGCATCCGCTATAATGATCTTGTCATCTGGGATATGATGAACAACTTCCTCAAAGATTTCTAATCCTGAAGCACCCAAAGCTTCAAAAAAAGCAAGGTTTGGTTTATAAGCAGCACAAAAATCCTGAGTGTGATCGATCACAGACTTGCAGAAAAAAGAAACCTGAGATTCAGGATCTAAAAGATCTCTTTTTACAGATTTAGGAAGTAAACTTAAATTAGGATCTAAACCCACACATAAGGTAGAACCCGAAGAAGCTACAGCAGATCTAAGTTTTTGTGTGAAAGTCATAGGTAAATTTTTTCTCAGCGAGAAGATAACATTTCTTGAGAGGAAAGTGATATAATTATATAGTCATCTCGCGGCGGAAGCCCGAGATCCGGATTGATTTAAATGAATATGCTCGCATTAACGATCCAGATTCCTGCCTTCGTAGGAACGGCTTTTTTTATTTATGAGATAGATTCTTAAATCGGCTTCCAAGATAATTCAGAAACCACAAAGCACACAAAGATTATTTATGCTGTATTCTCATTCCAATGTGATCTCTGTGGTTTTAGCCCTTTGTTATCTCTTGTAAAAAGCTGTTGGGCTAGGCGATCAAATTATTTAGATTGAAAGGTTAACAACTACTAATTATTAAACTATGTCAGCTAAAAACCCATTCCGATATTTTCAGCTAATCCTATCTGCATTTTTGATTGCAGGATTTTTATCAACCACATCATTTGCTCAGGATGAACCTGCCGAATCAGATTCTACAGAAGAAAAAATTAAAAACGGAGATCTTCCTCTGGAAGCAGGGAGAGAATTTTCATTTGATCTGAATGAAGGCTCATGGATCGCTTTGGATGTAAGTCCTGATGGGGAAACTATTGTATTCGATTTTCTGGGCGACCTTTACACGATGCCAATTTCAGGTGGTGAGGCAACTCAGATCACGGAAGGCATGCAGTTCGACAGTCAGCCGAGATTCAGTCCTGACGGTAAAAAAGTAGTATTTATTTCTGATGCCTCAGGTGGAGAGGGAGTTTGGACGATCGATCTTTCATCGGAAGACATGGAGAAAAAGCAGATCACCAAAGGAAAGAGCAATGAATATCAATCTCCGGAATGGGCACCGGATGGCAAGTATATCATCGCATCTAAAAACTCGCCGGGAAATCACAAGATCTGGATGTATCATGTTGATGGTGGATCGGGAACCGCACTGGTCAAAGAACCCGGCAATCTCAGAATGACCGAAGGGGCTTTCAGTCCCGATGGAAGATATGTATGGTTTTCCAGAAGAAGTGGAACCTGGCAGTACAATGCGTCAATGCCGCAATACCAGATAGCAACGTATGATCGGGAAACCGGAGATATAACAACTCAGGGATCTCGCTATGGATCTACATTCAGAGCAACACCATCTAATGATGGAAAATGGTTAGTGTATGGTACACGCCATGATGAGCATACAGGATTGGTAATTCGGGATCTTAAAACGGGTAGCGAACGCTGGTTAGCATATCCGGTTCAGCACGATGATCAGGAGTCAAGAGCTTCGAGAGATGTGCTTCCTGGAATTTCATTCACTCCAGATGATAAATTTGTAGTGGCTTCCTATGGTGGAAAGATCTGGAAGATTCCTACTGAAGGTGGAGATGCCATTGAAATTCCTTTTAATGTAAAAGGCACAATTGAGTTGGGACCGGAACTCGATTTCGAATATCCGATCTCGGATAGTGAAGAATTTACGATCACTCAGATCAGAGATGCAGTTCCATCACCGGATGGAAAAATGGTAGCTTTTACAGCATTGAATGAAGTATATACAATGGAATTTCCGAATGGAACTCCGAAAAAACTAGTGAATCTGGATGAAACTCAAGCACAACCTGTTTGGTCTCCTGACGGGAAATGGATTGCTTTCGTGACATGGCAGCCGGAAGGTGGAAAAGTGTACAAAGTGCGTTCCAACGGAAGAAACCTTACTCAATTGAACAAAGATAACGGAGTGTATCAGGAACCGGTTTGGAGTAATGACGGAAAACGGATTGTCTTAATAAATGGTGATTCGGAAGGGTTCAGAAATGCTACACAAAGAACAGCCTTTAGAGGAACCTCTAATTTAGTTTGGCTTAGTGCTGATGGTAGTGTAGATAATTTTATTACCTATTCAAACGGTCGATCAAATCCACATTTTGTAAAAGGAAATGACAGAATTTTCTTGTCGAGCTTTAATGGTTTGACTTCCATTCGTTGGGACGGGACAGATGAAAAGGAACATTTGAAAGTGCAGGGAAGTCCTGCACCGGGATCTAGTTTCAGTCCAAGAGCTTCGTGGATAAGAATGGCTCCTGAAGGCGATCAGGCTTTGGCTCAACTTGGCTACGATTTATATGTAGTTACTGTGCCAAAAGTTGGTGGCGATGCTCCAACGATTCGTGTTGGTGGTTCAAGTTCTTTCCCGACCGAAAAACTAACTGACATCGGAGCGCAATTTCCTGCATGGGGATGGGATGCAAACAATATCCATTGGTCGATCGGTAATGCTCATATTCGCTACAGCTTGGAAGATGCCGAAGCTTACGAAGACAGCGTGAAAGCAGCCAAGGAAATGGAGAAGAAAAAGAAAGAAGAAGCCAAAGATTCTGATGAAGAGGATGAGGAAAAGGAAGAAGATGCTGAAGAAAAATCAGAGGATAAAAAAGAGAAAAAGAAAGATGAAGGCTATCAACCTTTAGAAAAAAGAATTGAAGTACAGGCCAAGCGTGATACCCCGGAGGGAATGATCGTTTTGAGAGGAGCAACAGCAATTACTATGAATGGGGATGAGATCATTCATAATGCCGATATTTTGGTAGAGAATAACAGGATCAAAAATGTTGGAGCTAGAGGTTCTTTCGAGATTCCAAGCGGCGCTGAAATAATGGATATGAATGGAAAAACCATTGTCCCCGGTTTCGTAGATACACATGCACATTTCCGGCATCCTGTTAATTTACACCGTGGACAGTTTTGGTCTTACTTAACGAATCTGGCTTTTGGAGTTATTACAACTCGCGATCCTCAAACGGCAACTACCGATGTATTGACGTACAGTGATTTAGTTGATGCAGGAGAATTACTTGGACCAAGAGTATATTCAACAGGTCCGGGAGTGTTCAGCAGTGAGAATATCAAAAACCTTGAGCATGCACAGGATGTATTGAAGCGATACAGCTCATATTACAATACTAAAACCATCAAAATGTACGGAGCAGGAAACCGTGAGCAACGTCAGTGGATCATTGAAGCAGCTCGTGAGCAAGAACTAATGCCAACTACGGAAGGATCGCTCGATTTCAAAGAAAACCTTACGCAAGTAATTGATGGATATCCGGGGCATGAACATTCTTTCCCTGTGTTCCCACTCTATAAAGATGTTGTGGATCTGGTAGCATTTTCAAATACAGCATATACTCCAACATTGTTAGTTGCTTATGGCGGTCCTTGGACGGAGAACTATTTCTACGCAACAGAACGCCCGCATGATAACGTGAAACTGAATTACTTTATGCCACATGAGAATTTAGATTCGAGATCGAGACGTAGAAATGCTGGTTGGTTCATGGAAGAAGAATATGTGCATGAAGAGCAATCTAAAGTATTGAAGGATATAGTTGAGAGCGGAGGAATTGCGGGAGTAGGAAGTCACGGTCAATTGCAAGGACTTGGATTCCATTGGGAGCTTTGGGCTATCCAGAGCGGAGGACTAAGCGAGCACGATGCACTTAAAGTTGCAACCATTCACGGTGCAAAAGCGATTGGTTTAGAGCGTGATCTTGGAACCATAGAAGTTGGTAAACTGGCTGATTTTGTGATTATGGATAAGGATCCGTTACAGAATATCCGAAATACAAATTCAGTAAGTTACATCATGAAAAACGGAAGATTGTACAATGCGAATACGTTAGATCAGGTATTTCCGATTAAACAAGAACTGGGAACATTCTGGTGGCAGAATACAGGTCCGATGAATGTGCCGGGGGTTAAAGAGTAGACTTTAGTACTTAGTATTTAGTTGTTAGATGATGAACTAACAACTAAGTACTAAAATCTAAATACTATAATACTGATTCAGGAAAAACCTCTTCAAATCCGTGGGGAGGACGAGCGAGTGTCCATGTCTCAAAATAGAAATGACGCTCTGATCTGAATTTCTTTCCGTTGATGCTAAAGAATCGAAAAGCATCAGGTAATATACTTTGCAGCGGAAAAAAGAACTTAGTGTAGATGTTTTTCTTGGAGAACAGATGAAGGTCGAATCCATTTTTCGCTTGTTCTTTGTAGATGACTACAAATTCACTTTCCAAGACTTCTCTCAATTCTGTTTTCAAATGACCGACGTTGGAATTTGTTTCCACGTGAAGAGTTGATATGTTGAAATCGGCTTCTTTATTTCCTACAACGATCACTTCTCCATATTCCAGACTAGCAACGGCTTCATCCAAAGAATCATAATTTCCGTTCTGTGTTTGATAGCTATCCGTACCCAATCCTTCTTCCAAAGCGGAAATAAATCCGTCATACTCATCCAAAACATTCAATCCGAATTCTTCTTTTTCCAGATCAGTAGCAGTAAAGTATAATTTCGAATAAGTAGGATCCGGCTTCATAAAATCAGCCAAAGTAGATTCGATCTGCTCCTTGGTACGATTCGCATTTCGATCCGCTAATTGGTCTAATCGTTGATCGTGATGAAAGATGAGTTTTAGAATTTGATGATAATTCATTATTCGTAGAAATAATTAGATATTTATCGTATGGAGCGGATCGCGATCCGCCTGTACTGAAAGATATGGATTGTAATCAAGACCAAAAATCAAATCTTTATTCCGAATTCATTCTCCACTGGAGGGGAGATGATTATCCAAAGAGTTCTTTGGATAATCCGAGGGGTGTTTCCGGTCGTTAGATCTGGCAATACTCTCCGTCTTAATTTGCTATCGCTAATGAGTCTAGAATAGTCATTCCGCTGCGAATGCCGGAATCTGTGATGCTAATTTCTGAATAGATCTTAATAACGATTTAGATCGCCTGCATGCGCGTGGCGATGACGGTTTTACTTCAGGTCAAAACAAAAAAATCCCACTCACAATTTCTCATGAGTGGGAAGTAGGTGGCGGATAGCCATCCGCCCGTACAAAATTAAAAACTTAGATCATTGTTGCGATAACAAGAGCAACAACAGACATCAACTTAAGAAGGATGTTTAGCGATGGTCCTGAAGTATCCTTAAAAGGATCACCAACAGTATCACCAACAACACCGGCTTTATGAGCTTCGGAACCTTTTCCGTACTCAACACCATCAATGGTAACACCTTCTTCGATCATTTTCTTAGCGTTATCCCAAGCACCACCTGCGTTACTTTGGAACAATGCCATAAGTACACCTGCAGAAGTTACACCTGCAAGAAGTCCACCAAGCATTTTTGCACCAAGAGTAGGATCGTCACTTACAAATCCAGGAACAAATCCGAATAGTACAGGAACGATTACAGCTAGTAGCCCCGGAAGAACCATTTCACGAATAGAAGCCGTAGTTGAGATCTCAACACATTTTTCATATTCAGCTTTTCCGTCAGCAGCATCAAAAGTTGCTTTATCTTCGTCTGTCCAGTCAGCGTATTCTTTTTCGCCGTTTTTGTTCATAACGTCAAGAGCAGCTCTCAATTCAGGAATAGAAGCAAACTGACGACGAACTTCTTCGATCATACTCATTGCTGCTCGTCCTACTGCATTCATAGAAAGGGCAGAGAATAAGAAAGGTAGCATCGCTCCAACAAACAGGGCAGCCATTACATACGGATCCGTAACATTAATAATTACTTTAATGCCAGGATTAACAGCTTCGTAAGCCGTAATGAAAGCCGCGAATAGTGCAAGAGCAGTCAATGCAGCAGAACCGATCGCAAAACCTTTACCGATAGCAGCAGTAGTGTTACCAACAGCATCAAGCTTATCAGTGCGCTCACGAACTTCAGGCTCTAATTCAGCCATCTCAGCGATACCACCTGCGTTATCAGAAACAGGACCGTAAGCATCAACAGCTAACTGGATTCCTGTGTTTGCAAGCATACCTACAGCAGCAATTGCGATTCCGTAAAGTCCGGCAAAGCTGTAAGCTCCTACAATTGCGATTGCAATAATGATAATAGGGATTGCAGTTGAGATCATTCCAACTCCAAGTCCTGCGATGATGTTAGTTGCAGCACCGGTTACAGATTGCTTTACAATAGAAAGAACCGGTTTTGTGCCTGTACCTGTGTAATGCTCAGTTACAAATCCTATTGCAAGACCAGCAAGCAATCCAAAGATAGTTGCGATAAATACACCAGTACTTGTATACTCAATACCTGTGAATGTCCAGCTTTCAGGAAGCATCCATGTTATGATGAAGTAAGAAGCTACTAGCATTACCAAGCCTGAAAAAAGTTCGCCCATGTTCAATGCTTTTTGCGGATCGCCACCATCTTTGACACGTACTAAAAATGTACCCATAATCGAAGTAAAGATTCCTGTTCCTGCAAGAACCAAAGGAAGCATTACAGCAGAAAGTCCGTCAAAATTGTCGCTCCATCCCGGAATAGTCATGAAAGCAGCACCAAGAACCATTGTACCAATGATTGAACCAACGTATGATTCAAAAAGGTCAGCACCCATTCCGGCTACATCACCTACATTATCACCAACGTTGTCTGCAATAGTTGCAGGGTTTAATGGGTGATCTTCAGGAATACCTGCTTCAACTTTACCTACAAGGTCAGCTCCAACATCAGCAGCTTTGGTATAAATACCACCACCAACACGAGCAAATAGTGCAATTGAAGATGCACCGAAAGAGAATCCGGTAACGATTGCCAATACTTTGTTTACAGCTCCGGCTCCTTCAATACCAAACATTTGAGAGAACACAAAGAATAGAACTGAAAGTCCTAATACCCCAAGTCCTACAACACCAAGTCCCATTACAGAACCACCAGCGAATGCGACTTCAAGTCCTTTTCCAAGGCTGGTACGAGCAGCTTGAGTAGTTCTTACATTAGCTTTGGTAGCAACTTTCATTCCGATGAAACCAGCAAGTCCGGAACAGATTGCTCCAACAACGAAAGAGATGGCAACCATCCAGCTCGAAGTTTCAGGATTAGCACTAAAAGCTAAGATTAAAGCTACTACAAGTACGAAACCTGAAAGCACTTTATATTCTGCTTTTAAGAAAGCCATTGCACCTTTTGCGATACTTTCTGCGATACGGGCCATTCGGTCAGTACCCACTTCTTGTTTACTTACCCAAGAAGATTTTAACGCGGTAAATAGAAGTGCAATAACACCCGCTGCCGCTGAGAAATAGATTATGTTTAGCATAATACTCTTTTCGTTAGTTTATGATTGTAATTCAATTAAAGTAATTCATTGCCCTTTCTATCCCTACATTCACGAAAGCAAGGGCAGCATCGTGAGCATGTTGTACAGCCTGATTTTTTTCTTCAAGCTCATCTTCATCAAAAGGGGCAAGTACGTAATCTACTTGCCTGCCTCTCGAAAAATTATCACCGATACCAAATCGCAATCGTGGGAAGTCATTACTTCCAAGCCGCTCAATGATATCAGAAATTCCATTATGACCGCCTGCACTTCCATTTGGCTTCATTCTGTTTGTGCCAAGTGGAAGATTCAGATCATCATAAATGATCAGGCAATCTTTTTTATCTGTGTTGAACTTAGCTAACGCTTTCTTAACTGCTGTACCACTTCTGTTCATAAAAGTAGTTGGTTTAACAAGAACGATTTTACGTCCTTTATGTCTTCCTTCAGCTATTTCAAATGGCCCGCCACCGGGACCAAATGAAATTGAAAGCGTTGTTGCCAGTTCATCAAGAATATCAAAGCCGATATTATGACGGGTGCCATCATATTCATTACCGATATTTCCTAATCCTACGATTATGGACATGGTGTTGAAATGGGCATTCCCGCCTTTATCACTTTTTTATTCTTCTGATTTTTCTTCTTCAGAACCTTCACCGCCAGCTGCATCCTCGCCTTCAGGAGTATCGCCTTCAGCAGTTTCTTCACCATCAGCTTCTTCATCGCCTTCAACATCAGCGGTTAAGCTGTCAAGGAAGTCAGCGCCTTTTGGAGGTCTGATCGTTACTATGGTTCTACCCTCAGCATCAATTGGAGTAATGCCATCCAAGTCTAATTCGCCTACATGAAAAGACTCACCAATTTTAAGATTGCTGACATCAATTATAAATTCTGCAGGAATAAACTCAGGTAGTACTCGAATACGAACCACTTTCATTGGTTGGAACAAACGTCCACCATTTTCAACAACACCACGAGCGTTTCCGGTAAGTGAAACAGGAATACGAAGAGTTACTTTATGCTTATCAGAAAGAACATAAAAGTCTACGTGAATAGGTCTGTCAGAAACAGGATCAAACTCTACTCTTTTAACCAGTGTTTTATACACTTTGTCATCAAAAGTTAATTCAACGAGTTTGGTTTGTTGGGTTCTTAAAATTCTTTCAAGTTCCAGTTCATCTACAGAGAAGTGAAGATTTTCTTTTACTTCCGGTCCGTAAAGTACTGCGGGAACTCTCTTTTGGGCGCGAAGTTCACGATTAGCTTTTTTGCTAAGCTCACGTTTTTCAGCGTCTATTGTCTTAAATTCAGCTTTTGCCATTTTTGGATTTACTTACTTATTCATTAATTGTCAAAGAGAGCACTTATAGTGTCGTTGGTGTGGATACGCTGAATTGCTTCCGCAAAAATATCAGCAACGCTTAGCACTTTGATCTTATCAGAAGGCTGGCGAAGTGTTACCGTATCCGTAACTAAGACTTCATCTATAGGTGAATCTTCTATTCGTTGGTATGCCGGTCCCGATAGTATCGGGTGTGTACAAATTGCAGTAATATTTAGCGCGCCTCTTTCTTTCATGGCTGCTGCTGCATTCGTAAGTGTTCCGGCGGTGTCAATTAAGTCATCTACTATCAACACATTCTTTCCCTCTACATCACCAATAATGTTCATGATCTCGGATTCATTAGCATTTGGTCGTCTCTTGTCAATAAAGGCGAGACTTGTTCCAAGCTTTTTAGAATACGATCGTGATGTTTTGAGGCTTCCCACATCCGGTGCAACTACCACCAGATTTTCAATTGGGTTGGATTTAAAATGTTCAATGAAAGCCCTACTTGCATAAAGGTGGTCAAGCGGGATATCAAAAAATCCTTGAATCTGTGCTGCGTGTAAATCCATGGTCAAAATGCGATCTGCACCTGCTTCTACAAGCAAATTTGCCATGAGTTTAGAACCAATAGATACTCTGGGTTGATCTTTTCGATCTTGGCGGGCATATCCGAAGTAAGGAATTACCGCTGTTACTCGTTTTACTGATGCGCGTTTAGCGGCATCTAACATTAGCAACAACTCCATGATGTTATCACCGGGAGGGGGAGTTGGTTGAATAATGAAAATATCTTCACCACGGATGCTTTGCTCGAATTTAACATATAATTCACCATCAGAAAATTCTTTGATGGTAACGTCACCGAGTTTTGTTCCGTAGGATTCAGCAATTGCTCTTGCGAGAGCGGGGTTGCTTCGTCCGGAAAATATTGCGAGAGGAGTATCCATTTAAACTGCTAGCACTGAAAATTTCAGGATTACATAAAACAATAAGACGGCTCCTGTTGTTATCTTATTGAGTGTTAGTTGCCCGGGGAGGATTCGAACCCCCACATACTGGACCAAAACCAGGTGTCCTGCCATTAGACGACCGGGCAAAAATGCCGTTTCGACAGACCCCAAAGATAGAGATAGATCGAAAAGCAATCAAGATGAAATTGCTTTTTTTAGCACTAAACATTCTGAACACTTCTTTGGCTTACAATATTCCCTTAATTGATGGACTGATCCAAGCTTTTTTTGGTAAACGGAAGGAGAAATATTTAACTGAGTAAATTCAGAAAGCAGTATTTTAGGTATAGGTGCACTGAACAAATTCCATTCATTTTTTACTGAGTCGATTATTTTTTCTGATTGAAATAGTTTTCCCAGAAAATAAAGAGATGGAAGAAAAACAGTTGCGTATAAAATTTTAGGAAGACCAGCGTTTTGAATACCGATATTACCACACCATTTAAACCATATTTTGTGTGATTCGGGAGTCAAAAAATGTTCAAATGGAGTGGACTTAACGAAGTGGAAAAATTCGATTCCAGTATTTATTCTTTTAGAAGGATGGCTGTGTGGTCTTAAACCTTTATAATTCCATTTAATATCCGGGTTTTCGAAAGCGATATTGGTGGCTTCTGATTTTAGTTGTGCTAATGATTCATATTTCTTTGTAAGCAAAGTTGAAGCAAGTTCGCGCATTTGGTGTCTGTTCCCGGAGATTCCCAAACCATCGAAAATTGAAAGAATAAGTGCGTTCTTCCAGGCTAAACTTTGTGAAATTGACGGTGAGAAAAAACAAAGGAAGTCATCAACCTTTTTGGATAAATATTCCTGATGAGATCGTTCTATCTGCTCTTGGAAAATCTCCTGTGAAAGAAATGTAAGGTTACCCGAGCAAGGTAAGGATCGAGATCGATCAAAATTAGATAAAAAAGAAGCTAAACCAGAGTGTATATAAGGAAGAATATTCAGAGTAAAAGGAGCACTGCCTGATAAGGTATGAACCTTCCTAGGACTGTTCTCAGCTACAACATGAAGCACTACATTGTTATAATTTCTATCGGTGTGGTGATTATGAGATACCCAACCTGATGAGATAAGATGAAGCTCAACAGATCCATGCCATTCCATCCCGTCAATAAGCAATCTTGATGATTTAAAGTCCGGACCATCTGATCTATTCAGTATTCCCTGATTCAGGATTCTAAGGGATTTACCACATTCTGTAGTTAAAGAAGTTGTATCAAATAACAGCTCGTTCCATACCCATTGCAAAATATGCTCAGAATATGGAAACGATTTTTTAGACATCCTCTTCTAGTTCTTCATCTTCAAAATGAAGTAACTCAGTTGCCTCGTAAAGGTCAGGTAAGTTATCTTTAACGCTCTTTTTTATATTCTTTGATACTTCACCAATTTTCTTTTCACCATCTTCCAGAATCTTATGGCTTTTGTCTTCAATCCATTGACGATTTTCTTTTCCGGATTTCGGAGTAAGCAATAAACCTGTAATAACACCACCTGCAAAGGCTGCAATTCCTGTAATTAAAGTTCCTAATCCTCTGCTCATAGTAAGCCTCAATTAATTTATGAAAAGGTTAACACTGTAAAGTACAAAATTTAACGGTGTATGCGTACATTAAGTTTCGCATTGAACCTTATTATTTTATTACCTTTTAGTAAAATAATTATGTGCAGATGAAACGGCAAATTGTATTAATGGATAATGCTCGAATTCAGCGTTCTTTGAAAAGAATGGCGATCGAAGTTTGGGAAAAGCTTGAACCGGAACATGAGTTGGTTATTGTAGGGCTGAACGAGAGAGGCTTAGCAACAGCAAGGGTATTTTTAGAGTATCTTAAGCCGCTCATTTCTGAGTCTAAGATTGAACTGGTTGAATACAATGTTAAGAACCTGACACATAATAAACCTTTGCCAGAATGCTCCGAAAAATTTGTTCTCATTATCGATGACGTAATTTTTTCGGGAAAGACCATGTTTGACGCAGTCTCTGCAATAATAAGTGCCGGAGAACCTGAACGGATCGAGGTACTTACCTTGTTAGACAGAGGGCACAGAAAGTATCCTATCAAGTCGAACATTACTGGAATGACCATTCCTACAAAAGTAGGCGAGCATGTAGAGGTAATGCTTTCAAAAGAGAAACCGGAGCAAGTTGTGCTCTTCAAAAATACTTAATTATAAATTTTACGATGAAAATTTTTACCAAGACGTTACTACTAACCGCAATTACTTTTTTTACAGCAAATTCTTTACAAGCTCAAACCATTGTTGTGCCAGACACACTCAATGGCTGGACTCAAACCTGGGTTGCCAATTTGAACGGGTCTCAGGCTACGTACAGTAATTGGAGTGAAGGAGGTGTAAACACAGTGAGCGGAACTGCTTCTACTGTATACACTAAAATGTATCGTAAGGAACAACATACTTTTGGTTTCAGAACAAATTTACGTTACGGACAGTCAAAAGTAGCAGGAGATACACGAAAATCAGATGATCTAATTTCTATACGACTCAGAACAACGTATGATCTGCAAGAAGACAGTAAAATAGCTGCTTATGGAGCAATACAATTCAGAACACAGTTCGCGGATGGATATGATTATGAAGCAAAAATGAACCCGGCAGGTGGGGATTCGTTAATTTCAGGTTTCTTTAGTCCGGCTTACCTCACCGAAGGCGCAGGTTTGGAGTACAACGCGAATCCAAGTTTACAAATTGAAGCGGGTTTAGCCCTTAAACAAACATTCATTTCTGATGGTGACCTGTCTCCGAATTACGGTTTGTCTCAAGGTGATACATTTCGGTCAGAGGGTGGTTTAACGACCGGTATTTCATTTCAGACAACTGTTGCGGAGAATATTCAGTACTCGAGTAATCTGGAAACATTCACAAGTTTCACAGATCCGGTTTCAGAAACGGATGTATTTTGGGCTAATGAACTTGTAGGACAGATCAATTCAATAATTAGCGCTTCTTTTCAGTTTGAAATGCGTTACGATGATGACTTCTCAAGTGAAGTTCAGATAAAGCAAGTTCTTTCTGCGGGAATTTCAGTTAATCTGTATTAATGGATAAGCAGGCTAAACAAGCACTCGATACAGGACTTGAAAGTCTGCAAAACTGGAAAGAATCTTATGGGGCGTGGGATGTAGATTCAACGCTTTTTGTTTCTGATTCGAAAGCAGAGGAAGTTTTTACAAGACTTTCTCAACGTCTAAAATGTAATTATCCATTTCATCATCCGGTTTATGCCGGACAAATGCTCAAGCCGCCACATCCAATAACATGGGCTGCTTATGCAATGGCAATGAGTATTAATCCAAATAATCACGCATTGGATGGTGGACCTCCATCTTCAGAAATGGAAAAGGAAGTAATAACTGAACTGGCTGATTTTTTTGGATACGGTAAAAACTATCTGGGACATTTAACGGCAAGTGGAACCATTGCAAATCTGGAAGCTCTCTGGATAGCAAGAGAATCACATCCGGACAAAATGATCGCATTTTCTTCTAATTCGCATTACACCCACGAAAGAATGTGTGGGGTTCTGGCCGTTGATTCGATAAAAATTCCAATATTGGAAGATGGAAGTTTCGATTTAGATAAAGTAAACCCAGATGGAGTTGGAACCATAGTTGTTACTCTGGGAACTACCGGTCTTGGTGAAGTTGAGCCGCTTGATCAAGTTATCCTTTGGGCAAAAGAGCATGGAGTCCGAATTCATATTGATGCTGCTTACGGAGGTTTTTTCAGAACGCTTAAAGACTCAGAATTAATAGATGGGACTTCCTGGAAATTAATGCAAGAGGCTGACAGTATTGTTGTAGATCCACATAAACATGGATTACAACCTTATGGGTGTGGTTGTGTGCTTTTTAAAGACCCGGAAGTCGGAAGGTTTTATAAACATGATTCTCCTTATACATATTTTACTTCAGATGACCTCCACCTTGGAGAAATAAGTTTAGAATGTTCACGAGCCGGAGCAGCAGCAGTTGCTTTGTGGGCTACATTGCAATGTTTTCCATTAAAAGAAAACGAAGGTTTTGGAGCCATTATGGCAAAATGTAGACAGGCTGCTTTAAAGGGTTACTCGTTAATGGAGAATAGTGGAAATCTGGTTCCATATAAAAAACCGGAACTGGATATACTGGGTTACTTCCCTATCCACCAATCAACTAAAAGTACCTCACAGATTTCTGAACTTTCTAAAAAAGTATTTGAGAAAGGAATGAAAGACCAATCATTCTATCTTTCTTTGTTTAAGGTTCCGAGTTTAGAATTCAAAAGATTACATTCTGAATATGAAGCCGACACTGAAACGGTTACTATTCTAAGAAGTGTATTTATGAGGCCAGAGCAATTAGATTTTGTAGGAGAATTGATCAGCAGGATAGAAAAAGTCATCTGATAAGGTATGGAAGAGCTGGTAAAAAAGAATATTTGCTCCAATTGTAACTATAGTCCTGTAGATTATTTGTATTGCCCAAACTGTGGTCAAAAGAAGCTTAATGAAAAAGATCTAAGATTGATAGTGCTTGTTGGTGATGTGATGGAAAGTATTTTCAATTTTGATAATGCATTCTTCAGAACATTAAAGTTATTCTTTTTAAATCCGGGGAAGTATGTTACTTCATACAATGTTGGAGAAAGAAAAAAATACATATCACCTATAAAATGGTTTTTGATCGCGAATGCAATTTATTTTCTTTTTCCGTACATAAATACTTTTACAACCAGTCTCCAAATCCAACTAAATGGTTTGATATATAGTGACTTTACCCGGGGCTGGATAGAAGCTTTAATAAGTTCTTCTGAACTTGACTCACAAAGCTTTCATATTCAGTATAATGAACTTACTAAAACGCTTTCAAAAGTTTTTTTACTGATCTTACCTTTGATGTTTTCAGGGTTAACATTTCTTACCAACTATTCTGAGAGAAAGAACAAACCTTTGCTATTTCATATAAACAGAAGTCTTATTCTTTTTTCTTTTTTACTACTGGTTGTTCTTTGCTCGCTACCGTTTATTTATACTTTGTTCTCAAACAGCAGCCAAATTGTTATCAATGATAAAACAATAACGATCACTTCTTTTGTTCTGCTGAATATATATGGATTCTTTCTTTACAAAGGATTTTTTAAAGCAGGTTTAGTTAAGAACATTGCGAGAGTTATTCTGCTCAATTTTGCATTCTATATATTGATATTTACTTATCGGTTTATACTTCTGCTAATTACATTAGGTTGGATGCTATTTTTCTAGAACCAGAAAAATTGCCACGAAAGAAGATGATAAAATAGGAAGCCTAACTTATATGTTTGTATAGAGTGTGTGAAAGCATTTTGATGTTAACAGGTTTGCTTAACACATCTACCATTCCTGATTCTCTGTACAACACAAAATCATCCTTCATAACATTAGCAGTTACAGCAATAATTTTAAAAGGAACATCTCCTTGGTAAAATTCGAGTATTTTCCTTGATGCTTGAGCCCCGTCCAGCTTAGGCATTTGAATATCCATTAGAATAAAATCGTATTCATTTTCGCCATTAGTAGCTGCTTCTAAAGCTTCCTTTCCGTCATTAACTATTTCTATGTTTTCTATACCAAGGTTCTTAAGCATTTTGCTCAAAACCATTTGATTAATGGGTACATCTTCAGCTATAAGAATTTTCAGATTGGTTAAGTCTTCATCATGACTTGAAGACTCCACCTTTTGAGGATTTTTTGGTTTGATAGATAAGGGAAGCTCGAATGTAAAAGATGATCCTTTTTTAAGCTGGGAAGTGAAAGAAATTTCTCCACCCATTAATTCAACCAACCTTTTGCTTATAGTAAGCCCTAAGCCGGTTCCTTCAATAGTATTTGCCAATCCTGTTCTAAAAAATTTGGTGAACAATTTATCCTGATCTTCTTTAGAAATACCTATCCCGGTATCTGAAACGGTAAACTGAACAGTAGCAACACCTGATTCTCTTTTCAGCAACTTTGTCTGTACAATTACAGAACCATTATTCGTAAACTTTACACCATTATTTACAAGGTTAACAATAACCTGACGGATTCGGGTTATATCACCATAGAGAACCTTTGGAATGCGTTCATCATGTTCATGATGCAGATGAAGGAAAGATTTTCTGGAATCTATTTTAGGTCGGAAAATTTCCAGAATGTCACTGATTTCACTTTCCAATTGAAATACGTTTTCATTCAATTCCAGATTTTCATCTTCAATAGTGGTAAGATCTAAAACATCACTGATCAAGCTATGAAGCATGTTACTACTGTAACTTAGATTCTTCACCATTTCAACTTGTTCAGGGTTCAGATCTGTTTCAGACAAAAGCTCAGAAATACCAACTATACCGTTAAGTGGGGTTCTCATTTCATGGCTAATAGTTGCCAGAAATTGAGATTTTGCTTTATCAGCAGATTCAGCTTTTACCTTTTCTACCTGAATTTCTTTAATAGCTTTATTTAGGGATTCACGGTCACGTACATACGAGCGTTTGAAAGTGAACAAAGAAAAACCAAGTACTATAATGGAAATAATACTTGCAATGGAAATATCTCTGATTCTATGGATCTCATTCGAATAAGGAACCGCAGCTGTGGGGTTAAAATATTCATAGATAGCGAAGCCTATAACAATAACAGAAGTTAATAGTATGAATACTAAATAAGCTCTGATTGGAAGAACGAGCAATCCGGATATAAAAATCAGAATGATAAATTGAATAATGGCACCCGTAATTCCCCCTCCCGGTAACCAGGCAAATGCCATGATCCCAAAACTCAAGCCAAAATAAATGGATGACATAATATTGAAAGAGACACCCTTTTTCTGAGCAATATAAATGCCCGTATAGGCTACAAAACCAAAAACGAAAATGGTTTTGATCAAAGTTTGATATCCGGCATAAAAGCTAAAGCCGGTCCAGAATAAAAATACAAGGATGGTTAAAAAGATTGCGATCTCGAATAACAGGATCTCAATCTTTTCGTTTTTGTCCTTAGTTGGTAATATGTTTTTGAGCCCCATCGCCATCGTTAGATAATATATAATATAACTAAAGAAATTAAGCTAAACGATTATCGAATCTATTTTTTAGGGATATTATGAAATACCTATAATCAAGGGTTCTCAATTTCAATAATCACTTCAATTTCTACCGCTAGGTTTACAGGAAGAGAACTCATGCCAACAGCAGAACGAGCGTGTTTTCCCTTTTCGCCAAAGATCTCGACCATGAAATCTGAATAACCATTAATAACCTGAGAATGTGCTGTAAATTCAGGAGTAGTATTAACCATTCCCAGAACTTTCACAACGCGAACTACTTTGCTGAGATCCCCGATCTCATTCTTAATTACAGCAAGGTGTTGGTAAGCTATACTTTTTGCAGCTTCGTACCCTTCTTCAATAGTAAGATCTACTCCAACTTTTCCCGTAATTCTGGAGCCATCGGGATTTTGAGAACCTTTTCCCGCAAGAAATAACAGATTTCCGGACCGAACTACATTAACATAGTTAGCAACGGGAGGAGCAATTTCCGGAAGTTCAATTCCAAGTTCTTGTAACTTTTGTTCAGGGGATTGGTTTTGGGCACAAAGAGCATTAGTTCCAATAATTAGAATGAAGAAAACGAAGATCTGTTTCATGTTCTGTTAGTTAGTTTAATTTCTTGAATATAGAAGAGAAAACTTGAAAGTAAACGATATTTCTTGAGTCAACTCTTCCAGAGTTGATAAGAATCAGCTTTTATTTTTGATGAGGTAAAACTCCGGAAGAGTTAAGGACGATGACTAGAATTTGAAATGAAAAGGAAGCAGGAGCTTCCTGATGGAATTCCGAACGAGACGTTCGGAACTAGTGAAACGCTGAATATTCTAATCAAGTTGTAATCCTCCTGAACCAGCAAAAATCTCACTTTTCATCTCCTTGAGAAGCAGATACAACTGTTTCGTCAAACAAAGAATCTTAGTGTTTTGTTACAATCGTTCGAAAAAAACCTTTTTCGTCATCCCGAATTTATTTCGGGATCTTTGTGATGTATTGAAAACGGATCAAAATCTAAATCTTAAATCAAAGCCTTTACTTAAGATCCTGAAACAAGTTCAGGATGACCTGACCTGAGATGTAGATGAAGAATTAGGATTCACCAATTCCTAATTCAAAATTAGACGTCAAAAGAAATACCCTGTGCCAGCGGTAACTCTTCACTCCAGTTTATGGTATTGGTTTGTCTGCGCATGTAAGCTTTCCAAGCATCAGAGCCGGATTCACGGCCACCACCGGTTTCTTTTTCGCCACCAAAAGCACCACCGATTTCAGCACCACTGGTACCGATATTGATATTGGCAATTCCGCAATCAGAACCGTGTGTGCTTAAGAAATTTTCAGCTTCACGCATATTCAGTGTAAACATCGCAGAACTCAATCCCTGCTTCACACCATTATGATAGCTCATCGCCTCATCAATAGTTTTGTACTTAATGAGATACAGAATCGGAGCAAAAGTTTCTTCCTGAACGATATCGAATTCATTTTTAGCTTCAGCGATAGCCGGACGAACATAAAAACCATCTCTGTCTAAAACTTCGCCTCCGAAAATCACTTTTCCGCCTTCTTTCTCTACTTGTTTGAGGGCATTTTGCATTGCATCTACTGCAAGCTGATCGATCATCGGCCCTACTAAAGTATCCGGCTCAAGTGGGTTTCCGATGTTCACATTTTCATAAATACTCAATAAACGTTCTTTGAATTGATCATACACTGATTCGTGAATGATAAGTCGTCGCGTAGAAGTACAACGCTGACCACAAGTTCCAACAGCTCCAAACACAGTTGCACGGATTGCCATTTCAATATCTGCATTTTCAGAAACGATGATCGCGTTATTGCCACCAAGTTCGAGGATGGTTTTTCCTAAACGTCCACCAACAACTTTAGCTACTTCTTTACCCATTCGGATAGAGCCGGTTGCAGAGATCAATGGAATACGCTCATCTTCTGTCATCCATTCGCCAACTTCTCTATCTCCGGTAACCAAACAGAAGATTCCTTCCGGTAGATTATTTTCTTTCAATACTTTGGCAACGATCTTTTGAATGGCAATTCCACAAAGAGGAGTTTTTTCAGAACCTTTCCAGATCATAGTATCACCACAAACTGCAGCTATCATTGCATTCCAGCTCCAAACAGCTACAGGGAAATTGAAAGCTGAAATAATTCCAACTGTTCCAAGCGGATGCCACTGCTCATACATTCTGTGATTTGGGCGCTCACTATGCATGGTGAGACCGTATAACTGACGACTTAATCCAACAGCGAAATCACAAATGTCAATCATTTCCTGAACTTCACCTAAACCTTCCTGATAGATCTTACCCATTTCGTAAGTAACCAGTTTTCCTAAAGGTTCTTTGAATTCACGAAGCTTATCTCCGATCTGACGAACAATTTCACCACGTTGCGGAGCGGGCATTTCTCTCCAAACTTTAAATGCTTCCTGAGATGCCTGAACTACTTCTTCGTATTGCTCTTTGGTAGTTGTAGTTACATTAGCAATTGTTTTTCCGTCAACAGGAGTGTAGCTGGTAATTTGATTTTTACTTTCCAGATAATTTCGACCAGTGCTAGTGCCTGCGTTTACCCCTTCAATTCCCAGTTTCTTTAAAAAATCCATGAGTTATTTTAGCTTCGTTTTTTTGATTCCGCTAAAGATAGAAAATCATTCTCCAAATAATTAGTATTAGTTACATGAGAAGTAATAGATTATGAAGTATCTTTTTATCAGAACTCAGAACTCAGAACTCAGAACTCAGAACTCAGAACTCAGAACTCAGAACTCGTGAAATCAGCGTCAAATAATCAAATCAAGCTTTTAAGAAAACTCGGGCAGAAAAAGTATCGTGAGAGAGAAGGACTGTTTGTAGTTGAAGGAGAGAGGGCAGTAGAGCAGGTTTTGGAGAATGGGATTCTGAATGTTAGGGAAGTTTTTTTGGAAGAAGGAAAAGCTGTTAACTATCAGCTGACAGCTAATAGCTTTTACGAGTTGGATTCAAAGGTGATGGCTGAAGTAACTGATACCGAGAATAGTCAGGGAATTCTTGCTGTTTGTGAAATCCCAAAAGAAGCTTCCACTGAAGAGTTGTCAAAAAAAGAAGGATTGATCATTGCAACAGACAGAATTCAGGATCCGGGAAATTTGGGGAGTATTGTAAGAACTGCAGCTTGGTTTGGTGCTACAGCTGTTTTAATTGGTAAAGGAACTGTAGATCTGCACAATCCCAAAGTAGTGAGAAGCACTGCAGGGGCAACGGGAACGATGCCATATAAAAATTGTGATTTGAGTAAAGACTTGGAAGTTTTGGAAAAAAAGGGCTGGCAGACCTTGTTGCTTGATGGAAATGAAGGGGCTCTATCGATTTCAAAAATAAATAAGACCAATAAAATTATTCTCATTGTTGGTAATGAAGCTAATGGAATTGATGAAAATTTAATCAATGCCAACAGAAAGAGAGTTATGATTCCTTCCTCGGAAGAGAATCGCTCGGTAGAAAGCCTGAATGCGGCAATTGCACTGAGCATAGCACTTTATCAACTTAATGCTTGAGTTATCAACACTTTTAAGGAAGACGAAATGTTAACTCAGTATTAAATCAGAACGAGTTTTCCACATCCATTGCATATTGGTTTTTGATTGATTTAATTAACCCGACCGTTCTTTAACATCATCTACCAAGAGGTTTCGATCTCTAAAAATCAAAACGATTAGCCCATGCCTAAGAAGAAAGCGAAGAAGATCTTCGTACTCGACACTTCCGTGCTTTTATATGATTATGAAGCCGTTAAGAATTTTGAAAAAAATGACGTTGCAATCCCAATAACAGTTCTGGAGGAACTGGACACCTTTAAGAAAGGAAATACCGTAATAAACTTACATGCCCGCGAATTCATCCGCTATCTGGATGGAATTTCCGATGAGAACATGTTGCAAGATTGGATTCCGTTGAATGGAAAATCTCACGGCAAGCTAAAAGTTATAAGTAACGGAGGGAAGCATGTTGATGCCAATAAAGTATTTGGTGCCACACGAAACGATCATCACATAATAAACGCAGCAATACGGCTCAAAAATGAAAACGAGAATACCCGTGTTGTTCTTGTTTCCAAAGATATCAATCTGCGTTTAAAGGCGAGAGCTTTAAATCTGGACGCCGAAGACTATGAAACGGTTCAGGTTAAAGACATAGATCATTTATACAGAGGGAAAACAGATCTAGAGCTTGAAGATCCATCTTTGATAAGTAAGTTTTATGAGAAAGGGAAGATAAAACCCAAAGAGTTGATGGAAGCGAAACCACCCAGCAATCATTACTACATAATGAAAAGCCATGGATCATCCGCTCTGGGTTGGTACAACGCAAAGTCAAAGTATATAGAGCAAGTAGAAAAAGTAAACGCTTATGGTATTCACCCCAAAAATGCAGAACAGACTTTTGCAATGCACGCCCTGTTGAATCCAAATATTTTGCTCACAACTATTACAGGTGCAGCCGGAACCGGCAAAACATTATTAGCATTGGCAAGCGCGTTGGAGCAGCGAAGTAACTTTAAACAAATTTACTTGGCTCGTCCAATTGTACCGTTAAGCAATAGAGATATTGGTTATTTACCCGGAGATGCGGAAGCGAAGATTAACCCGTACATGCAACCACTTTGGGATAATCTGAGCTTTATAAAACATCAATTCAAAGAAACCAGCAAACAGTACAAGAAAATTGATGAGATGATCCAAACCGATAAACTTCGAATAGTGCCGTTGGCGTATATTCGCGGAAGAAGTTTATCAAATGTGGTATTTATTATCGATGAGGCTCAGAACTTAACTCCACATGAAGTGAAGACCATTATTACCAGAGCAGGAGTAAATACCAAAGTCATTTTTACAGGAGATATTTTCCAAATTGATACGCCTTATCTGGACACACAAAGCAACGGTCTTTCTTATTTAGTTGATCGTATGCAAAAAAGTGATCTATATGCACACATCAATCTTGAGAAAGGAGAGCGTTCTGATCTGGCTAACATCGCTAGTGAGTTGCTGTAAATTCGACGAAATTAATCGGTCACTTCCACACCTTTCCAGAAGGCGAAGTGACCCTTTATTTCTTTAGCTGCGTCTTTGGGTTCTGCATAATACCACGCTGCGTTTTCATTGGTTTTTCCATCAACCTGAATGGATTTGTAGCTTGCTAATCCTTTCCATGGACAGGTTGTTTTGTGATCACTATCAGTAAAGAATTCTTCATTGATAGAATCAGCTGGGAAGTAATGATTGTTTTCAACCACAACAGTGTTGTTGCTTTCAGCTAATGTTTTTCCGTTCCAGATCGCTTTCATATGAAGTCAGATTTGAGTTATAAATTTCCATCCTGCTAATATCCAACCAAGTATAAAACAAATTCCCCCAATAGGAGTGATTGCACCTAACCAACTCGTATCAATTAAGCAAAGTAGATACAGACTTCCAGAAAAAATAAAGATACCGACTAAGATCAAGTTTAACGACCAAGTCAGATCAACTTCAAAAACTTTTGAAACCAGAACTAATCCAATCAAAGCCAATGCATGCCACATGTGATAAGTAACCGCTGTATTCCAGGTCTCCAACCTTTTTGGTGAAAGAGATTCTTCTAAGGCATGAGCTCCAAAAGCGCCTAAACCTACAGCAAGCGCAGCCATAAAAGAAGCTACAACTAGGATGGTAGGATTACTCATTAGTTTTAAATTCTATTTGGCGATGGCTTCCATCACAAAAAGGCTTGTTCTCTGAAGCACCGCATCTGCAGAAACTCATTCGCTTACAAGTTTTTGTTTGTTGATCTCCACCAATTAATTCATAGTTTCCTTCTACTACGAAGGCAGCGTTTTCAACAAGTTTTATCAAAAGTTCACCGCCTACATTTTCCTGTGGCTCCAATTCCAAGCGTTCCGGGTTGTAAGAAGTTCCGGATTTAAATTCAGCTCCAATGTGAGAATTATCACATAATGGTTTATTTGAAGATTTTCCACATCTGCAGAATGCCAAACGGGTTTCCTTCAGCACTTCATTGCCATTAGTATCTTGCAAAACAATATTTCCATGAACATAAAGAGGTCCATCTTCATCAATAATTAGTTTGTTTGATGAAGGAGGTGTCTCTGGATTGTCTTTATTTTTAAAATGATATTGAAGTGCTCCGGTAGGACATTTCTCAATAGTTTCAATAATTTTTTCAGAATCACTTTCATTATCCGGGTCGATCCAGGGTTTTCTTTTTATATCAAACACATTGGGTAATCCGTGCACACATTCTTTTGCATGGATACAGCGTTTCATGTCCCAGGTTATTTCCAGTTCCTGATTTTCGTAGGAGAATTTTTTTGAGTGCATAATTTTTTAAAACTTGATAGTATAGCTTACAAATGGAAAAAGTATTTCTTCTATCCCAAAGAAACCCAGATCAAAAGCACTTTTTGAACCAATTATTCTTCCACCAAAAGAAAGTAGGGCATCAGAGCCGGCATCACCTGAAGGAAAAATGATATTCTCTGAAAGAAATGCAAAACGTTCACTTATTCTATATTGACCCCCAAGAATTAGAAGCGCATTTGAGGAGCTATTATCTGCAAAACCAACCCCTGTACTGGCAGTTAAATCTAATTGACTCTTTGAGTAAGTAATTGAGCCAAAAAGAGAAGTTATTCCTTCATCAATATCAAAAACTCTGTAGTATTTTATGTTACCGGAAACATAAAGAGTACTATTTAATGAAGTTCCAATTTTAGCGCCTGCAGTAAACATTTGGTTTTCAATTCCAAGTCCCGGAAACATACTAAATCCGGCATCAACGCTAATCCCATTTGTAATTCCATAAGAGAAATTGGAAAAGAAGATAAATGTATTTTGATAGTAGCCGGAACCTTTATCTAACATTTTCCCGGTTTGGGTGATAAAAAGCTTATTTTTTGAAGGATTATCACGCCACCCGCTAGATTTATCATCGGGGTTATAGATCTTAACATTTTTTATGCGATCGTACCGGAAGTTAAATACTCCGTCTTTAGTTTCTACCCCGGCTGATTCCTCTTCCACAGAAATTATACTTCCAACATAAGTATTTCCATTAGTAAGGATAACAGTTACTTGTTTATTCTCTTGTTGAGCCTTTATGAAGGTGGCTTTAAATTGGGAGATTTGTGCACTTACTGAAAATGATAAAGTTAAAAGAAGTAAGTAAGTAAGGGAGAGTCTTTTTAATGACATTAAAGGAGAGTTAGTTGTTGACACGAAAATAAGATGTAGATTTCTTATGTCAAAAAAAAGAGTAAATGCTTTATAAATAAAATGGCGCTTCCCAAAACTTCACTAAATTTTTAGTAAATTAAACCAATCTCAAATAATCAAATTCATCATGAGCAACAATAAGATTTTAATATTCGGATTTATATTTACCATAGGTTTTGGAGTGGTACTGTTCTGGCCAAAAAAAGTAGTAGAGGACGAGTACTCAGCAACGGTTTCTTCGGCTTCTGCTGATAAGATCGAAGTGGTAATGTATAAGAATCCGGGATGCCAATGCTGTACTAAATGGGCTGCTTTAATGAATGATGATCAATTTGAAGTGGTAGAAAAGCCTATTCCTAATTTGATGGAAGTAAAAAGAGAAAAAGGTGTGCCTCCAAGATTTGAATCATGCCATACAGCTATGGTTGGCGATTATTTTGTGGAAGGTCATGTTCCCATCGAAGATGTAAACCGACTTTTAAAAGAAAAACCGGAAGGTGCAATTGGACTTACAGTTCCGGGAATGCCGATTGGGTCACCGGGGATGGAGGTTCCTGGAAGAGAAGCAGACAACTATGATGTTTATTTAGTAAAAAGCGATGGAACTACAGAGATCTTTGCTTCACACTAAATTTCTTTCGGTTTTACTTTAATAAAAAAAGACACGCTGAACGTGTCTTTTTTTATGTCTATAAGTTCCGACCCATGTTCCATAAAGTAAATCATACTCCAAGTTCACCTTATAAAGAAAAATAGGGGCACAGGTATTTAAATTCTAAAACCAATCTGATTGTCGGGCTTATCCGTATTAAATAGTGAGCTTTTAACCCGGCTCATTTTCTTAATCAACCCAGAGAGCCCGAATGGTGAAAAGTTCGGGCTTTATTTTCAGTTTCTTTTAACTGGTAAAGTGAATGTAGTTGTACCAATTTGGCTGAATGTAAGAGAAACTTTCACGGAGTCGTTTTCAGACAGGTCCTTGTTTAGATTCATTAACATTACATGCAAACCACCTTGTTTCAAAACTAATTCTTGGCCGGGCGCTATGATGATTTCTTTCTTTTCTCTCATTCCTGCAAGTCCATCTTCGGTAGTGTAAGATTCATGGATTTGTGTCATCATAGCTTGAGGGCTTTCTATAGAAACCAGCGTGTCGGAAATTTCAAGGGGATTTTTGTAAGTGAAATATGCCCCACTCATTTGACCCTGAACTCCGGGGCGTGCCCAGTTTTGAATTTCCATTTCGGGTTGAATATCAGGACGCTTACTTTCTGGTTCTTTACCACAACTAACATAAAGGAACAAGATGAGGAGTACTGTTGGCGCTATTTTCACCTCAACTACCTCCGTACTGTTTGAAGATCTTCGACAATATAACTTACAGGGGTCATGCTTCCGCCATACTCAAAAATGATTCTTCCTTTTTTATCCAGTACAATAATTTTGTCAGAGTGATTCATAAAGTAGACCTCTTTGTCATCTTCTCGAACTTGCGTAAAGGAAACCTGAGATCGAACCCGAACACTGTCCATTAATTCAGCTATGGTAGTAGAATCTGCAGTAAGGAAATCAAAATTTTTATCCAGATTAAATAACCCTTTGTAATTTTTCAGGACTTCAGGAGTGTCTCTTTTGGGATCAAAAGTTATTCCCAAGAACTGGATGTCATCAGGATTGCTGAACTCTTTTTGAACCTTAATAAGGTTTTGGGTAACTAAAGGGCAAATATCAGGACAGTTGGTATAGATAAATCCAGCAACTACATATTTCCCTTTATAATCGTCAGGGAAAATAACGGTTTTTCCATTCTGGTTAAGCACCTCAAAAGATTTATCCGAAAGGTCATCTATTATTTTCGGACCGGAATTACACGTAATAAAAGTAAATACTAAGAATAATAGAGAAGAAGGGAGAAATAATTTCATTTAAAAGAGTTTAATGATGATGAGTTAAAGCTTCATGATGATGAGAACTACAAGGCTGGCATTCAAATTCTAAAGTTGAATGATGTATACCAAAATCATCATGCAATAAGGTTTTAATTTCTTTTTTGATCACTTCCATTTCATTTATGTCTTCTTCATCAACAACAATATGGCTTTCCATCATTATTTCGTTTTCGTCGAGACGCCAAACATGCACATGATGAACTTCTTGTACCTTATGAATTTTTTCAATTCTAGAAGTGAGTTCAGGAAGGTTAATTTGTTCCGGAGTTGATTGCATCAAAATATCAGTTGTTTCCTGAAGCATGTGATAGGAATGCCAAAGAATATAAGCTCCTATTCCTACGGTTAAAAAAGTATCAACTATGTACCATTCATATTTGAGAATTAACCAGCCACCAATGATTACACCTACAGATGATAACCCATCTGATAAAATATGGATATAGGCGCTTTTTAGATTCAGATTGTCTTTGGAATCCTTAAACAATAAAGCAGCTGTGATAAAATTACCAAGAAGCCCGACAATAGCCACCCAAAACATGGTAAAACCATCTATAGGCTGTGGATCAAAAAAACGTTCAACGCCTTCTTTAATTAGAAATAACGCTACTAATACAAGTGTGATCAAATTGATAAAAGCTCCAATTATCTCAGCTCGTTTGTATCCAAAGGTTTTATCATTGTTGGCTCCTTTTTTAGATATTTTGCGTGCAACAAGACTTATTGCCAAGGAAAGCGTGTCATTTAGATTGTGAACAGCATCGGATAACAGAGCCAAAGAATTTGATAGAATTCCCCCAACAAATTCAGCAATGGTAATCGCAAGGTTCAGGAATATTGATATCCACAATTTTAAAGTGGATGAATCATTAAAATTATGATGATGGTGATGATGATGCTTATGATCGTGAGGCATAACAAAAAGGTACGAATTATGAGTGTTTATTTCACTAAGACGAGAGTTTAAAACAAAGACGCGAATTAGAATCAGCTCAGGAAATAAACCAGATCAGAAAGCTGCAAGACATTGAGAAAAGCATTAGTAAATAAGCTTGTTTTACAGGTTTATCCGGTAATAAGGTATATAAAGGTGTGATTTGTAAAAAACTAATGAGCTCACGGTGTTTGGTTTTTGTTTGCTCATCAAGTTCATCTTCATCCTTCAACAGTAATTGAAGATCGTGCTGAATTTTATCAGTATTCTCATTTATAAATAAAGCAATGGATTGGGGAGTGATTTTTGCAAGCCCACTAAAAATCAAATAAGTGGGAATGCCAACCATCCAAATAGCTATAGCTACAATAGACTTATCGTAAATGCTCAAATCAAGAAACAAACCTAGGAACATACTGATCAAAGAAGCTAAGCCCATAATGCATAAAAGAGCGCTTAGTATCAGTCGGAGTTTCCAGTTGTTAAGCCCTTCAGTAAGAATTTTTATTCCATTCATGTCTTAATTTAAAAAAATGTACCACACAGCAAAGTTTTTATTGAACCTTGTTTTTTTCTTCTAATAATAATGTCATTAAACTTTGAGCAGAGCTGCGTGCGATTTGTTCGATAGTGTCCATTGAAAGTTCATCATCCATTTCAAAAGTCAGTGCATCTGCTCCAAATGTTTTATAGATCCAGTTTTTTGAGATTGGAGAACTTGTATCAAATTCTTCATATGCAAAAACTGCAGATGGGTTGTTAGTTCGTACAAGAGGAAACCACCTTTGTGTTAAATTATCAGGCGATGTGGGCACGGATTCTTCAATTGGATAGAAAATATTTTCATTGGTGGAATGGAAATCAATACCATAATAAACCTTTTTTAAGGGGTCTTCTAATAAAGGGAGCAAAGCATCTCTCACGGCTTTAGTTTCGGGTTGATTAAAATTTGTCCAATCTCTGTTAAGGTCTACTCCCCCGGCGTTATGTCTCCAGTGGCCGTTTAATACACCATCAATATTAATAAGAGGATAAGATTTTACAATGAATTGAGACCGGAATTGTTTAGATAATTCGGAATTGGAAGTTATTTCTTCAAAGAAATAACGGGCCGCATAATAACCTGAAACTTCAGGAGGATGTTGACGACTCATTAGTATCAATACACCGACTTGTTTTCCGGGCTCAGTTTCATCAATCATAAGCTCTTTTATTGGGTTTCCAAGCTTGCTGTATCCTATAGTAGTTTGTGAAACAAAATTATGGGCTAACATCTCTTCTAACCAACTATTGTAGGTTTCAGAACTGGACACTCTTTGTGCACTAACTAAAATTGGATCCTGAGATAGCTGTAATTTTAAAGTCAATGTTTTTGAAATGGTGTCATAAAGAGTGTTTTCCATTTCTACGGAATAGGTAGAATCATTGATGGTAATTTTAGGAACATATCTATGGCGTCCATTGTTGTAGTTTAAACGTATCCAGGATGTAGTGGAAGTATCACTCCAAATTTCAAATGCAAACCATGGACTGTTATTGATAGGAGCATTTTCAGGCTCTATAAATACTTCATATGTGTTTTCATTTACAGAATAGAAATCGTTTAAACGGGCACCTTCAAAATTATTAGATACCCAGACCGTTGGGGTTCCGGCTCCAATAACTCTTCTGTGTTGAGGTTGTACTTTCTTATCTTGAGTATCAGTTACGTTGGGTGGATCGTAAGAAAACCCTGTAAATTCTTCCGTAGATTTACAATTCAATAAAAAACCAATACAGAAAGGCAGAATTAAAAACGTATACTTATACATCGTACATTTTGAGTTCATAAAAATTCAGAATAAGAAGAACTAATTTAGGTTAAAGTAAGCGGAATAAACTTTTGGCTATTATTAAGCATTGAGTAAAAAAAATATCCTACATATCAGAATTTACATAATCTTTTTGATGTTAGTAAGCGCGCCTGCTTTTTCTCTTTTTGCACAGGAGGATGAAAAGCCTGCTCGAATTTGGAATGTAAAAATTGAAGGAAACACAACCTACAATAACATTGTATTAAAAAAATACATAGCAAATGAAGCTCCCTCTTTCTGGAAAAAGATCACGTTTTTTAATGAAAAAGGGTTTTATGTATCGGAAAGTGAAATTCGAAAAGATGTAATCCGACTTGAAAGGTTTTATCAAAGAAGGGGATTTAATGAGGTTGATGTAAACTATAGGCTGGAGTCCAAAAATAAGGAATGGAAAAAAGAACTTATTTTTATGATAGTTGAAAATGCTCCAATTAGAATAGATTCAGTTCAGGTAATTCTGCAAACTTCTTCAAGAGACAGCTCGGTGATCTATGGGAGTGAAAAATTTAACAGAGAACTGAACAGATTACCCTATCGAAAAGGAAAAATATTTCAACCAGTTTCAAAGCCGATGGTTGAAGCCGATTTTACAGGGATATTGAGAAATCTTGGTTATCCGTATGCTGAAACAGAAGTTCAAACAAAAGTTGATACAACCGCAAAAAAAGCCAGTGTGGCAATGCTTACTTATCCGGGACCCAGAGCAAAATTTGATTCTGTTTTTGTTGAAGGGGAAGAAACTTTGCAGGCTAAGTATATCCGAAGAGAAACTGGTATTGGCGAAGATGAGTTTTTTAGTGATGATGCGATGCGGGAAGCTCAAAGGGAATTGTTTGGACATCATTTATTAAGGTTTGCACTTATATCAATTCCTGATCAAGATCAAGACAGCACAATTAACGTGTTAGCGAGGGTCAAAGAACGGAGTTTAAGATCTTTTTCCGCAACATTTGGTATTGGAAATTACGACAGGTTTGAAGGAGACCCTTTAACTCTTAGTAACTCATACAAATTATTCAGAGCTCAAGCTTCCTGGAGTCACAGAAATGCAAGAGGAAAAGGCGAACTATTTTCCGTTAATGGTAAGTTATCCGCATTTGATTTGAGGCTTGGGGCTAGCTATCTGTTTCCTTATGTATACAATACCAAAAGTAGTATTACGATTTCGCCATTTGTACAAAGAAGAATTGAAAGAGCTTATTCTATAGATACCGGTGGTATAAGAAACAGCTTTGGGTATAACTATAGTGAATCAATTACCGGAACTTTTAACTACGACTTTACACTGAACCGTGAGTTTGATGTAAAGGAAAGCGAAGACGGTACCTCAGAAATAAGTCCCGATAGTATCTTAAATTACAATATCTCATCATTCAAGTTTAGTGTTTACGCCAGAAAAGGACAGCCAAGAAGAGGGAGCGGTTTTACTGTGCAGCCCTTTTTGGAATTATCAGGCCTATTTAACGAAGCAACATTTTCCTTTCAAAAAGCAGCTTTAGATGTTCGGGGATATAAGAAAGTAAATTCAGGTTTGGTAGCTGCAGCTAGATTGAATGGAGGCTCCATTTATTATGCTAAACAAGATTCGTTACCGGCTGATATTCGTTTTTATAACGGAGGTTCAAGTGAAGTGAGAGGATGGGGGCGCCAAGAACTTGGACCAAAAGAAGCTGTATTTGACTCTTTAGGTTCGTTTTCAGGGTATCTTCCTACAGGTGGGAAAGCAACTTTCAGTTTTAATTTCGAACTACGTCAGGATATTGACAAGCTTATAAAAGGATTGAGTCTCGCAGGTTTTATCGATGGTGGTCAGGTTTGGAGAACGATAAGAACAACATCCAACAGACCAATTCAGTTTGGCGTTGGCGGTGGGTTGAGATATGAATCTCCGATTGGCCCGATTCGAATTGACTTAGGTTATAAAGTTAATCCAACAGATGAGGACCTGAATATCTATCGTGGGGACAAAAGTATGAGCTCGGCTTGGGACAGGTGGCAATTACATTTTAGTATAGGTCAGGCTTTTTAATGAGTGAGTCTTCATCAAATATCTTTGCAAAAATATTGAAGGGCACCCTTTGGGTTCTTTTGGTAATAGTGTTGCTGATTATAGGGCTAAGAATATCTTTAAAAACAAAGCCTGTTCAGAGTTTTGCGAAAAATAAGATCATAGAAATTGTAAATGAAAATCTAACTAAAGAGTTTTCAATTGTTGATCTTAATGGAGATTTGTGGAAAGAGGTTCGGTTAACAGGAGTTCATGTTGGAGGCTCTGATACACTTGCTTATATAGACACATTATATGCGAACTATGATCTATTTAGTTTGCTTACACCAACTTTTAGAATTGAAGAAATATCACTAAAGCAGGCTCAAATAAATGTTAAGCAAGTATCCTATACAGAAGATTCAACTGCTGTATTTAATGTTCAGGAAATAGTAAAACCTGATACTACTTCAGAAGAGTCGACTTTTCAGTTTGAGATCTTAGACCTTAATATTTCAAAAAGTAATATTTATGCGTATTCGCCTGACTTACTCCCGGACTCCTCCATTTCACTAAAAGAAATAGAGCTTAAAGCAGGTTTTTCATATAAAAGCGAAATAGAAGCTGAACTCACAAAGTTGAACTTTGAAATAAATGAAGGAAGACTTCCTGAGCCAATATCATTTCAAGCTTCAGGTACCTTTATAAATCAAAAAGTAACTCTTCAGGATTTAATGTTATATACAGGAAGATCACTTGTTGAGGCTAAAGGTTTTGCGCATTTAACGGATTCATTATACAGCTCTGATATACTACTGGACCCTATCTTCACAAAAGACATAAAAGCATATACAGGTTCAGAAATTCCTGATGAGGAAGTTATTGTTGGAATTAAAATCCGGGGAGATGCAGAACATATTGATCTAGAATTAAGTGCAGATGCAAGTTTTGCTAGAAATCTGGAGGCAACAGCAACAATACAATTCAGAGAACAAGCAACACTTACTCAATTTGGTTTGCGTGGCGATAATCTGAATATCGCAGCTCTAACAAACGATTCTTTAGATATTCAAACCGGGTTGTTCCAGATGACGATGGATGGATCGGTAAATCAAAATTATGAGAATGCTGATATTACCTGGGGATTTACTGTAGAAGGAATAAGGTATGAAGAGTATAACCTTAGAAGATTTTTTGGAAGTGGAAGTCTGAAAGCCGGTAAGATCCTGGCAAATTTGGATGCCACCACCAATGGAGAAGAAAATGTTCGGATAAATTCTACCATTGAACATATTTTTGATGAAGATGCTGAATGGAGTTTCGGCTTATGGCTGGATAATTTGAATGCAAGATATTGGTTAGAAGAAGCTCCAAATACTGACATTAATATCAATATTACGGCTAACGGAAAAGGGTTTGAGTTATCAGAAACCCCTTGGAATTTTGCAGTTGCAAATACAATAATGGATCCAAGAAATAAAAGGTTCGAAGAATTTATGAGCCAGCCTTTTGCAAGAGGGTCCACAAAACCTCTTATATTTGGAAAAGATCAACTAAAATATGTCTACTTAGATGGAAGCATCACCAAAGACTCTTTAAAATCAGATGGGTTTGTTAGAATTAAAGAATCCGATATTAACTTTGATCTTAAAGTAGCTAGGTTTTTATCAGAAATACCTTCCTTTTCTTATGCATTGTCTTCTGAAGATCTGGATATATCTGAGCTGTATGCATCAAAAGAATTTCCTACAAGCATAGACTTTGATATTTCAGGTGAAGGATCCGGTTTAGACCTGGAAACCTTGACGTTAAAAGGGATCGCAGAAGTAGATACCAGTCTTGTTAATGGATCAACAATTAACTACTTAGATGCTGAGTATAATATTAAAAATGGGATATTAACCGTCCCTAAAGCAACACTAAAAAGTGATATTGCCGATGCAGATTTTAGAGGAAAAAGGAATATCCGGGATGAAAAAGATCCTGAAAACGTACTTTCATTCGATCTTGAACTAAAGAATACTCAGCCATTTGCAGAGCTTGCTGAGCTAGAGATTTTACAAATTACCGGTAACATTTCAGCAGAAGTAGGTGAAAATGAAGAAGGAATACTTGAGTGTAAAGCAGAGTTTGATCTTGGAAATATAGTTATAGATGAAATGTTCCTGGCAAGTGGGGTCAGCGGGACAGGAGAAGTGGTTTTAAAAGAAAAAGAAGAAGGCAGCTTTGAGCTTGAGATCAGCGATCCTAAAATATTTGGTACTGTTCTCCAGGATATTAAGATCACTACTCAATCAACTAAAACGGCTGATTCCCTCTATGGCAGCTACTCTGTTGAAATACAGGATAATGTAAATGGCAGGATCAACAATGCAGGGGATTATGAACTTGAAATGGATTCTATGCATGTTGCCATTGCTATGGATCAACTTGATTTTATAACCAACGAAAATAGCCTCAAGCTTCAGAATAAATTCAATATCTCATACAGAGATGGAGCTGTAAGAACGGATTCTCTTGAGCTCGTTTCTCCTAACGGAGCTTTTTTATCGTTAGCTGTTCCTTACGCAGATAGTGTGAATCAGCAAATTTGGTTTGTAGGGGAAAACTTCAACTTCGGAATTCTTCAGGAGATCATTTTAGGAGAGAGGTATATTGACGGGATACTTTTTGGTAGAGCAAATATATCTAAAACTAAAAACACACTTTCGGGAAGCGGAAACCTTGAGCTTCAAAGTATTGAGTATGAAGGGGTCCAGGCAGATGTATTCAGTTTAAGTTTTAATGCTAAGGATAAGAGAATACAATCTGAACTTTCATTGATCTGGGAACAAGAAAAAGTAATTTCAGGAAGTTTGGATGTTCCATTAGATCTTTCTGATCCTGAAAAACTATCAGATGAGTTCTATACACAATCTGTAAAAGGGAGTTTAATAATTCAACCAACACCAATATCCCGATTTAAAAGTGCTCTTGAAAAGTTTGAGATCACCGGCACCGAAGGAATAATAAGTTTTGATGGAACCCTTTCAGGAACAGCAGGAACACCAAATTTTGAAGGTTCACTCAATATTGATGATCCGGTTCTTTCCAATGTTAGCTTAGACTCAGTTTTTGCTGATTTCAAATACAGCCAGGAACAAGAAAACATTATAATAAATACAGAAGTGCTGGCAGCAAGGCAAAAAGCAGCTGATATAGATATCGATTTTCCATTCTCTTATAACTTCAAAACGTTTGAGCTCAATACGGTAGATGAGAGTAAACCCGTGTCGGTTGAAGTAAGAACCCGGGATTTCAATCTTGCTGTATTCAACGATTTTGTGAATAAAGAATTCACAAGAAACCTGAAGGGAGTTTTAAACGGAGAATTATCACTTAAAGGAACCGAAGATGAAATCACTGCAACAGGTTATTTTGATCTTACAAAGTCATCATTTGAATCACCGATAGCGGGTATTAAAGTTGATGGTATTAAATCCCGAATAGAATTTTCTAAAGATAAAGTTACCCTAAAACAACTATCGGCAAATAGCGGGAAGGGTGGATTTAATGCAAACGGAACCATTAATCTTGATGGACTATACCCTACTACTTTAGATATTCAGGCAAAAGCTAATCAGTTTAAATTAGCCAATACGGATGAATATAATTTAGTGATAGACCTGGACTCGAGATTATCAGGGCCAATAACAACCCCCAAAGCAACCGGAAGGTTCGCCGTAAAAAACGGATTTATTGTACTTGAAGAATTTGGTGACAAAACAGTAGAAGACGTGACACTAGAGGGAGAAGAAGAGGTAATTAATATAAGCTACTATGATTCTTTAGCTATTGAAATGGAGTTTGCGATAGAACGAAATTTTTATGTGAGAGGTGGTGGATATTTAGATATGGAAATTGAGATTGCAGGAGAGTTGGATGCCCAGAAAAAGACCAATGGCGAACTGTCTCTATTCGGAAGTTTAAGAGGTACAAGCGGTTATGTAAGACCACTTGGAAAACGTTTTGAATTAGAAGAGGCAGAAGTTGTATTTAGCGGGCCGCCTGAAAGCCCGGACCTGAATATCAAGAGTGCATATGTTCCGATCTCAAGAAAAGGAGAGCAGGAGGTTACCGTATACTATATCATAACAGGAACCATTCCGAACGAAGAGTATGAGTTCGAAAGTGAGCCTACTATGGAGCTTCAGGATATTTATTGTTACACCTTATTTAACAAACCTTGTGCAGCTATGCAATCATGGCAAAATGCACTTGTTCAGGGAGGAGGATCATCACCCACAGATCTACTTGCGGGTGTTTTATTGGATGAAGTAGAAGCTTTGGCAACAAGAGAATTAGGTATTGATGTAGTACAAATCGATAACACAAGAGTAGGTAATGAAACCGGGACATCCATAAAAACCGGCTGGTACTTAAATGAACGCACGTTCTTTGCTATTGTAAATGAGATCACCAGTTCTGATCCCAAAACATTATTTATTTTAGAATACGCCCTTTCAAAAACATGGGATCTCATCATCACTGAAGGCGAAGACTCCAACCGACGTGGCATCGACTTCAGATATCAATATGATTATTGATATTATTTTTTAGTTTTGTGTGGAAGCAGAGCTTCGGAATGAGGAAAATGCCACGGAAACACAAAAGCACAAAACTATAATTATTAATTACTCTACTCTCGTCCCGAACCTCCGGTTCGGAATGCTGTGAGGAGCTCCGCTCCGTATGGATGTATATTATTGGCAAATAAAACCTCTGGGTAAAGAATTATTAATTCCCAAAAGCACAATTCTCACCTCGGCAGCATTCCTCGGTATTGATTCCACAATTAGAACATTGCCCATGACCATGAACCCAAATTAATTCAGCTACATGACCACAGTACAAGCAACGGTCTTCTGCTTTTGGGAGTGCGTGTGAAGCATCGCTTGTTATTGAGTCTGAAGATTGTTGCATAGCATTTATCGGTCATCAGATGATGTTAGCTCTGTATAAGCAGCTTCAATATTTCTGCTCAGCGTTAATCCCCAACCCGGTGCTTTAAATACTTCAAAACCCGGAATCACTTCGGCTTTAGAAATTTCTTCTTTACTTTTGCCTTCGTTGATTCCTTTTTGAGTGTATTCCAGAAGAGCTTCAAGAAACTCACTTTTCAGCATCAGGTCATCTTTGTTCCCGGTAACTCCGAACTCTGAATTACCATGTCCGTAGATATAAATGGTATCGCTTTCTAACTCCTCAACAGTTTTGCGCAGAACCTGGATCCAGTTGGTAATATTAGCACCGCCATTTATATCAATAAAGGGATAAGCACGATTAAACATTAAGTCTCCCATGTGTGCAACATTGGCTTTTTCAAAATAAACTATTGAATCACCACCAGTATGAGCAGGACCAAAGTGCATTAAGTGAACAGTTTCATCTCCAACATCTTCGCTCCATTTATCATTATAGGTTAAGTCGGCGTATACTTGGGCATCAACGGCTTCTTGCCCTCTGCCTTCAGCTGATATCTTTTGAAGTTTAGGAACATTCTGATGCGCCACTATATGCTTTGCAAAGTCTTTAAAAATCGGATTTCCTGCGGTATGATCCCCATGATGATGTGTATTGATAAGATAATCCATCACATGATCTGTTTTCTCTTTCAGTCCATCCAAACAAGTTTGAGCTGAATCCGGAAACTGTGAATCTACCGCTACGAGTCAATTTCCTGTAGCCAGCCAACCGATGGTTCCACCTCTTCCAACAAATGTTCCTACATTTCGACGCAGAGTTGTAAATGGTGTTTGAAGTAAAAAGCCAGTTTCTGAATAGGAAGCATAGTAGCTGCGCCCATCGTTGCCGAGCGGAGCAAAAAGTCTTTTCTGTTCATAAGAATCTCGTTTGGTTAGTCTAAAGCCAGATATCTTCCACGACGATGATTCACAGCTAGAATCAAGTTGAGAAAGACTGAAGCCAGTATAGAATAAACAATAGCCATCACATCTACCAGAAAAATTGCACCAACAATTATGATTACATCCACACACATTTGAAACCGACCGGCATTGATATCATGAAACTTTTGTAGGTAAATGGAAACGATATTCAATCCGCCAAGGCTGGCTTTGTGCCGGAACAGCATTAATAATCCCGTACCGATTAAAAACCCGCCGAGTGCGGCAGCGTAAATCGGGTTTATATCTCCAAATTCGAACACTAATGGAACATAATCTGAACAAAGAGAAACCAGAAAAACGGTGACAAAAGTTTTAAGTGTAAACTTCCATCCAAGTTTCCATAAAGCGAGACCATAAAAGGGGATGTTGATCACAAAGAAAACTTCACCAAAAGAAAATCCGGTTGCATACTGAGTAAGGAAAGCAACTCCGGCTGTTCCACCGATCAAAAAATTCATTTCTGAAAACAAAGCGATCCCAAAAGAAAGAAGTACCGAAGCTACAGAAATAGCCATAAGATCTTCCGGCAAGGTGTGTTCACGAATAGAAGGGTCAATGCCTTCTTCAATAAGTTGTTCAGTGATTTTGTCGTTAGGAGGAGCCATTACTCTTAATTTAAGATGAGTTCCAAAGTTAAGGTTTATTCGACTTTGAATTATCCTTAAAGGGTAAGTTTTAAACTATATCAAAGATAGGATTTGTTGATGATTTGAATACAATCTTGACGAATGTATGCCACGAAATCACCAAAGCACAAAAGATCGGTTTTGTTATTTTGATATTTGTGATATGCCTTTTGCTATTTGGCTTCGCCAGAAGGGCCTCCTGTATCAGGTTTACCCTCCTTAGGATTGTTAAAAACGCGGATGGTTGGATATGCCAAATCAATAGAGTCATTTTCTGAAAATTCATCAAGTGCACGTTCCCAAATAGCTTGAGCACTTCCTCGTCTTCTTCTGGGATCAGTTAAGTAACGAATGGATAACATAACCCCGCTGTCTTTAACATTAGTATATACGATAGGGGTTAGATATCTGTACTCAATGAGATATGATTTTGCAGCTTTTTTAATTTGTGCTTTCGCTTGTTCAATGAAATCCTGGGATTCCTCATGTGCTATTGTACTCAAAATTTCTTTTGCCTTTTTCCAGTCGCTCTCAAAAGTGACCATAATTCCGATTTCATTCCAGATGAATTGGAAGTCGCTGGTGTAATTTGCAAGCTGCTCAGTGAAAACGGTATGATTAGGAATATGAATTACCCTACCTGTACTTTGGTCTGCATCTACCCAATTTCCAATCTCAAGAATGGTGAATTTAAAAGGGCGAATGTCAATTACATCTCCTTTTGATTTGCCGAGTTCAATCCTGTCTCCAACATCAAATGGTTTTCTCCAAATAATAAACATCCATGCAGCCAAATCAGTTACAGGGTCTTTAAGAGCAATAGCCAAGCCTGCAGAAAGCAAACCAAAATAAGTAGATAGATTGCCTAGTGCGCTGAACCAGATCTGAGCGATTAGAATGATTCCAATAAATGCGGAAATATAGGTAAGGTTTTTTCTCCACTTGTATGTGGTCCTTTTGCTCTCAACATTTTTATGAACAACACGAAGAGTTAAAGATCTAATGATCCATAAAATCAATATTACCAGGACCGTTTTTAAGATTTGCCCGGTAATAATGGGTGAGCTTTGAAAAAAATCAGCAACGTTATTTAGAAAATTTTCCATGAAGTGATAATAACCTTATCAAATGACAGTTACACGCTTGGGATAATATAGAAATTTGAATATCTTTAATGCTCTGAAAAAATTAAGAAATTACCATGCTTTATAACATTTTAGTCGCAGTAATAACTATCATCTGTGCACTTTTAATACTAGTTGTTTTATTACAGAACGGTCAAGGATCAGGTTTATCCGGAATCAGTGGAGGAGGGGGCGGCGGTGCTCTCGGTGGAAACTCTGGTTTGGGAGCTCGTAGAACAGCGGATTTACTTTCTAAAGCGACTGGAGTTTTTGGAGCTGCTTTTTTGGTGCTTTGCATCCTTGCTAACTTTGCAATCGACAGAACAGGGCAGGGACCAACAAGAAGTATTCTTCAAGACGGAGGAGCTCCTGTTCAGGATTTGAACGCACCTTCACAAACTCAATCAGCAGTTCCTATTCAAAGTAATGATAACGGCGGCTCTGATGATTCTGGAGAAGAAGGGGATAACTAAGAGTTTATTCCTTTAAATAATTTAAAAGCCCCGCACATTTTATGTACGGGGCTTTTTTTATTAGAATAAACTTCGATAATATTATTGAATTACAAAAGTTATCGACTTACCACAAAAGAACTGACTCAGCATATTAAATAGATTATGTATGAAAATTAAAAAGCTACAGATCCTAACTCTTTCCTTAATTACAGGCATATTAATTATCTCAGGGTGTGATCTTGGAAATACCACGAACCCGAGAATTATAGAACTTGAAACAGATTGTATAAATACTGTTGATTGTGAAGCACTAATTTCAATTGGCTTTTTTTCTGCACTTCAAGCAATGGTGTCTCCTCATGGAGCTCATATGAACCTCATGGCAGATCAAAGTACAAGTACAAACCATTTTCTAAATTTCTATGAGTTTGCTGACGAACCAAGGCTTAAAATTGACAACAGACCAACCTTCGCTTCCAGAGAGATTTTTACTGAAATTTATGATGGACTTAATGTTAGCGTTGAATTTGCTAACAATGTGTTAAAAAGCCAGGCTAACATTGACCCACAGTTTAAAGATAAGTTTTTAGCACAAACCTACTTTATGAGAGGGCTTGCAAGAGGTTATCTTGGATTGATTTTTGATAGAGGTTATTTACTGGATGAAAATAATTTTGATACTATTACAGAAGACGATCTTGATGAAGTAATAGTCAGCTATGAAGTTTTAATAGAGGCTTCAATAGACGACTTTGACAGAGCCTTGAATATTATTAGCAATTCAAGTCAATCGAATATTATGCTTTCCGCTATACCGGATGATGAAAATTCATGGGGGCAAACTATTTTTGTAGACTTTATAAATTCTTTTGCAGCTCGTGTATTGGCAGGTAAAGCTCGCACTTTTGAAGAAGCTCAACAATTGGATTGGTCTAGAGTTTTAGCATATGCTAATAAAGGACTAGGTGGTCCTGAATCTTTATCTAATTTCACAGACTTTATTTTATTGAATTCAGGTTCTCTTACAGGGCTTTTCAACGAATTTGTGAATATCACGAATCAAGTTGTGGTTGGAAATTTTGATACAGGAGCCGGTTATTTACCTACTGATATTAAAGTACTACACCTAATGGATGAAAATTACCCTACTAGTTATCCTGAAGATAGTGTAGATAGTGGCGTTTTAACGATGCCGGAAGCTACTACCAATGATCCGAGACTTGCATATTTTAAGTATACTACAAACAGAGGCTTTTTTGAAACAACCAGAAACAGATCTCTTTTCTCCCCTTATTTTAGTGCAAGAATGTTTGCTAACAATAATTGGCAAAGCAATCTTGGACGGATCATCTTAATTACGAAATCAGAAATAGATTATATAAGAGCAGAGGCGAATTTGATGCTGAATCAAAAAGTTGATGCAGCAGCTATCCTGGAAGCAAGTCCGGCCGGGAATGGTCAAACTATATTAAGTACCAACTTACCGTCGGTTCAATTAGAATATTTGAGCCAGAATGGTTTTTCAGGTGGGTATAGTTTTTCAGGAAATGAATCTTTGGCTGAGTTCCAACTGGCTCTGCTAAGAGAATATTCAGTAGAATTAGAAGGACTGGGAGGAATCGGATTGCAATGGTTTTTTATGAGAAGACATGATTTATTGCAGGAAGGAACTCCAACTATGTATCCTTTTCCGGGAAGAGATCTGGAAATTATTGGACAGCCAATTTACACCTTTGGGGGTGTTGAAAATGCAGGACAAAGAGGAACCGCTTCGGGAGCTAATTCCTGGAAAAACTTAAGAATGAAAATATCAAATCAATAAAACATTTGATTTTATTGGTTTTAATTCATTCTTTGAATGAAGATTAGGGCGATATTATGAAGAAAACTGTTTTCGTATCATTTCTCATTTTAGGGCTGTGGACCTTGTTCATTAGTTGTGGGAGCAATAGTATATCTGATCAAGGGGATGAAGAATATGTTCCAATTGAAGGATGTGAAGACACTCAATGTTTGAATTTCATAAAGGGTGCTTTTTATGATATGGCAACCGGCATTGTCTCAAGCACGGGGGTTAGTATGGGTTTACTTGCTGATCAATATACCTCGACAAACATACATCGAAATTATTACGACCTCGCCAGAGAGCCCAGAGAAGCTTTAACAAACAGCACAACGGATGAATTCAAATTAAACATCGAAGAGCTTTACCAGCATTTTTCAGAGGCATATAAAACTGCGGATCATTTTACTGAATATGCAAGATCAGACGACTCAACATTTTTAATGCAAAGTCTTGGTATGGCATATTTTATCAGAGGAGTTTCACAAGGATATTTAGGATTGATCTATGATAAAGTATATTTAAGAGAATTTGATAGTGTGGAAGGTGGGCAATTACTTGAATATTCGGAATTAATAGAATCTTCATTATCTGATCTGGATAAAGCAATATCTTTGTTTGAGGAAGATCCGGACTTTGAGCATTCTAATCTTCCGGGAAACAATAACTCCCTGAGCAATGGATATCTTATGGATATAGCCAACTCATTTGCCGCTCGTATTTTGGCAGGAGAAGCCAGAACATATGGAGAAGCTCAAAACATAGACTGGAATCGTGTATTTAACTATGCTATTAAAGGATTAGGAGGAGCCGAATCTTTTACAGGAATCAAAGTATTTAGCTTAAATAACAGCGTAACTGAAGGGCAATTTGCAAACTATTTTGCTGATTGGTCTAACTTTATAGTAGAAGGTGATTTTGAGACAGGTTCAGGTTATACTCCAACAGATGTTAAGATATTCCATTTGTTAGACTCATCATATCCTACCATCTATCCTGAAAATGAAATAAGGAATGACACATTAACTTTAACAAGGGCAACATCCATTGACTCAAGGTTGGAATACTATAAATACACTACAAATAAAGGTATTCTCAATGAAGAAAGGGATGTTAATCTTTTTTCAACTTACTTCAATAAGAGAATGTTTAGTGAAAACGATTGGTGGCTTCCGGAAAACAAGATCATAATATTTACCGATACAGAGACAAAATATCTGATGGCTGAAGCGAAATTGATGATGGGTGAAAATACTACAGCGGCAAATATTTTAAATCAAAGTCCTGCAAAGAATACACGAACAGATCTTGGTTTTGACCTGCCTGCTGTAAGAAATCAAAGAATACAAAGTAATGGATTAACCGGAAATCATTCTTATGATGGAAGCGAAAGTATTGCAGAATTTCAACTGGCTTTATTAAGAGAGTATTCAGTAGAATTAGAAGGATTAGGTGGGGTTGGACTCCAGTGGTTCTTTATGAGAAGACATGATCTGCTTCAGGAAGGAACAGCAACCATGTACCCAATACCTGAAAGTGAGTTGCTCGAACAGGGCATGCCTCATTATACATTTGGAGGTGTTGAAAATGCCGGACAGAATGGAACAGCTTCGGGTGCTAATTCCTGGAAAAACTTAAGAGCGAAGATAGACGGTCAGTAATTTCTAGTAAGTATATTAAACTTTTAATCATCCTTTAGTAAGTTTCCATCAGAGTTTAATTTTAATACAAATGAAGTTGGGCCTGTCTCATTAACCGAAGTCCTAGTTGCAGTAAAAATTCCTTCAGAAGAATCTGTGGTCCCTCCAATTATTATATTACCATTACTTGTAACTTGGAGATTATAGGCTTCATCGACTCCCTCTGCACTAAATGTCTGAATCCAATTTAGAACTCCACTACTGGAAAGACTTAATAAATATATGTCATAACTTTCACCAGAAGCTGAACTGAAATCACCATCCTTAGAGTTGGTGCGACCAGTCAAAAGTATTTCATTATCATTGGTTTCTATTATTGATTCTCCATAATCAAATCCAGATCCATTAAATACTTTAAGCCAACTAAGGTTACCCATGCCATCAAATTTAGCAACAAAGGCAGCAGAATTAGTAACAGTAAAACCTGTAAAGTCTTTCTTAGTAGAATTTGTTGATCCTGAAATCAAAACTCCACCATCTGATAAGCCATAGGTAGTTAAACCTTCTATGTTATCACTTCCATCAAAACCATTAAGAGTTGCAACCCATACAAAATCTCCTGAATTATCAGTTTTAATTATGAAAGAATGATCTGCTGAATTTGAACCTGTAAATAATCCTTCAAAGGTTTGATCATTTGAACTATATTTTCCAGTTATAAAATAATCTCCTTGAGAATTAGTAGAAATAGCATTTCCAAAATCTGAAGATGTACCCCCATAGGTTTTAACCCATATAAGATTTCCTAGTGGATCAGTCTTCATGATAAAGATATCAGATGGAATTTGACTCTCAGTATAGAGTCCTTCAAAGTCACCATCTACAGAATGTGAGGTTCCTGTAAAGACAAAATTTCCATCTTTATCTTCAATAATTTTTCTAGGTTGATCATATTCGTTACCACCATATTTTTTCACCCATTGTATGTTACCTGTAGAAGATAATTTCATAAGGAAAATAGATCCTTTATTAAATCCGCTTGCTGAGAAATCTCCATCATTTGAAAAAGCTTCACCTAAAACTAGTAATCCTCCATCTTGAGTAGCTATAATATCTCTAGAAATATCATTTTCACTACCCCCAAATATTTTTGCCCATTCAACTTCTAGATTATCAGTATACTTTATGACAAATACCCCGGTATTTAGATTATTTGAAGCGGCAAAGCCTGTCGTCGAGGAAGTGTACCCAGTAACGGCATAGCCCCCATCTGACGTTACGGTAAGCCCTTCTGTTAATTCCGCCTCCTCTCCACCGTGAGTTGCGAAACTCAATGAATTAAAACTTGCAGTGAGATCAATATTATCAGTCAGCATTACAGTTAAAGGGTTTATAGTATCATCCACAGACCCTCTCCACTGAACGAAAGACCAACCATCATTAGGAATTGCCGTAATCTCAACACTTGAACCCTCTTCAAAAGTGAGTTGGTTGGGACTTATTTCAATACTTCCTATTCCTTGGGGATCTATATCTGTAAGTATTGTATATGAATCAGGTTCTTTTTCTTCTTCCGAACCAGAAGGATCCGAGCTGCATGAAAAAATTAATAATAGAAAAGGAAATATTAGAAAAGTATACTCTCTCACAATGATGTATTTTTTAAATCTTCATTTTAGAAATGTAAGTTTAAGAAATCAAAAACTACTTCCCAATACAAAACCTCGAAAATATCGAGTCCAGGATATGTTCATTGGTAATCTCACCGGTTACTGTACCCAATTCATTTAGAGCAGCTCTTAGATCAATAGAAAGAAAATCTCCTGTTAATCCATTGTCTAAACCTGTTAATGCCGCCTGAATATGCTCCTTAGTTTTCAGGAGAGCATCACGATGACGAGAAGAAGTAACCAGAAGACTGGAAGCATCGTAATGTTTGTTCTCAAGAGCTCGGTTCTTAAGAAGTATTTTAAGGTCTTTAATATTTTCTTCTTTTACCGCTGAAATTTTAAGATCGAACTCAGTACGCCATTCCCTGTCTGCTTCTATATCAGCTTTGGTACCAATCAGGATAAAGGGAGTTTCTCCGGCTCTTTTTTGAAATGCTGCAATTTCCTTACGCTCTTCTTCCGTGAAAGCTTGAGATAAGTCTTTCAGGTAAATAACCAGATCGGCTTGTTCAAAAGCTTTTTGAGAACGTTTTACTCCTTCCGCTTCTACAACATCTTCAGTTTCCCGAAGCCCGGCAGTATCTATGAGTTTGAATAACAAACCATCAAAATTCCAATCCACATCAATGGTATCGCGGGTAGTTCCGGCAATTTCTGTCACTATAGCTCGATCAGATCCGACCAAAGTATTAAGCAAAGTTGATTTTCCTGCATTCGGTCTACCAATTAATACTGTCTTAACTCCATCTTTTACTAAACGCCCGGTCTCGTAGGTGTCCAAAAGGTTAGTTAATTCCGTATCAACATCCTGCAAAAGTTTTCTGAGCTGTTCTTTATTAGCGAATTCTACGTCTTCCTCAATAAAGTCTAGTTCTAACTCTATCATTGCAGTTGCGTCTATGATTTGTTGTCGGAATGATCTAACGTAATCACCCAACTTTCCCTGCAGTTGTTGATGCGCCGCGTCTACCGCTTTTATGCTTTTTGCATGAATAATATCAGCAACAGCTTCCGCTTGTTCCAGATCCAGTTTTCCATTCAAAAAAGCACGTTGTGTGAACTCACCGGCTTCAGCTGCTTTTACACCTAGACTTAAAATAGTCTCCAGAACTTTTTGAGTAACCAACACTCCTCCATGGCAGGAAATTTCAACTGTTTCTTCACCGGTATAAGATCTTGGAGAATGAAACAGAGATATCAGAACTTCATCTACAGGTAAATTATTTTTGTCGACTATTTTACCGAAATGAATAGTGTGAGAATCTAGAGAAGTTAAATCTTTTCCCTGAAAGGCCTGATTTACTATAGATATGGTATCTTTTCCGGAGACGCGAATTACAGCAATTCCTCCTTCGCCCACAGGAGTGGCAATGGCAGCTATTGCTGATTTATGTATGATTGAATTGTTCTTCTTTGTATCATTCATAGGTTAAATATAAGCTTAAATCATGTACTATGAATAATCGACTTGTCACACTTTTAGTTATCGCAGCATTTATTTTTTCGGGATCTGCAATAGCTCAAAATATCTCTGCTGACCGACCGGGAGCGGGTTACGGAACATTCACAGTTCCTTCAAAAACAGTATATCTTGAATCAGGAGCCTCGATCAGTAGTGACTTTTCTGACATTGGGCAACTCTTTTTAAGAACAGGATTAGCGGATAAGTTTGAAGCTCAATTAGGTGTTGGGTCTTTATTCTTTGCTAATGGCGCTGATACTCGAGTAGGAGTGCAATCTTTGGCATTTAAATATAGCCTTGGTTCTTTTCAGGAAGACAAACTCAATCTTTCTTTATTTAGTAGAACGAATCTTCCTTTCTTTAATGATGATTACGAATATTATTTAACACGGTTTATGATTTTAGCAGATTATTCTATCAATGAATCTTGGGGAATAAATTCAAACTTTGGATATGGTGATTTTATTGATGGAATTGAGAATGGATCTTTCAACTTTAACATAACTCCCGGATTTTCTGTAAATGAGAATACAGCCGGTTATTTTGGCTATGCTGTTACTTTTGATGAAAATTTCTCAAGCGATTTGATAGAAGTAGGTATGGTTCACTTTTTAAATCCTTCATTCCAGCTTGATGCAGGATTTATTTACTCTGATGGCGATGATCTGTACCTGACTATTGGAATTGCTAAGCGTTTCTGAAACGAAAATAAAAAAGGCTTCCTTCGGTAAAGAAAGAAGCCTTATAGAGAGTTTTATATAATTCTAATGAACGTTACCCATCATACGTTTAAGCACAGGAGATAAAATAAAAACGATCACAGAAGCTCCAAGTGCGTATTTTGCAATCAGATCAAACCCGCCTAAATAGACGTTTAATGTTTGTAGACCACCTACATTAATGTCGGTACTTTCAATAGCTAACTGTTTTCCAATAAAGCCTACCACTTGAAAGGCATAAGCTGATGACAGGAACCATATTCCCATCATAAAAGCCACAATTCTTTTTGGGGAAAGATCGGTAATCTTAGAGAGTCCGACGGGAGACATAAATAATTCCCCAACAGAAAGCAGGAAGTACATGATCATCAGATAAGAGAATGGAACCATACCGGATTCATCAGCACTATTTCCACTCAAAGCCAATACATAAAAACTTATCCCGGCTAAAGCTAAACCAGTTGCAAATTTATAAGGAGTAGGTGGGTTTTTCTTTTTCTTACTGAGATACCCCCATAGCAACGAGATTGGAATAGAAAGTATAATGATCCACATCGAATTTAGAGCATTAGTTTGTGCGGCATCAATCCATACAAGATTTACATTTCTAGCTGCAAATAATGTGATAACACTTCCTGATAATTCATGAAATCCCCAAAAAATGGTCATGAAAAGAGTAATGAATACAGCTACAATAAGTTTTTTCCGCTCATCTGGTGTAGAGTTAGCAATGATGTACCCAAGATAACCAAGGATAGCAACTCCAATGATCTTAAAGATCAGGTTCACAATATTTTGCTCGCCCAGAAAAGTATTTCCCCCTCCAATATCTTGGTATGCTGAAAGTAAATAAGCTATTACAGGAGCAGATAAAAACGCTAAAATAGGTACAAAGTATTTTTGTGGAATACCAAGTACTTTTTTCTCATATACTTCTTGGCTTGGTGGTAAACCTCTGTCACCAAAAACGTTTTTCTTAATGCCGCTCCAGAAAAAAGCCAGACCTGTAAGCATTCCAATACCGGCAAGACCGAAACCGTAATGCCAACCATATTCTCTACCAAGCCAACCACATAATAGGGGAGCTACAAATCCTCCGATATTAATACCCATATAGAAAATGGTGAATCCGGAATCTTTCTTGGTATCACCGTCTTTATATAAAGACCCTACAAAAGTTGAGATATTGGGTTTAAAGAAACCATTCCCAACAACAATGAAAGCCAAGGCAAGGAAGAAGGTGACCTCGCCCGGAATTGCCAGAACAAAATGACCTAATGCCATCAATATTCCACCCAGGAAAACGGATTGCCTCATTCCTAAAATAGTATCAGAGACTCTACCACCAATTACCGTAGATGCGTAAACTAAAGATCCATAAGAAGCGTACACTGCAGCGGCCGCAATATCTCGTGATGCTAAAGCTTCAAAGACCTCATTTACCATGTAGAGCGTTAATAAAGCTCGCATTCCATAGAAACTGAATCTTTCCCAGAGTTCAGCAAAAAACAGGTAGAAGAGACCTTTTGGATGCCCGAACATCATTTCTTGATTTTGTTCTGCTACATTAGCCATAAATTCTTTATTTAATTTTTTGAATTAAAAGACCGATGATGATACCTAAAGACTAACAATGGTGCAAGAATCATTCAAAAGTAGTTTTGAAACTATAATTCGAAATTTGCGTGTACAACCAAGTTCATAAACATACTTATTCATGGAATTGCTTTTTATTACCCTTGGTGTATTGTTAATAGTTTTAGGCTTAGCCGGAGCTTTTCTTCCTGTTATTCCGGGGCTTCCATTCAGCTATGCAGCACTATTAGTTGTCAATTTCAGTGGAGTTGCTCAGTTTAGCACATTCTTTTTGGTTGTATGGGGGATAGTTGTTATTACGATTCTAATTCTTGAAAATGCTCTTCCCGCTTATACCTCTCAGAAATTTGGTGGAACGGTGTATGGAGCAACCGGAAGTACGATCGGAATGATATTAGGAATGTTATTTTTTCCACCGCTGGGATTTTTCCTTGGAACATTGATTGGAGCTTTTGTCGGCGAGATGATCTACAAACAGGATGTTAAAGTAGCATTGAAATCTGCATGGGGTTCATTTATAGGATTCCTAACAGGAACCATGATCAAAGTGACAGTAGCAGCTATGATCGCGTTCTCATTTTTTAAAGCCGTTTTCTTTTAACTGCCTTTAGCAAGGGTTGTTTGAATTTCACACTCTTTAATTAGTAGGAATACCTGTGTACTTCCCAACTTGGTTTCCAATGGTTGTTAACCTTTAACCATGTAATAGCGTCTTTTCTCATTCCCTCAATATCTTGCTCAATTTTCTTTCTTAGTTCAATGTATTCGGGAGAACTTCTTGCAAAATCGTAGATCGGATTTCTATCCATAAAAGTGTACAAGTTTGCTTTGGCATTACGGTCAAAGTGAATTGTTTCTACCAAAGCAAGTAAAGTAGTTTGGTCTTTTTTTATGGCAATACAATCTAAATAGGCAAAACTGTTTTGGGCTGTTTCTTTTTCTATTTCACTTTCAAATTCTAAGGTTTCTTCGATCATGGAACAGGCCGCTTCACTAAGATTCTTAGCGCGTTCTTTTTCTCCTAGCTTGTCATATAGTACACTTAACCAAGCTACCTCCTGAGGATATAGATCTGGATAATCAGAGTTGGGGTCTAGCACCTCAGGATAATTTAGTTCTACGAATTCCTTGGCTAGATTAAGCTTCCCTGCATTAATATAGATCTCCAAATATCGGAGTAAATGTTGGGGATCGCTTGAAGAAGACATTGTTGCTTCTTCCAATTTATTTTGAAGTTTAAGCATCGCTTCATAATCCTCAAGATGGAACATATGGTCATAACGGATACTGAGGTAAGCGATGTTATCGGGGAAGTGTTTTTTCATGTCTTCTTCAATCTTATCAACTATAAAGAGAAATCCCAAGTCAAGAGAGACGTAAGCCAGAGTAGTTAATACTTCTAAATTACCCGGTTCTTTTAAATACGCTTGATAACCAAGAATAAAGGATTCATCCAACTTTCCATATGGTTGATCTTTAATAAAGAATGCCTTCAAGCTTAGCCCCGCAGAATATTCAGGATTTATTTCCAAGTTCTTCTCCATCAAACTGAAGGCTTCCGCAAATTCATCATAATGGTAATGCAAACGTGCTTTACGGTCTATGGTAATAGGAGAATAAGGGTCGGTTTCATAAGCGCGTTTCACCAGTTCTTCTGATAGCTCAATACTTGGTGCAACATCAGAATACCAAAGCATTATTTCAGGGTCGCCCGGGATTAATTCGTGTGCTTTATTCAGAGCAATTTGAGCTTCTTCTGAGTTCCCCGAGTATAGATAATATTTTCCAAGCGCGGCATAAGCCCAGCCCAAATTACCGTCAATAAGTAGAGCCCGATCTATATTTTTACGCATTAAATTAAGCATCTCTGAATGTGAAATATTACCAAAGTTACTTAGCAGGTTATATGCAATAGCCAAACGAGCGTAAGCAGAAGCAAATTCAGGATCAAGTTCAATAACTTCATTGAAAAGTTTAATGGCGTTCTCAATTTCCTGAGGACGGCGATTTACTAATAATTGATTTGCTTGTAAATACAGATCATAGGCATCTGTATTTGTGGTCAATTCTTTAGTTAACAGTTCTTCTTTTTCAGGGAGTAGTCTTATTTTTAGTTCTTCTAAAACCTGTTGAGAGATTTCATCTTGTATAGTGAACAGGTTTTCTGCTGAATAGACTTTATCGTAGGTTTCTGACCACATGTGAAAACCGTTGTCCGCTTTTATCAACTGCGCTGTAATACGGATATTATCACCAGACTTTCTTACACTGCCTTCTAATACATGTTCCACACCAAGTTCTTGTCCAATTAACCGGAGATCAAGATTTTTGCCTTTATACTGAAAGGAAGAAGTGCGACCTGAGACTTGAAGATCTTCAACCTTTGCCATTACATTCAAAAGCTCTTCTGATAATCCATCCGAAAAATATTCCTGATCTTGTTCAGGACTCATATCTACAAAAGGCAGCACCGCAATGGATGCTCTTTGAACGGCATATCCTTCACTTTCTAAGATATTAGCTCGGGCAAAAAAAATACGTTCAACAAGAAGGAATAAAACTGTAAAGGTTAAAACAGAGATAATGATCACGTTCAATTTTTTGCTGGTGGCAGCAGTAACCGATTCAGTGATATCAACTTCGTCGGATTTTTTAACTCCTTCTGAAGTAAGTTCAAAAACCCATCCTATTACAAGTGATACAGGGAAACCAATACCAAGAATTATGATAATAGTAGTAACCCAAAAAGAAGAAACTCCAATAAAAGGAAAAACAGTAGCAGAAATTTGAATGAGTAACCAAGCAGATACGGCATATGCGGTAGCCACTTTAAAGACATTACGGCGCTTAAGTTCTTGTATAAAATTTGAGATATTCAAAACGCTTCGCGGATTAAAAATTCTTGTATTGTCATGTCGAACGGATGTGAGACATCTAAAAATTTACTAAATCGCGCCACAATTTTTAGACTTCTCACATCCGTTCGAAGTGACAGAATGAATGGAGAAGCAATTCTTAATTCTACATTCTTCATTTTTAATTCTCTTCCCATTCTTCACGCCAATCTCCGGTGCTTTTCAGGTGTGCAACAGCTTCTTCTTTCATAACATTAATATCGGCTAGAATTTCACCTTTAAGCTTTTCGTATTCCGGTATGCCACTTAGCGTATTCATATTTCTGGAGTATTTGAAATAGGGAGGAAAGCCATTAGTAATTTTATATTCGAAATACTGCTTTCGGATCAATTCTAAAAAATGTTCCACGTTTCCTTTATAAAACTCACATTCAGCTACATCCCATTCTCTGTATTTCCTAACAGCCTCTATTTCTGCATCTTCATACTGTTCATAACGATAATCACAATAGATATTCGTTAAGTTTTTAAATCTTTCATCCTGATTTAACCCCATCCCAATTACATAAGATAGATATCCGGCAACATCTAAAGCTTCATCATTGTTAGCGAATACAATTTCATCCTGCAAAACTATTGGGTTTATGTCGATATACATTTGGAGTGCTTTTTCTTTTTCACCTTTCATGTATATAAGTCTGGACTTAAAGGTGTCGATCTCCTTATTAAAGTTGTCAGAGAAAATTCCTCGCTGAGTATCTACAAACTCAAGTACCTCATCTATTTTGCCATGCTCTGAATAGTAATTGGCATACATGAAGTAATACTGCTGGTTGTTCGGATAAAGCTCTCCCATTTTAATGATCATATACTCCTGAAATGTCTCAAAGCCTAAGCTTTCTGCTAAATCATGGAGAGAAACGATCAAATCAACATTTTCAGGATCAGATTTATATAATTGATAAGTACTAATAAAAGATTTACCGATCTCGCCAACACCTATACCTGCAAAAGCACGAGCTTTCCTCAGTTTCACTCCTTTGTAATCCGGATATCGCTCCAGTACTTTATCAAACAGTTTCATTCCTCTTTCAGCTTCCCCCAAATTCACATAATGGCCGCCAAGATGAGCTGCGATATCAGGATTTAGAGGATCAATTTGGTAGGCTTTTTCAAGTATTTTATGAGCATCATCATGTCTTGAAAATTCGTGGAGCACATCATGATATCCTACGAGCACCTCTGAATCGCCTGGCAATAATTCGATCGCACGTTCATAGGTTTCCAATGCTTTTTGATTGTCTTCTATATTCAGATAGTAGTAGCCAAGTGCTTCATAAGCTTTACCCTCGTTACCATCGATCAGTAAAGCGCGATCAATATTTTCCCGCATCAGATTTTTCATGTCTTCTAAAGAAAGATTTCCTTTCCAGTTCAGATCTCCATATACATAAGCAAGTCTGGCATAGGCTAATGAAAAGGAGGGATCAATACGAATGGCTTCTTTATACTTTTCTACCGCTTTTCTCAGATCATCTAATTCGTCGGTTACCTCCAGTTGGGTAGCAGCCAAATAAGCGTTATAAGCCTCAATATCATCTGTAGGATTTGTTTTCAGATCTTCTTCCAGCTGTGGGAGAAGGCGTACTTTTAGTTCCTCCATAACTTTTCTGGAGATCTCTTCCTGAATATCGAAGATGTTTTCAATTGTTAGTTCGCGATCAAAATTTTCTGACCATACATGGAATCCGTCTTCAACTTTGATAAGCTGAGCAGTGATCCGAATACGATTTCCGGCTTTACGAACACTTCCTTCTAAAATATGATCGACCTTTAGTTCTTGCCCAATTAAAGACAGATTTTCATTTTGACCTTTAAACTTGAATGAAGAAGTACGTCCGGCTACTTTCAATTCTTCAACTTTAGCCAAAGCATTCAATAATTCTTCTGATAAACCATCAGCAAAATATTCCTGATCGCCATCCAAACTAAAATCTTCAAATGGAAGTACAGCTATGGATGCGGTTTCAAATTTGGTTTCAAAAGAAGCGTTTTCCAAAATAGAGGCTTTGGCAAAAAAAACACGCTCAACCAATAAAAATACTACAGCCATTGAAAGAACGGTGATAATTATCCCATTAAGTTTTTTACCGGTACGATTGGTTACGGATTCAGTGATATCCACTTCCTGAGATTTTTTTAAACCTTCAGGAGTTAGCTCAAATGCCCAGGCAAAGATCAGTGAAAGTGGAAAGCCAACTAAAACCAGTACAGTAAAAAAGGGTGCTACCCAGTCAGGAAATTCCAGTTGTGGTGATACGGTAGAAACAACCTGAATAATCAGCCACCCCGCAATAGCATATGCCGTAGCCACTTTAAAGACATTCCGTCGTTTTAGCTCCTCTATAAATTTTGAAATGTTCATAACGCTTCGCGGATTAAAAATTCTTGTATTGTCATGTCGAACGGATGTGAGACATCTAAAGAATCACTAAACCCGCATAAAACCGTTAGACTTCTCACATCCGTTCGAAGTGACAGAATGGAATGGGAAGTAATTTTTAATTTTAAATTCTTCATTTTTAATTCCCTTCTTCTTCCCATTCTTCTTCCCACTCGTCTTTTTCTTTTAAGAATTGAACTACATTTTTACGCATCATTCCAAGATCAGCATAAATCTTCTTTTCAAACTCTTCAAAATTTTGTGACTCTTTTATCCGGAAAAAAGGAATCTCGGATGTAATAATTAATGGATAATTTGCTTTGGAGTTTAATTCGAAATAGAATTTTTCCATCGCAGCTACAGCTTCGTCATATTGCTCTGTAGCGATCTGGCACCATAGTTTAACATCTAATTCGTTGTAGATTTCTATATGACCACTCTCTTCCATTTCAGCCAATCTTTTATCTTTATATTCACATATCCGATCAGCGATCATTTCAACTTCCTCCGTTTTTCCGGCTTTATCAGCTAAAGTAAGATGAAAAATTGCTGCAGTTCGATGATCATCATTTGTGATCTCTTTTCCTGGTTCATCAAGAAAATCAGGAAACCTTCTTTTTAACAAATCTATACCTTCTAGAAACTCCCCTCTTTCATAATGATAAGCCAACAGATCAATCACAAAGAATTCAACCGTTCGTTCGCCATAAGTCTCGGAAAGTTCGTCAACAATTCTTTTAGTGGTCTCAAAATCCCTCCTAGTTTGACTTGTCCTTAGCAAGTTTCTTGGACCTGCATGATTCTCAGGGTAGGTTTTCGAAATTTTCTTTCCAAAATATTCTGCCATGTTCAACATGTTCAGGTCTCTTGCTATATCAGATACCATCCACATAAAATCCATGTCATCAGGGTTTTGCAAATGTCCTTCATAAGCAAAGGTAAAAGCATTGTCGAGTTCTCCATAGGGAACATCACGCAGTAACCACGCTTTGGAATAATAAGAGCCGTTATAATCAGGTGTTCGTTTGATATTGCGATCAATGATATCCATTGCCTCATAATACCTGTTTTCCACATCTGCCAGATGACGTGCATAGGAATTGGATATATCCGGACTCAACGGATCAAGTTCATAGGCTTTAAATAATTGAGCTCTGGATTCTTGAACTTTATTATTTCTTCCCAGTGCACTTCTGTAATCCATTCGAATAGAAGCATCATTGGGGGCAAGTTCAACAGCTTTCTTGAGTGTTTCTTCTCGTTTTTCAAACTGAAATTCGAAACCGTAGTAATCTGCCAGTGCCTGATGAGCTTTTCCAAGGTCTTTGTCTAACGAGATGGCCATTTCCGCATTCTCTCTCATTAACACTTTGGTCTCGTCCGCACTTATATTTCCATTTTGATGCAGGTTGTTGTATGCCAGAGCCAGCCGCGCGTATGCTTCTGCAAATGAGGGGTCGAGTCGAATCGCTTCTTTATATTTTTGAATGGCGTATTCTAGATCTTCCGGTTGGTAAGTGATCTCACGTTGCGTTGCTTCCAGAAAGGCATTGTATGCTTCAATGTCCATGGTTGGACGATTCGCTAACTGAGCTTCCTCTTCAGGAAGTAAGCGTACTTTTAGTTCTTCCATTACATGCAGAGAGATCTCTTCTTGTATATCAAAAATATTATCGACTGTAAATTCACGATCGTAGGTTTCGCTCCATATATGGAAGCCGTCCGAAACACGGATCAACTGAGCTGTAATTCTGAGTCGGTTACCGGATTTACGAACGCTACCTTCCAGAATATTTGCAACTCCAAGTTCGCTGCCGATCTCAGTAAGATTTTCATTCTGTCCTTTGAATTTGAAAGAAGAAGTTCGGCCTGCTACCTGCATATCTTCTACCTTGGCAAGAGCGTTTAGTAATTCTTCTGAAAGTCCGTCTGAGAAATATTCATTTTCTGTATCACTACTCATATTTACAAAAGGAAGGACAGCAATAGAGGCTGTTTCAATTTTAGCGATTGCTCCTGCATCCTCTAAAATGGAAGCTTTCGCAAAGAAAATACGCTCAACAATCACAAAAAATAAAGCAATGGATAAAACAGAAATAATTACACCGTTCAGTTTTTTACCGGTTCGATCAGTCACGGATTCTGTTATTTCAACTTCCTTTGATTTCTTGATTCCCTCGGGGGTTAGCTCGAAAGCCCAGGCAAAGATCAAAGTGAGTGGAAATCCGATTCCAACTAACACGATTACGACCGTATCAAACCAATCAGGTATGTTCAGAGGCGCTTCAATTACAGTAACGATCTGAATGATCAACCATCCGGCAATTGCATAAGCTACGGCTACTTTGAAGACATTACGCCTTTTTAGCTCTTCTATAAAGTTCGAAATATTCATAACACTTTGCGGATTAAAAATTCTTGTATTGTCATGTCGAACGGATGTGAGACATCTAAAGAATCACTAAACCCGCATAAGACCGTTAGACTTCTCACATCCGTTCGAAGTGACAGAGTGAAAGGGGAAGTAATTTTTAATTCTAAATCTTTCATTTTTAATTCTCTTCCCATTCTTCTTTCCAGTCGCCTTCAGCTTTCAGGTAGGCAATAAGATTTTCTTTTTGATCTCTCAGATCGGCAAAAACAATATCCATGATTTTCTTGAACTCAGGATGCTCCATTGCCTGTTGAAATTTTTCATCTTTTTTGAGCCATCTGATTTCTCCACCGCGATTATTTCTGTCTAAATAAAGTGTGGTCATAATTGGTATCACTTCATCAATTTTTTCTTTTTCCATAAGGCAAGTAACCTGATCAAACAAATACCAATTACCTTCTTCTTTTTGAGGGTAAGTGTCTACGTTAACTTTACTAAATGCACAGAACTTGTCTAGCAATAAGTTTGCTTTTTCGATCTCGCCTGCAAACTCATAAAGTGTACGAAGCGGTAGAGTATGCCAGGCATTTTGTAAGTTTAGTACGAGGTCTTCAGGATTCAAAAAAGTGGAATCAAATTTGGCGAACCAATCTAATGCAATTTGAGGTTCTTTTTTGTAGATAGCATAATCTGTCATTGTCCAATAAAAGCCTGCGGGATTAGGCACCCAGTCAGATCGCTCAACATTTGGCAGCATATCTTGCTCTACATAAGAGTAATCATCAGTGTAAGAAGCAAATGTTCCGGCTCTGTTTAAGTAATCTAAGCTTTCGGGATAGTTCCGCTTAAGTATATCCATGTAATGTCTTGCAACAGGTTCCAGATCAAGCTCCAAAGCCCTCGTTACCATAATATTTAAAGAGCGGGTAAAATTATTGTCGAGTTGGTAAGCTTTATGAACCGCCATAAAAGCTTCGTCAAGCCGACCGTAGTGAGGATCTGATTTCAGGGATGCCAGCCCTAAGTATGTAGGAACAAATTCTGGATTGATTTTTCTATTTTTTTCGTGAAATGAAAGTGCCTCTTCGTATTTGTCTTCGTTCATACTGGCTCTTGCCCGGTTGTATATTGATAAAGGAGAGAGGGGATCCACTTTATACATTCTCTTATAAAGATCATTTCCTTTCTGGAACTCATTCAGATCATCCGTATATAAATTGCCCAGCCAATTGTATACATCTGACAGATTGGGATTTAATTCCAGACTTTTTAAATAGGCTTTTTCTGCCTCCACAAAATCAGATTTATTATCATATAATAAACCTAAAGCTGCATAAGCCTCTCCTAAATTGTCATCCAGTGAGAGAGCTTGTTCAACATGAGTAGACATGTTTTCAATTTCTTGTTCTCTCGATATACTCCCATAATAAGCCTGGAGATCGTATGCAATAGCTAATCGGGCATGCGCTTCAGCAAAAAATGGATCGATCTTGAGCGCTTGTTTGTAAAGGTCGATAGCGATATTTATTTCATCAATATCCCGGTTAACTACAAGCTGATTTGCTTTCAGATACATAGAATATCCTTCAACATCAGTTGTTGGCATGTTGTCTAGTTCTGACTCATCTTCAGGTAACAGGTGTACTTTCAATTCACTTAATACCGTGCGCGAAATTTCTTCCTGTATCTCAAAAATGTTTGTTGCTGTAAGTTCCCGGTCAAAAGTCTCTGACCACATATGGAACCCATCATCCACTTTAATGAGCTGAGCAGTTATTCGAACTCTGCCTCCAGCTTTTCTGACGCTACCTTCCAGAATATGACCAACCCCAAGTTGGTCTCCAACGATTTTTAAATCTTCGTTTTTTCCTTTGAATTTAAATGAAGAAGTTCGTCCGGCTACTTTCATTTCTTTTACTTTGGCTAGAGCATTGAGTAGCTCTTCTGAAAGACCATCCGAGAAAAATTCATTGTTCTCATCTCCGCTCATATTCACAAAAGGGAGCACAGCAATGGAAGCTGTTTGAAAATCAGCAAGTTCTGATTGGTTTTCTATAAAAGATGCTTCAGCAAAAAAAACTCTTTCTGTGACTACAAAAAATAAGGCAATGGATAAAACAGAAATAATTACACCATTCAGTTTTTTACCGGTACGATCTGTAACGGATTCGGTGATATCTACTTCTTTAGATTTCTTAAGACCTTCCGGAGTAAGTTCAAAAGCCCAGGCGAAAATAAGAGCAAGCGGAAACCCAATTCCGACGAGAATAATTACGAATTGAGTAGTCCATCCTGGAAACTCAAATGCAGGGAATACGGTAGCTACAATCTGAATGATCAACCAGCCTGCTATGGCATAAGCTACGGCTACTTTGAAGACATTACGCCTTTTTAGCTCTTCTATAAAGTTCGAAATATTCATAATGCTTTGCGGATTAAAAATTCTTGTATTGTCATGTCGAACGGATGTGAGACATCTAAAGAATCACTAAACCCACATAAAACCGTTAGACTTCTCACATCCGTTCGAAGTGACAGAATGGAAGAGGGGATAATCTTTAATTTTACATTCTTCATTTTTAATTCCCTTCTTCCCATTCTTCTTCCCATTCACCTTCAGATTTTAGATAGGAGATAAAATTAGCTCTTTGGAGAGATAATTCTTGTTTCACCTCTTTATACAAGCTCTTTAAGTTTTCGGAATAAAGCTCGGGCTCATATCTGTTAACATTTCTCAGCCATGTAAACACTGGAACTATTTCTGAGTGTTTTTTATAAAGAATCGTCAGGTTTTCCTCAAATGCTGCTTGATCACGTTGCAGGAACGAGCAAATCATCAAATCTCCCTGGTAACGATAGTCTTCTTCACCTTTCAAATAAGAGTCCTTTGAACGTTCTGTAAATTCACAAAATGCCTCTGTAATTCTTTCAGATTGTTTGATATCCCCTGTTTTCTGTAAAAGGTAAGCGAGCGGCCAAGCCTGATCCTCATTTTGAGCAGTGATCACTGAAAGCGTATCAGAAAAAAGTCCTTCATCAAATTTTCTAAAGTATGGAATCACACGAGCATAGTTTCCGGTCTCCAAAGCATAATCAAGAAAGTCGAGATATAGATACAGGTCTTGTGGTACATAACCGCTCTCATCCAGGAAATTCAGCACTATGTTCGGGAAATCTTCATAGGACCTCTTATTGTTTTCATAAAACCCTACAGCGTATCGAAACTCAAAGCTTTCCCGATAATTTTCTTTCAAAAGTTTATAGAAGTGATCTGCAAATTGATGCATTTCCAATAACTGACCGGAATGAACTAACGAATAAATGGCTCTTGGGAAGTCATTATCTGAGTTATATACTTGCATATAGTTTTTACTTGCTTCGGCAATATTTCCAAAAGGAAATCCTAGTTGTATATTTCCTCTTAAAAAATAAGTAGGTATAAAATCAGGATTGATACGGATATTCTTTTCCATAAAGAATTCCATTTCTTCAAAATCTTCCTTATCAGCACTAACCCGTGATCTATTATATATAGCCAAAGGATTCAGAGGATCGATCTTATAGCCTTGTTCGTAGAATTTCATCTGGTTCTCACGATCCCCCAGGTCTTCGTATACATTCCCAAGCCAGTTATACACATCTACGAAATTAGGATTCAATTCAAGGCTCTTGATAAATAATTCTTCTGCGTTTTGGAGGTCGCTTATAGCGTGATAATAGAGAGCAAGGGCGGCGTGAGCCGAATAAGAATTTTCATTAATCGAAAGGGCTTTTTCAGCATTCGATTTTAAATTAGTCAAGTTTTCTTCTCTTGGAATATTACCATAATAAGCTTGGGCATTATAAGCCAGAGCCAGTTGCCCGTAAGCTTCAGAAAAAGTAGGGTCAATTCTAATGGCTTCTTGGTACAAAGCAATTGCGGCTTCAATTTCTGCATAGTTACGGTTAATTAGAAGCTGATTTCCTTTCAGGTAAGCCTGATACGCTTCAATATCCTGAGTTGGAATATCATCGAGTTGTAGTTCTTCTTCAGGTAACAATCGAACTTTCAGTTCGCTGAGAACCTTTCGGGAAATCTCTTCCTGTATCTCAAAGATATTGGTTGCTGTGAGTTCTCGGTCAAAAGTTTCTGACCACATATGGAACCCGTCATCCACTTTAATGAGCTGAGCCGTTATCCTGACTCTACCACCTGCTTTTCTGACACTACCTTCCAGAATATGGCCCACACCGAGTTGTTCCCCTACAATTTTTAAATCCTCATTCTGTCCTTTGAATTTGAAAGAGGAGGTACGTCCGGCTACTTTCATTTCGTCTACTTTGGCAAGAGCATTGAGTAGTTCTTCCGATAACCCATCCGAAAAATATTCATTGTTCTCATCTCCGCTCATGTTTACAAAAGGGAGTACAGCAATAGAAGCGGTTTGAAAATCAGCAAGTTCAGAGTGGTTTTCTAAAATCGAAGCTTCGGCAAAGAACACACGTTCAACTAAAAGGAATATCACTGCCATTGAAAGCACCGTAATAATGATGCCGTTTAACTTTTTACCGGTTCTGTGAGTTACAGATTCAGTGATGTCTACTTCCTGGGATTTTTTTAATCCATCAGGAGTTAGTTCAAAGGCCCAAGCAAAGATCAATGAGAGGGGAAAGCCAATAGTAACAAAGATAATAACAGCGGTTATCAACCACTCGGGAAGGTTTAAGAAAGGAAAGGTTGTGGCAGATATCTGAATGATCAACCATCCCGCAATGGCGTAAGCAGTGGCGACGCGAAAAACATTCCGTCGTTTCAGCTCAGCAATAAGATTACGAAAATCCATATACCCCACCCAAAATTTAAATCATGTAAATAAACTAAAAAAATGGATGACTTGCTTGCTTTTCGAAGCATTTGGAAAAACATATGAGGTTGCTGACCTTTAGCTATGACCTCTAAAGAAAAAGCACAATTAATTTCGATTCTAAATTCTAAAATAGTATCGGTAAAAGTAGATATTGAAGAACTTCAGGAGTTGATCAAGCCTATTCCTTTGGATGCTTCGATTGGCAGAATTTCCAGAATGGATGCTATTAATAATAGAACCATTAATGAATCCTCTTTAAGAGAGAAGAAAAAGATCCTTCAAAGATTAGAAAAGGCATTAGAAAGATCAGGCGATAAAGACTTCGGAAATTGCCAAAAGTGCGGGAATGAAATTCCTTTCGGAAGGTTGGAATATATGCCGCATGTAACCAGATGTGTGGTTTGTGTTGGGTAGGTATTATTAACTGGAAATATTTAATTTAACTTTTTAACTCTGAC
>DEXK01000002.1:0-19614 GCA_002364085.1 Balneolaceae bacterium UBA3186 | reverse complement strand
GTCAGAGTTAAAAAGTTAAATTAGGTAGCAATGCTAAAACTCGAACCAAATAAGTACTATCACATTTATAACAGAGGAAACAATAAAGAACGATTGTTTTATTCTCCAGATAACTATGAATATTTTCTAAGCAAATTTAACCATCATTGTTTTCATGTATTTAATACATATTGTTATTGTTTGATGAGCAATCACTTCCATTTTCTAGTAAGCGTAAGAAGTGTTGTAGAGCAAAAAAGGCTGTTTACTGATTCAAATCTTAAATCTAAGGTGTTAAGATCTCCATCCCGTCATCTTAGTAATTTTTTCAATTCATATACTCAATCGATCAACAAAGAACGAAATAGAACAGGTGCTTTATTTCAAAGACCTTTCAAACGTAAAGAAGTAGACTCTGATGAATACTTTAGAAAACTGATAGTTTATATTCATCAAAACCCCGTTCATCATAACTTCACAAAATCATTTAAAGATTATTCTTACTCATCGTATTCTCATTTTCTAAATTTTGATGAGGACTCATTTCTAAACAGAGAAAAGGTCATAGAGCTTTTTGGAGGAGTGGTAAATTTTAATGCAATTCATGCAGAAAATATTTTTGATGTAGAAGTCTTTTAGGAGAAAAATCGTATAATCAGGAAATGAAAAATGCTCTCCTGTTTATAACACCTGTCCTCATCTGGGGATCAACCTGGTATGTGATCAAATTTCAGGTAGGGAATGTGGACGCGATGCTGTCGGTTTCCTATCGCTTTGGTATTGCAGGTGTATTAATGTTGATCGTTTGTTCTCTGTGGAAAATGAAAATGGACTTCACCAGAAAAGAACATCAATTCATTTTACTTCAGGGACTTCTCATTTTCGGGTTTAATTACTGGCTGGTTTACACCTCTGAGCTTTACTTGACCAGTGGCTTAGTAGGATTGATCTTTTCTCTATTGGTATTCCTGAATATCCTGAATGGACGAATTTTTCTGAAAACCCCTTTCGAAAACAAAGTAATTATCGGTGGATTTTTGGGACTAGTTGGAACGGGAATGGTATTCTGGGAAGATCTTTCTCACTTTTCATTTACTGATGGGAAGATCATAGGACTATGTTTCGCAGTAGGAGGTACGTATCTGGCTTCACTGGGAAATATTACATCAGCAAGAAATCAAAAAGCAGGAATACCGGTCATTCAATCCAATGCTTTTGGAATGGTTTACGGTGCGATCGCTATGTTTGTAATCGCTGTTATTTTGGGAAAAGAGATCAGGTTTGAAGTTTCCCAAAGCTATGTGCTGTCACTGTTATATCTGGCAATTTTTGGTTCAATAATCGCCTTCGGAGCCTTCATGACATTGATCGGAAATATCGGAGCCAGTAAAGCCGCATATGTTTCATTGGTGGCTCCTGTTATTGCACTTACAATTTCTACCTTTTTGGAAGATTATACATGGACAACAATCAGCTTAAGCGGAGCTGTTATGATCTTGGTTGGAAATGTGGTTGCTTTACGATCATCAAAAAAGAAAGAAAAAGCTTTTCCAAGAGTACAAGAGCTGGAAGTACCTGTCGAAGTTTTGGAAGAGAAGCTCCCGGATAAATTGACTGACTAGTTCGTTTCTGCTGGTTCCGTAGCTCCGCTGCGGGACTAAGCTTGAAAGCTCTGCTTTCATTGAGGCAGAGCCTCAAGTCCGCATTCCGAACGAGACGATCGGAACGAGAGCAAAAGCACATTTAATTATTGGCTGACCCCAAATTATAATGACCTCTGTCATATCGAACGAAGTGAGATATCTAAAGATTTCCTTTAAAATTAGACTCTTAGATTTCTCCCGCTGGTCGAAATAACAAAAGGAATATAGCTAGATAATTACAGCACTAAACAAACTACCCGATGTTTTAGCCGTTTGTCCGTTCAAATCGTATTCAGGGTTAAGTTCACAAATGTCAGAAGAGATCATTTTTCCGGACTCTTTCAAAACCTGGATAAGATTTAATGCATGATTCAACTTTAACCCATTCCAGGCCGGAGCACTGACTCCGGGAGCTATTGAAGCTTCGAACACATCTAGGCAGATGGTTAGATAGATGAAATCCCGGCTTTCAATGAATTCCTGTACTTTTTTCAGGCTCTTCTTTTCATCTTTAAAGATCTTAGTATTCAAACAGAACTTTGTACCAAGTTCATCAGCTTTATTGAATAGAGATTTTGTGTTGTTATCCTGATTTATTCCATACACAAAATATTTCAGATCAAGATCGATCTTTTCTGCATGTTCATGAGCCTGAAGGAATGGAGAGCCTGAGTGAGGAATTCCATTATGTGGTCGTAAATCGAAGTGAGCATCAATATTTAAAATGCCGAGTTTAGCTTTAGGATTTTTCTGTTTTAGAAATGAAGTGACTCCCAAAAAATGCCCGAATGCGGTTTCGTGTCCGCCTCCAATAACAAAAGGCTTGTTATTTGATTCTAAAATATGATGAACAGTTTTCCCTAATTCCTGATGAGCAGTTTCCAGATCTTCATTTTCCGGAATGATATTGCCACCATCAATAAATCCACCCTCATTTCCGCGCCAACAAAGTGAGCCGATAGAATTTCTAAAATGACTTGGTCCTTTTGCAGCCCCAACTCTTCCACCGTTTCTTTGAACGCCAATATCAGAAGCGAACCCCAAAAGAACGGTTTGATTTCCTGTGCTTATATCTTTCAAATCTATACAATGTACAGCTTGATGATATCTGAATTGATCAAAATCAGATTTGGAATCAGTCCGACCTGTCCAGATCTCAGGCTTCGTTGAATGATATAATTTTGAACTAAAATTCAAAGGAATCTCCACCGATTATAGTAGCGCTTGGTTTAAGTTGTCCCTGCTGATAAAAGATATTTCGAAAGTCATCGGTTTCAAAAACGGTGAAAGCAGCTTCATCTCCTTTTCTTAGAATTCCCTCTTCAATTCTTAATGCCCGGGCAGCGCGGAAAGTAATTCCGGCTAAAGTCTCTGCAATAGTCAGTTTTTCTGATGCCCCTAGAATAGCTGCCTGAGTGATCAGATCTCCCATTGGAGCAGAACCCGGATTCCAGTCGGTGGCAATGGCAACACACGCATTATTATCCAATAATTTTCGGCAAGGAGTAAATTGCATTCCTAAACCCAATGAAGCCCCGGGAAGAGCAACGGCAACCGTTTCGGATCGGCCAAATAGTTCACACGATTCATCATCAGTAAACTCTAAATGATCCGCTGAAACAGATCCTTCTTCAATCGCCAGTTTCGATCCGCCCGGATGAAACTGATCCACATGCATGGTCACATCAAAACCCTTGAGCTTTAAATTCTTTGCGTAGATTCTTGCTACGTCAATATCGAATGCACCTTCTTCCACAAAGATATCTGCACGTGTGGCTAGCTTTTCTTCAACAATAATTGGTACGACTTCTTGCAGTAGAAAATCTAAGTATTCTCCATGGCTTCCGTCAAAATCCTTTGGTTTGATATGAGCTCCCAAAAATGTGGGTATCAACCTGACTGCAATTTTCTCATTTGCTTTCTTGATCGCTCGAAGCATTTTCAGCTCGTCATTCAGATTTAATCCATAACCGGATTTTACTTCAATAGTTGTAATTCCTCTCTTTAAATGTTGTTTGGCTCTATCAAGAATTAACTCAACTAGTTTATCTTCAGATGCTTTTCGGGTTTCAGAAACGGTATCAGAGATTCCTCCACCGGAAGCTGCAATTTCTAAATACGATTTTCCAGCAACCCTCATGGAATAATCATTTACACGATTTCCACCCCAGCAAATATGAGTGTGGCAATCAATAAAAGAAGGAAGAGCGACTAGTTCTGAACTATTATCGAACTTTTTCTCCGAATCAGAATGAATATTCTCGAGATCAGAATAACTTCCCAAGTCCAGAACTTTTCCATCCTGAACAACAATTCCGGCATTCGTTAAAATCTCCAGCTGTTCGTCCTTCAACGGGCCTTTTAACGGTAATCCGTTCATGGTTAAAAGCTGTTTAAAAGGACCGTATAGAGTTTTTGAGCTCATTAATTTAGAGTGATTTTTGGATTTTTATTACTCATGTTTTTGACCTCCTCTGTCTCCTCCTTCATAAGGAGGAGAACTTTCTAAATATGACTTAACCTTAACAACGAGTCCTTCCCTTAATAAGAGGAAGACAGAAGGGTCTATATTATCATTTGATGTTCATTCCCAACTTCCGTTGCTTTTTCATAACCGGCATCGTGGTGACGAAATATTCCCATTGCAGGGTCATTATACAACACGCGACGAATACATGCTTCTGCGCGGTCGGTTCCATCTGCAAGAACTACCATTCCGGCATGTTGACTGTATCCCATTCCTACTCCACCGCCGTGATGGAAACTGATCCAGGTTGCTCCGCCTGTTGCGTTGCTCATCAGGTTTAAAAGCGGCCAGTCGCTTACGGCGTCGGTACCATCTTTCATGCCTTCCGTTTCTCTGTTTGGGGATGCAACCGAGCCGCAATCCAAATGATCACGACCAATTACGATGGGTGCTTTTACTTTTCCGGTTCTGACAAGATGGTTGAAGATCAACCCTGCTTTTTCACGCTCGCCCATTCCAAGCCAGCAAATTCTACAAGGCAATCCCTGGAAAGCTACTTTTTCTTTAGCTTCATCCAGCCATTTTATCAGATTGTGATTTTCAGGAAAAGCTTCTTTCAGAGCCTGATCGGTTACATAAATATCTTCAGGATCTCCCGAAAGAGCAGCCCATCTGAACGGTCCTTTTCCTTCACAGAAAAGCGGTCGGATATAAGCCGGTACAAATCCCGGAAAATCGAACGCATTTTCAACACCACCTTTTTGAGCATACGCCCTCAGATTGTTTCCATAATCAAAAGTGATAGCTCCACGATCTTGTAAAGTTAGCATATGACGAACGTGTCGGGCCATACTTTCAATTGATTTCTTTTCGTAAGATTTTGGATCAGATTTTCTTAGATCCTGTGCTTCTTTCAAAGAAATTCCATGAGGCACATATCCATTGATCGGATCATGTGCAGAAGTTTGATCCGTTAAAATATCGGGTGTTATTCCATCTTCAATCAATCGTTCAAGAACATCTCCGATATCTCCAACTAATCCAACGGAAAGATTTTCTTTGTTAGCTTTTGCTTCCGTAACCCATTTAATGGCTTCCTCATATGAATGAGTCATTTTATCGATGTAGCGGGTTTTGATGCGTTTTTCGATTCGGGCCGGATCAATATCCACACCTAAAAAAGTAGCTCCTGCCATGGTCGCAGCCAACGGCTGTGCACCACCCATGCCTCCAAGTCCGCCGGTAACTAAAAGTCTGCCACGAAGGTCACCATCAAAATGTTTTTCTCCACAAGCTACAAAAGTCTCGTAAGTTCCCTGAAGAATTCCTTGTGTTCCGATGTAGATCCATGAACCTGCAGTCATCTGTCCGTACATCATCAAACCGCGTTCTTTCAATTCGTTGAAATGATCCCAATTTGCCCATTCCGGAACCAGATTACTGTTCGCGATCAAAACTCTTGGAGCTTCAGGATGTGTTCGAACTATCCCAACCGGTTTTCCCGATTGAACCAACAAGCTGTGGTTTTCATCCAGATCGAGTAAACATTCCACGATCTTTTCCAGAGATTTTCGGTCTCGTGCCGCTTGACCGTTTCCACCGTATACGATCAGGTTTGCAGGATCTTCGGCAACATCTTCATGCAGGTTATTAAGCAACATTCTAAGCGGAGCTTCTGTCTGCCACGACTTTGCATTAAGCTCAGTTCCGGTTGGAATTTTGTACTTAGGATGTTGAACGTATTTTTTAAGAAACTCGGAATTGTTCATCGTATGATCCGTTTAAGTCTATGTTTAATTTGTTTGCGATCTCATCCGCTTTATGTGAAATGATGTGAGATTGAATTAGATCCAGTGCTTTTCTGATATCATTAGCAAAAACCCGGTCTTCATCGGCGTGATCGATATGGTCACGAACCAACTCATGGCAGGCATCCAGAATTGGTCCCGACTTCATGGGTTTTCTGAAATCAAAAGCCTGAGCTGCACTTACGAGTTCAACCGCCAGAATCTTCTCTACATTATCAATAACCTGATTTAGTTTTCTGGAACTGATGGAGCCCATACTCACATGATCTTCCTGTCCAAGAGATGTTGGAACGCTATCTGCAGAAGCAGGGAAACAAAGCGCTTTATTTTCACTTACCAAAGCGGCAGAAGTATATTGAGGAATCATAAATCCGGAATTCAATCCTATATCTGTCATCAATAATTTTGGAAGTCCGGGATGTTCGCCGTTTAATAATAGATAAGAACGACGATCGGAAATGTTACCAACTTCATGAGCAGCCAGAGTCAAATAATCGCAGGGCATTGCAAGTGGTTGACCATGAAAATTTCCACCGCTGATAGATTCTTCTGCAGAAAGGATGATTGGATTGTCAGTTACCGAGTTGATCTCAATATCTACCATTTGTTTAACATGAAGCCATGCATTTCTGCTGGAACCATGAACCTGAGGCATACAACGAATGGAATAAGGATCCTGAACTCGTCCGCAGTTTTCATGAGAAGCCACCATTTCTGAATTTTGAAGTAATGCACGAAGTCGGTGAGCTACTAAACGGGAACCGTCAAAAGGACGAACTTCGTGAAGACGTTCATCAAAAGGACTGTCGCTTCCTAAAACTCCTTCCAAACTCATCGCTCCGATAATATCGGCAGTATTCAAACAATGATGAAGGTTGTAAACTCCCCAAACGGCATGAGCTGCAATAAACTGAGTGCCGTTGATCAACGCTAATCCTTCTTTGGCTTTTAGGTTGATGGGATCTAATCCTAGTTCGTTATAAACATCCGGTGTTTCTCTCCATTCGCCTTTATAATGTACTTTCCCCAATCCGATCAGCGGTAAAAACAGATGAGCAAGAGGAGCGAGGTCTCCGGAAGCACCAACCGAGCCTTGTTCAGGGACTTCAGGAATAATGTCGTTTTGTATGAAAAAAATAATTCGATCTAAAGTAGCTTCCTGAATCCCTGAAAATCCCACGCTTAGATTATGTGCTTTCAGAATCATCATAGCTTTGGCAATCTTAAGATCAATAGCATTGCCAACTCCCACGCTATGACTTCTTAAAATATTATCCTGAAGTTTGGCTGTATTTTCTTTTGATATAATTGTGTTGCAAAGCGGACCAAATCCTGTATTCACACCGTAAACAACATCGCCACTTTCAACAATTTGAGCTACGTTTTCAGAGCTTTTTACAACTTTAGCTCGCGCTTCAGTATTTAGCTGGAAGGATAATTTCCCATCGCAAATATCGATTACGTTTTGGATGGAGATGGTGTCAATTCCGAGATTGAACATATTCTTAATTAATCTATTATTTAAAATGAGTTTGGCGTAAATCTTCCTCATGGTCATTCCCGTGAAGACGGGAATCTGGATTTTGCTAATTAAATAGGATGAAGTCCTTAGCTTAGTTCCAGATTTCGGCCTTCGCCGCGAAATGACAGTAGTTAATTAATAAAATAGATTATTATTGTAATGTTTTAAAATACTTTATATGTATATATTGATGCTTATGAGTAATCAAATAGAATTCAGACATCTCAATTATTTTCAGACGGTAGCCAAGGAGCTTCACTTCAGAAAAGCTGCAGAGAAATTGTTTATAACTCAACCGGCGCTCAGTAGGCAAATTCGGCAATTGGAAGAATATGTTGGGGTTGAACTTTTTAAAAGGGATAAAAGAAATGTGTCGCTGACTAAAGCAGGAGAGTATCTGCTCAAAGAATCTCAGTTTCTGTTTGATCATCTGGGATTTATAAAAGATAATATTCGTCACATTGCCAAAGGAGACGAAGGAGAGATAAGAATCGGTTTTGTTGGTTCTGCAATGCAGAGTGTGATTCCATCGCTGCTCAAAAAGATCAACAAAGATTCACCGGGAATTCATTTTGTGCTTACCGAGCTGACCAATCAGGATCAGGTCGATAAGATCAGAAACGATCAATTGGATCTGGGTTTCATCAGAACAATGCGATTACCGGAAGGATTAAAGAAGCTGGATGTTTTTGAAGAAACTTTTTGCTTGGTATTGCCTAAGTCGCACTCGATATCTTCAGGAAACTTCAAGAATATTTCTGATCTGAAAGAAGAGAGTTTCATCTTGTTTTCCAGTCAATACAGTCATGGATATTATGATAAGATCATGAGTATTTTTGAAGATCAGGGTTTCTCTCCGAAAGTAGCGCACGAGTCAGTTCATGCAAATACTATCTTTCGATTGGTAGAAAATGAGTTAGGAATCGGAATTGTGCCAAGCTCTCTGAAACAAGGTTTTGATCTGAATATAAAGTTCATTGATCTGAAGAAAATTCCTCAAAGAACTACGCTATCAGCTATTTGGAAGGAGGAGAGTAGGAATCCGATATTGGGAAAAGTGATCAGGACATTAGGTTGATGATCAGTTTATCTGGTTCAAAATTTAAAACTTTGAATTCCCCCTACGGGTGTTGTTAGGCATCTTTACTAAATGCCACAGCCTTGGTTATAAATTCTTGTATCTGATTTTCCTGATCATCCATTTTCAAAATATCAGAAAGAGATAACCCGGCGCCTTTCAATGTCTCGGGTAGCCATTCTCCATATTCCAGCTCAGGAGCTTTTGAATATTCAACTTCTTCCTCTTTTTTCCATTGGGTTACATAGAAGTAAGGTTCTTCTATTACTGAATCAGCAACGGCGTATCCAACACTGAAAGATTGAATTGCATCACCGTTATCATCAAACTTAAAAGGAACATAGACTCCATGATCAAAATGATGAGGCCATGTTCTGGCAGGGCTTGCTTTAGCATGCTTTGTGAAGACCTCATTACAAACCTGATCAGCAATAGTTCGGTGATTCGCTAATTCATTCAGCACTGCAGCATCGATTTCTGAAAAAGGTTTCGCGTCATCGGTTGGATGTTCGGGAATCTCATAATGCATTTTAAGCTCAAGAGCAGAGGTGTCAATTTGTTTCAGTTGAAGCGCTTGTCGTAGCCACAATAATCCTTCCTGTTTGGTTTTCCCTGACAAAGAAAATGAAGCTAGTTCGATTCCTGTAGGTCCCGTCACTTTTAAACTTAGTAACGGGATATGAAGCCCAACTCTGGCTCTGCTATTTATTGAGCCACCATAAAAGATATTATTTGCAGGATCCCAACTCATATTGGTATGACTATCATCTTCTTGTTCAGGGAGTAGATACTTTCCTGAAGCAGCTATAAACTGGACTGCATGGTGAAGAAGAAGTTGCGCCTCATTGAGCTTAGAAATTTGTATGTCAGGACTAAACTTCACTATCTATTCTTCAGAGCTTTCTACAGGATTTCCTATTATAACTTCTCTTTCAATGTATCCTCCTCTGGTGGATAAAATCTTTAATGTAGCTTTAGCTCCTTCAATTCCGTTAAGCTGAACTTCAAATGAAGCGGATTTGGTTTCTCCGGCTTTAGTATACCCTGCTTTAATTGTTTTGTTGAAGGTGGAAGGAGTTAAGATCTTTACTTTGGCATCTTCAAAACCTTTGGTTAGGTCATTATCAAAGTTAAGTTGAATTCTGTCTTCCTGAACGATCTTAACAAGCTTTGCCTGCTCAAGAGCTACCGGTAGTTTTCCAGTATTTTCCCATTTAATGGTAATTTCATACTTATTATCTTTTTTCTCCTTCACAACAACATCATTCAATTCAATCTGTGGGAGTTCCATTGCCATTGCAAGATTAAATAATGCCTGCTTTTTAGCCCAACCTTCCAGCTGCCAGCCCGGTCCGTTTTGACTAAAGAATTTTGGGTGAAATCCACCAATCTCAACTTCTCCTAACGTAGGGTGATCAAAAGGCTCCCAATCTCGGAATCCATAGCCATTATTTTCTTTGTCATCCCAGGTAATTCCATCAAAATCATCATAGATGCCATCGTTATTATAATCTTCCATGGCTCCGTTATTCCAAAGCTCATCACCATACCAAATAGAACCGAAATAGAAATACCCAAAATCAGGTCCGTGACCAAATAGTGGAGATGGAGTTGAAGGATCTCCGGTAAACCTGTTAATCGGGTAACGAGTCATATACGTTTCATAGACATCGCCTGCCCATGGGTAATTCGTAATTTCAAGTCCCATTTTATCATATTTCTCATATAATTTCAGATCAGATGGATACATACGTTCTTCACTTTTGGAGGTGGAAGGTGGACGTAAATGCATAGGAACTCTGGTATCCATAGAATTAACTACAGAAATATTCGGATGAGTTAACATCCACATTACAACAGAACGAGATTCCGGCTCGCTTAGAGGAAATTCACCGGCACCATTCTGAGTAAACCCTCTTCCGGTTTCGTCTCTACCGATATCAGGTCGCCAGTTTTCAACATAGTTTCTATGAAGATCTAATCCACCAATTCCATCTTCATTGAATCGGCCATCACCATCGTTATCAATTCCTTCAGAATACACAAACCATTCTCCTTGTCCGGCTTGAACTCTTTTCATCAATCGACCCTTTGGATCGCGATCATCAATTACGTAATTAGCTTCATCCAATTCATCTTCATTGGCTTTTCTACGGATTTGGTAAATAATTCCGTCTCCATCCAGATCTTCTTCAGGATCTTCATCAAAAAGTCCATCTCTATCATTATCGTGTGGGCGAACAGAGCTTCTATTTCTTTGTGCAGTGTGCAAATATAGATTTGAACCATCAGGGTTGTTCTGTGGACGAAGATAAATGGCTTTAGTATCTATTAACTTTGTTATGGCTTCATCTTTACCATAATTTTCCAGTAAATGCTCAGTAAGCCAAAGAATAGATTCACTACTGGTAATTTCGCCACTATGTCTTCCACCTTCGAAATATGCAGCGGGCTTATCAGTGTCTTTTCCTGTTTCTTTATTTGTGATGGTCATTTGTAGAATAGGTCGACCTTCGAAACTGGTAGCGACCTGATAGAGGTCTACTATTTCAGGATACATTTCAGCCCATTTCTGATACCATGCATACATTACATCTACCGTATGATAGCCATCAAATGTGAGTTCGTCTCCGGCTTCATAAATGACTTCTTCATGCCTGTGCTGTGGGAAAAAACTTATTCCATGTCGCTCACCTTTAACGGTATACATGGCGGTATCTTTATCAGACTCGGGCCATGTTTCGGCGTTAAGTAATCTATAGTGTTGAGCATTTACAGAGATAGTAAAAAACAAGCATAGACTTGTAATTATGAAGCTTTTCATAGTTGTATAGTTAGTTTTTTAATTTACTCCGGCGAATTCAACGCCCGAGAGATGATGCATTTCTTTTTTCCATGTTACTAAGTCATAAGGAGAAAAGTCTTTAAAATTTGTATGTCCACAAGCTCTTGCTAATATTTTCATAAGCTCTGTTGAGCCGTGGAAGAAATTCTCTAGCCTGGCAGCTGATTTTTCAATTTCAAAGCGTGCTCTTAGATGGTCTTTCATTGAAGCAATTCCAACCGGACAATTATTGGTATGGCAAGCCCTCATTCCTAAGCATCCAATAGCTTGAATTGCCGCATTTGAAACAGCGATGCCATCGGCACCCAGCGCCAAGGCTTTTGCAAAATCAGGTGCTGTTCTTAAGCCTCCTGTTATTATCAAAGTTATTTCATTCGGGCCAAGTTTTTTGCTATCTAAGTATTTTCTAGCTTTTGCAAGTGCAGGAATAGTAGGAATGGAAATATGATTTCTGAGAATAGTTGGTGCTGCTCCGGTTCCACCACCACGGCCGTCTAATATGATATAATCAGCTCCGGCATCAAGAGCGAATTGAATGTTTTCTTCAATGTGATTTGCTGAGAGTTTGAATCCAATCGGAATCCCTCCTGATACTTCCCGCACCTTATCACCCATTTTTCTGAAATCATCAGGAGTAACCAAATCATCAAATTTAGGAGGAGAAATGGCAGATGTTCCTTCTTCGAGTTCACGCACTTCAGCGATCCTTCCTTTAACTTTTTCTCCGGGAAGATGTCCACCAACCCCGGTTTTAGCTCCTTGCCCACCTTTAAAATGAAAAGCCTGTACTTTTTTGAGTTTATCCATTGAAAAACCAAATTTAGCAGAAGCCATTTCATAAAAATATCTGGAGTTTTCGGCTTGTTCTTCAGGGAGCATTCCGCCTTCGCCGGAACAGATTCCGGTTCCGGCCATTTCAGCTCCTTTTGCCAGTGCAATTTTTGCTTCTTCGGACAGAGCACCAAAACTCATATCAGAAACAAAAAGCGGTATATCTAATTCGAGTGGTTTTTTAGCTTTTGGTCCAATGACCAGCTTAGTATCTACTTCAACATCTTCAAATTGAGGAGCAGGAGAGAGTTGTGCGGTTTGAAATTGAATGTCATCCCAAACAGGAAGTTCTTGGCGGCTTACACCCATAGCCTCCACGCTTCCATGAGCACCGTCTTTTATCCGGGATTTAGCCAGTGCTTGAATTTCACTATTAAAAGGCTCATCATCTGTTCCGTGAATATCCTGATAAGTACCTAAATACTCATCGCGTTGATAAGGTTGAGGATTATTTTTTTCCCAGGCAGTAATTTCTTCTTCATCTACCCAAACTTGTTCTTCATCTACCCACGATTTAAAACTATGAAGAGATTCGTCATTATTATATTCACTTACCCCGGTTTTGTATCTGTAATCCCAACCATGAACTCCACAAATCAGATTTTCGCCGTCAATATGTCCATCCGCTAGTAAGGCTCCTCGATGGTGACATCGTCCAAAAAGAACGGAAACTTCATCATCATATCGAACAATTACCAGATCTACGTTAGAAACAAGTGCGTAGGCAGGAGTGAGTTCTTCAAGGTCGTTCCACTTATAAATAGATTTAGGCAACATATAGAGAGATTGATTTAATTAAGTAGCAGAATAAACCAAAATTTGCTCAGGGATAAAAGAAACTAAGGCAAATGTTATAAAATTCAGAAGAGCCTTTATGGTCCATCCATCATTTCGCTGAAAGCGGTGTGATGGAGGTTGGGTTGTAGCCAAGGCTAAATCAGGGAACCATCAGCCGTGCACAGCCCGACAGATAAATAGACAAAACACAAAAAAAGCCCTCCGGAAATCAATCACGGAGAGCTTTAGGGGTACAAAATGTTAACAGAAAACTCTGTTTTAATTAAATAACTTTTTCACCCAACCGAATACGCCACCTGAGCGGTCGCCCTCGCGTCCACCTGAAAGGCCATCATAACTAGGTCTGGGTAATCCATAACTCTTATCGGCAGTTTCTTTCTTCTTTTTAGCTTTTTTATTATTTGAAGGACTGCGTCGAGTTTTATTGTGAGGTTTGTTCTGATTTTTACCTCGCCCTTTGGTGTTGGAGCTCTTACCCTTTTTCTTCTTCTTTACTTCTTCAGGGAGTTTTATTTCTTCGGGAGCATAACCAACTTCGTTTGTGATTTTTTCAATGTCATCTCTGTCCATTTTAGAAACCAGAGAAACCAATTGCCCCGCTTTTTTAGAACCTACTAATTCTGCTCGGTAACGATATTCTTCCACTTCATTTGGCACATCATAATTGATGACCTGAGTGACTTTATCAATTTCAATATCTGTAGCCGACATACCGCCTACAATAAGGATCTTCATTTCATTAGAAGTGAATTTTTGGAAGCGTTCATTAAAAGTTTCTTTGTTTGTGCTTTCATCTACACTTACAACACCCCAGTTCTTTTTAAGAATGATTCTGAAAAGTCTGTCTGCAGTTCTTTTAGAGGCTGTGAAAACAACAATTCGTTCGACAGTACTGTTTTCCAGATGTGCCATTAACGTAGAAATTTTCATTCTTGGCGGCACGTTGATATAACCTTGTTCCAGATTTTTTGGAACAGTAGGTTCGTCTGTTTGGTCTTTCTTTAAGACTACTGAAACAGATGCTTCTTTAAGTTTTTCTACAGGAGCTTTGCCAGAGTCAGAACTTGAACCAGTATTGCTTTCTATTTCTTTCTTCTCAGGATTGAGAACTACTTTTACAGAAGCTTTTTCCAGTTTGGCTTCAACTTCTTTTTGATCAATTACAGCCGGTTCTGTTTTTTTATTACCCTGAGCCTCATCGTTGTCGTCCTGAACTTGAATCAAGGTCTCTTCAGTTTCTTGTGCATCTTTATTATCCTTTTTTTCATCCGGATTCAGAACAACTTTTACAGAAGCGTTCTCTAGTTTCTGTTTTATTTCTTCTTCGTTAATTTCAGCAGGTTCGACTGCTTTCTTTTCTTCAATATCAGTAGACTGAAAACCGATTAATTCAGGGTTTTTAAGCGCATTTTCGGCTAGCTGCTTGGTAGCATTATTCATAGTTCCGGAAAAAATGAGTACCTGCGGCTGGCTCTCAATAAATTCAAAGATAGACTTCACCCTGCCTACCAGACTAAAGTTTTCCATATTATGCGCTTCATCGATCACAACACATTCGAGATCGGCAAAGGTTTTTTTGGTTTTTTCCAGTATGTCAACTAATCGGCCGGGATTTGCTACTATCACCGGTGCTCCATCTAAAACAGCTTGTTCTTGTGCGACTTTGTCACCTTTCATGGATAATGAAGTACTGCTCACTTGTGCATGGTACCCCATCGCCCAAATCATTTCATCAATCGCTTTCGCTCGCTCTATAGATGGTGTTAAAATTAATATTCGCGTGCCGCTTACCTCTCCGTTTGCTATCAACTTCTGCAATGCAGGGATCAAAAATGCTCCGTTATCCTCACTTTCATTCTTAACAAGCAGATGCTTGCCTTCTAAGGCCTGTGGAATAACTTTTTGCTGGAGAGGGGTTGGCTTTTCAATTCGTGTATCAACCAGTCCGTTCAATAAATCAGGACTCAGGTCATATTGTTCAAAAGACAATGTTCCACCTCTTTCGTTTGGCGTTATAGTTCAATTTTCAAAGATCAAATGCTTAGATCGTCCCTAAGCAACTTTTAATATACAAAATGTGGAGGAGAGATGATAAAAGAAGCTTTAAGTTGATGTAAATATCAAAAGTGAAAGAAAAATTAGTTAAATACAGTTCAAGTAATACTTTAAAGGAATTTTTGTGAAATAAAATCATAACTCTTAATGCAAGAATTTTATTTTTCACCACCGTATTGAAGCTTATGAGACACCATCAAACTCAACACAGCAAAGGCAGTGAATAAGAAAAACCCGATCTGCAAACTGGAAGCGTTGGTAGTCATGATATCCACATTCAAAGCTATATTTTCCAGACTGGTAAGCTGTTCAGAAATTATCCCTGTAAAACCGATATATGCCATAAAAATAGCAACGACCATCACGTCAGCCATAGACCATTTAGCTGTTTTAAAAACCAGAAACTTTATAACAGGGTTGTCCTTTAGTTTTTCAGAATAGATGTATCCAATAGATCCAAGTAATTTGGAAACAGGAAATAACACACTGAAAGAAAAAACCAGGATTCCCACAGCCATAACATCAATTTTTTTATTAGTGATCATAACCCAAACTACTTCCAGAATACTTTTACTTTTGAAATAAAGAACCTGGTCAATAAATACTATTGATTCGCCCATCAACTCAAATTCCATTCTTGAAATACGTGCATCAATATTGATCATAGGTATTAACACACCAACAGCTAGCAAGATGCCACAAATCATAGTAAGCACAGTAAATTCGGCTTTCATAAAATCAGTGCTAAAAGGGATCATCAATGCCAACAATCCAATAATGCCAAATAGAGCGGCTGAATAAGGGGTTCTGCGATTGTTTAAAGAATCTATTTTCCCTTTAATAATTGTGATGGCTTCTCTTTTTTCAGTTGCATCATGTTTATTGAGTATAAAGTCGAATAAGGAGTAATCTATTTCAGAAAAGGTACTGTCTGAATATTCTTCCATTTTATCGATCAAAAAATCTTTTGCTAGCTCCTTGTTCTCGGGATCTTTTATAAAGATGATTATACTCTCAGTTATTTCAGGAGTTTTCTCTCTCATCAAACCAAATACATCTGTAACGGATGCAACTCCCCTTTTTAGAAAACCGCCTACACTTCCTTTATTTTCTTCTTCGAATCCTTCTTCCAGTTCTGCGATCGCAATTTCCAGAAACTCTTCAATTTTTATTCTGAGTTCCGCCTCTCTTGGTTCCGACATCTGGAATTCATTAACTCGTACAATAATAATTCTGGTGAGCTCTTCAGTCCAAACATCAACATTAAAAAGTCCATACTTTACTTTGGAAAGTTCTATTAATTCAGTTTCCAGAACTCTTTTGTCAGATTCAATACGGTAAATGAAGAAAGAGCTGAATGCTACTCCGGCAAGTAAAACAGCAAGTATTGGCATTCTAAGTTGTTGCAATAATTCCCCGATTTATTTGAATTTTAAGATAGTAGGGAATACAAGGGTATTGAGCAAGTTTCTCATATTTACTTCAGAGTTTATCCTCCATCGGAGGAGATTTAGTGTGGGGTTCAAATTGATTTAACGGTTCTGCTCACACAAACAAACTCTCATCTCCTAAAACTTCTCGGAGTACTTCTTTGCTATTAGCGGTATTAACCTGTGCTTTCAGCTTAATTAGAATGTTATACAAACCCACATGAACTTTAGTTGTATATATGAAGTGTTTGTTGCCTCTTGGTTCGTTCGACATTGGTGCTTCTTTCGTAAAATGACGAATCATCTTGTCGTACTCAGGATTCCCGAAATCAAAAACATTTTCTCTATATGGTTTGGCGAAAACCATTCCATAATTTTTGGCAAACTCGAAGTATTCTTGCTCTTTGTCTCCATTCCTGGAATTGGGTTTAAGCACTTCCAGTTTTTCGAATAACTGCCTGATCTTTTCTTCGTTCTCGCTAAGATGTGTAGGGAGCAGCTGTAAATAATCAGAGAAAAACTCAGTCGGAAACTTCTTTACGCATCCAAAATCAACCACACCAAGTTTATTATCGTATGTAAATAGAAAATTACCCGGATGTGTATCAGCATGGATGTAATCGTTGCCTTTGATCTGTTCATGAAAGAAATCCCAGAGCAATTGACCGAAATGGTTTCTTTCTTCTTGTGTCGGTTTTTCTTTTATAAAGTCACCTAAATGTCTTCCTTCTAGAAAAGTCATACACAAAACTTTGTCTGAAGAACATTCCTGAACCCATTGTGGTATTTCAATATTCAAACCTGAAAATCGCTTATTAAATAAGTCTATTTGTTGCCCTTCATGGTTATAATCTGTTTCCAGCAAAAGGGTGGTTTTAATCTCATCGAAATAAGGATCTATATTAGTTCCCTTTTTAATAAATCGTTTTGCGATAGTTTTTCCCATTGCCAGATCAGAGCCAATGGTCTCCCTTACATTAGGGTATTGAATTTTGATAGCAACTTTTCTTCCATCTTTTAATTCTGCTTTGTGAACCTGACCAATAGAAGCAGCTGCAAACGCTTCCGATTCAAATGAGTTAAAAAGCTGCTCCGGGTAACCACCCAATTCTTTTTTGATAATTGAACGAACTAATGCTTTATTGATAGGAGGAACAGAATACTGAGCCTGACTCATTACCTCAGCAAACTCTTCAGGCAAAAAGCCTTGATCCATACTCATTCCCTGAGCAATTTTTAAAGCAGTTCCACGAAGTTTTGTAAATTCCTTAAACACTTCTTTGGCATTATCGGAATGAAATTGACCATCGTTATCTTTTTTGCCTGAGATTTTATTCTTCAGATATCTTTGAGCATAATTTTTGCCAACTTTAATTCCGGTTTTCGCAATAATAGTTCCTCGTTCTAATTTCGAAGATGGGAAATCACTCATTTTCAACCTCGTTGTCTTTGAACCAACTTTCTATCCATTTTCCAAATAGTGGAATATTCTTCGCCAAACCAGCGTGACTTATTAAATACTTTGCCAAGTCAAACCCTTTATCTAATACCTTATTATATACTACTTCTTCCACAAAGCCGGTAAGCTTATCGGTTAACGCAAAACTTCGCTCCTTGCCATTACTATCATCTTCAAGCCAAAACTTAATGATGTGTAAATACTCCTTTGCTATAAACTCATAGAAGTAATCTTTCATAACAAAACCCGCACTTACGGCAATCCTTCCATCAGAAGTAAAAAAGTGTTTGAACAAAGCGGTTACTTCCTGATGAAATTCGGAATTGCACCCCTTCTTAAATACCATCTTTTCAAATGTTTCCTCCACAAATTCTTTTCGATCGTCAAGCATATCAAAGGAAGTAAAAATAAAGTTAGATAATTTTTCGCTGATGGAATAAGAATCAAAATCTTCAATCTCTTCGATCATAGAGGAATAGCGAATAACAATAGAAGGATAATAGTATTTCAGAATAGTTTTCTTATTTGGGAATAAGCTGTAGATCTGAGACGCTGTCTTTCCAGTGGCTTCCGAAAGTTGAGCGATGGTGAACGAACTTTTAGTAAGCATTAGATCTATTGCTGATTCGCAAAATTCGATTTTGTCATTAATCTGTTCTGCAGTCATATACACAAAAACTATTTAAGGATAAAAACAGTTCGGTTGGTTACGAAATATTTCAGCAAATGTTGGCTGTGTTTCTTTTATTAGTATCTAAATTAAAGATATATGAGTCATAGTCATCAACGAGACGTTCTGTTCCTGTCTCTTTCAGGAATATTTCTTACAGCATTGGTACTGGGTAATGTTATAGGAACTACTAAGTTCGTTACTATTTTTAGTTTCTCATTACCTGAATGGGTTCAGTCTTTTACGCCCTCTTTAGTGCGCGATGGAAGTTTGTATACAATGAGTGTGCCGGCAGGCGTAATTGCTTATCCCTTTACCTTTTTAGCCACCGATTTGATTTCTGAATTATTTGGAAGAAAAAAAGCTCAGCTTGTTGTTTGGGTTGGTTTCTTTATGAATTTCTTTATGCTGTTGTTAATGAAGATCAGCTATTCTCTGCCAAACACATTTGGAGTTAGTGGTGGGTTAGATTTATTTGAGGGTGTTTATGAATTTATGGTTGGAAATACCATTGCAAGTATGATTGCATATCTAACGGCACAGTCTGTTGATGTACGGTTATTTCATTTTTGGAAAAAGAAAACAAAAGGAAGACATCTTTGGTTAAGAAATAATGCATCTACAATGTTTAGCCAATTAGTAGACTCAACGGCTATAATTCTTATACTATATTTCACCAATAATTTGGGAGCAAATATTACAACTATTGGAGCTGTTTTGATACTTATTCTCAATTCTTACCTATTCAAGTTTTTCTTTGCCCTGTTTGATACCCCTTTATTCTATTTGGGAGTAAAATTATTCCAAAAATATGAAGAAGATCCCGAGCGAAATAGCCTCTATTGAGCTTTAAACTAAGCTCAGAAAAAAAGTATAAAAAAAGAGAAAAAATATTGAAATAAAACTTGCCCTAAAGGGTAAAAATCCCGTACCTTTATAATCCTTTCGAGGAAATGAAAATGCTGATCCAACAACACGTTTAGGTCAGCTTTTTTTGTCTACGAAAGACAAGTTCTTTGTTAATTATTG
>DEXK01000003.1 GCA_002364085.1 Balneolaceae bacterium UBA3186 | reverse complement strand
GGATTATTAACAAGTCAATTTTTGTAAGTGAATTATCTAACATCTAAAAAGATGACCTAGAAAGTTGAAATCACTTCACCTTTTTCCCTTCCAGTAAAAGCTCGACAGTCTTTTTAATTCTTCGTACTCTGGTTTCTTCTTTTTTGGCGTCATGAATCCAACCCACATATTCTCTTCGGTGACTGAAAGCTAACGAATCGAAAAAGGTTTGTGCCTCGGGGTTTGCATCCAGTTCTTTTTGTAGATCTTCAGGAGGGATTACTGTTTTGGTTTTGCGGTTAACTCCGGGCGGGTCTTCTCCGAATTTAGAAGGTTTTTTCTGAGCTCCTATTTTGGCCAGACTCATGATCGACCAATCCGCATTCATTGAGATCAGTTTATTGGGATTCATTTTTAACCCGTTTACTATTCCCCAAATAATATCCCGGTTTAGATCAGAAGAAATGCTACCGCTCTTTTTAGGATAAGCCACCCATAGTTTCCCATCCTTTTTAGAAAATTTTTGATTCTTGGGGAGTAGTTCTGCTAGCTCATTTTCATTGTGAACAAAAATGATTACTGAGTCGTAAGCTTTTTTAGTTGCAGAATTTTTTTCAAGACTTAACCCCTCAAAATCTGCCTCCAATTCCTCAGGGCAATTGATCAATAAAACAGTCTGCTCTTCTTTAATATTTAGTTTTTTGATCAGAACCTTGTTCACGGATAGTCCTACAATTTTAATGAGATTGAAATTCCACCGCCATTACTCATAACAATTGGAGTGAAATTGATCCTGTCAGACATCTCGTTTATTCTCATATGTTTTTTGGAAAGATAGCGGGCCCAATACGTACCTATCAATGCTCCTGCTGTTACATCTGATAACCAGTGTTTTCCGTGAGCAATTCGAGCAATGGAAGTTCCAACCGGAATAATTAATAAAGAGTAAGTCAATGCATTGGGATAATAGGATACCCATGGAACAAATAGGGCAAAAGCTGTGGAAGCATGACCTGATGGAAAAGATGTTTCACCGGGCTGAAAAAAATCAAAATCATGTGGCCCATCATCTTGATGTGGTCTTGATCTTGCAAATACAAATTTCGAAATATTTACCGTGATCCCCGTGTTAATTACAGCCTGAAATGAGGTAAAGGCTGCATCCTGTAATTTGGAATTTTTAGTCAAAAGGGTTCCTCCAAATATTGCGGCTGTAGCAGGAGCAACTATTTTAAATGTTCCAAATTCATTAGTAATATTAAGAAACTCAGATCCGTAATATCTGTTTTGTACAAAGGAGCTGTTTGACTGATCAAAATTTGTTAACCCACCTAGAGCAATTCCTGTATATCCAATTGCTACCCAATTATTCATATTAAAATCTCTTGCTAACACTGACGGATCGTTCCAAAACCAGTTAGCGAATCTTTTATTAGAATCCGAATCCTGAGCAACTACCCCATTTATTAGAAAAATACTAACTAAGAGTATTGTTTTTATTTTTATGAACTGATTCAAAGCAAATTGTTAATGAAGAGCACAATACACTATTCTACAAAAGTCGGGTATTATATCAAAATTGCTTCCGCTACTTAGGGTTCGATCATAGCTAGAAAATAATTCTGACCTCTTTACTCTTTTGCTTCAAAATTGGGATTCTGGATAATACCAAAGAGATTTCCGAACGGATCTATTACTGTTGCAACGTATACATTCCCTCCCACATGCATGATTTCCTCATCGGCAGTTGCACCTTGTTCAATTAAATTGTTCCATGCTTTCTGAATATCAGAAACTCCCCAATAAACGATGGAGCCTGCAGTTCCGGGGGTTCGTTCAGGTTGCAAACCCAGCTCATATCCTCCTATATCGAAACCCACATAAAACTCTTCATCGAAATATGGCTTTTCGCCAAGAACAACGCTGTACCATTCTTTAGCTTTTTGCAGATCCGGAGCCGGATATATGACAGTTCGTAATCCTTTAAACATATTAATTGATTTGGTTGTCCTTAAAATGGCAAAATTCTCGCAGATTAAATAGAAGGGATTAACTAATTTTATTAGCCTGGAATACAAAAATATTTAGTTTTTATTGCTTTTTTATTTTTGAAATCAACGTTTAAACAGTTATTGAGAATTTTAGATATTAAATATGCAATTAAATGTTGATACATAGCAGAATTACCCCTATCTTTTTCGACTTTCCAAGAAAACACAAAAACGAGTTTAATCGTGGATACTTTAAGTTTTAAAACATACTCAGCAAAACCTTCCGACATTGAAAAGAAGTGGGTTTTGATCGACGCTGAAGATCAGCCATTGGGCCGCTTGAGTAGTGTTGTAGCATCAATTTTGAGAGGCAAGAATAAGCCAACTTTCACTCCACACATGGATACCGGTGACAATGTTATCGTTATTAATGCTGAGAAAGTGAAGTTGACCGGTAAAAAAATGACCGACAAAACATACTTCCATCACACGTTTTACCCAGGTGGTGAGCGTTTTATTACTGCAGAAGATATGTTGAAAAAAGATCCTACCTCTCTTGTAATGAAAGCTGTTAAAGGAATGCTTCCTAAAACTAAGCTGGGACGTCAATTATTGACAAACATCCGAGTTTATGCAGGACCTGTTCACAACCAAGCAGCTCAGAACCCTGAAATCATCGAGCTTTAATCGATTTATAACATGGCACAAGCTAATTATATAGGAAGAAGAAAAACCTCAACTGCACGTTTGTACATCAAACCGGGAAAAGGTGAGTTCTTAATCAACAAATTACCACTAGAAGAATATTTACCTGTAAAAGCTATGCAAAACATAGCTACACAGCCTTTGCATGTAACTGAACTGGAAGGAAAGTTCGATATCAAAGTTACAGTTCGTGGCGGTGGAAAATCAGGACAAGCCGGAGCAATTTCTCATGCGTTAGCACGAGCTTTGGATGGCGAGAACGAAGAAGTACATGATGTATTGAAAAGTCATGGATTACTTACACGTGATGACAGAATGGTAGAGCGTAAAAAATACGGCCAACCAAAAGCACGTAAGAAGTTCCAGTTCTCTAAGCGTTAATACATTTACGCAACAACAAATTAAACCACACATATGTGGCTACTCAAGACCTGGTGTCAGTCATTTGGCTGATTGGTTTTTTGAGGATGACCCACATAGCGGATTAACCTAAACACATATCTAATACAATGCCTAAAGCAGCTTCAATTGAAGAACTATTAAAGTCTGGTGCACATTTCGGTCACCTGACTCGCCGTTGGAATCCAAAGATGAAAGACTTCATCTTTATGCAACGCAACAACATCCACATTATCGATCTTAAAAAGACGCAGCATTATTTACAAGATGCTCTTGATGAGATTCAAAAACTTTCCCGTGCCGGAAAAACAATTCTTTTTGTAGGAACAAAAAAGCAATCAACCGAAATCATCAAAACAGAAGCAATTCGTGCAGGAATGCCTTTTGTAACTCATAGATGGTTAGGCGGTATGCTTACAAACTTCTCTACAGTTCGTAAAAGCATCAGTCGTATGGAAGAGATTGAGCGCATGAAGACTGACGGAACTATGGAAGAGCTTACCAAGAAAGAAGGTCTAATGCTTGCAAGAGAGCAGGAGAAGCTGGAAAACACACTAGGTGGTATTGCTAATATGGGCAGACTTCCTGGGGCAATTTTTGTTGTAGACATTCTCAAAGAGCACCTTGCTGTAAACGAAGCAATTAAATTACACATCCCTGTAATCGCTATGGTTGATACTAATAGTGATCCTGATGTACCTGATTTCATTATTCCATGTAATGATGACTCTGCTAGAACAATTCAATTGGTTTCTTCACAAATAGCTGATGCTATTATCGAAGGCGCTGCTGAAAGAGAAGCTCATCAAGAAGATGAAGTAATGGAAAGCGCTGCTTCTGAAGCTAAAGAAGACAATGAAGCTCCTGAAGTGAAAACTAAACTTCGCTCTCGTAAGAAAAAATCAGGCGATGCGAAGAAAAAAGCTGACGAACCAACTGTAGAACCAGTTGAAGCTGACGCTAAAGAGTCTACTGACGAAGAAGAATAATTTTAACTTTCAAAAACACTATTCAGAGAAATGAGTATTTCTGCTGCTGACGTAAAAAAACTAAGAGACATGACCGGAGCGGGCATGATGGACTGTAAAAAAGCACTGTCCGAAACAGATGGCGATTTTGAAGCCGCTGTTGAATTGCTTCGTAAAAAAGGTCAAAAAGTAGCTGACAAGCGTGCTGATCGTGATGCAAAAGAAGGATTGATTCTTTCCAGAGTAAGCGAAGATGCTAAAAAAGCTGTAGCTATTGAAGTGAACTGCGAAACTGATTTCGTGGCTCGTAACGAAGATTTCCAAGCTCAGGCTGATGGATTCCTAAACGCAGCTTATGAAGGCGACATCGACAACATCGATGACCTGTTGAAAGCTGAAGTTGATGGAAAAGCAATCGCTGATCACTTACAGGAAATGGTTGGAAAGATCGGTGAAAAGATCGAAATCTCTAACTGTATTCTGGTTACAACTGAAGGATCAATCATTGATTATATCCACGCAGGAAATCAACTTGGTGTATTAGCTGAGTTTGACGGCACTGTTGAAAATGAAGACGTTGCTCGCGATGTTGCTATGCAGGTTGCAGCAATGAACCCATTGGCAGTAACGCGCGACGAAGTTGACGCTACTACTGTTGAAAAGGAATTGGAAATTGCTAAAGAGCAATTAATTAACGAAGGTAAGCCTGCTGAGATCGCTGAAAAAGCCGCTCAAGGTAAACTTCGCAGATTCTATGAAGAGCGTGTTTTACTGGAACAAAAATTCGTTAAGGATAACGGAATTACTGTAAAACAATATCTGGAGCAAAATAACACTCCACTTATTAAGTCCTTTCACAGAATTCAATTAGGCGAAGAGGCTTAATCAAATTTTCTTTACCTTAAGGCTGTTTTGAGTTTTCAAAACAGCCTTTTTTTTGACCCATAATTTCAAAAACCAACTACAGTGGCAAATAAATACAAACGCATCCTTTTAAAACTCAGTGGCGAAGCACTTTTAGGAACTCAGGGACATGGAATTGACGGAGATATCCTTACTCAATATGCCGAAGAGATCAAAAGTGTACAAGAAGAAGGCGTTGAAGTTTGCGTGGTAATAGGTGGAGGAAATATTTTCCGTGGAGTTAAAGGAGCCACTGAAGGAATGGATCGTGTGCAGGGCGATTATATGGGAATGCTTGCCACAATGATCAACAGCATGGCTTTGCAGGATGCTCTAGAACAACAAAATGTGCAAACCAGATTGATGAGCGCCATCAGAATGGAAGCCATCGCGGAACCTTTTATTCGCCGGAGAGCTGTTCGTCACCTGGAAAAAGGTCGTGTAGTAATTTTTGGAGCCGGAACCGGAAACCCTTATTTCACCACGGATACAGCAGGTGCTTTACGCGCTATTGAAATTGAAGCTGATGTAATTCTGAAAGGAACACGAGTGGACGGAATTTATGATTCTGATCCCGAAAAAAATGCAGACGCTAAAAAATATGATCGAATTACCGGTGATGACGTGCTAAAGCAACGCCTATCTGTGATGGATCTTACCGCTTTCACTCTTTGTCGCGAAAACAATACACCGATCATTGTATTCAACATGAATGAAAGAGGGAATTTCAAGAAGATCGTGGTAGACGGAGCAGACGAAGGAACGACGGTAGTTTGGGAGTGATTTAAAGTTGGATGAAATAAAAGACATATGGGATAAACTTGAAATCATAGGTTCACTTGCTTCTGGAATTCTTATTCCATTTGCTATTTTTTTGGTTGGTTTTTTATATAACAAAAGAAGAGAAAAAAGTGAGTTACTAGATAGAGAATCAGAACGAATTAGCAGATATCTTCAGCACTTAACCAGTTCGAATGAAAAAGAAAGGTTAGCAGCACTTCAAATTGCAAAATACTTAAAGAATAAGAAACAACTTCCCAACGAACTTATATCTGCAATTGAAACACTAAGTATTACTGATGAATATACTGGACAAGTGGCAACTGATTTACTAAGTAATGAACAGGAAATTGACTTTGTTACAATTCTAAGCCATTTAGTTAGAAACTTTGATTTTACTCAGGAATTCATCAGTCAATATTTAAATTCTGAAGAATCAAAAATTTTTAAATGGGTAAAATCCATTGCAATTACTAATGTTGATTCTAGAAATCTTTTGCTAAATACTTCTCATTTAATCCCTAATGAATCTAGAAAAAGTGCAAATAAATTGATAAACCACTATAATGATTGGCTAGAAGGGTACAAAAATGCGCTTTCAGAATACGATCACGAACCAAGCTTAGAAGATAAATTCGACTATTATCGTGCTCCAAACTACCTTTATCCAATTGACGCTGTAGAAGATTTCAGGAAACTTTTCTCTCAAGCATTGGAGAACTCATAAAGCGTCATTAAATTCTACGGATTGCATTCAAAAATATTAAGAAACTACTGTTGTTTGGGAATGATTTAAAGCCTCTTTCCACAAAAAAAGCCCGACTTCTTTCGAAACCGGGCTTTTGAAAATCATTGAATTAACGATCATTCAAGAACATACACATCAACTGCGCTCAGTCCTTTATCCGTTTCTTCAATTTTAAATTCTACAGACTCACCATCTTTGATACCTTCGTTAAATCCAAGGTTCTCAATGTTGTTTCTATGCATGAAAACATCTTTGCTTCCATTTTCTGGTGCGATGAATCCAAAGCCTTTTTCAGCATTGAACCATTTTACTTTACCGTATTCCATTATAAATAAAAATATAAATATTGCTCACATGTACAGAAGAATTCACGAGTGTGAATAGTTAACTTTTTCGGCTGTGATAAATTAAATTGTTACAAACTAGAGAAGGGAAAACAAATACTGTACTAAAGAAATGCCGATACCTGACCTTTAACTTGCTCCCTAAAGGTCGCCTTTATTTGAACCAATCCCAAACCGGGTTCTTTTCGTAGTTTTATTCCTCCGGATATAAACATTGTATATCTAATGTATTATATCTCTATAATGATAATGGGGTTAATTAAGAATAATTACTATGCGTACTTCTAATATATCGGATAAGAATCGGGCTTCTTCCTTACTTAAATTGTCTCTTGACTACAACGAAAAAGACAGTGTATTAGCAAGGTTTTCTGAGTTAATTTGTTTGACTTCAGGTGCAATGTATTCTCAAATCAATTTAATTGATGATGAAAATCAATGGACGGTTGCAGAATGTGGTATGGAATTTGAACATATTCCTGTGGAAGAATCGATCTGCTACATCACAATCAACAACGAAGAAATTTATGAAATTGAGGACTTTAACAAAGATGATCAGTTTCATGCTCATCCCTTAGTAACAGGATCTCCTCATTTAAAGTACTACTTGGGATTTCCTTTTAAAGATGAAATGGGAGTTTTTATTGGCTCCTGCTGTCTTTTGCACACCGAAACTCTTGAACTTTCGGACCAACAAATACACAGTCTGAAATTAATCAATCAACAAGTAGCTGATTATCTGATATTAAAGAAAAATTTTAACACCCATTCTGAAAAGCTGAATATTCAAGAGAAATTGGTTACTAAAACCCGGCATGACATCCGAGGTCCTCTCTCCGGAATCATTGGTTTTTCCAGCCTATTGGAAACTGAAGTTGAGGATAGAAAGACCCTCAAGAACATTGGCATGATTAAACAATCCGCTAAAAATCTGTTGGAATACGCAGAGGGAAGTCTTCAATACGAAATAGACAAGAATAAAAACCAGATTGCCACACCCGTATCAACGATCATTGACAGAATAAGCTCGCTTTACTCTATGCAAAGTACGTTAAAAGAAATCGATCTTTTTTTTGATAATAAATGCTCTGAAAGCTGCTCGATAAATTCAATGTCATCCAATCAAATCATAAACATTATTGGAAATGTAGTATCTAATGCCATAAAATTCTCTCCTGTGGGAGGTACTATCGGAATTTCATTTGGCAAGAACAGTATAAAAGATGACAATTTCATTAAAGTTGTGGTTGAGGATAACGGAACCGGAATTCCAAAAGATAAACTGGAAGCACTGCATAAGCTCAAGTTTGTAGAATCCCAGAAAACCGAATCCGGTATACAAGGATTTGGAATTGGCTTAGTAGAAGCGCTTCGTTTATTGGACCAAAAAGACGGGAATTTTTTAATCTCATCAGCGGTAAAACAGGGAACAAAAGTAGCGTTGAATTTCCCAGTTCACGAAGAGTAAGCGTTTAAAATAATATTCAAAATATAGTTAAGATTTTCGGATATAATCCTTATATTTAAAGCCTTTTTCGGATACGAATTGAACGCAAAAACATCCAAATCCAATGAAACGTACATTTCAACCAAGTAATAGAAAACGCAAGAACAAGCATGGCTTCAGAGAGCGTATGTCTACAAAAAACGGACGCAAAGTAATTGCAGGCCGACGAGCTAAAGGTCGCCACAAGCTGAGTGTTAGTGATGAGCGAAAAGGAGCAAAGTAACATAACTGTTGCTCCACCTCGTAGATTTACCTTACCTAAATCTCGAATCTTACGTGGTAAGCGAAATTTCCAGAATTTATTCTCTGGAACTACGCTCATAAAATCACCCTCGGTGAATCTTCGCTATACTACGTTTAGTTCTTCTGAATGGGATTTTAAAATCGGATTTATATCTCCCAAAAAAACCGGTAATGCTGTACAAAGAAATAATGCTAAACGAATAATGAGAGAATCATTTCGTCTTAATCAGCATCAAATCAATGAAGCCGTGAAGGAACTCGGTATTGGCTTACATTGTGTACTTATTGCCCGCACCACCAACCTTGAATTTTCAAAAGTTCAATGCGATGTGGTAACTATGATGGAGGAACTCCGTAACCGACTGCTTTCTACAAATCAAACTATTTAAAACACGCTGACTTTTGGATAAAAACACTGCAACGGGACTTGGATTAATATTTTTAATAATGGTGGCTTGGTTTGTTGTAAGCATGCCCAGCGAAGAAGAACGCGCGGCACAACTTGCAGAACGCGCTCGCCAGGATAGCTTAGCACAAATAGAAGCTATTCAAAATGAAGAACCGGTTTCTACAGCGGTTACTAATCAGCCAAGTATCAGAGAGCAAGTTACACAAGAATCTGTTTCTCCCAGATCAGAGATCTTTTCAAGTTCACAAGATGTTGAACAATCCGAATTTGTTGTAACAACTCCCCTTTATACTGCTGTATTCTCCAATAAAGGAGCCGGACCTATCTCATTTACTTTCTCAGAGTATAATTCATGGGCGGGAGCACCTTATCAACTTATTTCAGATTCTACTAAATCTGCTTATAATTTTGGGTTTTTAACTACTGAAAACCTAAATGTTGATACTCAGAATCTTTTATTTACTCAACTAAATACAGGTTCTGAATTAACTCTGAACGAAGGCGATACAAAAGAACTTAAATATGCTCTTCAGCTCCGTGATGGTCGTCAAATTGTATTTACTTATACTTTTTTAGCAGATACTTATGAAATTGATTTCGATGTACAGTTCATTGGAGTTAGTGATTACATTATTGGAAGAGCTGTCGATTTTGGGTGGACATCAAAGCTCAACTCCTCTGAAAAAGACAAAAAACAAGAAGGTATAGACGCTGCGGCTTATGTTTATTTGGGTGAAGAGCTCGAGAAATTTAAATTAGATGAACCCGGAAGAAAAGAGGAAACTTTTAACGGAAATATTGATTGGTCAGCTACCCGTACCAAGTTCTTTACTCAATTCATTAAACCGCTTCACCAAACGGAAAGTGCTTTTCTTACTGGCGAAGTAACCGGCGAAAACGACGACCCTCTTACAAAACATAAGTATACATCTTCAATTACTTCTTCAATTCCGGGAGATGGAGTTCTTTCTTATAAATTGTTTATAGGCCCATTAAAATACTATGAAATCAAGCAAGTCGACGAGCACGCCTACGACATGGTTGAAGTTGGTTACAACTGGTTACGCTGGTTTTCTGACCCTTTTGTCCGTTTTATAGTAATTCCATTTTTTACTTTTTTCAGTGGCTTCATCAGCAACTACGGTGTATTAGTAATTATTTTTGCGGCATCTGTGAAGCTTGTTCTATCCCCTCTTACATTTAAGAGTTACAAAAGCATGGCTGCCATGAAGGAGCTACAGCCACAGCTAAAAGAGATTCAGGATAAATACAAAGACAATCCACAGAAGCAACAACAGGAAACAATGAAAATCTATAAGAAGAATAAAGTAAACCCACTTGGTGGCTGTTTACCTAACCTTCTTCAGTTTCCGATTTTAATCACACTTTGGCGATTTTTCCAAAATTCCATACTTCTTCGTCAAGAAGAGTTTTTATGGGCAAGTGACCTTTCAGCTCCCGATTATATTATTAATCTGCCATTTTCTATTCCATTTTTAGGAGATGCAATTGGTGGTTTTGTATTGTTGATGTCATTAGCGATGGTATTTCAGAGTAAACTAACCGGTGGAATGAGCGGTGGTGGTGGAAGTAATCCAATGGCGCAACAAATGAAAGTATTGCAATACATTTTTCCTGTAATGCTTTTGTTCATTTTTAACAGTTTTGCATCAGGATTAAGTTTGTATTATTTGATATTCAATGTTCTATCGATCGCACAACAGCTTTACATTAATAAAACGCTTGGGAAGGGAAAAGAAACAGTACCGGCTTAATTGTTTCTGTGTCTTTATCTGATCGTTTCAGAAGGCTGATTATCGTATTTTCAGCCTATTAAATTTACCTGATTGATAAAAAAATACCTCACTGATCTTACGCTGATTGGAGTTGCCGTAATCTGGGCTTTGAATTTCAGCGTAGTTAAGATCTCACTATTAGAATTTGACCCGTTTAGCTTTAATGCTATTCGTTTTTTTCTTGCTTTTCTATTGCTCTATTTTGCGGCTAAGAAAAAAGGACTCTCTCTTAAAGTAAAAAGAGAACATTTCTGGGCATTGGTAGGAATCGGACTTATTGGTAACCTACTCTATCAAATGCTGTTTATAGTGGGGATAAACCTCACCAAAGCTGCAAATGCTTCCGTAATGTTGGGCACTATTCCAATCTGGGTTGCTTTACTTTCCCAATTCTTTACCGAAGAAAAACTAACCCCATTGAAAACTATAGGTGTTTTATTTGCCTTCTTTGGTGTAGCTCTTATTGTTGCCGGCGGAAATAATGAGATCTCTTTTAAGTCAGACACTTTCTTAGGAGATATCATTACTATTCTCTCTGCAGTTGTATGGGCTGTTTATACCATCTTCTCAAAAAAGTATCTCAAATTTTATAATTCTACTCAATTTTCTGCTTTTATGGCCCTTATTGGATTTATTTGCCTGGCTATTATAGGTGCACCTTCATTAGTAGAATTGGAATGGAGTTCTATTTCACCCAAAGCTTATGGCGGTTTGTTCTACTCAGGGACGCTTTCAGTAGGGATTGCATACCTGATCTGGAATAACGGGATCGTTAAAATTGGCGCCGTCAGAACAGCCACCTACCAAAACCTTGTTCCCGTTCTGGGCTTGATCTTTGGAGTTATTATTTTAGATGAAGTACTCACTCTATTTCAATATATTGGTGCACTTTCCGTTATTGCGGGAATTGTAATGGCAAGGTTGCCCGTCAAAAAAATTACATAATCCTAACTTTATTCAATGAACAATATTACTCGTTCAAAGAGACTATTTTTCTTACTATTTCTGTTTTTTATTCCTGTATCACTGGCAGCTCAAGAGGACACGCCCCCTCAAATTCCGGGAGGCTTCAATTTTGATCTTTCCAGCACTCTGGGTGGGATTTATTATCAAGACGCTTTAGGAATACAACTCGCTTTTACACGAATTCCTTTTGAAGGAACCATAGATAAAAACAATTATATACTTGGTGCAAATGATCTTGTTTCAATTGAGTTAAATACATCTCAAAAGGTATTACTTCGTGGAATTCTGGTAAACCCTCAAGGAGATGTTATACTGCCTTCTATCGGCACAGTAAATGTAGCAGGAGTGACTATAATTGAAGCTGAAGAAAAAATTCAAACAATTGCGGCAAAAACCTTTAATGATGTTGCTGTTTATCTATCTGTTGAAAGCCCTCGTTCTCTCATTGTTCACATTACTGGCGGCGTGCCTTATCCAGGTAAGTATTTAACATTTCCACAAACAAGAGTGGATCAGGTTATTTACCAGTCTATTACTGATGGAAATAGAGACCTTACAAAATCTGTTAGTAATTCCAGTAATTTTTTAGACAAAGGGAATTTTTCTTTTAGAGATATAACCATTGAAAGGGCTAACGGTGATATTATTACAGCCGATCTGATCAAATACTTCAGAACCGGAAATTATGAATCTAACCCTTTTGTGAAAGACGGCGATCTTATAACAATAAAAAAAGTAAGTAGAGAAGCTCCCAAGTTGAGTATATCAGGAGGAGTTAAGACAGAGATTGAATTAGAATTTAGAAAAGGAGATTCTCCTCAAGACTTACTTGAAATCAGCGGTGGCTTTGTAGATGAAGCTGATACTTCTAAATTATTAGTTTTTAGAAGAAGCGTTGTGGGTGTAGAGCGGATCGAGCTTTCACCAAATACATGGAATACATTCGAACTAATTCCCAATGACAGAGTTGTAGTACCATTAAGTAGAGAAACAGACTTCTCCACTTCAGTTTGGGTATATGGAGAAGTTGAAACTCCAGGAAATTTTCCAATAATCAATGGCCAAACTTCTGCTTCTGAAATATTGGACCTTTCGGGAGGTGTAACTTCTGAAGCTTTGATAAGCGCTGCATATTTGGTAAGAAATAACAACCCAAAAAATGGTATTCCTAATGATTTTAATTCTGACTTGTTAAAAAGAACATCAGATCAGGTTCTTCAAGGTTTAGAGTATTTGGATGCCGAATCCAGAGTCAGTCAAAATAAAGTATTCATAGATCTTAAAGATCAGAACCAGCTCCAAAATTTGAAGCTATATGATGGAGACCGTTTATATATTCCGAGAGATCCACAAACTATTTTCGTATTTGGACAAGTTAATAATCCCGGTTACTTCCCTTTTTCAGAAGAAAATAATTTCACTGTTTCAGATTATATTTCTAGAGCTGGTGGTTTTGCATTGGCAGCCGATAAAGAGCGTGTTTTTGTGATAAAGGCCGGAAATTCTACTTGGTTTGACCCCCTTGATACAAAAATAGAATCCGGAGACAAGATATTTGTGGATCGCCAACCTATAGAAGAGCTCAATGCACTTCGAACTTATGAAATACAAAAAGCACAACTAAAAAATCAAAGAGTCCAATTAATCATGACTGCGATTACAACAATTACAGGTATTATTACCACTTATGTTGCAATTACAAAATGAATTAAGAAATAATAAGAATGTCTAAAAAATACCACTCCCCTTCTTCTGTTGATGTAATTCGATTTTTGTTCTCAAATTGGAAAGTAGTTCTCGGCATTCCTTTTTTAGTTGCGGTAATCGTTGCAGTGTATAGCTTATTTATACCAAATAAGTTCAAATCTACAGCTAATCTCTTGCCAAGCCAACGCCCTAGTTTCGGGCTAGATCTTTTTTCAGAAGATGGCGGTCTTTCTTCTATAGCCAGCTCTGTGTTAGGAGGTAATACGGATGAAACAAACCGTTATATCGTTTTGCTCTCCAGTTATTCGACCAGTAAAAAAATTATTGATAAGTTTGATCTCATAAACGTATATGAGGTCAATGGCGCAGACGACGAAGTGGGAGAAGCCATTAAAGTACTTAATGAAAGAAGCACATTTGAAAACCTAGAAGAAGGCAATTTCATTATTTCAGTGTTAGATGAAGACCCGGTTAGAGCTAAAGAAATTACCGATTACTATGTACAATTATTAAATGAGCTGAATACTAAAATTGTATCTAAAGATGCGAGATTATACAGAGAATTCTTAGAAATCAGGTATAACCAACTCATTGGTGACCTTGATAGCTTACAACAGGAATATATAAAGTTTCAAAAGCAATATGGTGTTTTTGAGCTCCCTGAACAGGTAAAAGAATACTTTAGGTTAATGGGGTTATTAACTGCTCAACAACTTGAAGCTGAGGTAAAACTTCAAGCCTTATCAAGCACGGTAAGCACATCAAGTGATGTGTACAAAACTCAAAAAGTGCAATATGAAGCCATTACAAAAAAGCTAAATGAACTTTATAATGATGAAGATCCGGAAAATATCATTCTGAATTTTAATAGCCTTGCTGAAGTTGGCTCAGAATATTACGACTTATTTTTTCAGATCGAAATTCAGACAGAGATACAGAAATTCCTCCTCCCGCTTTATGAACAAGCAAAAATGGAAGAAGCAAAATCTCTACCGATTGTCAGCGTTATTGATGAACCAAGAGTAGCTTTGATAAAATCCGAACCTCGTCGCTCTATAATTGTGATTTTTACCGGAATATCTGCATTTATTTTAGTTACAGGATATATGGTTAGTCGTTTTACATATTTACAAAACAAAGAGTTTTTTGATTCTTTAAGAAGCTGAAATGGTTCTAGCTTCATCAAATAGTATTGGTTTTAAAGAAGCAATTACTGTTACTTGTGGTGTTGGTTTTCTTTTAATTACCCTCCATTTTTACTTTGGCCTTATCGGTATATTCGGAGCATTGGCATTTGGAATTGCGATGCTTCTATTTCACATATTTCAACCCATTAAAGGATCATTTCTTTTAGTCTATTTCGTTGCTTCAATATTTATACTGGATACACGAGAAGGCATCCAATTATTAGAATTGCCTTTTTTTGGATTGAGTGTAATTTTATTGCTTTTTGTCGCATTCAAAACAATTACTGGTACACTTAAACTTGAAAATGCCTTAGACTATTTTTTTCTGCTCTTGCATTTTCTGGTTCCTTATGCATTAGTAATAGGCAAGCTCAATGGAGCTGCAACATACACTGCAGTAGGAGAAATAGTATACCTACTTGGAATTTTCACTTACTTTCCCCTCCGGGAATATCTTCAAGACGAATCATTTAAGAAATTTTTTGGGCTTATTCTCCTATTCATATTGGGGTTTGTAGTGATAAGAAATTTCTTTTACTATCGTCAGATCATAGCACAAGCCTTATTGCCCTGGCAGGCCGAGAGTGCACGTGTAGCCGCTAATGAGATTATTGTGGTAATTGGATGCTCCTTATCGTTAGCAGTAGCTTCAGTCACAAAAAAAAGACTGCTACAAATCCTTTCTACAGGACTTTTTCTCATTTTCATGGTCTCTTTAATACTAACTCAAAGCAGGGGTTATTGGGTAGCTGGTTTCTTTAGTGTGATCGCCATTTTTGTAATTGTAAATAGAAATGGAAAGAACAGAATTTTACTTACCGCTGCAATCATTGTTCTTTTGGGTATTTCAATCGCTCAGTTTCTTTTTGATGATCTGTTTAGCTTGATCATTAACGGATTAGAAGAACGATTTAAATCGTTTGGTGACGGCTCAACTGATAATTCTCTTCAAGACAGATGGCTTGAAACGAAAACGGTTTTTAATCATGTAGTTAAAAATCCTATTGCCGGCTATGGTTTTGGTACTGAATTTACACGAAAAAGAATCTTTTATGATATTTTTATTCGTACAAATTTTATTCATAATGGATATATAGGTGCTATATTTAAATTCGGAATTTTAGGGCTTATTTCTTTTGTCTCGATCTGGTTTTTGCTTATCAAAAAATCAATCCGATTGTATAAATTATCAAATAAAGGTCTTCCATTAGCAATAACAGGCATTGTAGTTGGGATGATTTTTGTAAACAATACAAGTTCACAAATACTAATATTTGAAGGCGTAGCTTTTACTTCGATTGCTGCGGCCTACTTAAATACTGAATTGAAGAAGTTTGAATAAAATACAAGTAAGTGTAGTTATTGTAAATTTCAACTCTCTTTCCCTTATATCGGATTGTGTTGACTCTATTATAGAAAACTGTACATCTACAGATTATGAAATAATTGTTGTTTCTAATTCTGATGAAGATCCATCAGAAATAAATGCGCTTAAAAATAAGCTGCCAACCATTACATATTTAGAAACCGGATCTAATTTAGGCTTTGCTAAGGCAAACAATATTGGTGCTAAAAAAGCTTCCGGTGAGTATTTATTTTTTTTAAATCCGGATACTATACTCATTAATGATGTATTGGATATTCAATACAAAAAAATTAATCGATCTCCTGAAATTGGGTTAATTGGACCTGCCGTTTTCAATCAAAATGGTAATCAAGAGCCTAGTGTAGTTAGCCATATAACTACTTTATCACTAATTAGTTTAGCTTTCCCCTTCATAAACTTTTTTATTTCAAAAAAAAAGCAAGGAAGTTTTTACTCGCTAGATAAATCTGCATTTGTGGATGTGGTTCATGGAAGCTGTATGTTTATTTCAGCAAAATTATATCAAAACGTAGGTGGAATGAACGAGGATTTTTTTCTCTACTCAGAAGAACGTGACCTCTGTTTAAAAATTGAAAAAGCCGGATTCAGAGTTTTCTTTTATTATGATGCTCAAATAAACCACATTGGGGGAGGAACCTCAAAGAATCTTTTCCTTCCTTTGGAAATTGAAAAGCACCGATCAAAAAAGAAGCTTATACAATTATATTATCCACATTTAGTTTTCCTTAACAAAATATGTGGCATAATTGGTTATGGGATTAGAACAGTTGTTAAAGTGGTTTCATTTAACAAGTTTAAAGCCAGGCAATTTGGCACTTTATTTTTTTGGTATCTTTTTAAGTATAAATGATACCAAAAACATTCAGGATATCTTTTTGTCTGTTTTTAAATAGTTCATTTCTGAAACAGTGTATTTAATTCTTTAAAGTTTTTATAGACGTAAATAAGGTATGCTATTGCTAAAAAAGTCCACCAAATAAGCTTTATTATTATGCTAATGCTCAAGAAAGCCGGAATACTTGTTAGTGTTAACATAAAAATGATTTTGGAGTTCTTTATAAAGTCTAGATTCATCTCTTTCGAGTTTTTTTGAGCAAAATAGCTCATCAAAATATTGTCTAATATCAACCTTCCTGAATGAGCAATCGCTACTCCGTACAAACCAAAAAATTTAGCCATAATAACTAAGCTTAAAATATATAGAACAAATTCAACCAAGTGAGTTTTTGCTGTAATTTCTGGCTTATCAACGGAGTGTAAATAAGCAATTGATAGATTAGTTGAACACCTGAAAAGTACACCAAGTGCAACTATCTGTAATACTAAAGCTCCTTCAGCAGAAATACCTTCCCCTACCCACCATGTTAATCCTTCATTTGCAAAAAGTGTTAGTGTAATAATTATCGGGTATGATAGTAAGGTGGTTGCACTTAGTCCCTTATTGATGATCTTTTCTGTTTTAACAAAATCATGTTCTATTGAATTACTAATTGCCGCAAATATTACACCCGAAATAGCTACCGCTATCATTCCTACTTTAAGTACTATTTCCAAAGGTGTTCCATAAATAGCTACTGCAGAAACTGTAAGATATGTTGCAATAATAAATCGATCACTATATTCAAAAAGAGGAGTTAAAAAATTAGACACACTTACCCACCCTCCGAATTTGATCAATTTTCTCATGTTTTGAATCAAGTTCAGCTTTTCAGTAGAAAATTTAGATACGTTAATAAAATTAGCTGAACCACCTATTAATGCTAACAGTATTAACACCTTTACAATCAACAGCGCTTTAATAATATCGAATAAAGAAAGAGACCATATTACCGCGAACACAGGTATTACATAGTTCAGGATTCCATTAATGCTAGTTACTATTGAAAGCCATTTGAAATTTTGATAGGATCTTAAAAAAGCACTTATAGTAGGGATCAAAAGTAATACAGGCGAATAGAATGAGATCAGTTTAAAACAATTGTTCGCCAAAAGTTTTAAAGAAGAATCTTCACTAAATATTTTATTCACAAGTAAATCGGATCCTAAAAAAAGTACAGACCCCGCTAAAATTCCTACTAAGAGCACAAAAACAATACTAGTCATTAACAGACTGAGGTTCTCACTTTCTTTTAGCATTCCAATATTTTGTGCAAAATACTTGGTTGCTGCTCTGTTTAAACCGAAATCTAACATCGTTATATACGATATAGTGCTCCAGAATAATATCAATAACCCAAATGACTCTTCCCCTAATTTATTAATCAGAAAAGGAATAGCTATTAATCCGGCAATCATTGGTAAAATCATCCCAATGAAGCTATAAACAGAGTTTTTAGCGAGAAGTTTGCCCCTCAATAATGAAGTTTTATTCGTGTTCAATATTATTTTTTCTCAATTATAATCAAACAATTTATGAGTCTGTTAAAGCTCCATTGCTACCTAAAAAAGAGAGGTTTATTTAAAACCTAAATATTTTCCAGACATATTAAAGCAATTAAGTTAAGGATTCATATAGCTCAAAAAGTTTATTTTCTTCTCTTTCCCAATTATAATTTAATGACACTGCTTTTTGGCCATTATTTGACATTTGCGTTCTTAGCTCTGGCGATCTTTTTAAGCTTGATATCGCTTGTACTACTTCTTCTGGCCTTTCCGGGTTTACAGATATCCCAACATTTAACGGCTCTAAAAAAGCTTTCCATTCCGGAAAATCGGAATAAATTATTGGCAATCCTGCAGCCATGTATTCAAAAAATTTTGTTAATCTTTTCCTTGAATAATGTCTGGTTTTAGGAAAAATAGCTAATCCCGCAAGCCAGTCAGCCTTACTATACGATTTTATGATCTTGTCGAATGGAACAGATTTCCCATCTCCATTCAGTTCTAATCTTCGCTCTTCTTTACTGATATTTTTAATCAATTTTTTGAACAGTTCCGGGTTACATGAACCTACCAAACTAACACCCGAAAGTTCACTCTCATCCACATAGTTAAGTATAGAAACATGATAATATGCGCCACGATCTTCTGTTATGCTCCCTGTGTATAATAACCTATCCGGAGAGTCTCTTTTAACAACAAAGTTCTTAGCCCAGTTTAATGAAGGATAATTTAGAACTTCAATAGCTTCAGGAAACCTTTCGGAATAATATTCTTCCGCAATAATAGTATTAAGCTTTTTATGAGCTAAACTTTCAAGTTTTTTTAAAACTATAGTTGATATTTTTTTAAGTAGGGGATTTAGATAGTTTTTTTGTTCTATATCTGTAATCGAGTCTTCATGTATATCATAAATCACCTTATACCCAAAAAAATTAAGGAGTAAACCCATGGGTATTAATTCCGGATCATGAAAATGGAAGACGGTCTTTGAAGGATATTCTATGACTTTTCTGAAGAGTGACGGTATCACTTTAAATGGCCTTCCTAATTTCCCTGATACCTTTGGCAACGCGATGATATTTACACCATCAACTACTTCGTCTTTTGTATGTTGAATCAAGAGATCCACATCGTATCCATTATTAACTAATGACTTTGATATCTTATTAAAAATTCTGTTATCAAATACGTAATGAGCAGAAGATAATTGGACGACTTTCATAGAAAAGTACGATATAGAATGTTAGCAAAAATCAAACTATCACCAGGAATTTCTTTTTGTAAACTTGGATTTGATCGCCTGCCAACCATAGCCTAAAAAGTGTGCCAAGTTCATAGTTAATAAACTTAAAAAACAGAGTAGTGATACACTTAAAATGAAAGGAGATTTATTTTTTTCTGAAGCCCATACTTCATCTTTTAAATATTCCTTTTTTTCGTAGCTAAATCGGATACTTTCAAAAAAGACTAATACCAGTATAGCCGTAGACACATAAATAAAACCCATATCCTGTTCTAAAACCAAGTCCAATATCCCATAAAGAACCATAAAAGAAAGAAATACAAAAGGGGCTTTGCTACGATATGGAATATCACCATCATGTTTTTTATTGGTTATATATCTTCCTCTTCCATATCTGAAATATTGCGTAAATAACTTCACGAAGCTTTTTCTTGGGTAATACCAAGAGTTTATTGAAGGACTAACGTATATCTTGCCATTTAACTCTTTTCTCAACCTTAAATTTAGTTCTGCGTCCTCATTAGTACGATTAGATTCTGAAAACCCATTAACTTTTTTAAGATCGCTTGTTCTGAAGCATCCCAAAAACACAGTATCTGCATATCCTTCAAAACTTTCGTCCATATATTTTGCTCCACCATTCCCAAAAAAATTCTTTACTGCGAGAGCAATTCCTGATTGGATCAGAGTTTCGGCTTTATAATTTTGAGCTCCACCTACATTAACAGCGTTTGTCTTTGTAATACAATTCACACACTGTTCTACATAATCTGACGCGTAACGACAATGTGAATCGGCTCTTAGAAAGATCTCCCCCTCTGCTTTGTCAATCATTTTATTTAATGCATAAGACTGATACTTCTCAGGATTGTCTATGAGCTTTATCCTAGAATCTTTCTTTGAAAATTCAGTAACTAAACTAACTGTTTTGTCTATACTGCCTCCATCGGCAATAAGAATTTCAATTATATTCGAATAGGTCGAGTTAAGAAATGAATTTAAGACATCTTCTATGTACTTTTCTTCATTTAATACAGGAATAGCAATTGTTACTGTAGGTTTGTCACTTGCAGTATTTTCCACAAAAATATATACGGTAGTATTTATAATTAGTGTTGTATAATAACTATTTACTAATTTATATGAGACATTTCTTTCTAATTCTTTTATGAAACTATTACTTGTTGGTCACCTGGCAATTTCTACAAAACTGATTATTGCTTTGAATAAAACCGGGATAAATCTCTCTGTTCTTAGCACAGAAACCGAAAGCCCTATTTCTGAAAATTCTAAAAAAGAAATTTTAGCCGAAAGCACCTATTTAGGTGGTTTTTATGATCACTTTAAGCTTTCGAAGCCAAAATACACGCGTTTTTTGTTTTCTTTTACCTTTCTGATCCCCTTTATACCAAAGTCTTTGTTTAGCAAACTGGTTTCTGTTTTAAAAGAAAATGAGCCTGAAATAGTAGTAGGAAATTGGGGTACCGGAATACTGCCGGAACTCAATCTCATTAAATCGCTTGATCTGCCGAGTAAGACGAAAGTAATTTTAAATATGGAAACCTTTCCGACCGCTTGGAAGTCTAGAAAAAGAGAATTCTTCGAACGGTATTTACTGAAATCGTCAATGAAAAACATTGACGGGTTAATCGTACCAACCGATGAAATGTATAATTTACTTATATCATATGGCTTTAAGCTTGAAGACAAAATTATATATCGAAAACCTTTTTACTTCCCCCGATCTCATTTTGAGACTACTAAAGTTTTAAGAAATCATGATGAAGCTATTAAAGATCTAATTTTCCTTGGGAAGCCTGACTTATTCAGGAGTTTAAATTCAGTTCAAAATCAGCTTTTGGAGCTTGCTGAATCAGGAATCACAATATCATGTTCAGAGAAATTCAATCTTTCTCATAAAAATATTTTCCCTTTCAAACCTTTTGGCATCTATGATTTTGACTACAATTTTTCAAAAATTACAGCTACTCACAAAGCTGCACTTGTAACATTTAAAATACAAGAAACATCTGATTATCCATTAAGGTTTAACACCTCACTTCCGCATCGCTTTTTATTTCCATTAGCTCTTGGATTACCTACTGTTGTTCCTCAGCAAGGATTTCAGGCTATTGGCACTCTAATTGACAAATACCAAATTGGATATCGTTACCAATCCATAGAAAAGCTCAAAGAATACTTGCGCTCAGATGCTGTTTCCATATCAAGAAACAATATCATTGATCATAAGTCTGAACTTGATTTCAATGCTGATGAGTTTAAAGCTTTTTTAAAGAAGTTTTAGTAGCAGCTCAAACCCTATTCCCATCACTCAGCATTTAGGTTTATGATAAAATGTTTATACTTGATCTTAAATATAAGATTAAGTGTTAATGACTATTTGCTCAATATGTGGAGGAAAAGATAACAGACTCTTCTCTGCCAAAGAAATGATGTTTGGGTATCCTGAAGAATTTCAATACTCAGAATGCCTGAGTTGTAATTCACTTAGAATTGTAGAAGAACCCAAAGATCTTCAAAAGTACTACCCAGAAAATTATTATTCGTTTCGAGAAAACAAATCCGGTCTAGTAAAGAAAATTCTCAAGAAGCAAAGAGGAAGATACGTTTTAGGCAAGTCTCATCTATTTGGAAAAATGCTGACAAAAATATGGAACGAGCCATTGGTGGCTTCTTGGATAAAACATCTGAATCTTAATTTTAATGCTAAAATACTAGATATTGGTTGTGGCAAAGGGCTTCATTTAAGGGAATTACTGAACTTTGGATATTACAACCTGCTTGGTATAGATCCTTTTATCAACCATTCTATTCACATCAAAGATAAGCTTTCAATTTTGAAGCAAGATATTAGTGATACCAAAGGTGAGTTCGATTTTATAATGATGAACCATGCCCTGGAACATTCTAAAGACCAAAAAGAAACTTTGTCTCATATTTTTAATTTGTTACACCCATCTGGGGTTGCCCTTATCAGAATTCCGATTACCAATACTTTTGCTTGGAAAGAATTTGGCACGAACTGGGTTCAACTCGATGCACCTAGACATCTATTTTTACACTCAGAGAAAAGTTTTAAAATTATGGCCTCAGAAATTGGCTTTGAGGTTTCTAAAGTAGTTTTCGACTCTACTTTTTTTCAATTTACCGGCAGTTTAGGATATGTTAAAGGCATTCCACTAGTAAAACAAAATGAACAAATGAACTTTTCTGAGAATGAAATGAGGGAATTTATTAATAAAGCAGAAATGCTAAATAATACTCATCAAGGTGATCAAGCATGTTTTTATCTCAAGAAAAAATGAAATCAAACCCTATTCCCGCCACTCAGTAAATAGAGTACCGCCATTCTAACCGCAACTCCATTGGTAACCTGATTCAATATAACTGCTCTATCGCTATCCGCAACTTCGCTTTCCATTTCCACACCACGATTTATAGGCCCCGGGTGCATGATCTTGAAGTCAGGATATTTTTCAAGATGTTCCATCTTAATTCCAAATCGTTCGTGATATTCTCTTAGTGAAGGGAACAGCTCTGTTGCTTTTCCCTGCCTTTCGAGCTGGATTCTCAATGCCATAGCAATATCACACCACGCTAGTGTCTCATCCAAATTATGAGAAACCGTAACCCCAAGATCTTCTACAAATACGGGCATAAGCGTTTTTGGTCCACATATAACAACTTCAGCTCCAAGCTTGGTAAGTCCGATAATATTTGAACGAACTACCCGACTGTAGGAAATGTCACCAATGATCGCAATCTTTTTTCCTTTCAGTTCAGGGTGAATTTGTTGCATAGTAAACATATCCAACAAAGCTTGAGTAGGATGCTCATGTGCTCCATCGCCCGCATTTAAAATTGCTGCGTCAACACATTGTGTCAAAAAGTGCGGAACTCCGGGGCTCTCATGTCGTACTACCACCATATCAATTTTCATAGAACTGATATTTTGGATGGTGTCTTTCAGCGACTCTCCTTTTTTAGTGGAAGAAGTGCTTGCTGAAAAATTTACTACATCTGCCCCCATTCTTTTTTGAGCCAGCTCGAACGAAAGCCGTGTTCTTGTACTGTTTTCATAAAACAGGTTTACAATAGTTTTATCCCTGAGTGTTGGTACTTTAGGAACAGGACGATCCAGTATTTCTCTGAAGTATTTTGCCTGCTCCAGCACGTACCTAATATCATCGGCGGTATAATCTGCTAGTCCAAGTAGATGTTTCTGAGTGAAATTATATTTTTCCAGATCAATACTCATTCTTCGCCCTCCTTAACATTCACAAGGTATACTGCATCTTCCTCATCAAACTCTTTTACTTTAACACGCACTTCTTCGTTAGCATGAGTAGGCACGTATAATCCTGTGAAATCAGCTGCTATTGGAAGTTCTCTATGACCTCTATCTACCATGCAACAAAATTGGATTTTTCTAGGTCTTCCATAAGCCATTAAAGCATCCATTGCGGAGCGAACTGTTCTTCCTGTATAGAGCACATCATCTACGAGCATTATATCCCTGTCATAAAGATCGAATGGTATTTCTGTTACCTGAACTTCAGGCATTTTCAATTTTGAACGGAAATCATCTCTATAAAAAGTAACATCCAACACTCCGAAATCGATATCTATATCAAATTCTTCTTTTATTACTTCTACAATACGTCTACCTATGTAAACGCCTCGTGTTTGCATGCCTACGATCGCAAGTCGTTTCGGGTCTTCGTAAGATTCAAGGAATTGATGAGCAAACCGTAAATACGTGCGATTCAGGTCTTCCTCGGTCATGATCTGTGCTTTCTGCAATGGATCCATAGATTTTTAAATTCACCCAAATTTAAGCCACATTCAACTCAAATCACAACCTTTTATGAAATGAAATAATCTGGGTTTTCATTTTCTTTCCTTTAGCTCCTATTCTCCCTATTTTAGAAGTCTTGAAAAATCGCTTTTTTAACACTTAAAAGAATACTGTTACATGAAAATCCACGAGTATCAAGCTAAAGAAATTTTAAAAAAATACGGAGTTGCCGTTCCTGATGGTATCGCAGCCACTTCCGTTGAAGGTGCCGTTGAAGCAGCCAAAAAAATGAAAGAAAACGGAGCTTCACTTTTTGTAGTTAAAGCTCAGATTCATGCCGGTGGACGTGGAAAAGGTCGCACAAAAAAGAACAATGCAAAAGGCGTTATCCTCTGCAAAACTATTGATGAAGTTAAAGAAGCTGCTGAATCTCTTTTAGGCGATGTACTTGTTACTATCCAAACCGGAGATGAAGGACAGTTGGTTCAAACCATTTATGTAACAGATGGCGTTGACATCAAAAAGGAATTTTATGTAGGCGTTTTACTTGACCGTGCTAACAGCAAGAACGTGATCATGGCTTCTACTGAAGGTGGAGTTGAGATCGAAAAAGTTGCTGAAGAAACTCCTGAAAAGATCATCAAAGAATGGATCGAGCCGGGCATGGGACTTCAGGTAAACCAAGCACGCAGAATCGCTTTTGCTTTAGGACTTGAAGGAAAAGCGCTAAAGTCTTGCATCAAATTTATTATGGCTTTATACAAAGCGTATGAAGAAACTGATTCTGACATGTTCGAGATCAATCCATTGATCGTAACACCGGATGATGAGATCTACGCGCTGGATGCAAAAGTTACTTTTGACGGAAATGCGTTATATCGTCATCCTGACCTTGCTGAATTAAAAGATGAGGCTGAAGAAGATCCTTTTGAGTTGGAAGCATCTAAGTACGACCTGAATTATATCAAATTGGATGGAAACGTAGGCTGTATGGTTAACGGAGCCGGACTTGCAATGGCAACTATGGACATCATTAAGCTTTCAGGTGGTGAGCCTGCTAACTTCTTGGATGTTGGTGGTGGAGCTAATGTTGAAACCGTTAAAAATGGATTCAGAATTATTCTGGAAGATCCTAATGTAAAAGCAATTTTGATCAACATCTTTGGTGGAATTGTTCGTTGTGATCGTGTTGCTAACGGTGTAATTGAAGCTGTTAAAGATCCTGAGATCGCTGACAAAGTGAAGAATGTACCGATCATTGTTCGTCTTCAGGGAACCAATGCTGAAGAAGCAAAAGAGATCATCGACAATTCCGGAATGAATGTGATTTCTGCTGTTCTTCTTAAAGAAGCTGCAGAAGCGGTTTCTAAAGTAATGGCTTAAATCGTCATCCTGAACTTGTTTCAGGATCTCCTTGTTTAAGTTTAAACAAGAAGGGCTTTCAAGCCCGTATTAGGAAAAAAGAATTCATAAAAAAGCCCGGCTCATTGAGTCGGGCTTTTTTTGTAATTCCTTCTGCCTGCCTTTTCATCGGACTAAAGTCTTCGCTTGCAAACCTGAAGAGATCTTGCTCAGGTTCACAAGTCAAGGAATTCATTCCGCAGACTTTTTTATCTGTCATCGTTAATTCCCCACCCGTAGGGGCAATTCAAGAATTGCCCCTACGGGTGGGGATGACACCTTTAAACTATTCTAAAACTCCCACTTCACTTGTAGCAAGAAATTTCTTCCGGCTTGTGGGTAATAATAATTGAATCGTTGTTCTCCGCCGAATACATAACCAAATGTATATCCGTTGGTTTCATATTTCTCGTCCAGCAAATTATTGATCATCAAGTTTGCCGTGATTCCCTTTGCAAAGCTCAGGTTCGTAAATGCATAACTGATTCTAAGATCATTCACTAAGTAAGGATCGATTGAACGAGCATCATTTTGAGTGTTATCCAAGTATTGCTTCGAAACGTATTTTGTGGTCAGTTCTGTTGTCAAACCATTATCAGAAAAACCCAGAATAGAATTAGCAATAATACTCGGTGAAAGAGCTATATCAGTATCAGAGAAATTTCTTTCGATCTGACCACCGTTATCATAATCGTCTATGAACTCAGTGTAATTTTCGATCTTATTTTTGCTGAATGTTGCATTCGCAGCCCAACTTAAGTTTGAGGTTATAGAAACACCACCTTCCAGTTCTATACCCAATCGGGAACTTTTCGGCACGTTCTGACGAACCACTCCGCCAACATCATTGATCTGTCCGGTAACCACTAACTGATCTTCATATAACATGGCATATCCGTATGCGCCAACAAAAAATTGCCCGAAATCTCCGCGATAACCGGTTTCAATATTATACAATCTTTCCGGATCAGGACGACTGGCTGTAGATGATTCTACATATTCCGATCTGGTTGGTTCTTTGCCCGCTACTCCAAAAGATGCAAACACTCTGTTTCCTTCATTTACCAAATAACTCATACCGAATTTCGGATTCAGAAACACGATGTCATCAGTTCCGCGCACGTCAACCACATTGTTGTTTTGAATATCAACTCCGTCAAACTCATAGTTGATTGTTCGTACCTGCATATCCAGATAGGAACTCAGGTTTTCATTGAAGAAATACTGAGCCTTACCGTATACATTAAAATCTGTTTTAATTGCATCGTTATCGTAATAGCGTTCTTCAAATTCGCTGTCACCTGCAAAACGTGCCCAGATCACTTCACCAAAATGAGCACCGTCATATCTATTCAATCCGCCGCCAAAGGTGACGTTCCAATTTTGAGAATGAGTGTACTTACTTGAGAAAACCATTCCATAAAAATCATTGTCTAACCAACGTCTTCGTATCAGATCGGATTCAGTCGGATCTCCCGGATTTTGAGGTGAAATTCCATAATCAGAAAGATCCTCATCCGCTTTATATTCCTCGTAATAACCTTCTCCTTTTGTATAATGCAGCGAGGCGTTCAGCGACCAATTATCCTGTAGTCTGTAAGAATAATGAAGCTGGTAATAGTCTTGACGGTAGTTATCGACTTGGTTTTGATAAGGACTTCCGCTTTTTTCAGTTCCTGCTTCATTAAATGTTCTGTTTCCGCTTTCAAGAACACTCTCTTCAACTCCGTACCAGGATTGATAGGTGATTTCCTTTCCAGAGAAAATATCTGCTTTTAACAAACTTCTTTCTCCTCTTTTGGAGCCTGAAAGATAGAAGGAATTCAGATCTGATTCAGCACGATCGATATATCCATCAGACATGATCTTTGACAATCTTCCTTCAAAGCTCCAGCCGTTTTTCATTAGACCTGAACCCAGCTGAATATTTGCTTTACGCGTATTGAATGATCCAATGCCCGTATTAATTTCAGTGTATGGATCCAAACTATTTGAGCTTGTTTGCAGATTGATGGAGCTACCGAAAGCTCCCGCTCCATTTGTTGAAGTTCCCACTCCACGCTGAACCTGGATATTCTCGATGGAAGAAGCTATATCCGGAAGATCCACCCAGAACACTCCGTGCGACTCTGCATCATTAACCGGAATTCCATTTATGGTCACATTAATTCGCGAAGGATCAACACCTCTGATCCGAATACCTGTATACCCGATTCCCGCTCCGGCATCTGAGGTCACAACAGTAGATGGAGTCAGGTTTAACAAGTAAGGGACATCCTGACCAAGATTCCTTTTCTGTATTTCTTCCTTATCAAGGTTTGAAAAAGTAACCGGAATAGATTCATCCACTCTTGTGGCTTCTACCAGAACTTCGTCGCTTACATAAGTGTCCGGAAGTAACAGAATTTTGAGCTCTGAATGACTTCTAACAACAGTTATAGTTTCACTTTTGAAACCCGTGAAACTGATTCTTATTGAACTTTCTTCGCCGTCTAAAAGATCGATCTCAAAAGACCCATCTGTGTTTGTGGAAACACCGTTGTTCGTTCCGGTTTGTAAAACAGTGGCTCCGATCAAGGGTTCTTTGGTCTGAGCCTCCAGTACTTTACCGGATATTTGAATTTGTGCAGCTGCAAAAGTTGACAGCATGGTGATTACGATCGCCACCATCAGCGATGATTTGATTAGTTGAAACATAGTTCCTCTTCTTTAGGACTGCCCGGTCGCTGTGATTTTATATTTAGCGTCCCGACAAAAATTATAAGTTTATTTAAAAAAGAGGAGGCGAAACAAGCGCATCTTATAAATAGATAAGCGAACAGGTTTTCCTCCGCCGGTATTACCCGGATCAGGTAGTAGGGTGTGATCTCAGCCTTTGCACTTTGCAAAAGCACCCCTAACCTTTGTAGTTAAACTACGGTTGTAAAACTACGCACTATTTCATCAAAACACGAAAAAAACTGTTAACTTTAGAGAAACTATTTACTCCATTTTTATGAAGAATATATTCGCTCTACTCTTATCCTCACTTTTACTTTTGATCGCTTGCAACGAATCCGGAGACATTACTCCCGCTGATATTGAAAAGCACATCACCTTTTTGGCAAGTGATTCCCTGCAAGGTCGCGAAGCCGGTTCCGCAAACGAAGCTATAGCGGCGAACTATATTGCCGATCATTTCCGAGATTTTGGTTTGGAGCCTGCAGGAGATAACGAAACCTATTTTCAGGAATTCAACATTAATACCGCTGTGTTGAGAAATCCTCATGCAGGAGATGATGTTGAAGGCGAAAAATTACTTTCCAAAAATGTGGTTGGCTTGCTACAAGGAACCGGCAACTCTGATGAGCTGATCATTATTGGAGCGCATTACGACCATCTTGGTTATGGAGAGTTTGGCTCATTATACCGCGGAGAGCAGGAACGCATTCACAATGGCGCTGATGATAATGCTTCGGGAACTGCCGGAGTGCTGGAACTGGCTGAGTATTTCTCCGCAAACCGACCAAAGAAAGACATTTTGTTTCTGGCTTTTTCGGGCGAGGAAATGGGTTTACTAGGCTCTGCTTATTATGTAGATAATCCAACAGTAGATCTGGAAAACGCTCTTGCTATGATCAACATGGATATGATCGGTAGAATGGTTGATAAAAAACTGATGATCTTCGGAATCGGGACAGCCGATAAATGGGAAGGCATTTTAGATTCAGCCAATACCGGAGATCTGGATCTGAATTTGGTTAAAGACGGAACCGGAGCCAGCGATCACACCAGTTTTTATTATAAAGATATTCCCGTACTTCATTATTTCACGGATACACATGCAGATTACCACCGTCCTTCTGACGACACCGAATATATAAATATGAATGGCACAGCTTTGGCACTTCATCATTTGGTGCGGGTAATTGTGCAACTGGATGAACTACAAAAAGACGAACTGGCTTTTGTGGAGGCTCCGGGTGAACAACGTCAGTCTATGAGTTTAGAAGGACCAACTCTGGGCGTGCTCCCGGATTACGGCTATGAAGGTGAAGGAATGAAGATCACGGGTGTAACTAAAGGTCGTGCAGCTGCAAACGCCGGAGTACAAGGCGGAGATATTATCGTAGGAATTGCAGGAGAAGAACTTGCCGATATTTATGCCTACATGGGCATGCTGAATAAACTCAAAAAAGGGCAATTGACTACAATTACTGTTTTGAGAGATGGTAAGGAGATGACAATTGATCTTCAGTTGTAGGATTTTTTACGAAAGTAAAAAATAGCCTTGTATAACTAATCGATAATGATCTCTAATAATTCAATTTGAATAAAAAAGAATACATCAAAAAGGATGTAACATCTGTTTTCGGATTCATCTTTTTGCATTATAAACTTCTGATTACCATACCATTACAAATATTTCTGGTCTTAGGGTTGTTAAAGATTTTTATTCAAAAAACGTTTTTTTACCCGGATGTAATTGGCTTTTATATAATAGAATTACTGCTTCAGATATTTCCTATATCAGTTTTTGCCTATGGTATCATCCTCACAATTGATATGCTTTTTCAGGAAAAACGGTTTGATCTAGGATTATTCAAAGAACGGTTCTTAGTAAATTATCAAACCGGTATTCTTATTTTTATTGCTTACTTCGTTTTGTCCAGAATAGGACATTCTCTCATGTTTGTGATTGGAATACTTATCTCTGCAAAGCTATTGCTTGCACCCTTTTATGTGATTTTTGAAAACAATGCTTTGAAAGATTCTCTTACTAAGAGTTTTCTTCTTAAAATCATGTCAGGAAAAGGACTTTTAATGTATATAACCTTGTTTGTACTATCAATCCCACTTACCCTGGCTATTTTACTTCTAACCTTCTCTTTTGTTCTTGCGAATATTAACGATTTTTTTCTAATCCAAAATATCCATCAAATCCTTTTCAATTTTTACTCTGTTGTATATTGGGTTGCTGCCTATATGTATTACCTTCGCTTCAAGAATGATTTGGATTCCTACAAGGCGGAAATACAGTAGTAGGATATATCTTGTTTTAGTTCTTAATCTCGTTTCATAGCTCTGCTGCGAAACCCAGTGGGGGAAACTCCTGCTTATATGAAATGGAGCCACTACGCTGCATTCCAAACAAGATGTTCAGAATCAGAGGAAACCCAAATCGATCTTTTAACTCTTCCAGAGTTATAAGTGTCCAAATTTATGAGTTGTCAACCTATTCAACGCTGGAAGAGTTGGTGCACGGAACATGTACTCATTTAAGAGAAAATCCTCCTTTGAAGGAGGTGTCCGCCTGCGGACGGAGGATGTTGTGCGATTTAATAGCTCGGAAGCTGCACAACATCCCTCTGATCTCACACAAGTGTTCGATCGGTCTCCCTTCGAAGGGGGATTTAGAATTTTCGCATCCACTTTTTCACCCAACCTTGGTCCCTCCCCAAAAACCTTTGTGTTCTCTGTGGTTAAAACAATTCCCAGCCTTTCTGGACCCACTCTTGTTCTATCCCTAACATTAGGGAGAGAGACTCCATAGATCCACTCAGATATTAGTTACAACGTCCCCTTCCCTTGTTTAAGGGGAGGGACAGGGATGGGTTCAGAACAACGGAAACGTCAATAATTAGGTGCATATAATTTTCCGGAGAAATTCTTACTATCCCAATATGGAAATACTAAGAAGCAGAAAAATATGCCCTTACTGTAAGGAAGAAACTTTTGGAGTCTATAAAAGAATCGTTCTTTATTTTACAAGCGCTAAGCCTTGTACCAATTGTAAAAGGTTAGTAGAACTCCGAACGCCACTATATTTAAGTTTTAGAATTCTAGCGATTCCTATATTTTTTCTGGTTATAGACTTAGACCTTCATCCTAATTTTATCTATCTGACATTATTGATAATCCCTTTGCAGATGGTCATTCTAAAACCTACAATTTATGATATTTACAGTTCTGTGCCATGTATTTCATGTAAAAAGTACGACACTCTTTATTATATGAAAGGAGACAAGGTTTGTATAAACTGTACAGACAAATATGCTAAAATTTTTAAATAAGCTCATCCGGAAACAGGCAAGTATAGACAAAACCTTTTATTCCACTTTTTCTCGTTACCAAGCTAGTCTGACCCACTCTTATTCTCTCCTTAACTTTAAGGAGGGAGACGCTTAAACCAGATCAGATATTAATATTAAAGTTCCCTTCCCTCCAAAACCCTCTGTGGTTAATCCAATTCCCTGCCTTTCCTGACCCATAGGTAGGAATGCATTCTCATCCTAAAAATAGTTTGGAAACTCTTCTCTAAAGTTAGGGAATCCCGACAATAAGCCTGACCTTTACAGAAAGCTTGCCATTACCGCTATTATTTGATGTGAGCAGAATTCTAATATCATATATTCATGAAATTACTAGTCCGAAACCTTACACGAAGCATTACAGAAAAAGGACTACAAGAACTTTTCGAAAAATATGGTGTGGTTGAAAGCTGTGACTTGGTCCTGGATAAAAGCACGCGAAAGTCAAAGGGCTTTGGTTTTGTTGAAATGCCGAACGCAGATGAAGCTAAAACAGCAATAAAACAGCTGAACGGTAAGAAGTTTGTGAATCACCCTATAAGAGTTAAACAAGCGGATTAAGTCTGCAAATCCTTCGGGAATGTATTACTCGTAAATAGTAAAACCGTTCTTTCAAAAACCCGGCATTGAGATGATGTTGGAATAGCTGATCTTTTAACTCTTCCAGAGTTATATGTACTCAAATTTATTAGTCATAATCATGTTCAACTCTGGATGAGTTGGTACAGGAGCGTGTAATCGTTAGGAAAAAATCCTCCTTTGAAGGAGGTGTCCGCCGAATGGCGGACGGAGGATGTTGTGCGATTTAATAGCTCGGAAGCTGCACAACATCCCTCTGATCTCACACAGGTGTTCGATCGGTCTCCCTTCCAAGGGAGATTTAGAATCTTTGCATCAATTACCTGCCCAACCCTTGTTCCCTCAGGATGACTTTTTTAAATAAACATTTCCTTCAATCAATATTGAACATTAATTATTCATTATTCGATATTCAACACCTTCTCCATCCTCTCCTGAATTTCTTCCAGCATCAAGTTTCCGATACTGCCTTCGTGTGTATGATTCAGTTCTTTTGGAGGTACAAAACTTCCGTCTTCGATCTGCTTTGCCACTTGCTGATAGGCTTCTCGAAAAGGAATTCCTTTAACCACTAATTCATTTACAGCCTCTACAGAAAAGATGAGTTTATATTTCGGATCATCCAAAATGTCTTTAACCGGTTCAATTTTTGACACAAAATAAGAAGCAATCTTCAGACAGCTCTTTATTTCTTTGATGGCCGGGAATAACAATTCCTTCAACAGCTGAAAATCTCTGTGATACCCGGAAGTGAGATTGCTTAAGGTCATCATGATCTGGTTCGGAAGCGCCATCAAGACATTGGTTTTAGCACGAAGCAATTCAAATACATCCGGATTTTTCTTGTGGGGCATGATACTGGAACCCGTTGTAAGCTCATCAGGTAATTTCAAGAATTGAAAATTCTGACTGTTGTACAGGCACACATCAGCGGCTAGTTTGTTTAATGTTGAAGCCAGGTTTGCCAGCGCTGAGGCAACAACTAGTTCTGTTTTTCCCCTTCCCATTTGTGCGTACACTGAATTATAGACCATACTTTCAAATCCAAGTAAGTCAGAAGTCATTTGTCGGTTAAGAGGAAAGCCAGAACCATAACCCGCTGCTGATCCCAGCGGATTTCTATTCACAACTTTATACGCGCCGTTCATGATCTCCATATCATCTACTAAGCTCTCTGCGTAAGCTGAAAACCACAAGCCGAAACTACTTGGCATTGCAGCCTGAGTGTGTGTATATCCCGGCATCAATACATCTTTGTATATGCCTGCCTGATCGATAAGTGCAGAAAACAGGTCATTGGTAAGTGATCGTATTTCCTCTAATTGTTCTCTCAGAAATAGGCGAATATCTACTAAAACCTGATCATTTCTGGAACGTCCGGAATGGATTTTTTTACCTACGTCACCCAGTTTTTTGGTGAGCATCAATTCGATCTGGGAATGCACATCCTCCACTCCGTCTTCGATCTGAAACTTGCCTTTTGCAATGATCTGCTCCTGAATATTCTCAAGTTCTCTGATCAGAACCTCCAACTCAGACTTCTCCAATAAACCTACAGATTCCAGCATGGTGATATGAGCGATGGTTCCACGCACATCATGTTTTGCCAGTTCAAGATCCAATTCACGGTCTTTCCCAACGGTAAACTCTTCAATGAATTGATCTGTTTTAATTCCCTTTTCCCAAAGTTTTTTTGCCATAATTACTTCCTTTATTTCCGGGCGTGTCTATTTGCACACACCCCTGAATCCCCTCTCAAGAGGGGACTTTTCCTTTCCTATAATTCCAGTTTGTTTAATAACTCAATATACGTTTCGATTCCTTCTTCGATCTCGCTCAGGTAAATAAATTCATTGGCGGTATGTGAGCGATGCGTGTCTCCCGGTCCCATTTTTATACACGGAAACGGCATATGTGCCTGATCCGACATTGTTTGCGAACCATAGGTTTTAATACCGAGCTCTTTGCCTCTCATTACTACTGCATGATTCTCAGAAATACCGGATGCGTTCAGGTTCAACGATCTTGGATTCACTTCACAATTCACATGTTCCTTAATAAGTTCTACCACTTCTTTGTTAGTGTAATGCTCATTCGGGCGGACATCAACAACGAACTTACATTCATCGGGCACCACATTGTGCTGAGATCCGGCTGAGATCTGCGTCACTGTCATATTTACTTTTCCGAGTACGTCCGATCTCTTTTCAAATTCATAATTCCTGAACCACTCGATATCCTTCATCGCTTTGTAAAGAGCGTTTTCTCCTTCACTTCTTGCCGCATGACCGCTTTTCCCGTGAGCAATACAATCCAGAACGATCAACCCTCGCTCAGCAATCGCCATGTCCATGGATGTCGGTTCGCCCACCACTCCAAGATCGATCTTTCCCAATTCTTCTAACACAATTGGAACACCTTGTTTGCCGGAAGTTTCCTCTTCAGCAGAGGCCAGAAAAACCAGGTTGTAGTTTTGATCAGTACCTGCCAAATGAATAAAAGTATGCAACAAACTAACCAATGGGCCGCCGGCGTCATTACTTCCCAACCCGATCAATTTTCCGTCTTCAATAGTTGGGCTGAAAGGATCGTAACTCCACTTGGAAGAAGCCTTCACTGTATCGTGATGAGAATTAAGAAGAATCGTCGGCTTTGATACATCTTTCTCTCCGGCCCACGCCCATACATTGTTCTTCTTTCTCTGAACATCAAAACCCTGTGTCTTCAAATACTCTTCGATCACATCCGCAGTTTCGTCCTCCTCCCCGCTGTAGGACCGAATGGATATAAGTTGTTTTAGTAGTTCTATGGCGTTTTGTTGTAATTCTTTCATAATGCTATGTTCGTAAGTAGATAGTAAAGTTTTCACCTTTCACCTAACCAACCTCGTTCCTTTTTCTTCCTCTTTAAATACATCAAATCCAACAATTCTGACTTTTTTAGCTCCTGCATTCAGTGCTTTAAAACCTAGATCCAGTTTAGGGATCATTCCTTCTTTTATGATACCATTTCCCTCAAGGTGGCGATATAGCAATAAATTCATTTCGGTGATCAATCTCTCGCCATTCATAACGCCCTCGAGATCAAAACACAGATCCATTGCAACATCTCCGTGGTCTGCCAATCCTGAAGCAATAAAACCCGCGATATTATCAGCGTTTGTGTTCAATAGCTGTCCATTGCCGTCGTGTGTCAGAGGTGCGATCACAGGAGTTATTTCTTCGTTCAACAAACTGTTTAAAACCGTAGCGTCTACTTGTTCGATATCTCCCACAAAACCAAAATCGATGGGTTCCGGATCTCTTTTTTTCGATTGGATCAGGTTCATATCAGCGCCGGAAAGTCCAATTGCATTACAACCCAACGCCTGAAGTTTTGCCACGATCTTTTTATTCACCAAACCGCCATAAACCATGGTCACCACATCGATCATATTGGCATCCGTAATTCTTCTTCCATTGATCATCTTGGATTTCAGTCCCAGCTTTTCTGCTACATCGGAAGCTATTTTCCCTCCGCCATGTACCAGGATTTTCCTTTCTTCAATTTGAGCAAAATCCTGTAGAAACTGATCCAGCTTTGCTTCGTCATCAATGACTTTACCACCGATCTTTATGACTTTTATTTCACTCATTTTTCAGAATTTTTTTGAATATAGTTTGAGCCGAAACAATTCTGTTGGTTGCCTCTTCGATCACTAGTGAATTCGCGCTGTCAATTACGACATCGCTCACAACCACATTTCTTCGAACAGGTAAACAGTGCATGAATTTAGCGTCGTTCGTAAGTTCCATTTTAGCCTCATCAACCATCCAGTTTTTATCTTCAGAAAGTATTTTTCCGTACTCCGAATAACTACTCCAGTTTTTTGCATAGATGAAATCAGCGCCTTCAAATGCTTTTTTCTGATCGTATTCGATATGCGCATTCCCTGAAAATTCAGGAGCTAATTCGTAGCCTTCGGGATGAGTGATCACGAGATCATACTCTGCTTTTTGAGTCCACAAAGAAAACGAATTCGCCACTGCCTGAGGAAGCGCTCTCGGATGAGGCGCCCAGGTCAATACTACTTTTGGTTTCTCAATCTTCTTATGAGTTTCAATCGTGATCAGATCTGCAAAAGCCTGCAAAGGATGTCTGGTTGAAGATTCCAGATTTACCACCGGCACCGGACAATGTTTAATAAACTGACTCAAAACCTGTTCTGAATAATCTGCTTCGCGATCTTCCAGTTTTGCAAAAGCACGGATCGCCACCAGATCAAAATAAGATCCCATCACTGCAGCTGCTTCTTTGACGTGCTCCGCTTTGTTTCCGTTCATGACAGCTCCATCTGCAAATTCCAGTTGCCAGCCACCTGCTCCTACATCAAATACTGTTACATCCACACCCAGATTTTGAGCCGCTCTTTGAGAACTCAATCGGGTTCGTAAGCTAGGATTCAGAAACAGCAAACAGATCGACTTATTCCGGATGCTTCCCTTCCCGTTAAATGGGTTTTTCTTTACTTCCAATCCTTCCCGGATCAAACTTTTCAGATCACCGACATCATCAATAGAAAAAAACTGTTTCATGATAATTCTTCCTTTATAGCTTTTAAAAAATCCTCTGTTTCTCTTTTTCCAATTCCCAGAGCCGGCAACAATCGTAAGGTATTTTTATCTGATGAGGAGCCAGTAAAAATGTGATGTTTATATAATAATGCCTTTCTCATTTCAGCGATCTCAAATTCGAATTCCACTCCTATCATCAACCCTGCACCACGAACTTCTTTTACCTTCGGTAACCTCTTCAATTCTTCCATCAGGTATTTACCCATTTCTTCTGCGTGCTTGATCAGGTTTTCCTTTTCCATTACTTCCAACACCGCCAAAGAAGCCGCACAGGCCAAATGATTTCCTCCAAATGTTGTTCCCAGCATCCCGAATGTAACCTCAAACTTTGGATTCGTGATAATTCCTCCTACAGGAAACCCGTTGCCCATTCCTTTTGCCATGCTGATAATATCAGGCTCAACTCCTGAATGTTGATGAGCAAAGAACTTACCCGTTCTTCCAAATCCCGATTGTATTTCATCCAGAATGAGAACCGTATTTGTTTGATCGCACAGCGTTCTGACATGCTTCAGGAATTCAGGAGTAGGTGCATGAATGCCACTGATCCCTTGAATACCTTCGATCAAAACTGCACATACCTCTTCTTGTTTTAAAGCTTCTTCAACACCTTTGAAATCTTCCAATTTTAGTCGAACTATTTCTGCTCCTTCATTCACAGGAAACAAGATATTCGGATTGTCGGTAGCTGCAACGGCAAGCGAAGTTCTCCCATGAAATCCTTTTTCGAAAACCAGAATTTTCTTTCTTCCATTGTATGCAGATGCCATTTTCAGTGCATTCTCGTTGGCTTCTGCACCTGAATTACACAGAAATAAATTCCAGTCCGGATATCCCGAAAGTTCCCCTAATTTCTCTGCTAACTCTTTCTGAATTCCGATAGGAACAGAGTTTGAGTAAAACCCGATCTTGCTGATCTGCTCAGTGATGCGTTTCACATAATGCGGATGTGAATGTCCGATAGAAATGACAGCATGACCTCCATACAGATCCAGATATTTAGTACCGTCCTCAGTAACCACGTAATTTCCATTCGCACTAATGGGTTCAACATCGAATAAAGGGTACACAGGTAAAATGTTCATTTTGTGATCGAATTTATTCGTTCGTAAGAAGTTTTAATTCCTTTTATCAGAGCGGAACTCAATCCTTGATGTTCCATTTCATTTAGCCCGGCAATGGTACATCCTTGAGGAGTGGTAACCTTGTCAATTTCCTTTTCCGGATGAACTCCATCTTTTATCAAAAGTGAAGCAGCACCACGGGCTGTTTGCATTGCTATCTTTTGTGCTTCATCGGCATCAAACCCCAATTCAATTCCTCCTTGAGTAGCGGCCCTAATATATCTCAGAAAAAAAGCTATGCCACTAGCTCCCAAGACTGTTGCTGCTTTCATTAAACGTTCTTCAATTATTAAGGTAGACCCTAAGGTTTTATAAATCGCCTCTACTTCATTTAACTGATCTGAAGATGCATTGTTAGTACACAAACAAGTCATCGACTCTCCTATTGCAATCGCCGTATTGGGCATCGATCTTATAACCGGAATACCTTTTGGAAGTTGAGATGAAATTGTTTGCAGATCCACTCCTGTAATTACAGAAACTAGTACCTGCTTTCCTTTCTTAAGGATCGGGTTTATTTCTTCTAGCAAACTTTCCAGCTGTTTAGGTTGAACGCACAGAAAAACTATATCTGCTAAAGCGGCTTTTGAATTATCCGTTGAAATCTGAAAACCATCCGCTTCAAGATGTTTGATCTTCTCGGTATTTCTACGAGTTAAAATAACATGCTCGGGTTTACTAATCCCCCCATTCACAATTCCTTTCGCAATTGCTTCCCCTAGATTTCCGGCACCTAAAATGGCTATTTTTTTTGTCTTCATAATTAAAATCCAGAATTTTTAAGTATTAGTCCTTCCGTTTCTCTATGCCCAAACATCAGATTCATATTCTGAACGGCTTGCCCTGAAGCTCCTTTTAACAAATTATCGATCACTCCGGTTATCAGTATCTGATCTCTTTCTTTCTGCAGATGAAGAACTCCTTTGTTAGAATTCACAACTTGTTTTACATCCACAGCTTTTTCCGATATATGAATAAAAGGATGACCGCTGTAATAGTCTTTAAATAATTCACCGGCTTCTTCCAAGGAAAGCTCTGTTTTCAGATAACAAGCTGCTAATATTCCTCTGGTAAACGCGCCACGAAAAGGAATAAAATTTATAGCGCCAACGGAATCATTTTGAAGCTGCGTTACGCTTTGTGTGATCTCGCCCAGATGCTGATGCGTAAATGCTTTATACACTGAAGCATTGTTGCTTCTCCAGCTAAAATGTGTGGTAGATGTTGGGTTTTGTCCGGCTCCTGTACTGCCCGTTATCGCCGACACATGAACATCACTGTTCAACAAATTCGCTGAAGCCAGAGGTAACAGGCACAACTGTATACATGTTGCAAAGCATCCCGGATTAGCTACTTTTTCAGCTTTTTTGATCAGATCTCTGTTCAACTCCGGCAAGCCATAGATAAATTCAGTTCCTTCGGATTTCAAACGAAAATCTGAACTCAGATCAATGATCTTTGCCTTTTCAGGAATCACTCCGGACTCTATAATCCCTTTTGATTTCCCATGTCCTGAGCAAAGAAAAACAACATCCACATCCTGATCTAATTCCTCATCAAATACCAGATCGATCTCACCGATCAGATCCGGATGTGCTTCGTGAACTTTTTGCCCCGAGTGACTTTTACTGACAACGGAAGTCAGTTCCACTTTAGAATGATTGATCAAAATTCTGATCAACTCACCTGCTGTATATCCTGCTCCTCCTATTATTCCAACTTTAATCATTGTTCTGTACCGATTGTTGAATGAGCGTTGCGTTTGCCAGGATCTTCGTAAAGCCTTTCACATCTTCACCGCTCCAGCCCTGATTCATCTCTCCGTACTGACCATGTTTTGATTGCATCAGATCAAATTCAGATTCAATACCGATCAATTCGAAACGCTTGGGTTCTAATTTCACAAACACTTTTCCCGTTACTTTTTGCTGAGTATTTTCCAGAAAAGCTTCGATATCTCTCATCACCGGATCCAGAAATTGTCCTTCGTGCATTAACATTCCATACCATTCACCCAACTGATCTTTCCAGTACAGCTGCCATTTTCCTAACACATGCTTTTCCAGCAATTGATGTGCTTTGATCAGGATCATTGGAGCTGCTGCTTCAAATCCAACTCTACCTTTTATTCCGATGATGGTATCACCTACATGAATATCTCTGCCAATTCCATAAGGTTGCGCAATTTCCTGAAGTTTTTTGATCGCCTGAACAGGAGTTAGTCGTTCACCGTTAATTGAAGTTGGTTCTCCATGTTCGAACCCGATCTCTACCATTAACCCGTCTCTATTAACTATTTTTGTTGGCCACGCTTCTTCCGGAAGTGATTGATGGGAAGTGAGTGTTTCAGCACCGCCCACGCTCGTTCCCCACAATCCTTTGTTGATGGAATATTTCGCTTTAGCCCATTCTTTTTCCACTCCATGACTTTTCAGGAATTCCACTTCTTCTTCACGACTCAGTTTCATGTCTCTGATCGGTGTGATGATCTCCATCTCCGGAGCAAGCACATTAAAGATCAGATCGAAACGAACCTGATCATTACCCGCTCCCGTGCTTCCGTGTGCGATGGCATCAGCGCCGATCTTCTTGGCATATTCTGCTATTGCCACAGCTTGAAATACACGCTCTGCACTTACTGAAAGAGGATAAGTATGATTTTTTAACACATTTCCGAATAACAGATATTTAATTCCTTTCTGATAGAATTCCTGCTCAACATCAATGCAGACGTGGTCTTCGATACCCAGATCAGCAGCTTTCTCCGCCAGTGCCTGTTTTTCTGCTTCATCAAATCCACCCGTGTTTACAGCCGCTGTAAAAACTTCGTATCCTTTTTCTTTTGCCAGATGAATAGCGCAGTAACTGGTGTCTAAACCACCACTGAATGCTAATACTACTTTTTTATTTTTCTTCATAATGTTAATTCCATTAAGGTCAATCTGAGCTTTGCCCTAGATTTAGATTCCTGCCTTCGCAGGAATGACTAAGTGCCTATAAAAATATTTTTAACGGTTTAATGAGTTTCTGAACGGAAGCAGTCTTCATCTGCACCCAACGGTAAAATTTTCTGACGTTTGCTTCGCGTTCTTCTTTTGGTTTGTTATTCGGATGCTGAGGATCGTACAACATTCCTGTGCATAAACAATTCTTGCGATCATTCCTGGAAAGGATGTCGTAATTCGGACAACTTTGACAACCGTTCCAAAACGTTTCATCCTGAGTGAGTTCTGAAAACGTAACCGGCTTATAACCAAGACCCGAATTGATCTTCATAACCGGCAAGCTGGTCGTGATCCCGAATAACTTCGCAGTTGGGTATTTCTTCTTGGATAACTCAAATGCTTTTCCTTTGATCTTTTTTGCCAATCCAAGCCCTCTGTAATCCGGGTGTACAACCAGTCCTGAATTGGCTACATATTTTTTGCTTTCCCAGATCTCGATATAGCAAAATCCGACCAGTTTATCACCATCTAAGGCTATAACCGCATTTTGGTTTTCGAATTTGGTTTTAATGTAATTGGGATCACGTTTTGCAATACCTGTTCCGCGCTGTTGAGCTGCTTTTTCAATAAGTGCACAGATCTCTTCCGCATAAACTGCGTGCTTGGATGAACCGAAATAGATAGAAACCGACATGTGAGTAAAAGATGGAAATCCCGAAGGATAAAATTAGAATTGAACTACGTTAAATTTGGATGAGATGTACATCGCATAAAATGCGACGCACCAATATGCGTTACCGCCGCCGCGGAATGCGCCGTGTAGTGGGTCTTTCAATTCTATGTGCAAGAGATTTTTGCATGGCTTGTAAAATGGGGAATTGAATCTTTTAAAACAAGGGATGATTTAACTTTTAATTTTAGATTATGTCATTTCTGTAGATGTCACTTAATTCGTTGACGCTTTAATAGAGATAATTATGGAAAATTCGCCCTTAGTATTTAAGACGGAATAGAGAACATAATCCGAATGCGTCTGCGAAGCAGGAATAATCCTTTCTGGTGAGGAGTGTATTAATTTTCTCATAATGAACAAAGACCTTTAGGATTATTCAGCGTAGGACCAGTGAACCCGTCTTAAATACTTCGGCTTGATCTTTTGCTACTTTTGTATCAAGACAAAAGTAGGTACCCTTGTGCTAAAATAAGCCTTTTTATCTGGTCTCGATGCTATACGTTGGAAACGGACCTCCCCAGTTACGAAACAGATTCTTTGGTTCTGAGTAGTTCGCCCCTCCTTGGATAAGGAGGGGAATTACCGAGTTGATTCTAATTTTTATCAACGAGTCCTCCTCCTGTTGCAGGAGGAGACAGAGGAGGTCTTTATTTAAGGATTGTGAGTACATTTACTTGGTCATATACTTTTGTGCCGCTACTGAGCTTCCTCAGCACAGGCGCCAGTACCAAAAGCTCCCGACAAGAATTATTGGCGCGAACTCCATTACATCGACTAATCATTACAAAAGGTCTACGTTCTAACTGAACACATTCACGAATCATCCTGAGTGTAATGATTGCTCCTTCGGAGCCGTCGATTTCATTGCGTTCTTACTCCGCCAATAATTCTAAAGGTCGGTGTATTTTGGAGGTTGTTCGAGAGAATGAAATTAATAAAGGATACAGTCATCTCGCGGCGTATGCCCGAGATCTGGATTGGAATAAAAGTATATAACCTTAATAACGATCCGGATTCCTGCCTTCGCAGGAATGACCAAATCCGTTGTTTAAAATTTTTAATGTCGAGATACTAAACAGAAGCTTGGAATAGTAAAAATCCTCCTTTGAAGGAGGTGTCCGCCGACTGGCGGACGGAGGATGTTGTGCGGTTTACTAGCTTAGAAGCTGCACAACATCCCTCTGATCTCACACACGTGTTCGATCGGTCTCCCTTCGAAGGGAGATTTAGAATATTCGCATTAATTTTCTGATCCACTCTTGTTTTTTCTCTAACATCAGGGAGAGAGACTTAAATTAATTTAGATATTATTCAAAGTCACATCCCCAACCCCTTTGTGTTCTCTGTGGTTCAAACAATTCCCTGCCTTTCCTGACCCACCCTTGTTCCCTCCCTAACATAAGGGAGGGAGACTTTATAACTCCACTCAGATATTAATTACAGCGTCCCCTTCTCTTGTTTAAGGGAAGGGGACAGGGATGGGTTCGTCTTAGTACTTGTTTTAGTTTACTCTTTTACTATCTTAAGTTGATTTTATACGACGATATTATGAGACATTCTCTTAGTAATTAAAAATAGATCAGGTGATTAGGCTGTATTATGATGGATTCCGGAATTTTATACGACGTCCAATAATAAAAGCCTTTTCGCATATTAATATGTTAGCTGTTCTAATCTAAAAATATGCTTCATCTTTTAATTGATACTTCTGTTTTAAGACAGGATCCCCAAAGAAAGTCAGCATCTTTCTTGGTGATTAATCGCTTAGGTAATCTTGGTGAATTGATTACTCATATACCTTATGTCGTACAACGAGAGTTTTTAAGCCAGCGTGAAAATGAATATGTGAATCCAATTATTAAAGCAAAAAAAGAACTTATCAAAGTTTCTAATAAACCAGTTTATGATGAATTATCTGAAAGCCTCAAAAAAGAGGCTGAAAATATTGATGAAAAAATAGAAGAGGTTAAGAACTGGGTTCAGAAAGAATTTGATTATTGGTGTGGGCATATTGGCGCTGAAGTTTATCAAGTATCGAAACATCATGGGGTAAATGTATTAGATGCATATTTCTCTGGAGAACCACCATTCAAGCAAATCAAAAATAGAGCTGATTTTCCAGACGCTTTTATCTTTGAATCAGTTAAAGACATTGCAAGTTCGGTAAAACAATTAAATGTAGTTATACCCGATAAAAAGCTTCGTGAAACCTGTGAAAAAATTGAAAATATTATTGCCTTTGAGAACTTAGATGATTTTACTAAATCCAAACAATGTAAGGCCGTCCTACTAGATGCTGATGCTTCTACACATTTTGATATAATTGTTTCTGAGTTACAAAAACATTCTCAAAAAGTTGAAAAACAAGCAGAGAAAATAATATTCGATTCTTTACTAGGTGAAACCTTCTCAGACGATTCAATACTTGACGACAATCATGAAGCTTCAATTTCTATGTTTGATGTTCCGAGAGGTGCTGGATTGTTATGGGATGATATTGAGTATTATGGTCAAGGCATTATTTCAATTCCATTTCATTTTGAAATGGAAGCACTCGCAGATTATTACATTTTCAAATCTGACTGGTACTCATTGGACGATGAATTAGCTAAATCAATTTGTGTCTCTGAATATGATAACAAGCATTATTTTGAAGCAGAAGAAGAATTCAATCTACTAATTGAAGGAGCTATCTCATTAACTGTTGATCTTAGTGTAGCAGATGAAGAGAAAAACTTTAAAGAAGAAATTTCTAAAATTATACAAACAATAAAAGTTGAGGCTTCAGAAATTGATGAAATCTCAGTTATTCGGTGAAAAATATGGGAGAAATTTATTGTAGTATTATTGACTTTATTTCTAGAAATGAAGGTGAACTTGTAGGATCATTTTTAGGAGCTTTTTTGGCAGCCCTAGTTGCATACTATTCAGCCAGAAAGGGGCATTTGTATTCTGTCCAAAGAAATAAAGAAGAACTAGATAGAAAAAGAATTGAACAGGAAAATAAGTATTGTTCATTACTTCATTCAATAATTGTTGAATTAAGTTGGCATAAAGACATTAATTCTATGGTACTTTCCCAAGTTGAAGGTATTCGAGAAAAGTCAAAGGTTGCTGGAAAAATGATCATTGATGAACCAACAACTTTTATTAAAATCGATTTTCTTAGAAAATTAAGAGATACATTTCCCGAGTTTGAGTTTTCGAATCATGTAATACCAACTCATCTCCAGTTATACATAAATAAAGCTGAAATAATTAATAGAAGCCTGAAACTTAATGTAATAGATGAGACTGTCAAAAGATTTGATGAACCTGAAAATTTTGCAAAAGCTGTAGATTTATATTTTAATCAGCTTGTTAAAGATTTTCAGACCTTAGAAGAAGCCCTATCATTGAACTTAAAGTTCTCTCTCGAAGAGGTAAACAAGTACCCGAATGCTGAGGTGCATAAATATTACAATCATTTAGAAAAAACAGAAGAAGAGTTAAAACCACATTTACCGCGAGTTGAATTAAATAATAAACTCAAAACTAAAAAGTGAATAGAAAAGAATTCATTCAAAATTGTATTGCTGGTCTAGCAACAATTGGTTTAATGCCGACCAAATACTTCACGGATAGAATTTTAGACTACGATGAGTTTCAAAATAGATGGGATTTATTTATTGATACACCAACTCAAGAAAATGCATTATATCTCTACAACATCATACCTAGCTATAATTTCTTTGAACGAGAAAAACAGTTGAGAGTTACAAGTCGAATAGATTGTGATTTACATACACTAGATAATTACATACAGGCAAATAATTACTATGCCGTGAAAGCATCTTTTGGGCTTTACGCAATTATTGTAAATGGCTCTGTGTGTTCAAGTTTAAACATCATAAATGGTAAATACCTTCATGTAAATCCTGAAAATTTTTTGAATGAACTAAAAAATCATAGACACCTAATCCGTTTTTCTAAAATACTAGGTAACTATGGCTTAGACTTTGTAGATAGGTTTAAAGCACAGAATGTTGAAACAAAGAAAAGAATTATATCTCTTGAATCAGTATCTAATGAAAGGCTTGCCCTAATACAGAGTGAATGCATAGCAATTTTAAAAGAAAAAATTATTACTAATCCAGCTATACTTAGACAAAGTATTGATTAATACCAGCCAGCTAACAAACGTTTCAAGCGGGCTCCCCGAATGCTCGGGGCAGGCTGGTTCGAAACTTTAATAACTAAAACTCGACTCGCCGCTTAAACGCGGGGTCGTTATACACCATACAAGAATGAGATTCCAATTTCTGCTCATATTATTTTTGTTAATAAGCTGTAGTACTTGGAAGGAATCTTTAGTTCAATTTGGAAGCAAAGAGGATGCAATTGAAAATTCGATTCTCGATTTCACCCACTCAAAATTATTTAATTCAGATTCAGTTTTTTATGTAATTGTAGAAGATACGTTACATAGTATTAAGCGTGAATATGAGCATGAATATTCATATAGATTGGTTCCAGATGAACCATACAATCACTTAATTGGCATTACAATTATTGGTGATCATTTAAACACTTATTATGCTGAAGAATTCGAAGAGGAAGATTCAAGAGTCCCAACTAATTATTCGATTGTTGATGGAAAGTTATTTCTTTGGTGGGATGATAATCGGGAATTATCAGAAGATGTAATTGATCAGCTTTATAAGTTCAATTTAGTAGTAAGTATGGATGAAGCCATGTTTGTTACAAATCATGAAAAAGCAGCCAAATACTACCTCTGCAGAAATAGAATATCTCGCTATAAAAAAGTCGTTAATAAATCAGCTATTGGATCTGATATTCCTAAACTTAATTGCCCTTAAAAATGGTGTATAACAAACGTTTTAAGTCGGACTCCCCGAATGCTCGGGGCAGGCTGGTTCGAAACTTTGTTAATTTTTACTCGACTGGTCTCTAACTAAATTATTACTAAATGAATTTTCTTCTACGGCTTAAACACTGGAAACTTTTCCTCCTTGTTTTCGGATTTCCCGCTCTTTCCTTCCCGGCTACACTTATTGGCTTGCTTATGAATAGTGACCCTGTTTACTACATCGGTCTAATTGGTTCGTCAAGTGCATGGGTCTTTTTGGTTTTTTGGTTAAAAGAATCCGGAAATTATTTGTACGAACAGTTAGATACTGATCTGACCATCGGTTCCAAGCAAAAATTGTTTAATTTCAATTTATACTTCGTTCTATTTTATTCTACACTTCTTATCCTTTACATCATGGTTCCGGAAAATGATACATTCAATAATGTATATTCATTTGCCATTTTCCCCATGCACCTCTACTCAATGTATTCTCTGTTTTATGCCATCTATTTTGTATCGAAACATCTATCAATGACAGAGGGCAAGCGCGGAAAATTCGAAGACTTTCTTGGGTATTTTTTTATGCTTTGGTTCTACCCAATCGGAATTTGGACAATTCAACCAAAAATCAATCAACTAATAAACCGTTAATCTAACATCTTCAAAGGCTTGTTCCCGCCAGACTCATTAACATAAGGGAGAGACTATTTTTGTTAATTCAGATTTCCATCCCTGAACTAACTTTACTAAACTGCTATCAAATTAACTTTAAGAAGAGCCTCCAATATCAATATGGTTAATATCTCTGTAGATGGTAAAAACATCAATGCGAATACTTTCGTGATTCCGCCAATGGGTTTAAGTTCTTCAAAAAGTCACATGAACCAACATGCCTTTACTTGTGAAATTCCGAAATCTATAATTATTGAACTCATGAGCTCAGAATACAAACAGTGGGTATCGGAATCTAAAGATGATGACGTTCGCTATGATGAACCTCAAGATGAATTAGGCCAAGCAGGATATCCTGATATTGATCTGGTTTTGGAAAATAAGGTACTTACGAAACTAACCTTCGGTGATTATCTTGTTCGAGAGCTATTGGAAAAACTGATAGAGAATAATAAGCCAAATCATTTCAAATTCTGGTTTGATGAGATAACTGATTGCTCCATAAATCAAGACTTAGTTATTTTTGAAGGAGTTTGCTACAGTAAATAGAAGTAGCGGTACCCGCGACCCTTAACTCTGAATTGCATTCTTATCCCGAGTCTTTTGGCTTACCCGAAGCAGAGCTTCCAATTTGCATTCCGAACGGGACGTTCGGAATGAGAGGCAAAACCAACTTAATCTCTTAACTCTTCCAGAGTTAAAAATGCCCAAATTTATGAGTAGTCACCGTATTCTACTCTGGAAGAGTTGGTGCGCGGAACATAGCTCACTCATGAGAAATTATTATCAAAGTCCCATCCCCAAACCCCTTTGTGTTCTCTGTGGTTAAAACAATTCCCAGCCTTTCCGGCCCCCCTTGTTCCCTAAGGATGACAAGATCATGGAAATGGAGTCACTTCAACATTGAATATTCCCTGTTCAATATTCAATATTCTAAGCCTCTGCTAAGATCTCCAAAAACCTTGCTGAGGTTTTAATTCCTCTATGGAAATCCTGAAGTGAGAATTTTTCATTTGGGGAATGAATGGCATCACTCGTAATTCCAAAACCCATCAAAATAGATTCCACACCAAGTACTTTTTTGAAATCAGCAACGATCGGAATGGAACCGCCTTCACGGGAAAACAGTACTTCTTTTTCGAACACATCTTCAAAAGCCTGAGCAGCGGCTTTCAATCCGTAAAAAGAAAGGTCGGTTACCGATGGATGTCCACCGTGATGATCCGTTACTTTTACTTTCACCGTATCCGGAGCGATGGAATTAAAATATTCTGTGAATAACTCTGCAATTTCTTTAGGGTGTTGATCCGGCACCAAACGCATACTGATCTTTGCATTCGCTTTAGATGGAAGCACGGTTTTAGCTCCTTCGCTGGTGTATCCGCCCCAAATTCCGTTTACATCAAGAGTGGGACGTGCCGAAGCTCTTTCGTGAGTTGTGTATCCTTTTTCACCATGAACGGCGTCAATATCGAGTGACTTTTTATAAGCTTCTTCATCAAACGGAAGTGCTGCAGATGCTTCTCTTTCTGCATCTGTAAGATCGATCACTTTGTCATAAAAGCCCGGAATCTGAATTCTTCCGTCTTCATCTTTCAATTTGGCGATCATCTCACACAGAACATTCAATGGGTTTTCAACCGCACCGCCGTACACGCCGGAGTGCAGATCCCGGTTTGGTCCAACCACTTCTACTTCCATATAAGCTAAGCCGCGTAATCCGTAAGTGATGGAAGGCATATCTTTTCCAAACATGGAAGTATCTGAGATCAACACCATGTCACATTCCAGCATGTCTTTGTGCTCAGTGATAAACGGAACCAAATTCGGAGAACCGATTTCTTCTTCTCCTTCCAGAATAAATTTCACATTTACAGGAATTTCCTGCCCAGTTTTTCTGAAAGACTCGATCGCTTTTACGTGTGTATACGACTGACCTTTATCATCACTCGCTCCACGAGCATACACATTTCCATCTTTTACTACCGGTTCAAAAGCAGGAGAATCCCACAATTCATCGGGGTCGGATGGTTGCACATCATAATGACCGTACACTAAAACGGTTGGTTTGTCATCATGCGGACAATGCTCGGCATACACAATTGGATTTCCCGGAGTTTCAAATAATTCTACTCTTTCAAGATCAAAAGATTCAAACTGATTCAATAGAAAGTTCGCCGCTTCTTTGATCGCAGGTTTTTTGGAAGAATCGGTACTCACGCTGGGAATGCGAAGCAGGTCGAACAGTTCTTCTTCAAATTTGCTAATGTTTTGATCGATGTACTCTTGTGATTTACTCATGAGTTTTTTGAATTATAAAATTTTGATTCCTTTGGCTTCTATCCAGCCGAATTGTCCGTTTCCTAATCTAATGTAATACCAGTTTTCTTGTGTTGCACTTTTTTTCCGGTCAATGGTAAGGTCATAGCCTTCGTATGCCATACTTATCAGTTCTGCATTCTCAGTTGGAGAAACGGAAACGGTTGATTGATCTGCAATCAGCACAGCTTCATCGTATCTTTGATCCACATAATCTACATAATATGCTAAGGAAATTATAAGTACAGCTACAGTAAAACAGCTAATGATAATATTCTTTTGCTTCGGGAGCTTTATCAGATTAAACCACCCGGCTATGATCAGCAATATAGCCAGACAAACAAAGCAATAACCGATCACGAACAACCCGAACGTACCCGGAGTTATTTTCAGGTGATCTACTGCTCTGTCCCATGGCAATTTGGGAAGTTTTGCAGACTGCCTGCTGAATTGAGAGTTCACAAAATCCAGCGCCCGATCTGCACTTTGCTGAGTTGATTCAAATTTTGAAGCTTGCAAAAAGTAGAACTTTGCTAGTCCCAAAGAATCGATTTGAACAGACGCGATTCCCATATTTAAAAACAGTTCTCCGGAGATAAAGTCATTCTCTTCAATTTGTCGATACCTTTTTAGAGCTTCTCTGTAGTTACCTTTTTCCAGTGAATTATTGGCTTCATCAAAATTAAGTTGCGGTGAAGATTGTCCAAATAATACTCCGGTAAAACTGAGAAGAAATGATAATGCCAATACTTTTTTCACAGAACTTTCCCCAGATCTTTGATCAGTTGTTTAGTTTTGTCCACATCATCTTCTAATCCTTCCTGCGAAATATTTGGTGCATAAGCTATGGTTTCACATTTGTCAAAAATTCTCTTTGCCTCCATTACTACAGAATTATCTACGCTTTTCTTTTGAATCTCCGTAATTAAACTTTGCCCCGAAACCCCTGCAATTGGCAGATTCAGTTTGTCTGCTATAAACTGCGAAAGTGCTTTTTGAATCTTGTGATACCCTTCTTTAATATCGACTGAATTTTTTGCCTCTTCTAATATTTCCATTGCTTTGTCTTTTGCTCTGGTTGATCTGGCAAAACCTGAATCATTATTCAATTTGTCGTTATAGGATTTATATCCAAAGGCTCCCATAAATATCAGAAAAGGCACAAAGACCATCACCCAAATAGAACTTCTTTCTCTCAAATAGGTTTGTGACTTTTGTTTCCATTGTACTAATCCTATCACAGGTTCGATATCAAGCCGCATATCTTCCAATGAAGTTACCGTTGCATTGGGATCTATTTTTGCTTCAAAAGTTAATTCAGGCAAGGTAAAATATTCGTATTCGCCTTTATCCGGATTAAATGCGGCTAATCTTTTTTCAGGGATGGAATATCTGCCATCATTTCTTGCAATTATGATATCGGTAAAAACCTTTGAACCTGCAATTAATCTGTTATCTCGAGTTATAACTGTATTTTCTTGAGGATTATACAACTCCAACGACTCCGGAAAATCATATTCCGGTTTATTTAGGAGTGGCAAATTTCCTGAACCTTTGATCTCTGTTATTATCTCTATGCTTTCACCAACATAAGCCGAATTTGGCTTTATCGTTCTTTCGATCTCAAAATCCCCAACTGCTCCTATATATTCAGCATTTTCAATGGCTGGTGGTCGCCCAACAGTCAAAGTAACCGGCAATGTTTTTAATTCTTTGTTTTCCTGGCCAAAACTAAAGTTGAATGGATCTCTGGCTGTTCTTCTAGTATTTCTAATTCTTACTGTAAGAGTATATGGACTTAGAGTAAGCTCCCCGGCTTTTGTTGGAAACAAAGCGTATTGTAAAAGTCGGGCGCGCTTGTATCTGATCCCATTTATTATAACAGAGGTGGTTCTGGCTTGCGCCGGATTATTTAGTTCTTCTTTCCAAAAGCCTTCTGCTTTCCAGCCCGGCACAGTGTTGTAATTCGATACATCAATTTCGCTTTTAAAATAAAGCACAACATCAGCAACTACTTGCTGACCAACTACCGGATCGGTTGTACTTGGCTCTAATCTTACATAAATGTCGGGTGCTCTTTCTGCGTTTCCGTTATCAATTGTTTTTGGATCCAGTACTTTGAATGCTATCGGTTTTGTAGTAAAATCTTTTCCGTTTACGGTTACTTTTATTGATGGTACCGTGTAGCTCCCCGGCGTTTGAGCAATAAATTGAAAACCATAACTTTGTGTTAAAGATGGCTTCCCATTTACGTAGGTATAATTACTGCCGGATATTGTTCTATTGGGGAGATATCTAAGTCCTGAGATTGATGGAATTTCCGGGCGTTCCAAAGAATTAAGTGCCGTACCCGAAATGGCAATATCAAGTTGTACAGATTCACCTTCAAATATATTGTTTTCAGAAAGTGTTGCCTGTACAGTTACTTCCTGAGCCAACACCATCGAATTGGCAAATAGAGAAATTAATAAGAAAAAAAGTATTGCCAGCTTGTTACCAGTCTTTATCATGCGTAGCACTGTCTTTTGATTTCTTTTTCTTGAAGTCTTTCAACAATTCTTTTTCTTTCTGAGCCAGAGCTTTCAGGATCTTTTCAGCATCTTCTTTACTTATTTCTTTGGAATCAATTTCCTTTCCTTCTTCAGGTTTAGGTTCATTTTCTTCGCTACCCTCGCCTTGTTCCTGTTCCTGCTGCAATTCTTCGTTTTGCTCCTGATTCTCCTGTTGCTGATCCTGGTTTTGTTCCTGCTGATCCTGCTCTTGTTGTTCCTGCTCCTGATTCTGGTTTTGCTGATTTTGTTGCTGCTGTTGCTGCTTTTCTTTCTCTTCTTCCAGCTTTTGTTTCAGCGCATTAAGTTTGGCATCATTCGGGTATTGAAACAGCCCTTCATCAACTATTTTAATAGCCTGATTCAGTTGCGAGTTAATGTACGAATTTGCTCCTCTGTGAAAGAAACTATCGGCATCCTGAGCCTGAACTGTTACAGCGATCAACGCCATTAATAAAATGCTTGAAAAGTATTTCATAATTAGTTGTCTATAGTGCTTACGGTCTTAATTCGTTCCATAAAATCATTGTAGTTAGGCTGAACGGTCTTGTCGTTTGCGGCGGCGCTTTCCATCAAGTTGAATGCTTCCTGATATCTTTGCTCTGCTACCAATTGCTCTGCCCTTTTTTTTATGGCTTTAGCGTACTCTGTTGGAGGTTCTTTCTCCTGATCTTGGTTTTGCTGATCCTGATTTTGCTCATTCTCTTCATCCGAGGCTTTTTTAGCAGCTAATTCATAATTATGTTTTGCTTCATAATCACCCGGATTCAATTTTAAGGAATTTCTGAAATGATGAGCAGCCGGTTTCCAGTCTTCGTTTTCAGCCAGAATGGTTCCAATGTTGTATTGCGCAAGAGCTTTATCCTCATCCGTTTTTGCGTATTCCTGAGAATTCAGATATGCCTCAATTGCGTCTTCTACTTTACCTTGCTTTGCCAATGCATTACCAAGATTGAAATACAGCTTCGCATTTTCCGGATCTTCTTCCAAAGCTAATCGGAATAGAGAATCTGCTAAAGCATAATTACCTTCGTTGTACGCTTTGTTTGCTTCTCTTCCATCCCCGGAAGCAACAAAAAGAAATCCAATAAATATGTAAAGCACCGTTTTTATCATTCTTTATTCCATGTTTTCAGCAACTTGTATTGTTTCTTCATCCATCAACATATTGGTGAACACATTGGTCACGTCATCATTGTCTTCAAACTTATCCATCATTTTTAAATTTGAAAGAGCCGTTTCAGCATCTACTTTGGTTTCTGTAGTTGCTTCTCGAACCAACTCAGCTGACTCGATTTTATTTCCTCCATCTTCTAATGCTTTTCGAACATTAAAAAGTTCTTCACGAGTGGTATACACAACGAAAAACTCATCTTCTGATTGTATATCATCTGCACCCGCTTCAATAGCTTCCAGCATAAACTCCTCTTCGTCCTTTCCCTCTGCTAAAACTCTTATCATTCCTTTTTGCTCAAACAGGAAACTCACAGAACCATTCGTACCCATATTCCCACCATGCTTAGTAAAAATATGACGAATATCTGCTACAGAGCGAGTATTATTATCTGTGGTTACCTCAACAAAATAGGCGATCCCACCCGGTCCATAACCTTCAAAAGTAACTTCTTCATAAGTAGCGGCGTCATCCCCCTCTCCCGTTCCACGCTTTATGGCGCGCTCCATATTATCTTTGGGAAGATTTACAGCTTTGGCATTATCGATTGCAAGTGATAAACGCGGATTCCCGGTCGGATCTCCACCTCCTTCACGAGCGGCTACCGTTAACTCCTTGATCACTTTAGTAAAAACTTTAGATCGTTTGGAGTCTTCCTTTGCTTTCTTATGGCGAATATTCGCCCATTTAGAATGTCCTGCCATTATATAACTTCAATTATGTTACTTATTCAAGGCTGTAAATATACATAATACTGCATAGTCATTGTAAACTTTTTATGAAACCAATCTGTTAAAGGTTGTGTTAGAAATTCTGAAAACGGGTATTATTATTTACCTTCAAAAAATAAAAGAATACACATGAATATTGGCATTGTTTGTTACCCTACCTTTGGTGGAAGCGGAGTAGTTGCTACTGAATTAGCTAAGGTGCTGGCCTCAAAAGGTCATAAAATCCATATGATGAGTTATGCTAAACCGGCTAGATTAGAAACGCTTGACTCCAATATTTTTTACCATGAGGTAGCAATAAATGCGTATCCATTGTTTGAATATCCGCCGTATGCGCTGGCTTTAGCTTCTCAAATGGTAAACTTGATCGAATATGAGAACCTTGATCTTCTTCACGTTCATTATGCACTTCCTCATGCAACAAGTGCCTATTTAGCCAAGCAAATAATGGCGGAAAAAGGAATCCATGTTCCGGTTGTTACTACTTTACATGGAACAGATATCACCTTAGTAGGAAGTGATCCCAGCTATAAACACGTAGTAGAGTTTTCAATAAATAAAAGTGACGGAGTTACTGCTGTTTCTGATTATCTGAGAAGAGAAACCTGTGAACGTTTTGAAATTAAAACCGATATCGAAGTAATTCCCAATTTTATAGACCTGGAGAGGTTTCAAAAATCCAACAAAAGTCATTTCAAAAGAGCTATTTGCCCTGATGGAGAAAAGGTAGTTGTTCATGTATCTAATTTCCGAAAAGTTAAGCGCGTCCCTGAAGTTGTTACTGTATTTGACAGAATCCTTAAACACGGCATACCTGCAAAACTTTTATTAGTTGGCGACGGCCCTGAACGACAGAGAACTGAGCAACAATGTCGAGATCTTGGGATCTGTGATCATGTACGGTTTTTAGGCAAACTCGATCAGGTAGAAGAAGTGCTTTCCATAGCAGACCTGTTTTTGATTCCTTCAGGTTCAGAAACTTTTGGGCTAGCAGCTTTAGAAGCAATGAGTTGCTCGGTACCTGTAATTAGTTCAAACATAGGCGGATTACCAGAGGTAAATGTTCAGGGAGAAACCGGTTTTCTTTGTGATCTCGATGATATTGATTGCATGGCAGAAAATGCGGTGGAAATACTAACTAATCCCGAACTTCATGATCGAATGAGCAAAAATGCACGTAAACGAGCCGAACTGTTTAATCAGGATCTGGTAGTAAATCAGTATGAAGAGTATTACAAAGCTGTAAAAAATAAACTACTAAACACTAACTAAACGCATTCTCTGTAGTATTTTTTGTTAGTGTTTACTTAATAAGCGTAAATTTCTTTGTCTGTGTTGAACTTGATGTTCTAAGCCTGTAAAAGTACACTCCGCTTGACAGATTATCAGCACGAAACTTTACCGAATGATTTCCCGCACCAAACACCTCACTTGTTATAGTTTCTACTAATTGACCTGTGATATTGAAAATTTCGAGTGTCACTTTATCCTGTTTATCCAGTCCGAAAGAAATTGTTGTACTTGGGTTAAAAGGATTCGGGTAATTTTGATACAACGTTACATTTCGAGGGATTTCTGAATTATCACCTGCACTTAGGATAATTCCATTTGTAGCTCCCGGTGTAGGCTCGCTCCTGAACACAAAAGAACTAGCTCCATCTCCATTTCTTGCGTACGATACATCCGTGGTCTGTTCACCAAATGTAAGCGTGTTCACAGCTTCAAAATTATTTCCATTCTTTTTATATAACCCCAGATCTTCTCCACTCTTATTCAAATTGAAAGAAGCGTGCATAGGCCCTTCCTTTTCATCATCATCTGCCCAAACAATTAAAAATCCTTCTTTCGTAATTGTTGTATCCGGGAATGCCCATTTACCGGGATTAGCCAGGTCATCTGTGAGAAAATACCCGCTTAAAGAGATCTCATCTGCTGTATTATTAAAAATCTCAACCCAATCCGGATAAGAACCTGATTCATCCTGAATGGTTGAACTGTTACTTGCCATTATTTCATTGATAACAAGATCAGAAGCAACATCCGAATTTTCCTGTACTATTTTCTTTGCCGGGTTTTGTGGATACCGGCTTGTTTTTCCTTGCCGATCCTGAGCCAACACAAAAAAGTTTATATCACCTGAATAAGACGCTATTTCTTTAGCTCCTGTATAAATTCCATCTCCGGCAGTTTTGTCAAAGCCTTCTCCATCATCTCTAAGCTCGAATGGATTCAGTATTTCGATGATATCCAATTTAGCGCTTACAATATTCAGATCATGATCATTTACTGTAGCTTCAACAATAATGGTTTTATTTCCACTATCTGTAAGAAGCTTTGAAGAAGACGAATGTATAATCGGATAGATATTATTAAGCTGAAGCTGGCTCAAAGCTGAATTGGTTCTTTGAGTAATGAAGGGTTTCAAACCATACGGAACATGCCCACCTAAAGCTTGAGTGAAAGACTTATCATAATCTTCAAAATCTAGCGCCGGCCAGTCTTTTGTTCTAAACGTGTCGGCTTCAGCTGATGTTTGAACCAAAGCCTTTAATCGGTCGATCTTTGGAAATAGGCTGTCCTCATTAAAAGCAACTTCAATAGTTTCATTTAGGTAATAACTGAACCAATCTTTGAATTTTTGGACTCCTAAAAGACGGTTTGTCAATGGCCTGGATTCATTCTGGTTTCCCCAGTTATAAATATTTCTAACTCCCCAATCTATGCCAAAGAAATCGACTCCAAGTGTATTGTCATAATCATAAGGTATTACTACAAACCGTCCATCTTCAGGCGAGTGGTATAAATAGAAGTTATTCTTGTTGAATGAGTAGTTATCCCAATTACCTGTCAACACATCAATGGCCATCCATCTAAGAGTAGCATCTACATCCAAATAATCATGAACTTGTTCCTCAAAATCCTGATCGTTTGAGTTGTTTAAGAATTCAATAAAAGAAGCTAATCCGGAATAATCATTTTCTTCTTCGTTTGTTTTAAGATCATAAGGTCTTCTGCCAAATTCTTCATAACCACTATAATCATCAGAATTTGGTCCCCGATAACTTAGATCGGCGGGATAGAGGCATTTATATAAGTTGCCGGAATCACCATCAAATTCTTTTTTCAGAAATTCATTATCAATGTGCTCTACATTTAGGTACAAACCATAAAATACATCGTTGATGTAGAAGGCTACATGATTAGATCTGGGAGCTTTAACTTCCATCTTTTCGAAAATATCCCAACTTAATTTAGCTCTCAATATCGTAGGATCGTTATGCTCTCCGTTAATATTCATTTTATCCAATCCACGATATTCTCTACCGTCAATAAATGTATCGAAGGATACTTTGAATGATTTCTTCTGAGAAGCTCTGGAAGTGTTTCCCCTCAATCTGAAACCGACACTATCCACTACTTCAGTTTCCCCATTCTTTGTAATGCTGAAAGAGGCAATAAATTCATGATCGCTTTGCTGGTTTTCATCATCTAAAATCTCAGCGAGTGAATCGGGATCAATCGTAATTCTTACTTCCGGCAAGGTTGAATCATCAAAAAGCCATTTAGAACCTGATTGACTTAATGCTGCAGTTGAGCAGAAAATAGAAAAGCATACAATTGTCAGTAATTGTTTCATAAAAATAGGTTGCATAAAAAAAGGAGCCCTTTTGAGCTCCTTTAAAGTAGTAAAAATTTCTAATTACTTAGTAGTAATTGGAATTGCTGTCATTGTCTTCCCCCATTGGAGATTCAAATGAGCTTTCGTGTCTGAAAGAGTATCAAAATAGATTGTGAATCTTTCAAAACTTGAAGCACCTTCGGTTGTAACTGCAGCTGGTACTCTTACAACATCCTGCGACTCGTCATACTGAGTTCCCCAACTAAGCTTACTATTCAGTATAAACGTCCAGTTTTCTCCGGGAATAGTGTACAATGAATATGTTCCTGCCTTAACTTCTTTTCCACCAAACATTACATCTTCAGAAAAAGTAATTACAGTTGATTCATTAGCTCCTGTTCTCCAAACCTGACCGGGCTTAGCCAGAGTAGCTAAACTTCTTCCTTTAAGTCCGGGGCGTCCATAAGTAATAGAAACTGTGGTAGATCCAATGTCTTGACTTACTGCTGCATTAGGGCTGGGACGATTACCTTTTCCTCTTTCCTGAGCAAATGTTAGTTCTGATGAAAGAAGCACAGCAAATACTGCAAGCGCTCCCAATTTTAATAAAGCTTTCATTTCAGTAGTATTAAGTTGTTTGATTAGTTATCCGGGAATAAATTTTTATCGATACCCGGTATTATTTTTAAAGCATTTTTGTAATACACTTTTTTCAACACATTATCCGGAAGATTCAATCCATACATTTTCCAAAAAGCATGTCTCTTTCTGAAATAGTCGAAATATTCATCCTCGCTTTCCAATACTCTGAAATAAGTGTAGTACTCTTCGGGTCTATATGTATCTTTTCCGAATAGCAATCGGTCCTGATATTTAATAAAAAACTCTTTGGCAAATCTGGGTTGACGTCCTAACTCTGCTATAACTGCAGCGATTTCAGTGTATACATTTGGAAATTCATCGAGATGCCGCCCAAGCCTTTCCAAGTCATTCGCCATCCACCCTAAATGTGCATTTATAAAATTCGTTTGCGGATGTTTTCTGAATACATTCCATTGCTCTGCCATTACAATTTCCCAACTTGGAAATCTGGTTGTATCTCCTCTGTGCCTATCCGGGAAGTTTTTCATTTCCAACCAGCGTTCATTTTTCTCATCAATAGGTGCCCAGAATACCGCCGGTTCTCCAGTGTGTATCAATACCGGAATTCCAAGCTCTCCGGCCTTCGCCCAAACGGGGTCGATTCTAGGGTCATCGGTTTGTACGCGGTTGCCATTAGAATCCAAAACTGTGAGCCCAAGATTTTTAAATATCTTTATCCCTCTAGCGCCGTTGTCATAATCAACCTGAAGTTGGTTTACAGCTTTTTCTGTCCATCCTTCTTCATCTATTCCGCTAAAGTCAATATTTGCGAATACAATAAACCTGTTCAATCCGCTTGCTGTGATGTTATCTGATATTGCTTTCAACTGTTCTCCCGAACGCCCACTTAAATTCACAATCACTTTCATATTCAGGTCTTCCATTTCAGAAGCTAGCTGCTTGAGGTCCTGGGTTGCCATTCTCCAATGATGACTATGAACATCTATGAAAGGAAATTTTGCTTTAGTAATTTTCTCTCCGGGAACCACTAAGGTAGAAATAGGATCGTACTCCTCGAAAGTCATGGCAGTATCAACATCTTGAGCATTAGTCACGCTGCTCATCAATACTAAACTGAGAATTAGAAATACTGTTGTTTTCATACTTGAAGTATAATTAATGCTGAATTCAGGAATTGTAAAAAATATACGCTCAAAAATTCAACTAAAATATACGATCGAAGCCGTTAACGTTCTTTCAGAAAGAAATTCTTCGTCGTCATAAGTGCTAAAACCCCCATCGCAACTATGAATAATACAGCGGATGCCCAGAATTCCGATCCTATAATACTTTTAAAAGTAGGTTTTAATGCAAGACTGAATTCAGCTATTGCAATCACAAAAAATCCCTGCCAAAGTTTATAAGGTACATCAAATGCTTTTTTAGAATAAAAGTAGATAACCATTGCCATTACAGCATAGCTACATAATGTAGTGTATGCAGATGCTATCATTCCGAAATAGGGCACAAAAATGTAATTTCCTAACACGGTAATCACCGACCCAATAAGAGTTATAAATGCCAAAACTTTTGTTTTGTCTCCGATAAAGATCCCTGCTGAAAAATTGATATACCAACCCTGAAACCAATAAGCCATTAGAAGTGGAGACACAATATTTAGACCAAGCCAATAATCTCTTCCAATTAATGTAGCATCGGTAAATGGAATTTTTATCTGAACTATAAAAGAAATAAACAGCGAAAAGAAAATGAATATAAACGCTGCGCCTAAATTAAAATATCTGAAAGTCTCAGAGAATAGTTTCGGAGCGTCTTCTTCTTCCGATTTTCTCATAAAAAAAGGCTGCCAGGCAAATTTAAATACGGTTACAAAAAGTAACATTACCACAGCTAATTTATATCCTGCCGAATAGATACCAACGATATCTTCTCCGCTATAAACACTACCATCTTTAGCTAAACCGTATAAGGATGTAAGTGTTTCAGAATCCATTTTCTTTAAAAAAATACGATCTATCATTTCATTGATCACATAACCGATTCCGGCAGGAACAAACGGCAAACCAAACACCAGTGCCTTTTTAAGAACTTCCGTATCCCATGAACCTTTCATCATATCAAAAGTCACAAACCACACTAGCACTGCAGTAACAATGGAAGCAAGGATATTACTGATCAGAACCGCCTCAATACCATATTGTAATTCCAGAATTAAATACAGATTCAAGCCAATATTAATAAGTACATTCAGCATTTTAAGAAAAGCAAAAAGTACTGGTCTGCGCCCTAATCTCAGCTCAGCAAAAGGTACGGCCGCCATTGTATCGAATGCCAGAATTCCCAACATCAAAGTAAATAGTGGAAATGGTTCTGCTAATCCTATAATGGGATTAAGTATAGGGTTCAGAAACCAAACTATAGCTACAAGCACTATGGTTGAGCCCAACAAACATAGTTGTAATGTCTTAAAAATATCTTTTGCTTTGCCTCTGTCTTTGGCGTACTTGAAATACGTTGATTCCATTCCATAGGTAAAAACAACATTTAGGAATGCAATGAGGACATAGATCAGGCTGACTATACCATATTCATCGGTATTAAAGACCCCAGTGTAAAACGGAACAAGTAGATAACTTATAAACCGAGTAAAGACGCTGCTTACCCCGTAGATAAGTGTATCGGAAAAAAGTTCTTTAAGCTGTTTCAAGAGTTAATTATTTGACAGATGTTCTATAGCTTGTATACCAAGAATATAGCTATGCTTTCCAAAGCCGGTGATTATTCCGTCCATCACTTCACCAGTTAAAGACTTTTCACGAAAGGATTCACGAGCATGTATATTAGAAATATGAACTTCTACTTTTGGGAACTTAATTGGTTCCAAAGCATCTCTTAAAGCTACCGATGTGTGTGTATAAGCTCCCAGGTTTGTCACTAAACCTTCTGTTCCATCACTCATTGACTCCTGCAGCTTGTTTATGATCTCGCCTTCAATATTACTTTGGAAATAAGAAATTTCATGTTCTTTAAATGACTTTGAAATAAATCCTTGAAGATCTTCCAATGTACCTGTTCCGTAAATTCCTGTATCTCTTGCGCCTAACAGATTTAAATTAGGTCCGTTTATGATCATTATCTTCATAATTCAACCGCATTGCTTATTAATGATGCTAATTCCTTCATTCTGGATTCACTTACTCCTGTTTTTCTCCCTAAACTTACAGGTTGTCCCTCAAAATAAATAGGGATCAAATGAATATGAGCATGAGGTACTTCTAAACCTTCTACAATTAAGCCTGTTCTGATGGTACCAAGTGAACTATCTATGGCCTTTGCAACTTTTTTGGAAAAACTGATTAAACCTTGCAATGTTTCATCAGAAAGATCAAATACATAGTCTACTTCCTTTTTAGGAATAACCAATGTATGCCCTTCTGCAATCGGATTGATATCCAAAAATGAAAAATAGTGTTCATCCTCAGCAATTTTGTAACAAGGAATCTCACCTTCTATAATTTTAGAGAAAATACTCGCCATACTTTTACTTAATCTTTTGAATGCTTATGATGTTTCAATGTAATGTACTGAACTTATAAATGCTCATAATGAAAATATATCCATTACTTCTATTATTTACCTTCTTTGGGTTTACTGTAAATGCACAAGATGAATATTTGAGTGGACCAGTTACAGAAGCTCAAATCAGAGAAGTTAAAATTTTTGATCTATATGCTGAGCGGTACGAACCTGATAAAGAGATCATTTCTAAATTGGCTCAGGTTAAGGATTCAATTCTTATTGATGTTTTTATGGGAATGTGGTGCCATGACAGTAAAAGGGAGATCCCAGCTTTCTTTAAAGTAATGGATTCTGCTAATAATCCTTTTTTTACTGCAAAATATACAGCTCTTGAATACAGGCGCCGAGGACCTAAGGATATTATTGAGGCAAATAATATTAAAAGGACACCTACATTTATAGTTTACCGCAATGGAAAAGAAATTGGAAGGATTATTGAAGAGGTTAATGTAAGTGTAGAATCTGACCTATTTGAGATAATTAATAACTAATACAGAAAAAGTCTAATTATTCATTGATTTAAGATTGTCATAAAGTATATAATCCCGTATCTTTGAAGCCTTTCGCAATTGCGATGGAAGATCCGGTAGCTCAGTTGGTAGAGCAACTGCCTTTTAAGCCGTGGGTCGAGGGTTCGAGTCCCTCCCGGATCACAGTTTAGAGTATTTAAGAATCTCTCTTGACCAGCCCCTTACGATTGATCTCGGAAGGGGTTTTTTGTTAGATATACTTGAAGTCGCGCACAAGCCCTGCTATTATGGCTTCTAATACAGACTTATCATTTAGTAGAAAGTCTTTTTTCTCTTTAGTTAGTTTTTCAGATTTTTCAGAAGCAATCATCTTTTTAATAAAAGATCGATCAACATTGTTAGTCATTATATAGCCTTTTTAAATGAGCGCAAGGTTATTACATTTGTACTTTTGCTTACCCTAGATACACTCTTATTCATTTTCCCAGTTAGCAATCTTTTTAACTCTTCGCATTCCCCATTCTCCACCAGAACAATACAGTAGCGCAGAAACTCTGAATAATTCATTTCTGTCAGATACCTACAGTCCAATTCTTCTTCAGCACTTGTCAGGTGCTCAATTAATAAAGACTCATTTCCTAAATCGCATAGCTCTAAGAGCATTTTAAAAAATTTGGTCTTGTCTGTATCAGAATATGTTTTTTCATGTTTCATACTACTCAGCTTATCGGACACTCTCAGAAAACCTTCAATTCTTTTTAAAAAAAATTTCCTCGAAAAGGAAAAAATTTGATTTTCGCTTCCACATTATGGGTTTAAAAGGGTTTAAAGGCGTGTTTTATTATTAATAAAAATTAATATTAAAATATTTTAATAATTAAAATTTATTAATATTATATGTGTGGAGACAATAAATAAAAAACGCTGGTACAATACGATGGATCTTCAAAACTTAGTTATCGAATACAAAACAAATCCAACATCAAGACTTAAAAAGCTTATAGTAACGGAGTCAATTCCTTTGATTAAAAGCATTGTTGGTAAAATAAATATTCCAAATACACCACTTTGCGGGAGAGAAGATCTGATCAATATTGGAGCAACCGGCCTTTTGCAAGCTCTTGACAATTATACAATCGACAAAGAGGTTAAGTTTAATACCTTCGCTTATTACAGAATAAGAGGAAGTGTAATCGATTATCTAAGATCTATTGATGAATTATCCAGAACTAACAGAGTGCGATATGGTGCGGCTCAAGAGACTATTAGTCAATTGCAGCAAACTTTAGGCAGAACCCCCTTAGATCATGAAGTTGCAAAAGAAATGGATCTTGATCTTCATGACTATGAAAAACTGTTATCTAATGTTCAACAACGCGTTGCACTTTCTCTTGACTCAAGCATGAATTCAAATTCTGACAACTCACTTTCTGACAAAATTGAAGATCAAAACTTTGAATTACCTGACCAGGGCTTGATCAATGAAGAAAATTCGGCTCAACTTGCTCAGGCAATAAAATCTTTATCTGAAAGAGAGCAAGTTATCTTAGCACTTTACTATTATGAAGAGTGTACACTTAAAGAAATCGCGGAAACATTGAGCTTAAGCGAAGCTCGCATCTCTCAAATAATTGGTAAAATGCTGCTTACTTTGAAAATGACTTTAAATGAATTAGCTTTAGTTTAATAAAGGGTAATTAAGGGTCGAATTCTGGCTAGCCTCTTTGCTCCGATCCCTTTAATCTTTAATAAATCTTCAATACTAGAGAATCCTTTATTTTCTAATCTATATTCTATTATTCTTGATGCATAAGTCTTTCCAATTCCCGGAAGCAGCTGTAATGTAGCTTGATCTGCTGTATTTATATTAATAGGATACACTACTTCTATCGCAGACCCAGTTTCGATTTCCTTTGCTCTTAAAACTTTGGTTCCGATTTTTGATTCCTGTTTCCAAATCGCTCTCTTATTATCTTTGGCAATTTTTTCGTAATTCTTAAAGGCTTTTACTGAGTCTTCATTTTGTTTGAAATCTTCAGAATAGATCCCGAAACCATTGATCAGCATTTCCTTATTTAACGAACTGGTCCTTCCGTCTATGTCAATTTCTACATATGCAAAAAATCGGTTATACGCTGAATACGCCTCTCCTCCGTCGTAGTCAAATACACGCACCCTTCTTCCTTCCAGTAAGTTTTTTAAATAACTAGCAGAAGCTCCTGAAAAATAATATGCCGAATCTTCTCCCGCGTAAATTGAAGGTACTTCCACTCCTAAAAGCTGAACAGGGTAGCCAAAACCCGGCACTATTTCTATCTCAAACTCTGCTCCGTCCCTTACCGCATACACTTCATAAAATTTTTCCGAGTCTATTTTAGGCGAGGGTCCAAAACTTTTTCCTTTTGCCCTACTCATTACTCCTTTAAAATTCTGGTAGTATTGATTAGCTATCTCATCAGAAAAAATTATTATTGTGTTTTCATCATTGCTTAATTCGGCATTATTCGAAAAATTATACGACCCGGCTATTATAACAGCTTCATCATCAGGAGTTTCTTCATTTACATCAACAATTATTAACTTACTATGTAGTTTCCTTGTTTCCCGAGCCGGAAGAATGAGTCTGTTCCCCAGTTGAGCTTCGGGGCTTCCCCAAATTGCTCCAGTATTTCGGTATCTGCTGAAGAACCCGGGGTCGATAATCCCCTCTAACTGAATACTTGTATCAATACTTTTATTCCAAATGGCTTTACTAATTGGAATATTCGGAGTAATCGCAAAAGCCTGAAATCTTATATCTGATTGTGTCTCCTGATTTATAACTTCAACGATTCGGTCACTAACACTTGGCTTTGTGCCATCTCTGTTAATTGGAGCAAAGTATATTTCTATCTTAATTCCGTTTACATTAAATACATGTGCCGATACATCTCGTTTGTCTTTATGAAATAAAGCACGATCAGGGTTCGGTTTTTCATTGTCAGAACCCCACATTTGCTCAAACTCTTCTAAGTAAACCGCGGCAACTTCAGCATCTTTAATCACTATGGTATTGTTAGTATTATATGCTCCGGTATACGTCAGGTTAGTTGATCCTGTCCATACATAGTCATCGTTTTTGTTTTCAGAAAGCGCGTCTATTACAGCGAACTTATGATGCATATCAGCTCCATCGTTAACAAGATCATTATCTAGAATCTCTCCATTTGGCAAATATACATCCCCATCGTCATCAATTGATGTAATATCTGCTTTTCTAAAGGCTTCCCATATTTTCTCGTCTAGAATTCCCGCATCTGTTCTGTTATGGTTATCAGTAACTATCCTTACTCTTACCCCTCTTGCTTTTGCTCGGGCCAGTGCTTCTGCTACTCTCATTTCTTCAATATCATAAATAGCAAGATCTACGCTAAAATCTGCTGAGTCTATAAGATTTTCTAAAGTCGAAATTAGATCCCACGAATCATTACTTATATTTACGCCTTGCATTACGGACGAATCGCCAGGCATATTGAAGTAAACCTTTATCCATTCAGTTTCTTTATTTTCCTGAGCCCATGAGGAAACCCCAAAACCAAAAAGCACGATCAAAGTAAAGAGGAGCTTAACTTTCATAGAATACTTTTAGCATTATCATTAATATGTAAATTAACGTATTTTCGAATACCTCATTGTAAAACTTCAACTTTTCAACCTATGAAAACCGAATTTTTAAATCCTATTCATTGGAAAAAATCTGTGCTTGTGGTCATATTATCCACATTTGTACTTATTTGGTTCGGCTTTGTTGATAGCTATAGCTTGCTAACTCGGGTTGGAATGAATAATCAAAAAAATGACCTCAAACAAAAGATTGAGGAATTGAATGCTTCTACAGAGGTTTTAAAAACTAAAATTGAACACTTACATCAGGATACGCAGCTTTTGGAAAAGATTGCACGTGAAGAATACGGCATGAGAAAGCCAGGAGAAACTGTATATAAGATCCGCAGAACAGAATAATCGGAATATAAAATATGAAAGCTGTTGCTGTAGATTTAGGCGGCACCAATATAAAAGCCGCTATAGTTGATAACGAAAATGGAATTATAGAACAAACTTCTACTCCTACACATGCAGAATTAGGAAGAGATCATCTTCTGGATCGTATTAGCGCTACTATAAAAGAGCTAACTGCAAAACATGAAGTAATTGGCGTGGGAATGGGTTTACCTGGTATGGTAAATCTTGAGCAAACCATAGTAAGGAACCCTCCTAACCTTCCGGGTTGGGATGAAGTTCGCGCTGCTGAAGAAATTACCCAACGTACTAATCTACCTTGTAGAATTGAAAACGATGCTAATATAGCTGCACTAGGTTCATTACACTTTGGTGTGGGACGAAATTTTAATGACTTCATCATCATAACTCTTGGAACAGGAGTTGGTGGTGGTATCATAATTAATAACTGCCTTTATAAAGGTACGAAAGGGATGGCAGGTGAACTGGGGCATGTGATCCTAGATTACCACGGGCCACTTTCTAACAGCGTTACTCGTGGAACCGTTGAAGCTTATCTGGGACAAAAATTCTTGAGTCGGTTTGCAACTGATCTAATTATGCAACATACAAGCAATCCGCTTTACAGTAAATTCCATAAAGATTTTGATAAACTTGAGCCCGTTGATCTAACTATGGAAGCAAACGAAGGAAATGAACTAGCCATTGAAATTCTAAGAAAAAGTGGAGAACGTCTCGGGTACGCCATCATTAATTATACCCACATGCTTGATATTCGAAAATATGTGCTTAGCGGAGGCGTTTCAAGAGCTGGTGATTGGTTATTTGAACCCGCAAGAGAAATCATTAAAAAGCATATGATGTTACCATTTCAAGAAGATCTGGAACTTGTCTATGAAGACCTTGGTAATGATAGTGCTTTACTTGGCGCTGCAGGTCTGGCATTTGATTCTTTTGCATAAAACATCCTGAATGATTTTTAAGAATTATGTATATGCGAGTGCACATCTGCTTTTTGCATGTTCTATAATTCTGTTGTATACAGGAACTTCGCATGCTCAGGTTGCTCCTGATTCGTCTTCTGCAAATGTTAGATCTGAACCCACCGGAAGCCCCGCCGTTAAAACAAGTAACATTAAGGATGCGATCGAGTTTCAGTCTAACGACTCTTTAGTAATTAATCTAAGAAATGGCAGAAAAGCCTTTCTTTTTGGACAAGCAAAGGTATCTCATACAGCCGGAGAATTAACTGCGGGTAAAATAGAAATGGATATTGAGAAGAATCAGGTTGAAGCAAAAGCACAATCAGCAACTGACACCCTCTCTTATCCCGTTTTAAAGAGAGAATCGGATGAAATTAAAAGCACAAGAATTTTATTCAATTACCAAACTCAGAAAGGAAAGTTTGAAGAAGCTCGAATTCAGGTTCCTGACGGATATCTGATCGGATCTAAGGTAAAGAATGTTAGTGCTGACGAAGTTTTTATTGAGGACGGGATTTACTCGACTTGCCCGCCAGACTACCTTTATTATTATATAAAAGCCAAGAAAATGAAAGTGGTTGATCAAGAAGAGGTATTCTTTTCTAACGCCCGACTTTATATTCTTGATATTCCTTATCCAATTGTATTTCCATTTGGGTATGTACCGGCTTCTTTAGAGAAGCGCAGATCCGGATTACTTACACCTACATATGCTTTTGAAGCTCAGTCTTCAAGAGGTATTGGGTTACAAAACTTGGGATGGTTTCAATATTTCAATGATTACTTCACCGGTCAGATAAGTAGTGATATTTACACCTCGGGTACATTTTTTACAAACACAAACTTCCAATACCGTAAGAGAGATAAATTTAACGGAAATCTAAGCCTTGGATATTCAAGAGATCAGGGTTTAGAAAAAACCGATCCTGGTTTTACAACAAGTGTGCAAAAATCTATTGGTATAAATCATAGTCAGGAATTTTCTCCTTACTCCAGAATAAATGCAGGAATAAATTTACGTACTGCGGATTATTATACTCGAAACTCATTCGATATTGATGATCGCGCTACTACAAACTCAACTTCAAAGTTAGCCTATAATTATACTCACCCGGAGAATGATTTTAACTTTAGCATGAACTCTCAGCTTACTCAGAATTTTAATAACAATACAACTTCTCTTTCAGGGCCTAACAGCACATTCAGCTTAAAAACACTTAGTCCTTTTAAATCACAGGTTAGCAACGAGCCTAAATGGTACGAAAGCTTATCTATACGATATAACAATAGCTTTAATTCCAGATTCAATTATGCTCCAATTGATGCCGATACTGCAGAAATAACTTTCATTGAAGCACTATTTGATCCTGCTAAATACGAAAAAGCAACCGGAAAAGAAGACCATTTCAGATATGGGTTTAAACAAACTGCGGGTTTAAGCTTAGGGAGATTATTATCCAGCCCTTTTTTGAACCTTTCTGCCAGTGCAAACTTTAATGAATACTGGTATCCTACTTCTACTAGACAATTTTTTAGTCCTGACTCAACCTCTGATCCAAATCCCGTAAAAACTGAACAAGTAAGAGGCTTTGTTTCCGCCAGAGATTTCAATCTGGGACTTTCGTTTTCTACAACTTTTTATGGCGTTTCAAACAGCAAAATCGGTAAATTTGAAGGATTCCGCCATACAGCAACACCGAGTATCGGCTACACTTATCGTCCTGACTTTAGCGATCCCATGTGGGGTTTTTACAGAGATGTTCAAATTGATACTTCTGGAAATACCCGTAAATATTCGATCTTTTCTAATGAAATATTCGGAGGTCCCGGATCGGGAGAACAACAAGCCATTTCATTTTCTATTCGAAACGTATTTGAGACCAAAATTGTGAGCAGAGATACTACTGGAGAAGTAAATGAAAAAAAGCTGAAGCTGATCGACAATTTATCTGCCAATGTTTCCTATAACTTTGCCGCAGACAGCTTACACTTTAGTGATATCAGCACTTCTCTTTCTTCAAATGCTATTAATGGAATTAATCTTTCATCACGAGCTACTTTTTCTCTTTATCAATTGAATAGCGATGGAAGAGAAATAGATCAGTTTCTACTTGAAAATGGCAAAATTGCACAACTACAAAGTTTTAATATTTCTGCCAGCACATCATTCCGAGGTGGAAAAAGTGGACCTGAAGTATATACTCCTGTTTACAGAAGAAGTTATGATCCTTTTGATCAAGCCCGTTTTTCGCCCGTAGATCCACATTTTAATGATGAGCCGGTTGTTCCTCTCAATTCTCCATGGAGCGTTTCTTTAAATTTTGATTACAGATGGCAATTTCGATTCAATGAGAGTCCAACTAAATCCGCTACATTAAATGCGAATAATATCTCATTTCGATTAACTCCAAAATGGAGATTTACAACTCGGATCGGATATGATTTTATAGAAAAAGAGCTGACTCCATCGCAATTCGGACTTACCAGAAATCTGGAATGCTGGAATCTGGATTTTCAGATCAATCCATTTGGAGAAAACCAGTATTACTTTTTCAGACTAACATTAAACAGTGCTCAGGTTCAAAGTTTGTTCCAGAAATTGCCAATATTAAAGAATCTGGAAAGAAGCTCTACTTCAACCGGCCGAGGATATGACAGGTTCTAAAGACTAGATCGAGTCTCTTCCCACTGACGCTAAATATTTAACAACATATTTTCCTATAATATCGAATTCAAGATTTAGCTTATCACCATTGATCTTGTTTTTCAAATTGGTATGCTCCCATGTATAAGGGATTATCGCAACTGTAAACTCATTTTCCTTTTCTCTGGCAATAGTAAGGCTTATTCCTTCCAACGTGATACTACCCCTGCCAACAATCATATTTTTGAATTCTTCAGGATATTCTACTGTTATAAGCCAACCCGTTTCTTCTTTCTCGATATTTTTAATAGTTCCTACTGTATCTACATGCCCCTGAACCAAATGACCTTCAATTCCTTTCTGGAGTGTTAAAGATCGTTCCAGATTCACTAGCGACCCTTCTTTTAATTCTCCCATAGAAGTTTTTCTCAATGTTTCTTCCACACTTTGCACAGTAAAAACCTTCTCGTCAAATGCAGTTACGGTATGGCAGGCTCCATTTATAGAAATGCTTTCATCTTCATGGCAAGTTTCAGAGAAACTACATTCAATAGTGAATTCCATTCCTCCGCCATTAATACTTTTCGCTGATCTTATGGTTCCTACTTCCTGTATAATTCCTGTAAACATAGTTTTAAAAATATCCTGTTAGTAACATATCATCGCCTACTTTTTCCCAGCAAACTTCTTTTAATCCAATGATCTCACTCATTTTATTAATACCAATGTCCAAAACCGATCTTGTACCGGAGCCTAATAATTTAGGTGCTATAAATAAACAAATTTTATCCACAAGCCCCTGCCTTATCAATGCTGAAGAAAGCTGTTGCCCACCTTCAACAAGAACAGAACTAATTCCACTTTTGCCTAATAATTTAAATGCCTCCCTAAGATCAACGTGCCCGTCTTTTTGTGATGTTTGAATGATCTCACCTCTAAAATAATTTTGAGAAAGCACTTTTAACATAGGATCAGCGGCGTCTTTTGATTTTTCTTTATTCCAAGTCAAAATAGTGGTTCTCTCTTCATACTTGTCTGAAAATACATTGAGATCACGAGGCAATTCAAACGGTCCGTCAATAACAATTCTTTTGGGTTGACGTCCTTTTATATGCCTTACCGTAAGGCTTGGGTTATCAGCCATTGCAGTGGTTCTGCCTATTAAAACTGCGTCGTATTCCGCTCTCCATTCATGCACTTTTTTCCTGGATTGTTTTCCGGATATCCATTGAGAATCCCCATCAGCTGCGGCCAAAAAACCATCTGCGGTTTGTGCTATTTTCAAGGTGATGAATGGTCTGCCAAAATTCTGATGATGAATAAAGAACTCATTCAATTTTTCAGCTTCTGATTCTAGAATACCAACCTGAACTTTGATTCCTGCATTTTTAAGTATCCTTATCCCATTTCCATTAACTTTTGGGTTGGGATCTTTCATTGCAATGATTACTTCCTTTAATGGCAAAGCTGCTAACATATCTGCGCATGGAGGTGTTTTCCCGATATGTGAACATGGCTCCAAAGTAACATAAACAGTGGCTCCACTCAGTAATTCCTTGTTCGTTATAGAAGAAATTGCATTAACTTCGGCATGTGATTCGCCAAATTTTTTGTGAAACCCCTCGCCTATTTTATTCCCTTTATTATCAACTACAACGCAACCAACCAAAGGATTTGGTGAAACATAACCTTTTCCTAAAGAAGCCAACTCTAGTGCTTCTTTCATCCACTTATGGTGTGTCTTTTGTTGATCTTGCATGTTTAAATGTACGGAGTGTAAGTATGCATCAAAAACAAAAAAGGCGAGAAGTTGTCTTCTCGCCTTTTTAAAACTTAAACAATTAAACGCGAATTAGCTTTGTATCAATCTACTTCTGTTATCTATAATATCAGCTTCCTGCTTAAGTTGCTCTAACCAAATAGCGCCAAACTTTTGATTTATTTCAGCTTCCAGTCTGGTTCGGATCTGCTGTTTTGTAGATTCATCCAAATTATCAAGGCTAGGAATTTGCTTTGTAGTAACTGATACTACATAAGCCGCACTACCACCTTCAATTACCGTGGATGTTTCTCCTTGTTCCAACTCAAATATAGCGCCGATTACTTTAGGCTCACGTCCAGCACCTGTTAGTACCATTGAACTTGCTGCTATTCCTTCGGCGGTTACGACTTCTTTTCCAGTTGCTGTTGCAAGAGCTTCAATAGTTTGATTTGAACTTAAAGCTTCTTTTGCATTGCTGACAGCTTTAGCTTTTTTCTTATCCAGTTTTACTGAAGTCTCAATCTGAGTTCTAACTTCTTCCAATGAGCGGTAACCTTCTTCATTTTTTTCATCTAAACGAACAACTACGAAATCAGTTCCAAGTTCATATACTCTTGAGATATCACCTTCATCAGCTCTTTCTAGGAATGTGAGAATTTGCTGACTACTTCCTAATCCTGAAATAAACGCATTTCCTTTAGTAGCAAAAACCGATTGTATTTCTTTTCCGGCTCTTTCTGCTTCTGTTTCGAAATCCGTTTCTTCGTCTGCATAAACCTGAAAGTCTCTAGCTGTGTTATCTGCATCTCTGATTGTACCAGGCAATGCTTCTATCAATCTGGAGAAAACCACAAACTTGATCTCATTTCTATTCTCTTCCACATTTTTAATGATGCTTACTTGCCCAGCATTTAGGAATGGCTCTGTTACCTCGCCTTCTTCAATATCTAAAACGGCTTTGTATTCGTCTCTAACATCGTCTTTATTAATAAATGTAGCAGAATACGGAGTAGAGGATTGCTGTCTGTTTAAGAACAACGAATCACTTTCGGCATCAGCAAATGCACTTCTCAAACCTTCTACTTCCTTAAAAATAGCAGCTGTATCTTCCTGTGTTGGTAAAAAGCTAAACTTAACTACACTTGCTCTGTAGTTTTCTTCTCTTTTATACTGCTCTTTATTCTTGTTGTAGTACGCTCTTAGATCTGAATCGCTAACAGTAATTTCATCATCGCTGACATCTCCATATGGAAAACGGATATAACTTACATCAGCAAAGGAATTCTGTTTCAAATACTCTTCTTCGATCTGTTCGTTTGTAACCTGAACACCGGCTGCAATATAATTTGTCAGTTTTTCTTGTCTTCTTTTTTGGCGCAGCTGCAGATCAAGAGCGATCGCTTGCTGAGAAAAATCCGGATTGGTCATTACCTGATTTATAGCTACCCTATCGATGGTGCCATCAGCACGGCTGAAATTCTGAACAATTACCGGATCAGGATTATCACCATAAACCATATCTAATAGCTCAGCATCTGTAACGGTGATTCCAAGTTCATCCATTTTTTGTTCGATCAGTCTGGAATTTACAAGCTCATCCCAAACCTGTTGCTCATAAATGGCAGTGATCTCCGGAGTCATACTACTTCCGGTTTGTTGTACATATAAATTGTTATAGTACTGTACTCTCTGATTGTATTCATCGAGAGAAATATCATCTCCGTTTACCTGACCTAAATTATTTGGTCCGGCTTGCATTGCTCCAAAAAAGTCAACATCAGCCAGCACCCAAATCAAACCAAATGAAACAATAAGTATGATTACAATGTATTTGGTACCGTTTCTCAACGTTTCCATTAAACCCATAGCAGGTATCCTCTAAAACAGTTCTTAAATTTTTGATTATCTATTGATGCAAAGCATCAAAAACAGCTTGCAAATATAACGGAATAAGCAGGAAATTGAAAGTCTAAGAAGAGCTTTGTTCGTTAAAAGACTTCAACTAATCTCATATGCTTAAGATATCTTTTAGGATCTTTCTGAATATTCTTCACTAATTCATTCAAATTGAAAGAAAGACTATCCATATTTGTGTACAACGACTCGTCGTTGATCATCTTCCCAAGAGTACCACTTCCCTCATTAATTTTTTCCAAAATATCGTTAAGCGAAAGTGTTGTTTTATTTAAACCTTTACTCAATTTCTCAAGTTCTGAGCTAGCATTTTTCAAACTCGTAATCATGGAGTCTACTTCCGCTTTATTGCCTTCTGTAAGTTGGTCAAAATTTTGAGCAACATTACTCATACTTACGATCATAGAATCAATATCATGCTTTCTCTTACTTATTAACTCCTGAACATCTTTCCCTGTTTTTTCAAAACTACTGAGTGTATTCCCTATTTTGTCTCTGTTGTCAGAATACAGAGAGGAATCAATTTTAACCATCATAGAATTGAGATTTTTAAGAGAAATAGTTAATTCATCGGCAATTACATCTCCTTTTTCGGAAAATTTTTCGATTAACCCCTGTTCAGTAACTCCTTCCAAAAATGATTCCCATTCAACCATTTGGCTATTATTTGAACGTACAATTTCAACTGATACAGCTCCAAAAACTTCAGGTGGCACCAGTTTAACTTTTGAGCCCACCGGAATAGGAATAGTACCTGTAATATTAAGTGTTACAAGCATATTATCAGCTTCAACCTGATACTCAATTCCCTTTACCGATCCGATTTTTAATCCCTTAATATGCACTACACTTCCGGGCAACAAAGCATCAACCCTATCGAATGTTGTATACAATATTTTTGATTGTCGAAAAATTGGTTGGTCTCTCATGATTCTGAAACCAATAACAGCAATTATGATTGCTGCTATTACAACGAGACCTATTTTCATCTCGTTACTAAGGTTGAATTTTGAAGTTTCCAATGTCTATGCCTTAATTTTATATTCGCTGGCAGTTGTAAATTCTACCAACGGTGGATGTTCACTCTTTTTCATTTCATCAATGCTTCCAAACCAGCTTAACTTTTGAGAATCCAGAAACGCTACTTTTTCAGCTATTGATAGCACACTATGCATATCATGCGTAATTACTATAGATGTAAGATCGAAGCTATCAGCCATACTTACAATTAATTCATTAATTTCATCCGAAGTTTGGGGGTCTAGCCCTGACGTTGGCTCATCATATAAAAGATAATCCGGTTTCAGTATAATTGCTCTTGCCAAACCTACTCTTTTTCGCATTCCACCTGATAGTTCTGAAGTTGCTTTACTTCCGGCATCTTTCAAATTTACCATGTCTAGTGCTTCTTCTACATCTTTCTTTATTTCACCTTCGGTTTTGTTTGTGAAATACCTTAACGGAAAAGCAATATTTTCGAAGGTATTTATTGAATCGAATAACGCACCTCCCTGAAATAAAATTCCAAATCTTTGCCGCATCAACCTGAGTTCAGAATAGTTCAAATCAAATACACATTGTCCATCAATAATTACTTCTCCGGAATCAGGATACATTAGTGCGTTTAAATGTTTTAGCAACACAGACTTCCCACAACCCGACTTTCCTATAACAGCCAGAGTTTCTCCATCTTCAATTTGAAAAGACACATCTTTCCAAATCAAATTTTTACCGAAACTCTTAGTAAGATTATTTATTTCGATCATAATTATAAAAGTATTGCGGCAAGTACAAAATCAGCTAATAGAATATAAATACAGCTTAATACTGTTGCCTGTGTTGTTGCGTTACCAACACCTTCAGCTCCTCCAAATGCAAAATACCCTTTGAAACAAGAAATTGAGGTTATTACAAATCCAAACACAAACGACTTCAATATCCCGAACACTACATCCTCTGGGAAAAAGAATTGCCTCCCTCCTTTCATAAATTCAGCAGCCGGCAAAATCCCATCTGCTGCTCCCGCTACAACACCGCCAATAATCCCTAGTGTTGAAGCAATGATATATAAAACCGGAAACATTAATACTCCGGCGAAAATTCTTGGCAAGACCAAAAAAGCTACTGAATTGAATCCCATTGATTCGAGCGCGTCAATTTGCTCGCTCACCCTCATTGTACCAAGCTCAGTAGAAATTCTTGCTCCTACTTTACCGGCTAAAACTAAGCCACTAATTACTGCTGCCAGTTCTATAATTACAGATTGAGCGACAATGGATCCTACGATGTATGCAGGGTAAAGATCTGTATCTAGCTGGTAGGCAGTTTGGAGAGTAAGCACTGCTCCGGTAAACACACCAACCAACATAATAATCGGGATAGACTGGTATCCTACTTTTACGAACTCATTAAATAGATTCTCTCTATATGTACTAAATTCAGTTACAGAACGTAAAGCTTGATATAGTAATAAAGTATATTGACCGAGTTGCTTTAATGCTTCCATCAACAATAGAGAAAATTCATGTTTGTGATAACCATTTTCGGGCTTTGCTTATTCAATTGATTATATTACAAAACATTTTACCTAATTGTCATTTTGAATTCGAAAGAAATAAAAACTTTATTTTTAGCTGGCATCATAAGCTTATGTAGTTTCTCCGTTTCGGCACAATCTGAAGTCTCTACTATTTTTAGATTTCTGGACGTAACTCCAAACGCACACGCTTCCGCCCTTGGAGGAAATCATACCGGTTTATTTGAAGGCGATTACTCTTCTTACCATATAAATCCTGCTTATTTATTCGGAGCAACAAATGGTCAGGTATCTGCTACATTCGTAAATCTTCTTGCTGATTCAAAAATGGGATTTACTAACGGCGCCTTTCAGATAAATGAGAATAATCAGGTAGGATTAGGTATTCGTTTTCTTGGTTATGGAGATTTTAAAACACTAGATAAAAACGGTAATGAGCTTGGAGATTTCAACGCTATTGACCTTGCGGTATCCGGGGCTTATGCAACAAAAGTAGCCCCTATGTGGAGCGGAGGCGTTTCTTTTGATTTAATTCATTCTTCTTACGAACAATATAAATCTACTGCTTTTGCTGTTACCGGAGGTATTTATTATAAAAATATTGAGAAGCACTTTAGTTTTGGTGCTGCCATCAGAAATTTAGGAACTCAGCTTTCTACCTATGCAGGAAAAAAAGAACCTTTACCCCTGGATGTTTCAATTGGAATATCAAAAAAACCAGAGAGCTTCCCTGCTGAATTAAGCCTTACCTTAAGGAGGTTAAACGATTGGGATATGCGTATTATAAATGAAACTGAAACCCCTGCTCTTTTTGATAACCTGTACCGACATGTCATCTTTGGAGGAAAGTTCGATTTTGGAGAAAACTTTCATGTTCGTTTAGGATACAACAGGTATTTGCATGAACTCAATAAAACCAAAGAAAATTTTGACTTCGCAGGAGTTGGAATTGGTGTTGGATTTAATGTAAAAGACCTGATAATTGATATAAGTAGAAATTCATATAGTGAAACCGGAGGTGTGGTTCAGTTAAGCATCAAAACCACTTTATAGATAATGGGGTCTTTTAAAGATTTTATTGAAAACCCGGGACTCAGGAATATAATTACAGCATCATTCATTATGCTGATTATATTTTCTTTAGGTTCTCTTGGCTATCATTTAATTGAGGATATGACCTGGTTTGAAGGCCTATATATGACTTTCATTACTATTTCTACTATCGGATTTAAAGAACTTCATACACTATCAAATGAGGGACGTGTATTCACAATGTTGCTTTTTGTTACTGGAATTGGAGTTATTTCATATATAGCTTCTCAAACAACTCAGCTATTATTTGAAGGAGAACTTTTTTATAAACGAGCGATGAAAAAAAGACTTGAAAAAATGGAAAACCACTACATTATTTGCGGTTATGGAAGAATCGGCAACAGAATTGCTGATGTGCTGCAATCAGAGGGTTTGCCAGTTGTAATTGTTGATAATAATGAGTCCAGTATTCAACAACTAAAAGAAGATAAAATGCCTTATGTAGAAGGTGATGCCGAGGATGAAGACACATTATTGGAAGCAGGCATTGATAAAGCCCAATCATTAATTTGCACACTTTCGAGCGATCAAGATAATGTTTTTACCACGCTTCTTGCCCGCGATTTAAACCCAAATCTTTTTATTCTTGTTCGAACCAATGAAACAACAAACAAAAATCGTGTACTAAGGGCAGGCGCAGATAAAGTGATTTCACCATATGAAATTGGAGCTGATAGAATGGCGAATGTAATTCTGCGTCCACACGTAGATCAGTTTGTTGATTCTATTACAAAATACACTATGCAGGATCGCACATTTGATGAAGCGTTGATTGTTGAAGGTTCTGTGTTAGCAGGAAAATCACTCGCAGAAGTTAATCTTAGAACCCAATATGGAGTTCTTATTATTGCAATAATACCAAAAGGTGGAAATCTTCAATTTAATCCTGACAGTTCTTCAACAATTAATGTTGGAGATTCCTTAATTTTGATAGGTGACCTAGAACAAATTGATAAATTCAGACGAGAAGTGTGTAACGACTCCAGACCTCTTGCTGAAAGAACACGTAATTCCGAAACTTTACTTTTATGATCAGATATTTAACTGCAGGCGAATCTCATGGCCCTGCTCTCACCGGAATTGTTGAAGGTGTTCCTGCGGGTTTACCGCTTACTGAAAACGACTTATCACAGCATCTTGCCCGAAGACAAAAAGGCTACGGAAGAGGTGGAAGAATGGCTTTTGAGAAAGATCATGCTACATTCAATTCCGGAGTACGTTTTGGGAAAACAATGGGCGGGCCAATCTCCATGGTTATGGAAAACAGAGCTTTTCAAAAAGATGAAGCAGGTTGGCCTACAGTAATGAACAAAGAAACAGAAGTTGAGGGAATCGAAAAAATCACCCTTCCCCGACCCGGACATGCCGATCTTGTTGGTGCTCAAAAATATCGTTTTGATGATATTCGCCCTGTAATAGAGCGCTCAAGTGCTCGTGAAACAGCGATGAGAGTTGCATGTTGTGGGATTGCTCGTCAATTTTTGAAACACTTTGGAATTGAAATTGGGGGCCACGTTATTCAAATTGGAAAGGTTGGCTATTCTGACTGGAATTCTGTTCGCCAACTTGCTGATCCTTTATATGAAAACGGAGCTGAGAATGTTTACAAAACCGCTGACGAATCAGATGTTCGCTGTTTGGATGAAGACCTTTCTGCTCAAATGAGGGAAGAAATCAAAATTCAAAGAAAAGCAGGCTCTTCTCTAGGTGGAATTTATGAGATTATAGTAACAGGAGTTCCTGTTGGTCTAGGTAGTTTTACACATTGGGATCAAAAATTAGATGGGAAAATAGCTCAGGCAATTTTGGGAACTCAGGCTATGAAAGGTGTTGAAATTGGCTTAGGATTTGAAGCCGCAAAAAGAGATGGCCAAAATGTACACGATGAAATTACTTATAACGGCTCGGCATTTAAACGCAGAACCAATCATTCAGGCGGAATCGAAGGCGGGATGAGCAACGGTATGCCTATCATTATTCGCGGTGCAATGAAACCTATTCCCACAATGTTAAATCCTTTAGGAACGGTAGATATGCACTCTTTTAAAGAAACTGAAACCAGATACGAACGTTCGGATGTATGTGCTTTACCAAGAGCAGTAGTTGTAGCGGAAAGTGTTATTGCCCCTGTAATCGCTAATGCGTTTTTAGAAAAATTTGGTGGCGACTCTATTTCTGAGATCGAGGAAAGGTTTAAATCTTCATAAATTTTGGAATCAAAAATTTCTACACTTGCCAAACAATTAAAAGAAAATCCGGATGATTCTTTTCTAAAATTTGCTTTGGCTTTGGAATTATTAAAAATAGACGAAAAAGAAAAGGCTTTAGCACTTTTTAAAAACATACAAGCGAATCAACCCTCCTATGTTGGTGTGTATTACCATCTAGGAAAATTATACGAAGAACTAGGGGAGAACAATTTGGCATTAAAATGCTATAAAGATGGTATTGCCGTTACAAGTAAGTTAAAGGACCAGCACTCCAAGTCGGAATTGCAGGGAGCATTGATTAATTTAGAGATGGAAATTGAGGATAGTCTATGAAAACCAGATTTTGCAGAATATTAAAAACATTATTTGTAGGACTTCTAATCGTTGGTTTTTCTAATTCAGTAAGCGCTCAGGAGAAAAAAACTTACATCGTTAAGCAAGGAGATACATTTTACAGCATATCGAAAGCTCTGGATGTAACTGTAGCTGAACTCAAAGAATGGAACGGGATTTCAAGCAATGTTTTGGAAATTGATCAAGAGCTAATCTATTATGTGCTCACTTCTGTTCAGGATATTCCGGACTCTTTAACCCAAGAAGATACTAGTTCATTGATCACCTCTCCCTCTGCTTCTCCTAATACATACTATCTGGTAAAAAGCGGTGATAGTTTATATAAAATAGCTCGGGAGAATGATATGACTGTTCAGGAACTAAAAGATTTGAATAACCTGACCAGTAATAATTTGAGAATTGGTCAGCGTCTTGCGGTAAAATCTGTAAGCGTTGCTCCCGTTGTGTCTGAATTTTCTAATGAATCTTCTCCACAAGGAAAATTCGCCCTTTACACACTTTCAGGTTCTGATGACCTTAGTTTTGTTTTGAATAAATTTGAAATGACGGAAAAAGAATTACAGGCTTTAAACCCCCAAATAGATGTTAATAATCTCAAATTAGCTAAAAATATTACGGTTCTACTTCCACCTTCTAAAACATTTGAAAATCCCTATTTAGAAAAAGCTGATTTACAAGACCTGGGTTCAGTTCCTGTAATGATTTATTCGGATAACGACAGAGGCAACACAACAACAAACGGAGAGCTCTATAATCCTGAAAAATTAACTGCTGCCCATTCTAATATATCTATCGGTTCAATCATATTTGTTGAAAATCCTGCAAACGGAAAAGGAATTTATGTTAGAATAAATGATAGAATAACTAATGCCGGACTGAAACTTTCTCACTCTGCTTTTCGAATATTAGATTTGGTTCCAAATCAACCTCAATCAGTTTCTATCTACATAGGCAATTAATGGAAAATGCGGTTAAGACATATTTTTCAGATACAAAAAATCTACTCTATAGTTTTCTTATTAGTCTTCCCCTTTTTCTTGCTTACGAATTACTAATTCTCATCTCTCAACCTGATGCATCACAAATTGTTAGAATAAGTGTGGATTCGTGGTTTAAATCTATTTTTTCATTACTTGGTGTTAATGCTGTTTCTATCACATTGTTAGCAGTTGCTTTGCTAGGCATGATTATTCTCTATAAAGAAAGAGAACAGCTAAAGGGACTGAAGTTTAAATTCTTCCCGGTTATGATAGCAGAATCAACGGTCTATGCTATTGTTGTAGCGTTAATCGCTACATTTTTTGTCTCAATGGTATTTGCATTTTCTGCAAATGACCCTATTTCTTCTCTTTCAGGATTACAAAAGTTTGCTTTGTCACTAGGGGCAGGATTGTATGAAGAACTATTTTTTAGAGTAATTTTGGTTTCAGCATTAATTTTGGCATTCCAAAAAATGTTTAACAATAAAAATTGGGCTGCTGTTACTGCAGCTGTCGTTTTATCTGCTTTTCTTTTCAGTTTGGTCCACTACGTTGGTTCAATGGGAGACCCATTTACTTTTTCATCTTTTGCCTACCGCTTTTTGTTTGGATTGATGCTAAACGGAATTTATGTATGGAGAGGATTTGGTATTGCAGCATGGACTCACGCTTTATATGACCTCTTAGTATTATTCGTGCTATAAGAATTTCGCTAACTTACCTATAGTGTTTATCTATTTAACTCTTTAAGTCTGTTTTACTAATTTATCTCCGTGAAAATGAAAGAATACTAATCTAAGACCCTTGTATAAAGGCATTTAGAAGTCTACATTCACCAATATAAAACTAAGATACTTGATGAGGGATAGCCAAAAAAAGCAGCAAGAATTTAATAGAGAGATCATCCCCCATCTGGATGTAATGTATAATTTTGCGCTTCGGTTAACCACAGACCCTGTTGATGCTGAAGACCTTGTTCAGGACACCATTGTTAAAGCTTATCGGTTTTTTAGTAGTTATGAGCATGGCACTAATGCAAAAGCTTGGCTATTCAGGATTCTCAAAAATTCATTTATCAATAATTACCGAAAAGCTTCAAAAAAGCCTCAGCAAGTAGATTATGATGAAGTTTCATCTTATTACGAATCAGTAAGAGATGAGCGAACCGAGACTTCCGATCTTGAAAATCTCATGTTCCGAGAGTTAATGGACGATGAAATGTCTGGGGCTTTAAAACAACTTCCAGAAGATTTTCGAACGGTGGTTTTACTTTGTGATGTAGAAGGCTACACGTATGAAGAAATAGCAAATATGCTCGATGTTCCAATTGGAACTATTCGTTCAAGACTTCACAGGGGAAGAAATCTACTCAAAACTGAATTGCTCGACTATGCCAAGAAAAGAGGTTACAGAGGCGACTGATCAAGTATTGGATTAAGGTTATTAGCATTCTTTTCCTTTAACTCAAGTGTTACACGCATCGTAGTTCCTTCGTTATGCTCTGATCGTAATACGTATACTGAACCCTTATGATAATCTTCTATAATTCTTCTGGTAAGGCTTAATCCTAATCCCCATCCTCTTTTCTTTGTACTGAATCCAGGACGGAATACATTCCTTACATGCTTGATGTCTATTCCGATACCTGAATCTTCAATATCAATTAGGATTTCGTTTCCTTCAATTGAGGACGATACCTTTATAAATGAATCTTTTTGAGCAGACGGCAATGAATCCATAGCATTCTTTACCAGATTTTCGATAGCCCATTGAAAAAGATCCGGGTTTATCATAACAAACCCTTTGGCATTCAAGCTTTTTTTCACTTTTACTGCTTTACCAAGCCTCGGCAATCTTCTTTCCATATAAACCATCACTTGCTCTAAAATAGGCTCTATGTCCATTAGTTTTAGTTCCGGTTCAGACCCGATTTTTCCGAAACGCTCAGCAACGCCCGCCAACCTTTGTACATCTTTCTCAATCTCATTGGTGATGTTTGTAGCTGTCTCATCATATCGATATTCATCTTTCATCAATTGAATCCAGCCATATAAACTTGAGATCGGTGTACCCAATTGATGCGCAGCTTCTTTTGCCATGCCAACCCATAAGTTGGATTGTTCTGATCTTGTAATGCTTTTGTAGGATGTGTATCCAATACCCAACAATAATGCTAACAGAAGTATCTGAATAAATGGAAAATACCTTAACATTTGAACTGTTGGGCTTTCCCCGTAATACACAAACTGTTCGAATTGCTTTTTCTCATCCCCAAAAACGATCCTAACCGGAGGGTTTAAACTTTGGTATTCACGAATTAAACGTTCTCTTTCTTTTTCGGTTGACAAACGCGTGGAATCAACATTTTTAGAGGCCGGAATAAAATTCCCATCTCCTACTACTATAGTAGGCACTTTAAATCTTTCCGGACTTAGAATAATTTCCTCAGTTACGAAATCGATCGAGCTCTTAGCATTTTCCGCCTCATATATGAGATCTATCACGCTATCGGGAACACTTGGGTTCTGCTCAAGCAGGCGAGCCACATTCAACAATTTAGTACTAGCCTGCTCATTAACCGGCAAGCTGTTGAACTCGATCCCTTTTGCCCAAAGCTCAACACTAGAGCGTTCTTGTTCTAGGATCTTACTTACCAAGTATTGGTTATAAACAACGGATCCTGCTCCCAAAAAAACCAGAAGTAGTACCAGAATTATTTTGATCCTGTTTGAAGGGACAAAGAGTTTCATATCAACAATCTAATTATTCATTGAATGTATGAATCTTTCGGAAATGAAAAAGCTCCGCTCATAATAATGAACAGAGCTTTAAAATAACTATGCAGATGCTTTTTGTTTTTCGTAAACAGGGGGAGCATTTTTTGTAATAGTTTCTGCAGTAATTACACATCTGGAAATGTCTTTCATTGACGGCAATGTGAACATAATATCCATCATCGCTTCTTCCATAATTGAGCGTAATCCTCTGGCTCCTGTTTTTCGTTTCTTAGCTTGTTCAACAATCGCTATTAGCGCATCCTTTTCAAACTCCAGCTCAACATCTTCCATTTTAAACAGCTTCTTATACTGCTTACAAAGTGCATTTTTGGGATTTTGAAGGATATCAAGCATGGCTTCATCAGATAACTCATGAAGTCCACAAATCATTGGCAAACGGCCTATTAACTCAGGAATCAATCCAAATCTTTGTAAATCTTCAGGTTCAACATGAGTAAAAATATCCGGCTGATTCTTATCAAACTTTATACTGTCAGCATTGTGAAAACCTAAAGATCCCGTTGACATTCTCCTTGATATAATATCTTCTAGACCTGCAAATGCTCCACCACATATAAATAGAATATCAGAAGTATCAAGTTGAATGAAACTTTGTTCCGGATGCTTTCGACCACCTTTTGGTGGAATATTAGCTACTGTTCCTTCAAGAATTTTTAAAAGCGCTTGTTGAACACCTTCACCACTCACATCACGGGTAATGGACGGATTATCACTTTTACGAGCAACTTTATCAACCTCATCTATATAAACAATTCCTTGTTTAGCACGATCCACATCATAATCTGCAGCCTGTAGTAAATTGCTTAATATGCTTTCCACATCTTCACCAACATAACCTGCTTCCGTTAAAACGGTTGCATCAGCGATCGTGAATGGAACATCAATAATCTTAGCCAGTGTTCGCGCGAGTAATGTTTTACCGCTACCTGTTGGTCCCAGAAGCACAATATTGCTCTTCTCTATCTGGGTATCATCAAGTTCTTTATTGTTATGATTGATTCGCTTGTAATGGTTATAAACGGCAACTGAAAGAGTTTTCTTAGCTTGCTCCTGACCTATTACATATTCATCCAGCTTTGTTTTAACCTCAACCGGTTTCAGAAGTGGCTTTATCGGCTTGTCTCTTCGTCTTGCAAGTGATGCCAAATCACTTTTGATAATACTTGAAGCATCTTCAACACAACGATCACAAACATAGACCTCCGGACCGGCTACCATGCTATTCACTTCAAGGCTTGAACGGCCACAGAATGAACAATTTACAATATCGTTGTTTTCTTTTTTATCGCTCATAGCCCTTAAATCTAATCAAAAAATATTTATTTAGCAGATTTTGCTCTTGAAACAACATTGTCTACCAAGCCATACTTTTTTGCTTCGTCTGCAGTCATCCAGTTGTTTCTGTCAGAATCATTCATGATATCGTCTAAAGTCTTACCACTATGGTCTGCGATAATTTGACTCAGTTCTTTCTTAACTCTCAATATTTCTCTGGCTTCGATCTCGATGTCACTTGCCTGCCCCTGCACTCCACCTAAAGGCTGGTGGATCATTACTCTGGCATGTGGAAGACAACTTCTCTTACCTTCAGCGCCCGCTGTTAAAAGCACTGCGCCCATACTTGCCGCCATACCCATACATGTAGTTGCGACATCGCATTTAATGTGCTGCATAGTATCATAAATAGCTAAACCTGCTGAAACTGATCCACCGGGGCTATTAATATAAAAATTGATATCCTTTTCAGGGTCTTCAGATTCCAAAAATAACATTTGAGCTACCAAAGAGCTTGCAACGGCATCATTAACTCCGCTTCCCAGCATGATAATTCTGTCTTTAAGGAGACGAGAATAAATATCATACGCGCGCTCTCCACGGCTTGTTGTTTCAACAACCATGGGCACAAGGTTGCTTTCTATAGGTTCTATTGAACTGTTCTTAGGTTGCGATGAAAGTGAGTTATAAAACATAGCCGTTAAATAAGTTGTTTATTTTTTGGATTTTTTCTCCTGAAACTTGCGATACTTTTCTTTGTCAAGTTCTGCAATTTTGACTTCATCTTCCAGCTTATCAAATACTTTGTTCTCACGAATACTGCTTCTTAATTGTTCGAGTAAACTCGGGTTTTGAGCATAGTATTGTTTAAGTTGATCCGGAGAAGCGCCGTAACGGGCTGCTTCTACAGAAATGAATTCGTCGATATCTTCGGGTTTTATTTCGATATCTTCAAATGTTTCTTGCAATTTTTGGCTAATAAAATACCATTTACCTTCTCTAAGGCCACGCTCTCTCATTTCTTCTTTATAAACAACTTCATCAAAGTTTTCAGGGAGTGTTCCACCTTGCTGTTGCTTCTGTTGTTCTACATAAGAATTTAACACCTGCTCTAAAAATACTTCAGGTACATCAACTTCATGGGCATCAACTAATGCCTCTACTACTTCATTTTTAAACAGGTCGCTTGAAGTCTGATCGTAGTACTTCTGCATCTGGCTCTTTATAAAGCTTTTAAACTCGTCTTCCGTTTTTGCTTCGCCGTTGCTGTTTTTTGAAATGAATTCTTCATTCATTTCTGCTTTATTCAGCTTTTGCACTTTTTTGATAGTTACTCGGAAGCGATCCGTTTCATCGCCTTCTCCTAATTCCATATCTACAACATCACCGGCAGACTTCCCTTTTAATGATTTTAAGAAATCTTTAGCGCCTTCTTGTCTCAAGTCAATAACCTGATCTGCATCTTCTTCACCGTCAACCGGATTACCGTCTTTATCCAATGAAATTACATCCACAACTAATTTCGAGTCTTTGGTAGCTTTACCATCAACATCTTCCCAGTTGCCTTCTCTTTCCAAAGTTCTCTCGATCTCTTCCGCAACTTCTTCATCAGTAACATCATGAACCATTTTGTTCACTTTGATCTTACCCAGATCTTTTAACTCTACTTCAGGCTTGGTTCCAATCTTGAAAATCACTTCCAGTTCATCGTTCTCCCAGGTCATGTCAACCATTTCTGTCTCACCAACCGGATTGTATTCAGGAACTACATCCTTTTCGAATACTTTCTGTACGTATTTATTGATCTCTTCGTACTCGATTTCAGTACCAAATCTCTTTTTTATCATTCCCATTGGAACTTTTCCGGGTCTGAAACCAGGTAGAGCAATTTGAGTTTTGTACTTTTTGTACGCTTGATCAAAGGTTTCTTGTAAATCTTCTCGTTTCGCTGTTAGGGTAAGTTCTTTATCAACTTTTGTTAATTCTTTAACAGAAATGTTCACTTTTTCTCCGCTTTTTAATGTGCAATTCAGCTGTTATGTACAGGTATTTTTTTAGATAGGAAAGTACGAAAGGGGGGACTCGAACCCCCACGCCGGTTAAGGCACTAGATCCTAAATCTAGCGTGTCTACCAATTCCACCACTTTCGCATAGTTTAGAGCTCACAAAGATATGGGTAAAAACATTTAAATTCCACCCTTCAAACCATGAAATTTTTAACAGTTTGATATTTGAAATCTTATTAATCAAAACTATAAAATTTGGGTTTGGGTTGCGCATTGCTGAAATTCTCACATCATGCATAAAAACCTTCGCTTTCTCTACATAACTACTGAAAATAAAGATCAGGCTTCTGATCTTGGAAGAAAAATCATTGATGCTGATTTGGCAGCCTGTGTTAATATTATTCCAGCAATGGAATCTATCTATAAGTGGGAAAATGAAATTCATACAAATTCAGAAGCCATACTGATCGTAAAAACGCACATCTCAAAAGTACAGGCGGTTACTCATTTTATAAAAGAAAATCATAGCTATGAGTGCCCATGTGTTATCAGTTTAAATATTGCGGAGGATGAAGGCAATCCTGAGTATCTGAAATGGCTTTATGAGAGTGCGACTGAAAGAACATGATACAATCAGAAAGAATAGCACCTCATATTTTATGGACTAAAATTAACCGCCCTGATGCCCGTAATGCCATCAATTTTCAGGTTATTGACCAATTAGAAGACCTGCTTACCACGTTAGAAACGGATGAATCCATCCGAGTTTTTATTTTTTCTGGCGAAGGAAACATCAGTTTTATAGCTGGGGGAGATTTAAAAGAGTTTCATTCAATTACTAAGAAAAGTGAGGCCATAAACGTATCTAAGCGGATGCAAAGCCTATTTAAAAGAATTGAAGAGCTACCTTGCTGGAACATCGCTTTTATAAATGGTGATGCCTATGGAGGAGGAATCGAACTTATGATGGCCTTCGATTTTATTCTATCATCGACCCACACAAAATTTGGATTTACACAAGGTAGATTTTATTTAACTCCCGGCTGGGGAGGATTAACTCGTTTGATCGAAAGAGTTGGTCGATCCAAAGCTCTGCAATGGCAAGGAAAAGCTGAGATCAAAACAGCTCGGGAGCTCTACAATGAGGGTTTTATTAATTCTATTATAGAAGAAAAGAATGTTTTGGAATGGGCTGAACCACTTACAAAAAATGGAAGGGATTTTATACAAACACTTAAGCGAAACAGTGGGATTTCTTCATTGAACAGGTTTACACTAATGGAATCTGAGATCGAACCTTTTGCTGACCTGTGGGTGGATGAAAACCACACTTCCAGAGTTGAGAAGTTTATCCAAAAGAATAATAAATAAAACTAACTCCCTATCATCATGATCAAATTCAGACAAGCTGTATTCGCTTTATTATTTCTATTGCTAGGTACTCCGATTCTTGCACAACACCATTATCAGGTAACTCTTTTGAGGGCTGCCCCGGGAGAATTAGGTGAACTCCTCGAATATGTTAAAAAGCAGAAATCAGATGTTGAAGGGAATATGATGATCATGCGCCATAGTCAGGGTGACCACTGGGATCTAATGCTTATGGCTCCATTTTCAAAACCTGAAATGCATAATTACAGCGAATGGGTAGATTTCCAGCACGACTTTTTAGTGGAATCAGATGTTAGTTGGAAAGAGTTGTTAGAAAAAGATTCTGAATCGGGCTTATATCATATTGAGATGTTTAATGCTGCACGTGGTTTACATGATGAACTGCTTCAGCAACGAGCTATGGAAAACATCTACTACAATGAAACCAATCGCGACGGGAATGTGATCTTTGTAACCAAATTCGGAAGCGATGTGGATAATTTTACTCTTGGCTTCTATAAAGATATGATCGATTTCGCCACCGATCCGGTTCTTACTGATAAAGAGTTTGAAGCGGCAGCTCTTAAAGCCGGATTCAAATCCCGATCAGCGATTGGGTTATACCTTCGGAGATTTCTAGTAGGGCATAATGATACCATTGCTACTAAAGTAAACTAACCCTTACAGAAGCTACATCGCTTTGTATAACCGCCAGATCATGGTACTACAGCGCACTATTAACTTTGAAATTACAGCGTGTTCTTTGGTAGAAAATACTTTACTGCGTTTCATTAGCATATACCCAAAAATGGGGGCTTTTTCAGGAATCTTCATGTGATTATTGATCAGATCAGACTCAGTAATTGCAAACATAGGCACTCCCATTTCTGCCGGCAAACCGTCCTCTCTCGACCTTTCAATAAATACGCCTTGTTTTGTGTTATAAATATTGTTGGTAAAATATGGCTTTCTGCTTTTTATCATTTTTCTGAATACAAGTTCAGTATAAAGGTCTGCGGGATTATAATTTTCGGGAATCCGTGAACCAACAGTAACCAACAAGTGTGGCTTGTCTTTGGATAATTTCCAGAATGATAGATGTTCCAATTCAAAAAGCTTACCAAGCTGTCTGCAAAATTCCTGTGATACGTTCAGGAAGTCCATAGTTTCCATACTAACCATCATATCTTGTACAATCTCTTTCTGGTTAGCTGCTAACTTTTTTGAAAGATCCGGAACTACGAAATTAGTGACCAGCTTCATTTCTATCCGCTCTGCTACTTCTTGCGGTTTCTCATGGAATAAATCTTTTTGGATAAAGTCTTTTGCCCCCAGTTCCATCGCCTTTTGTTCTTTTTCTAGGGTTGGTAAGCTAGTCATTAGTAAAATGGGAATATTCTTCTTCTCAGCATCCTTTTTGATCGCTTCCAAAAACTCTAACCCGGTCATCCCGGGCATATGAATATCACTAAGAATAAGATCTATCTTTTTTTCCGACAGTATATTTATTCCTTGCTGAGGTTCCTGAGCATGGATAAGATTATATTTCTTCCCTATCAGGTTCTTTACAATGATGTGCGAAGCTCTATCATCATCAACTACCAGAATTGTATAATCTGATTCTGAGCTCATTTTCCTTTTACTCGTTTCCGTAAAGTCATAATTGCTTCATACTGATTTTGACCTCTCACTAGGGTAATAGACATTTTTTCTCCTTCTTCAAATTCCCGCATTAAAGCCCACGCATGCATCTCACTACTTACTCTTTCTTTTCCAATTTTTGTAATAATATCTCCAGGCATAATTCCACATTCATATGCAGGACCGTTTTTATTTACACTTGTTACAAACAACCCGTGAATAGAAGGTACACCATATTGGTAAACTATCTGAGTAGTCATTCTCGTGAATTCCATCCCCGGATCAAAATCCAAAGCAACTTCTCCCGATTCTTCCAGTTGTTTTATGATCTTTTTTACTCTGTTTGCAGGAATTGCAAACCCAAGCCCTACAAATCCGGTGCTAGTTCCACCTGTGAAAATAAAAGTATTCACACCAATTACTTCTCCATCACTGTTTACCAACGGTCCGCCTGAATTCCCTCTGTTTATAGCCGCATCCGTTTGAATCATATCAATATAAACGCGGGGGTCTTTTGGGTCGGGGCGAAAATCTCTTTTTGTTGCGCTTATAACCCCAACAGTTACTGAAGCTTGGCCATCATCAAACAACCCGAAAGGATTCCCCATTGCAATAGCCCATTCTCCTACCATAGCAGTTTCAGAGTTACTAAATTCTACAAAAGGCAACTTCCCTTTTGGCTCTTTAATCTTTAGTAAAGATAAATCTGCAAGTTCATCTGAGCCAAGCAATTCAGCTTCGTATTCATCTCCATTTGAAAGAGCTACAACAATTTTACGAGCGCTTTTACTTGCTACATGCTCATTAGTAACGATCAATCCGTCTTCTCTGATGATAAACCCTGAGCCAATACTTTTTACTTCTCGCTCTGAAGGCATTTGAAAAAAACGGGAGAAAAATGGATCCATCACACGATTATATCCTCTTTCAACTTCTGTTACTGTAATACTCACTATTGCAGGACTGGCTTTTTCTACTGCTTTGGTTATTGCGTTGCGCCTGCTCTCAGAAATAGAAACCTGATTTGTATTTACTTCTTTCTTTTCTTCCTCCGGCTCAAAACTTACCGGTGACGATTCGTATTCCAAAGGTGAGATCGTTGGTATAACTTCAGATGTTTCACTTTTGAAACATCCCGTAATAAAAAGTATAACCAATAAACTTACGGTAGTAACTGTTCTATTCATTCCCTAATCGTTAATCCATTGTTTTCTTCCAATTCTGATAACATTTTGTATCGCTGATTCCATGTTACCATCATACCAGGCTCCGGCTGCTTTTTTATGACCGCCTCCATTTAGCTCACGTGCCCATTTATTTACATCAATGTCGCTTTGTGAACGCAGGCTTAATTTAATGCGATCTTCATCTTCACGAAAGAAAATACATGCTTTTACCCCCTCTATACTTAACGGATATGCTACAAATCCTTCCGTATCTTCATTTGAAGTGCCGGTTTCCTGAAACATAGCTTTTGTAACGTACATAGTCGCTATTTGTTGGTTCTCATGCAAAGAAATGGTTTCCAAAGCCAAACCCAATAACTTGATCTGCTTCATGGGTTTTGAAGAATATACTTTTTGAACCACTTCATCCGGAGTGAAATGTCCGAATTCCAGTAAACTCGCGGCGGCTTTCATTGTGCCCGGCTTCACACTATCAAACTGAAAAGAACCGGTATCAGTTACAATACCCACGTACATTGCTTTTGCCGATTGTTGATCAATCTGAGAAATATCGTGCTCTTCATATAAATTATAAAGCAATTCACATGTTGAAGAAGCATCCGTTTTTGAGACAAACTCTTTGAAAATTTCTTCTGGTTGTGGATGATGATCGATCATGTATAGTGGTTTCCCCAGCTCTGTAAGTTTTTCCGCTGTTTTACCAAACCGATGTAACGCGTTTCCATCTACAAACGCAAAAGCATCAAACTCTTTCAGATCAGAGAGATCGGGTTTTTCGATCTTTTTAAATTCTGTAAGCCACTCCATATTCTTACTTACCTCGTCTTCATTGAAGGCTATTGACGCCACCCCGTTTTTTTCTAACCACAGACAAAGTGCAACTTGTGAACCCAAACAATCACCGTCCGGCCTGACATGAGAAAAAACTCCGATCTTTTTATGAGATAATAATTCCGGAATTAGCTTTTCAAACATAGAATTTTCTTTTTGAACGCCAAAATAGATGTATATAGCCAGAATTCCATTTCTTTTTGGGGTGATTTTTTTCGAGTTTTACATCAAAAATATATGCACGCACTTATCATTTGCGGAGGAACCCCTCCAACCAAAGCTTTATTGGAAAACCGCATCAAAAAAGCCGACCTCCAAATTGGCGCAGACAGCGGAGGGCATGTTTTTCTTGGTTATGGTTTCACACCGGATATCGTTCTCGGAGATCTAGATAGTTTCAAATACACCAATCATGAAAATATTGAAGTATTAAAACTAGACGACCAAAACAGCACCGACCTTGATAAAGCGTTGAATTATGCGCTTAAAAAGGGCGCTACAAGCTGTACTGTTCTGGGAGCTTTGGGAAAACGCATCGATCATCAGCAAAAGAATCTTTCTTCGTTGGTGGAGTTTCATGACCGGTTTGAGTCTTTGGTTTTTGAAGATGATTACGGCAAAACTTTTTTAGTTGATTCTCCTTTTGAAAAAGATATTCCAATAAATACTACCATTTCTTTTTTTCCTGTATCAGGCTTTGTAGAGAATTTCATCTCTTCAGGAGTTCTTTATCCACTGAATAATGTACGTTTGGAGCCCGGCGTTCAGGATGCCACTTCTAATACCGTTACTGCTTCTCCCGTTACACTTGAGTTTTCTTCCGGAAAATTAGCGGTGTTTATTGGGGATGGGAGTAAGATAAAGTGATTAAATATTAGCTAAGATTCGGGCATCCCTCGGAACATCCAAAGAACTGTTTGGATGTTCATCTCCCTTCGAAGGGAGATTTAATTCCCAATCTATTTAAGATATCAGCTCATCTAAAAAAATCTTACCTTTAAGCAGGAAAGTCGGGTAATCGCTCAGTTATAGCAATATAATTGGGAGGAAAGTCCGGACACCGACAAGTACCGCGCTCTGCGATCCTTCGGGCGTAGCAGAGGCTCTTTATCAGGAATGATACTGAGACAGACAGTGCAACAGAAAACAAACTGCCTTCAGCGCGGAGCGCTGGTTAAATTTCAAATTACAAGCTCCAAAACGCAAACAAATCACAATGTTTAAATATTAAAACATTGGTGCTTGTTTGAAAATTTGGTTTTAAACATTGGAATTTCCAACGCTCCGCGTTGAGGGTGATGGTGAAAAGGTGAGGTAAGAGCTCACCGCTCTTAGGGCGACCGAAGAGGCACGGTAAACCTCGCGGGGTGCAAGCTCATGTAAGATGGTATACGCCACTTGTCGTGACGCCATCGGGTGGAGTGCACCAGATAAATGATTACCGAATCTGCCAATTGGCGGAGGAACAAAATCCGGCTTACAGACTTTCCTGTTGAATATGAAAACCTCGTCCGAAAGGGCGGGGTTTTGTTTTTTGAAAATTGTGTTAAATAAAACAAATTCCCCTTCTAGTTCAAGCGTCATGCTTGGACGAATAGTTTCCAAGAAACACACAAGCGAGACGTTTGCGTTAGTTGGGGGCGTGGATATTATGTAATTCGTTGTCAGTTTAGTATTGATAGTTCCAGAAAAATTCGCCCTTAGTATTTAAGACGGAAAAGAGAACATGATCGGGAAGCGTCTGCGAAGCAAGAATAATCCTTTCTGGTGAAAAGTCTAGAACTGCATCTAATCGAACGAAGACCTTTAGGATTATTTAGCGTAGGATCAGTGAGCCCGTCTTAAATACTTCGGCTTGATCTTTTGCTACTTTTGTATCAAGACAAAAGTAGATACCCTTACGCTAAGTTAATCCTTTTATATAATTCAGTTCCTTGGCTCTGTGTACTTTTGTGCCGCTACTGAGCTTCCTCAGCACAGGCGCCAGTACCAAAAACTCCCGACAAGATTTATTGGCGCGAACTCCATTACATCGACTAATCATTACAAAAGGTCTTCGTTCGTTTGATGCATATTCAAGAATGATCCTGAGTGTAATGATTGCTCCTTCGGAGCCGTCGATTTCATTACGTTCTTGGCTCGCCAATAATTCTAAAGGTCGATTTAGTTGGAAGCTTTTTTAGAACAAGTTCAGGATGACTCAGATCTTTAATTCATTGGAAAATATTCAAGGATGTAGTTGCTACAAATTAACCTTATACGTCCCTTTTACGTTGCGGTCTAGTTGTCGCTTCAGATCTTTTTCTTTGATGCTGTCTCTTTTGTCGAAGCTCTTTTTACCCTTGGCTACTCCGATCAGAATTTTGGCATTTCCTCTCTTGAAGTACAGCTTCAACGGAACGAGCGTAAACCCTTTTTGCTGCACCAATTTATCGAGCTGACGAATTTCTTTTTTGTTGAGTAACAGCTTTCGTTCTCTTCTAGGATCGTGGTTGTAATATGAACCATGCTCATACGGCTTGATGTACAACTCCCTTAAAAACACTTCCCCGTTTTTCAGAAAAGCAAAGGAATCAGTAAACGAAGCTTTCCCCTGACGAATAGACTTCACCTCTGTTCCTTTCAGAACAATGCCGGCCTCGAAGGTTTCTTCAACCTGATAATCGTGCCGAGCCTTTCGGTTTTGTATTGTAGGGGTGTTGTTGTTACTCATTTTATTTTTGTTGTCATTCAGAGCGATAGCGAAGAATCTTCACATCTTTTTTTTTCAGCTGAAAATACTTTGTGCAGATCCTTCGGAAGTATCCTCAGGATGACTTCATCTTCTTTAAACTTCAAATCCTAGTTCGCGGAGATCTTCAGCTACTTCTTCGTCTGGACTGCGATTATCAAAAGTGGCGTAAATTCCCAGAATCTGCTCTATCTCGCTGATCGCTTTTTCGTTATCCGGATTGATCTTCAGTACTTCAACATATTGAGCCAAAGCTCCATTCATTTTATCACGCATGTTGGTTACGTTGGAATCGCGGTATTCCAGAAAAAGTCCGTAGTTCAGATGCGTTTTTTCTCTCAATGTCATTACTTCTTCGGTTTCTTCCTGAGTTTCCAGTAAAGTAAGGGCATCAGAATACTGATCATTTTCTAAGAAGAGATCTACTTTTTCAGTCAATGATTTGGTTGACATATCTTCTTTTTTGGTTTCCGCACATGCGGCAAATCCGGCTATTAAAAACAGGATGAATAATTTTTTCATGGGTTCTATTGTGTAAATATTGGATTCAAACTAATACAGAGTATAAATATAAGCATACTTAGCCAGCCTATCACTTTTCTTCCTTTAGAAAGTGGTGTGTAAAATGTGACTGGCGGATGTTCTACTTTTACAACAAAAGTGATGAATAGTGTCCATACACCCCATATTAAAGAAGGCGAACCTTCCTGAGTGCCCTGAATCACATACAAATAAAGCGCTGAACAGATCAGCGAAGTGGTAAACATTGTGCTTACCCATTTCGATTCTTTTTGAAAAGCGATCTGCATTACCGAAAACAACATGATTCCCCAGATCAACCAGGAAAGCGCTCCGAATGAAGTGTCGTATTTCCCAAGTAAATCATGGAAAAAAGGAACCAACTCAATTCCGGCTAAAATTGTGATAAAAGAATAGAATATTCGAGCGGCTATTTTGTGGTTTTTATAGCCTATCAGGGAATAGAGAATATGTCCGCCATCCAGCTGACCAACCGGCATTAAATTCAGCGCCGTAAAAAATAAGCCAAACCATCCTGCCAGCAACCACGGATAGTGATACATTTCCCATAGTGGCGGAACGTTATCAAACAGCGAAGCCAGAAAACCATAGAGAATTGTATTTCCGAAAATAAGCACCGTTCCTTCATCCTGTGACAAGATCTCTGTAGGATATTCTCCGGTTTGGGCCACATAAGCTTTCAATTCTTCGTGACCTCCGAAATTCTGCACATGACTTGGTTCAGGAAGCGTGGCAAAACCAACTATCAATACGATCAAAGAAACAATAAATCCTGCAATTGGTCCTGCTATTCCTATATCAAACAGCTTTTTTGTTTGATGTATCTTTTCTTTGATCCGAATTACAGCTCCAAGTGTTCCAATTCCCACAGGAAGTGGAATATAATATGGTAAGCTCACTTTTATATTATGATAAACCGCCGCAAAATAATGTCCGAACTCATGAAAAGTAAGGAAACTCAAAAGCAATGAAGCAAACAGCGCTCCTCGCAACAGATCTTCTGTCCCCGGCAAAACCAACGGACCAATAGTTGAAATTCCATTCCCCAGACCAACAAAAATAGAGCTTACAACTGAAACCGAAATAAACGTAAGCACAAACAAAGCCAGATGTTTTAAGATCGTTTTTGTATCAGGTTTATTTTTCGGTTCTTCGCTTCTTGACAGAATTTCGAAATCTGTTTCTATAGATGATGGATGTTCGTCGTAACTCAAGCAGTTCCTCTTTAAATTTCTTCTCTTGAAATCGGCATCGTCATACATCGGGCGCCGCCACGACCCCGACATAATTCATGTCCCTGAAAACTTACGGCAATTTTGTTGTCTTGATTCAGATCCAGACCTTTTTCTCCATATTCTTCTATAAACTCAAACTGAGTCATATAGGAATAACCATGATCTACCAGCGTGTTAAAAGTATTGGTATTGCGTTCATAACCAACAATAACTCCAGGGGCCAGTGCAAAAACATTTGCTCCATCTGTCCATTGTTCGCGGAATTGATTGGTTCTGTCTTCTCCTCCACATTTGATAAAATCATAGGTATTTTTCGAAAACTCATTTAAAGCAGATTGTAATGACGATCTGGATTCTGCCTGAATTGCTCCGTTTACTTTCTGTAGCGCTACCACATTATCCTGTTGTTCCATTATTGCCGGAGGGAATGCTATACATTCGGAATTGCTGGCAAAAGTAAAAATAGTATCCAAATGCATGGAAGAACGTTGTTTTGGAATATCGACTGCCAAGACCGTTTTCACTCCATGATTTAGCAAACCATCTGCCGCCTTCATCAATCCGGTGAATGAAGTACGTTCACTCATTCCGATCAAAACAAGATCTTTGGATTCAACAAGAACATCTCCACCTTCAATAGACTGGTTGCCCGAAATTCTGATTGCGTTATCCCTAACTGAATCGAACAATGGATTAAAGTGAACCAATGTTTCCATCATCAGTGATTCCCGAAGACGAGTTCTTGTTGCTGCTCTGGAAATCAAAATAGTGTCATCCACTACTGCTGCAAGATCGCGAGTAAATAGCAGGTTTGGAGATGGTAAAAGAGAAAACTTATTTCCTTTCGGCAACACACCTTGGGTGCTAAATTCTAATAGTTGCTGAGCATCAAGAGCCAATAGTTGTTTCTCAATAACGCTGAGGTTTTCTTCAGGAAACTCCCTGATTAATTGTTCAATAAAAAATGCTCTTGCATCTTCTTGCTGAATGGAATCTTTAAAAAGATCTACCACTTCAAGAACTTGCCCATCTTTAGGCATTGCCGCTTTAAAGAGATCCAACATGTCTAAATGCTCTTCTCTGGCATCTTCTTCGAAAATTATATCGTCAAAAAGAAGTTCATCTTTTAGCTCAGGATTTACTAATGATACTTCATGTCCGGGAGTGTGAACAATAACTCCGTTGAGGTGTCCTATTTCGGAAGAAACGTTGATTTTCATTTTATACGCTGAGTTTATAATTCAGATAAAGCTAATGATAAAATCATCAAATTGGAGAGCAATTATTTCTACTGTTTAGAGTAATTGAAACTGATTTTCTTTTTCAAGACAGGCGTTCACTTCTTTCAAACGATCATTGATACTTTCCTTGTCCAATTTGTTATCAATGTATTCCTCTGAACAAGTGAGAAAGTTTTCTACGTATGATATCAATAAAGAAGTAAAACGCTTTTGATGTATGTCTGAATAGATCATATGTTTGATGCAGTCAAGTAGTCGTACCAAAACAGAGACATCTTTTTTACCATATTCCCTGATCGGTACAATGATCTGAAACATCACATCTTTAAATGGAACAGGACGAACAAATACCAGCGGCTCGTCTTTAGAATTCGGGATATAATTTTGTTCATCTATTTCCATCAACTTCGTCAACAGATCAGATAATAAATCGATGGCTTTTACCGCTGTTCCCGGATCATTGATTCCCGGACTTAGCGCCTTTACTGCAATTTCAGAGATCTGTTTAAAGCCGAATAAATAATGATCAGAAACCCGCTCTTCTGTATAAAGTGTAAAATAGGAGCTTAATTGATCGATCACGTCTTCATCCAGTTCCTTACTGATCTCAATAAACGGATATTCTTTTACTACGAATGATCCGATAGAAACTTTCACATTAAGTCTGAAATCATGCTTCTTACAAAACTCCGTTAATCCCGGTCCATCGATTTTCTTCAGATAACCAGAATCCTTTGCAAGACATGTTATCCAATCAGAAGTATTCGGCAATTCTTTTTTAGCATTGCTATGATCCACTCCTTCTAGTTCCTTCTTGGTGAGCTTGTAAATATCATTCAGAATGAAGTCCACCTGAATTTTTTGGGATATGGAATGAATGAAATACACGAACAAACCCATACAAACTATCGCGAGTATCATACTTACAAAAATTCCTAAAGATGGCACCGAAAACTCAACTCCGGGAGCGTCAATATTCACGATCAGGATCAAACTATAAATGATACTTCCCAAATAGAAGCCCAGAACTACTTGATGAAATTTATCTGATATCAATCCGGGTATTACTCTTGGTGATAAAGTAGAAGTAGCTCTGTTAAGAACGATCATTACCATCGAAAAACTAAACACCATTAAAGAAATAAGGCTTCCTACAATGGTACCTAAGATCAATCTGGCATTGTTGGAATCATGTACCAAAACCCGCTCAATATTGCTTTTAAGCTCTATTACAAGATCATTGAATTCGATCCTCATCACAAAAATAGAAAAAACCATAAAGGCCAAAGCAATGATCGTTGGATAGAAAGCAATGCTGTTAACGATCCTTTGATAGTACTTTGAAAGTAAGTTTAACCAATTTTTCATATAACCTGTTTATGTACGCGTGTTTACATTGTTAGCCAAAAAACCCTTATTAGTTTCAAAAAAAGCAATTTTTTAGGCCCTTAAGTTCACTAACAGTCTAAAAAAGCTTTTCTTGGTTGTTGTATTTATCAATCATTACCTTTGTTTCTATGATTTCAAAATCTGAAATACAATCTTTACTGGTACTCATGGACGATCCAGACCCTTTTATTCAAGAGTCCGTAAATCGCCGATTTGTAGAATTAGGGGAAAATGTTGTGCCTCTTCTGGATGAGTATCGTATCGATTTAAAACAAGGTGAAGAAAAGTCCAGAATTAGTGAACTCATTCACACGCTTACTTTTGAGGGACTACAAACCGATTTCGTTGATGCTTTAGAAAATGGTATTAAAAATCGAAAAGATCTGGAATCTATTATTTTCATGCTTTCCAGATTTGGCAACCCAACTATTGATACCAAACACTACAAGGATAAATTGGATCATTTTGCAGAAATGGTCGCTCCAAGTATTCGTTATAAACTGGATGAGCGAAAGAAAGCATCTCAGTTGTTTAAATTTGTATTTGAAGATCTGAATTTTACCGGCGACCAGCAGGACTACCACAATCCCACAAATTGTTTTATTGATACTGTTATTGACCGACGTAAAGGCTTGCCTATTTCATTAAGTATGGTTGTAATGTTTATAGCCAGACGGTTAGACCTTCCGGTTTTTGGAATAAATATGCCTATTCACTTTATGCTTACCTACATCGGAGATCGTGAAGAGTTTTTAGTAGATCCTTATGATAATGGCGCAGTTGTAAGCTATGATCAATGCTATTTTTTCCTTAAAAAGAACAATATTGCTCCAAAACCTGAGTATTTTCAGATGGCATCTGATATGGATATTTTGATTCGAACTATCAGAAACCTTATTCAAAGTTACGAACACAAAGAACAGCTAGAAAAGGTCGAAGATTTAAAAAAGCTTTTATCTACAGTTGAGTTGTATGAGTAAGCTTGAAGTTCAAAATCTTTGGTACCATAACACTTTAACACCATTCGAAAATGTGTTAAAGTATTATGATGTTACAGATGCCCAAATTTTAACTATAGAAAGAGTAAGAAATGCACAACCAACACAGAGAAAAACTTTTTTCATTATTTGATGACAATCAGAACGGCGTGGTTTTCATTCAAGGAGCAGAAACAATGTACCGTTATGGAACTGACTATGAATTTCCATTCCGCCAGGAATCGAATTTCTGGTACTTAACAGGAGTAAATGAAGCCGATTGTTCGTTAATTTTGGATCTAAAAAAAGAAGAGTACCATCTCTTTGTTCCTGAGCGTGATGCTCAATATGCTGTGTGGCATGGCTATGTAAAAACAAGAGAACAATATCAGGAAGAATACCAACCTGATCATCTTCATTATCAAAATGATATTCTTACTGTTTTAAATGAATTAACACCTGAAACAGTGTACTGCATTGATGATGAACAAGCTGAGTTTGTTGAAGATCTTGACCGGGAATTTAATGTTGAGACGGAAGCCTTAGTTGATGCGCTTACTTATTGCAGAGTTCTTAAAACGGATTGGGAGCTTGATCAAATGCGTGAAGCTTGTCGTGTAAATGATCTAGCTTATCTGGAGGTTATGAAGTCCATCAAACCAGGCATGTACGAATACGAAATGAAAGCGATCTTCAATAAAGTACAGATCGAGAATGGTTTACTTCAGGATGCATACAATGGAATCTTTGCTTCAGGTGTAAATGCTTCTATTCTTCACTATGTAGTGAACAACAGCAAGATCAAAGATGGAGATTTATTTTTGATGGATTCGGGTTTCGAATGTAATGGGTATGCTGCCGATTATACCAGAACCTTCCCTGCAAATGGAACCTACACGGACATCCAGAAAGGAATCTACAATTCTGTTTTAACCGGCATGGATAAAGTTTTAAAGGAAATAAAGCCAGGAGTTAAAATGGAAGACCTCCATTTACTGGCCGCCCGAACTATGATGGAAGGCTTAAAAGATATGGATATTGTGAAAGGCAATATTGACGACATCATGAATGAAAATATCTTTGCGCTTTTCTTTCCTCATGGTCTTGGCCATTTCTTAGGGCTCGATACTCACGATGTGGGCGGGTATCCTAAAGGAGTGGATAGAATCGATCGCCCCGGAATTAAATTTTTAAGAGCGCGACGAGAATTATTACCGGGGATGGTAGTTACAATTGAGCCCGGAATTTATTTTGTGCCTGCAGTTCTAAAACCAGCGATCGCTGACCCTGAAAAAAACCAGTTCCTAAATACTGATAAAGTAGAATCCCTTCTAGACTTTGGAGGAGTTCGTATTGAAGATGATATTATTGTAACTGACGATGGTCTCGAGAATATGACGAATGTTCCTAAAGAAGTAGATGAGATTGAGAATTTAATGGCGAATTAAATTCCCCTTTTTTACTTATCCAGATTAGTAGATATTCACAAATAATGAATATGAAACTGAGTATATATATAATTGTTCTTCTTGCATTGATCAGCAGCCCGGTATTATCACAGGTTACAATTTCCGGGTCTGTATTTGATGCTACTACCAAAGAGCCTCTTCAAGGAGTTAATGTATATTTATCAGAAACAACAATTGGAAAACAAACAAATGCTGATGGTTCATTTTCTTTTCAAACTAATCTAACCGGCCCTTTTATATTGGTTGCAAGCTCAATAGGCTACCAAACTGAACGTATTAATATCAACATAGAAAAAGGGGAAAATAAGAGCTATAGCTTTAGCCTAAAGGAAAAGCCGATTGAACTTGACGAAATTGTTGTAGCCGCTGATAATACAGAATGGAAATCGAATTTTAATCGATTTCAAAGATTCTTTATTGGAGATAGAAAATTTTCAGAGAATACCTTCTTCCAAAATCCGGAAGTATTACGCTTTGAAGGTCCAAATAAACAAAATAAAATAAATGTTTATACTGAAGCTCCTTTAATAATCCACAACCGGGATCTGGGCTATATTATTGAGACAGAATTCCTGCAAGTACACTTTAATCCTGATGATAATACCGGTATTTATAAACTGAATACAAGATTCAGCGAAATGGAGTCCTCTGATAAAAACGTAATACGGAGGTGGAATAAAAACCGTTCGGAAGCTTACAAAGGATCTCCTGCACATTTCTTTAAAAGTTTAGTTCTGGACGATCTTAGAAAAGAAAGATTTAAAATAGTTTCCATGGGTTCTAAAATTGAGCGGGTTGAAGAGTCCGAAATAAGTCAACTTGCTTTTTATTATCCCAAAATTTGGAAGACTCTTATAGAAAGATATTCTGTATTCAAATTGACCTATACACCTGTAATAGTTGGGCATCAGGTCAGGTTTGATCTCTTTGATAAAGTTGTGAACGACCACGCCCTCTCTTACTTAACTTATTCTGGGGAAATACCTTATATTTTAATCGACGAAAATGGTGCTTTATTCGATCCTACCGTTCTCCAGCTTTCAGGTAAATGGGGTTTTGAAAGAATTTCTGTTATGCTCCCAATCGATTATAAAAATGACTAATTCCTCATTTTTGAAAAAATGACGCCTTTCCGAAATTGGAATTCTATTTGGCAACATTTGCGTCCTTAATAATTCAAAACCTGAACGAAAATAGTTTAATTAGAATTACAGCATTTCTTCCCAACATTTGAACAAACAATGAAAAAAATATTCATGATTGTATTTATTGTGCTGTTTGCTTTTGCTATAGTCATAGCAGGAATAGGTTACTCTGTTTCAGCACCCGGGTATTCGGGTGAGCCATCGGGTAATTTTGACGGAACAAAATTCCTTAATGGTGAAGGCTATGAAGAGAAAAGCTCTCGGGAATTAATAAAATGGCTCTTAACAAGAGAGCCGGGCAAATGGACAGAGAAAACAGAAGCTGATGTTACTTTTGGTAAAAAGCCTGCCAACCGTATTTCGGATTCATCTCAGGTAATTACTTATGTAAATCATTCCACTTTTCTCATCCAGACAGATGGAATAAATATCATTACTGATCCGGTATATAGCAAACGAGTATCGCCATTTAGTTTTGCTGGACCAAAACGAATGCGCCCTCCCGGAATTAAATTCGAGGACCTTCCTGAACTGGATTATGTATTGATCAGCCATAATCACTACGATCATTTGGATATAAATACACTCCAGAGAATTAAAGAAATTCATGATCCGGTTTTTATCACCCCTCTAGGTGTAAATCTATATTTGAATAGAAAAGGAATTTCTAAAACTATACATCTCGATTGGTGGCAAGAGCATTCTGTCAATGATTCTGTTTCTATTTCTGCCGTTGAAGCCCAGCACTTTTCTAGCCGAGGAATGTTTGATCGTGACAAAACTTTATGGGCAGGATTTGTTATTGAATCTGCTAATGGAAATATTTATTTCGCTGGTGACACCGGCTACAACAAGTTCTTTAAAAGAATTGGAAAAGATTACGCTCCTGTAAAAACTGCGTTGATCCCAATCGGAGCTTATATCCCACGATGGTTTATGGGGCCTGTTCATGTAGACCCCGCTCAGGCACTTCAGATTCATAAAGATATTGGCGCCGGATTAAGCATCGGTATGCATTACGGGACTTTCCCACTCGCTGATGATGGAGAAATGGATCCCATCAATGATTTTAATGCCATTGTTGGGAATGAAAACTTTATTTTAATGAAGGAAGGAGAGTTTAGAGTAGTCAGAAATAATTAAATAAGAACACCACAAATTTCTCTTTTCTTACTGTTAACTGGATTTACCGACCGTATATTTTCCGGATCCGATCAGCATCATTCCAAAAAATACGAACATCATCTTAAATGCATGCGAAGCCTGTCGCCAGCTATCTCCGTCGCTTATGTGTGCATAAACGGCAACCAGCATCATTGATCCTAAAAGCATCGCAACGAATCTGAATTTATACCCTACTGCAAAGAGCAAAGCTCCCAGTGTTTCAATAAGCGCTCCCAAAAATCCCCAAACCATGGCAATTTCATCAACTCCAAAATGAGGCATTACTTGCCCGAGTGAAATCCATCGTTCGTGACCACCCATTAACTTTCCCCATCCGTGAAAAAACAGATAATTCAAGCCTACTCCTACTCTGAGTAACAGCAACCCTTCGTCTTTATATTTTTTAAGTGAGTCGAAATTGAGATTAAGTGACATATTATGATTTTAGAGTTTGATCTTAAATTCGAGTCAATATAATCAAACGCTTTTTTTTTCACAGATAAGATTGAATTGCCACAAAGATCTTATTCATAACCCGAAATATTCTTTCCCAGAATGATATCTCTATTGCCGGTTAATATATCTTCATCTATAGTCAGACTCATGATTCCGGTACTTCCGCCTCGCGGGTTTATATCATTAAGCTGACCTGAAGTCAAATTTTTATCACCTTCAAACAAGTAGCTTCCCAGCCAATAATACTTTCCGTTTGGCTCAAGAATAGTTAAATGAATGTGTGCTGGTTCATTTCCATAGAACATCGGCTTTTGCGTTAAAAAAGAATATCTCCCTTCTTCATCTGTTTTTATCCAGCCACGAATATAGCCATGTCTTCTTGCCCAACCCGTTTCGTCTCCTTTTTTGGGATAAACTCCTTCTTCATTTGTTTGGTATACATAAAGGATAACACCTTCAGCCGGAGTTTTCCCATCTATCTTGTACACCATTCCGGTAACTTTAATATCAATTCCATCGCTTCCGAATTCCGGGAGAGTATCAACGGAGGAAAGCTTTTGGTCTCCAAATTCGAATACAGCTTCACATCCTTCACATGGTCCGCCGACAAGTTTACCCTGAGCTTGAGAGGTTATTGTTGCTGCGATAACTAAGAATGATATAAGTAGCAGTTTTTTCATAAGTAATTTCGTTTTATCTCTTATTTAAAAAACTAAGACGAACCACTAAAAGTAGTTGTAGATCTTCGTCTTAGATTCTTCGTGATTAATTAAACCAATAGTTCATTTTAAATACCACACCGCGATTTTTCACTGCGAAATTATCCGTGGCATAGTTGTCGTTATATACAATGAACAGATCCGACATGGAAGCAAATCTCCACTGTAATCTGCTGTTAACATTAAAGTTTTCTGCCTGAGTATTGTATTGCAGGAAACTGGTCCAGCTCAGATTATTTGAGAAACTTACTTCTGCCTGTGGACCGATAAGATGTAAAGTTGCTTTACCATAATTGTCTGGTAGGATTACCTTGTTCCCTACATAGCGAACTCCAAAATTTCCCCAGGGCTGAACTCTCATATTCAAAGAACCTCCAAACTGTGTTCTGGTTCCGTTATAGAATTCCCCGAAAGAAGTGTTCAAACTTCCGCTTATTACTCCACGTGAATCAGAAAAATAATCGAACGCAATTCTATTGAAGCTATACGTATCAACCGGAAGTAATTCGTCTCCGTTAATCAAGTTTGTTGGGAATAGTAACGCCACTTTACTGTTTCTGGCACTCAAACTTACTCCTCCCCAGTCTTTTGTATACATTTCAAAATTAACTGATAATATCCTGTCGATAAAATCTCCGTTTGTTCTGGTTGACCCAACCATCCAACCTGAAAATGTATAGCTGTTTATCCAGTCCGCATCTGGACGGATGGTAAATCCTGCCCATGGATTTAAAAAGTTATACCCTACTCTTTTCAATTCTCCTGCTTCGGCATCATACTGAAATAAGCGATCAGAAAATCCAAGTTCGTTTATATAATTGTCTTCAACTCGGTCTGCAGTAATTCCAAAGAATTTATCGCCGTCGCCATACATCAAGGTCGCACCTGCGAAATAAGCATCGTCAAATTTCTCCTCTGTTTGCGACCAATGATATCTCGCATTTCCGTTCCAGTATCCGTTTTCAGAAGTGTAATTGAATTCTGCTCCAATGGTTCGATTGTAATCTTCTCCGGTTGGAGATGTGCCATCAAATAAAGACCGATTAGTGAATAGCGCTTTCACATTAGTGCGCCCTACCAGGTTTTGCTGAACTGAAGCAACGGTATAGTTATTAGCTGAAAGATCATTGACCGATCTCGTATGAGCATTCAAAATACCAACTCTCAGATCTTCACTTAGATTACCTGTTACTCTTGCGCCAAAAAGAATTGGAACTATTTCACCATTGTTTAAACCAATTCTCCTTGAGAAGAACGGCTTCAATCCCCAGGTCCCAAAACTTCCGAATAGATCGCTGTTTTCAAGAAAGAAGGCTCTTTTTTCCGGAAAGAAAATACTGAATCTTGAAAGATTAGTAACCTGCCTATCTACATCAACTGTTGAAAAATCGGGATTTACAGTAAGATCTAACTTCAGGTTTTGTCCAACCGGGATCTTTGCATCCAAACCGATTTCAATATCATTTTCCAGGCTATTATTTGTAGCCTGAAAGTCTTTATTTGATGATCCCAAAGCATAAGGTTGTACGATGGCTCCTTGTTTTCTCTTGGGCGGGATGTCTTTGATCACCATGGTGCCTAAATGACCTATATCAATCCCCGGAAATCCGAGCGGAACATGGCTCCAGGTAGAGTATTCGTTTCTCTTCATATCATTTCGAACAAAATTAATTCCCCATTCTTCCACATTGGTATCGTAATTGATGGATTTAAATGGAATAGCAAATTCTGCAACCCAATAATCGTCATGTACTTTTACGGAACTGTACCACACATTGTCCCAGTTTACATCAGGTCGGGTTCTGGAGTTTTCGATACTTACCATTCCGTCCACTCGTGCACCAGCAGCATTTACTCCAAACAAAAAACCATTGGTTTGCTTATTCAATGGATCCAGAACTACACTAAATCCATCGCTATCCCAGTGATAAGATGAGTTGTCTCTCTTTAATGTTTTAATAACCAGATCTTCTCTTTTCTGATAGTTTACTGCACCGATGTATAAAAATTCATCGTCATACATGATCCAGGTTCTGGTTTGGTTTACAGCAAGTCCCGTATCTTTTGGCGCTTTGTTGAGAAAATCAGAAGTGATGGTTGCCAATTCCCATTCAGGTTCGCTCAATTCGCCATCTACAACAATTTTCGCGTTTATTTTTGTAGCGTTAAGTATAAAATTATCGTAGATCGGCTGTTCCTGTGCTACTAGTTTAGAATTAAAAAGCACTGCAGATGCAAGTAATAAAAAGTATTTCATAGTTCTATCCCATTTTTGTTGGAACAGATATACGCGATAAAAAATACTCTAATTTATAACTTAGATACGTAACAGGTTATCATCGCCGGAAGACATTTACCCGATGATTTTAGCCATCTGCAGCTTGTAAAGTGTTGTTTATCCCCAAAAATACGCTGTTTGCAGAAATGAGAAAATCCTATACAATTTCTTAAGGTTCAATGCGTACATTCATGCTTGGTCATGTTAAACATAGTTCACAAATATCAATCTACCGGCAACCGAATTGGTTGGCATATTCTTTTTTGGGCGTGCTACATTGCTATCTATACCGGCATTTATGGTTATTTCGAAGACAATTTTGGTGCTGAGTTTTTCTGGGCGATGGCTTATCTGCCGATCAAGATCGCAGCGACCTATTTTACGATGTACTTCATAATCCCCAGGTACTTTCTGAAGAAGAAATATGTAGCTGCTACACTTTTAACCATCACTATAATTTTACTTGCAGGTTTTATTCAACGTTTTTTGGATTACTATGTGTTTTACCCGATCTACGCATACGAGTTTATGGCCGGCAGCCCTTTCAATATCCCCAAGAGTATCAAAAATGTACTCAGTATTTATCCGGCAGTAGCACTCGGTGCTTTCATCAAAATTACCAAACATTTTTATAATGAGGAGAGTAAGTCTCAGGAACTGAGACAACAAAAATTACAAGCCGAGCTTAATTTTCTTAAAGGACAGATCCACCCTCATTTTTTGTTTAACACTTTGAATAATTTGTATGCTCTCACGCTGAAAAAATCTGAAAATTCCCCTGAAGTTGTTCTGAAGTTATCTGAACTCCTCAGCTTTATGCTGTATGAGTGCAATTCCAGAACAGTTCCCTTAAGCAAAGAACTAAAGCTGATAGAAAATTACATCGCTTTAGAAAAAATACGGTACGATGACCGACTCACCATTACCTATGAAACGGAGGGTGATGTTTCCAAAAACCAGATACCACCTATGCTGCTGCTTCCATTTGTGGAAAATGCTTTCAAACACGGAACCAGTGATTCCATTGATGAAGTATGGGTTGAGATCCACATAAAGGTGGTAGACCGATCTCTAAGTCTGTCTGTAAAAAACAGCAATGGCTTCGATACGGTTGAAAAGAATGAGTTCGAATATCAAAAAGGCATCGGTCTTAAAAATGTTCGCAGGCGTTTAGAACTTTTATATGAAGATCATTATACACTTGAAACAAACGATACCGAAGATCAGTATTCCGTTTCATTAACTATTGAACTTGATGAACTTCTAGATCACAACAGCGTTTGAGTCTTTCCTGCTTCATAATAGATGATGAACCCCTAGCCATTGAGGTTATTGAATCTCATGTGTCTAAAATTGATGGCTTGGAAGTTAAAGCTACTTTCCAAAATGCGGTGAAAGCTTTTCAGGCTCTACGGGAATCTCAAGTAGATATTCTTTTCCTTGATATTCAAATGCCACGTCTTACAGGTATTGAGTTCTTGAGAATGATGAAGAACCCTCCGAAAGTAATCATTACCACTGCTTATCGTGAATATGCTTTGGAGGGATTTGAGCTGGATGTAGTAGATTACTTACTTAAACCAATTTCATTCAATCGCTTTTTAAAAGCGGTAGACAAAGTCTTTGAACTTCATTCAATTACAGAACACTCAACAAAAACTGCCGATGAAAACAATTCCAAGCATTTTGTTTTTGTTCCTGTTGATAAGAAAAATGTGAAGATCTGCCTGAATGAGATCATCTATGTTGAAAGCAAAAGAGACTATGTGCTAATTAAAACGCTGAACAAAGAAGTAGTCACTCATCAGACCTTAACCTATATGGAAGAACGATTACCGAATCCTTCCTTTTTAAGAGTGCATCGTTCGTTTATTATTAATACCAGGATGATAGAAAGCTGGTCTAATAATGAGATCGAACTTCCGGGTATTCAGATTCCTATCGGAAGAACGTATAAGCGAGAAGCTTTGAAGGTGTTGAATAATAATTCTGAGGTTTTGTAGGATGGTTCACAAGTTAGATGGTCGCTGTAGATGTCATTTAATTAGTTGACAGTTTAGCAGTGATAGTTCTAGAAAAATTCGCCCTTAGTATTTAAGACGGAATAGAGAACTTGATCCGGATGCGTCTGCGAAGCAGGAATAATTCCTTCGGGTGAGGAGCATAGAAATTATATCTAAAAGAACGAAGACCTTTGGAATTATTCAGCGCAGGATCAGTGAACCCGTCTTAAATACTTCGGCTTGATCTTTTGCTACTTTTGTATCAAGACAAAAGTAGGTACCATTGTTCTAAGTTAAGCCTTTTTATAGGACTCCCTTCCTTTGCTCTGTGTACTTTTGTGCCGCTACTGAGCTTCCTCAGCACAGGCGCCAGTACCAAAAGCTCCCGACGGGAATTATTGGCGCGAACTCCATTACA